>CAWDYA010000008.1:0-705176 GCA_963806495.1 uncultured Acidobacteriota bacterium | reverse complement strand
CTATATTTGGTTAGACCCAGAAGACTGAAGAGGAATTCCAGTGGCTTGTGCATGTGCTGCCTCAGAATCAGAGACATTTGGTGAAGTCGTGAATGTTGTGCTGTGCTAAATCGCGGCTTGCGCTGCCGCGTCACTCCGGTTGATGACTGTGATCTTTGCCATCAGGGGCATGTTGCTTTACAGGTGACCAGTTTCAATACCGCCGCCGCACCCGATCAGAACTGGTAGAATTGGCTGCAGTGGCGAGAGGGAGCCTCTGGTGCTGTTGAGTGCATGTCACTGCTCAAGGGCGTATAGCTCATTAGAAATCGTGCCACTTCTTTCGAGCAGTTCACGTGGGCGGCCAGAGTGGTCGTTTGTTAGAATTCGTGTACTTGCTGGGACTCTACTCTAGCTTTTTGAGCCCACTGATTACTGGTCGACGAGATGGTGATCTGTTGATACTGTCACACTGCACGTTGGGGCGCCTGTGCTCGCTGTACGCGGGCCAAGTGTGGTCAGATGATAGGAATAGAGTCTTGAACAGGAGGAGGACAGTTGCCGTCGACGGGCACGATCTTCCTGGACACGACGAACGACTTGGTTGCCACGCAATGCCATCTGCGCCTCGACGTCACCGCACCGCGGCGACTGCACGCCGCGCCAATCAGTCCATATTGTTGGGCAGGGGTGTCGGTCAGCACGGCGGTGCACGGCGGCGTCATCATCGCGCCGCCAGGTGCGGGTGCTTGACGAGGCGGGACCAGCATCCCGAGACGCTTCAACTCACTGCAACCGAAGCCCCAACTCGCCGCGCTTTTTTGCATCCGCTTAAACCGCCGACCATCAGGCGTGACACGGCGACGCAGCAGGACTTGAGTTAGAAATTAGAGCGGTGACTGTTGCATTGCCTGTTTGGGATGTTGCGGTGACCAGCTTTGTCAGCTTGAGCATAGGAAGGCTGCATGAGTCAGATGCCTGCCACTGTGGAGTGCTTTATGTGTGTGAGGGTGGCGCTGGACAGTGGCCAAGGTCCAGACCCAAGTCGGCACGTGTGCTCGCCGACGAAGAAGCTGATGCCATGACCTGGGCTGATCCGGTGACACCAGAATCATCACTGTTCCCGGGCCGGATTGCAGTGGAATTGTGCTGATTGAGAGTGAGTCAAAACATTGGAATGCAGTGTGGCTGCTCACCACCATCACCAGAATGGGGACAGCAGTGTGTTTATTTTGCGTGCTCCCATGTTCCAATTATGATGATTATTTCAATCAGAATGAAGAATTCAAATGCCTACAAGATGCAGCGAGAAACAAAATGAGTTTTTGGGCTAGAAGTTGCACATTGGCCAATTTCTATCTAGTTGGGGCGGGTGGGTATGCAGTGTCTGCGTTCAGAATGCCGGGATGAATGGTCGAGAAGTTTAGATGGCGGTCCATGGCGTCCAAATGGGCACACACGCAGCTACCGTCGGCGCGCAACGCCCATCACGATCGCTGTGATGAATTCGTTTGGGGCCGCGCTGGGCGAGACAGGGCTGCAGCGGCAACGCCCAGGTGGCCGTTACACTGTGGGCACCAGGTTGAGACTGAAATGAATTGGTGGTGCATGTGCAGCAAATGATCAGTGTGTGAAAACGAGTTGAGTTTGGGCAGCCCATTGCGTGACTTCTGGTTTTTAGGAGCTCATCAATGTCATCTCTAGCTCCGTCAATGCTTTGAACTTGCGACAGCCTGGAATTTGTTTCATACTCAGCTCCATCCTTATGGATGGCCAGATATGCATCACATTAGAGGTGCTGGGAGGCCAACGTCATGAAAAGATTGAGCACTCAATATTTTATAGAGGAGGAGATCTTTCACGGAGCCTCACCAAAGCGCTTGCCTTTCAGATGATTTTTTCATTGGTTTGCTGTATGGTGCTTGTAGCAGATCAGGGGCATATGAACCAGGACGGCGAGATTTTGGGCTGTTTTCCAGTGTGTGATCGTCAGAACAGAAGTATTATGTCCCATACCCAATGAAGCCGTTTTCATATTGTCCAGTGGTGTGGTATCCAGGAGGAGGTCAGATTTGCCGCAGGCTGATAATAAGAAGATGGGGACCCTTCTCTTTGTCGCTTCAACTTCATCCTTGTGCTGCTGCTTGTGCATGCATAGGGGTGAGTTTGATATAGCTCACCCACTCAATTGCTGCGGGCTGCTGTTTGTGTCGGTGAGCACCTCGCAGTGTGTACTCACGCCCAGGTCCATGTTCTCTTGCTCCGAAATGCCGCGCCCAGTTGGTAGTTGGCTGAATGAAGTGGTGCAGAAGCCATTTTTGCTAGTGCGAACATGCTCTCCAACTGTAAGTTGCCCTTGTGTTGGGTCTATTGCCCAAACAGTTTGCTTTTTGCTACAATTTGTTCAACAATTTGCGGTCTGCATCATGTCGATTGCAGGGTGACAGATAGCCTTGAGCACCAACTTGAACAATTTGGCATAGCCGTATCTTGTTGAACTGCCAACTTCCACGTTCACCTGCCCCAATGTATTCCATTTGGGCTTGCCCACGCTGAAGCCTACCAGATGGCATCGACTTTCCCATTCTCACAGGCGCGTTGCTATGCTGTCTTCGCCATCGATGGCGTGGGCGCAGGCTGGTCTCCGGCGGCAACTGCTTGCACCAGTTGCTAGACTGCTTATGCTAGTGTGGTTGAGCTTGTTGAACACCCTGTTAATTGGCTAGTGCATGGTTGCAGTCCAATGTTTCAATTATTTCCGCTGCTCCACTGTCACCTCAATGTCTCCAATTCCTTCCATGTTTTTGCTTACTCTACTGCCAATTGCTCAGCACGATGTCAGCAAGCGATGACCCATTCACAGGCGCCTCGCCCCCCATAGTGGTGAGCGGTGTCACCAAGAATGCAAGGTCAGAGAAGTTTTGTCGTCTGCCGCGCCTCCTCTTGCTTGGGAGCTCTTTTGCTTTGTAGTTTTGCATTTCCATTCCTTTTTCATGTGCTTCTGCTTGTGCTGGGGCAGGGTGATGCATGAAAAAAGAATTGGAGATGAGGACTTCAAGGAGGGTCTACCTTCATGATGATAACGCTTGCTTTTTATTTTTCTCGATTTGTTTGCCTGTAACAGTGGTTTTACAATTTATAGGGCAATGGCTGCAGGATGCGTGTGGGCACTTTGTGAGCTTTTGAGCTGCGGGTGCGGGCACATCCTTGCCAAAATCATATTCAGTACCCAATCAAACTGTTTTCATATTGTCCAGTGGTGCTGTAGAATCCAGGAGGAGTTTAATTTTGCTTGTAGGCCGATAAGGATGCTCGTTTCCAGCTTCATCCTTGTTGGCTGCTGCTTGTGCAGCAGATGCACCAGCGTTTCAGTGGCAGCTGGATCAGACTGCTGCGGGGTTCGTGTTCGTGAGCACCGCAGGCGTGCAGCTCATGTTCATGTCCGCTCGACCTGTTAGAACTCGTGGGGTTGGTCAACGAGGGCAGTCATCTTCGGCTAGGGCGACAGGCAGCGGAATGCGGGTAAGCGAACAGCTGTTTGTCATGACACATAGTCGGCTTTTTGAGATTTGTTTCAGGCACTTGGTTTTCACACCCATCGCATCCAGTGAGGAATACACAGCCTCCCAGCACCAGGAATCGGGCATAGCAAGCACACGTAGCTCTATGCAGGCCCAAGAAGACAGAGACGGCACGAACTTCTTCGGCAGCATGGACGGCAACGTCTACGCGCTGCGGTAGCGGTGATATCATCCCGGCGTGGCGTCAATCCATGGGGACCAGACGAACGACGATACGCAGACTGCTCATGCTGGCGGTCGTGCTGTCTTCACTGGGGCCGGCGCGGGCGGACATCATCAACGGTGTCGACGACATGGTCGTCCACAAGGACGGCAAGGAATCCACCTCGACGATGCAGTACAGCCTCTCCGGAGACAACGCGGTAATGGTGATGGGCGGAGAGAAGAAGATGCGCATGGTGTTCGACTCGCGGGAAGTCGTCACGCGGCTCATCGACGACTCGCAGAAGAAGTACTCTCGATTGGGACGAGGCCATGCTCGATGAGGCTGGTCTCCGCGATATTCGGGCGCCATGGCGCAGATGCAGAAGTCGCTCGAGGCGATGCCGCCGAGCAGCGGGCCATGGCCGAGAAGATGCTGAAAAGACGCTGGGCGCGGGGGACGCGCCGAAACCGCTCGACGTTCGTCAAGGCATCCGGCACGAAGATGATTTCCGGCTACGCCGCGCGCGTCTACGACATGATGCAGGACTGGCGTGAAGAAGTCCGAGCTGCTGGACTTCCACCGATGCGAAATTGAAGCGGCTCCCGCTGAGATTGAGACGATCCAGGCGATGCAGAATCATCTCGCGAAGCTGCTCGACGTGGTCGGTTCCCTGGCCGCCCATGTCACCGAGGCCGGTGCCGGCGCGCTGCGATACGACGGCACCGTGGAGGGGTTCCCCGTGCGTACCACCGTGTACGACGGTGACAAAGTCGCCTCGGAGATCACGCTGCGGAAGGTCGACCACGAGCCGGTCGACCCGGCGCTGCTGACGGTGCCGACGACTACGCAGCCCCAGGAGATCAAGCTCCGCCGCAGCCGGGACGCTGACGCGGCCTCAACGCCGTCTCCCTGCTTTCATGGGCGACGCCTGCGGACGCTCCGAACAACCTCGACGGATTCAGACATCCATGATTCATGAGAATGTCATCGTTCTCCTTTCAGGAGTGGCACAAGTCTCCTGGCACACTGAGGAGAAGTCCGACCCAAATCTGGTTTCCCACAAAATATCGGACTCACACGGTGAGGGCGCCACTGGGAGCCGGCGGTCCCGTCGACGTTTCCGGCCGTGGCGGCATCGCTGGCGGTTGGTCGTGCTGCCGACCTCGGACGGGCATTCCCTCCAGTAGCTCCGGAGACCCTGTCACCTCGTATCCCGGTCCCTTCATGTATCCGCTGTGCTGGGATCCGGCGTTCAGGTGGATCTCGATTCCGTCCCGCACAGCGCGAGCTATCTCTGCTGATTCGCCAGGTCAGAGGACAATCCAAGGGAGGTGTCCTTCCTAATCGGCTCGGGTTTGCATCGGTAGCGTAGTGAAGGGCCTCGTGGCCCCTTCAGGATCCCGGGGAGCGTCCACCTGGCTCAGCTTGAAGGACATGCCGCTCAAACACGATGTGCGAAGAGCGCACAATCAGGTCTCCGAGGGCAGAGGAGTCGATGCGCAAGCCACCCATAGTGCTGATCGGGTATTCGTCGCGTCGTCGTGGTTCCTTCTGGCGAGTGTGCCGTACTCAGTAATCAGCCTTCCGCACAACCGGCCAGGCCATCGAGGGTCTGGCGGGCGAGAAGGACCGCCGCGAGAAGCGGGAGCAGGAGTTTCTGCGTGAGCATGCCGACCGATCGGGCAAGGTGAGGCCCGATCTGTGGCTCGCAGGTATCGAGCAGTTCAAGCAGATGCCGATCGCCGCCGGCATCACCATCGGCAAGACTGCCGGCCTGACCGGCGGAGTCTCAGGCGTTCAGTGGACCCAGATCGGCCCTGCACCGCTCATCATCGATGCCGAGCAGAACTACCAGGGTGCGGGACCGGACTCGGGCGAGGTGGTGGATATCGCGATCGATCCGCGCAATGCGACGGATCAGGTGATCTACATCGCGACGAACGACGGCGGGGTCTGGAAATCCGACCGATGGCGGAACGAGCTGGTCGCCCAAGACGGACTATCTCAATTCGCTGTCCACCGGGGCGCTGGTCCTCGATCCGGCCAACCCGTCCATCGTCTACGCGGGCACCGGGAACCTCTTCAACAACGGGTTCTTCAAGGCTATCGGCATCCACAAGTCGATCGACGCGGGCGAGACATGGTCCCTGATCGGTGGAGCGGTTCTGAAGAACAAGGGCATCAACCGCATGGTCATGCCGGCCGCCGATGTCCTGCTGGTCGCGACGAACCAGGGGCTGTATCGATCGGTGGACGGGGGCCTTTCGTTCGGCAACAACGCGCCGTCGTTCAACAACGGATCGTCGGTGCTTGGCGGGTACATCTCCGATCTGCATCTCGACACCGCGTCCCCGTCCACGACCGTTCTCGCGGCCGTGTCCGGGAGCGGCATCTTCAGGTCGACCGACGGGGGCGCGACTTTCCCGGCGTCGTCGAACCTGTTCACCGCGTCGAACGGCGCGCCCACGAGCAATTTCGGCTACATCAGCTTCGGGCAGTCGACCAGCCCCGACAACCAGACGATCTACGCATCGATACAGGACACGACGCCGAAGCCGGCACCACCGGCGGTGCCGCCCGCCCCATACCCTTACAAGGGGCTGTACGAATCGACGGACGGCGGTATGAGCTGGTCCCGCATGGCCGCCGCCGACTCGGCCGGTAACGGCTGCCAGTGCGGATACGACCAGACGATCGGCGTGGATCCACAGGACGCCAACCGGGTCTACATCGGGTTCCAGGAGCTGTACCTGTCTACAAACGGCGGTGCCGGTCCGTTCAACAACGTCAGCGCGAACCAGATCCACTGGGATCATCATGCTCTGCGCTTCAGCCCGGCGAGTCACATCAGCAGCGGACCGCCCACGAGAATGTGGGTCGGGACGGACGGCGGGATCCATGAGTCGGCCAATGGCGGCAGCTCCTGGTCGAATCCGAACGACGGGATCGCCACCAACCTGTTCCGCCAGATCGACATCGGGAGAGGCGACAACACGAGCAACATGTTCACCTACGGCGGGACGCAGGACACGGGAACGATCGGGCACCGCGCCGGCGACTCGGGGCTGGAGTGGCATCTCGGCATCGACGGTGATGGCGGGCAGACGGCCGTGGATCCCTGCGACCCGAACCACGTGATCGGGAACGACAACGGCGGTTTCATCCAGACGACCAACGGCGGCAACGGCTGGGGCGGAGGATCCGGCTTCCCGGCGAACTCCAGTGTCGGGCAGGTGAGCTTTGATCCCGGCTGCGGCGTCGCGTATGCAGCGGTGTTCGCGGCGACCGCGGCGAACACACCCCCGACCGTCTTCACGGTCCACCAGAGCACCGACAACGGGGGCAACTTCTCCTCCATGCACACCTTCTCCCAGCCCGTCTCGGCCATCGCGCAGGCGAGGATCGACTCGAACGTCATGTGGGTCGGACTGACGGACGGGAATCTCCAGCGGACCGCCAACGCGCTCGCGGGCTCGGCCTCAACGTGGACCGCTGTGTCGATCCCCGGTGCGCCGGGACAGGCCGTGGCCGGGATCGCGGTCGATCCCTCGAACACGGACCAGGTGGTCGTCGTGTATCCGGGTTTCTGCGGTGCGACCTGCGCTTCCGGCAACCGGACGAAGCATGTTTTCCGGACGGTCGACAACGGGTCGACCTGGTCGGACATCAGCGGCACGGATGGTGGCGGCACGACGGGTGATCTCCCGGATCTCCCGTTGCACTCGGTCGTCATCGACCCGGGCACCGCTCCGCACACCATCATCGTATCGAGCGATGCGGGTGTCATGAGAAGCGCCAACCTGGGTGCGACGTGGGAGGTGCTCGGCCTGGGCCTGCCCACGGTGGACAGCACGGCGCTCGCGCTCGATTCGGGTGCGAACCCGCCGCTGCTGAGGGTGGGCACCTACGGCAGGAGTACCTTCGAGCTCACGGCCGCCACGGGGCCGCTGCTGGCGATCAACGGCGACCTCGGGTTCGACGCGACCTGTGTCGGCGACAGGGCCACGCGCCTGATCCAGCTCTTCAACGTCGGCTCGACCGACCTTCACGTCTCCAGCTTCATCCGGGTCTCCGGGAGCGCCGACTTCAGCATCATCTCGGGCCCGGCAACACCCGTCACCATTCCGCCCGGACAGGAGGTCGACTTCACCATCCAGTTCCAGCCGACTGGCACGGGGGGAAGGACCGCCACGTTCCAGATCGGCAGTGACGATCCGTTCCAGCCCACGCGGCTGCTGCCGGCGAGCGGGACCGGGTCCGAGCCGAGCATCGCAACCGCGATCGCGGATGCCGGTGATTTCGGCGACGTCTGTCGCGGTGATTTCAGCGACCTGCCGCTCACGATCAACAACAATGGGGGATGCGGTCTGAATGTGACCTCGATTGGATCCTCCTCGCCGGAGTTCCAGCCGGCTGGCGTGCTGAACTACCCGCTCGTCGTCGCCCCGGGCGACTCGATACAGGTTCCGCTCCGGTTCAGGCCCAGCAGCCTCGGGCCCAAGTCGGCCAGCTTCACGATATTCAGCAATGATCCGTCGTCACCGGCAACGATCGTGCACACGAGCGGCAACGTGCCGCCCGGGGACGTGCGTGTGACGGGCTCGACGACGTTTGGTGACGTGTGCGCCGGTGTGCTGGCGGAGAAACCGGTGTCGGTGTGCAACGTGGGTGCGTGCGACCTGAGCGTCACGTCGGTGTCGCTGAACGCGGGGTGCACGGACTTCACGCTGGTCAACAACCCGTTCCCGGCGACGGTCAGTCACGATTCGTGCCAGCAGGTGGTGATCCGGTTCACGCCCACGTCGGTGGGGCCGAAGACCTGCACCCTCACGATCCAGACCGACGACCCGGACCAGCCGGTCATCAACCTGCCGGTGACGGGCAACGTGCCCGTGCCGATGATCGACGTGCCGCCGGACCAGTCGTTCCCGCCGACGGTGAACCAGACCGTGGGCGCGTGCACGACTCCGGAGCCCTTCCCGGTGTCGAACACGGGCACCTGCCCGCTGACGATCACGTCGTTCGAGGTGACGAACAACCAGGCGGAGTACTCGCTGTCGGGTCTGCCCTCGTTCCCGATCATCCTGGAGCCGGGGCACATCGCGGGAGACGGCGATCTGGCGACGGTGTTCGGCCCGGACCAGATAGGCCGCGAGCGGCAGGGGAGCCTGAAGGTGACCTACCTCTCCGACCCGATCACGATGGCGACCACCGACGTGACACGGGCGATGTGCGGTGAGGGAGTGAACACGGGAGCGCGCGTGCTGGTGACGGCGGGCGGGATCCCGGTTCCGGAGGTGGAGAGCATCAAGATCCAGCGTATCAACGCCAACCGGAACAAGAGCCAGCTCGACACGATCGATCAGTCGCGCAACCTGGCGCTTGTCACGGTGATCCCGACGGCGCCCTGCACACCGTTCCAGTATCATAAGGAGTACGGTACGGTGAGCAACCCGATCCAGCTGTTGCCGGGTTCGTACCAGGTGACGGCGGTGATACGGCTCAACGGGCACAGGGTGAAGAAGTCGGTCGGATTCGACGTGAACACCTGCGGGTTCAACCCGACGATCACGATCAACTTCTAGCACGGCTGCCGGTTCTCGCGGGGCGGGAAGTCAGGAGGCTTCCCGCCCCGTTTCTTTGCCCGTGCCGGGATCTGCTATGATCCCGCGCCTATGAGCCTTTCTGCCGGGACCCGCCTCGGTCCCTACGAGATCCTCGGCCCGCTCGGCGCCGGCGGCATGGGCGAGGTCTATCGAGCGCGCGATCCGCGTCTGGGCCGCGAGGTCGCGATCAAGGTGCTGCCGGCGCGGGTGGCCGGCGATGCGGAAGCGCTGGCGCGGTTCGAGCGCGAGGCGCGGGCCGTGGCGGTCCTGTCGCACCCGAACATCCTGGCGATCCACGATTTCGGTGTGGAGCAGGGGACGGCATTCTCTGTCACGGAGATGCTCGAGGGCGAGACGCTGCGAGAGCGGCTCGCCGGCTCGCCGCTGCCGGTGCGCAAGGCTCTCGACTACGCGAGCCAGATCGCGCGCGGTCTCGCGGCGGCGCACGACAAGGGGATCGTCCACCGCGACCTCAAGCCCGAGAACATCTTCATCACCCATGACGGCCGCGCCAAGATCCTGGACTTCGGACTGGCCAAGGTCGGCGTCGCCGCCGAGGGCGACCTCACGGCCTCGCCCACGATGGAGATGGGCACCCGGCCGGGAACCGTCCTGGGCACGATGGGGTACATGTCCCCCGAGCAGGTGCGCGGCCAGACGCTCGACCAGCGCTCCGACCTGTTCGCCTTCGGGTCGATCCTGTACGAGATGCTGTCGGGCAAGCGGGCCTTCTCACGCGAGACACCCGCCGACACGATGTCTGCCATCCTCAAGGAGGACCCGCCCGGGCTGGCCTCGGTGCCGCAGGAGATCCCGCCGGCGCTGCAGCGACTCGTCGAGCACTGTCTCGAGAAGAACCCGGCCGAGCGGTTCCAGAGCGCGCGTGATCTTGCCTTTCATCTGGATGCCGTGAGTACGGGGTCCACCTCGTCCATGACGCCGATGGCGCCTGTTGCCAGGAGGCGTCCGCGAGCCGGCTGGCGCACCGCAATCCTGGTTGCCGTTGCGCTGGCGGCGGGTCTGGCGGCGGGCGGGTTCGCCGCGCTGAGAATCTGGGCGCCGGCGCCCTACGTGCCGCCGACCATCCGTTACATCAGTTACTCGGGGCGGGACGCCGAGCCGTCGGCCTCGCGCGACGGGCGGCTCATCGCGTACAGCTCGGTGCACGAGGGGCGCTCGCAGATCTGGCTCAAGCAGTTCCCCAGCGGCGACGAAGTGGCGCTCACCTCGGGGCCGGGGGACCATCAGCCCCGCATCTCGCCCGACGGGTCGCAGGTTCTCTTCACGAGAGTCGAGGGGAGCACGTCCTCCATCCAGAAGCTGCCGGTGGTGGGCGGCGAGCCGCGCAAGATCGTCGATGACGCCTACGACGCCGACTGGTCTCCTGACGGCAACGCCGTGGTGTTCCTCCGGGATCGCCTCGACGATGGCGCGGCGGTGAGCGTCATCGGCGCGGTCGAGGCCACGGGCCAGGGAGTCCGCGAGCTGGCCGACGTCAAGACCGCGCAACTCAACGCGCCACGCTGGTCACCCGACGGAGGCAGGATTGTCGCGGTCAAGTCCGGGACGGAGAACGCGCCCAACACGCTGCTGCTCGTTGCGGCGGCCGGTGGAGATCCGCAGACCCTCGTGCCGCCGCCCCCTGCCGGGAGGCTGTCGTCGCCGGTCTGGGTCGACGGAGGGCGCGCCCTGCTGTACGCGCAGTCGGAGACCTTCGTAGCCGGCGGATCGGACTGGGCCTCCGGAAGGATCGTCCTGCAGGACGTCGCCTCGGGCCGCGCCGAGATCCGGATGTGGCTGCCGCTCTCCGCGTCGGTGCTCGACCTGCTCGGGCCGGGCAGCGTGGTGATGGGCGTCTCCTCCAACCGGCAGAATCTGAAGCAGGTGCCGCTCGCCGGCGGGACCGCGTCGGGAGCCGCCGGCTGGCTGACGCGGGGCAACAGCATCGACCGGCAGCCGGCCTACTCGCCCGACGGCCAGTGGATCCTCTTCTCCTCCAACCGGGGGGGAGGCAACCTGGACCTGTGGAAGCTCTCGGCGGAGAGCGGGGCGATCCGTCGCCTCACCGAGGACAGCGCGGACGACTGGGATCCTGCATTCTCGCCCGACGGAGAGAGCATCCTCTGGAGTACGAACCGAAGCGGCCACTTCGAGATCTGGATGAGCGCCGTCGACGGGACGGGGGCGCATCAGCTCACGCAGGATGGTTTCGACGCCGAGAACCCGACCATGACTCCCGACGGCACATGGGTCGTGTACAACTCCGCCAATCCGGCGCAGCCGGGCATCTGGAAGATCCGCCCCGACGGGAAGGATGCAACGCGAATCGTCCCCGGAAGCTGGAGCACGCCGGATGTCTCTCCCGACGGGAAGTACGTCGCCTTCCGCACCAGCGCGCAGCTGCGCAGCGTGATGATCGCCCGGGTCGAGGACGGCGCACTGGTCGGAACACCGATCGAGCTTCCGGGAAGCGGGTTCAGCGGTCGTCCCCGCTGGATGCCGGATGGAAAGCGGTTCCTCTACACCGCCAGCGACGAGACCGGGGCGCGCGGGATCTACATACAGGAGTTCGTGCCCGGCCGTGACACGGTCGCGACGCGCCGGCCGGTGTCGCCGTTCGAGTACCAGCAGCCCGCCGAGAGCTTCGGTGTCGCTCCCGACGGCTCACGCCTGGTCTACTCGGTGCTGGATACGGTCGACAGCCTGATGCTTGCCCAGGGTCTCACCGGCGTCGCGCGCGCCGACCGATAGCCACGATAGCCCGGATCCTCCCTCCCCCCCATTCCTTTCCCGGGCTTGCACTAATCAAAGATGTGAACGAAAATACTTGTTCACGGTCCATGGAGGCGCGCGCAGCGCCACGACTGGACCGGGAGACGGAGTCCGGGATGCCGCACCATCCTTACGCTCCACCATCCCCCGGGGGACCGGAGATCCTGCACAGGATCTTCGAGTACGCTCCCGACGCGACACTCCTCGTCGACGGCGATGGCCTGATCGTAAGAGTCAATGTCCAGACTGAGAGGATGTTCGGCCACGACCGGGAGTCACTTTTGGGCCGCCCCGTCGAGCTTCTCATCCCACGGCGATTCGGCCAACGGCATGCCGAACACCGGTCCGGGTATTCCGCCGCGCCGAGGACGCGCCCCATGGGCGCAGGCCTCGACCTCTTCGGACTGCGGCGTGACGGCACCGAGTTCCCTGTCGAC
Source organism: uncultured Acidobacteriota bacterium (assembly GCA_963806495.1). Classification (GTDB taxonomy): domain Bacteria; phylum Acidobacteriota; class Polarisedimenticolia; order JACPZX01; family DASXTC01; genus CAWDYA01. Next base: position 692,656 of record CAWDYA010000008.1, on the reverse strand, counting down.
ATCATGCTCAGCCCGCTGGAGACACCCGAAGGGCTGCTCGTCCTGGCCGTCGTTCGCGACGCCACGGAGCGCAAGGCGATCGAGGCACAGGCGCGCGAGGCGCGCGAGACCTACATCAAGGAGATCCATCACAGGGTGAAGAACAACCTGCAGGTGATCTCCTCACTCCTGTTCCTGCAATCGCGTTCCGTCCACGAGCCCGCGACGCTCGGCGTGCTCCGAGAGAGCCGGAATCGCGTCCGATCGATTGCGATGATCCACGAGAAGCTCTACCGCTCTCCAGATGTCACGCGTCTCGATTTCGCCGAATATGTGCGTGATCTCGTCACGGATCTCCAGGCTGCCTATGAGGTCGAGCGCGGGAAGGTGACGGTCCACACCCGGGTGCAGGACGTCAGGCTCGGCATGGACACCGCCATACCGTGCGGGTTGATCATCAACGAACTCGTTTCCAACGCTCTGGAACACGCGTTCCCGGGTGAGAACGGTGGAGAGATCCTGATCGATTTACGGCCCGCAGGCGATCGCATGTTCGAGCTCCGCGTGTGGGACGACGGGATCGGGCTGCCGTCTGACCTCGACTGGAGGAACGCTTCATCGTTGGGGCTCAGGCTCGTCAGCGACCTGACACGGCAGCTGGACGGAAGCATCGACTTGGAGACGACCGCCGGGACGCTGTTCCGGTTGCGTCTGAGGGAGTCCCAATACAAGGAGAGGGGGTGATCGGTTGGACCGGCCACGCGTCCTGATAGTCGATGACGAGATCATCATCGCCCGGGAGCTCGAGACCCGTCTGAGATCGCTGGGCTACGAGGTGGTGGGCCTCGCTTCCTCGGGCGGCGAGGCCGTGAGAGTCGCCTCGGAGACGAAGCCCGACCTGATCCTGATGGACATCGTGCTCAAGGGGGAGATGGACGGGATCGACGCAGCGGGAGAGATCCGCAGGCTGTGTCACGCTCCCGTAATCTATCTCACCGCTCACACCGACCGGCGCACGCTCGAGAGGGCGAAGGTGACTGAGCCGTTCGGCTACATCGTGAAGCCTTTCTCGGAGCGCGAACTGGAGGCCAACATCGAAATGGCGTTGTACAAACATCGTATGGAGACGCGGCTGCGGAGGGTTGAGCGGTGGTTGGCGGAATCGGGTAGCGCGGGACCGAGGGGCATCATCCATGCGGACGAAGAGGGGAGGATCACCTCGTTCGACACGGCGGCCCAGGCGATTACCGCATGGGATCGGGAGCAGGCTCTTGGCAGGCCAATGGAGGAGGTGATCCGGATCAGGCATGGTCACGCCCGTGAGGCAGAGAGCTTCGCGGAGCTCGCGGAGGGTCCGGTCGTAGCCCTCGCCGAGGATACGGTGCTGCTCGATCGACACGATGAGTCGATCCCCGTTGACTACGCGTCGACCCTCATTCGCGATGAGCATCAGCGGCCGCTGGGCCGTGTGACCCTTCTGAGAGACGCCACAGGCCAGCGACATGGGGCAGTGCTCGCGCTTCGCAACGATGTCGCGCTGGCCGTCTCGCAGGCGGTCAGTCTGAAGGGGATGCTGCAACTCTGCGCTGAGTCGATGGTGAACAACCTCGGGGCCGCCTTCGCCCGAATCTGGACACTGGACGATGCGGAGCAGATGCTGCATCTGCAGGCGAGCGCCGGGCTTTACAGGAACCTGGAGGGCGCGCACGCGCTGGTACCGGTGGGAGAGCTCAAGATCGGCCTGATCGCCCAGCATGGCACGCCGCTCTTCACCAATGACGTGCTGAACGACCCTCGCATCACCGATCCGGCCTGGGCACGCCGCGAGGGCATGGTCAGTTTCGCCGGTCATCCCCTTGTGGTGGAGGAGCGCGTCGTAGGAGTCATGGCCGTCTTCGCGAGACGGGCACTCCCGTATGAGATCATCGAGGTTCTGGAGTCCGTCTCGCGTACCATCGCTGTCGGGGTCGAGCGCAGACGGGCGGAGGAGGCCCTGCGAAGTGCGCGCGCGAGGCTCGAACAGGTGATCTGCTCGAGCCCGGCGGTCACCTACGTTCTGTCGATGGGGATCGGCGGGATCGCGCCCGTCTGGATCAGTGAAAACATTCAGGAGATGCTGGGATACACGGCAGCGGAAGTTCGGCGTCCCTCGTGGTGGTTAGAGAAGATCCACCCGGACGATCGCAGGGAGGCCTACGGTCAGACCGAGGAGCTCATGAGGATGGAGCGGTCGGGTTCCGGGCACGGAGGCAACCGGGTGGTTCGCGATTACCGCTTTCTCCATCGCGACGGCACCTATCGCTGGATCAGGGATGAGCAGCGCCTGTCCACGAGCGCCGAAACGGGAGAGACGGAGGTGGTGGGCTCCTGGTCCGACATTACGGAACACCGCGAGCTGGAGCAGCAATACCTCCAGTCTCAGAAGATGGAAGCGATAGGCCAGCTGGCGGGCGGTGTGGCGCACGACTTCAACAACCTTCTCACCATCATCTCTGGTTACGGTCAGATGGCGCTGCGCCAGAGCGGCTTGAGCGAGACCGCTCGAACCCTCGTCGGAGAGATCGTCAAGGCGGGTGAGAGAGCTTCCTCGCTGACGCGGCAGCTTCTGGTCTTCAGCCGCAAGGAGGTCGTGACTCCGGAGGTGCTGAAACTCGATGCGCTGGTGGCCGACATGGAGGAAATGCTGCGCCGATTGATCGGGGAAGAGATCGACCTGGTCGTCTCGCTGGAGGCTCCGCAAGCGCACGTGAACGCCGATCCTGGACAGCTCCAGCAGGTGGTCATGAATCTCGCGGTCAATGCGAGGGACGCGATGCCCCACGGTGGCACGCTCGCAATCCGCACCGCCTCAGTGAACCTGACAGAGGCGGCAGTCGGGTCGGACCTGCCCGCCCAGGGACCTCACGTCATGCTCGAGGTAAGTGACACCGGCATTGGCATCGATCCCGGTCTGCTCGAACGGATCTTCGAGCCGTTCTTCACGACCAAGGAGCAGGGGAAGGGAACCGGGCTGGGCCTGGCGACGGTCTACGGTATTGTGCGGCAGAACCGCGGGCAGATTAGCGTGCAGAGCGCGCCGGGAGAGGGCACCAGCATTCAGGGTAGATCTTCCCAGGGTGGATGCGGCGGCTGAGCGCGGGGATTCCGAGGCTCCCGGGCTGGACCACCCCGAAGGCTCCGGCACCATCCTGGTCGTGGAGGACGAGAATGCGGTGCGGGAGCTGTCGGCGCTTATACTCCGTGATTGCGGATACACGGTACTCGAGGCCCGTGACGGCGAGGAGGCGCTCGAGCTGGCTGCCGGCCATCAGGATGCCATCGATCTGCTCGTGACCGATGTGGTGATGCCGGGCATGGGCGGCCGCCAACTCGTGGAACGTCTCAGAGAGTCGAGGCCCGATCTGCAAGTGCTGTTTGTCTCGGGGTATACCGATGACGAAGTGATCCGCCACGGCGTCAGCCGTGCCGAGATGGAATTTCTCCAGAAGCCGTACACCCCGCACGCGCTCGCCCGGAAAGTGCAACGCATGGTCTCTCCTCGCTCCGGCTGAACGGAATGCAAACGGTCTTCTCCGCGCCTCGGGTCCCCTGAGCGCCGCTGTTATACTCTCGGGCGATCTCGCCCATGCGGCGTCTCAGAGGCGGCGTGATGAAACGCAACGCAGACTCCAGTCAGCAGTGGTTCCTTCCGATCTCTGCAGCGGTGACGCTCGGGGCGCTGGCGATGGGCGGTTGCGTCCATTACGAGCCGAGGCCCCTGTCGCCGGACGTGGTGCTCGACCGTTTCGAAGCCCGCCGCCTCGACGCCCCGGAGCTGGGGCAGTTCCTGCGAAGCAACGCGGGAGCGACCGAGTGGCCTCCCGCCGCGTGGGACCTCGACGCGCTCACCCTCGCGGCGCTGTTCTACAACCCCGAGCTGGACGTGGCGCGGGCGCGATGGGGTGTGGCCGAGGCGGGGGAGGTGACGGCGGGAGCCCGCCCCAACCCTTCGGCGAGCGCCATGATGGGCTACAACGCCAGCGCCGCGGCGGGCGTCACCCCCTGGATCCCCGAGCTGGTGCTGGACCTGCCGATCGAGACGGCGGGAAAGCGCGGGCTGCGCGTCCTCGAAGCGAGGCATCTCACCGAGGCGGCGCGTCTCGACGTGCTCTCGCGGGCCTGGGACGTGCGGGCGCGGGTCCGGCGCGCCTGCCTCGCCCTTCACGTGGCGCGGCGCACCGAATCCCTGCTCACCGCCCAGATCGATCTTCAGGCCGAGAGCGTCGACCTGCTGAGCAGGCAGCACGAGCTGGGCGAGGTTTCCGCCAACGAGGTGGCGCTGGCCCGCATCGCTCTGGAGCACGCGAGACTGTCGGCGTTGGAGGCGGGACGGCGCAGCCGGGAGGGGCTCGTCGATCTGGCGGACGCGATTGGTCTGACGGTCTCGGCGCTCGAGGGGGTCGAGTTCGCCTTCGACGCGCTCGATGCGATCGATCCGGATCTGCTGCCCGCCCCGGAGATCCGGCGGCGGGCCCTGGTCGGCCGCGCCGACATCCTCGGGGCGCTGTCGCGCTACGAGGCGAGCCAGGCCGCGTTGAGGCTCGAGATCGCGAAGCAGTACCCCGATATCGACATCGGGGCCGGCTACCAGCTCGACCAGACCGACGGTAAGTGGACCTTGTCGCTGTCGCTGCCGATCCCGATCCTCAACAGGAACAAGGGGCCGATCGCCGAGGCCCGCGCGCGCAGGCGTGAGGCGGCGTCCGAGTTCCTGGCGCTGCAGGCGCGCGTGACGGCGCAGGTCGATCGGGCAATGGCCGCCTGCCGGGCGGCGACCGGCATCGTGGCTGCGGCCGAGACGATGCTGGAGGATCTGCAGCACGTGGAGGAAACCTCGGCCAGAGCGTATGGTCTCGGAGAGATCTCGAAGCTGGATCTGGTGGGCGCGCAGCTCGAGGCGGCCGCGGGCCGTGTGGCACGGCTCGAGGCTCTCTCTCGGGCGCAGGAGGCGCTCGGGAGCCTGGAGGAGGCGATGCAGAGTCCGTTGCCGTCGGAGACGTGGGTCCTCGTCGGACATGATGATGGGTAGGCGCTGGCGCACGCTCACCCTGGTGGTCGCGGCCGCGGCGATTCTGGCCGTGTTCGCGGGGCGCCGGCTCCGCGCGCCCGGTGGAGCGGACGAGAGCAGGCCGGCGGCCACGGGGGTCGCGGTCCATGCCGGGGAAATCCGCAAGGCGACGCTGCATCGGTACGTCACCGCCTACGGCAGGGTGATCCCGCAACCGCCGGGGCAGGGAACGCCTCCGGCACGCGTGACGATCGGCTCCTCGGCGAGCGGTCTGCTCGTCGGGATCGACTGCGCACAGGGGCAGCGCATCCGGGCGGGCGACACGCTCTTCTCTCTCGACAGCCGCGTCGCCGAGGTGGAGCTCGGGCGCGCGAAGGAGGCGCTCGACTTTGCGGAGAAGACCTACGAGCGTCAGAAGGCCCTGATGGACGTGGACGGGACGTCACGCCGGGCGCTGCTCGAAGCGGAGCAGCGGCGGGACGCAGCGCGCGCCGACCTGTCCGCCGCCGAGACGCAGCTGGCCCTGCTGCGGATCGCCTCGCCCGTCTCCGGCACGGTGGTCCGGATCGACGCGCACCTGGGCCAGTCGGTCGAGCCGAACACCGTCCTCGCCGAGGTCATCGATCTCGACCGGCTGGTCGTGGAGGCGGGGGTCCCGAGCCGCGAGGCCGCCCTGCTGCGGACGGGGCAGCCGGTGTCGTTCGGATCAGAGGACGCGGCGGGCGGCGCCCCCGGCGGCAGGCTGATCTTCATCGGTACCGACGTCGATCCCGGCACCGACACGGTGCCTATCCGGGCGAGTCTCCCCACCGGGGCCGATCTCGCGCCGGGCCGGTTCGTGGAGCTGCGCATCGTGGCCGAGGAGCGGCCGGAATGCCTCACGGTGCCGAGGGTGGCCGTGGTGAGCCGGGCGGGCGAGGGGACGTGGATCGAGGTGATCCGGAACGACCAGGCGGTCCGGGTTCCGGTGACCACGGGCCTGGAGGAAGGCGACAGGGTCGAGGTCACCGGCGAGGGGCTGCAGGAAGGGACGCCGATCGTCACCGAGGAAGCCTACAGCCTCCCGGAGGGGACGAAGATCCGGATCCTGGGGGGCTGACGTGCTGGGACGATTCGCCACCCGGCACGCGCTGCCGATCGTCTTCATCAGCCTGGCGCTCTGCCTCGCCGGGGCCCACGCGGCGCTCAACCTCTCCTCGTCCGTCTTTCCCCGGACCGACTTCCCCCGTGTCGTGATACTGGTGGACAACGGCGTGATGCCGGTGGACGAGATGATGGCCACCATCACCCGTCCCATCGAGGAGGCGATGAAGGACATCCCGGGGGTGGTGAACGTCCGCTCCGCCACCGGGCGCGGCTCCGCCGAGATCAACGTCTTCTTCACCTGGCGTGTCGACATGGTCCGCTCCGAGCTGTACGTCCTGGCCCGGCTCTCGCAGATCCGATCGGCGCTTCCCGCGACGATGGAGTCGACCGTCTACCGGCTGACGTTCTCGGCGTTCCCGATCGTCGGCATCAGCCTCACCAGCCGCACGCGCGATCTGACCGAGTTGTGGGAGAAGGCGCGCTACGATCTCAAGCTGCGATTCCTCAGGATACCGGGCGTGGCGCGCGTCGACCTCACGGGGGGGCGGACACCGGAGTTCCATGTGATCGTGGATCCGGTGCTCCTGGCCGCCGCCAACCTGAGCCTCGCCGACGTGACCGACTCCCTGACACGAAACAACCTCGTGGCGTCCGCCGGGATGCACGAGGAGAGCCACACGCTGTATCTCACCGTCGTGGACGGGCGCGTGCACACTATCGCGGAGATCGAGGACTTCGTCATCCGGTCGGAGAACGGCCACCCGGTGCGCGTCCGCGACGTCGCCCGGGTGGAGCGGGGACCGGAGCCGGTGTTCAACATCGTGACGGCGGACGGGGAGAACGCCGTGCTGCTCAATGTCCGCAGCCAGCCCGACGGGAGCACCCTGCAGATCGCCGACGCGCTGAAGCGTCAGGTCAAGGAGCTGCGTCGCGAGCTGCCCCCCGACATGAAGCTCGCCTTCTACTACGACCAGTCGGAGATCGTCCGGGCCTCGGTCGACGGCGTGTGGGAGGCGATCCTCTTCGGCGTGTTTCTCTCGGTTCTCATCCTGTACTCGTTTCTCAAGAGCTGGAACACGACGCTGGTGGCGACGATGGTCATCCCCGTCACCGTTCTGATCACGCTGGTGGCGATGGAGCTGTCCGGCCTCACCTTCAACCTCATGACCCTGGGTGGCATCGCGGCCGCCATCGGCCTGGTGATCGACGACGCGATCGTCGTGGTGGAGGCGATCCACGCGAACCTCACCTCGGGTCTGCTGCGCCTGGAGGCGGTGCAGCGGGGGCTGGGGGAGATCGTCCGGCCGCTCGTCGGCTCCACCCTGACTCCCGTCGTGGTGTTCGTCCCGCTGGCGTTCCTCTCGGGGATCACCGGCGTGTTCTTCCGCTCTCTGGCGCTCACGATGGTCGTCTCGTTGCTCACCTCCCTGGTTCTCGCGGTGACGTTCACGCCGGCCCTGGCGGGATGGCTGACCCGGGCGAGAGGCGGGGCCGAGCCGGACGAAGGCGGGGTCCTGCGTGCCGTGATCGGGGCCTATGAGGCTGCGGTGCGGCCCGTTCTTCGCCATCCCTGGCTGACCGTGGGCGTCTGCCTGGTCGTGATGGCGCTGGGCGGTGTCATCTACGGCAGCCTCGACAGCGAGTTCCTGCCGCCGATGGACGAGGGTGGGTTCGTGATCGACTACTTCACACCGCCCGGTACCAGTCTGACGGAGACCAATCGCCAGCTCCTGCAGGCGGAGGCGATCCTCAGGACGATCCCCGAAGTGCAGAGCTACTCGCGCCGCACGGGCGCCCGGCTCGCCCTGGCGATCGCCGAGCCGAACACCGGTGATTTCCTTGTCAAGCTCAAGGCGGACCGGCGGCGCAGCACCGACGAGGTGATCGCCGAGCTGCGCGAGAGGTTCAACACCGAGCTGCCCGGCCTGACCTGGGAGTTCCCGGGCATCCTGGGCGACCTGATCGGCGATCTGCTCTGGGCGCCGCAGCCGATCGAGGTGAAGCTTTTCTCCACCGACGAGAAATGGCTGGAGACCACGGCGCCGCGGATCGCCTCGACCCTCGGCAGGATCCCGGGAGTCGTCGACGTGTTCGACGGACTCGTCTACGCGGGTCCGACCGTCAGCCTGCGCGCCCGGCCGATCGACGCACACCGCTTCGGACTGACCACCGAGGAGATCGCCGAGGCGGCGAACGCGGCCATGCTTGGACAAACGGCTTCGTCGGTGCTCCAGGGGGATCGGGTGGTCGACATCCGCGTCATGGTCGATCCGTCGCGCATCGACCGTCTGGACACGCTCGAGGAGCTGCCATTGCGCACGCCGGACGGCCGGCTGGTGAAGCTCTCCCAGGTGGTGGACGTCGTCGAGGAGCCGGGGCAGCTCGAGATCCGCCGTGAGGACTCGCGGCAGGACGTGGCGGTCACCGCGCGTCTGGAGGGGCGCGATCTCGGCAGCGCCATGGCGGAGATCCGGTCGGTCCTGGGGAAGGACGCCTCCATCCCACCGGGGACGATCGAGTACGGGGGGCTGTACGAGCAGCAGCAGGATTCCTTCCACAACCTCGTCCTGGTGCTGGTGATGGCGATCTTTCTCGTCTTCACCGTGCTCCTCGTCGAGTTCGGCTCGTTCGTCGAGCCGGTGGCGATCGTGTTCGGCGCGGTGCTGGCGCTCGTCGGCACCGTGGCGGCGCTCTGGCTGACCGGGATCTCGTTCAACGTCGTCTCCTTCCTCGGCGCCATCATCGGCGTGGGGATCGTCGCCAAGAACGGTATCCTGATGCTCGACTACGTGAGACAGCTCCGATCGCAGGGGACCGACGTGGTGGAGGCGCTCGTCGGGTCGGGCCGCCGGCGGCTGCGCCCCGTCCTGATGACCACCCTGGCCGCGGCGCTGGGGATGCTCCCGCTCGCCTGGGGAGTCGGCTCGGGGGCCGACATGCTCCGCCCGCTGGCTATCGCCGTGATCGGGGCGCTGTGCATCTCGGTGCTGCTGTCGCTGCTCGCCACGCCGGCGCTGTACCGGCTGCTGACGGGATTGGCGGGGAGCCCGGAGCAGGAGTGAGTCAGCCCGCCGGCGCGATCATCCGCGCCACCTCGACCCAGCCGAGATAACCGAACAGCAGGATCCCCAGCGCCAGCAACGCGTTGGTGATCCAGCCGCTCCTCATGTCGAGGCCGACCCAGTCGGCGCGCGAGTTCATGTACAGCAGGGTCCCCGCGAGAAACGGCATGAACAGCGAGCCGACGGCCGCGTACACGACGATGACGAAAACGGGCCGCTGGAACCAGAGAAGCGCCAGCGGCGGCAGGCACAGGAAGGCGAGATAGCCGCGGTACCAGGCGGAGCGCGTGCTGACGAAGGTGCGCATCCGATCCTCGGGCAGCTTCTTCACCAGCGCCACGAAGTCGCAGAACAGGTACGGCACGCCCTGCCAGACGCCGAGGATGGACGTGGCCACCGCCGCCCAGAAGCCGAGACGGAACGCCCACCCGCCCGCCGCGCCGAGCGCCGTCGTCATCATCTCTCCCATCACCACGACGCTGGAGTTCCCCTCCACGATCACCGAACGCGAGTGCAGCAGCTCGGCGGCCAGGACGACGATGGCGAGGCCGAACAGGCCGGTCAGCAGGTAGGCGACCGCGAGATCGGCCCGCATCAGCCGCTTGCGGGCCGGCCCTTCCCAGCCCTTCTCACGCATCCAGTAGCCGTACGACAGCAGCGTCACGCTGCCACCGACGCCTCCCATCACGCCCAGAAGGAAGCCGATGCTGCCGGGCGGGATCGCGGCGGCCGACACGCTCCGGCCGATCACCTCGGTGACCGGGGCCGCCGCCAGGGCGCAGCCCACGAGACCGAGGAACATCAGGCCGATGAAGACCTTCATCACGTCCTCGAACCGGCGGAACGACCCGACCAGGATCACCACGGCCGCCGCCAGCGAGTGGATGGTGCCCCACGCGGCCACCGACAGCGCGGGGGCTATCGCGTGGGCCGCCAGCCCGCAGGCGGAGATCAGGGCGCCGCCCACGATGAACGACCAGGGGATGAGATAGACGAGGAAGAGGAACTGGAAGCCGCGGCCGAGCCGGCTCGTCCACCCTTCCACGAGCGTGGTTCCGGTGGCGAGCTGCCAGCGCGCCAGCCCCTCGTTGATGACGTACTTGAGGATGGCGCCGAACGCCACGGCCCACAGGACGGCGTAGCCGAACCGGGAGCCGGCGGCCGCGGCGGCCACCACGTCGCCCGCGCCGACACCCGTGGCGGCGACCAGCAGACCGGGGCCGAGCTGCCGCCAGGGTGCGGTCGGAGTCACGGGTATCCCGGGTCGGTCGTTCATGGCCGGAACTCTACTACGCAGGCGGCTCGAGGCTGGCGACCCTTTCGGCGGCCGCCGGCCAGCGGCCGTGCAGGAACTCGCGGATCGCCGGCAGCACCACCCCGGGCCGTTCGGCGCAGACGCCATGGGCGGCTCCCTTCACGGTCAGGAGCCGTGCATCCGGAAGCGTCATCGCCCACTCGCGCCCGGAGCCGTACGGAGCGTTCCGGTCCAGGGTGCCGTGGATCGTCAGCACGGGCTGGCGGACCCGGGCGATCTGCTCGTCGGTGATCACGAGATCCTGCACCGACGGGAACTGGTGCGAGAAGTGGCGGGCAAGGTTGCCTGGCCACTCGTTCGGCATGTCGCACACGCCGTAGTCCACCTTGCCGACATCGGCGGGGTTGCCGACCAGTCGCACGCTGGTGACCTTCCACTCCTCGCGGCAGTAGGTCTCGGGGTCGGTCAGATGGAGATTGGCCTCGCGCATCGCGTGGATGCGCTCCAAGCCCTGCGGGTCCAGGTTGTCGGGTGCGGCCAGCCCGTCGGGGTACTCGGTTCCGAACTTCCGCGGCACGGGACCGATCTGGACGATACGATCGACCCGGTCCGGGTGGGCCGACGCGTACAGGATCACCATCATGCCCAGGTACGAGTAGCCGATCGGATCGAAGCGCTCGACGCCGAGCTGGCTGCGGATCGCCTCGAGATCCCTGACGTCGTCCTGGATCGTGAGCCGGGCGTTGTCCTGCACGAACGAGGAGCGTCCGCGGTTGCGCATGTCGTAAGAGATCAGCGTGAACTCATCGGCGAGCGCGCCGAGATCACGGAAGGTAAACAGCCGGGCCGGCATGATGATGGTCGTCGGGCCGTTGCCTGCCCTGACATAGAAGAGACGCGCGCCGTCCTCGGTGACGACATATCCTTCCCGGGGTTCCGATGAGGACGCCTGACCGGGCAGGTCCTCCGTTGCGGGAGGAGAGCAGGCGGTGACGAGGAGCAGCAGTCCGACCGCGACGGCGGCGCGAAGCGATCCGGGCGCGTTCGGGGCGGGGTGACGGAGCATGAGGTTCCTCCGTGGAGGCTTGCCGCGGGGGCGTGGGATCCGCGTTGTGAGAAAGCGGCCGGACCGGTGTCACGGTATTCTCGTCGCACCCGGCGGCGCGCGTCAACCCTCGTGTCGCCGTCGGTGCCGAATATAATACCAGTGGCCGAACAGTCTGGAGCGGACGTCATGGAACCAGGTTCCCTGGATCTCGATGCCTACCTCGAACGAATCGCCTGCGCCGGGAAGCGCACTCCCTCCGCCTCTGCGCTCGAGTCGTTGCACCTTGCGCATCTGGCCGCGATCCCGTTCGAGAACATCGACGTGCGTCTCGGACGTTCCATCCGTCTCGACCTGGAGTCGCTGCAGGCGAAACTGGTGAAGGGAGGGCGCGGCGGGTACTGCTTCGAGCAGAACACGTTGTTCGCGGCGGCGCTGCGGGCGCTGGGGTTCGACGTGGAGACGCTCGAGGCGCGCGTCCGGCCTCCCGGTGCCACGGCAACTCTGCCGCGCACGCACATGTTGCTGAGGGTCGTGTCCGGACGTGTGCCGGTGCTCGCCGATGTTGGCTTCGGCGGGGACGGTCCGATGCTGCCGGTGCCTCTCGACGGGTCGGTGAGCGAGCAGCCCGAGGGGGCGTACCGCGTCGAGACCGAGCCTTCGGGCGCTCACGTGCTTCGCCGCAGGTGGCGTGACGAGTGGCGGGACCTGTACGCTTTCAGCCTCACGCCCGCCCTTGCGGTCGACTTCGAGGTGGGCAACCACTACACGTCCACCCATCCCGGCTCGGTATTCCGAAAAATGCTGACCATCCAGAAGAGCGCCGCGGGTGCCCGGCACATCCTGCGCGATCGTCTATATACGATACGTCGCGGCGGGGAGGAGGCGGTGCGTGAGTTGTCTGTTGGCGAGGTACCCTCCCTCGTGAGAGACTGCTTCGGACTGGACGTGAGCGAGCAAGAGATCTTCGATGCGCTCGGCGAGCCGGCGGCGGCCGGCTGAGCGGGTGCGCGTGCCAGGGAGGCCCTCATGATTGAAGGTTCGATATCAGCGTTGTGGCGCTACCCGGTCAAGTCGATGCGGGGCGAGGAGATCGACCGCGTCGAGGTGACCGAGCGCGGTCTGCTCGGCGATCGAGCCTGGGCGATCATGGACGTGGCCGACGGAACGGTCGCGAGCGCCTCGGATTCCGCGACGGTGGCCGGGGCTGCTCGATCTGCGTGCCACGCACGAGGCGCACGAGGTGCGGATTCGAGCTTCCCGACGGCGTCCCGCTCACGGCGGGAAGGGACGATCTGGATGACGCCCTGTCGCAGAGGCTCGGCCGCGCGGTTCGTCTCGAGCGCCGGGCGGAGCCTTATTTCGACTGCGCCCGTGTCCACCTGCTGACGACCGCCACCCTGGCCCGGCTCGGCATGGAGAATCCCGGCAGCCGGTTCGACCCGCGACGGTTCCGGCCCAACGTGCTGATCGACACGCCGCAGGCGGGCGCCGCCTTCGCCGAGGACACATGGGTCGGACGAACGGTGACCCTCGGAGACGAGGTCGCGCTGCGGGTCACCGGCCCCTGCCCGCGATGCGTCATGATCACCCTGCCGCAGGGCGACCTGGACCCGGACCCCGACATCCTGCGGACTGCGACCCGGCTCAACGAAGCGAACGTGGGGGTCTATGCCGAGGTTGTCCGGCCGGGCACCCTCAGGCTCGGTGACGGCGTCCGGCTCGACTGATCCCCACCGAGTCTCCCGCTCTTCCGTCTGTCTTCGCTTTCGGGACCGCTTTGTTCCGATTTCCCCAATATCCACGCGTACATACTTGACTCCGGCCGCCCCTGCCCACAGATTGCATATCAGGACTACTTCCTTCGCATATCCATTTTCTGGAGAGCCCAGTGCGCAGACGGGGCCTGCTCATTGCCGGACTGGCCGTTGCTGCAGTCGTCCTGTTCCCGCGTGCAGCCGTGGGCGGCACGACCGATTCGACACTCCAGGCCTCGGTCGCGTACGGGTACGACTCCAACCCTCTCGACCTGAATCGTGAGGTGGTGACCGGGCCGTTCGAGGCCCCGCGCGGCGACTACACGCTGCTCGACCTCGACGCCCGTCTGGCCCACAAATGGTCGTCGCGCGCGGGCTACTTTCTCTCGGGCAGCGGGCAGAGCCGGCTCTACTCCTCCTCCCTCGAAGACGCGGACACCGGCTCGGCCAGGGCGGAAGCAGGCGTCGGATTCATCATCTTCGCCCGCGGCGAGCGCAAACTCTCGGCGGCCGTCAGGGGCTCGTACGGCGTCGAGCGCAGCACGTTCGTGGATCCCGCCACCGGGCTCACCTATGTCACCTTCGCCGACCCGAACACGCTGGTCCCGATCCCGGACCGGTTCAACATCGACGTCACGTCGGCCCGGGTCGATCTGCGGCTGAGGACCTCACGGCGGCTGATGTTCAGTCTCGACTCTGTGCTCGAGCGGCAGAACTACACCGATGACTACCCCGATGTCCCCACGCTGGAGCCGCTCGACGAGAGGACCCTCACGTTGATGCCGGGGCTCAGATTCGACGTCTCGGATCGTCTGAGGCTGGAGGCGACGGCCACCCTGAGCGGGCAGCGGTACGATGCCTTGTCCGCCCTCGAGGAGGACGCCACGCCGGCAGCGGGGGCCCGGCGTCGGTACCGTACGTCGGGCCTGCGCGTCGCGATCCGGTTCGCGCCCCGGGAGAAATGGAGCTTCCAGGCGGGGCTCGGCGGCGACAGCCGCGACGACGTGCACGCGGGCTACTACGACTCGACCTCCGTGAGCGGGTTCGTCTCCGCCTCGTGTGACCTGAGCGCCGTGATGCGCGCGGGGCTCAGGGTGAGCCGCGCATCGTTCAACTACGACCGGGCGACGCTCGATTTCGCCTCCAACGGTGACGTGCGAGGCGGCGATCTTCTCTACGCCGCCGCGACGCTCGAGCGCGACTTCGGCGGCCACCTCACTCTCTTCGGGGAGATGGGCACCGTGCGCTCCGATAACCGCGACCCGCTCTACACCTATGACCGCAACTGGGCCCATGCCGGGATTCGCTACCGGCTCTGAGGGTCCCATGGAGGGATGGATGCTCACGAATCGACGGACGGCGATCGCCCTGGCTCTCGGGCTTGCGCTCCTGATCGGCGCGTCGGCACGCGCCGGTAACCGTGACGGCTCGTCCTGGAGGACGGTGGCCACATCGGGCCGTGTCGAGGTCAGGCCGGGGGCGGCGGCCGACGATGCCTGGCAGACAGCGCGTCGCGGCGCCGATGTGGCGGCCCTGAGCCTGGTGCGTACCTTCGACGACGCGCGGACCACACTCACGCGCGACGGGGATCTGATCCTCGTCGCGGCTGACAGCGAGGTGGTGCTGCCGGACCGCGCGCCCGATGGCGCCACCCGCGTGCTGCAGCATCAGGGCCACGTAATCTACAAGGTGGCGCCGCGTCACGAAGGCGGAAGGTTCGAAGTGCGCACGCCGCTGCTCGTGGCGGGCGTCAAGGGTACACGGTTCAGCGTGATCCTCGAGCGGGATCGCGCGGCGGTCAGCGTGCTCGAGGGCGTGGTCGAAGTGCGATCCACGACGACCGGGCAGACCGAGGATTCACGGCCGGAATGGTCGGCGTGGTGAGCGGTCGGGACGGACGCATGGAGATCCATCATGAGGCGGCCGACAGGGACAGGCAGCAGGAGCGTGCCCTGCAGGAGCCGGCCACGAAGGAGACCGACTCGGATACGGTCATGCTCGACGACACACTGAAGGTCTCGAGACGACTTGCTGCAACCCTCGTCGAGGTGGACGATTCGCTGCCGGGTCTCGATGATGCAGGAGACACGGATCTGTGGGGCGACCTGATGGACGACACGCGCGTCCTCACCCGCGCCGGCGGGGAGATGGTCGACAGCTCCACGTCGCGGCTGGACCCCACGTCGGCGCAGAAGACAAGCGATCCGAATCTCATCGGCCGCCTGCTCAATCTCCTCAAAGGGAAATGAGGCGAACGCCTTGCGGAGCAGCCGCGCAGGCGCGCGGGAGGTGAGAAGCAGGCAACTGCCGGCACTGCTGTCGCTCACCGCCATCGTCGCCGGGGTCTATCTCGCCGGCGGAATGGATTGGGCGGAGCGGCACCTGATGGATCTCCGTTTCGCCCTCCTGCAGCGTCCCGCGACGGGAGGCGTCGTGGTCGTGGCGATCGATCCGCGCAGCATCGAGAGGATCGACACCTGGCCCTGGCCCCGCGGCTATCACGCCACCGTGCTGGACAACCTGATCGCCGCGGGCGCGCGGCAGGTGGCGTTCGATGTCGACTTCAGCTCCCGTTCCGATCCGGATGAGGACCGGGCGCTCGAACAGGCGCTGCGCGCGGCAGGGGGGCGAGCGGTTCTGCCGGTTTTCTCGCAGTGGCAGCCCGGCCCCGGAGGCGCCTACCGTCTCGTCATGACGAGCCCGCTTCCTTCGCTCGCCGCGGCGGCCACCCTTGCATCGATCAACGTGGCGCCCGACGCGGACGGGCTGGTGCGCCGGTACGCCGCGGTCCCGCCCGGGATCGACGGGCCACCGGCGCTCGCGAGAGTCCTCGCCGGTTCGGTCTCTGCGCCGGGGGATCCGTTCTATATCGACTTCGGAATCGACCCCGCATCGATCCCGGTCGTGTCGTATGCGGACGTTCTGACGGGCGCCTTCGACCGCGGTATCGTGCGGGGCCGCGATGTCATCGTGGGAGCCACCGCGCTCGAGCTGGGCGATCAGGCGGCAGTTCCGCTGCGAACCACGATGCCGGGGCCCATGCTGCAGGCCCTGGCCGCCGAGTCGATCGCCTCCGGGCGAACGCTGGCACGCGCCCCGTCGTGGCTCGCAGTCAGCCTGCTGCTCGCCATCGCCCTGGCAGGCGGGCTGCCGATGCAGCGCCTTTCCTGGCGGGGCGGGGTTGCGTTGCTGCTCGGCTCGAGCGGGCTGCTGTTCGTCGGGGCGCTGGCCTGCCAGCGGGTCTCGACCCTGATGCTCGATGTAGCGCCGGGCTGGTCGGTCCTCGGATGCGCCTATGGCCTGGCTCTGATGCGCCGCATCGATCAACAGGAGATCAAGGTCTGGCTCGCCTCACTCAGGGCGCGTCATACCGAGCTGCGGATGCGACACGTGGTCGAGAACTGCTCGGAGGCGATTCTGACGCTCGACGCCGAGGGTCGGATCGAGACGTTCAACCTCGCGGCCGAGCGGCTCTTCGGACGGCGCGCGGCGGACGCGGTCGGTTGCGTTCTGACAGACCTCGTTTCCGGGGCCTCGGCCCGGTCCGGCGGTACGCTGTCGCGCATGGACGCCGCACGGGTTGTTCGTCCCGACGGAGAGGTCCGGCTCGTGGATCTCGCCGTCTCCTCCTTCACCATGGACGGTCGTGTCGTGCGCGTGGCCTTCCTCCAGGACGTGACGGAGAGCCTCCGACAGCGGGACCAGCTCAGACACCAGGCGACCCATGATGCGCTGACCGATTTGCCCAACCGGGCGATGCTTTTCGATCGCATGCGGCACGATCTCGACGGTGATGGGCCCTCGGAGGGCGGGGCGCTGCTGATGCTGGATCTCGATCGATTCAAGGAGATCAACGACACGCTCGGGCACGCCACGGGAGATCGGCTCCTGTGCGGGATCGCGGAGCGCCTGCGCGAAGGGCTCGAGCCAGGCCAGATGATCGCCCGACTCGGCGGCGACGAGTTCGCCGTGCTGCTGCCCCGAGCGGGGCCGGCGGAGGCCACCGCCAGGGCGCGCAGGCTCATCGAGGCGATCGCCTCGCCGTTCCCGGTCGAGGGGATGACACTGCAGGTCGATGTCAGCGTCGGTATCGCGCTCAGCCCCCTGCACGGAGACGATCCGGGTCTCCTGCTGCAGCGGGCCGACGTGGCGATGTACGTGGCCAAGAAGCAGCGCAACACGTTCGCCTTGTACGATCCGGAGGCGGACGCCAACTCGCTGCGTCATCTCACGATGAAGGGCGAGATGCGCGACTCGATCGAGCGGGACCAGTTCGAGCTGCACTACCAGCCGAAGCTGGATCTCGTCACCGACCGGGTCGTGGGCGCCGAGGCTCTCCTGCGATGGAGGCACCCGAGACATGGTCCGCTCCCCCCCGGCGAGTTCATTCCCCTGGCCGAGCGGACCGGTCTGATCAAGCCGCTGACCCAGTGGGTTCTGACGCGTGCGCTCGCCCAGACGAAGGCGTGGGACGCGAAGGGACTGCACCTGTCGATGTCGGTCAACTGCTCGGCCCGCAACCTGCTCGAGGAGGATCTGCCCGAGACGCTCTCGGGGCTGCTGACCGCTTCCGGGGTCGATCCAGGCCGGCTCGTTCTGGAGATCACCGAGACGGCGATCATCGAGGAGCCGGGCCGATCGCTGCGGGTCCTGAAGCGTCTCGCGGCGCTCGGGGTGAAGGTGTCGATCGACGACTTCGGCACCGCCTACTCGTCACTCGATTACCTGCGCAAGCTGCCCGCAACCGAGCTGAAGATCGATCGCTCGTTCGTGGCGCGCATGGACCGGGACGCGGGCGACGCCACGATCGTCCGCTCCACGATCCGTCTCGCACGCGACTTCGGTCTCGAGACGGTCGCGGAGGGGATCGAATCGCAGGCCGTGCTCGACATGCTGAGGGAGATAGGCTGCGAGCAGGGGCAGGGCCACTTCATTTCGCCGCCGCTGCCCGCAGATCGGTTCGAGTTGTGGCTCTCCGCACGCGCCATCACCCTTGCCGCGCCGTCCGCCGCCGAGGCGATCGCCCGCTCCTGAGTTCCCCCCCCCCGGATGCCGGGACACCCGGCGCATCGAGATGATTGTTGCTCTTGTGCGCGAAATGCTGTTGTCGCGGGCATCACCGGCGCCCAGAAACCCCGCCCCGCTTGTTGTTCCGGCCGTCTCGTCGTATAGGTACGACGCAGGATCATCCCGTCACGGGACGGCAGGGCATGACGACATCAGCGCAGACCATCGACCCACGCCGGCAGGCGGAGGACTTTCTCCGCGTCGCGGACCGCTACCGGCTCGGCGTCCTGCCGACGGAGCAGCCGCATCCCCGCACGCGCGAGCTGTCCGGGTGGGCCCGGCGCGACCCTGCCCGGGGCGTGGCCGAGCTGAAGCGAGTCGACCTGGACGCGCTGGCGACGATGCAGCGCTACGCCGTCCGGATCGATCGGCTGGCGCGCCGGGTGCGACGAACGATCGAGTCGGGCCGCCGCGTGTACCTGTGCGGCTGCGGCGCGACCGGCCGTCTGTCGCTGAGCCTCGAGTTCCTCTGGCGGCGGACCCACGAGGGCGACGACAGCGTCCGGTCCTTCATGGCGGGAGGTGACGTGGCGCTGGTGCACGCGCTGGAGGGGTTCGAGGATCACCCGGCCCATGGCGCGCGCCACCTGGAGCAGACCGGGTTCGCGGAAGGCGACCTGCTGATCGCCTGCACCGAGGGGGGAGAGACGCCCTGGGTCATCGGTGCTGCGGAGCGCGCAGCGCACCTGTCTTCCAACGCTCCCGCGTTCCTCTATTGCAACCCCGACGCGGTGCTGGTGCGCCACGTGGAACGGTTCCGGCGCGTGTTCCAGAACCCGGGGATCGAGAAGCTGTGTCTCGACGTCGGGCCGATGGCGCTGGCGGGGAGCACCCGGATGCAGGCCAGCACCGTGCTGCAGCTCGCGGTGGGTCTGGCGCTGCTGCGGCCCGGCACACCCGCCGGTGCGGCGATCGCGCAGCTCGCACGGCGCCTCGAGCGGACCGATCTGTCGTTTCTCGCCCCACTGATCGAGAAGGAATCGGGCCTCATCGCCGCGGGAGATCACGTCACCTACACGACGCGCGACTACGGGATCACCGTGCTCACCGACACGACGGAGAGGGCGCCGACGTTCAGCCTGGTGCCATTCGACCAGCTCGAGGAAGCGCGTCCGGCCTACTCGCTGTGCTACCTGTCGCTCGACGATGCCGGAGACCCGGACGAGGCGTGGCTCAGGCTCCTGGGGCGCGCGCCGCGTCCGATCGACTGGCCCGAGGTGGACCCGCGCACCGGATCGCAGTACCTGCTCGGCTTCGACTTCAGCATCCGCGCGCGGGAGCGCCGGCGGCGTCAGATCCCCGGGCGAACCCATCACGAGCTCTCGATACGCGATGAGGACGGCGCAATCGCCTTCAGGCTGGATGGCCTGCGTCACGAGGTTTCGGTGCGGGACATGGACGATCTCTCGCGCCACCTTCTGCTGAAGATGATCCTGAACACCCACTCCACCCTCGTCATGGGGCGTCTCGATCGCTACGAGGGCAACCTGATGACCTGGGTGACGCCCACCAACAACAAGCTGATCGATCGGGCGGCCCGCTATGTCCTCCACCTGCTCGCGCGCGATGGCCGGACGGAACCCGGGTACGAGCAGGCGGTGCGGCAGCTCTTCGTCGAGATGGAGCGGACGGCGCCGGGTGAGTCGGTGGTGCTGCGGGCCTTCGAAACGATGCGGCCGCGGCGGGCGGCGAGCTGACCCACGCGCGCGGTCCGATGGTACTATCCCGATCGTCACTCCTCCCGCCCGCCCGCGGCCGGACCGCGGCGCCCGGCCGGAGGCCCGAGGGTCGCCCTGGATGCTCCTGATCCCCGCCGCACGCGTGCTGTGGCACATCGCCCGCGGGGATCGTCCCCGGCCGCGTGACCTGGATCGGATCATCGATCGGATGCGGGAACGGCTGCTGCGGGGAGGCGACCCGGCGCGCCTCGCTCCGCCCCGGCCGCCGCGGGGTTTCGCGCTGAAACGACTGCGCGCGCTCCAGCTCCGCAAGCTTCGCCGGACCGTCGCATACACACGGGAGCAGCTTCCCTTCTACACCGATCGGCTCGGAAGCGCGGGGGTCGGCGAAGACGACCTTCGCGGTCTGGATGACCTGCGCCGGCTGCCTGTCACCTTCCGCGCCGACCTCCAGGATCGCCCCGACGACTTCGTCAGCCGCGCGCCCGGGATGCAGCCGGTGATGCCGTTGCGCACCAGCGGCACCATGGGCCAACCCCTCGAGCTGCACCTGACGCAGCGCGAGCTCGATGCGTACGTCGCCGCGCAGGCAATAGGCGGGATGATGGGAGGCTTTCTCGGCCCGAGGGAGATCTTCCAGATACACATGGTGCAGGAGAACAGCGTCGGCGCCCGGATCTTCACCGCCGCGGCGCGGCGTGCAGGAGCCGAGGTGCTCACCCCGGGACTCTCGGGCGATCTCGACGCCGATCTCGAGTCGATCTTCAGGGTGCGAAACGACCCGGGCCGTCGAGCGAAGGTCAGCGGTCTGTTCACCGCTCCCGGCTATCTCTGGGCGCTCACGGCGCGCGCCGAGCAGTGTGGCCTGTCGGGCAAGGACAGCGGACTGCGTCGCATCTTCACCAGCGGCGCTATGGTGAGCGAGGCGCTCAAGCAGCGCGTGATGCGGTTCTGGGGGCTGCCGCTGCGCGAGGGATACTCTACCGTGGAGACGCCGGCTACGGGCGCCTACGAGTGCGGCCGCGGCCGGCTGCATTTTCTCGACGCCTCGGGGCTGATCGAAGTGCTGGATCCGGAGACGCGCGAGCCGGTGCCTGACGGGCAACCAGGCGTCGGGGTCATAACGGCCTTCTATCCCGACCGGGAGCTGACCCCGGTGCTGCGGTACTGGACCGACGATCTGATGATCCGCTCGAAGACCAGGTTCTGCGAGTGCGGGATGGTCTCGACGCTGCTCGAGGACATCCTCGGGCGGGCGGATCACATGTTCACCGTGGGCGGATACAACTTCTACCCTCAGGCTGTGGGGGACGCCCTGACGGCGTTTCGCGAGGTGATCCAGCCTCCCCGCTTCCAGGTGATGGTCGAGGAGCGGTCCGCGGCGCACCATGTCCTGGTGGACGTCGAGGCCGCGTCGCTGCCTTCCGCCGCGGCACGCGAGGCGGTCGAGCGCCGGATCCTGGATGTGCTGCCATTCGCCGGCAACGAGTACATCACCTCGGGCAGCGTCCGCCCCGAGGTGCGTCTCGTCCCCGCGGGCAGCATCCGGGAGCCGTTCCGGTACAAGCTGCAGGGGCCGGCGCCACGGTACCCGGCGGAGAGCGCCTGAGAATCCCACCTCGGGTGCGATCTCCCGTGTTAGTATGTGCACCCTCATGTCCCCGGACCCGATGACCCTCGCCCCAGGTGCACGCCTCGGCCCTTACGAGATCATCGATCCGCTCGGGGCCGGTGGGATGGGCGAGGTGTACCGGGCCCGCGACACCCGGCTCGGGCGGGAGGTCGCCGTGAAGGTCCTCCCGCGCCACCTGTCGGCAAGCCCCGAGGTTCGCTCCCGCTTCGAGCGGGAGGCGAAGGCGATCTCCAGTCTCAATCATCCCCACATATGCGCGCTTTTCGACGTGGGGCGCGAGGGGGAGACCGACTACCTCGTCATGGAGCTGGTCGAAGGGGAGACACTGGCGAAGCGGCTGGAGCAGGGGCCGCTCGCTCCCCGGCATGTGATCCGGCTCGGGGTGGAGATCGCCGATGCCCTGGCGAAAGCCCATCGCGCCGGCATCGTGCATCGCGACCTGAAGCCGGCCAACGTGATGGTGACCCGGACGGGAGCGAAGCTGATGGACTTCGGTCTTGCGAGGGCGACGGCAGGGGCCGGGCCCACCGGATCCGGAAGCCGTGACGCCACCGCGCTGACCATGTCGCCGACGGTCGCGGCGCCCCTGACCGCCGAGGGCGCAATCGTAGGGACCTTCCAGTACATGGCGCCGGAGCAGCTCGAAGGGAAGGAAGCGGACGCCCGCAGCGACATCTGGGCCCTGGGGTGCCTGCTGTACGAGTCGCTCACCGGAAGGCGGCCGTTCGGCGGCGGCAGCCAGGCGAGCCTGATCTCGTCGATCATGAAGGACGAGCCCACGCCACCGCGCGAGATCGCCGTCCCCACGCCGGCGGCGCTGGACCGGATCATCCGGCAGTGTCTCGCGAAAGATCCCGAAGATCGGTGGCAGTCGGCCGCGGATCTCAAACGCGAGCTGGAGTGGAGCGGGCAGGGCGAGCATGGAGTCGGGTCCGATCCGGGCGCCTCGCCCAGGAGACGGGGTGTTCCGGGCGCCGCGGTGATCGCGATCGTGGCGGCCGTGGCTCTCGCGGCCGGTCTGTTCGCGGGGCGCCGGTTCGCGGCACCGCCGCAGGTGCCGCAGGAGGAAGTGAACTTCCGATCCCTCACCTACGCCAGGCAGTCGATCTTCATCTCGCGCTTCATGCCGGACGGAAGGACCATCGTCTTCAGCTCGGTGAAGCACGACAACCGCATCGAGCTGTTCGCGATCCGGCCCGAGTACCCGGAGGCGCAGCCGCTCGGCGCGCTCGACACGCACCTGCTCGACATCTCGAAGCAGGGGGAGCTGGCGGTGCTGACCCACGCCGAGTACGTGCACCACCGGCAGTTCACCGGCACTCTGGCCCGCATGCCGCTGGGTGGGGCGGCCCCGCGAGAGCTGCTCGAGGACGTCCGCGAAGCCTCCTGGGGGCCCGATGGAGAAAGCCTGGCCGTGATCCACCTCGTGGAGGGAGAGGACCGGCTGGAGTACCCGATCGGCACCGTGCTGTACCGGACGGGCGGGTATCTCAGCGACCCACGGGTCTCACCCGACGGCGAGCGTGTGGCGTTCATGGAGCACCAGAACCGCTGGGACGACCGGGGCCGTGTGAGCGTCGTGGATCGATCCGGCAGCGCCCGGCCGCTGACCGACATCTTCTGGGGCGAGGAAGGGCTCGCCTGGGAGCCGGATGGCGGTGAGATACTCTTCTCGGCCGGCCTGAACGAGTTCGACGTACGGGCCGTGGACCTCGCCGGCCGCGCGAGGACCGTGCTCGCCAGCGCCGGCGGTCTGATCCTCCACGACATCGCACCCGACGGTCGATGGCTCGTCTCCCGCGACGACTGGTGGAGCCAGGTCCGCGGCAGGGGGCCCGATGACACCGAGGAGAAAGAGTTCTCGGTCCTCGCCAATTGCTGGGGTCCGACCCTCTCCGGTGACGGCCGTCTCGTCCTGTTCTCCGACGGCAGCAGCAGCGCAGGCGACAACTACGCCGTCACCCTGCGGAGGACGGATGGCTCGCCTGCAGTCAGGCTCGGCGAGGGAGATGCGGCGGATTTGTCCGCCGACGGGAAGTGGGCCCTGGCCGTCATCCGGAGCCAGCCGCCGCGCCTCGTCGCCTATCCCACCGGCGCCGGCCAGCCGATCGCGATCGAGACGCCCGGTGTCGTGGAGTTCGACGAACCGAGGTGGTTTCCCGATGGACGACGGGTGCTGGTGTGCGGGCACGAGAAGAACCGGCCGTCGCGGTGCTGGGCTCAGGCGCTCGAGGGGGGGACGATGACCCCCGTCACACCCGAAGGGGCCTACAGCGGCCGGGTCTCGTCGGACGGGCGTCTCGTGGCCGCCTGGGGGGCCGGCAAGCCGCCCGCGATCTATCCGGTGGACGGAGGCGAGGCGCGCCCGGTGCCCGGGCTCGACCCGGAGGACCGGATCGTCCGCTGGAGCCCGGACGGCGGGTCGCTGCTGGTGAGCCGCGGCACCGATCCCGCCCGGATCGAGCGCGTGAATCTTGCCGACGGCCGGCGCGAACCGATCCGCGAGATCGCGATATCGGAAAAGAACGGGCTGAGCAAGATCAACGGGGTTACCTTGGCCGACGATCCACGCTGGTACGCCTACCAGTACACCACCAACCCGTCGACCCTGTTCCTCGTGAAGGGGGCGCGCTGAGTGTATCCTGTGACCCTCGTGGAGGCACGATGAAGCGCAAAGGCATCGCGGTCCTCGATTTCGGCGGCCAGTACGTCCATCTCATCGCCACCAAGGTGCGCTCGCTCGGCGTGTACGCCGAGATCCGCGAGCCGGACGATCCGGTCGACACGTTCGCCGGCTACGAGGGGATCGTCCTCTCGGGCAGCCCGTCGCTGAGCGCTCGCGACGAGGACGGCGACTGGAGCCGTGGCGTGCTGGATCTGGGGATCCCGGTGCTCGGCTTCTGCTTCGGCCACCAGGAGATCGCCAAGCATGGCGGCGGCTCCGTGGAGCACACGCGGCGCGAGTACGGCGCCGCGACGATGCACATCGTGGGGCATTCTCCTCTGTTCGAGGGGCTGGCGCCCGAGGAGGTCGTCTGGATGAGCCACGGCGACACGGTCACCCGCCTCGGCGGCGGGTTCGTCGAGATCGGCTACACGACCGGCGGCGCCGACCGCTCGCAGGATCACCGCAACGCCGCCATCGCCGACGAGACCCGTCGCCAGTACGGGCTGCAGTTCCACCCCGAGGTGGACGACACGCCGTGCGGGCTGAGGATCATCGAGAACTTCGTCACCGGCATCTGCGGCGCGGCACGCGACTGGTCGGTGGGGGACCAGATCGAGCAGCGCGCGGAGGCGCTGCGCTCAGAGGTCGGAGACCGCGAGGTTCTGCTGCTGGCCTCCGGAGGGGTCGACTCCACGGTGGCGGCGATGCTGTTCTCGAAGGCGCTGGGTCCGGCGCGGCTCAGGCTGCTTCACATCGACAACGGGCTGATGCGCAAGGACGAGAGCGCGCGGGTTGTCGAGCGGCTCACTGCCATCGGGCTCGGCGACAGCCTGACGCATGTCGACGCGACGCCCGAGTTTCTCGGCGCGCTCGAGGGGCTGACCGAGCCGGAGGCCAAGCGCAAGGCGATCGGCGACACGTTCGTCAGAGTATTCGAGCGTGAGGCGGCGAGGCTGGGGCTGGGCGAGATGCTGCTCGGGCAGGGGACGATCTACCCCGACACGATCGAGACCGGCGGCACCAGGCGCGCCGACGTGATCAAGACGCACCACAACCGGGTGCCTGTCATCCAGGAGATGATGCGCGCCGGGCGGGTGGTCGAGCCGCTCAAGGATCTGTACAAGGTGGAGGTGCGTGCGCTGGGCCGCGCGCTGGGGCTCGACCCGGCGAGCATCGACCGGCATCCCTTCCCCGGGCCGGGTCTGGGCATCCGCGTGGCCGCCGAGAAAGCGGTTCCCGCCGGCTACGACGAGGATCGGATGCGAGCCGAGATCGATGAAGGGCTCGCGGGCACCGGCCTGACCGGCGTGCCGCTGCCCGTGCGGTCGGTCGGCGTGAAGGCCGACCTGCGCAGCTACGAGCATCCCGTACTGCTGGCCGGCCGATTCCCGGGCTGGGACCGGCTCACCGAGATCGCCACGGGTCTGACCAAACAGGTGGCGGGGCTCAACCGTTGCCTGTTCGACCTGACGGGGCGTTGCTTCAGCGAGGCGCGTCTCGTGCCGGCGACCGTGACACGCCGGCGGCTCGACCTGCTGCGCGAGATCGACGACATCGTGATGCAGGCTCTCGAGCGGCACGGCCTGATGAAGGATGTCTGGCAGTGTCCGACGGTGCTGGTGCCGGTCAGCCTCGACGGCAAGGGTCACGAGCTGGTCGTCATCCGCCCGGTGCATTCCGAGCGGGCGATGACCGCGCGTCCGGCCTGGATCGGGCCGGCCTGCGCCGCGGAGATCACCGAGGCCGTGCTCGCCTTCGAGCCGGTGGCCGGTGTCGCCATCGACGCGACGACGAAGCCGCCGGCCACAATCGAGTGGGAGTAGTCGAGAGCCTCAGCTTCCCCACAGCCACCGGGCGCCCGCCGTCGCGGTGAAGAACGAGTCGGGCTCGTCGGCGCCGGTCGCGTGGAACGCGCCCTCGACCTTGATCGCGAAATGCCGCGCGAGATAGAAGTTGAGTCCGCCGCCCGCGTTGATCCCGAGCTCGAGGTTGTCATCGCCGAAGTCCGGGTTGTAGTCGTACAATCCCACACCGCCCGTGACGAACGGATGCACCGTGCCACCCTCCCACTGGTACAGGATGTTGGCCGTCACGATGGCGATGTCGAGGTCGTTGCTTCCGAAGCCCGGCACGTCGGGTCCGTTGAACGACATCAATCCGAGCATACCGCGGAAGGAGACGTGCGGCGTGTAGAAGTACTCGAGATAGGCGTCGAGCATCGGGTCGGCGTCGAAATCGTCGTCACCGATCGGATTGGCGAGGCCGAGGTCGGCGCCGCCGGCCCAGGTCCCGCCCTGGGGCGTGACCCTCTGCGACGAGGATGAGGTCGTGCCCGTCTGTGCGTGCGTGAGGCCGCCCGTGAGGGCCAGCAGGGAGATGATTACGAGAGTTCGCTTCGTGTATGTCATCGAATAAGCTCCTCCATGAGTATTCATGCGGGGTTGGACGCCCGCGGGGCGCGGGCATCGTCGGTACGGGCCGTTCGGATGGTTCAGGTCAGATGAACAGGCAACATGCGTGCCAGCATGCGCGCAGAGACGCAGGACAGTCCCAACCTGCTGGCCGCGTTGTCCTTCCAGGGATCCGGGCCATCGGGGCGAATCTGCGCCGGGTGTTCAATTTGCAAGGACGGGTATGTCAGATGTTCTGAATCATGACCCTTTCGCCGATCAAGTTCCGGCCCGGGCGCGCGCCGCACAGGGGGATGGGCCGTCGGGTAGGCAGCCTGACCGGGTGCTGCTACCCTCTCCGGGAGGCCTCGCACGGGAACCCGGGAGAACGAATGTGTCCGTAGGGATGCCGCCGCAGGAAGCTGTCCCGTCCGACGGAGCGCCTCATCCTCCACCACTCCCCCGTTTCTCCAGAGGAAGGCTCGCCCTGGCCTTCAGCGTGGCCGCGCTGGCCGACGTGCTCTCGATCCTCGTGGCGTTCAGCCCGCCGATGCAGTGGGCGGTCGACCTCGTGACGGCGATCCTGCTGTTCATCGTGCTCGGGTGGCAGTGGATGCTGCTTCCCGGTCTGATCCTGGAAGCGATCCCGGGCCTCGGCGTCCTTCCGTTCTGGGTTCTGGTGGTGGGTGCGGTCGCCCGGTGGGGAACCGCGCGCCCCCGTCTGCAGAGATGACGCCATCCGATCCGGCCCGCACCGGGTCCGCTCCGGGCCCGGTCCTGGCGGCGCTGCTCTCCCTCGCGGTGCTGCAGGCGGTCCTTTCCTTCTCCGCGGCGGCGCGGGTCGAGTACGTCGGCAACTACGACACGGCCTACTACTACGCCGTCGCCCGCAACGTGGCGCTCGGGCCGGTGAGCCGCGCCGATAACGTCCTGTGGCACTGGCTGGGAAGACCTGAGACAGTCGCGAGGCCGCCGGGGGATCTCTGGTCGCCCGGGTGGCCGCTGCTGCTCGGGGCTGCGATGGCCCTGGCCGGCCACACCATGAAGGACGCGATCCTGCTGTGCGCGTCGTTGTCGATCGCCCTGCCGCTTCTGGTCTTCACCGCTGCCTGGCTGATCCGCCGCGATCTACTCATCGCATGGCTAGCCGGGCTCGTTCTGATCCCGCAGGAGCGCGACCGAGAGTCCAGCATCATGCCGGACGTGGCGCTGCCGCACCAGGTCTGCCTCATGCTCGGTCTGTGCCTGTTTCTGTGGGCGCGCCGCGCCGCCGGACGGGCGAGGCCGGCGTGGACGATCGCGGGGTTCGTGCTGACCGTGCCGCTGTGGCTGCGCGGGGAGGGGTTCATCGTGCCGGCGGCCGCGGCAGCGGCGCTGCTGCTGGATTCCGGCCTGGAGCTGCGCGAGCGTGTCGGCCGGCTGCGCTGGCTTCTGCTCGGCGCGGCGGCGTGCGCGGTCCCGTTCCTCGGCTACAATCTGTGGGCCTTCGGCGCGATCGTGCCGGGGCCGCGGGCGCTCACTCCGTATCTGACCGATTTCGCCGACTACTACCGCTACGCCACCGATCCCGGCTTCAAGACGTGGATCGCCCAGGGGGCGGGACGGATCCTGCACACGATCGGTTTCGTCCTGCGGGCCCGGGCGGCGCATCCGTTTCACGAGATCCCGATCCTGCTGCTCGTCCTGGCCGCCTGGGGCGCGCTCGCCGGGGGCGGAAGACGGCTGCGCGACGGCCGGCTCCTGGCGTTCGTCTTCGTGGTGTTGCTCACCTGGTGCGTGCCGGCGATCCTCGCGCCGATCCCGTCGCGCAACCCCGGCCCATTCGTGCAGGCCGCGACACCGATCGTCTGCGTGCTCGCGGCGCTGGGGCTCGGCCGGCTGATGGAGCCGTTCAGGCGGAACCGCAGCGCGGTCGCCACGGTCTGCATCGTATTCATCACGGCGGGGAGCGTCTGGTTCTGGCCGTTGCAGGTGCGCAACCCGGCTTCCTTCGAGGCGTGGCAGGGGAGATACCGCCCGATCCCGGGGTACCTGCAGCCGTCCGGGCATCCGGCGCTCGGGCCCGCCGATCTCGTCATGACGACCGATCCCTGCCAGGTGGCGGCGGTGCTCGACGTGCCCGCCATGATGCTGCCGATCGACGGCCCCGACGCCGTGCGGGAGGCGGTGCAGCGCTACCATCCGCGCTATCTGCTGCTGCCCGATCAGACGCAATGGTGGCAGGTCGCAAAGGCAGGTCGGCGGCGCGATGCGCTGGCGGGGCTCGAGGTGCGGGAGGTGGCCCGCGCCGCGGACGGTCGCTGGTACGCGATCGACGAGTGACGCGGCGGCGGGGGCCGGCCTACCGCTGCTCTTTCAACCGATCGACCCGTGCGTCGTCGGCCTTGGCCCGACCTGTGGCACTCTTCGTTGCGGCTACCGTTGTCATTGCGTTTTTTCTCTGGTTCTTTTGGTTGGCTTGCGCCCTGTTCCGTCCGCCCATCACCGACTCCTCAGACAGCCGACAGCATCGTGCGTGACAGCATGCCGGTAGAGATGTTCCGGGCTCTGAATCCGTGCCGGAGCAGGATCCGTGTCGCGTAGCACGCGCGCCGCGCCGAGCGGCAGATCACGAGGATCTCCCGGTTGCGGGGCAGCTGCCCCAGGCGTGCCCGGAGCTCGCCGATCGCCTGGGCGCCGAGCACCCGCCCGTCGGATTTGCGGAAGATGACCTTCAGCTCGAGCATCTTCGCGCCGGGGTAGCAGCCGGTGTGCGAATTGGGGTAGAGGCAGACTTTCTTGTAGTCCTTTTCGCAGGCCCGGCCAGCGCCACGAGGCCCCACCGGCCTGTCACGAAGTCTCTGACCTCGACGGCGTCACCGACCGCGAAGATGTCGGGATCGCTCGTACGCATGTGCTCGTCGACGCGGATCCCGCCGCGCTCTCCGATCTCGAGACTGGCCGCCCTGGACGGCGTCGTGTCAGGGCGCACGCCGATCGCCAGGATCACCAGATCCGCCGGATACGTTTTGCCGGACAGTGTCTGCACGTTGATCGCGCCGCCGTCCAGCTTCTCGAACCCGACCACGCCGATGTTGGGCGCAAGACGGACACCATGTTTCTTCATGTGCCCTTCGACGAGACGCGCCATCACCGGGTCGATCGGCCCCAGGGCCAGGTTGGGCTTCTGGATGAGCGTTACCTCGAAGCCCAGATGCACCAGGTTCTCCGACATCTCCAGGCCGATGAACCCGCCGCCCACCACGACCGCGCGCCGCGTGGGCTTGACCATCTGGATGCCCGAGTAGTGGTACATCCCCGTAAGGAAATCCGTGCCTCGCTCGATCCACTCCCGGATCGTTCTCGCGTCCGGCACGGTCCTCACCGGAAGATCCCCGGCAGATCGATCCCGGGAAGCGGTGGGTGGACCGGAGGGGCGCCCGGGGACAGCACGAGCTTGTCGTACGATGCGGTCTTCACCTCGCCGGTCCTGACGTCGCACAGATCGACTGTCTTCTTCCTCGGCGAGATCGTGATCGCCTCGCAGTGAGTCCGCACGTCGATCGCGAACACGCTGCGGAACATCTGCTCCGAGGCCACCAGGAGGCCGGATTCCCTCTGGATCACGTCGCCGACGTGGTACGGCAGGCCGCAGTTCGCATACGACACGTACGGCCCGCGCTCCACCATGATGATCTCGGCCTTTTCGTCCAGTCTGCGCAGGCGGGCCGCGCACGAGGCGCCGCCGGCCACACCCCCGATAATGATGACCTACATGCCTGTTTCCCTCTCATGTCGTTCATCCGCGGGATGATCACCGGTAGCCGCGTTCCGGAACCGGTAATCCAGTGGCTAGCGATAGCTGTCTTACCCGGGCTTTCATGACAGGCTAGCCGGGGAACGGGTGGGCTGTGACCTCGGGATATTACGTGGAAGGCGGTGAGAACTTACGGGAGCAGGGGGCCTGGTGGCCGGGTCGAGGACTCCGGGGGTCAGAACGTGTAGCCCACCGACGTGACGACGGAGACGTCGTTCCTGTCCGCGATCTCGGTGGGAGGCCTGCTGTCGTAGGTGTCAGTGACACCGATGCTCACATTGAAATCGCGGATCACCTCCCAGCTCAGGGTGACGCTGGCCTGCGCCCTGTGGCGTGAGGGTGATGTGATGTTCCGGAAGGTGAAGAGCTGCACCGTGAGGGAGTGCTTGGGATGATCGTAGGAGTACTTGTCGTATTCAACGCCCATGAGAGTCTCCGCGGTGCCGTCGGAACCATTTGAGTCGGTGATCTCCTCACGTACATAGACGGCACCGCCCAGCAGGACGAGATCCTCGCCTCCCCTCTGGATCAGGGCACGGGATACGCCGGCCCCGACGGTGGAGCGCAGGTCGAATCCCTGCGCCCGGTTCGACTCGAGCTGGGATAGCCACAATAGGCCGACCTTCGGCTTCAGGTAGCGGTTATGGGAGAATCGCACCATCTGCTGGCTTGCCGAGTCACCGCCACCCTGCTTGTTGAATGTGGAGTTCCATATGAGGTTGCTGACGGTGCGCGGCCTGCGGGAAGTGACGTTCCCATTGAAATTGTATTGAAATGCGTCGTTGCTCTGTGTGTAGTTCAGGCCGAAATTGACTGCGCCGTCGAGCCGGTTCCAGAACCCGGACTCCATCGTCGCGATGCCGACCACCTCTTCGATGGGAATGGAAACGGCGCCCAGTCCCTTGAAGATTTTCATCTCCCCGGGGTTATCCGGCTCAGCCAGGGTGCCCACGTACCGCTGGCCGCTGGAAACCTCGATCTGGTATTCGTAGATGCTCACGAGCTGCACGATGTGGGTCCATTTCAGGCTGATCGTGCCGGCCGCATCGGTCTTGAAGGTGAGCATCCCGTCATTCATGCTCTTGATCTCGCCCTTGTACCGGTCGCCGTTCTTGAGAACCGCCACGTCGGTCTTGGGATGGGACGCCTCGGCGAGAGTGAACGGGCTGAACAACGCGATGGCCAGCACCCAGAAGCGCCACGCCTGTCGGTAGGTCCGGTGCCTGCGGCTCGGGGGCGGGAAGCGATTGTTGTTCACGAATGCCCTGTGAGAAGACACGCTGCCGAGATCCGAAAGGGATTGCGCCGTCGCGAGCGAAGGCTCATGGTAGCAGATTCCCCCTGGATGATGACACCGGGGGGCGGGGCGGGCCATAATGATCCGAGTGACGTCGCCAGGATGACAGGGAGGGGACCGACATGAGTACCGTCCGCGAATTGCCCCGCCGCGCCAGGGGGGCCCTGCGGCTTCTGCCGGCCGTGGCCGCGCTGCTCACCGGTTGCGCGCACATCGGCCCGCGGACCATCGCGGTCGATCGTTTCGACTACAGCACGGCCATCGCGGATTCGTGGAAGCAGCAGACGTTGTTGAACATCGTCAAGCTGCGATACATGGACCTGCCGGTGTTCGTGGACGTGTCGTCCATCGTGAGCGGGTATTCGTTGCAGACCGGCGTGACGGTGGGAGGCACGAACTCCTCGGCGAAGGCGGTACAGGGGAACTTCGCGGCGATCGGTGGGCAGGCGATCTACATCGACCGGCCCACCATCACATATCTGCCGATGACGGGGGAGAAGTTTCTCAGCGCGCTCATCACGCCGATCGATCCCAAGAAGATCTTCTTCATGCTGCAATCGGGCTACGCGGCGGACTTCATACTCGGCCTGACCGTCGAGGCGCTGAACGGGGTGCGCAATCGCTCCTCGGCGGGTGGCATCACGCGGGAGGCCGATCCGGAATTCATCCGCGTGCTCGAGCTGTTGCGTGAGGTGCAGGCTGCCGGCGCGGTGGGGATGCGCGTCGAAAAGGAGAAGGAAAAGGGCGAGACGGCGGTGCTCTTCTTCCGGGGTGACGATGTTCCCGCCGACGTCGTGGAAAAGCAGGCCGAAATACGAAGGTTGCTCCATCTGCCCGCGGACAGGCTCAAGTTCGTGCTCAACTATTCGCCGGTCCGCGGAGGGGAGGGCGAATTGAGTGTGAACAGCCGCTCGATGCTGCAGATCCTGAGCGCATTCGCGAGCTACGTGGACGTGCCGGAGGAGCATGTGAAGGATCACAGCGCGGTGCCCGTGTTCGTGAAAACGCCCCCCGGGGGAGAAGTGAGCCTGGTGCGAATTCACAGCGGCAGGGAGCGGCCGGCCTCCGCCTTTGCGAGCGTGCAGTACCGCGACCAGTGGTTCTGGATCGAAAACAGCGACTTCCAGACGAAGCGAGCGCTCACTGCGGTCATGTTCTTCTTCACGCTCGCGGGGACCGAAGGCGGCGAACGGCTGCCCCTGGTCACCATCCCGGCGCAGTAGGGAGCGGGGCGGGGGCCGCACCCGGGGCCCCCGCATTTTCCTGTTCAATCATCTGGCGTCGTGGGTTACATTCATCGGACAGGACCCATCGTCGACCTCATCCTCACGAGAGGTGCCCCATGAGCCGCGTCGATCCCCACTCGTACTACGACACCGACCAGCCCCGCACGAACCGCCTCGAGCTGAAGCTCGCCGTCGACTTCAAGCGCAAGGTGCTCGACGGCACCGTCACCCTCCACCTGGATTCGGGCGGCGGGGGAGTCATGGACCTCGACAGCAAGGGGCTCACCATCCGCGCGGTCAGGACGGGTGACGGGGCCGCGGTGCGGTTCGAGCTGGGGGAGGAGGAGCCGATCCTGGGCCAGCGCCTGCGGCTGCACCTGCCCGACGGCACCCGCTCGGTATCGATCGAGTACCAGACGTCGCCGGATGCCGTCGCGCTGCAGTGGCTCACCCCCGAGCAGACGGAGGGAGGGCGTCTGCCGTTCCTGTTCAGCCAGTGCCAGGCGATCCATGCGCGCACCGTCGTCCCCGTCCAGGATACGCCGCGCGTGCGGGTCAAGTACACGGCGGAGATCACGGTGCCGGAGGCGCTCGCCGCGGTGATGTCGGCCGGCCCCGCCGGGTCGCGACCGGGCCCCTCCGCGGGCACGAAGACCTGGCTGTTCGAGATGCCGCAGCCGATCCCCCCCTACCTGCTCGCGCTCGCGGTGGGGGATCTCCAGTCGCGTGACCTGAGCCCGAGGTCGCGTGTCTGGGCCGAGCCCGGCACCGTGGGCAAGGCGGCCTGGGAGTTCGCGATGATCGAGGAGATGATCGTCAAGGCCGAGGGGCTGTTCGGAAAGTACGAGTGGGACCGCTACGACATGCTGGTGCTGCCGCCATCGTTCCCCTATGGCGGCATGGAGAATCCGAGGATGACCTTCCTCACGCCCACGCTGCTGGCGGGCGACCGGTCCCTGGTGGACGTCGTCGCCCACGAGCTGGCCCACTCCTGGACCGGCAATCTCGTGACAAACGCCACGATGGACCACTTCTGGCTGAACGAAGGCTCCACGGTCTGGGCCGAGCGGAGGATCAACGAGGCGATGCACGGCAAGGAGGCGGCCGTGCTGGGCTGGGCGATCGGGCAGAAAGCGCTCGACAAGGAGTTCGAGCGGTTCGGCGCCGACTCGCCGCTGACGCGGCTCAGGACCGACCTGAAGGGTGTCGACCCCGACGATGCGTTCTCGTCGGTCCCCTACGAGAAGGGCTCGCGATTCCTCGCGCTGATCGAGCATACGGTGGGGCGCAAGCAGTTCGATGCCTTCATCCGCGAGTACATGACCCGGTTCCGGTTCACCTCGATCACCTCCGAGGAGTTCATCGAGTTCCTCGAGAGCAAGCTGCCCGGCGTGGCGGAGAAGGTCCGGGCCGACGAGTGGCTCTACAAGCCCGGCATGCCTGCCAACGCACCGGTGTTCCGCTCGGAGAAGCTCGAGGAGCTTGTCGTGCTCGCCGACAAGTGGCCCGATGGGGCCCGGCCGTCGAAGGAGCAGGCGGCAGGATGGTCTCCCAATGAGATGCTCATCTACCTGCAGCGGCTGCCGCGGCCGATCGACCACGAAGGGTGCCGGTGGCTGGACGACAACCTGGGGCTCACCGGCAGGGGCAACTACGAGATTCTGGTGGAGTGGCTCACCATCGCCGTGGCCTCCGACTACGAGCCGGTGTTCGGACGGGTCCGCGAGGTGCTGACCCGCGTCGGCCGGATGAAATACCTGCGGCCGCTGTTCGACGCGATGGGTGGACACGAGCGCACCCGCGCGCTGGCGAAGGAGATCTTCGCGAAGGCCGGCCCGGGATACCACGGCGTGGCGCGGCGCATGGTCGAGTCGATCATGGCGAAGTACCCGGAGAGCACCGCCCGATGAGCGAGCCCGTCGAGGATTCGCGTCTTCCCGAAAACGCATTCCGCGAGCTGAAGCCCGGCGAGACATACGAGCCGATCGTACGGGCCTCCCGGACGGTGCCCGAGGTCACGCTGCGCTCGGTGGTCCAGGGTTTCTTCTGGTCGATCATCTTCTCGGCGGCTGCCACCTACATCGCGCTGAAGCTCGGACAGGGGATCGAATCGGCCATCCCGATCTCGATCCTGGCGGTGGGCTTCTCGGTGCTGGCCGTGAGATTTCTCAAGGCGCGCGGCTCCACGCTGCTCGAGAACGTCAACGTCCTGTCGATCGGTGCGACGGCGGGGATCGTCGCCGGCGGCTCGGTGTTCACGATGCCGGCGATCTACATCCTGGGGCTGCAGGGCCGATCGTCGTTCTTCCAGATCTTCCTGGTGCCGCTGCTCGGGGCGATTCTCGGGGTGTTCATGCTGTCGCCCTTCAGGCGCTACTTCGTGCGCGATCTGCACGGCAAGCTGCCGTTCCCCGAGGCGCGCGCCACCACCGAGATCCTCGTGGCGGGCAAGCGGGGCGGCCGCAGCGCCATCGTGCTGACCTACTCGGCCCTGGCGGCGGCGGTGTTCGATTTCGTGGGCCCGTCGATGCGCGGATGGGCGGAGAACTTCTCCACGGCGAGCATCGGGATCCTCTCACCGCTCACCAACCGGGCCAAGGCGGTGTTCACCATGAACACGTCGGCCGCCGTCATGGGGCTCGGGTACATCATGGGTCTGCACTACGCCTCGATCATCTTCGCCGGGTCGATGATCTCGTTCTTCGTCATGGTGCCGACCTTCGCCTACCTCGGGCAGTACATCGACGTGCCGATCGCGGGTGGGGCGCTGCCGTTGTCTCAGATGCCGGCCGACCAGATCTTCTTCGACTATGTCCGGCCGATCGGCATCGGGGGCATTTTCGTGGCGGGGCTTCTCTCGATCCTGAAGATGTCGCCCGTCATCCTCCAGGCGATCCGCCAGGCGATCGGCGAGGTGGGCCGGATCATCCGCGGTGCGAAGACGGTCGACGACTCGGTGCGTACCGAGCGGTCGCTGCCGATGTCGTTCAGCCTGACCGGGATCCTGCTCACCGGCGTGGCGATCGGCCTGTACTTCCGGTTCTCGGTGCTGGCGGGCACCCCGCATGCCACGACCATCGCGCTGGTCGCCACGATCATGACGCTGGTGATCACGTTCCTTTTCGCCTCGGTCTCCGCCTGGGCGATCGCCATGATCTCGGTGACGCCGATCTCGGGGATGACGCTCACGACGCTGATCATCACGGCCGTGGCGCTCTCGAGCCTCGGGCTGGCCGGCGAGGGCGGCATGCTTCAGGTGCTGCTGATCGGCGGCGTGGTCTGCACGGCGCTCTCGATGAGCGGCACGCTGGTGACCGAGTACAAGATCGGCTACTGGCTGGGCGCCACGCCGCGCCGGATCGAGATATCGAACCTGGTGGGCGCGGTGGTCGCGTCGGCCGCCACCACGGCGGTCATCATCCTCATGGCCCATGTCTACGGCTTCGCGCCGGGGCCGGGCCACCCCACCCCCCTGCCGGCGCCGCAGCCCAACGCGATGGCCGCCGTGCTGCGCGGGGTCATGGGGGCCAGCGGGGCGCCCTGGTATCTGTACGGGCTCGGGGGCGTCTTCGCCGTGGCCACCGAGCTGTGCGGTGTGTCGGGGCTCGCCTTCGCGCTGGGGATGTACCTGCCGATGGAGCTGAACTCGCCGCTGGTGCTGGGCGCCCTGATCGGAACGCTGCTGGGCCGCTCGTCGAAGGACGAGGCCACGGTCAAGGCGCGTCAGGACAAGGGGACCCTGATCGCCTCGGGGTTCATCGCCGGCGGCGCGCTCGTCGGCGTGCTGGCCGCCCTGCTCAAGTTCGTCGAGGACTCGGCCGGGATCTCCATCGTGCCCGACCTGACGCACGTGGCGACGCTCGGCGTCGGACCCTGGCTCGAGGCGTGGGGCAACTGGACGGGTCTCGCGGTGTTCGTCGCCCTGGGCGCCGCTGTCTACTGGGACGCGAGGCGGGAGAGAGCCGAGACCTGATCTACCGGATCAGGATCAGCTCCTCCTGCGGCGGGCAGAGGAACTCCGCCCCCTTCGCGGTCAGCACCACCATCTCCTCGATGGTGGCGATCCCCCGTCCGGCCACCGTCAGACGCGGCTCGATGGTGAAGACCATGCTCTCCTCGAGCGGCTCGAATGGCTTGTTGGCGTATTTCTCCCAGGCCGGCCCGAGCAGGGCCGTTCCGTCGTGCGCGAAGCGGCCCACCTGGTGGCCGAGCGCGTGCGGGTACTCCGAGTACCCCTGCGACACGATGTAGTTCCGCGCGACGTCGTCCGCCTTCTTGCCCTGGATGCCGGGCGCGAGGGTCCCGGCAGCCATCCGGATCGATCGGACGATCGTGTCGAACCCCTTGCGGACCTCGGGCGGCGCCTCGGTCTGCCCCTCCTCGAGGACATAGAACGTGCGCTGCAGGTCGGAGGTGTAGTCCTCGCACTTCACGCCGAAGTCCATGTTGAGCAGGTGCCCCCGCTCGACCTTCCGGTCGGTCGGCTTGTAGTGGGCGCCGGCGGTCTCCGGGCCGGTGAACACGGCCGGGCAGTGGCTCTTCTCCCACCCGAAGCCCAGTCCGCGCCGTTCCACCTCGTCGATCATGAAGGCGGCGATCTCCTTCTCGGTCTTCCCCGGAGCGATGAACCCGGTCACCTTGTCGAAGATCTCCAGCGTGTGGTTGATCGCCTTCTTTATCCGGGCGATCTCGTCGGGAGTCTTGCGGGCCTTCAGGCTCGAGGTGATCTTCTCCGAAGAGACGACCCGCCCCTCCATCCCGATCTCCTTCAGGTATCCCATCATCGTGAGATACATGCCGTGAGTGAGCCCGTCGCACACCTCGCTCGACTCGGAGTAGTTCAGCGCGATGCGCTTCGGGTCGATCTTCTTCAGCAGCTCCTGGAGCTGCGGGCGTATGCCTTCGACGTAACCGAGCACCTCGTCGTATACCTCGAGGTCGTCGATCGTCTTCTTCTCCATCTGCCCGACGATCGCGTGATTGCCCGCCTTGCGGGTGATGATGAAGGCGGAGTGCCACGTCATGTCGGCGCTCGAGAGGAAATCGAGCATCGGGTCGTGCATGATCGACGACTCGCGCACGAAGGTAATCCAGCAGTCGCAGTCCTGCTCGTCGAGAATCTTTGCCGCCTGGGCGACCTTTTCCTTGATAAGCATCACAGAGCCCTTTCCTACGCTTCGAGTTCCTTGAACTCCCCGGCCACTCGGGTGAAGACGGTCAGCACGATGATGCTGAGGACCATGTGGCCCGCCAGAACGTACCAGACCCAGTTCGGCCGCCCCGCGTCGTAGTAGTGGCCATAGAGCTTGGTGTAGTAGCCGCTGGTAAAGGCGCCGATCATGGTGGCGAGGAAGTTGGCGCCCATGTACAGCCCCGCCTTCTCCTTGGGAGCGATCCAGGTGATGTACTCCTGGATTCTGGGCGAGGAGATCATCTCGCCGATGGCGAAGAACAGGATTCCGAGGAACACCAGCCCGGCGAACGACGTGTGCGCGAATCCCAGAATCACGAACCCGATGGCCGAAAGAAGCAGTCCGAAGATGAACGCCGGCATCGCCCTGAACCGCTGAACCACCGACGAAACGGGGATCTGCATGATGATGATGACGATCCCGGTGTTCGCGATCGTCTCGCCCAGGATCCTGCGTGTGCCGTCCACGTCATGGGACAGGAAGTCGGCGAGCCAGGCGCCTATGAGAGGCAGGGCGTGGATGTCGAGGTACAGGCTCGCGGTGTTGACGTCGCTCTCGATGTACAGCGCGCACAGGTTGAAGAACGACCAGAATGGCAGCCAGAAGAAGATGCCGAGCAGGATCAGAAAGACGGCGAATTTCACGTCGGACAGCGCCTCCCCCAGATCCCGGAACTTCCTGCCGAGCGTGGCCCCTTCGGTCTGACGCGGCGGCTCCTTGTAGAACAGGATCGTGATCGCGAGCATCACCACGATCGATGCGGCCGCCGTGTAAAACGCGTAGTTCCAGGAGATCGCGCGCAGCTTGCCGGCAACGATCGGGCCGAACGTGCCGCCCACGTTCACCATGGCGTAGAAGATGCCGAACCCCAGCGTCTTGTTTGTGCTGTCGGTGGAGGCGCGCACCGTGGCCGAGATGAGCGGCTTGAAGATGCCGGCGGCCAGACCGATCGAGAGCATGGTCAGGGCGATGCCCGAGAAGCTCTTCGTGTAGATGAGCAGCATGATGGACGGCAGATAGGCCAGGTACGAGATGATCAGCACCTTCTTGAACCCGTACCGATCGGCGAAGGTGCCCGAGATGATCGGGATGCCGTAGGACAGGGTCAGAAAGATGCTCTGGACGCTCCCGAGATCGTCCCGGCTGTATCCCAGCGAGGTCATGTAGATCCCGAAGCCGAAGTAGATGCCGTAATAGGCGAACCGTTCCAGCACCTCGATCGTGTTGGCGACCCAGAACACTCTGGGGAAGGGGTTGCGTTTTGCCATCATCACCTCGCGCGAGGGGGTCGTTTAGGCGGGCCGGGCAGCGCTTCCCGGCTGTCGCCCCGTCTCCGAGCGGGCATCGTACCATGCCGGCGCGTGGGGCGGAATCGCCGCAAGACGAGCGGTGCCGCGCGGTCGCCTTGATTCCCCGGATCGCGCGTGCCAGAATCGATCGAGCGGTCCGACGAATCATCGCCGAAGACGCGCACCGAGGCTGGACGTGTCCACCACCGAGGTGAAGAAGAAGGGCGTTCCCGTCGCGCTGCCGCACGCCCTGAGAGGGCGGCGGCTCCTCCAGTCACCGCGGTTCAACAAGGGTTCCGCGTTCACCCCGCAGGAGCGTGAGGCGTTCGGGCTGCTGGGGCTGCTCCCGCCGCACACGCGCGACATCACCGAGCAGTGCGAGCTGGAGTTGGAGCACCTGCGCGCCAAACGCGACGATCTCGAGAAGCTGATCGGGCTGCTCGCGCTGCAGAACCGCAACGAGACCCTCTTCTATCGCCTGCTGGCCGAGAACCTCGGCGAGCTGATGCCGATCATCTACACACCCACCGTCGGCGAGGCGTGCCGCCAGTACAGCCACATCTTCCGGCAGCCGCGCGGCGTCTGGATCACGCCCGACGATGCCGGCAGGGTGGCCTCCATTCTCGGCAACGAGGCCGAGGACGACATCCGGCTGATCGTCGTCACCGACAACGAGCGGATCCTGGGTCTGGGGGACCAGGGGGCGGGCGGCATCGCCATCCCCTGCGGCAAGATCGCGCTGTACTGCGCGGCCGGGGGCATCCGCCCGTCGCAGTGTCTCGCCGTCAGTCTCGACGTGGGGACCGACAACGTCGAGCTGCTCGAGGACAGGTTCTACGTGGGATACCGGCGGCGCCGCCTGCGTGGGGCGGAGTACGACCGGTTCGTCGAGCGGTTCGTCGACGCGGTGCTGAAGGTCTTCCCGCGGGCGCTGCTGCAGTGGGAGGATCTCAAGCGGCGCAACGCCTTCACCATGCTCGACCGGTACCGAAGGAGGATCGCCAGCTTCAACGACGATATCCAGGGCACCGCGGCGACGGCGCTTGCGGGCATCCTCTCCGCTCTCAGGATCACGGGTGGGAAGCTCCTCCAGCAGACGATCGTCTATGCGGGTGCCGGGGCCGCCGGGGTAGGGATCGGGCGGCTGGTGACGGCGGCGATGCTCGAGGATGGCGCCGACGCCGCCGACGCCCACCGGCGCCAGGTATACGTGGACAGCAAAGGGCTGGTCTCGGCAGGATCGCATCCCGACTGGAGCTGCAAGCGCTCGGTGGCGCTGACGGGCGAGGAGCTGGCGTCATACGGTTTCGACACGGGCGGGCGGGCCGACCTGCTCGAAACCGTGCGCAGGGTCAGGCCCGGGATCCTGATCGGCACGTCCGCCGCGCCCGGGCTCTTCTCCGAGGAGGTCGTGCGGGCGATGGCCGCCAGCGTCGAACGGCCGATCATCCTCCCTCTCAGCACGCCCGTGTCGAGAGCGGAGTGCACGCCGGCCGAGGCGCTGCGGTGGACCGAGGGCAACGCGATAATGGGCACCGGCAGCGTGTTCGCCCCGGTCGAGTACATGGGGCGCGTCCACGAGATAGCCCAGGGGAGCAATGTGCTCGTCTTCCCCGGCCTCGCTCTCGGCTGCATCCTGAGCGAGGCGCGCGAGGTGAGCGATGATCTGCTTCTCACCGCGGCGCGGGCGCTGTCCGGCTGCGTCGACGGGACGCGTCTCGCCGCAGGCGCGATCTATCCCGGGGCCGATCGGCTGCGTGAGGTGAGCGCGCGGATCGCGGCTGCCGTCATGCTGAGGGCCCGCGATCTGGGGCTGGGGCGGCTCGTGGAGGACCGGGAAGCGGACGCCCTGGTCGAGGACGCGATGTGGTCGCCGGATTACCCTGAATACGAACGCCCCGCGGCAGCGGTCCCATGACCCCGACACCCGGGGCCGCGGCGGCCGAGGAGGCCGTTTCGTTCGACCGGCTCCCGGTCCAGCGGAAGGTCCGGGCGTTCGGCGTCGAGTACGGTCACGTCAGGCCGCCGGAAGGCGGCGACCTGTACATCACCGCCCACGGCTGGCCGTACCGCGAGCAGCTCCTCCCCGCGAACTGGTACGCCGATCAGTGGTTCGCCCGGGAGGGCGAGCGGCTGCCCGGCGCCACCGGCTCGGTCTATCACGTTTGCACACGGCCGGCCGGGAGCCGGTCCGCCGACCTCGTGGTCAAGTTCTCGCGCGTGGCGCAGGAGATCTCGATCACCGTGGCGACTTCCTTCCCGGACCAGGTGCCGCCCGAAGTGCTCGCCAACGCCCGGTTCAACAGCCCCATGGAGGAGTTCGGGCTGCTGACGGATCTGCGGCGCGAGGCGCTCCGTCCGGGGCGCCCTCGGATCCTGGCCCAGCGGCCGATGGCGATCTTCGCGCCGCCCGAGACGTTCGATCTGTGGGAGCTGGGGCGCACCCGCAGCCGGTTTCATCCCCATCTCCGGCTCCTGGAGGAGGACAAGGACAGCGGCGGGAAGGCGATCGAGCTCGACATCAAGCGGATCTACGTGGTGCTGTATGGTTGGATCAAGGGATCCGACGCCGAGCTGTGCCTGCAGTCCGGGCTCATACGTGAGGATGATCTGTTCGCTCTCACCTCCCGGGTGAACCTCGAGCTCGAGACATGCGGGTTCCGGGTGCTGGACAACAAGCCGAAGCACTTCATCCTTCGCAGGCGGCGTGACGGCACCCTGCTGCGCGACCGGGACGGCAGCCTGGTCTACGGGCTCGTGGATTTCGAGCTGTTGCAGCGGACACCGGAGCGCCAGCGCGCGTTCAGGATCAGCCGCAGCCGACGGTACCAGGACGTCCGCTCGCGATCGACGCCCGCGGCACCCATCCCGTCCCATCTGCAGCCGGTCAGCATCTTCGGCGTGCCGTACCTGTACGGGGGCGTCCCGGACGGGGGCCGCGTCTGGGTGCTGGGCGGCGAGCCGGAGCTGTTCGAGTTCTTCCTCCCCGAGCGATGGCGGCGCACCCCGCGCGTCAAGCTGTCGCCCAACAACGAGGTGTACCGGACCCGCACCCGGGACAACATTCACATCGTCTACCGCCGGTCGCGTGTCGGCAGCCGCCCGAGGATCGATCCGCTCGATGAGCGGGCGAAGCGGATCCGGGAGCACGGCTTCAACAGCCCGTTCGAGGAGGTCGCGCTCGCCGAGCGGCTGCGCTCGATGGGGATCTCCACGACCTGGCCGCGCGCCATCTGCCGCACGGGCCATCCGACCACCAGCGCGGGATACCTGCGTGACGAGCGCCGGTTCGCCGATCACGCGCACCTCCACACGCCCGACGACCCGCCCGAGCCGGTGCTGAGTCCCGATCACGACTACTACACGCTGTGG
The DNA here is from genome assembly GCA_963806495.1 of uncultured Acidobacteriota bacterium. Taxonomy (GTDB): domain Bacteria; phylum Acidobacteriota; class Polarisedimenticolia; order JACPZX01; family DASXTC01; genus CAWDYA01. The sequence goes on along the minus strand of CAWDYA010000008.1, from coordinate 649,816 downwards.
GACTACTTCGCCGGCGCCGGATTCGACGCCGATGACGCCGGCGCCGGGACGCAGGCGGTGGTCGACCTGGCGCGCGCGCGAGAGGCGGGAATGGTATCCGAGGAGGAGTACCTGGAGATCAGGACGTTGACCGACCGGCGTCTCGCGCGGATCGGATTCGCCGAGAGCGCGCTCGACGATTCAGAGCTGGCGACATGCCTCGACGCCCCCGGGCGGCTGCGGCGCGACACGAGCGGCGCCACCGAGGTCCGGTTCTGTCTGGACGCCCTCACGGCCCACGACTGCGGGCTTCTCGACGAGGCGGCCTACCGTCGACTGGTGACCCGACTCGAGGCCGGGCTTCGCGCCGCCGACTGCGAGTTGATCGATCTCAGCGGACAGCACCTGCTGCTGTCCTCCGATCCGGACGGCCGGTTCGCGCGGGGAGACGACGGGGAGATCCGGACGACGCTCTGCAGCTTCGATCTGATCCGGGGAATCTACCGGCCGATCCGCTGAGCCAGTGCGGCGCCCACCGCCTCGACCACACGATCCAGATCGTCGTCGTCCGTCTGCCAGCTGCTGACCGACACGCGCATGCACCTGCGGCCCTGCCACGTCGTTCCGCCGAACATCGCCTCTCCGGATCGAACGATCGCGGCAATGACCTCATCGGTGCGCCGGTCGTGGTCGACCTCGGCGGCGCCCGGCGAGGGATCGAGGAACCGGACGAGTCCCTGGTTGATCACCGGCGGGCAGATCACCTGCGCGCCGGGGAGCTCGCCGATCCGGGACACGAGGCGGCTTGCCTGCAGACATCCCTGCTCCACCAGGGCCGCGACCCCCCCGCGGCCCAGCTCGCGGATCGCCGCGTACGTGGCCACGCCGCGACCGCGCCGGGACCATTCCGGGTTCCAGTCGAGCGGGTCGCGTGCCTCCTCGTCGTGGACGAGATAGCTGGCCCGGTAGGACATCGACGCCCGGTGCGCCTCGGTGTCGGCGACGAAAGCATAGCCGGAGTCGTAGGGAACGTTGAGCCATTTGTGGCCGTCGACGGTCCAGGAGTCGGCCTGCGAGACGCCGGTGGTGAGGTGCCGGCAGGCGGGGCTCGCCTGCGCCCACAGACCGAACGCGCCGTCCACGTGGCACCAGGCGCCGCGCTCGCGCGCCGGCGGGATCACCTGCTCGAAGGCGTCGAACGCCCCGGTGTTGATGTCGCCCGCCTGCAGATGGACGATGGTCGGCTCATCCGGCTTCTCGTCGAGCGCGCGGGCCAGCGTCCCGGGCGACATGCACCCGTCGGGCCCCGGCGCCAGATCCACGATGGCGTCGGTGCCGAGGCCGAGCAGACGCAGCGCGCGGTCGATCGTGCCGTGCCGGCTGCCGTTGGTGAGCACCCGGATGCGCGGCGCCCCGGCCAGGCCGCGCTTCTCGGCATCCCATCCGCGCGCGGCAAGCAGCCGCCAGCGCGCTGCGGCCAGACAGGTCACGTGCGCCATCTGGGATCCGGTCACGAGAGCGAAGCCGGCGTTCGCGGGAAGCCCGAGCAGCTCCTTGAGCCACCGCCCGCACACCTCCTCGATGATCGACTCGGCGGGCGCGCAGGCATGAAGCCCCGCGTTCTGATCCCATGCGGAGGTGAGCCAGTCGGCGGCGAGGGCCGCCGGGAGGGTGCCACCGATGACCCAGGAGTAGAAGCGGCCGCCGGAGCTGCCCAGCAGGCCGCCCGCGGTGTCGCGGGCGAGCTCGTCGATGATCACCGCCGGGTCGGCGCCTTGCTCCTCGAGGGGCCGATCGAGCCGCTGCCGCAGCGTCTCCTTCGAGGCGGTGGACGACACCGGCGCCGCGGCGAGGTCGTCGAGATATTCGAGGGAGTGACGCAGCGCCCGCTCGAGCGCGGGCCGGTACAGGGATGCCTTTTTCATCCTGCTCTCCGCATTCTGCGCGCGGCCGTGCCGGGCCCGCGCCGCGGGTACCGTATCATGTCCGTACCTGCTAGACTCAGCCATCTCGCACGGACAGCATGGAGGCCACGCATCCCATGATCGGGAAGACCCTCGCGCACTACAAGGTGATCGAATGCATCGGTGAAGGCGGCATGGGTGCGGTCTACCTGGCCGAGGACACGAACCTCAACCGCAAGGTGGCTCTCAAGGTGCTGACCGGCGAGATGGCGTCCAGCGCGGAGCGGATCGAGCGATTCCGGCGCGAGGCGCGGGCCGTCGCCGCGCTGAATCATCCCAACATCGTCACCATCCACTCGATCGAGGCGTACCGACGAGCGGCGACTTCATCACCATGGAGCTCGTCCAGGGCAAGACGGCTCGATCAGCTCATCACCGACGCCGGGCTGTCCGCTCGAGCGGATGCTCGAGATCGCGCGCCCGCTGGCGCGGGCGCTCGCCGCGGCGCATGCCAGCGGGCATCATCGCACCGCGACCTGAAGCCCGCCAACATCATGCTGACCGACGACGGCACGGTCAAGATTCTCGATTTCGGCCTGGCCAAGCTGCAGGCCCTGCGATTCCGGCGAGCATCAGCCGACAATCAACACCGAGCGCTCACCCGGAAGGCACCATCGTGGGCACGGTGCCCTACATGTCGCCCGAGCAGATTCAGGGCCGGCCGATCGACCACCGCACCGACATCTTCTCGCTTCGGGGTGATCCTCTACGAGATGTGCGACGGCCAGCGACCGTTCCGCGGGAGATCCCTCAGGCCGACGTCATCTCGTCGATCCTGCGCGACGAGCCGGAGTCGATCGACGACGCACGAACCGACCTGCCCAACCAGCTGGGCCGCATCATCAACCGTTGCCTCGAAAAGGACCCCGAGCTGCGCTACCAGTCCGCGGAGGACATCGAGACGGCGCTCGCCAAGATCGGCGAGCAGATGGAGCAGGCGGAAGATCAGCGCGGCGCCCTCCGTCGCCGTGCTCCCGTTCGTCGACATGAGCCCGGAAAAGGACCAGGACTATTTCTGCGAGGGGCTGGCGGAAGAGCTGATCAACGCGCTGGTGCGAGTCGAGGGTCTGCACATCGCGTCGCGCACCTCCACCTTCCGGTTCAAGGAGACGCAATCCGACATCCGGGAGATCGGCCGGCGACTCGGCGTCAACGCCGTCCTCGAAGGCAGCGTCCGCAAGTCCGGCAACCAGGTGCGCATCAGCGTGCAGCTCGTCAACGTGCAGGACGGCTACCACCTCTGGTCGAACCGCTACGACCGCGAACTGAAGGACGTCTTCGCGATCCAGGACGAGATCGCGCAGAAGCGTTGTCGAAGCCCTCCAGGTCACCCTCACCCCGAAGGCGAAGGAAGCGGCCGAGAAGGCGGCGCCGGCCGACGTCCAGGCCTACGACTACTACCTGAAGGGCCGGAAGTTCTTCTACGAGTTCCGCGCCAAGGGGTTCGAGCTGGCGCGGCAGATGTTCGCCCGCGCCATCGTGATCGACGACAAGCTACGCGCGCGCCTATGCCGGCGTGGCCGACTGCTGCTCGTTCCTCTACATGTACTTACGACGCCAAGCCAGGCGAACCTGAAAGAGGCCGATCACCGCCAGCCGCAAGGCGGTCGAGATCGACCCGAACAACGCCGAGGCGCACGCCTCGCGCGGCCTGGCGCTGTCGCGTCAGTCAGCAAGTACGAAGAGGCCGAGACGGGAGTTCAATCGCGCGATCGAACTCAACTCCGAAGCTCTACGAAGCGCACTACCTCTTCGCCCGCGCCCTCTTCGCGCAGGGCCATCACGAAGAGGCGGCCAGCAAGTTCGAAGAAGCCTGCCGCGTGAACCCGGAGGACTACCAGGCGCCGTTCTTCCTGGCCCAGACCTACCTGAGCCTCGGCCGCCGCGCGCCATCGCCGCGGCGGCCTTCCGCCGAGCGGTCGACGCGGCCAAGAAGCACCTCGCCTTCCACGCCGACGATCCGCGCGCGCTGTATCTCGGCGCGGCCGGCCTGGTCGAATCTAGGCGAGCTGGATCAGGCGATGGAGTGGGTGGCGCGGGCGATCCAGTATCGACCCGGACGACGCCACACGCTCTACAACGTCGCCTGCGTCTATGCACAGCTCGGCGAATACGACAAGTCCCTTGACTGCCTCGAGCGATCGTTCGAGATCTCCGGCAGCTCCACCTTCCTCGGCTGGATGAAGAACGACCCGTACTTCGACCCGGTGCGCGAGCACCCGCGCTACAAGGCGATCGTCGAGAAGCTGGACGCCTGAAGATCCGGTATAGTGGCCCTCCATGAGGGATGACGGCACGGCGACAGCGCTGCGCAGCCCCCACGCTGGCCTGTGGGGTCTCGACCCCGGGGTCCTCTACCTGAATCACGGCTCCTTCGGGGCCTGCCCGAAGGCCGTGCTCGACTACCAGACGGACCTGCGCGCCCGGATGGAGCGGGAGCCGGCGGACTTCATGCTCAGGAGCCTCCCGGGGATGATGGCCGAGACGCGCGTCTCCCTGGGGCGGTTCGTCGGGGCCGACCCGGAAGGCATCGCCTTCGTGGCAAACGCCACGACCGGTGTCAACGCGGCGCTCGCCTCGTGGGAACTCGGACCCGGCGACGAGATCCTTGCAACGGACCACGCCTACGGAGCCTGCCGCAAGGCGGCCGCCTTCGTGGCGCCGCGCCGCGGGGCCCGCCTGGTCACGGCCAGCGTTCCGTTCCCGATCACCGGGGACGACGACGTGATCGAGCCGGTGCTCGCCGCCGTGACGCCGCGCACCCGTGTCGCCCTTCTGGATCACGTCACCAGCCCCACCGCGCTGGTCTTCCCGGTGCATCGCCTGGTCGAGGCGCTGCGCGAGCGGGGTGTGGAGTCGATCATCGACGGCGCTCACGCGCTGGGGATGGTTCCGCTCGAGCTCGACGCCCTCGGAGCGGCGTGCTACACGGCCAACGCGCACAAGTGGCTCTGCGCCCCCAAGGGGGCGGCGTTCCTCCACGTGAGGGCCGACATGCGCGAGCGGATCCGGCCCACGGTGATCAGCCACGGGTACGATCCGGCGCGCGGCTCCGTACGCTTCCGGGACGAATGGGACTGGACGGGAACGGACGACCCGACGCCGTGGCTGTCGATCCCGGAGTGCCTGAGGCTGCTGTCCGGCGTTCTGCCGGGCGGCTGGCCGGCCCTGATGGAGCACAACCACCGGCTCGCGCTGAACGCGCGGCGGATCCTGCTGGACGCGCTGGGCGGCCGTCCGGCATGCCCCGATGGGATGATCGGCTCGATCGCGTCCGTGCTGCTGCCGGCGGCCGAGGCGGGATCGCCCGTTGCCCGGCTCGACGTCACCGGACTCACCGACTGGGCCCGCGAGCGCGGCATCGAGTCGTGGTTCTTCCCGTGGGAGCAGGCCGGCGCCACGATCGTGCGTCTCTCCGCGCAGCTCTACAACACCGATGAGCAGTACCGCCGGCTCGCCTCCCTGCTCACGGTCGCGCTGCGTGCCGGCTGACCCGGACGGGGCCTCCCCCCGGCTCGAGGCGAGGCTCTCCGCGTTCGACACCTCGATGATCGTGGTGAGCCTCGTCGTCGGAATCGGTATCTTCCGCACGCCCGCGCTGGTGGCCGCGGCCACCGGCACGACCGGGCGCACCCTCGCCGCCTGGGCGATTGGCGGCGCCGCGAGTCTCACGGGAGCTCTCGTGTTCTCCGAGATCGGCTCCCGTTTCCCGCACGCGGGCGGGTACTACCGGGTCGTGGCCCATTGCTGGCGCCCGATGACGGCCTTCCTGCTCAACTGGTCGCAGGTGCTCAAGGAGTCGGCGGGCGCGGCGGGTGTGGCGGTGATCGGCGCCGAGTATCTTCTGCGGCTCGGGGGAGGGCGTGTTCCGCCGGCCGGGGCGACCACCGCCATCGCGGCGGCGCTGCTGGGCGGACTGATCCTGCTAAACGTCGCGGGCATCCGCGCCGCGGCACGCGCTCAGAATCTCCTCTCTCTGGCGAAGATCGTCCTGATCCTGGGTCTGGCCGCCTCCGGCCTCCTGCTGTCGGGCGGTTCGGGCCGCCCCGAGGCCGTGACCGCGCACGCCGTCTCGGGTGCCGCCCCCGCCGGGATGCTCGCCGCCCTGGTGGCCGTCTTCTACGCCTTCGGGGGATACCAGAACACGATCAACCTCGGCGGCGACGTGAAGAACCCGCGCCGGAACCTGCCGCTGGGTGTGGTGGGAGGCATGACGATCGTCACCGCGATCTACCTGCTGGTCAACGTGGCGTACGTGACGACGCTGGGGCAGGAAGGGGTGGCAGGATCGCCGCTCGTGGGCGCCGACCTCGCGCGCGCGGTGTTCGGCCGTGCGGGCGAGACGTTCGTTTCGCTGGCGATCTTCCTGTCCGCCGCCGGCTTCCTCAACGCGGCGATCCTCCATCTGCCACGCGCCTACCTTGCGATGGCGGAGGACGGTCTTCTGCCCGCGGTCCTGGGCCGGACCAACCCGCGGACGGGATCGCAGCCGGGCGGGCTCGTCTTCTTCGCCGCTACCTCGCTCGGCCCGCTCTTCCTGCTCGGGACGTTCGAGAAGCTGCTCGGATACGTCATCTTCACCGATGTGCTCGGGCTGACCGTGGCCGCCTCCTGCCTCTTCGTTCTCAGGAAGCAAGGCGCGGGCGGCGCCGGCCTGTTCCGGATGCCGGGGTATCCGTGGCTGCCCGCGGCTTTCGTGGCGATCCTGACGGGGGTCGCAGGCGACATCTGCTTCCGGCAGCCCCGGCTCGCGGCCGCCGGCGTGGCCGTGGTGCTCGCGGGTGTCCCGCTCTACTACGCCATGAAGCGCGGGTGGGGTGGGCCGGACGGCCGGCGAGCGCGGATCGGCGAGCCGTGAGGCCGCTGCAGCGTCGTCCTACTTCGCCCGAAGCGCCCCCAGCATGCGATCGATCGTGTCGAGGTAGGTCTCGAACCGGGCGCGTCCGTCGGCGGTCAGGGAGAGGAACGTGCGTGGCCTGGCTCCCTCGAACTCCTTGCGGATGTCGACATACCCTTCGTTCGCGAGTCGCTTCAGATGGGACGACAGGTTCCCGCCCGTGATGCCGGTCTGACTCTGCAGGAAGATGAAGTCGGCCTGGTCGACCACGTAGAGACACGCGACGATGCCGAGCCGCACGGGTTCGTGCAACGTGCGGTCCAGCGACGCGATCGCGCCGGCATCGACCCGGGTGGCCCTGACCGTCACCGATCCATCTCCGCAGGCAGGCGAGGAAACTCCCGAAGGAAGCGCCGGAGCATCCGCGCGCCGTTGCCCAGAACGATCGCACCGGCGACAGCGATCGCCCATCCCGGATCGGCATCGAGGGCGGCCACGACCAGTCCGGCGGTGACGAAGACGGCCGCATAGCCGACGAACCGGACGAGCCGCAGCGCCTCCGCGGCCGAGAGCGCAAGTGCGGCCAGGAGCAGTGCGGGGATGCCGGGCGCGAGCCAGCGGACGAGCTCCGACGTCCCTCCCTTCAGCACGCGTATCCCGACGAATCCGAACAGCAGGACGCCGAGGGACGCGACGGCGATGAGGCCGTGCCGCATCCGGTGGCGTCGTCCGGCGTTGAAGCGTACCTGGCCCAGCCGCGGATCCGTGACACGTTGCCTCAGGATCGGCCAGGTCACCAGCACCACGGGCGGCACGATCACGACTGCGAGGACGAATCCGGCAACCCAGCAGAGGCCGATCGCCACGAGGGCCGACCCGGCGAGAAGATCCAGAAGGCCGTCCTGCCAGTACGCGCTGAACACCCGTGCCTCGGTCGATGCGAGTCCGGCTTGTGTTCTCATCTTCGGTTCCTCCTGTTGTGAGACCAACTAGTTTGTATCACAAACTACACGGCAATGCAAACCAGGCTCCCGTGTTTCCCGGCACTCCTTGACATCTCCTGCGCTCACAGGTATATGAAGGCACCCTGCCCCATCCTCGGACGGTGTCTCGATGACCCCCAGATCCCTCCGGCTCGCGGCGACGCTGTCCGTTCTCACCGCAACTGCGTCGCTCACCGGACCGGAAGCCGCGGGACCACCGGTGGTCTCTCACGCGCAGCGAGTCGCCGCCCGGACGGCTGTCGAGAGGGTCTACTTCGGGCACCAGGAAGGAGAGGGCCGGACGTTCCTCGAGGCGGTGCCGCCCGCGCTCGTCGAGCGCAAGGTGCGTGACGATCTTGCGCTGTCCGCAGCGCTGCGTGAGGTCTGGGGTCGACCGATCACGGCGGCGATGCTGGAGACTGAATGGCAGCGCATCGCCGCGCGGACGAGATTCCCCGGACGCCTGAGGGAGATCTACGCCGCGCTGGACGATGATCCGTTGATCATCCAGGAGTGTTTCGTCCGGCCGGTGCTTGTGCGCCGGCTCGCGCGGGAAGCGTTTCTCTCCGACCATCGCATCCATGGGCCGGCCGCCGCGCGTGCCCGCGCGCTCCACGACGCGCTCGTGTCCGGCAGCCTGGACCCGCTCGTGCCGCACTCCGGGCGGCAGGTCGTCCGCGTCACGGCGGGCCGGGGCCGCGGCGACGCCCGTCCGGCGGACGGCTCGCTGTCGATCGAGCTTCCGGCGAGGGCGTATGCCGAACGCCGATCGAGGGCTCCGACGCGTCCGGGGAGCGTCGGCCCGATCGAGGAGGAGGACGAGGCATACCGCATCGAAGTCCTGCTCGGTGAGGAACCGACAGGGATACAGCTCGCCGTCTACAGCGAGCCGCGGGTCGCCTGGGATGGCTGGTGGCTGCGTCGCCGCGATCAGTTCGACCCGGACGCGGAGCCTGCCGTCGCGGACGCCTCGGCCCCGTTCCCGCCCATGGCGGTGTCCCCGGGGGGTGGCGCCGGGGCCCTGCTGCCATGCAACCCGGACGATACCTGGGACAACGGTCTGCTCGACGACGTGCCCGAGTCGCGGTTCGATCATTCGGCGATCTGGACCGGCAGCGAGATGATCGTGTGGGGCGGCTTCGGGGGCGCCTATCTCAACACCGGCTCCCGCTACGATCCGCTGACCGACTCATGGAGCTCGACCTCCACGGTCGGTGCTCCCGACCCTCGCTTCGACCACACCGCGGTATGGACGGGAAGCCGGATGATCGTCTGGGGCGGATCGGACGGCTCGGGGGATCTCGACACCGGCGCGTCGTACGATCCGTCGACCGACTCCTGGTCGGGGCTCGCCACCAACAAGGCCCCGTCGGCACGCAGCGGACATACGGCGGTCTGGACCGGCACGGTGATGGCCATCTGGGGCGGCACCGACGGTGTTTCGAGCTTTGCCACCGGGGCCACCTACGATCCGGCCGCCAACCGGTGGTCCACCATGGCGACCTCCGGTGCCCCGTCGGCGCGCAGCGGGCACACGGCGGTCTGGACCGGCTCGGTGATGGTGGTATGGGGAGGCACGAACGGAGCGACGGCGCTCGCCACCGGCGGGCGCTACAACGTCGCCGGGAACTCCTGGTCCGGCATTGCCACGGCCGGGGCCCCCACGGCGCGGGTCGATCATGTCGCCGCCTGGACCGGAGGCCGCGTGGTGATCTGGGGCGGCGATGACGGCATGGCGCCTCTGGGAGGCGGCGCGCGCTACGATCCGGTTGCGGACGCCTGGACCCCGCTCTCCGCCGTCGGCGCACCATCGGCACGCACCGGCGCGGCGGCCTCGTGGACCGGCAGCCGGCTCGTGATCTGGGGCGGCTTCGACGGATCGGGTCTACCTCCAGACAGGAGGGCGTTACGATCCGGCCGGCGACGCCTGGTCTCCGATGAGCACGTCGGGCGCCCCTTCGGTCCGGGACGGGCACACGGCGGTCTGGACCGGCTCGCAGGTCATCTTCTGGGGCGGCAGCGCCGGCTCCTCCCAGGGGCTCGCCACGGGAGGCCGGTACGACCCCGCCGCCGACACCTGGAACCCGACGCTCGCCGTCAACCCGCCGTCGCGGAGATACGACCACACGGCGATCTGGACCGGATCGCTGATGATCGTCTGGGGAGGGACGAACGGCTCGTCCGTGCTGAGCACCGGAGGCCGATACGATCCGCTCACCGACTCGTGGACGCCGACCGCCACTGCCGGCGCCCCCGCCGCACGCGCACAGCACACGGCCGTCTGGACGGGAAGCCGGATGGTGATCTGGGCGGCTCGTCCTTCTCCTACCTGAACACCGGCGCGAGATACGATCCGATCGCCAATACCTGGAGCACGGTGACAACGACAGGCGCCCCCACGGCCCGCCGCGGCCACACGGCCGTCTGGACGGGGAGCCGGATGGTGATCTGGGCGGCTCCGACATCTCCTTCATGAACACGGGGGGCCGCTACGATCCGGTGGGCAACACCTGGGCACAGGTCACGACGGCGGGCGCCCCCAGCGGCCGCTATCTCCACACGGCGGTCTGGACGGGGAGCCGGATGATCGTCTGGGGCGGCTACAGCGGCGTCGCGCTGGCCGACGGCGGGCGGTACGACCCGGTGGCTGACGCGTGGCAGGGGGTGGCGGCGTCGGGAGCCCCGACCCCGAGGTACAACCACACCTCGATCTTCGGCTCGGGCCGGATGATCGTCTGGGGAGGGACCGACGGGTTCACGGTCGCCGGTGCGGGCGGTCGCTATGACCCGGTGGGAGATCAGTGGAGCCCGATGAGCACCGGCGGCGCCCCCGCGGCCCGCCAGCTCCAAACGGCGGTCTGGACCGGTCTCGAGATGATTGTCTGGGGAGGCCAGGACGATGTCTCTTCGCTCGCGACGGGCGGCCGTTACGATCCGCAGGCGGATTCGTGGTCGTCGACGGCCCTCGGCGGGGCGCCGGTGGCGCGCTATGATCACTCGGCGGTCTGGACCGGCGGTTTCATGATCGTCTGGGGCGGGCAGAACGAGGCGTCGGCTCTCATCACCGGCGGGCGCTATGCCCTCGGCCAGACCGCCGACCACGACCTGGACGGCTACACACCCTGCACGGGCGACTGCGATGACTTCAATCCCGCGGTCCATCCCGGGGCTCCGGAGGTGTGTGACGGCGTGCTCAACGACTGCGACGCCGCAGGCTGGCCCTCGATCGCGGGCACGATGGAGGCCGACGACGACGGCGACGGGCTCTCGGAGTGTGCCGGCGACTGCGACGACACCAACGCGGCCGTCTGGGAGGTCCCGTCCGAGGTGCCGGACCTGGAAGCGACAGGCGGCGTCGCGCTGAGCTGGGCCGCACCCCTCGTGCCGGGCGGGTCCCTCGTCCGCTATGATGTGCTGCGTACCGCGGCCAGCGGGGACTGGACCGGAGGGGCCGTTTGCATCGAATCCGACGACAGCAGCGATCTCGGCGCGTTCGATGGCACCAGTCCGCCCCAGAACACCATTTTCTACTACCTCGTCCGGGCCGAAAACGCCTGCCCCGGCGGTTCGGGGCCCCTCGGCTGGACCTCGGGCGGCATCCAGCGTCAGGGCCGAAGCTGCCCCTAGGGCCCGGCAGCTGAACCCCCGTGTCGCGGTCTCTGGCTGTTATGGATGTTCCGGTGGCGAAAAAGCCTCTCTCCGCCGTACATATCCGTGTTTTCACCCACTGGGTGGGGAGACCCACGACATGGGTGCCCACGGCGGACCTGGAAGCCGGCCAAGTGATTGATTTGCATCGGTGATCGGCATCATCTTCACTGGCACGTGCCTTGCTCAGATGAGGAGTGTCATGCGTACATCCGTGCCGCATATCGCGTTGATCGTCTGCCTGTTTGTCGGGATCTCCTCGGGTTCCGGCATCGCCCGGGCGGAGTCGGTCCATTATCTCTACGACCTGTCCGATTTTACGGGCACGATTCCGTACAGCGACGTGAAGCTGTTCGTGGACCTCCCCCGCGACGAGGTCTACGCCGCCCTGGGCAACACGGTCCGGCTGTTCAACTCCTCGGGGATGGAGATCTACAGTTTCGATCTGGATCCCCGCTACGGCACCGTCTTCGATCTCGCCGTGGACGAGGGAGGGGACATCCTCCTGCTGACCGTGCATAGCATCCCGGGCAGGCGCCTTCCCGACTGGGAGATCACCCGCTGCGACTATCGCGGGGCCCCCGTCGGGACGATCGAGGTCAGCGGGCTGCCCGAAGAACTCGACTCGTTCGTCCCCAATCTGATGGGGTACCACGACGGGGAGATCATTCTGGCGAGCGGCCCGGGGCTGCGTGTGGCGGTGGCCGATCGAACGGGGGCGTTCCAGCGGGCCTACGACCTGGCGGCGCTGGCCGGAGTCCCGGACGACAAGCGGACCGACAACGACCTGTTCGGCTTCGCCGTGGATCCCCACGGCAACATCCTGTTCACCATGGCCACGAAGTTCAAGGCGTTCGTGCTCTCGCCGGACGGGGCCATCGCCTCCTTCGGCAGGCCCGGCTCGGTGCCCGGCTCCTTCGGCATCGCCTCGGGCATCGCGGCGGACGGTCACGGCCATATCTTCGTGGCGGACAGGCTGCGCGGTGTGGTGCTGGTGTTCGACGACAAGATGCAGTTCGTCACCGAGTTCGGTGACGGGACCAACGGGCACCTCGTGCTCATGACACCACGTGACCTGGTGTCCGGCGACAACGGCAAGGTGTATGTCACGCAAGGCAGACAGATCGGAGTGGCGGTTTTCAGACTGGATTCCGGCGGCGGAGAGTTCGAGTCGAATGCCGATGCGGGAAGGAAGGGGGGTGATGGATCGAGCGTCAGCGCAGACGAGATCGCGCCTCCGGTGAAGAGTTCGCAGGTGGGGGCATAACGCACACGGGCACTGCTGACCCCGGGATGGCCTGACGGCCGAAGTCAGCGGCGAGCACAAGGAGAGACAGCATGAGAGGCTTGAGATTCACCTGGTTCATCCTGATGGCCGCCATCGCGGCGGTCGGGTTCACGGGCACCGCCTACGCCTTCCATGACGGCGGCGTTGCCAACTGTGGCGGTTGCCACAGCATGCACAGCTCCCCTGTCGGAGCCGTGCATCTCACCATCGCGGGCGACCAGAGCTCGACCTGTCTGTCGTGCCACGAGCGTGCCGGCTACACCGGCCCGAACGGCTATCACATCAGCACGCCGGAGATGGAGCTGATGCTGTCGACCGACTACCCGAAGCAGATGACTCCGGGTGGCGATTTCGGCTGGATCAGGCCGATCACCGACAAGAGCACGCTCGCGTCGTACGGCGCCCCGGTTTCGAACCTGGGCCGCGAGCGCGGTCACAACATCCAGGCCGTGAACAACGGCTACACTCAGATTGACGGGACCGCTCCCGGCGGGACGATGAACTCGTCCGACCTGAGCTGCACGAGCTGTCACGATCCGCACAGCCGCGCGCGCCGCATCGATGATGGCTTCGACAGCATCGTCTATCCGCCCTCGACCGGCACATACGAGCCGATCACCGAGGCCGGCTCCTACGGCGGCGTTCCCCCCGTGGGTGAGGCGTACGGTGTCTACCGGCTCCTCGGCGGGCCGAACTACGTCAACCCGACCAACCCGGGTCCGTTCCCGGGCAATCCGGCCGCCGTGGTTCCGAGCTCCTACAACAAGAAGGAGACCACGCCGGCGGACCAGGTGCGAGTGGCCTACGGCCATGGCACCCAGCACGGCTACGCCACCTGGGCGGAGTGGTGCGCGACCTGCCATCCCGGCATGCACACCACGACCGCGATGAACACCGTTCACCCGGTGGAGGACACGCTCGGCACGCAGGCCGCCATCTACAACAAGTACGTGAAGACCGGCGACCTGACCGGGACCTCGGGCAACTCGTTCACCTCGCTGGTTCCGTATGCGCTCAACACGACGTCGACGACCGCTCTGGAGACGGCTTCCGCGACACTGGATGGTCCCACTTCCAGCGACCGGGTGCTCTGCCTGAGCTGCCATCGTGCCCATGCCTCGGCCTGGAAGTACGCTCTGCGGTGGAACAACGAGGCCGAGTTCATGACTCTCGAGGACGCCGGCGCGCCCGTCTATCCGGGCGTGGACATCGCCAACTCTGCCGACCCGAACCTGCCGTTCGGCAACGAGGGGCAGTACAACCGTGGCTACACCGTGGCGCAGATGCAGGCCGGTTACTACGACCGTCCTGCCACCACCTTCGCGGTGAACCAGAGGGTGCTCTGCAACAAGTGCCACAACAAGGACTAACGGGGAAACAGGTCGCTGTGGCCTGATCCTCTCCATTGACGGGGGCCGGCTTCGGCCGGCCCCCACTGTGGTAACCTACTGTGCCTCACGACACGTGGTCGATGAAGCGGTACTCTGGGGGGCCTCTTGGGCTGCATTGCGGGCGCGCTTCTGGTCCTGCTCCTCGCTGCGGGAGGACCTCATGGCGCTTCGATGGCCGCGCGGCCGGTGCTTCGGGACCAGGGCGGGTTGACCGTCTATCTGCTTCCGTTTCCACAGGATACCTCCCGGCTCCGCTTCCGCCTCGCTGAGATCTCCGCCGTCGGCACCGACGGCACGCGCCCCCCGCTGACACTCGAAATGACCTCGGTCGACGCCTCGAGCCTCACCCGCGAGAGACGTCTCGCCTCGGCGGCGCTTCCGCCCGGCAGCTATGCGGGCCTGTCGGTCACCGTTACCAAGGCGGCCATCGAGAAGGACGAGGGCACCGCGGAGCTGGCCGTGCCGGACGCGCCGGTGATGATCGCCTTCCCATTCAAGGTCGAGAAACGACGCGAGGTCGTAGTCCTGCTGACACTCGATTTTCACAAGTCGATGGCGGCCGGCGACGGATTCTCCGCGGTTTTTCGCGCCGAGAAGCCGCCTGCGCCGGCGGCGGACACGATCGGGCTCGCCTCGAGTCGCGGCTCCAACATCCTGACGTTCTTCGACAAGACCAGCGGCCGGGTGATCGGCATCGTTCCCACCGGCGGCCGACCCACCGGGCTCGCCCTCGATCCGGAGAGGCGCCGAGCCTATGTCGCCGACGCAGGGCAGGACATCATCGAGGCGGTCGGGCTGCTGGAGCAGGCTCCGCTCGAGAGGCTGGAGCTGCGGGCGGGCGACGAGCCGCGCGAGCTCGCCCTCACCCCCGACGGACGGACCCTTCTGAGCGTCAACTCGGGGTCCGACACGGTGAGTCTGATCGATGCCATCGGGCTGACGGAGCGGACCCGCATCCCGGTCGGGAGCAACCCGACATCGATCCTGCTGGACCGTGAGGGGAAGCGGGCATGGGTCTTCAACACAGCCGAGAGCACGCTCACGGTCATCGATATCGGCAGCCGGGCCCTCGTGGGGACGGTTTCCACCGATGCCAGCCCCATCCGCGGACAGTTCAACCAGGCGGGAGACGTGCTGTACGTGATCCACAAGTCCTCGCCCAATATGGTCCTCATCGATCCGCTTTCGCTGTCGGTGACGCGAAGAGTGTACGTGGGGTCGGGGGCGACGGCGGTGAAGGTGGACCCGAAGACCGATCGGCTCTACCTGGCGATCCGCGGCACCGACTCGGTGGATATCTACGACCGTCTCTCGCTTCTGCCGGTCGATGCGATCCCGGCGGACGGGGACGTCGAGAACATGACGATCGACGACGAGGGGTTCAATCTGTACCTCGTCATTCCGGGAGCCGACGAGGTCCAGGCGGTGCGCCTGGTGAGCAAGGAGACGACGGCCCGGACCGACGTCGGCGACGACCCGTATGGCGTAGCCCTGTCGGGAGAAAGGTAACTGTTTGAGTGGCGGCGCGACGCGAAACCATGAAGCGGTGCTTGGCGGGAACCAGGGCGGTACAGGTGGGGCTCGTGGGCGCCATCATCCTCATGGCGGCGGCACGGGGCGCGTCGGCACAGGAGGCTAGCGGATTCGTGGAGCTCACGGCAGGTCGCAACCATCAGGAAACGGAAGATCCCAACGGGATCGTCTTCAAGACGACCGGTGACACGCTGTTGCAGCGATACGGCCTCGATGTCTCCTGGCGGTTCTACCCCAACCTCCGGTTCGTCCTGGGCGGTGTCTTCGAGAGAAACGCCTCCGACACGTGGGGTGACTTCGGCAACGGCCGGGCGACCACCCAGCGTCTCAGCCCCTACGCCAACCTGCTTCTGCGCACACCGCTCTACTCCGCCCAGCTCGGCTACTACCGGACCGACGACAAGCAGGAGTCGGGCGGCTTCTCCACGAAGAACACGCAGGAGGTGTACAACACCGTCCTGGGATGGCGTCCCGAGGGGCTGCCCGAGGTGACGATGCGGTTGAGCCGGACGAACAATTACGACGAAGAGCGGCTCACCCAGGACCGCACCGACGACGTGGCGGAGCTGATCGGCAGGTACGACCTGAAGGAGAAGGTGGGCTTCTATTACCATGGCAGTCTCGGCAGGTCGACCGACCGGATAGAGGACACCACGATCGATACCCTCAGCCACCTCGGCCGGGTTTCGTATGCGGATTCCTGGCTCGACAGGAAGGTTCAGTTCTCCACCGAGTACGACGTCACCTACAAGACCGCGGACGTCACCACGTCGGGCAACGGAGAGGTGGTGTCGATCGTGTTCGCCAGCCAGGGACTCTCGCTCATCACCCTGACGCCGACGACCGATCCGCTCACCAGCAACCCTGCGCTGATCGACGGCAACCAGTCCGCGTCGGCCGGGCTGGACCTCGGGCTGCCGCCACCGGCCGGCGATACGCGTCCTCGCAACATGGGCCTGGATCTGGCCACACCGACCGACGTGAATACGCTGTACCTCTGGGTGGACCGCGAGCTGCCCCCGGACATCGCCAACGCCTTCTCATGGGAGATCTACACCAGCCCGGACAACATGACCTGGACGCTGCGACAGACGGTGCACCCGGCCGACACGGCGACCGAGCCGGGGCAGCCTCCTCTCGTCCAGCCCAGAACGCGATTCGAGATCAGGTTCTCCAGGCAATCGAGCCGGTACATCAAGGTCGTGACGCGCCCTCTGGACAACAGCGTTCCCAACGCGGCGAGCTGGCCAAACATCTTCGTCACCGAGCTTTCGGCGGCGCTCACCGTCCCGGCAGCCGAGGCGGAGGGGCGGACGAGCCAGACGATCCAGCGACTCACCTCGGATCTCAGGGTGAGGATTCTGAGCCGGCCGATGCTCTATTATGAAATGACCTATACGGCGCGCGACCAGGATCCCCAGCCGTTCACGTATACGCTGTCCAACGGGTTCTCCTTGAGGCATGCGTTCGGCCCTGTCTACTCGGTGTCGGCGCGTGTCGCACGGGAGGATGGGCAGGACCGGGAGGGGGATCGGATCGAGTACCTCTACACGGCTTCGTTGAGGGCCGTGCCGCTCGACACACTCCAGCACACGCTCGTGTTCAGCGGAAGATCGTCCGATATCGAGGGGGACACGACCGACACCAGCTCGGTTTACCTGTACAGCACCGCCGAGCTGTATCGCGGGGTCACGACGAACGTCAGTCTGGGCAAGTCGTACGCGTCAGGCTCCGACGGCAGGCGCACCGACACCACGCAGGTGAGCGCTCTCGCGACGCTGATCCCGCATCGGACGACGACGCTCAACCTCCTGTACGACAGCCGCGCGACGCACACGGACAGCCCGGCCACCACTCTCGTCGCAGACCGGACCACGCGATCGGCCCAGGCCAGCGTCACGTATCGGCCCCTGCCCACGCTGTACCTCTTCTATTCGTACAGGCTCGAGCACGAGACGGAGGCCGAAGACAGGTTCCTGAGAAACTACTCGGCGAGCTGGACGCCTCTTCCCGGAGGCAGCCTGCAACTCCTCATGAGGTTCGACGAATCGTACCGTTCCGATCTGCAATCGCGCTTCCAGGTATTTTCGCCGCGGGTCCGGTGGAACATCTCTGATCGCTGGTATGTCGACGTTGGATACGAGAAGACGAAATACGAATCGAACGAGACTGTAACGACCACCGAGGGCGTCACGGGCACCATGCGTATGTGGTTCTGATGAGAAGCCCGGTCACGCGGTATCGTCGGAGGAACATGGACATGAACACGAGAGTCCTCGCAGGGTGCATCGCGCTGGCGCTCGCGCTGACCGGGTGCGCGGCGCATCGTACGGCCGTGTCGACCTTCCACGATCCGGAGATGGACTTCAGCCTCATCCGGACCGTGGCTGTGGTGCCCTTCTCCAACCTGACACCTTCGGCCAGGGCGTCCGAGAGGGTCCGGGACGTCTTCATGACGATGCTCCAGGCCACCGGGGCGGTCTACGTGGTGCCGCCCGGCGAGGTCGCGCGCGCGATATCTCGAGTGGGGCTCACCGACCAGACCGCGCCGACGGCGGAGCAGGTCGTGGCACTGGCCAAGAACCTCGACGCCGACGTCGTCATCACCGGCACCGTGCTCGAATACGGCGAGGTGCGGTCGGGGTCGGCGACGGCCAATGCCATCTCGCTGAGTCTGGAGATGCTGGAGGGGCAGACGGGCAGGCTGGTCTGGAGCTCCTCGTCCACGCAGGGAGGTGTCGGGGCGGCCAAGCGGCTGTTCGGCGGCGGCGGTGAACCGATGAACGTGGTCACGATGAAGGCGGTCGAGGACCTGATCAATGCCTTGTTCAAGTGACGGAAGGGCGTGAATGCCCGCGGGATTGAACGGCCGCGCCGGGCCGATCATCGTGGCGGCGCTGCTGAGCCTCCCGGCGGCGGTGTCCACCGCGGTGGCGGGGCAGGGGCGGGTCGCCGTGCCGGTCCCGGACCGGGCCGGATCCGAGATCGCCGTCCTGCCGCTGGTGAACCTGGCCGGGATCACGACGCCGGTCCCGGAAGTCCGTGCGGCGCTGATCGGGGCGCTCGAGGCGCGCTTCGTCCCGCTGCTGGCCGAAGACGATCTCGGCGCGTTCATGCGGCGCAACCGGATGCGGTACACGGGCGGCCTCTCGGGCGAGATGGGTGAGGCGTTCGCGGCACAGACGGACGTCCGGGGTGTGCTGGTCACCTCGGTGGATCTGTACTCGACGACCGGGTCGCCACGGGTGGGCCTGACGTGCCGCCTGGTCAGCACCGGCAGCGAAGCGCGGATACTCTGGATGGAAAGCGCCGAGGAGGCGGGTGACCAGAATCCCGGGTTCCTCGGGATGACCCGGGTCACGGACCCGGCCGTCGTGCTCTCGACGGTCGTGGGGCGCCTGGCGGATTCCCTTGCGGGGTATCTGACGGGGGCGGCTGGACCGGAGGGAGCCACCGTCAAGGTGAAGCGCCGGTACAGGCCTGACAGGTTCTACCGCTCCGGGCGTCCCGGATCAGACCATCAGGAACCGGCCGCGGGTGGCCGTACTTCCCTTCACCAACGGCACGCCGACACGCAACGCCGGAGAGATCGTGACGCTGCAGGTGGTCCGGTATCTCGTCGACGCGGGCGAAGTCGAGGTGGTGGAGCCGGGGGTCGTCCGGCAGACGCTGTTGAGGTCCCGGTTCATCCAGCAGGAGGGGCCCTCCATACCGCAATCGGATCTGCTGCGCACGATGCTGAACGTGGACGTGGTGCTGTTCGGCGAAGTGGACGATTACAATGAGGCCGCCGCGGGCGTGTCGGAGCCGATCGTGGACTTCACGGCGCGGGCCATCGATACGGCGAGCCGGCAGGTGATATGGTCATCGGTCAGCCACGGCCGCGGAGACGACGGCGTTTTCTTTTTCGATGTGGGCAGGGTGGAGACGGCGCACCAGCTCGCGGCCAGGATGGCCCGCGGCCTGATCACCTCCATCCTGACCCCTGTGGAAGGAGCTCCATGAGGTTCGGACCCGGATCCCGTCTGCTTGCCATGACGCTGCTCGGCTTCGCCGCGCTGTCCCCGGCGGTTCGCGGAGCCGCGAAGCTGCCCTTGATCGACGGGAAGGAGGCCGTGGCGCGGGTCAACGGTGAGCCGATCCTGCTCGAGGACCTTCTCGTCCAGCTCAGCGCCCTGCACCAGGGCATGACGGAGCCGCAGGCCAAGGTGCATCGCCCCGATCCCTCGGCGCTCCTGGATCGGCTCATCAACGTCCGGCTGATCCTGCAGGAAGCGCGCAACATCGGCCTCGACGAGCAGCCGGAGATCGCGGGTCAGATGGACGCGATCCGGATGCAGGTGATCCGGAGCCTGCTGGCGAAGAAACAGGTGAGCGAGATCACGGACGCCGAGCCGGACAAGGTGGAAAAACTGTACCGGGACCTGATCCGTGAGTGGAAGGTCGGCTCCGTGCTGTTCGAGCGCGAGGACGATGCCCGAGGCTTCGCCGCCGCAGTCGAGAACGGTGGCGACTTCGACAAGCTCGCGACGGAAGTCAAGACCTCCGGCTCGGCCAAGGGAGGCGAGGTGGGGCCGTACGAGCCGGCCTCGAGGTTCCGGCCGGAGGTCGCGCAGGTTCTCTCGAAGCTGAAGGTGGGCGAGGCCGGCGGGCCGGTCAAGCTCGACAACGGATATGCGGTGCTCAGGCTGGTCGACGAACGGTATCCCGATGACCCCGCGAAGAAACAGCAGGCGACGGACATGATCCTCCAGGCGCGCCGGCAGGATGCCCTGCGCGACTACATGGACGACCTGCGCAAGCGGTACACGACGATCGACAAGAAGGTTCTCGACAGTCTCGACTTCGACGCCGGGCCGGCCAACCTGGACCTGTTGCGGAAGGACGAACGAGTGGTGGCGGAAGTGAAGGGGAGCGGTCCGGTCACCGTCAAGGACCTCACGGCGGCGGTCGAGAAGCAGTTCTATCACGGGATGGAGAGCGCGATGGAGAGGAAACGGGTGAACGAGGAGGTGCCCGGGGTCCTCGACAAGCTGCTGCTCGAGCGCGCCGCCATGCTGGAGGCGCAACGATACGGCCTGGAGAGCACCGATGAGTACAAGAACGCGGTCAGGGAGCAGCTCAACGGGTTGCTCTTCGCCGCGTTCATGAAGAAGGTAGTCAACCCCGACATCAAGATCACCGAGGCCGACCTGAAGCAGTACTACGAAGAGCACATCACGGACTACACGTCGCCCGAGATGCTGCGTCTCGACGGCATTGCCTTCGATCGACGGCAGGACGCGGAGGCGGCCCTCGACAGGCTGCGCAAGGGCACCGACCTGAAGTGGATCCGCGAGAACGCGGAAGGACAGGCCACCGCCGAAAAGTACCCGGGCCTCCTGTCGTTCGGCGGGGGACTGCTCGCGGTTCCCACCCTGCCGGAGGGCGTTCAGAAGGCGCTCGCGGGGGCCTCGCCCGAAGACGACAGGTTCTACGCGGCGCCCGGCGGCCCCTACTACGTGCTGCATGTCCGGGATTGCGTTGCACCAGAGCCCCGCCCCTACACGGCGGTGCGCAAGGAGCTCGGGCCGAAGGTGGCGGAGCGCAAGCAGGAGGCCGCGCTCAAGGAGTGGGGCGAGAAGCTGCGCGCCGCCTCCGACGTCGAGGTGTTCGTCACCGGCCGCGAGCTGGACGAGCTGCTTGGCCTGAGATTTGCAGCGGATGGTGGCGGGGCGAGCGCGGGAAGCGCCGGGACCACGAAGAGCAAACAGGCGGATTGAGGGCTCCTGTCGGAGGGGAGATGCGGGTCGGCGGGTCGGGACGCTGGAGCGGGAAGCTGGGGCTTTTCGCCCTGTGCGTGGTCTTGCTCTGGACCGTCACCGCGGAATCGGCGCTCGCCCAGCGCAAGAGCTTCAAGAAGAAGGAGTGTCTCGACTGCCACTCCGACTTCGCCGAGAAGTATCTCCCGCTCAAGGCGGCCCACCCCGGCGTCAGGGACTCGAACTGTGAGACCTGCCACCTGCGCCACGGGCTCGTCGGCAAGCTGATCCTCAAAAAGGAGGGGAACCAGCTCTGCCTCGAGTGCCATTCGGCCGAGACGATCGGTCTCGACAAGGCTCACGTCCACACCGCTCTGCGCTCGGGCAAGTGCACGAGCTGCCACGATCCGCACGCATCATCCGGCAGCCATCTCCTGAAGTCGGAAGGGGCCGAGGCC
Organism: uncultured Acidobacteriota bacterium; assembly: GCA_963806495.1. Lineage (GTDB taxonomy): Bacteria > Acidobacteriota > Polarisedimenticolia > JACPZX01 > DASXTC01 > CAWDYA01. The sequence continues at coordinate 627,994 of CAWDYA010000008.1, read as the reverse complement.
TGCTACCAGTGCCACGATCGAAAGGCTTTCGAGAGGCCGGTGGTGCACGCGGTCATGAACAATGATGGCTGCGGGGCGTGTCACCTCGCCCACAGCTCGGATCAGCCTGACCTGCTCTCCCGGCCCTCCACCGAGCTGTGCCTGTCGTGCCACGATCCCGGCAAGGAGGGCTTCAGCAAGGCCCATGAGGGGTATCCGGTCGAGAAAGCCGACTGCACCCGATGTCACGATCCCCATTCCTCGAAGGCGGCGAAGCTGCTCAAGACGAGCGTTCATCCGCCCGTGGCCGACGCGAGCTGTGATTCGTGCCATGCGGCACCTGCGTCGGACACCCCCTTTGCGGTCACGGCGGAGGGCAGCGCCCTCTGCTTCCAGTGCCACGACGAGGCGACCCTGAAGGGGGGAGGAGACCATGTCCACCCACCTTTCACCGAGGGGATGTGCCTCTCGTGCCACGATCCGCATGCCTCGCCTCAGAGAAAGCTCCTGGCCCGGAAGGGAAACGACCTCTGCACGGAGTGCCACGGCGACAAGGGGGGTGAGGTGGCGTTTGCGCACCCCGCGCTCACCGACGGGGACGGCTGCCTGTCCTGCCACGCCCCGCACGCCTCCAAGGGGCCGTCGCTGCTCCTCGCCGAGGGCGCGGCCCTGTGCGGAAGCTGTCACGAGGTGCCCGGCCCGGAGCCGTCGGTCAAGGCCCCGCACGCGCCCTACGAAGAGGGGATGTGCACCACCTGCCACAACCCGCACGGGTCGAACGTGCGCGGGATGCTCAACGCGCGCACCGACGAGGTCTGCTACCAGTGCCACGGAGACGCCCAGGCTTCGTTCCAGGGGACGGACGTGCACCAGCCGGTGCTCCTCGGCACCTGCACCGCTTGCCACTCGCCACATGGCTCCGATGTGCCGAAGTTGCTGAAGTCGGCCGGGTCCACGCTGTGCGCCACCTGCCACGGCGATCTCATGAAGCAGGAGACGGGAGGCGTGGGCCACCCGCCGTTCCTGGACGGGGACTGTCTCGCCTGCCACGCGCCGCACGCGTCCAACATCGCCGGAATGATCGTCGAACCGCAGGGCGAGCTCTGCGGCCAGTGCCATTCGGACGTCGGTGAGGCGTTGGCCGCCGCCACGAGCCGGCACGCGCCGGTGGCGGCGGGCAAGTGCACCTCCTGCCACAGCCCGCACCAGGCGAAGATCAACAAGCTGCTGCTGGCGCAGAGCCCCGACCTGTGCCTGAGCTGCCACGGCGACATCAGGGAGACGATGCAGAAGGACGTGACCCATCCCCCCGCCGCGCGCGACTGTCTGCGCTGCCACGCGCCGCACTCCTCGGGACAGGGGCGGCTGCTGGCCCGGCCGGTGCGCACGCTGTGCGGCGAGTGCCATGCACTGGAAGATGCCGCATTCTCGACCGCTCATCTCGGCATCGACCCGAACGTGATCAACTGCATCAGCTGTCATGCGCCGCACGCTTCGAAGGACCCGAGGCTGTTCAAGGACGTCGAGCACGCTCCGTTCGCCGCCGGCTCCTGCGAGGAGTGTCACAACGTGCCGGCGCAGCAGGGAGGATCGAGATGAGGTGGCGCGCCGCAGCGGTGATCGCGTTCGTGACGGCTGTCGCGCCGTTCGTCGCCAGCCATGCGCGCGCGCAGGACAAGTTCCATCTGAAGACGGGGGCCCGCGGGAAGATCTGCCTGCAGTGCCACACGGCGTTCCAGGAGACCATGGCGCTGCCCTTCGTGCACACGCCGGTCAAGGAGGGCGCCTGCGTGGACTGTCACAACCCCCACACCTCGTCGCACGGAAAGCTGCTCGCGGCGGACCCGGATGCCATCTGCTCGAACTGTCACTCCGGTCTGATCCCCGAGGAGCCGGCGAGTGTCCATCCGCCCGCGGCCGCGGGCCGATGCATCGAGTGCCACGATCCCCACGGGTCGCAGAACAGGAACAACCTGAAGGCGGCCGGCGAGACGCTGTGCGGCACCTGCCACGGCGATATCGTGGCTCACGCGGCGCAGAGCAAGTTCAAGCACAGCCCCGTGCAGAAGGGGTGCCTGTCGTGTCATGACCCGCACGCGTCGAAGGGCAACGGGTCGCTTCTGAAGAAGGGCGTTCCCGAGTTGTGCACGGGATGCCATCGTACCGATCAGCCGGCCTTCACGAGCGCGCACATGAAGTACCCGGTGGCCAAGGCGCGGTGCACCTCCTGCCACGACCCCCACGGCTCGGACAATGCGGGGATCATCTGGGCGGACGTGCACCCGCCGATGATCAACCGGATGTGCAGCCAGTGCCACATGGATCCTTCCTCTCCCGAACCGCTCAGGACGAAGAGAGAAGGGTTCGAGGTCTGCCGTGGCTGCCACAGCGAGGTGGTGAACGGAATCGTGACCAGCAACAGGGTCCACTGGCCGGCGATCGATGGAGTGGGGTGCCTCAACTGCCACAACCCGCATGCCTCGAAGGAAGGCTCCCTGCTGCGCAAGCCGGTCAAGCCGCTGTGCGGTTCCTGCCACCAGGCGACGCTCGATACGCTGGAGAAGGCGGCGGTCAAGCACCCGCCGGCCGAGGAAGGGGATTGCACCACCTGCCACTCTCCGCACGCGAGCAGTGCCGTTTTCCTGCTGCAGGCCGACAATGTGCTCGATCTCTGCGGGACGTGCCACGATTGGGGGAAGCATTCGACGCACCCGATCGGCGACAAGGTGACCGATCCACGCAACAAGAATCTCACACTGGACTGCATGAGCTGCCACGAGCCGCATGCTTCACCCTACAAGTCGTTCACGCAGCTCGACCCGGAGGCGGACCTTTGCGTGCAGTGCCACCTCGGACAGAGAAGGTGACCCCGATGCGACGTCTCGTTCCGGCCGGCCTGGTACCGGCGGCTCTCGCGCTCATCGCGATGTCCGGACTCGCGTACGCCGCCGAAGGCGTGCGTCTGACGCCGCAGCCGGGGGTCTACTTCGACGCGGAAGGAGGCGGGCTGAAGCAGCCGGAGGACGTTGCGGTCGGATCCGCGGGGTCGCTGCTCGTGGTGGCCGACACCGGCAACGGGCGGCTCCTGCGCTACACGATCGACGGTGAGACGGTCACGGCGCAGCCCGAGATCCGTCTGACGCAGCTTCCCTACCCGATCAAGGTGGCCGTCACGTCCGGGGGGGATCTGATCGTCCTCGACGGAAGGCTCCGCCGGGTGGCGCGCGTCTCGGGCTCGGGGGCGTTTCTCTCCTATGTCGAGCCATCCGGCGACACCGCGTCGGGCCCGACCACCACGAGGTCGATCGCGCTCGACGGGAGCGACAATCTCTACCTGCTCGACATCTTCCACGCCCGGGTGCTGATGCTCGACGAGGCCGGAGGCATCAAGCGCCAGGTTGCGCTGCCTCGGGGACAGCACTCCTTCTCGGACATCACCGTGGGCGGCACCGGCGAGATTCTACGCGATCGAGAGCGTCGAGAGGCGGGTGTACGTCGCGAAGAAGGAGGCCGCCGCGTTCGTACCGCTCACCGGGCCGCTGAGCGAGGAGATGGCCTTTCCCACGGCCATCGCCGCCGACGGACGAGGCAACCTGTTCCTCGCCGACCAGACGGGCGGCGGGAATCGTGATCCTCGGAACGGATGGTGTCTTCCGCGGACGGCAGTCGGGACGCGGCTGGACCGAGGGTCTCCTGCGATACCCCTCAGGTCTCGGAGTCTCGAGTGCCGGCCGGCTCTTCGTCGCCGACCGCGAGAACGACCGGGTCTCCGTGTTCACCATCGCGTACTGAGCGCGCCCTGCGCCAGCGCCGCCATCTCAGGACCGCCCCCCACACGATCAGCAGGGGCGCGTGCGCCAGCACGGCCCAAGCCGCGATGGCGGGGTTCCGGGCCAGGCTCATGAAGAGGTTGCTCCCGAAGACGTTGTCGTCCACGAGATAGGTCCATGTGGAGGAGGGGCCCCGCAGGCCCTCACGGTCCCAGTCCACCCCCCCGGCGCGGATCTCGATCCGCTCGAACGTCTCGAGAACCCGATCGTCCACGCGGACGAGAAGCCGCTCGAACGCCTCCCTGGCCTCCCGGTAGAACTCGGTGAGCGGGTCCTTGCCTGAGAGCGTGACGAGATGGACCTCGTCGCGCAGCGCCTGCATGTCGGCGAGGTGCTCGCTCCAGCACCGGTCGATCGCGAGCAGCGTCAGACGGCCTTCGATGAGGCGGAGCTGCTCCTCTCCGCAGACGGAGAGCATTGCCTCCCAACGCTGCGGGCTGCGTTCCGGGAGGAGGCCGGGGCCCACCGTCCCCTCGAGCACCTCGCGTCGCCATCGCTGCAGGGCGACGCGCTGCTGCTCGATCAGCCGGGCGGTTTCCAGCAACCGCTTGCGGATATCGCCGTGCTGCCCCTCGACGATCCTCTGGAGCCGCGCGACCTCCCGGTGGACGGCCCGCTGTGTGAGGCCGTGGCCCGCGGAGAACTCCGGGTCGAAGTAGATCGAGGGAAGCAGTTTTCTCATGCCGTATCGTCGCGGCAGGTCGTCCTCGAGGCTGATCAAGAAACGCGACGAGCCGGGATCACCCTGTCGGCCCGCCCGCCCACGAAGCTGCTCGTCGATGCGACGGCTTTCATGCCGGTTGGTCCCGATGACGTGCAGCCCCCCGAGTGAGGCCACGCGCGCGCTCTCGCGGCCGTCCGCACCGCCGAGCCGGATGTCGGTCCCACGGCCCGCCATGTTGGTGGAGATCGTCACGGCGCCCGGTGCACCCGCCTGCGCGATGATCGCCGCCTCCTGCGCGTCGTTTCTCGCGTTGAGGACGCTGCAGCCGATGCCCGCCGCCCGGAGGTCCGCGGCGAGGCCGTCCGATTCCTGCACGCTGATCGTGCCGACCAGGACGGGCCGGCTCGCGGCGTGCACCCGCGCGACCTCCTCGATCAGCGCCCGCCTCTTGGCGGCCCGGTCCGCGAACACCATGTCGGGCTGGTCGACCCTGACGCAGGGCCGGTGTGTCGGGATCGTCACGACCTCGAGCCGGTAGACCTCCGCCAGCTCGCGCGCGGCCGGCCGGGCCGTTGCCGTCATCCCGGACAGCCGCGGATACTTTCCCAGGAAGTGCTGGATCGCGATCGAGGCGAGAATGCGTCCTTCCTGCCGGGGAACGAGCCCTTCCTTCGCCTCGACCGCCGTCTGCAGCCCGTCGGGCCAGTGGCGGTTCTCGGCCACCCGGCCGGTCAGCTCGTCCACGAGCTCGATCCGCCCCTCCCTCACGATGTAGTCCACGTCGCGGCGCAGCAGAAACGCGGCGTGCAGCGCATTGCGCAGATCGGCGAGCAGGCGGTTGTTCCGTGTCGAGTAGAGGTTGCCGCACCCCAGCGTCGTCTCCACGCGTGCGACGCCACGCTCGGTGAGAAAGACGTTGCGGGCGTACTCGTCCGTGCCCACCTCCTCACCGGGCTTCAGGCGCCGCGCGATCGAGGCGATCTGCGCCGGATCGGCACCGGGGTCGTCGATGCTGCCGGCGATCACGAGCGGGATGCGGGCTTCGTCGATCATGATCGAGTCGGCCTCGTCCACGAGGGCGAAGCTCAGCGCCCGCTGGACCCGGTCCCCGGTCTCGAGGCAGATACCGTCCCTCAGGTAGTCGAACCCGGCCTGTTTCACCGTGAGGTAGGTGACATCGCTTCCATAGGCCGACCGTCTCCGGGCCGCGTCGAGCCCCTCGCGAACGAAGGACACCGTGAGCCCCAGCTCCCGGTAGATAGGACCCATCCATTCCGCGTCACGGGCGGCCAGATAGTCGTTGAAAGTGAGCAGGTGCACCCCGCCGCCGGCCAGCCCCTCGAGCGCCAGCGGGGCGACCGCGGCCAGCGTCTTCCCTTCGCCGGTCTGCATCTCGACCATCCGCCCTTCCTGAAGCGCGAGTCCGGCAAGGATCTGCTCGTCGAACGGGCGCTGCCCCAGCGCACGCCAGGCGATCTCGCTGGTCAGGGCGAAACAATCCACGAGCAGGTCCGCACGGGGGGAGCCGTTGCGGGCCCGTACCCGCAGAGCCGCGGCCGCGTCGCGCAGCGCCGCGTCCTCGCTCGGAGCCAGACCGTGCTCGCGTGCGCGGATCGCCTCGAGGAGCTCACGGTGCGCGCCCGGAGAGCCCATCGTTCATCGTCTCCGACGCGCGAGCAGCCCGCGCAGCGATTCGATCGGCGTCGCCACGAGCTCCCGCCCGTACAGCGAGCTCAGTCCGTCCAGATACTGCAGGTACGACTCGTATCGCAGCACCGCCGCCCGCAGGCTCAGCCTGGGCAGTACGCCCGAGACCAGGTCGCGGATCATGGCCAGCGTCTCGGGCGAGGACTCGAGCAACGAGACGGCGCCGTCCATCCCCCGGCCGGCCGTGATACGCGACAGATCCATCCCCCGCAGGACATCGGCGTTGCGATCGGCTCCGTCGAGACTCGCCCGGGCCGACTCGAGAAGGCTTTCGACGCGCTCGCGCTGCGCCGCGATCAGCTGGAGGACATCCAGCGCGGCGCCGACGACCTCGGGGTGATCACACGCTGGCCGTGGATCTCGATCCGCTCGACCTCGTCCAGGAACTTCTCCATTCGCGGTGGCAGGTTCGTACCGTCGGGGAGCTCCGCCAGGCGATCGAGGGCGACGTTCCACAGCGACACGACGGCGCGCTTCAGCTCGAACTCGCTGCCGTCGAGGGTCGGGTCGGCGCGCAGCACGCGCAGGTTGAGGATGAACGAGGCGAAACCGGCGGGCGTCATCACGAACCGGCGCGATCGGCCGTCACCGGACCCGCGAAGCGCTCCCATCTCCTCCAGCCGCGAAACCGATCTCTTGATCCTCTGGAAGTAGGTCGGCCCGAGCGGGAGGCCCTCCGCGAGCCGTGCCAGCTCCTGCTGCATCCGGGCGCGCCGCATGCCCTCGCCCGAGAGCCACGGTTGGACGAGCAGGAGGATCCCCAGGTCGAGGTTCTCCAGCGGCCGGCACCACGGAGCGGCGGCGGCGAGCATGCCGGTGTTGCCCAGGAGGAACGTGGGGGTTGGTCTGCTCATGTGTCTACAGTAACTATTGTATTGACAGTTGTCAATTGAAGGGGTCACGCGGAAAGCTCGTCCGGGAGGGGCCTATCGGCAGGGGCGGTCAGGCCGCCTGGTCGTCGATGTCGCCGAGGCTCACGCCCCCGACCCTGGCCGGCGTCAGGTAGCTGTACATGGCCGGGACGACGAAGAGCGTGAGCAGCGTGCCGAGGATCATGCCGCCGATGACGGCGATCCCCATCGGGATGCGGCTCTCGGAGCCCGCGCCGAGGGCCAGGGCGATCGGCAGGATGCCGAGGATGGTGGAGAGGCTGGTCATCAGCACCGGCCGCAGACGCGCCACGGCGGCTTCGATGGTGGCCTCCCTCAGCGGGCGCCCCGCGATCCGCCGCTGGTTGGCGAACTCCACGATCAGAATGCCGTTCTTGGTCACCAGGCCGATCAGCATGATCATGCCGATCTGGCTGAAGACGTTGAGCGTCTGCCCGTACCAGTACAGGGAGAAGAGCGCGCCGGCCAGCGCCAGGGGCACCGTCAGCATGATGGTGAACGGGTCGCGGAAGCTCTCGAACTGGGCCGCGAGCACGAGGTAGAGCAGCACCACCGCCAGCACGAAGACGAAGGCCAGCGTGTTGGAGCTCTCCTCGAAGTCACGCGATTCGCCGGCCAGGGCGGTGTGGAAGGAGTCGTCGAGAGTCCGGGCGGCGATCGCCTGCATCGCCTCGATCCCCTGTGACATCGTGAACCCCGGCGCGAGCGCGGCCGAGACCGTGGCCGACAGGTAGCGGTCGAAGTGATAGAGCTGGGGAGGGCTCGATCGCTCGGAGATGTCCACGAGGCTGTCGAGCTGCACCGGCGCTCCGTTGCGCGCGGTGAAGTAGAGGTTCCGCAGGTCCGCCGTCTCGTTGCGGTTGGGGGCCGCCACCTGCCCGACGATCTCGTACTGTTTGCCGTCCATCACGAAGAAGCCCAGACGCTGCTCGCTGAACGAGAACTGGACGGTCTGGGCGATGTCGACGGTCGAGATCCCCAGGTCGCGCGCCCGGGCCCGGTCGATCTCGACGTGCAGCTCGGGCTTGTCGAACACCAGGTCCTCGTCGACGGCCGAGAACGCGGGATTGGCCCTGGCCTGGTCGAGAAAGAGGGGCAGCGCCTGCTTGAGCTTCTCCATCGTCGGGGCCTGCAGTACGAACTGGACCGGCAGCCCGCGTCGCCGGCCCACGGCGATCGTCGGTTCCTGTGTCACGAAGGTCTGGGCCCCGGGCAGCGAGGTGATGGCCTGGCTGAGCGCGTCGGCGATCTCCATCTGGCTGCGCGTCCGCTGCGAGGGATGCACCAATCGCAGTCTCAGGAAGCCTGAGTTGACCGACGAGCTTGCGCCGAAGCCCGGCGAGGTGAGCCAGATCACCTCCTCCCGCTCGGGGACCTCCTTCGCCACCAGGGCGCCGAGACGATCCATGAAGTCGTCCATGTAGGCGTAGGTGACTCCCTCGGGCCCCTTGGCGCTGATCCGGATGGTGCTGCGGTCCTCGAGAGGCGACAGCTCGGCCGGGAGCACGTTGACGAACAGCACGATGAGCGCCGCGCAGATGCCGATCAGCGGCAGGGCCATCCAGCGCCGGGCCATCGTCCATTCGAGGGCGCTCCGGTAGCTCCCGGTCATCGCGCGGAACGCGGGCTCCGTGAGGTGATAGAAACGCGAGTGGCCGCTGTGCCCCCGCAGAAGCCGCGTCGACAGCATGGGCGTGAGCGTGAGCGCCACGAACGAGGAGATCACCACCGCGCCCGCCAGGGTCGCGCCGAACTCCCGGAACAGCCGTCCGGTCAGCCCGCCCAGGAACATGACGGGCAGCAGCACGGCCACCAGCGCGACGGTGGTGGCGATGACCGCGAAGAAGATCTCGCGGGTGCCGGTCGACTCCCGCCTGCACGGGTCTGAGACCCGCCTCGATCTTTGCATAGATGTTCTCCAGAACGACGATGGCGTCGTCCACGACGATGCCGATCGCGAGCACCAGCGCGAGCAGCGTCAGCACGTTTATGGAGAACCCCGCGAGGTACATGATGAAGAAAGCCCCGACCAGCGACACCGGGATGACCAGCGATCGGGATCAGCGTCGTCCGCACGTCACGCAGGAACAGGAAGATGATGAGCACCACCAGAGCGAGCGCGAGAAGAATCGTCTGCACCACCTCGTCGATCGACTCGCGGATGAACTCGGTGTTGTCGAAGCCGTAGTTCACCTCGACGTCGGGGGGCAGCTCCGTGCGTATCCGCTCGACCCGTCGGTAGAACTCGTCGGCGATCTCGATGTAGTTGGCGCCCGGCTGGGGCCGGAGCACGACGGCCACCATCGGCACGCCGTTCCGCTTGAGGATCGTGCGCTCGTTGAGGGGCCCGAGCTCCGCCTGTCCCACGTCACGCAGGCGCACCAGGCCGCCCGAGTCCTCCTTGATGATCATGTCGTTGAACTCGGCCGGTGTGGCCATGCGGCTCTGGATCCGCACGGGCAGCTCGATCGTCTGCCCCTCGATGCGGCCCGCCGGCAGCTCGACGTTCTCGCGCTGGATGGCGCGGCGGACGTCCAGCGGTGTCAGGCGGTAGGCGGCCAGCCGCTGCGGATCCATCCAGATCCGCATCGCGTAGGTCTTGTCGCCCCAGATGTCGACGCGGGCCACGTCGGGTATCGTCTGCAGGCGCTCGGCGAAGAGCTCGTCGGCCAGCCGGGTCAGCTCCAGCAGGTTGCGCGTGTTGCTGCCCAGCGTGACCTGCACGATCGGGCTGGCGTCGGCGTCGGCCTTCGAAATGACGGGGGGCTCCACGTCGGGGGGGAGATTCCCCATCGCGCGGGAGACGGCGTCGCGCACGTCGTTGGCGGCGCGCTCGAGGTCCGCGCCGAGGTCGAACTCCACGACCACGGTGCTGCGCCCCTCGCGGCTGGTGGAGGTGAGCGTGCGGATGCCCGGCACGCCGTTGATCCTCTCCTCGAGGGGCTCGGTGATCTGGGTCTCGATCACCTCGGCGCTCGCCCCGCGGTAGTTGGTGCTCACCGTGATCAGCGGTGGGTCGACGGCGGGGAACTCGCGCACGCCGAGGGATGACAGCCCGAGGACGCCGAACAGCATGATCGCGATCGACATCACCACGGCGAGGACCGGCCGCTGGATGCTGATCGAGTAGAGGCTCATTGCGCCGCCGAGGTGCCGCCGTCGCCGCCGGCGGGAACGGGCTCGACCGGCAGGCCCGGACGCAGCCGCTGCATCGCCGAGACGATCACCCGGTCGCCCGCGGCGACGCCGCTGAGGATCTGCACTTCGGTTTCGGTCCGGATCCCGGTCTCCACGGTCCGAGGCTGTGCCACCCCGTTCTCGACCACGAACACCTTCTTGCCCCCGAGCTCCGGCACCACGGCCAGACTGGGCACCACGAGCGCGTCGGGCACCTCGCCGACCGACAGGCTGATGTCGGCGAACGCCCCGGGCAGCAGGGCGCGGCCCGGATTGTCGGCGCGCGCGCGAATCAGCAGCGATCGGGTCTCCGCGTTGATTCGCGGCTCGGTGGCGTAGACGCGGGCGGTAAGCTTGCGGTCAGACCCCTTGATCCTGAAGGTGATCGGGTCGCCGGGCTGTATCCGCCCCGCATACTGCTCGGGGAGTGTGAAGTCGATCTTGACCGAGTCGAGATCCTGCAGGGTGGCGATCCGGGTCTGGGGGGTCAGGAGGCTGCCCTCGCTGACGTACCGGAGCCCGACGATCCCGTCGAACGGGGCCCGGATCTCGGTCTTGTCGATCTGGGCGTCCACGAGACGCAGCTCGGCGCGCAGGACGCTCAGCTCGTTGGAGGCGACATCGTAGTCCTGCTCGCTGGTGACCCCCTGTTCCCTGAGCTCGCGCTGGCGGGTCTCACGGCTCTCGGCCAGACTCAGCCGATGCACCACGCGATCCCTCTGGGCCTGGAGCTCGTCGTCCTCGATCTTGACCAGCCGCTGGCCGCGCCTGACGGCCGTACCCTCCTTGAACTCGATCTTCTTCACCACACCGGCGATCTCGCTCACCAGCTCGACCTGCTCGTTGGCCCGGACCGTGCCGGTCGTCGAGAGACGCTCCGCGAGCGGTCTCGGGTCGAGCCGCACCACGTCGACCCGCAGGGGGGCCTCGGCGTTCTCGGCCGTGGCGGCCGGGTCGGGGGGCGGGATCCCGCGCCGGGACGAGAGGAAACGCGGGGCGGCGAGCAGGGCAAGACCCGCCGCGACGACCCCGAGGACGACGATGGTGCGCGTTCTCATGCCCGGCTCTCCAGAGGGATGCGAGACAGTCTATCACCGGGTCGGGCCGGGTTCACACCGCGGGGCCGGTTCCCGGGGGGGGCCCCGGGGAGGGGATACGGTCCACGTCGATCCGGAAGAGCCGGGCCGCGGTCTTCCAGGCCACGTTCTCCTTCTGCTCCTCGGGCAGCCCGAGGTCCTCGAGGAACTTGACGTAGGGGCCCATCCGCACGAGCGGCCAGTCGCTGCCGTAGAGAAGCTGACGGCCCGGGTCGCCCATGTATGTGATCATGTCCTTGAGCCGTGTCACCATGTAGCGCTCGAACTCGTAGTCGAAGTCTCCCAGGGTGAGCCCCGACATGTCGGCGTAGACGTTGTCGTTCTTGTAGAGTACCTCGGCCGCGTCCTGGAACCAGGGGTTGCCGAGGTGGCAGATGATGAACTTGGCGTCCGGGTAGTCGACGGCGAGATCGTCCACCAGGAGCGGATGGGCGTGGCGCACCTTCGCGCGCTTGCTGTAGGTGTCGCCGGTGTGGATCATGACCGGCACGTCGTACTTCACGGCGATCCGGATCACTGTCTCCAGCGACGGGTCGTTGATCGCGTACGGCTCGTACCCCGGATAGAGCTTGATCCCCTTCACGACGCCGGAGCTGATCCGCTCCTCCATCGTGTACAGATCCGTTCGCGCGTCGCCGCGCCACCGCAGCCCCTCGACCACGGTTGTGCGGGGATCGCCGGCCAGGATCCCTATCAGCTCCTCGGCGCTCGGCCGGTCGGCGTCCACCTTGTAGGACGTGATGACCACGGCGTGATCCACGCCGTGCATCTTCATCTTGTCGAACAGGTCCTCCACGTTCTGGCGGGTGGGGCGGGCCTCGGACTCGTGGTAGACATTGAGATGGACATGACAGTCGATGAGCATGCCCTATGGTAGCCCGCGGCACGCCGTGATGCGAACAAAAGGCGTGGGCGACCTCAGACGGCTCGGCCGGTGGCGTCGCTTCCGCTCAGATGCTCCACCGCGAGCTCCACGGACCCGGGCGACCCGGCGACGGTGAGCAGGTCGTCGCGTTTCAGACGGGTCACGCCGCGCGGGATGATCACCTCGCCATCGCGCACGATCATGAGGACGAGGGCGTCGCCAGGCAGCGAGATCCGACGCAGCCGGCGCCCTTCCACGCGCGGGTTCCGCAGATGGATGTCGGCCACGTGCTGCGAGATGCCCGTCTCGGCGATCAGCGAGAAGGCGTGGGGTCTGTGGATGAGGCCCTCGAGGACGATGATGGTCGACACGCTCGGATCGATCGCACGAACGCCCCGCTCCTGGAATCTCCTCGCGGTGCCGGGGTTGTCGACCAGGGCGAATGCGGACTCCAGGCCGAACTCCTCGCGCGCTGCCGCGGCGAGCCGGAGCGACTCCTCCTCGTCGTCGATCATCGACACGAGGGTGTCGGCCTTCCCGGCGCCGGCCTCGGCGAGCAGCTCCGCATGGCGTCCCTTCTCGGCCAGGAGCACCGGCAGTCCCGATTCCTTCATCTCTTCGAAAAGCGTCCTGTTGGCGGTCAGCAGGGTGACGTGGTCGCCGTGTCCCTTGAGGCGCTGGGCCAGGAGACGTGCGTGGGGCGTCGATCCGGCGATGATCACGCGTGTCCCGGCGATGGGAGTCGGCTTCGGCGCGATCCGGTTGAACAGGACCGGCGAGACGATCGTGCTGAGGATCGCCACGAGAATGAGCGCCGCGTTCGTGGCCTCCTCGATCGCGCCGATCTCCACGCCGACGGTCGCCACGGCGATGATCAGGCTGAGCCGCGCCGACGTCAGGGTGCCGATGGCGAGGGTCTCTTTCCAGCTGAAGATGAGCCGGTAGACGAGAGCCGCCAGGTACTTCACGGCGAAGGCCATGACGAGGAGTATCGGCACGAGATACAGGCCCCGGTGCGACTCCATCAGCTCGGGCAGGTGGAAATCGGCGCCCACCATGACGAAGAAGATCGGGATGAAGAAACCGTAGCCGAGGGCATGCAGCTTGGGGCGCAGCGAGGAGCCCTCTTCGGCGGAGACGAGCGAGACGATCGACCCTGCCATGAACGCGCCGAGGATCATCTCGACGCCGAGCCCCTGGGCCAGCGCGATGAAGACGACCGCAAGGGCGAGCGCGCCGCGGGTGTCGAGCTGGGCCGTCGCGTGCGACAGCTCGTCGAGAAGCCTCTGCAGCGGCAGATGCCGTTGCGACAGCCGCAGGAGGCGGTACGCCAGGAAGGTGGCGGCCAGCAGGATGAGGATGAACAGCAGCTCGAACGTCATCCCCTGGGTGTGCAGGATGACGTAGATGCTGAGGAAGCTCACCGTGGCGAAGTCGCCGATGGTCGCCGCGACCAGCGTGTACTGCCCGAACCGTTCCCTGATGAGTCCGCGTTCCTTGAGCACCGGGGCCACGATTCCGAGAGATGTCGTGGAGAGCACCAGCGCCATGATGACAACATCGCTGGCCACGTGGGCCGCGACCAGCCAGCGGGAGAAGAACACGGCGGCGGCGAGCGTGACGGCGAACGACAGGAAGCCGGCCTGCAGCGGCCCGCCGGCGAGCCGGCGGCGGAACCCTCCGCCCGACCCGCCCGTGCCGCGAAGCAGGATCGAGAAATCGATCTCCACGCCGGAGAGGAACATCAGGTACACGAAGCCGAACAGCTTGAGGAAGTCGAGCCAGGGATTCTGTTCCGCCCCGATCAGCCCCAGCCCGCTCGGCCCGACCGCAATGCCGGCGAGGATCTCGCCGACGATGATCGGGATACGGATGAACCGGAGCCGGTGCAGGAACACGGGGACTGCCACGGCCAGGATCGAGACCACCACCAGCGGTGAGAAATCAATGCGCGGATCCATCGGTCTCCCGGCCGGACGCCGCCGCGTGGCACGGCTGCAGCGCGGCTGCCGCTCAGCGCTCCATCGCGGCGCTGTAGCGGCGGCTGAGATCCGGATCCACCGCGATGTCGAACATCATCGCCTCGAACTGCTTCTCGGTCATGCCGTGCCGGGAGAGGATCTCGGCCGCGTGATCGGGGTCGTCGGCGATCTCCTTCGCGATCTCCACGGCCAGCGTCACGGTGTCGCCGGCGGCCGGCGAAGGGGCGATGTCGGAGTTCGTGGCGCCAGCGGGAGCGGTGGCCGCAGGCGGTGCCGGCGGAGTGGGTTCCTCCTGGGAGGATCCGCACGCGCACAGGCCGATCAGAGCGGCCGCAGCCAGCACAGCAACAGCGGTGTCACGCATCAGTGTCCCCCCCCGGGTCCGTGTTTCCCTTTGCTCTTTCCTGGGCCTTCACTGTCGCGGGCGCCGGTCTTGCCCGGGCCGCGGCCCTTTCCATGAGCGACATGTTCGGCCCGGATGGCCGAGGCGAGCTCGCGCCCTCGCAGCCCGCGGTCGAGGCCCGACCGGACGAACGCCCCGAAATTCTCGATCGGGCCGTTTTCCTTCACGCTGCGAACCTCCTCCTCGAGCACCAGCTGGGCGTCCCCCGCATCGATGCCGTGCCCGCGAACAACGTTCAGCGCCTCTCGCACCTGCTCATCAGGGACTCCCGCCTGCCGCGCTTCGTCCGCGGTGCTGGGCAACCGGATCGCCCGGAGCAGCCGCTCCTTCGGGCTGGCGTCGCCGGATTCCGGGGCCTGGGCCGCGACGGTGCCTGCGAGAAGCAGCACGACGATGGAGAGCGAAACGTGGAACCGTTTCATGAGGTTCCCTCCAGGTGACAGGGGCCGGTACCGACGTGATGCTATCACAGCGTTGCTCACTGCAGGGAGGGAACCGCGTGGTCGATCAGATGCCGTCTGGGGTATGATTCGTGCGTGAACGAGAGAATCTTCATCAAGCAGCTCCAGGGGGGCCTGGACATCGCCACATCCGACTCGATCGGTGCCCAGATGCTCAACTTCGTCTATCTGATCGGCGACCGCGAGTCGGCGGAGTGTCTCGTGGTGGACCCCGCCTGGGACGTGGGCGGCATCCTCGAGGCGATCGAGCAGGAGGGAATGCGCCTGACGGGAGTTCTGGCCACGCACTACCATCCCGACCATATCGGAGGGGATCTGTTCGGCCACCGGGTCGAGGGCCTCGCGGAGCTGAAGGCCCGGCGGGACGTTCCCGTCCATGTCAACCGCAATGAAGCGGACGGCGTCCTCTCCCTGACGGGGCTTTCCGAGAGCGACCTGGTCCGTCATGACAGCGACGACGTGGTCCCGGCCGGGAAGGTCCCGGTGAGGCTGATCCACACGCCAGGACACACGCCGGGCAGCCAGAGCTTTCTGGTGGGCGACCAGGCGCTGGTCTCGGGCGACACCCTGTTCATCCAGGGTTGCGGCCGGGTCGACCTGCCGGGGGCGATCCCGAGGAGATGTACCGCACTCTGACGCAGAGGCTCAGCCGGCTTCCCGACGACGTGGTGCTCCTGCCGGGGCATCATTACGGCCACGCACCCTCGTCGACCCTCGGCGAGCAGCGGCGGGAGAATCCGTATCTGCAAGGTCCGCAGCCTCGAGGAGTGGCGGCGGCTGATGTCCTGAGGAGCTCCGTCATGTCGACCCGCTACGACGCGATCGTCATCGGCACCGGCCAGTCCGGGCCGCCGCTGGCCGGCCGCCTGAGCCGCGAGAAGATGAAGGTGGCGGTCCTGGAGCGCAAGCTGATCGGCGGCACCTGTGTCAACGTCGGCTGCATCCCCACCAAGGCGCTCGTGGCCAGCGCCCGGGCGGCGCACATGGCGCCGGCGCGGCCCGGACTTCGGGGTCTTCGAGCGGGCCGGTGAGCGTCGACATGAAGCGTGTGCGGGCGCGTATGAAGGAGATATCCGGGGAGTCGAACCAGGGCGTGACCTCGTGGCTGGAGGGGATGGAGAATGTGACCCTGTATCGCGGCCACGGGCGTCTCGAAGGGCCGCATGCCGTCTCCGTCGGCGGCCAGACCTTGACCGCCGATCGGATCTTCCTCAATGTCGGCGCGCGCGCCGCGGTGCCGGAGCTGCCCGGCCTGGAGGAGGTCCCCTGGCTGACCAACTCCGGGATGATGGAGGTGGACTTCCTGCCCGGGCACCTGATTATCATCGGCGGCAGCTACATCGGGCTGGAGTTCGGGCAGATGTTCCGGCGGTTCGGCAGCCGCGTGACGATCGTCGAGCGGGGCCCGCGGCTCATCAAGCGGGAGGACCCGGAGGTCTCCGAGGCGATCCGCGGCATCCTCGAGAACGAAGGCGTCGCGATACGCCTCAACGCCGAGTGTCTCGGCGCCGCCCGGCGGGGCGACGGCGTCGCGGTCTCGCTCTCCTGCAAGGAGGGGGCTCCCGAGGTGGCCGGAACGCACCTGTTGCTGGCGGTGGGGCGCGTGCCCAACACGGACGACCTGGGCCTGGAGAGCGCCGGCGTGAAGGTCGACGCCCGCGGGTTCATCGAGGTGGACGATCAGCTCCGGACGAACGTCGACGGGATCTGGGCGATCGGCGACTGCAACGGCAAGGGAGCGTTCACGCACACCTCGTACAACGACTACGAGATCGTGGCCGCCAACCTGTTCGACGACGACCCGCGCCGGGTCTCCGACCGGATCACCTGCTACGGGTTGTTCATCGACCCGCCGCTCGGCAGGGTGGGGATGACCGAGGCGCAGGCGCGCGCCACCGGACGGCGCATCCTGGTCGGGAGGCGCCCCATGAGCCGTGTCGGCCGCGCCCGCGAGCGCAGCGAGACGGACGGCTTCATGAAGGTGCTCGTCGATGCCGACACGAAGGAGATACTCGGCGCCGCCATCCTGGGCGTCAACGGCGACGAGGCGGTCCACCTGATGCTCGACGTGATGTACGCGAAGGCGCCGTACACCACGATCTCGCGTGCCGTCCACATCCACCCGACCGTGGCAGAGCTGATCCCCACCATGCTCCAGGAGCTCGAGCCGCCCGGATGATCCGGATCCGGCGTCATCCTTCCTGCGGGGCCTGAGCGTCCTGCGCCGTGCGTGCGATCCGCAGCCTGCCGAGGTGCTGCTGCAGACGCTCCATGTAGAGATAGACCACCGGGGTGACGTACAGCGTCAGCATCTGGGAGAAGAGCAGCCCGCCGACCACCGCGAGCCCGAGGGGCCGCCGCGACTCCGCGCCCGCGCCGAGCCCGAGCGCGATCGGCAGCGTGCCCATCAGCGCGGCCATCGTGGTCATCATGATCGGCCGGAACCGGATCACGCATGCCTCGTAGATCGCGTCGGGCGCGGCCTTCCCCTCGTTCGCGCTGCGCCTCGATCGCGAAGTCGATCATCATGATGCCGTTCTTCTTCACCAGGCCGACCAGCATGATGATCCCGACGAAAGCGTAGATCGACAGCTCGGTGTCGGAACATCATCAGCGTCATCAGCGCGCCGAAGCCCGCGAACGGCAGCGCCGAGAGAATGGTGATCGGGTGAACGAAGCTCTCGTACAGGATCCCCAGGACCATGTAGATGACGAGGATCGCCATCACGAGCAGGAGCCCGAGCCCCTGCAGCGACGACGAGAACGCCTGCGCCGTCCCCTGGAAGCTGGTGCTGATCGTGGCGGGCAGCGTCCTCAACGCCTCGGCGTCCACCTCGGAAACCGCCTCGCCGAGCGAGACGCCCGGGTCCAGGTTGAAGGAGAGCGTGACGGCGGGGAGCTGCCCCGAGTGGTTCACCGTCAGCGGCCCGAGAGCCGGTCTGAGGTCCGCCACGGCCTCCAGCGGCACCACCTCGCCGGTCGACGAGTGGACGTACAGCTTCGAGAGCACCGACGGATCGTTCTGGTACCGTTCCTCCAGCTCCACGATCACCTTGTACTGGTTGTTGGGCGCGAAGATCGTGGAGACCTGCCTCGAGCCGTACGCGTCGTACAGCGCCCCCTCGATCGCGGCCGCGCTGATCCCCAGGGCGGACGCCTTGTCGCGATGGATGTCGACATTGACATGGGGGTTCTTGAGCTGCAGGTCGGTGGTGACGTCGCGCAGGCCGGGCAGCCCGCTGCAGCTTCTCCTCCATGATGGGCGCGTAGTGGTACAGCTCGTCCGGTGTCGGCGCCCCGCAGGGTGTACTGGTACTGGCTCTTGGTGAGCTGCCCGCCGATCCGGATCGGGGGCAGGTTCTGCAGGAACAGCCGGAGCCCCGGGATGCCGGCCACGCGGCCGCGCATCTCCTGGATCACCTCGTCCACCGACAGATCGCGCTCGGCTGCGGTCCACCAGACGCATGAAGATGACGCCCGAGTTGCTCGCGGTGATGCTGCCGCGCGCCCCGGCGCTCGAGAAGAAGCGCTCGACGTACGGGTCCTGCTGGACGATCCGGTTGGCCTCCATCTGGTGTTTGACCATCGAGTCGAACGAGATCCCCTCGATCGCCTCGGTGAAGGCGAAGATCTGGTTGTTGTCCTCGCTCGGCAGGAAGCCCTTCGGGATCTTCATGAAGAGCAGCACCGTGCCCGCGAGGACCAGGGCCGTCATCGCCATCATCGTGCCCTTGTGGCGCAGCGACCATTTCAATGCTGCGCTCGTAGAGGCCCAGACCCGAGTCGAAGACCTTCTCCGAGGCGGCGTAGACCCGGCCGTGGCGTTCCTGCGCGGGGGGCCGCAGGAACCGGCTCGCGAGCATCGGCGTCAGGGACAGCGAGACGAAGCCGGAGACGAGCACCGCCGTGCCGATGGTCACGGCGAACTCGTGGAACAGCCGGCCGATGATCCCGCCCATGAAGAGCACCGGGATGAAGACCGCCGTCAGGGAGATGGTCATGGAGATGATGGTGAAGCCGATCTCCTTCGCGCCCCGACAACGCCGCCTGGAACGGCGCCTCGCCCATCTCCATGTGCCGGACGATGTTCTCCAGCATGACGATCGCGTCGTCGACGACGAACCCCACCGAGAGGGTGAGTGCCATCAGGGAGAGGTTGTCCAGGCTGTATCCCAGCAGGTACATCACCGAGAAGGTCCCGATGATCGACATCGGCAGCGCGAGGCTGGGGATCACGGTGGCGGAGAGATTCCTCAGGAACAGGAAGATGACCAGGATGACCAGGCAGAGCGTCAGCAGAAGCGTGAACTTCACGTCCTGGACCGAATCGCGGATCGACTCGGACCGGTCGTACAGCACCGCGAGCGTGACCGACGCCGGCATCTGCGCGCGAAAGCTGCGGGATCAGCGACTTGACCCGGTCGGACACCTCGACGGTGTTGGTGCCGGGCTGTCGCTGGATCGCGAGCACGATCGAGCGCTGGATCGCCTTCCGGTTTCCGAACCAGGCGGCGGTCTTGTCGTTCTCCACGCTGTCGATGGCGGTGCCCAGGTCGCGGATCCGCACCGGCGCGCCGTCGCGGTAGGCCACGATCACCGGCAGGTACTGATCCGCCGCCGTGAGCTGACCGTTCGCCTCGACGGTGAAGGAGCGGTGCTCGCCGTAAAGCGTGCCGGTGGGCAGATTGACGTTCGCGTTCTGCACCGCGGCCGTGACCTCGTCGAGGCCGATGCCGCGTGTGGCGAGCGCCTTCGGGTCGAGCTTGATGCGCACCGCGTATTTCTGCGAGCCGTAGACGACGACCTGGGCCACGCCGGTGACGGTCGAGATCCGCTGCGCCATCAGCGTCTCGCCGTACTCGTCGAGCGTCGACAGCGGCAGGCTGGGAGACGTCAGCGCCAGGTACAGGATCGGCTGGTCGGCCGGGTTCACCTTCTGGTAGGTGGGCGGGCTCGGCATGTCCTTGGGGAGCTGTGACGTCACCTTGGCGATCGCCGCCTGGACGTCCTGCGCGGCGGCGTCCAGCTCGCGGCTCAGGTCGAACTGCAGCGTGATCTGGGTGGAGCCGAGCGCGCTGGCCGAGCTCATCGAGTCGAGACCGGCGATGGTCGAGAACTGCCGCTCGAGCGGCGTGGCGACGGCCGAGGCCATCGTCTCCGGGCTGGCGCCCGGCAGGGACGCGGACACCTGGATGGTGGGGAAGTCCACGTTCGGCAGGTCGCTCACCGGCAGCAGCCTGTAGGCCATCACGCCGAACAGGAGGATCCCCACCATGACGATGGTCGTCATGACCGGTCGGCGGATGAACCCCCCGGCGATGTTCACGATCCGACCTCGGACTTCACCTCGACCCTGGCTCCGGGCGTGAGCCGGAGCTGCCCGTCTGTGACCACGGTCTCGTCCTCGCTCAGACCGCTCTCGATCACGGTCTGACCGTCGACGCTCCTGCCCGGGCTGACGGGGCGCGACTCCACGGTCATGTCCTTCTCCGACCACGAAGACGAAGGAGTCCCTCCTGGCCGGTCTGCACCGCCTGGGAGGGGACCAGGATCGCGTCGGGCTGCATCGGAGAGGGTGAGGCTCACATCGATGAACTGCCCCGGCCACAGCGCGCGGTCCTCGTTTGTGAAGGTAGCCTTCAGCTCGATGGTCCCCGTGCTGCGATCCACGGCATTGTCGATGAATGTGCAGCTTCCCGCTCTCGGCGCTCCCAGCGTTGCCGGCGGGGTGCGCTTCGGCGACCAGGGTCCCCGATGAGGCGTGGCGGCGGATCTCCGGCAGATCGTCCTCGGGCACCGAGAAGGCCACGTAGATCGGCTCGACCTGGTTGATGGTCACCATCGGCGTGTCGGCGTTGGCCTTCACCAGGTTGCCCTGATGGACCATCAGCTTGCCGGTACGACCCGCGATCGGAGAGGTGATCGTGCAGTAGCCGACCTGAAGGCGGGCGTTCTCTACCGCCGCCTCGTCGGCCTTGACCACGGCGTCGAGCGCGTCCGCCTGGGACTTGATCCGGTCGTACTCCTCCCGGGTGACGTATTCCTTCTTGACGAGGTCGGTGTACCGCTCGGCGTTCTCCCTCGCGGTCGCGAGCTGGATCCGGTCCCTCGCCAGGGCGGCCTCGGCCTGGTCGAGCGAGGCCTGGTAGGAGCGCTTGTCGATGGTGAACAGAAGGTCTCCCTTGCGGACGTCCTGACCCTCCTCGAAGTGCACGCCGGTAAGGATGCCTCCCACCTGCGATTTCACGTCGACGGTCGAGTAGGCTTCGACCCGCCCGATCGCCTGGATCTGCACCGGGATCGCTTTCTGGACGACCGTGGCCACGGCGACCGGGACGGCATCGGGCCCCGGTGCGGGGGTCGCCGCGGGCGAGCACC
The DNA here is from genome assembly GCA_963806495.1 of uncultured Acidobacteriota bacterium. Classification (GTDB taxonomy): domain Bacteria; phylum Acidobacteriota; class Polarisedimenticolia; order JACPZX01; family DASXTC01; genus CAWDYA01. The sequence goes on along the minus strand of CAWDYA010000008.1, from coordinate 606,561 downwards.
CGGACAAGGCCAGGAGCAGGGCCGCCGCGCCGGCCGTGAGGGTGGAGCCGGAAGCCGTGAGTCTCATGGTGTGCCTTTCGTGTCGGTGTGGGGGGAAGCCAGCAGCGTCCCCGTGTCATGGGCGAGCTGAGCCATGGCGATTCGCAGATCCGCGTCCGCCTGCGCGCGACGCGCGCGCGCTTCGGCAAGCGCCCGCTGGGACGTCAGCAGATCGAGAATGCTCCCGACGCCCGCCTGGTAGCGCCCCCGTGTCACGTCGTACGCCTGCTGGGCGCTGTCGATCAGATCCTTGGTGGCTTCGAGACGCTTCCCGGCGGTCTGCAGCCTGTAGTAGCTCGACCAGACCTGCGAGATGATCGTCTGTGTCAGCGAGTCCAGCCGGGCACGCTCGGTCTCCACGTCCGCCTTCGCCTTCAGCTCGTCGTACTCCTGCGTCAGGCCGTTGAACAGCGGGACCCGCAGCGTCAGCGTGCCCAGGTAGGTCTCCTGCGTGGAGCCGCTGCCCGTGTAGGTGATGGCCCCCGCGTCCCAGTTGGTGACAAGCGACGGACGTCCCGCCGACTTCACCTGCGTGACGCGCGCCTCGGCCTCGCGTACCCGGGAACGGGCCGCGGCGAGGTCCGGGCGGAGCCGCTGGGCCTCCTCGATCAGCGTGTCGACGTCGTCGGTCAGGTCCGTCATCGGAAGATCGTCGGCCGGCGGCGCAACATCGAAATCGGTGTTGGCCGGCAGACCGACGGCCGTGGCCAGGACGCCCTTGATCGTCTTGAGCACCCCTTCGGTTGTGGCCAGCTCGAGCTGCGACTGCGAGAGGACGGTCTTCGCCTGCAGCGCCTCGGCGATCGTCCCCACCCCCGCCTCACGTCGGCCGTCGGCGGCGTCGAGGCTGGCCTGTGCCTCCTTCACCGCCGCCTGCTCCGACTCGAGAAGGGCCCTGGAGAACAGGTACTGGTAGTAGGCCTGTTCGACCTCGAGCATGACGTCCTGTATCGCGGCGTTGTGCGTCCAGTCGGCCGCGATGAGCGCCTGCCGCGCCATCTCCACCGACGCGCTCCGGCCACCGAAGTCGAGAAGCAGGTAGCTGAGGATCACGTCGGCGCCGTAGCTGCCCTGCTGGAAGGTGAACTGGCCCGCGACGGCGGTTCCCTTGATGGAGGTGTAGTTGGCCTGCAGGCCCACGGCCGGGTAATACGAGCCCTTCTGGCTGCCGAGGCCCGCGGCGGCCGATCGGGCGGACGCCCACGCCACCCGTGTCTGCGGGCTGGTGCGCAGCGCCAGATCGATCAGATGCGACAGGCCCCAGTGGTCGATCGACTCGAGCAGGTCCGCGGGGATCTCGGGCGGGGCGGCGGGGGGCGGGGCCGTCTCCACCGAGGCCGGCGGCTCCCACGCGGTGCCCGGGTCGGGCGCGGTGCCGGGCTCGATACGCGCCTCGGACATGGTGCCGACGCAGCCGGTGGGGAGCGCCCCGAGAAGCCCGATGATGCAGATCCAGGCGATCCGCTTCATGCGCGCAACCCTCTGAGAGTGAACCGTACCATCTCCTCGACGACGTCCTGGGAGCGCGCCCTCCGGCTGGCGTCGTAGCGGAAGACCTCACGGTTGATCATGTGGTTCACCAGCATGCCGACGAAGGTCCGTGCGATGAGCCCCGGCTTCGTGCAACGGAACGCGCCCTGGCGGGCCCGCTTCCGGATGTACTTCTCGAGAAAGGAGAACAGCCTCGCCACCCGCGCCCGGTAGAACATCTCGGACATTGCGTGCTCCTCGAGGCCGCTGTACAGGAGCAGGCGCATGAAGGACGGATCGCGTGTCATGCTACGCATGAGCACCGATCCCACCGTGCGGAACACATCCTCGTCGTCGTGGCGCCGGGCCGCGTCGAGAGGGAAAAGCTGCTCGCCGTTCTCGGCGATCTTGCGATCGATGATGGCGGAGTAGAGTGCGCTCTTGTCCTTGAAGAAACGATAGAGAAGCGCTTCGGAGACGCCGCAACGCCGGGCGATCTGCTGGGTCGTGGTCCCGGCGAACCCGTCGCGGGCGAACAGCGCCATCGCCTCGGTGACGATCTGCTCGCGGCGCTGGGGCGCCGTCATCCGCTGTCGGGCGGTCCGGGGTAGCGCGTTCATCGGGAAGCCTCTCAGGTAAGTGAGTGATCACTATCCTAGGGAGGCGCCACGCGGGTGTCAATCGGGTCTCAGCGATCCAGGATCCTCAGGTCGCCCATCCGGCTGTCCACCGAGAAGGTGAGGGTGTGAACGGCGGTCCCTTCGTGCGCCTGTTGCTCCCTGCGGGCGCCCTGCAGGCCGACGATGAGGACGTCCCGTGGAATCGTCACCGCACCGCCACCCATGCTCGAGGCGATGCGGATCGTGGCGTCCCGCGCCCACCGGCCTCTCAAATCGAGATTCATGCCCCCCATGCTGTGGTCGACCTCGAGCATCCGGGGGCTGGCGTTTCCGAGGGATTCGAACGAGCCTCCTCCCATCTCGACCCGGATTCCGAGATGCTCCATCGGCTCGTGCGTCGGCTCGCTGAAATCGAGCTGAGCCCCGCCCATGGAGAAGCTCGAATCGGCCGAACGGAGCCACAGTCCGCCGAGATCAGCGTCCGTGCCCCCCCGGCTGGCCTGGAGATCGAGGTCGAGCGGCACCCCTGTGGGAAGAAAGACATCCACCCGGGGCTTCCTCCCAGAGATCATCTCCGCGATGGAGGTGAGAAACGACGACGATCCCGTTCGTTTGAACGTGACGGTGTAGGTCCAGAGGCCGTCGTCGGCGGGCACGAACGACTCGGTGAGCTCGTAGCTGCGGTGGTCGTAGGTCGCCTCCACGCGCGCCGCGCGACCGGCCTCTCCCGGAAGGACGTGGAACTCGCCGTCCGACAGCCGCAGCACCACCCGGCCGGCGGGCGGCACGGCGCCCGGGGGCCGCGAAGCGCCCAGGTCGCCGGTGACGGCTCCGAGCGGCAGACCCGGGGTCTCGCCGGGCAGCTCGCGCGTCATCACCTGCTCCTCGGGCTTCATCTCACGCGCGCGCTGTCTCGCAAGCCCGATCACCGCCACGACGACGATCGCTACGATCGCCAGCACGCCGAGACAACCGAACACTCCGTACTTCAGCCATTTCATCGCCGGGGCCTCCTCGTCAGCGTATGATCAACCAAGGATACCCCATGCGCATGGGGATCTCCCCGCTGGCGATGGGCTAGAATGAGCCGGGACGCATAACGGAGGGAACGGACTATGCTGCGGCACGTGGGAGCGATTGTGATGGCGCTGGCGATGGTCGTGCCGGCCCTGGCGGCGGAGGCAACAGGACTGAAGGTCGGCGACAAGGCTCCCGACTTCAGCCTCGTGGGTTCGGACGGCAAGACCCACACCCTGGCGGAGAACCTGGGCAAGCACGCGGTCGTTCTGGCCTGGTTTCCCAAGGCGTTCACCGGCGGGTGAACGGCCGAGTGCAAGTCGCTCCGTGAGAGCGGTCCGGCCATCGGCAGCTACGATGTGGCGTACTTCGCGGCGAGCGTCGACGATGCCGACACCAACAAGAAGTTCGCGGAGTCGCTCGACGTCGACTACCCGATCCTGAGCGACCCGGGCAAGGAGGTCGCGAAAGCGTACGGGGTGCTCGCCTACGAAGGGAAGATGGCCTCACGCACGACCTTCTACATCGGCGCCGACGGGAAGATCCTGTACATCGATCGCGAGGTGAAGCCTCCCACGGCGGGCCCGGATGTGGCGGCCCGGCTGGAGAGCCTCGGTATCCCGAAGAAGAAGTAGCAGGCGGAAGCCGGCCGGCGCGGGCTCATCCCCTTCGCAGCGGCCGGGTGAGACAGGTGGGGCCGCCCGAGCCCTTCATGCATATCTCGATGCCATCGAACGGGTGGACCTCGGCTCCCGCCTGCTCCAGCCTCGCGCGCGTCACCGGGTTGCCCGAGAGCATCACGCACCGGCGCGGCGCCGCGGCCAGCACGTTACCTCCCATCGTGTCCAGCTCCGCGTCAGGCACCTCGACCAGGGCGAAGCCCCTGTCGAGCAGGAGCTCACGGAACGGTACCGGCATCAGCGGCGAGTAGACGAGCGCGAGAATCGGTGTCGATAGGGCTGAGGATCGACATGAGATGGAAGACGTCCGAGGGCCCGCGCCCGTGCGGCAGCGGGACGACGACGATCTCATCGACGTCACCGGCGAGGATCCCGGCGAGCTGCCGTATCCCCTCGTCGTTCGTCCGGTAGCCTCGCCCGACGGCCAGCGTCCTGTCGTCCAGCCAGACGACGTCGCCTCCCTCGAGTCGCCCCTCGCCGGTGATCGCTCCGGCCACCGGTATCCCGGCGGCACGGTAGGCCTCGCCGTGCATCCCGGGCTCGCCCCGGCGTGCCTCCTTCCCCATGTTGCAGAGGATCATCCCGCGGGGCGACACGATCGAGGCGTCGCGGACATAGATCGAATCCAGGCCGCTGCCGGCGCCCACCTCCAGCCAGGTGATCGAGGCGCCGAGCCGCTCGAGGAGCGCCGCGAAGCGGTCGTACTCGCGAGTCGCGCGCTCCGGGTCGGGCGGCGCGGTGTAGCCGAGCGCGCGCCACTGGCGCTGCACGTTCGCGGCGTCGCCGAAGGCGTCGCGCGCGTGCCCGAGCAGCAGGCTGCGAAGCGGCGCGACCTCGCTCAGCGTCCCCGCGCTCACGACGGATCCTGCGCCCGGTGCGTCTTCATCCAGACATGCACGGGGATGCCGGCCAGGAGCAGAACCGTACCCCAGTAGACCGCGTCCGCGCCCGCTCCAATGACGGCCCACAGAGAGTAGAGGAACGCGACGCCCGCGATGATCGACGGGCCGGCCGACCGCCCGGTGCCGCGCGCGATCACCACCTCCGCCATCGTGGAGAACAGGTAGGGTATCAGACAGCTCAGCGTGGCGAGCAGGATCACGAAGGTGAACAGGGGGACCAGCGCCTGCGTGTAGTTCGCGGCCATGAGCATCGTGACCAGCACGCTGGAGATCACCATCCCGGCTACCGGCGTCCCGTTTCCGGAGACGCGGGCGAAGGCTCCGGGGAATATCCGGTCACGCGCCGCGGCGAGCGGGATCTGGCCCTGCAGGAGGATCCATCCGTTGAGCGCCCCGAAGCACGAGACCGCCGCCCCCGCCGCCACGAGGTAGCCGGCCCAGCCTCCCCACATGAGCCGCGCCGCGTCCGAGAACGGCGCCTCCGAGGACCCCAGGGCGTCCGGAGACATCACGCCCATGACGGCGACGGTGCTGACCAGGTAGATCACCGCGGTGAGGGTCGTCCCGATCAGGGTAGCGCGAGGGATGGTGCGCGCGGGGTCGATGACGTCGCCGGCCGGCACGGTGGCCGACTCGAGACCCAGGAAAGCCCAGAGAGTCAGCGCCACGGCCGCGGTGGTGGCCGACAGGGGAGTGGCGGCGAAGCCCGGGGCGGGTGTGAGGTTGGCGGGGTCGAAGTGGAACAGGCCGAAGGCGGCGACCGCGACGAGCGGCAGCAGCTTGAGAATCGTGGTGGCGAGCTGCACGTGACCGCCGGCCCTCACCCCCAGCGCGTTGATCCCCGTCAGCAGCCAGATCGCGCCGAGCGCGGCCAGCGCCGCCAGGACGCGGCTCGTGGCCAGGGCCGGCCAGAAGACGGTCAGATAGCTGACGAAGGCCACGGCGATCGCCGCGACCGTGGCGAGGATCGAGATCCAGTATCCCCAGGCGACGAGGAACCCTGCGAAGTCACCGAAGCCGCGACGGGTGTAGGCGTACGGCCCGCCGGCCTTCGGGACCATGCGGCTCAGCCGGGCGAACACTATGGCGAGAGCGATCGACCCGCCCGCGGTGATCATCCACGCCAGAATGCTGATGCGCCCGTAGGGGGCGAGCGATGCCGGCAGAAGGAAGATGCCCGAGCCGATCATGTTGCCCACGACGAGGGCCACGCACATCCAGAGGCCGAGCTTCCCGCTGGTGATCGACATCCTTCCCCCGTCTCGCGCCGGAACCGGGGCCGCCGGTTCGGCGCATGCCCGGACAGGCTATCAGGATCCGGCCCGGAAGGGGATGTCTAATGCACGTCGGGGTCCGCCATCAGTTCGGATCGCAGACGTCTCCTATCCCGTCGGCGTCGGCGTCCGCCTGGGACGCATTCGGCGTGTCGGGGCAGTTGTCGTCGCACGAGATGGTGTTGCCGCCGGTGCACGGAGTCATGGTCGCCGGGATGCCGTCGAAGTCCTCGGGGATACCATCCCCGTCCCGATCCGGGTCGCAGACATCACCCATCCCGTCGCCGTCGAGGTCCTCCTGGAGCGGGTTGAAGTCCTGGACGCAGTTGTCGCACACGTCGCCATGGGAATCGGAGTCGAAGTCGCCCTGAGCCGGATTCTGGAACCCGGGGCAGTTGTCCGCCGCCTCCTCGGTGCCGTCCCCGTCGTCGTCGAGCGTGGCCGCCGGGCATCCGAACGGCCTCGGGATCGGGGTGCCGGCGGAGTCTCGTGAGAGCGCGCTCTCGGCGGCGCCCGGGCATGTGCTCGAGACGACATAGTAGAAGACGGTAAAGGGTCTCGGGTCGAGCGTGTCCGGGGCGACCGTCGCGGCGAGATTGCCGACGAGGCATTGCTGGTCGTATCCCCAGGGGATCCCGGCGGTCTCGTATCCGCGGTAGACGTTGTGCCGGGCGACCCCCGGCACGGCGTCCCACGTGACCATCGTCGGTCCCCCCGGTGGGCCCACTTCGAGAGTGTCTCCCACCTCCGGTGGCGGCGGGTTGGCCGGATCGTTCGGCGTGCAGTCGCACACGTCGCCGATGCCGTCCATGTCCGCGTCGCACTGCTCGTCGGGGGTGCCGGCGTTGCCGTCGCAGTCCGAGGGCGGGTTGAAGGAAGCCGTGCAGTTGTCGGAGCAGTCGTCCACGCCATCGGCGTCGCTGTCGGTCGCCTCGTCCACCGAGCCGTCGCAGTCGTCGTCGAGCCCGTTGCAGACCTCCGGGCCGGGCCCGGCGTTCTGCCGGCAGACGAGAGCTCCCTGCTCGCACACCTGCGTGCCCGGGTCGCATACGCCCTGGCTGCCGGTCGAGCAGGAGCCGCCTCCCTGCGGGTCACCTTCGTCGGCGATGCCGTTGCAGTTGTCGTCGAGCCCGTTGCAGAGCTCGGGCAGGCTGTTCAGCTCGGTGTCGACGGCGCCGTTGCAGTTGTTGTCGATCCCGTCGCACAGCTCGGCCGCTCCTGGATGGATCGCCGGGTCGTTGTCGTTGCAATCACCGCATGTGTCCATGGGATCGGGTATGCATCCAGCCACGCAGACCGCGTAATCGTCGTTGTCGTCATCGGCGCAGGGACCCACGACCGTGGTGTTCTCGCTGTCGGTGCCGGTCGACGGGATCGGATCCGATTCGTTGGAGATCACCGACGCCACATTTGTGATCATGCCCGGCACGCCGGGTGTGACGACGATCGTGATGGTCGCGCTCGACTGGGCGGCCAGGGTTCCCAGCTCGCAGGTCACGACACCGCCGGACTCCACGCAGCTTCCCGTGCTCGGGGTGGCCGAGAAGAAGACCACACCCGCCGGCAGGGTATCGGTGACCACCGTGCTGGTGGCGTCGTCCGGGCCGGCGTTCCCGACCAGGAGTGTGTAGGTGAGGGTTCCGCCGGCCGGGATCGGGTCGGGAGCGTCCGTGATGGAGAGCGTCAGATTGGCGCTCATCGCCGGGCCCACACTCAGCACCACCGAGGTCGCGCCGTACGAGACGTCCCACTGCAACCCGCCGCCGAGCGCCGGCAGGTTCGTGGACCCGAACGCGCCCGAGCGTGACGGGAAGGTCATGATGGTGAACGTGTCGTTGAGCGACGGTGTGAAGGCGGACACCAGGCTGACGTCGAGCGTGCCGGAAAGCGTTGCCGGCAGCGTGCCGGTCAGATTGACCTGGTCGAACTCGGAGCCCGGCGTCAGCCCACCGACCTCGACCGTGTAGGAGCTGCCGGCCCCCTGGCTGTATCCGCCTGTGATCTCGAGCGTGCCGGGGGAAAGGCCCGGGCTGACCTGGCCGCCCGTGCTGTTCACCGTGGCCAGCAGCGTGCCGGTTCCGTCGAGCACTCCCCCCTGGATTTCGAGCGGTGCACTGGACTGGATGTCGCCTCCGTCGAGCCGCGTGAGCCCGGCGGTCTGCGTGTAGGCGCCCGTGAACTGGATCGTACCGGCGGCGGCCGTCACCGTGCCGCTGTTGGTGACCGCCGGGCCGATCGTGGTGATGCCTGTGAGGGCCGTCTTGGTGAGGGTGCCCGTGTTGACGAGCCAGCCGTCATACGGGAACAGATTCAGCGTGATATCGGCGTCGGTCTGGATGTCGAACGAACCGGAGTTGTCAAAGACGGAGCCGTTGCCGTTGCGGAAGTTGCCGCCGGTCCAGACGGCTGCGGCCTGGTTGACCAGCGTGCGCTCGTCGAGGTCCTTGTTGCCACTGCCCGAAAGCGTGAGCCCCGCGGCGGCGACCGTGATCCGGAACCCGACATGGCACCGCCGGACCATATGGTCGCCCCGGTGATGGTCACGGTGTCGGAGCCGGTGAGCGTCCCGCCCGACATCGAGAGGGTCTGAGCGGTGGGAGCGCCTCCCGAGACCAGGTTCAGCGTCCCGCCTGTGATTTGGAGCTCCGCCGGCGAGTTCATGAGGGCTCCAGCGCCCAGATTGACGGTGGCCGGATTGGTCACGAGCACAATCCCCGTGCCACCGACGCTGGAGCCGGTGTCGAGGTCGTGGGTACCGCCCCCGAACTCGAGGATCGCAGGTGCGGACGGAGCGAACGAGCCTGTGGCGTGGCCGCCACCGGAGAGCTGCAGGGTGCCGGTCTGGACCGTGATCGAGCCGGAGTTCTCGACGTAGGGGCCGATGGCGGTAGCCGCGCCTCCGGCCGACCTTGTGATTCGACCCCGAGTTGACGAGCGTGGCGTTGTAGGGAAACAGGTTCAACAGGATGTCGGCGTCGGTCTGGATGTCGAACGAGCCGGAGTTGTCGAAGACGGAGCCGTTGCCGTTGCGGAAGTTGCCGCCGGTCCAGACGGCTGCGGCCTGGTTGACCAGCGTGCGCTCGTCGAGGTCCTTGTTGCCACTGCCCGACAGCGTGAGCCCCGCGGCGGCGACGGTGGAGCCGGAGCCGGACATGGTCCCGGCGGTCCATGTGTGGCACCGTTGACGGTGAAGGCATCCGGGCCGGTGAGGGTGCCGCCCGACATAGTGAAGGTCTGGGCCGTCGGGTAACCTCCCGAGACGAGGTTCAGGGTTCCGCCGGAGAGCCGGAGCTCACCCGGTGTGTTCAGAGTGGCTCCGGCGTTGAGATTCACCGATTCGGCAGAAACGAGAGTGAGGCCCGCTCCAGCGAGAGTCGACCCGTTGTATCGAGGTCGTGGGCGCCGCCGGAAAACTGCAGCGTGGTGGATGCGGAGGGAACGAACGAGCCGGTGGCCTGGCCCCCGCCGGAGAGCTTGAGGATCCCCTGCTGGACGTCGATTGACCCGGAGTTCTGCAGATGGAGGCTGATGTCGGTGGCCGCCGCCCCGCCGGCGCCGACGGACTTGGTGATCGAGCCCGAGTTGACGAGCGTGGCGTTGTAGGGAAACAGGTTCAACGGGATGTCGGCGTCGGTCTGGATGTCGAACGAGCCGGAGTTGTCGAAGACGGCGCTGTTGCCGGCGCGGAAGTTGCCGTTGTCCCAGATGCCCGTGGCCTGATTGACGAGCGTGCGCTCGTTGAGGTCCTTGTTGCTCGTGCTCGAAAGCGTGAGTCCGCCGGCGGCGACGGTGGAGCCGGAGCCGGACATGGTCCCGGCGGTCCATGTGGTGGCACCGTTGACGGTGAAGGCATCCGAGCCGGTGAGGGTGCCGCCCGACATAGTGAAGGTCTGGGCAGTCGGGGCGCCTCCCGAGACGAGGTTCAGGGTTCCGCCGGTGAGCTGGAGCTCACCCGGAGTGCTCAGGATCGCTCCGGCGTTGAGATTCACCGATCCGGCAGAAACGAGAGTGAGGCCCGCTCCGCCGAGAGTCAATTCGTTGTCGAGATCGTGCGTGCCGCCGGAAAACTGCAGGGTGGTGGATGCGAGGGAACGAACGAGCCGGTGGCCTGGCCCCCGCCGGAGAGCTTGAGGATCCCCTGCTGGACGTCGATTGACCCGGAGTTCTGCAGATGGAGGCTGATGTCGGTGGCCGCCGCCCCGCCGGCGCCGACGGACTTGGTGACCGAGCCCGAGTTGACGAGCGTGGCGTTGTAGGGAGTGAACGAGAGTGTCATGTCCGCATCGGTCTGGATGTCGAACGAGCCGGGGTTGTCGATGACGGCGCCGTTGCCGGTGCGTATGCCGCCGCCGGTCCAGGTGGCGGCGGCCTGATTGACCAGGGTGCGCGCGTTGAGGTCCTTGTAGGCGACACCCGATACGGCCATCCCGCCGGCCGTGACCGTGGAGCCGGTGCCCGACATGCCGCCTCCGGACCAGGCGGTGGCGCCGGTCACGGTGATCGTGTCGCTGCCGGCGAGGACTCCTCCAGTCAGACTCAGGGAAGGGACGGACACGGCGGAGCCCGAGCTGAAGCTGGCTGTACCGCCCGAGATGGCGAGCGCGCCCGCCGAGGTGACGGAAGCGCCGGTGAGGATATTGAGCGTACCGTTGGACACGGTGGAGGACTCCGTTGCGCTGTAGCTTCCGGCCACGTTCACGATGCCGGCGCTGACAAGGAGTCTGGCTGCGTTGATCGATGTCGCGGCGTCGAGGTCGTGCGTGCCGCCGGAGAACTGCAGAGTCTGGCCGGCTGCGGCGGTGTAGGACCCGGCGGTGCCGGTTCCTCCACCGGAGAGCTTGAGGATCCCCTGCTGGACGTCGATTGACCCGGAGTTCTGGAGATGGACGCCAATGTCGGTAGCGGCCGTGCCCCCGGTGCCGACGGACTTGGTGATGGATCCCGAGTTGGTGAACGTGCTGTTGTAGGCAGTGAACGAGAGTGTCATGGCCGCGTCGGTCTGGATGTCGAGCGAGCCGGGATTGTCGAGGACCGAGCCGTTGCCGGTGCGCATGCCGCCGCCGGTCCAGGTGGCGGCGGCCTGATTGACCAGGGTGCGCGCGTTGAGGTCCTTGTAGGCGGCGCCCGAGATGGTCATCCCGCCGGCGGCGACGGTGGAGCCGGAGCCGGACATGGTGCCTCCGGACCAGGTGAGCGCGCCGTTGACGGTGAAGGCATCCGGGCCGGTGAGGGTTCCGCCGGACATGGTGAAGGTCTGGGCCGTCGGGGCGCCTCCCGAGACGAGGCTCAGGGTTCCGCCGGAGAGCCGGAGCTCACCCGGTGTGTTCAGAGTGGCTCCGGCGTTGAGATTCACCGATCCGGCAGAAACGAGAGTGAGGCCCGCTCCAGCGAGAGTCGACCCGTTGTCGAGATCGTGGGTGCCGCCGGAGAACTGCAGGGTGGTGGATGCGGAGGGAGCGAAGGAGCCGGTGGCGTGGCCGCCGCCGGCCAGCTGCAGGACGCCCTGCTGGACCGTGATCGTGCCCGAACTCTCGAGGAAGGGGCTGATGGCGGTGGCGGCCGCGCCGCCGGCGCCGACGGACTTGGTGATCGAGCCCGAGTTGGTGAACGTGCTGTTGTAGGGAGTGAACGAGAGTATCATGTCCGCATCGGTCTGGATGTCGAGGGAGCCGGGATTGTCGAGGACCGAGCCGTCGCCGGTGCGTATGTTGCCGCCGGTCCAGGTGGCGGCGGCCTGATTGACCAGGGTGCGCGCGTCGAGGTCCTTGCTGGCGGTCCCCGATAGGGTCATCCCTCCCGCGGCGACGGTGGAGCCGGTGCCCGACATGGTGCCGCTGGTCCAGCCCGATGTGCCGAGGATGGTCAGGGCCCCCGCGCCGGTCAGGCCGCCGGAGCCGGTCGTGGACAGCGTCAGGTTTCCTCCGATCTGCGACGTGGACGCGATTTCCAGAACGCCGCTCAACGTGATCACGAGCGACCCCGCCGTCTCGATGCTGTTGATGGTGGCTGTCCCGCTCGACAGCGTCACGTCGAACGACCCGATACACACGTCGTCGGAGGGGCCGGGGAGGCTGTCGGTGCTCCAGTTGGCCGCGCTCTGCCAGAGACCGTCTCCCGCGTCACCGTCCCACGAGATTGTGCCCGGACAGGAGAGCGACTGGCCGGCCGGGGCCGCGAGCAAGGGCGGTGCCAGGGCGGACCATGGCGCCGGCAGGAGAACACAAAGCGTGACGACAGCGACCGCGAACCACCGAGACTGAGACATCGCTTCCCCCCGATTCGGAACAGGAAGGGGAGGACCATGAGGGCCATCCCCGCTCGATCCTCTAGGACGTACGGGACGGCCGCCCCTCCCCACATTTCGGCGTGAAAAAGGGCCGTACCGGGGTTTCAGGGGGCGGTGCGGTGGGTGCGGAGGGTCCGCAAAACACGGATTGCCGGAAGGATGAGAAGGCCGAGGAGGATCGCCGCCGCAGCGCCGATGTTCCGGCGTTCGCCCCGCGGCAGGGGGGTGAGGACGGGGCGATCCCCGTCTCCCAGTGTCACGAGCCCCGCCCAGGAGGCGGGGTCGGAGCCGGAGCGGATCATCCGGCGCTGCGCGGAGGCCAGCGCGGCCGCGGCGCTCCGCCCCTCGGCGAGGCTCTCGTAGAATGCACGCATGAGTTGTGAGACCTCCTCGTCCCTCAGGGGCCAGAGACTGCCCACCACCGTGCGGGCACCGGCCTGGAAGAAGCCGCGCGCCAGCCCCATGACACCCTCGCCCGCGAGCACCGCGCCGCTGGCTGTGCTGCACGACGAGAGCACCACCAGCTGATTGTCGAGCCGCATGGAAGCCAGCTCGCGTATCTGGAGCAGGCCGTCCTCCTCCTCGGTGCCCGGGGCGAGCACGATCGCGGAGCAATTGGACGCTCCTCGTCGACGAACGAGTGGGCCGCGATGTGGAGGATGCCGAACCGGGACAAATCCATTCGCTTGAGGCTGCGCTCCGTCGCCTGTTTGCCCTGCAGGACAACGCCGCCACGTGCCAGGAGCACAGCCGTACGTGCCTCCCTGCGTGCGTGCCTGAGCGTCCCCGGTGACGGGCCGTCGGTCCATCGCTCGATCCCCGACATACCCACGGAGACCGTGCCGCCGGACGGACCGGGATCGGCCACCGCGAGCACCGGCAGGTCCTTCGCCTCGGCCGGGGAGGTCTTCCACCGCAACCAGAGGGCGGCCGAGGGAGCGACGGAGATCTCGTATCTCTCGACGAGAGACCTGCTCCCCGCAATGGCCAGCGCACCGAACGGCAGCCGGTGAAGGCACCGGTCGGGGATGATTACGAGCCGGCGGATGCGGGACGGGAGCCCCGAGAGAGGGCCGTCCGTGAGCTGCTCTGCCAGTCGCCGGGAGGTGACGCGCGCGAGATCATCCCGCCGCCTGAGCGAGCCGAGGAAGATGGACACCGCCGGCTCGATCGCCTCCACGTCAGGCAGGGGCAGCGCCCGCGCCGTGTCCCTCGTCAGGACGAACACCCACGAGCCGCCGTTGTCCATGTCGGTCGCGCTCCGGCCGCCGTGGGTGGAGAGCTGAAACGCGAGCATGGCCTGGTCGGGGGCCAGGGCCGCCTGGATCCCGGCGATGGTCGGGGTCGACGAGCGCAGCAGATTCGAGAACCGCGGATCCTGCCGGGCGATCTCGTCGCGGGCGGCGACTTCCTCGATCTCGAGCCGCTCGATCTCCGCAAGCAGCGTCTCGGCATCGGTCCTGCCGGAGCTCAGCCGACGCTGGGCGCGGGAGATCGCCTCGAGTATCTCCTCGTGGCGTCGATCCAGCTCGGAGACGCGGGGCCGCACCACGCCCGCGGCGTCGAGGCTCTGCATGAGCACGCGGGCGCGCAACCGTTCGATGGCCGCGAACGCTCGTTCGAGATCGTCGGGCGACACGGCGCCGCCGGCCGGATCGAGCAGCTGGCCGGCGACACGGTAGTAGAAGAACGCGAACTCGGAGAACGACCGCGCGCGGATCAGGTCGTCGGTCTGCAGATCGCGGATCCTCTCGATGGCCTCGAACGCCTCGATCGAATCGGCGATCGCCTGGTCGTGAGGGCCGGAAACCCATCGCATCTGCGCGCGCAGGAGCCTGCCTCGTGCGATCTGCTCCAGATCGGCCGAGCGCTCGGCGAGCCTGATGGCGTCATCGAGGAGCGCGAACGCGCTCCCGGACGGTGCGAGTCCATGGTTGAACTGTGTCAGGGCGATGTACCGCATGGCGAACATCTCGCCGTTCAGGTTGCCCGTCCGGCGCGCGAGGGCGAGGGCCTGGCGAGCCAGGGTCACCCGCTCTTCCGGGCTGCGTTCCGGATCCTGCGCCATCTGGATGAGAACGTTCGCCTCGACGAACCCGCTGGCGGCAGCCCGGGCCGCATCGAGGGCCTGCTGCTGCAGCAGGCGCACCTCGTCGTTCGTCATCTCTCCCTCGGCGAGGAGCGTTCCTCCCAGCAGGGAGACGTTGGAGAGGGTGGCGGCGAGGTCGGACAGCACGCCGTCCCGTGTCTGGAGGGCGGCCTGGCGTGTGTACAGCTCGAGCGCCTCGCGATGCCGGCCTGTGGCCCACGCGACACCAGCCAATCCGCCCAGAGCGCGCGCCTGCAGGCGGGCGGGCCCGTCGGGGAAGAGGGCCGACTCGGCTCTCCTGAACCAGGTCCAGGCGTTGCCATAGTCCGTCCGCTCGAACGAAAGCCGCCCACGCTCCAGATTCACCCCGGCGATGAGCGCGGGGTCGCCCGATGCGAGGGCCGCCGCGTCCGCCGCCTCGAACTCCTGCTCGATCCCGTCCAGTCGTCGATGGTTGATCAGATAGATGACCAATGACTGACGCGCGTACACCTCGCAGAGACGGTCACCGATCCCGGCGCACGAGCCGGCCGCCGAGCGGAACCGCCCATCCGCGCCCGCACGCCCGAGATCCGCCTCCACGAGACCCAGATAGAGTTCGGCCCTCCCGTTGTCGGGCTGTTCGGTGAGGATCGTCTCGAGCCTCTCGGCGGCCTGGTCGAGGACGTGCGACTGATGGCCGACGATCCAGTAGCACATGTAGGGCTCGAGCGTGTCGGGATGCTCCCGGCGTGAGGCGTCGCAGTCGGACAGCGTCGCCCGTGTCCCGGTCGCCGCGGTCGAAGACGGGGCACCGAGCCAGCCGACGAGCAGGAGGACGAGCAGAGACCCGCGGCGGATCACGGCCTGCTCACTCGATGCGCGTGGAGAAGGTCGGTGAGACGATGCGGTAGCCGGACGCGCCGGCGGCCTCGACCTGCCACAGAATGCGGGAACCGTCGGGCAGACGCTCGAGACGCGCGGGGTCGACCCGGTACTCGGTGGCGTCCAGGTGGCGCGTCTCGATGATCGGGGCGAGCGCCTCGTCCGTGACGCGGATCGTGTAGGTACATCCGGACGGCCCGGCCGACCAGCGCAGCACGAACCCGTCGCGCGGCAGCGGAGCGCCGTCGGGCAGCAGCGAACGAATCTCCGAGCTCGCGGACGACCGGAAGACAGCGGCGGGACGCCCGGGCGTGAGTCGCCCGGTGGCGACGACCCCGGCCAGGATCAACAGCGCGGCCGCAGCCGCAACGGCGGCCCACCGGGGCCACCGCATGTCGTCGGCCGCCGGGTGTATGTCACGAGCGGCCGGCGCCGAGTCGAGATGAATCTGTCTCGCCAGATTGAAGGCAACCGTGCATGCTGGGCACGAGCCGACGTGCATCACGACGTGTTCGAACTCGGACGACGGGAGCTCGGAGCGGACCGCCCGCCACAGCACGTCCGGTCCGGGACATCCCTGCTGAGGGCGGCTTCCCTCGGGCGGGGAAAGGAATCGTTCGCGAAGATCGTTCATGGCGCGAGCCCCTTGCGGGTGAGACAGCGGCGTATGTCCTCCAGGCCCCTGTAGATCAGATGTTCCGTCCGCTTCGGTGTCCAGCCGAACCCCTCGCCGGTCTCCCGAAGGCTGTATCCGAGCAGGTGAAGGGTGACGGCAATGCGTCTTGCCCGGGGAAGCGAGGCGAGACATCCCCGGATGCCGCGATCGATCTCCAGCGACGAGGCCCGGTCATCGGGCGTGGGATTGGGCGAGACGGCAGGCTTCAGGTCCATCGGATCCCCCTGGATTTCGGTGGGGCGCCGGAAGCGGCGCCTGACCTCATCGATGAGGGCATTGTGTGCGGCCCTCATCAGGTAAGACGCCGGGGTCAGGGGATCCTCCCCACCTCGCTTCTGATGCTGCAGGACGCTGAGCAGCGCCGTCTGCACGATGTCCTCGGCCTGGTCGGCGAGCCAGCGCGGGCAGATCCGCCTCACCAGCGCGAGCATCTGGACGCGCGCCGCGGCGAGCTCTGCGGCGGACAGAGCGGAGTCACCCGGTGCTGCAGGCATGGACGGAGTCTTGTTCCCCAAGGCCTACTGAATACGCGAATCAGGCTGAAAAGGCAACGCAAAAGCTGGCGCTGGATATGAAGAGTCAGCTGTGCAGGGCCATCCCCAGCCGCCTCTGGTGCTTCTCCGTCAGCTCGTGATCCTGTCCCAGGAGGTGGAACAGCGCCACGGCGGCGCGGCGGGCGAGATCGTCCCCGAAACGCCGGTCGATGGTCACGATCTCGGTGAGGCAGGAGAGCGCGGCGTCCAGATCGTGGGAGCGCAGGGCCTGGCGCGCCTTGTCGACGGGAGTCTCGAGACGGGGGGGGACCTCGTCATCGGCCGCGCACAAAGCCACGAGGCTCTCGACATCGGCCGCCAGCTCCGCGAGATCGAGGCCGGGGTGCGCTGATTGGATCAGCTCGCGCGCCCGGCCCGGGTCGGACGGTGCCAGAGCCTGGGCCAGCCGCACGCGCGCGGCGGGCATGTCGGGGTGCCGCTCCACGAACCGCTCGAGGTCGGCCGCGATTGCGGGCCCCTCGGCAGGCCAGCGCGCCGCGATCGCCTGCAGTGTGTCGGCGCGCCCGTCGGGCAGGTGCTCGTCGAGCCAGCGCTCGACCTGCTCGCGTGGCAGGGCCCCGGTGAACTCCGCCGTGATGCGGCCTCGATGGAACAGCTTCACCGCCGGGATGCCCATGATCCCGTACGCCTGCGCCGCCTCGGGCTGGGCGTCGGTGTCCACCTTCACCAGCTCCCACCGGCCCGCCGCCGAGGCCGCGAGCCGTTCGAGCACCGGGCCCAGCACGCGGCACGGCCCGCACCACTCGGCCCAGAAGTCCACCACCACCGGAACCTCGTTACTGCGCGCGATGATGTCCGCTTCGACGTCGACCAGTGCCATGATGCTCCATCCTAGCAGCTTCGGCCCGCACGATCCCCACGCGTCGACGCCGAGATGCGATAGGATCCGCGCATGCGGATCGCGCGGGACGACCTCACCCGGATGATCGATCACACGCTCCTGAGCCCCGACGCGGGCCCGGCGAGGATCGAGGCCCTCTGCGACGAGGCACGGCGATACCGGTTTGGCCATGTCTGCGTCAATCCCGCCTGGGTCACGTTCGCGGCCGCCCGGCTCGAAGGCGCGGACATCGGCGTCGTCACGGTGATCGATTTCCCTCTGGGCGCCGGAGGAGCCGACCTCAAACGCGAGGCGACGAGGCTGGCCGTGGGGGCGGGCGCCGCCGAGCTCGACATGGTGATCCCGATCGGCAGGCTTCTTGCCGGTGACGACGACGCGGTGACACGCGAGGTCGCCACGGTGGTCGGGACCGCGGGGAACCGGCCGGTCAAGGCGATCCTGGAGACGGCGGTGCTGGCGGGCGACGCGCTCGAGCGGGGCTGCCGGGCTGCGGTCCGCGCCGGAGCCGCCTTCGTCAAGACCTCCACCGGCTTCGGCCCCGGGGGAGCCACCGTGGAGGCGGTGAGGAGGATGCGAGCGGCCGTCGGCCCGGCTGTCGGCGTCAAGGCGGCGGGCGGGATCCGGGATGCAGCCGCGGCCCGGGCGATGATCCAGGCCGGCGCGGACAGGCTCGGCACGAGCGCCTCGGTCGCGATCGTCTCGGGCTGGCTGGACGACGCGGACTAATGAGTGACCGGGTCGTCCGTCGACCGCAGGACACGCACCTCCATGATGCGCGTGGTGCGGACGTTGTTGCCGAACTCGAGGTAGAGGCCGGGCGCGGCGAGCACGTCATGGCGGATGGCGCTGCGTCCGTAGGTGCAGCCGTTGATCTTCACGGTAGCGGGGGACATCTCGTGGTGATCGAACCAGCCGCCCGTGACGGCGAACTCATCCCCGCCGATAGACCACATCAGGTACGTGGAGTTGCGGGTGCGAACCACGAGTCGGTCGCCCGCCGCGAGGTCCTGCCGGCGCACCGCGCCCTCGTCCTTGGCGTGCTCCGTGATGGCGGAAAGGGTACGCGCCAGCACGGGTATGGTCTGGGTCACGTCGCTCAATTCGGCCTCCCTGTTCGCGTTGGAGGATTTCCTTGGTGGAAGCTTCATCGAGGTCGAATCCGATGCGGGGCCCACTTGATACATAGATCATACGCACCCATCGCCGGGTCCGTCAAGGAGAAGGATGCGGGGGCCGGGTTGATCCCATGAGTATCCGCATCACGCCGGTGGCGAGAGATCAGCTTCACCCCACTTTCGCCGCGGCGTTCTCGGACTACTCGGTGGATATGTCGTACATGACGCCGGAGAGGCTGTCCGCCCGCCTGGCCAAGAACGGTGTGGACTTCGATGTGTCGGTCGGTGCGTTCGACGGCGATCGGATGGTCGGCTTCACGCTGGTCGGTCTCGGCAGGTGGCGTGGCCAGCCCGCCGCCTTCGACGCCGCCACAGGCATCGTGTCCGGCTACCGGGGTGGCGGGCTGGCCGGGCGGATGATGGATCTCGCCCTGTCCGCCCTGAGGGCGCGTGGCATCGGCGTGTTCGTGCTCGAGGTGCTCGCCGGCAACGGGCCCGCGATCGGCGCCTATCGAAAGGCCGGCTTCGAGGTGGAGCGTACTCTCGCGTGCTACCAGCTCGAGACGACGCGGCTGGCCCGGGTGCCGCCGGATGGCGCCCGCGGCATCAAGGTCGTTTCCGGCGAACGCTCCCTGGTTGCGGGTCTCGCGGCCGAATACGACTGGTCGCCGTCGTGGGAGAACGGCTTCGAGGCGATCGAGCGGATCCCGGATGAGCTTGTCGTGCTGGGCGCGCACCGCGAGGGCCGCTGCGCCGGCGTGATCGCCTTCAGCCCTCTGTTCGCCTGGGTGATGTCCCTGGTCGTGCGCCGGGAGGACCGGCGGCGCGGTGTGGCATCGGCGCTGGTGCGCGGCCTGGTCGATCGCCTCGGCATGGAGGTGAAGACAATCAAGCTGCTCAATGTCGATGCGACGGACACCGCGATGATCGCCCTGCTCGAGAGGCTCGGCTTCGAGCATACGGTGGATCAGTACGAGATGGCGCTGCGGATCCCGTCTTCCTGAGGAAGCGGCGCCCGGCCGGTCAGCCCGCGGCACTTCAGCCCGGCCGCGGCGTTGGCGAATCGAGCGGCCTGCACCGCGTCGGCGCCCGAGAGCAGCTCGTGCAGGAAGGCGCCGTGAAAGACGTCGCCCGCTCCTGTCGTGTCGACCGCCTCCACAGGGATCCCCGGAACGCGCACCGGCTCGTGCGTGCCGTCGGCGATCAGACACCCCTCGGCGCCGAGCGTCAGCCCGGCGATACGCAGACCCCCGGCCGCCATTGCCTCGCGCAGCGTCCCGACGAACCCCGGCAGATCGGCGGCATCGCCGTGCAGGCGGCGCGCAAAGGAGTGCGAGAAGATCGCGACGTCGGACAGGGCGAGGATATCCTCGACCCCCGGTCTCGGATGACCGCAGTCGAGCATGACGATCGCGCCGGCGCGGCGCGCCCGCCGCGCGGCTTCGACCTGGGCCTCGGGAAACCGCGCATCGAGCAGCAGCGCGCGGCACCCGTCCACGGCCTGGAGAATCCGTCCGAGGTCCTCCGGCGTCACGGTCACCGCCGCCTGGTTCCACTCGAGCACGCGGCGCCTGCCATCCGCCTCCACGAGAATCACGCTGACCGGTGAGGCGAATCCGAGGCGCCGGACGACGCCTCCGGTCTCGACATCCTCTGACTCGAGACCGGCCAGGATGAACCATCCCGTGTCGTCGTGCCCGACGATGCCGCCGAACGAGCAGTCGTGCCCGAGCCGTGCCAGGGTCACAAGCGCCGTGGGCACCGGGCCGCCGCCCGACTCGGCGAAGCCGGCCGCGCGTGTCTTGGTGTCGGGCGCGGGCAGCGGATCCACCCGCACCGTGATGTCGCGCGCCGCGATCCCGATCCCCACGATCCGCATGCATCCCCTCCAGCGTGCCGGACGGCTCAGGATACCGCGTTCTGGCCGGTGTCGTCTGAGCTGCGGTATCCTTGGAAGGACGAGCCGAGAGGGGGCCCACCGCGATGCCGGCCAATCTCCCGCCCGATTATCATGCCGCGGAGGAGAGCTACCGGCAGGCGAAGACGATCGAGGAGAAGATCGCCTGCCTGGAAGAGATGCTCCGCGTCATGCCCAAGCACAAGGGCACCGACAAGCTGCGGGCCGATCTGCGCACCCGGATCGCGAAGCTGAGGCGCCAGCCGAAGACCCGTGGCGCCGCGCGCACGTCCCCGCACGTGGTGAGCCGGGAGGGGGCGGGTCAGGTGGCACTGGCCGGCCCTCCCAACGCCGGCAAGTCGGCTCTCGTGACGAAGCTCACCCACGCCACGCCCGAGGTGGCCGCGTATCCGTTCACGACGCACGAGCCGGTACCGGGGATGATGTCGTTCGAGGACGTCGCGTTCCAGCTCGTGGATCTGCCGCCGTTGTCCGAGCAGCACGTCGAGCCGTGGGTGTTCGATATCGTGCGCGGCGCGGATCTCGTCTGGATCGTCGTGCCCGCCGCCGGCTCGCTGGAGGGGACGGCGCTGGTGGTCCGCCTGCTGGGCGGGAAGCGCATCCGGCTGGTGCCGGCCGGCACCGGCGGCCCTGGTCACGGTGAGCGTGCCGGCGTGGCACGCCCGGCGATCCTCGTCGTGACCGGGCTCGACCGCCCCGGTGCGCCGGGTGACGTCGCCACGCTGCGCGAGCTTCTCGAGGATCCCTGGCCGGTGGTGCCGGTGTCGGCCGCCGAAGGCGGCGGGCTCGACGACCTGCGGCGCCGCACCTTCGAGGCGCTCGAATCTGGTGCGGATCTACTCCAAGCAGCCGGGCAAGCCCCCCGACCGGGACAAGCCGTTCGCCCTGCGCCGCGGCGCCACCGTGTGGGACCTCGCACGCGCGATCCACAAGGAAGTCGCGCAGGGGTTCAAGTTCGCCCGCATCTGGGGCGCAGGGGTGCACGACGGTCAGGCGGTGCAGAGGGACCACGTCCTGTCGGACAGGGACGTCGTCGAGATTCACTCCTGAGAGAACGCGGCGAGCGCCTCCCGACCCGTGCCGACGATCGGCCGGCCGTGGGCGAGCAGCAGCGTGTCGAACCGCCTCTCGAGGAGTCTCCGGTAGGCGCGCTTCAGCCCCTTCTTCACGGACTCGGGATCGTCGCCGATGAGGTCGTCATCCACGAACCCGAGCGGGCCGTCGCCGTCGCGAACGGCGCCGTCGGCGAGCGCCGCGATGCCCCCGCCTTTCGGGATGACGAGAGCCGTCTCGTCCGGGCAGATGGCGCCGATCTCGAACGCTTCGATGCCGCCGGGCAGCGTCGCGCCGAACGAGAACGGCGTGACCTTCTCCCCGTGCGTGAACTCGTGCATGCCGGGCTCGGAGCACCAGACGGTGGACCCGAACGCCTTGACGAATGCGGCGCTGCCCCGATAGTGGTGCCGGTTGGTCAGCATGATGTGCTCCACTCCCTTGCCGAACCAATCCAGCCCCTCCTTCGGGACCAGCGGGTCGATCACGGATCCTCTCGTCCGACAGGAAGTACGAGCTCACCTCGATGTGGATGCGCGGGTGCGTCGACGTCCAGTGATGCACCCCCGGGAGTATCTCCTTCACGGACCCTCCTTTCCGGACGACGAGCGGGCGAGTCGCTCCTGGACGACCCGGCTCACCATCCTGCCGTCGGCGGCGCCCTGCACGTTCGGCATGACCGCCTTCATCACCGTGCCCATGTCCTTCGGCCCCGAGGCGCCCGTCGTGGCGATCGCCTCGTCGACGAGTCGCGTCACTTCGTCCTCGGTGAGCTGTTTCGGCAGATAGGTCTGGATGATCGCCAGCTCGGCCTCCTCTTTCGCGGCGAGGTCCTCCCGGCCGGCGTTCCGGTACGCCTCGATCGAGTCCCGGCGCTGCTTGGCGTAGGCAGCCAGGGTCTTGACCGCCTCCGGGTCGCTCAACTGGTAGTCGCGCCCCATCTCCGCCCTCAGCGCCACCTCGGCCTCCAGCATCCGGGCCCGCGCCATCCTCAGCGTGTCGAGCCGCTGCTGGTTGCGGGACCGCATGGCGGCCTTCAGATCCTCGGCGATCACGTCCTTCAATCCCATGGTGCCTCCTGCTTGCGTGTCTCGGCGAAGATGCGCTTCAGCGCCTCCACCGGGATCGCCTCCGCGGTATGCCCCTCGATCCCTGTCACCGTGGTGGCTTTCAGAAGGGAATTGTATACGGCTTCCTCGACCGATTCGACCGCCGCGAGGAAAATCGGGTCGAGGCCGCCGTCGTCGAGATCCTCCACCTCGAGCACCGGCTGTTCAGGGTGGCAGGGCCGGAGATTGGCCGTGGAGAAAGCGACGACGAAGTCCCCCGAGCCGTTGCTCATGAACGAGCCGGCACGCGCCAGACCGAGCACGCCTCTGCGCGCCACACGCTCCAGGTTGCGGGCGGACAGCGGCGCGTCGGTGGCCAGCACCACCATGCACGAGCCGTCGCGCGATGCCTCCTTCAGCAGATCCTCGAACGGGTATCCGCCGAGAATCCTGCCGATGGGTGTGCCGTCGATGGTGAGGATCCCGCCGAAGTTGCTCTGCACCAGCGCGCCGATCGTGTAGCCGCCGAGATTGCCGGGCAGCCGCCTCGAGGCCGTGCCGATGCCTCCCTTGAACCCGAGGGCGCGCGTGCCGGTGCCGGCCCCGACACTCCCCTCGGCCACGGCCCCGGTCGATGCGGCGGCGATGGCGGCCACGACGTCCTCGTGTGTGACATGCCGCCCGCGGATGTCGTTGAGCCAGCCGTCGTTGGTCTCGCCCACGACGGCGTTGACCGAGCGCACCTGCTCGTTTCCCGGCTGCTTCAGCGTCCAGCCGACCACGGCGTCGACGGCAGTCCCCACGGCCAGCGTGTTTGTCAGCACGATCGGCGTCTCGACGACACCCAGCTCGCGCACCTGAAGAAAGCCCGCGGCCTTGCCGAACCCGTTGCCGACGAAGACACCTGCCGGGGCCTTCGACTCGAACAGGTTGCCGGCGTGCGGCAGGATGGCAGTGACACCGGTGCGGATCGTGTCTCCCTTGATCAGTGTCCTGTGCCCCACCTTCACGCCCGCCACGTCGGTGATCGCGTCGAGCGGGCCGGGCGGCAGGATCCCGGGGCGGACGCCGAGCTCCCGCAGACGCGGCCGGCCGGGTGTGCCGGGCTGCGCCCTCGGCGCGAGAAACACGGCCGTCAACACCAGGGCGGCGATCGTACGAGAGGATAGTAGGAGAACCACGAGGACGCCTCCCGGCGGTTCGGATCGAGGCCGAGCCCGGCCGCCGGGCCGCAGTATACTCCGGCCTGACCGGAAACCCGCCGAGGGGCGTCCGGCCTGGAGAAACGGGTGCAAGACCTGACCAAGGATCCGGAGACGGCCTACCGGCGCCGGCTCGAGCAGCGGCGTGCGTCGGAGGCATCCCTCGCGCGACGCGATCGCGCCATCTCGAACCTTCCGTCTGGCCGTTGCCGTCGCCGCGGTGGCGACGGGATGGCTCGCCTGGGGCCGCGGGCTCTTCTCCGGCTGGTGGCTCCTCGCGCCCGGTGCCGTGTTTCTTGCGATCGTCGTCTTCCACGACCGGGTGATCCACGCGCGACGGCGGTACGAACGGGCCGCGCGGTTCTACGAACGGTGTCTCGATCGGCTCGATCATCGCTGGGCGGGCAAGGGAGAGCCGGGCACGCGCTTTCTCGACGAGGCGCATCCGTTCTGTGCGGATCTGGATCTGTTCGGCACCGGCTCGCTGTTCGAGCTGATCTGTACCGCCAGGACACACGCCGGAGAGGAAACGCTCGCTGGCTGGCTGCACGCCCCGGCGGCGCCCGACGTGGTCCGCGCGCGTCAGGCGGCCGTGACCGAGCTGAGCCCGATGCTGGATCTGCGCGAGGACCTCGCGCTGCTGGGCGACGAGGTGCGCGCGGGGGTCGACCCGGACGCCCTCTCCTCCTGGGCCGCGGGGCCTCCCGCGATCGACGCCTCGCCGGCCAGAATGCGCGCCATCGGGCTGGCGGCGGCCACGCTGGCCCTGGCTTCGACGGCGACGCTGACGGCCTGGTGGCTCGGTGTCACGGGCCCGGCACCGGCGGCCGGGGCGCTGATCCTGCAGACCCTCTTCGGTTTGAGGATGAGGCCGCGGATCAACCGGGCGCTCGCGGCGGTGGACCGGGCCTGCCGCGATCTGTCTCTTCTCTCGTCGCTCCTGGCGCGGCTGGAGCGGGAGCGGTTCGCCGCGCCCCTGCTGATGGACCTGCGGAGAGGGCTGGAGGCCGAAGGGCGTCCCCCGTCCGTCCGGATCGCCCGGCTGCGGCTGCTGGTGGATCTGCTCGACGCGAGACGCAACCAGCTCTTCACGCCGCTGTCGTATCTGTTTCTGTGGGGCACACAGTTCGCCTGCGCCATCGAGACGTGGCGCGCCGCCTCCGGGCCGTGGATCCCGCGCTGGCTCGCGGCCGTCGGAGAGCTCGAGGCGCTGTGCGGACTGGCGGGATATGCCTTCGAGCATCCGGAGGATCCGTTCCCCGATCTCGTCGAGGAGGAGGTCGCGTTTCACGCGGTCGGCATCGGACACCCGCTGATCCCCGAGTCGCGCTGCGTCCGCAACGATGTGCGGCTCGATGACGGGGCGCGCGTCCTGCTGGTGAGCGGTTCGAACATGTCCGGCAAGAGCACCCTGCTGAGGGCGGTGGGCACCAACGCGGTGCTGGCGATGGCCGGCGCCCCGGTGCGGGCGCGAAGCCTGCGGCTTTCGCCGCTCGCCGTGGGGGCGTCGATCCGGATCAACGATTCGCTGCAGGCCGGCACCTCGCGGTTCTATGCCGAGATCACCCGTCTGCGCCGGATCATGGATCTCGCCTCCGGACCGACGCCGGCGCTGTTCCTGATAGACGAGATGCTGCACGGGACCAACTCGCACGACCGGCGAATCGGAGCCGAGGCGGTGGTGCGAGGGCTCGTGGAGCGCGGCGCGGTCGGGCTGGTGACCACCCACGACCTGGCGCTGTCGGACATCTGCGAGGTGATGGCGCCCCACGCCAGCAACGTCCATTTCGAGGATCATCTCGAGGACGGAAAGATGGTGTTCGACTACGTGATGCGGCCGGGGATCGTGAAGAAGAGCAACGCCCTGGAGCTGATGCGGGCCGTGGGGCTCGAGGTTTGAGACTCCCGCCGCCCGCGAGCGAGTGATAGAGTGTCCGCCGGAGGGAGCCGATGCTGCTCAAGCAGTACTACCTGGCGTGTCTGGCTCACGCGTCGTACCTGATCGCGGACGTAGAGTCCGGCGACGCGGCCGTCGTCGATCCGCAGCGGGACGTCGATGGATACCTCGAGGACGCCGGGCGGCACGGCCTGACAATCCGGAACGTCATCCTGACACACTTCCATGCCGATTTCGTGTCGGGGCACCTGGAGCTCGCGGGCCGCACCGGCGCCGGCATCCACCTGGGCCGGCAGGCCGAGGCCGACTATCCGTTCCGGCCCATGACCGACGGCGACGTGATCCATCTGGGCGCGGTGCGGCTGAGGATCCTCGAAACGCCGGGGCACACGCCCGAGTCGATCTCGGTCGTGGTGCACGATTCGTCGGCGGGCGACGGGAAGCCCCACGCGGTGCTCACAGGCGACACACTGTTCATAGGCGACGTGGGTCGGCCGGACCTGATGGCCTCCATCGGCATCACCGCCGACGAGCTGGCAGGACGGCTGTATGACTCCCTGCACGACAAGCTGCTCGCGCTGCCGGATGAGACGCTGGTCTATCCGGCGCATGGCGCCGGATCGATGTGCGGCAGGAACCTCAGCAAGGAGACGGTCTCGACGATCGGACAGCAGCGCTCGGTGAACTACGCGCTGAAGCCGATGGCCCGGGAGGCGTTCATCGCGCTCGTGACCACGGATCAGCCCGAGGCGCCGGCCTATTTCCCGTACAACGCGATGCTCAACCGGCGGCAGCGCGATACGCTCGATGTGACCCTCGAGCGGGCTCTGAGGCCGCTCCCGCTCGAGGAATGTCTGAGGCTGGCCAACGCCGGCTGCTGGCTGCTCGACACACGCGAGCCGGCCGTATGGGCTGCGGGGCACATCCCGGGCAGCGTCAACATCGGGCTCTCCGGCAAGTACGCCACGTGGGCGGGTACGCTGCTCGACCACGCGACACCGATCGTGATCATCGCGGAGCCCGGCAAAGAACAGGAAGCGACGACACGTCTCGGCCGGATCGGATTCGACCGGGTCGAGGGCTACCTCGAGCACGGGATCGAGGCCGCACGGGTCCGGCCCGGGCTCCTGGAGCGCACCGAACGTCTCGATGCGACCTCACTTGCCGGCCTTCTCTCCATCGGCGAGCCGCCGCTCGTGGTGGATGTCCGGGGGTCCGGCGAGCACGCGGCCGGGCGGATCGAGGGGAGCGTGAACATCCCGCTCAACCGGCTGGAGGCCTCGCTCGATCGTCTCGAACGGGGGCGCCGCATCGTCCTGCAGTGCCAGAGCGGCTACCGCTCCTCGATCGCCGCGAGTCTCCTCGCACGGCACGGCTACAGCGCGGTGGTGGATCTCGAGGGCGGGTTGTCAGCCTGGGAGAAGGCCGGGCTGCCGGCCGGTGCCGAGCCACCGGCCGAGGCCTGACCCGAGCGCCCGTGGGGACGCCGCATCGGGACCACGGGCGTCCGGCCTGGCTTCCGCGCACGGTGGTGGTCTTCGGGCTCGTGTCGTTCATGAACGACACCGCCAGCGAGATGATCACTCCCATCCTGCCGATCTTCCTCACCACCGCGCTCGGCGCGGGCCCGGCGGCGGTAGGCCTGATCGAGGGCCTCGCGGAGGCGACGTCGAGTGTCCTCAAACTGGTCTCGGGGCGGATGGCCGACCGGGGGGGGCGGCACAAGCGATGGGTGCTGTCCGGGTACGGTCTGTCCAACGCCGCGCGCCCTCTCATCGGCGCGGCAGGCGGATGGCTGCAGGTCCTCCTGCTGCGGTTCCTCGACCGGGCGGGCAAGGGGATGCGCACGTCGCCGCGCGATGCGCTGGTCTCCTCGGCGGTGGAAACGCGGGCACGCGGGCGGGCGTTCGGCTTCCACCGTGCCATGGATCACCTCGGCGCGGTGCTCGGGCCGATCATCGCCTTCGCGCTGCTCACCGGCGGCGTCACCATGGGCCATGTCTTCCTGCTGTCGATCGTGCCGGGTATGGCGGTCATCGGGCTTCTGCTGTGGGGGCTTCCCGACATGGGCGGGGCGCCCGCCCGGGCGGCGCCCCGCCTCGCCTGGGGCGCGCTGGACGGCAGGTTGAGGGCCCTGGTGCTGTCGGCCGGTGGTCTCGCGTTCGCCACCGTGCCCGACGCGTTTCTCCTGCTGTGGGCGAATCAGCGCGGGATGACGATCGCCTGGGTGCCGCTGCTCTGGTCCGCGGCGCACGCGGTGCGCTCGGTGACGGCCGGGCTCGGCGGTCTCGCCTCGGATCGGGCCGGGCGGCTGCCGGTGGTGGCGGCCGGCTGGGCCGCACGTGCCTGCCTGCTCGCTCTGCTGCCGTGGGCGCCCGTCGGCTCCGCGTCGGTCTGGGTGATGTTTCTCGCCTATGCCGCCACGACCGCCTCCACCGAAGGGGCGGAGCGGGCGATGGTGGGCGACCTGGCGCCCGAGTCGCTCAGGGGGACGGCGTTCGGGTTCTATCACCTGGTGTCGGGGATCATGGCCCTGCCGGGCGCGCTCCTGTTCGGTGGCATCTGGCAGTGGTTCGGCATGCAGGGCGCTTTCCTCGCCGCCGCCGGACTGACGCTGGCCGCCGCGGCGGTGTTCGTCGTGCTCAGCCGGGTGATAGACTCGCCCTCCCGGAACTGATCCCATGGCCACACCGATTCTCGTCTTCGACGATGTATCCAAGGTCTACGCCCGTGACGGAGCGAGCACCCTGCACGCGCTTCATAACGTGAGCGTGACGGTGCCTGCCGGCGCGACGGTCTCGATCACGGGACGGAGCGGAAGCGGCAAGTCGACCTTCCTTCATCTCGCCGCCGGGATCGACCGGCCGACCACCGGCAGGATCACCGCCCGCGGCCGTGACCTGTCGCTCCTGTCGGATCGGGATCTGACCCTGCACCGCCGCGACACGGTGGGCCTGGTGTTCCAGTTCTTCTACCTGCTGCCCCATCTCACCGTGAAGGAGAACGTGCTGCTGCCCGCGATGATCGCGGGCGATGTCTCGGCCGGCATGGCTGCGCGCGCTGTGGATCTGCTGTCACGCGTGGGGCTGGCCGATCGCGCCGGCAGCCCCGTACAGAAGCTGAGCGGGGGCGAGATGCAGCGAGTCGCGATCTGCAGGGCGCTTCTGCGCCGCGCGCCGCTGCTGCTGGCCGACGAGCCGACGGGGAACCTCGATGACGAGAGCAGCCGGACGGTGATGGATCTGCTGCTGCGGCTGTCGCGAGAGGAGGGCAGCACGCTCATCTACGTCACGCACAGCCTCGAGCTGGCTGCCCTCGCGGAGCTCTCCTGGCGTATCCACAGCGGCATTCTCGAGACCGCATGATCGGCTATTTCCTCAGGGCCCTCGCGGCGCACTTCAGGGCGGGCCGGATGCTCTTCGCGCTCAACCTGCTGGGCGTCTCGCTCGGCGTGGCGTCGGTGCTCTCGATCCAGATCATCAACCGCAACGCGCTGGGGGCGTTCGCGGGGAGCATGCGGGCGGTGAGCGGCGAGGCGGACCTCACGATTACCGGCACGACGCCGTTCCTGCCCGAGTCGATCTACCCGGACGTGCTCTCGCAGCCGGGGATCGAGGCCGCCTGGCCGCTCTGCCGGCTGGACGTGAGCGTTTCGGGCGGGGACGATCTGTCGCTGGAGCTGGTGGGGGTGGATCTGTTCTCTCCGAGACGGCTGCCCTGGGAGGTGGACCCGGACGGCATCGCGGACGCGCTCGGCGGGACCGGCTGGGTCGCGATCACCCCCGAGATGGCGGCGCTTCGGGGATGGAGCGCCGGAAGCCGCATCGAGGTCACCAGCGGGTCGAGACGCGTGCCGCTGACCGTGGGGGCGCTGGTCGACTTCACCAGGGTGGCGCCGCTGGCGAGCCGGCGGCTGGCGGTGATGGACATCGCGCAGGCCCAGAGCCTGTTCGGTCTGGCCGGGTCCCTCAGCCAGATCGACGTCAGGGCGTCGGCCGGCGTCGACACCAGCGGGCTGGCAGCACAACTCGCGGACCGGCTGGGTCCCGGCGTGAGGGTGAGGACACCGGAGCAACGACGGCAGCAGGCCTCCGCCCTGCTGGGCGCCTTCCGTCTCAATCTCACCGCGCTGAGCCTCATCAGTCTGTTCGTCGGTACCTTTCTCGTCTACACGAGCACCCAGGCCTCGCTGGTCCGGCGACGCCTTGAGTTCGGTCTCCTTCGCTCGCTCGGCACCACGCGCGTCCAGTTGATCGGGATGATCCTCGCCGAGTCGTGCCTGCTCGGTCTGCTGGGGGTGGCGATCGGGCTGCCGCTCGGCTATGAGGTTGCCCGGGCGAACGTGGCCACGGTGAGCGCCACCCTCTCCAACCTGTACCTCCTGGAGGCGATCGAGTCGCTCCGGTTGCCGCCGCTGCTGTTCCTGCTCGGCGCCGCGGTCGGGATGGGCGGGGCGCTCGCCGGCGCGGTGCTGCCGGCCCTCGACATGAGCGGCCGCGACACGCGGGAGCTGCTGGCGCCGTTCACGCTGCATGAGAAGATCGACGCAGCAGCGGGCCGTCTGTTCGCCACCGGGATGGCGCTGCTGGCCCTCTCCTGGCTCTGGTTCGCGGTCTGGGGACGCGGCTGGCGTCCCGCGGGGTTCGTCATGGGGATCGCGGTGCTGGCGGCGCTGCCTCTGATCACGCCGCTGGCGATCCGGGCGAGCTGCGGGAGGCTTCCGGTGAGGCGGTTCGCCATCGTCTACGGCTTCAGGAGCCTCGCCCGGCGGCTGCAGACCACGTCCTTCGCGGTGGCGGCCCTGGCGGTGGCCGTCAGCATGCTGATCGGCATCACGCTGATGATAGGCAGCTTCCGCAGGACGCTGGAGATCTGGGTGGGCGACACGGTCCGCGCCGATATCTACGTCACCACGGAGTCGTGGCGGCGCGGCCGGAGCGAGGCCACGCTCGACGCCGGCGTCGTGGACCGGCTTGCGCGCCAGCCGGGCGTGCGGGCGATCGACCGGTTGCGCCAGACACTGGTGGAGGTGCGCGGCCTGACCGTGCCGGTATCGGGTATCGACTTCGCGCTGAAGGACACGGCGTCACGGTTCCGGCTGCTCGCCGGTGATCCGGACCGGGCGGTCCTGCGCGCGAGCCGGGACGGAGCGGCACTCATCGGCGAGCCGCTCGCCAACAAGGCGGGGCTCGGGCCGGGTGACACCCTGACTCTGAGCGGGCCGCTCGGCGCGATCGACCTCCCGATCGCGGGGGTCTACTACGACTATGGCTCGGAGAACGGCTCGGTCCTGATCGACATGAGCACGATGCGACGGTGGCTCGGCCCCGGTGACGTGAACAGCGTGGCCCTGTACCTCGATCCGGGCGCCGACCCGGAGGCGATGGTCGAGCGCCTGAAGAGCCGGTTCTCCGGGCTGCCGCTGGTGATCCGCAGCAACCGCAGACTCCGTGAGGAGATCGTCGCCATCTTCGATCAGACCTTTGCGGTCACCCGCCTCCTGCAGGCGATGAGCCTGCTGATCGCCGTGTGCGGTGTCACGCTCACACTGCTCGTGCTGGCGCGCGAGCGGGTCTCCGAGCTCGCGCTCTACCGCGCGCTCGGGGCGCGCCGCCGCGAGATCTTCCGGGTGTTCCTGGGACAGGGGCTGGGCATGGCCGCCGTGGGGCTGGCGCTCGGGGCCGCCGGCGGGGTCACGCTGGCGATGATCCTGATCTTCATCATCAACAGGGCCTGGTTCGGCTGGACGATCGCGGTGCACTGGCCCTGGATCGATCTGGCCGTCGATGCGGCCGTCATCCTGGCGGCCACGGTGCTGGCCAGCCTCTACCCGGCGATGCGGGCCGGTCGGACCCCCGCCACGGAGCTGACACGTGACGATCTCTAGCCCCGCACGTCTCCTCGCCGCCGTGATGATGGCCGCACTGCTGCTCCCGGTGGGAGGCGCCACCGCCCGCGGTATCTGGCTCGAGGCGCGTCCGGGATACGACTGGTCCTTCCCGAGGGACCATTACACGCACCGCGGCTATCGCAACGAATGGTGGTACTTCACAGGGAGACTCGCCTGCACCGGCGAGCCTGAGCGGACATACGGCTATCAGTTCACCATCTTCCGGATCGGGGTGCTCACGGATCGGCCGGAGCTCGACTCGGCCTGGGCCACAGCCGGGCTTCTGATGGGACATGCGGCAATCACCGACCTGCCCGGCGGCACGCATCGATTCTCGGAGACGCTGTATCGCGAGATGCCGATGCTGGCGGGTTTCGGCACCGAGCCCGACCCGGTCATCGCCTGGACCCGGCCGCCTCCCGGCACCGGCGGCGAATGGACCCTGAAGTGGAACGGCCGGGCGTTCGACTTCACCATGAACGACGCCGCGCGCGCCATGTCGTTCGCGCTCACCACCCGCCCGCTCAAGCCCCTGGTGTTCGAGGGGCCCGGCGGTTACAGCCGCAAGGGAGGCAGCGAGGCGGGAGCGAGCCTCTACTACAGCTTCACCCGTCTGGCGACCGAAGGCCGGCTGTCTCTCGACGGCCGCACCTGTGACGTCAATGGCGTGAGCTGGATGGACAAGGAGTTCGGCACCTCGCAGCTCGCCGGCGACCAGGTGGGCTGGGACTGGTTCAGCGTCCGGCTCTCAGACGGGCGCGACCTGATGCTGTACGCGCTGCGGCGCCCCGACGGCACCGTCGACGCGCGCAGTGCGACCCTCGTGGCAGCCGACGGAGCGGTGTCATGGCTTGCTGACGCAGAATGGTCGGTGGAGCCGACGGGACGATGGACGAGCGGGACGACCGGCGCCGTGTATCCCGCCGGCTGGCGTGTCTCGATCCCGTCCGCGGGGATCGATCTCGTGCTGGCGCCGCTCGTCGCGGACCAGGAGAACCGGAGCAGCCTCGTCCGCGGGGTCGTCTACTGGGAAGGGGCGGTCTCCGCGAAGTCTCCGTCAGGGCGTGAGATCGGGGAAGGGTACGTCGAGCTCACCGGGTACGGAGAAGGGAGCCGCCCACCGGTCTGAACGGGTGCTGTTGACGCGGCGAGACGGATGCGCCTATCCTCGAATCAACGCTCAACGCTTCCCGCCAAGCCATTTCGAGGAGGGTTTCAGTCGATGGCCCGAACCATCACTCTGCGCATTCTGCTGGCCGTAACATTACTGGGGATGGCGTCGCCCGCATCGGCGCTCCAGGAGTGCCGGCTGCTGCGCCAGCCCGACATCAGCGGCGACACGATCGTCTTCGTCTACGCGGGCGACCTCTGGTCCGTCCCGCGCGCGGGTGGTCTTGCCCGCCGCCTCACCTCGCACGAGGGGATCGAGTTCTTCCCCAAGATCTCGCCCGACGGGAAGACGGTCGCCTTCACGGCCCAGTACGACGGCAACCTCGATGCCTTCACCATCGGCATCGAGGGGGGTGAGCCGAACCGCCTCACCTGGCATCCGTTCGGCGACCAGGTGGCCGAGTGGTACCCGGACGGCTCCGCGATCCTGCTGCGCTCCGGGCGCGCCTCGTTCATCGGCCGGTTCAACCAGTTCTTCCGGATCCCAGCCAAGGGCGGCTTCGAGAAGCCGCTCCCGCTGCAGCAGGCCGGCTACGCGTCCTTCTCGCCCGACGGCAAGCAGATCGCGTTCGTGACTCCGTCCTACGATAATCGCACCTGGAAGCGTTACAAGGGCGGCAACGCCCCCGAGATCTGGACCTACGATCTGGAGAAGAACAAGTCGGAAAAGATCACCACATGGGAGGGGGCGGACGAGTGGCCGATGTGGCACGGCCGTACGATCTACTACACCTCGGACCGCGGCGGGCGCACTGCCAACATCTGGGCCTACGATCTCGACACGAAGAAGCACACACAGGTAACCCGGTTCGACGAGTACGATGTCAAGTGGCCCAGCCTCGGCGGCGATTCGATCGTGTTCGAGAACGGCGGCTATCTGTACGTGATGGATCTCCCTGACGGCAAGCCGGTCAAGATCCAGGTGATGGTGCCCGACGACAAGCCGGATGCCCGCGCCGAGTACATCAACGTGTCGAAGTGGATCGGCGGATGGGATCTGTCGCCCACCGCCAAGCGCGCGGTCTTCGACGCGCGCGGCGACATCTTCACGGTACCCGCCGAGAAGGGGCAGGTGCGCAACCTCACCAGCTCGCCCGGGTCCCGCGAGCGCGACCCGGCCTGGTCGCCCGACGGCAAGTGGGTGGCCTATCTGTCCGATGCCAGCGGCGAGTACGAGATCCACGTGGTGGGCAGCGACGGCAAGACGCCGGACCGCCAGGTGACCAAGGGCGGCGCAACATTCCGCTACCCGCCGCGCTGGTCGCCCGATTCGAAGAAGATCGCCTTCTCGGACAAGACCATGGCCGTCTGGTGGTGCGACGTCGAGACCGGCAAGCTCACCAAGGTGGACAAAGGGCTGGACGGAGAGATCTTCGACTACGTCTGGTCGGGCGACTCGCGGTGGATCACATACTCGAAGCCGCTGGAGAACCAGTTCAACGCGGTGATGCTCTACTCACTCGATTCCGGCAAGGCCACCCAGGTCTCCGATGGTATGACCAACGACTTCAACCCCGCGTTCGATCCCGACGGGAAGTACCTCTATTTCATCTCCAGCCGGACGCTCAATCCCGAGTTCGGCGCGTTCGAGATCGACATGCATTTCACCCAGACCGACAAGATCTACGCCGCGTCCCTGCGCAAGGACGTCATGTCGCCCTTGCCGCCCGAGAGCGACGAGGAGCCGGTGGGAGAGGAGAAGAAGGGCGACGAGAAGAAGGACGAGGCCAGGAAGGGAGAGGCCAAGGGGGACGAGGGAGACAAGGAGAAGAACGAGAAGAAGGACGAAGCGAAGGAGCCCGAGCCGATCAAGATCGATCTGGACGGCCTCGGTCGACGTCTCGCCGAGATCCCCGTCCCGCCGAGCCGCTACCGGGCGCTCACCGTGGCCAAGGACAAGCTGATCTTCCTGGAGCTGGACGCGCCGAGGCCGGGGGCACCCGCCACGGCCTCCATCCAGATGTTCGACCTGAAGGAGCGCAAGGTCAAGACGATCATCGGTGGCGTCCAGCCCGGCTACGCGGCTTCGAAGGACGGCTCCAAGGTCCTCTACCACGCCGGGGACGCCTTCGGGATCATCGACGCGAAGGACGGCAAGAAGGTCGGCGACGGGAAGATCGAGTCCGGCTCCCTGATGGCCACCGTCGACCCGCCCGAGGAATGGATGCAGATGTTCAACGAGGCGTGGCGGCTCGAGCGCGACTTCTATTACGACCCCGGAATGGGCGGGCTCGACTGGAAGGCGGTGGGGGAGCGGTACCGGCAGCTCATCCCGTACGTCGCGCACCGCGCCGATCTCAACTACATCCTCGGCGAGCTCATCGGCGAGCTGTCGACGTCGCACACGTACGTCGGCGGCGGCGACTACCCCGATGTGCCTGCCGTGGGTGTCGGTCTTCTCGGTGCCGACTACGAGGTGGACCCGAAGAGCGGGCTCTACCGTTTCGAGACGATCTACCGCGAACGTGACTGGAACTCGTCCACCGAGGCTCCGCTGGGCGTCCCCGGGATCGACGTCAGGGAAGGGGACTACCTTCTCGCCGTGAACGGAGAGCCGGTCAAGTCGCCGACCAATGTCTACGCTGCGTTCGTCGGCACCAACGGCAAGCAGACCACCATCAAGGTGGGTAGCACCCCCGACGACCCGAACGCGCGCACCTACACCGTGGAGCCGATCTCCAGCGAGGGTTCACTGCGATACACGGCCTGGGTCGAGGCCAACCGGAAGAAGGTCGACGAGGCCACCGGGGGCCGTATCGGCTACATCCACGTGCCCAACACGGCGTTCGCCGGCATGCAGGAGTTCACCAAGCGGTACTGGCCGCAGGTGGACAAGGACGGCCTCATCGTGGACGAGCGGTTCAACGGCGGGGGATTCATCCCGCACTTCTTCATCGACCTGCTGCGCCGCACATCCGTCGCCTACTGGTCCAACCGCGACGGCAACGGATTCCGCACGCCGGCGGGCGCGATCGACGGGCCGAAGTGCATCCTGGTGAACGAGTACGCGGGGTCGGGCGGCGATGCCTTCCCGTATTACTTCCAGCTCGCCAAGCTGGGCCCCGTCATCGGCAAGCGGACGTGGGGTGGGCTGGTCGGCATCAGCCACTCGCTGCCGCTGGTCGACGGAGGCGTGGTCACCATGCCCGACTTCGGCATGTGGAACCCGCGCACCGAGCAGTGGGTCATCGAGAACCATGGCGTCGACCCCGACATCGTGGTGGAGAACGCTCCCGACGAGATGGCGGCGGGGAAGGATCCGCAGCTCGAGAAGGCGATCCAGTACGAGCTCGAACAGCTCAAGGCGAACCCGCCGAAGAAGCCGAAGCGGCCGCCGTACAAGGTCCAGAAGTGACGGCACGCCGGGTCAAGATCGTCTGCACCCTTGGCCCGGCGTGTCGGAGCCGAACCGACCTGCTCGCGATGGCGCGTGCCGGCATGAACGTCGCCCGGCTGAACTTCAGCCACGGCGATCATGCCGAGCACGCCCGCGCGATCCGCCTCGTGCGCGAAGTGGCGCGCGCGGTGGGACGGCCGATCGGCATCCTCGCCGACCTGGCCGGCCCGAAGATCCGCACGGCCACCGTGCCCGTGGCGCGGCGCCGTCTGCGACGAGGCGAGGAGGTAAGCCTCTCTCCCCGGAGCAGGCCGCGCGATCCGGAGGCGATCGGCACGACCTATCCCGGGCTCGCCTCCGACCTCGAGCCGGGCCAGCGCGTCCTTCTCGACGACGGCCGCCTCCGGCTGGAAGTGACCCACGTCACGCGCGAAGCGGTGCGCTGCCGCGTTCTGGAGGGCGGCGACCTCGGGGAGCACAAAGGGATCAACCTGCCCGGTGTGCCCCTCTCGGCCCCAGCGCTCACGAGGAAGGACCGCGACGACCTCGCCTTCGCCCTCGAGCAGGGGGTCGACCTGGTGGCACTATCGTTCGTTCGACGCGCCGCGGACGTGAAAGGCGCGGAACGTCTGGTGAGCAGGTTGCTCGGACGCCCGTCGGACGGTCGGAGGGTCCCACGGCATGCTCCTTTCGCGCGCAACCATCCGCCGCTGATCGCCAAGCTGGAAAAGCCGCAGGCGCTCGACGAGCTTGACGGGATCCTCGAAGCCAGCGGCGGGGTCATGGTGGCCCGCGGAGACCTGGGGGTGGAGATCGCCCCCGAACGGGTGCCGATGGTGCAGAAGAGGATCATCCGCGAGGCCAACCGGGCGGGACGGCCGGTCATCACCGCCACGCAGATGCTCGAATCGATGACCCGGCGATCCCGGCCGACGCGCGCCGAGGCGTCCGACGTGGCCAACGCGGTCCTCGATGGCACCGATGCCGTCATGCTCTCCGCCGAGACCGCGGCCGGCCGCTACCCGGTGGACGCCGTGCGGATGATGGACCGGATCGTCCGGGAGACGGAGTCCGAGGCGGCCGGTCCCCCGGCCTTTGAGCGCCGGCGAGCCGTCGACGAAGAGAAGGCCGATCCCCAGAATGCCGTCAGCCGGGCCGCCACCATGCTGGGCGTGGAGCTGGAAGCGGCGGCGATCGTGGCGTTCACACGCTCGGGCGCCACCGCCCTCAGGCTCGCACGCCGTCGGCCCGGCGTGCCGGTCGTGGCGTTTTCACCGGAAGAGGAGGTGGTCCGCCGTCTCTCGCTCGTCTGGGGTCTGACACCGTTCCAGCTCGGCCCGAGCGACCGGCTCTCGCGCCTCGCGGCCCGGGCCGACCGGGCGATCCGCGACGTGGGCCTGGCGCGTGACGGCGATTGGGTCGTGTTCGTCATGGGTTATCCGCCTGGTGGCACCGGCAGAACAAACCTGGTCAAGGTGCACGTGGTGGGAGAGTCCACTTGACGTGCCGTGGCGGACCCTGTATGAAGTGGGAAAATGCCCCCCATGGTTGTGAAGGGGTATGGACTGAGGCCGTCATGAGAGGCCTGTCGAGAGGCCTGGGGAGGATGCGTCCGGCGTTGTGCCCGTGGTGGCGCCACCGGAGCCATTCAGCGAGGGAGAGTTTTCTCTGGGCCAGGCCGAGGGCTTCGGCGGGGCTGGCGGTGGCGGTGATGGTGACGCCGCGGCAGAAGTTGAACCATCCGGCCCAGGCGTGAAGGGCCCGCTCGAGCCAGGCGCGTCGTCGGGAGACGCACCAGGTGCGTCGGCGCAGGCGGGCGAGGCCATAGCGCGCCATGGCATTGGTGTGGTTGATGGGGAACAGCGGGTTGGCGCGGTCGCGCCGTGCGGTGGCGTCGAAGGTCGTGTGGTGGAGCCGGTCGCCGAGCAGCCGCCGGGCGATGCGATGGTAGGAGGGTTTGCGGTCCGAGTCGAGCGGGACGTCGCCGGCGGCGTGACGGCTCAGGACGGCCAGACAGCGGCGCACGGCGAGGTCGGAGTGGGAGGGGCGTCGGCCGTGGAGCTTTTCGAAGGCGGCGCGGCGGGCCTTCTGGCGCGCGGTCATGCGGCCGCGCCGGCGCAGCGGGGCGGTGGCCAGCGAGGCGATGAAGTAGGAGTGCTTGTCGATCAGGATGGGCACGGTGACGGGCTGGTAGCGGTTCGACTCGAAGGTCTCCAGCTCGTCGAGCTGGAAATGACCGCGCAGACCATGCCGGCGCATCACCGCGCGCTGCTGGCGAAGGGCGTGATGTCCGAGCCGGGCGAGCTTGCGCGAGACGGTCTTGCGATTGACGCCGAGCAGCCGGGCGGCCCCGCGCAGACTGACGCCGTTGCAGAGAAGATGCAGGAGACGGGCGTCGACGTGGGGTTTTTTCTGCCGGTAGGCGTAGCGGAAGGTCATCAGCGAGAAGGTGAGTCGGCACGAGCGGCAGCGATACCGGACGAGAGGCCTGGGAAAGGACGCGGAGCGGTACACACCGTGTCGACGGGCGAAGCCTCGCTGGCGTCGTTGGTTGAAGGGGCAGCCACGGCGGGGGCAGAAGGGAGGAGTGAAGGCCATCGGGGAGGTACCTCCGGCGAAAGGGGCGCCTGCGGGAGCGCAGGCGCACGACGCCGGTGGGCATAGAAAGGAACGTGCCAAAGGACAGCGAGCCCCGGCACAGCACCAAGTCATTCGTGAGACAGGGCTTGCCCGATCAACAGCCCACGGGCCCCTGTCCGCCGGCGGACAGACCGGACACATCCGCCCCATACACCCGATCACATCGCTTCACACCCATGGGGGGCATTTTCCTATGAAGTGCGGAATGCACGCTGAGGAGGCACCATGGCCATCAAGGCCCCCCTGCTCATGTCCCTGAACGTCGGCATGCCGCGCGACCACGGCACGGAGGGCGCCGCCGACCCGGCGGAGCAGCCGTGGCGCTCGGCGATCGTCAAGACTCCGGTCGAGGGGCCGGTATTCCTCGCGGCCTCGGGCCTGACCGGCGACGGCCAGGCCGACACCCGGGAGCACGGCGGTCCCGACCGTGCGGTGCTGGCCCTGCCCGCGGACCACTACGCGGCCTGGCGGGAGGAGCTCTCGATGCCGTTCCTCAAGTACGGCGCTTTCGGCGAGAACTTCACCGTCTCGCGTCTGACCGAGTCGGGCGTGTGCATCGGCGACATCTACCAGGTGGGCGAGTCGCGCGTCCAGGTCACGATGCCCCGGCTCGCGGGATGGAAGATGGCGCGGCGGCTGAAGGTGCCCGACATCGCGGAGCGGATCGGGGCCACGGGACGGTCGGGTTGGTATCTGCGCGTGCTGACCGAGGGACACGTCGAACGAAGCAACTTCGTGGTCCTGGAGGACAGACCGGAGCCGGACTGGACCGTGGCTCGCGCGCTGCAGACCTACCGGGACAGGGCCGGCGATCCGGGGACGGCGGAGCGGCTCGCGCGATGCCCGCTGCTCTCCGACGTCTGGAAG
The DNA here is from genome assembly GCA_963806495.1 of uncultured Acidobacteriota bacterium. Lineage (GTDB taxonomy): Bacteria > Acidobacteriota > Polarisedimenticolia > JACPZX01 > DASXTC01 > CAWDYA01. The sequence continues at coordinate 567,111 of CAWDYA010000008.1, read as the reverse complement.
AGACGGCTGACCGGAGTCTAGGGTGCCTCGACGATGTCCTTCTTCATCGGAAGGAGCAGTCCCGTCAGGCTGCCCACGTCCTCCTTGCCCACCTTCAGCTTCTCCATCGAGGCGACCAGGTCGCCCATGAACGCCATGAACTCCGCCTCGGTGATCCCCTTGCCGGCGTGCGCGGCCGGCATCGATTTGCCCTCGTATGTGCAGGGGCCGCCGGCGAGCTGACAGATCTGGTCGGCCATCTGCTTCTTCATTGCCGGGAGGTCGGCGCCTGCGAAGTACTTCTTGATCCTGTCGTCTGCGGCGGCGCGGGAGAACAGATCGTCGAGGATCGCCTCGACCCCCTTGTGTCCGCCGAGCCGCGCGTAGAGCGTGTGGCCGGAACCGCCCTTGCCTTCGGCGGCGGCGCAGGGCGGGGCGAGGCCGATCATGAGAGCCAGCAGGGTCAGGGAGAGCAGCATGGTGCGCGTGCGCATCGTCTTTGGTCCTCCTCCGTCTTCTTCTCGATGGATGCCGCTGAAACACCGATACTCTAGCCGATCGACGCTCGCACCGGAAGCGATGGCGATTGATCGCGTTGCGCCACAGGCCTTAGAATCAAAAGGTATCGGTGCGCGTCAGGAGGGAGGACGAACCATCCGTCTCACATCCATCATTCAGTTCATACGGAGGCCCCGAATGCTCGATGTCGGCACGCAGGCTCCCGATTTCTCAGTGAGGGACCATACCGGCGGGACCGTCACCCTGTCGGGTCTTCGCGGCAGACACGTCGTGCTCTGGTTCTATCCGAAGGCCGACACCCCCGGCTGAACGATCGAGGGTCGCGGGTTCCGCGACCTCAACGATCGGTTCGAGCAGAAAGGCGCGACCATTCTCGGCGCAAGCTTCGACACGGTTGAGGAAAACCGGGCCTTCGCCGAGAAGCTCGGCTTCAAGTTCCCCCTGCTGTGCGACACCAGCAGGGAGGTCGGTCTCGCCTACGGCGCCTGCGACACGGCCGACGCCGAGTACGCGAGGCGGATCTCGTACGTGATCGATCCGGAGGGGATGATCGCGCAGGCGCACGCGAAAGTCAGCCCGGCGGGCCACGCCGAACAGGTGCTGGCTTCGCTCTGAAACGGCCCCGCCGGAACTTCCAGACGGCCCGCACGTAATGAGGGGCTGATGACCGGGAGGCCCTGATGCGGACGCAGCGTCTGTACCGATCCACGCGTGAGTCGAGAGTCGCCGGAGTGTGTGGCGGAATCGCCGAGCACCTCGACGTCGACCCGGTAGTCGTGCGTCTGGCGGTCGTGGCCCTCACGATCGCGGCGCCCCCTGTCGGCGTGCTCGCATACGCCGCGGCCTGGATCATCATCCCCACCGAGCCACCGCCCGCGCCGGCGCCCTCTCCGTCTCCCGGGCCCGAGCCGCCACCGGAGCCGCCACCGGAGCCGCCCTCCTTCGCCGAGCCGGCGCCGCCGTCACCGCCGCCCCGCCGATCCGGGGCCACCCTCGAGGGGCCCGCGTTCGGCGGCGTGGTGCTCGTCATCTTCGGCCTGGTGCTGCTCATGCTCAACCTGGGGCTGTTCGACTGGGGGATCTTCCGCTTCGTGCGATGGCGGTACCTCTGGCCCACGGCTCTGATCGCCTGCGGCGTCTGGCTGCTGGTGCGCGGGGTGAGCTCCGGTGATTGTCGGGGGGAGGGAGGCCATGCCCTCTGAGCCGCGGACCGACACGGCGGAGGACCGGCTCTCCGCGCGGCGCCGGGCCTACCGCGGGATCTCGCTCGGAACGACGTTCATCTGCACCGGCGTCATCCTCCTGCTCAACACCTACGGGCTCGTGAGCTGGGGGGTCTGGCTCGATCTGATACGCTTGTGGCCGGTCTTCCTGATCGGGATCGGTCTCAGGCTCCTGTTGGTTCCGACGCGGCTTCATCCACTGGCCCTGCTCGGCCCGGTGATCGTCATCTCGGCGGCGACCTGGGCGGTCATGGTGAACTACGACACGGGTGGTCCCGCCGACGATGTCTGGGGCGATCGCCCCGCCGTCGATCTCACCTGCGCCGCCCCTTCGCCGGGAGACGCGGTCCGGCTCGACGCCCGGTTCGCCGGGGGTGATCTGCTGATACGCGCCGAACCACCGGCCGGGCCGGAGCCGGCCCCGGGCTTCGCGGGAGCGTTTCGATACGAGGGGGACGAACCGGAGATCCGGTGCGGCTCGACCGGGAACCTCTCGATCGAGTACGAGGACCGTCGGCGCCGCTTCCATATCGTGTCACCATTCGGGCGCTGGGGGAACCGGTGGGATGCGTCGCTCGTCACCTCGTCTCCCGTGGATGTGGGTCTCGATCTGGCCGCCTCCACGGCCGAGCTGGATCTCGCGGCGATGAATCTGAGAAGCCTGCACCTCGAGGCGGCCGTGACGAGTCTGACGCTGCGTCTCGGCGAACCGCGCGGCCGGGTCGTGATGAACGTCGACGGCGCGATGACGAGCCTGACGCTGGTGATGCCGAAGGGAACCTGCTATCGCGTCAACCGCGACAGGGCGCTCAACCTGATCGGGGCGGACGATGCCCGCGGCCGCGTGCGTGGCGCGCGTCGGGTGGTCTCGAAGGATTGCATGGCGGAGGACGGGCCATCCTACGACATCACATACGACCTGCCGTTCTCGATCGTGGAGATCGAGACGGAGACCGACGGCGGTTAGCCTCCTCCCAGCTTCACGAGCTCCTCGTTCGCCAGCGCCGTGACCCGCGGTGTGGCTTTCATGTCCACCACCGCGCGAAAACGGGCGCGCGCCTCGTCCAGGTCCCCGGACCGGGCCGCAATGCGGCCGAGATAGAGCTGGCACCAGGCGGCCAGCGTCCGGTTCCCCTGCCCGAGCTCGAGTGCCAGCTCGATCTCCCGGCGGGCGGATGCAGGATCACCTCTCAGCAAGCGGGCCCGGGCGAGCAGGAAGTGGGGTGTGGCCTGGTCGACACCCGGCTCCACGGGGCCGGTCTCCGTCAGCCAGCGGTCCTCCTCGCCGAAAGGCAGCGATTCGGCCAGTGCCAGCTCCCGGCGCCCCTTGTCGGCGAGATACCCGTAGATATCCGGGTCGGCCATCGACACGCCGGGGAAGAGCTCCCTGTCGAGGAGCATCCAGTCGTACCAGTACTGGTACTTCGACAGGTACACCTGCCCGAGCGCGGCGTGCGCCTCGTGGTTCTCCGGATTCCCCGCCAGCACGCGGCGCAGCTTCTCCTCCGCCTCCTCCCATCGGTAATTGAGCAGGTCGGTGTCGGCGCTCTCCATCAGCACGCGCTCCGCCGCGCGGCCGTTTCGAGGCTGCCCGAGGGTCTCCTGCCAGAGGTCGGCGATCACCCTGACCTGCTCCGGTCCTCCGACGATGTCGGGTGACGTCAGCTCCCGTGTCGCCGCCATGAGACGCCCCGCGGCCGCGTGGGAGCGCCCGAGGGTGAGACGCGCCCAGGCGCGATCGGCGGCGTCGAGAGAGCCCGGGTCCGCGAGCGCGCGCGTCGCGGCCGACACGGCCTCGTCGAACCGTCCCTCGCGGAACCGGACGCGGGCGAGCAGCATCTGGGCCGTGGGGTCGTTCTCATGGGCGCTCAGCAGGCGGCGCACGGCCTCATGGTCCCGGCGACGCATCGCCTCCCGCGCCTCCGGGAAGGCGTGCGTCATCGGCGTCTCCGTCACGGCCACGGCCGCCGGCAGAGTGGCCAGCCACTCGGACTCAGCGCGCTTCAGGGATCGGCCGAACAGCTCGCGGAACCGTTCGTGGAAGTCGGCGCGGCGCGCCGTGCGGTAGAAGGCGGCCACCGTGGCGGCGCCCTCCTCGTCCAGCAGGTGGCGGACGAAGGCGGCGGCGTCGAGCGGGGTGGGATCGTCCGCGGTCAGTGTCCCGGAGCGACGCGCCAGCAGCAGATCCATCGAGAGATACCCCGGGTCGCGGGAGGACCGCGCCGCCCAGGCCGCCAGGGGGATCGTCTCGAACGGGTCGCACACGGCGAGGCTCAGCGCGAGGGCCAGGCCCGGCAGCTCGCGCTCCCCCTCCGCCCCGTACAGCCCGCGGGCGCGATGAATCAGGACGGATGCCGCGAGGGACACTTCGTACGATCCGGGCGCTTCCCCGACGACGTGGAGGGACCCGGTGGCGGGATCGACGTGCGCGGGACGGGGGTCCGCGGTCTGGCGCACCTTTTCGTCGAGAGACGGGTACAGGTAGCAGTCGATCGGGTCCACGCCGCGGGGGTCGATGCCCAGGATCACGGCGGCGCGCCCGAGCCCGGCGTCCATCCGCCGGCCGTACCGCGCCGCAACCGCTTCCGGGGTCGAGGCCGGATCGTAGTGCAGACGTATGCGGCCGGCGCTCCTCTGAGTCCAGTTGAACCACTCTTCGAACGACTGGTGCGCCCCGAGACTGCGCGGCGACGGTCGGCCGCCCGACCACACGAAGTAGCCCCGCTCGACCATCCTGCGGCCCCGGTACACGATGTAGTCGCTCTCGCCGTAGGGCACCTCGCCCGCGGCAAGCACCGATTCGGGCGAGGTTCCCGTCATTACGAGGGCGTACCGGTGCGGGGCGACCGGATTGGGGGCGATGAAGATCACGAGCAGCCCGTCGCCGTCGATGCGGTGATCGCCCACGCCGACCCCGGATGGGCCGACCTCGATCGGCGTCTCGTCGAGAGCGCGGGCGACCAGGTCGTTGTCCGCGGGGGTGCCCACCAGGATCGCATGCTGTTTCATCGCCTGCATGCCGGCGAGGTCGCGCCCGGCGATCGCCGACCATCGGTGCCGGGTGATCTGCGCCCGGACCCACCGGCGGGACTCGCGCTCGTGCAACCGATCCACCAGATCCTCGATCGGCAGGTCGTCGGGCCCGTCCCACACCATGGCGACCCAGATCGCCGTCTGAAGGGGGCCATGATTGAGACTGGAGAGACGGTTCGCCCAGTCCCCCTTGACCCGCGCCCAGAAATCCGAGATGGGGCCGGTGAGCGGGGGAGCGTGGCGCCGGCCGGCTGCATGGGGGTGCGTGGTGGCGGTGGCGAGCAGGAGAGCCGCCGCGACGAGATGACGCGCGGCGCGCCGTCTCATCGGTGGCCGTTGCCCTTCGGCATCAGGAGACGGATGGTCTCCACCTTGCCGAGCCCTTCCCGGGCCAGGTCGGCTGCCTTGCCTTCGCTGTTTGCGGAGAGCGCCCGTTCGAAGCACTTCCTGGCCTCGGTGAGATCGTCCTCCTGGAGCGCGAGGTAGCCGAGATAGGTGTGCGTCCAGGCGACGACCAGGCTGTCACGCGGCTGGTGGCGCAGCACCTGCTCGAAGGAGCGGCGTGCCTCCTCGGGGCGATCCATCAGGAAATAGCAGCGGCCCACGAGAAAGTGGGAGAGAAAGAAGTCCTCGTTGAGCTCGAGGGCTCGCTGGTACACCTTGAGCGCCTCGTGCACGTCATGCCGTTCGAGCAGGTAGCGATCTCCCTCCGCGTGCAGGTTCTGGATCTCGACCGCGTAGAGGGACTGCGCCTTGAGCAGCTCGAGGTTCCCTTTCAGGACCAGGTCGTTGAACGAATCGAGGGAATGGAGCGACTCGACACGCAGCGCCAGGGGACCCACGCCGCCGGGCTGATAGATCCTCCCGGTGACGTTGTAGTCGGGGTGGATCTCGTTGAGATACCTCAACCGCCAGGCCCAGTACTCGTGCTGCTTGTGATACACCTCGCTGAGAAGCCGATGGGCCTCCCCGTCGGTCGGATCGATCTCGAGAGCCTGGTTGAGGCTCCGCTCCGCATCGCCCCATTCGAGATTGCGCAGGGACACGCGCGCCTCGCGCTTGAGGTGCGACACGACGGTGAGCTGGTTGCGTGATTCGCCCATCGTCTCCAGCCAGTAGTCCGCCAGCGTCGGCACCGGGTCGGGGCCTTCGGTGACGGCCGGATGGGTCAGCTGCACCCGGGCGGTGACATTGCGCCCGCGGATGGCGTCGATACGGCCCAGGGTGAGCCGGCTCCATGCCAGAGACTCGCGGCAGGCGAGCGTGCCGTGACGCGCTCCGTCCGGGCCACAGGCGGCGATCGCCTCCGCGGCGTCGCCCGCGGCACGGTCGAAGTGGCCGTCGCGGAAGAGCAGGCGGGCGCGCAGGGTCCGGGCGGTCGGTTCGTCGGGGGCGTCACGCAGGATGCCCGAGAGCAGAATCGACCGCCTGGCTGTCCCGGCGCTGTCTCAGCAGCTCCCGGGCACGCGCCACGTCGGTGTCGTGAGGATCGGGCGGCGCCGGCGCCGCGTCGGCCGCGACGATCGTCTCGGGTGCCGCGTCGCGACGCACCTTCGCGCACCAGGCGTGCAGCGCCTCTCCCATGTCGCGGTCGTACACCGCATCGAACGCCACGTCGAGATCGCGTGGCGCGGCCTGTCTCACGAACGCGAACGCCTTCTCGCGGCCGTCGGTGGTTATGAGGTCCTTGATGAACCCCGCGAGCAGCAGATCGTTGGCCGAGGGCGGGCCGTCGGCAGGCGTCATGACGTCCTGGTCGCGCAGGGTCTTGAGGACCACGGAGTCTCTCGCCCGGCTCACCTCGAAGATCCGTCCGGCGAGCGTCGTGACGTCCTGACCCTGAAAGCCCGGCGCGAGAGCGATCGCAAGCGCCCGCTCCAGACGCGGAACCCGCGTCGGGCCGAGCGAGCGGTGCACCATCACCATCAGGTCGAGGTACGGTTCGACCACCCTCTGTGTGGGCGAGAAGACGGTGTGTATCTCCGTCGAGGCGAAATCCACATGGGACACATCGTCGCGCGCGGTTTCATCGATCTTGCGGTCGACGGTCGGGTACAGGTAGTAGGTAAGACGGGATCCGTCGGCCGCCCCGGGCGGCGCCAGCGCGGCGAGCTGCGGGAACTGATCCTCCTTCTCGCGCACCAGCGATTCGAGCTCTTCGCGTGGCATCCGGTCGGGCTCGTACCAGAACGTGTAATGCGTCGACTCGCGGATCGCGAAACCGTGGTGGGTGCCTCTCGCCTGATAGCTCTCCGGCGCCGACCAGACCGAGGGGTCCTTCTTGTCGAAATGCCCCGATTCGAGAAGCCGCCGGCCGCGGAACAGCACGTAGTCGGTCTCTCCATACGGGAGGTGCCCCGACTGCAGCAGCGCCTCGTCGCTCGAGCCGGTGATCACCATCGCGTACTTCTCGCGGTTCTCGGGGTTGGGGGCGATGAAGATCAGGATGAGGTTGTCGCCCCGGTATTTGCGCTTGCCGATGTCGATCCGGCCCGGGGCGATCGTGAACCCGAGGCTCGAGGCGAGCGGCCCGACCGGCTCGAGCGCCCAGGGCGTCCCGATCATGATGATGTTCTGCGTGCGGCCGATCTGCCCCATCTTCGGCCAGGTGCGGGCGTAGATCTGGGCGTACGGCCAGTTGCGACCCTCGGCGCGTTTCCACTCTTTCAGAAATTCGTCGTACAGATGCTGCAGCGGCCGGCCATAGGTGTCGGGTGAGAGATCCGAGAAGACCAGCGACACCCAGACCCGGTTCGGGGCCGCGGACTGCATCGTGCGCCGCTGAAGAAAACCCCCGCCCTCGGGCGGGCCCTCATCGACCTTCAGGTAGCCGGACCACTCGCTGCGCACCTTGAACCAGAAGTCGGACAGCGGCCCGCGCACCTCGCCAGCGTCGGTGAACTCGGCACGATAGCTGTCGTCGGCCATCTGCGCCAGGGGCGACGTCACGGCCGCGAGCGCGGCGAGCAGGACGGCGGCCATCAATCGACGCATCGGGTCACCTCTCCAGTATGCCGGTCAGCCCCTTGCCGTTGTCGAACCGGATCACGCCGCCGCGCTTCGTGACCCAGATCGTGTAGCCGAGCTCGGGCAGGGTGCAGCGGAAGGCGGGAATGTCGACCGAGAAGACCGAGACGTCCTCGAGCGCCTCCACCCTGAGGGTGACCTCCTCGATACGCGGCTCGATGGGGCGGAAGTCCCTGACGGGAAGGTGGTAGTCGTAGGTCACCGGCTCGGAGGGGACCATCATCGGAATCTTCTTCTCTTCGCCGAGCTCCCAGGTGTCGAACAGGAAGAGCCGTTCCCAGTGGCCGATCACCTCCAGATCCACCATGACGCTCGTGTCGATCCCGTCGAGCGGCGGGACCGGCAGCGGTCGCGGTGGTGCGCTGCCCGACTTGATCGAGACGGAAGCGGAGTCACCGGCCTTCTCGATGTCGACCACGCGCTCGCGCATCTTGCCTCGCGGCTCGTAGGTGCTGTAGCCGGCCCAGGACTTGAGGATCTCGTCGAAGCTGTAGCTGCGGAACAGCTTGCCGCGGGCGTACCGTATCGTTCCGAAGTTGTACAGCGAGCCCTCCTGGCCCAGGGCGCGCAGGTCGAGGTGGAGCATCTGCGAGAACTCGAGGATCTTCTCGCCCTCTTCCTCCACCACTCGGTCGAGACGAATCGTCTGGCGGCCGAACGGGGCGTAGTCGAAGATCAGCGAGTAGGTCTTCAGGTCTCCCACCTTCCACGGCTCCTCGAGCACCTGGATCCGCTCCTCGAGGGCGCCGCGTGTCTCCTCCAGCGGCCGGTCGTTCGGGTCCTCCTGCGGCCGCGCGAACAGGAGCGGCGCGCCGATCAGCGCGATCGCGATCACCGCACCGGCTTTCACGAGACCTCCTTGCGCACCGGCAGGGCCTTGCGCAGGAAGCGCCCGGTGTGCGACTTCGCGACACGGCTCACCTGCTCCGGCGTTCCCTGCGCCACGATCCGGCCGCCTCCGGATCCTCCTTCGGGGCCGAGATCGATGATGTGGTCGGCCGTCTTGATCACGTCGAGGTTGTGCTCGATCACAACGACGGTGTTGCCCGCCTGGACGAGCCGATCGAGCACGCCGATCAGCTTGCGGATGTCGTCGAAGTGCAGCCCCGTGGTCGGCTCGTCGAGGACGTACAGGGTGCTCCCGGTGCCCACCTTGGACAGCTCGCGCGAGAGCTTGATCCGCTGCGCCTCGCCGCCGGAGAGAGTCGTGGCCGGCTGCCCGAGCCGTATGTACCCCAGGCCAACCGAGGCGAGGGTGGAGAGGCGGCGCTGCAGCACCGGGACGGCGCCGAACAGCTCGGCGGCCGCCTCGACCGACAGGTCGAGCACCTCGGCGATGTTCTTCCCCTTGTACCGGATCTCCAGGGTCTCCCGGTTGTAGCGTCGTCCCTTGCATTCCTCGCAGGTGACGTACACGTCGGGCAGGAAGTGCATCTCGATCCGCTTGATGCCGTCGCCCTGGCATGCCTCGCAGCGCCCGCCCTTCACGTTGAACGAGAACCGTCCCGGCGCGTAGCCGCGTGCCCGCGCGTCGGGCACCTTCGAGAACAGATCGCGGATCGGGCCGAAGACGTCGGTGTAGGTGGCCGGGTTGGATCGCGGGGTGCGCCCGATGGGCGACTGGTCGATGTCGATCACCTTGTCGATGGCGTCCGCCCCTTCGATCCGGTCGTGACGTCCCGGGGTCGCGTCCGAGCGGTAGATGCGCCGCGCCAACGCCTTGTAGAGGATCTCGTTGACCAGCGTGCTCTTGCCGGAGCCCGACACCCCGGTGACCACCGTGAAGGTCCCGAGCGGGAAGCGGGCGTCGATCGAGGCGAGATTGTGCTGAGCCGCGCCGCGCACGGTGACGGAGCGGCCGTTGCCTGAGCGCCGCCGCTCGGGCACGCCGATCTCCATGCGCCCTGAGAGGTAGGCGCCGGTCAGCGAACGGCGCTCGCTCTCCAGGTCCTCGACTCCTCCCTGCGCCACCACCTCGCCGCCGTGCTCGCCGGCCCCCGGGCCGAGATCGACCAGATGGTCGGCGGCCCGGATCGTCTCCTCGTCGTGCTCGACCACCAGGATCGTGTTTCCCAGATCGCGCATCCGGAGAAGGATATCGAGCAGCCGGCGGTTGTCCCGCTGGTGCAGGCCGATGGAGGGCTCGTCGAGGACGTACAGCACGCCCGACAGCCGCGATCCGATCTGCGTCGCGAGCCGGATCCGCTGCCCCTCGCCGCCGGAAAGCGTCGAAGCGGATCGGTCGAGGGTGAGGTACCCGAGCCCGACGTCGTCGAGGAACCCGAGCCGTTCGACGATCTCCTTGAGCACCGGACGCGCGATGCCCGCCTCGGCGGGCGGGAAGGTCAGCGTCGTGAACGCCTGGAGCGCCTCGGACACGGGCAGCGCCGAGTACTCGTGGATCGCCCGCCCGGCCACGAGCACCGAGCGGCTCTCCGGCCGCAGCCGGGCGCCGCCGCATTCAGCGCAGGCGTGCAGCGTCATCAGTCTTTCGATGTCCGAACGAACCGCGTCGGAGCGCGAGGTCCTGTACCGGCGCATCAGCGTCGGGATCACCCCCTCGAAGGCGCGGCGGAACTTGAAGCGGCTCCTGCCGCCCACCCATTCGAAATCGAACTCGGTGTCGCCCGAGCCGTACAGGAGCACGTCGCGCACCTTTTTCGGCAGCTTGCCGAACGGGGTGGAGGCGGTGAATCTGTACCGTTTCATCAGCGGCTTGAGATAGGTCGCGATGTGGCCCGGTCCCCATCCCGCCCCGATTGTGAACCCCTCGCCGATCGGGCGGGACGGATCGGTGACGATCTTGGAAGCGTCCAGCTCCAGACGCGTGCCCAGCCCGCCGCATCCCGGACAGGCGCCGAAGGGACTGTTGAACGAGAAGGCGCGCGGCGACATCTCGGGCAGGCTGACGCCGCAGCTCAGGCAGGCGAGCTGCTCCGACAGGAGGATCTCCTCTCCGTCGCCCGTGCCCCCGGCCACCCGGACCGAGGCGAGACCTTCGGCCAGCCCGAGCGCCGTCTCGAGCGAGTCGGTGAGCCGCTGCCGGATTCCCGGGCCGGCCACGAGCCGGTCGACCACAATCTCGATCGTGTGCGTCTTCTTCCTGTCGATGTTGACATCCTCGCCCAGCTCGACCAGCCGACCGTCGATCCGCGCGCGGATGAACCCGCGCTTCATCATGTCGGCGAGAAGCCCGCGGTACTCTCCCTTGCGGCCGCGCACGATCGGTGCCAGCACCATGAACCGCGTGCCCTCCTCGAGCGCCATCAGCCGGTCGGCCATCTGCTGGACCGTCTGCGAGGCGATCGGGCGGCCGCACTTGTGGCAGTGCGGCGTCCCGGCGCGTGCGAACAGCACCCGGAGGTAGTCGTGGATCTCGGTGACCGTGGCCACCGTGGAGCGGGGGTTGTGGCTGATCGTCCGCTGCTCGATCGAGATCGCGGGAGAGAGCCCCTCGATGTGCTCGACGTCGGGCTTCTCCATCTGATCGAGAAACTGTCTCGCGTAGGCCGACAGCGACTCGACGTACCGGCGCTGGCCCTCGGCGTAGATCGTGTCGAAGGCAAGGGACGACTTGCCGGAGCCGGAAACTCCGGTGATCACCACGAGCCGCTCCTTCGGGATCGAGAGGTCGACCCCCTTCAGATTGTGCTCGGAGGCTCCCTTGATGACGATCGGGTGCGGGTTCATGGACTCCCCGGGGAGGTACAAGTCGTTGTGTGCGTTAAGGATCACAGAGGCCCGATGCACTGTCAAGACACCTCCACCCGCGGGGTTTCCCGGCGCCCGCATATTGGACACGCCACGGGGGGCGGATGGTTACCCCGTCCGCGCTTCGTCCGGCCGCGGGGCCCTCAGCAGGCGGGGCACCACCAGCCAGCCCCAGAACAGGGTTCCGACCAGGAAGGAGGCGGCGGAGAGGCCGATCCACAGGAAGAACCGGGAGCGGTCGAAGTCCACGAGGGTGCGCAGGGCTGCCGAGAGGAGGAACAGGCCGCCGTAGACCGGCACCTGCCAGAGGCGGGCGTGCACGAGCCGGGTGTATCCGCCGTGAGCCAGCGCGACGTGGAGTCCGACCGAAAAGGCCATCAGGGCGAACGAGCCGATGAACATCACGTGCAGCCCCGCCTTCATCTCCAGCGGGAACGCTGCAGCGAGCGTGTAGCCGGCGGGGATCATCCAGGCCGACAGCCAGATGAGGCGGCGGTGCCATCCGGGCACGGTCGGCGGCCTCCAGATCCTTGCCGAGACGAGCAGCACGGCGAGGGTCAGCGCGGCCCGCGACGCGAGCCCCCATCGCTGCGACCAGGCGTTTTCGATCCAGAAGGTCCCGGAGAGGACCACCGCCGCCGCCGTGTGGCCGAGCCGGGCCAGCCGGTCGCGTGAGGTGGAGCCCGCGTCGGGCGGGCTCTCGCCGCGGGTCAGCAGCGGCAGCACCATCCCCCCCACGCCGATGACGAGCCCCAGGAACATCCCCTGCAGCACGAACAGCTTCCCCAGGTCGTGCATCCAGAACCAGGTTTCGCCGAGGGCCCCGGCCACGCCGGCGAGGATCGATCCGAACAGTCCCATTCCGAACGAAAGCGGTATCCAGATGAAGGTGTTGGGCGGCCGCCGCGCCGCGGTGCCCGACACGAACCGGCGGATGGCGAATACCGCGAGCACCGTCAGCAGCGCCAGCCAGCAGAGCTGCGTCGTCTCCCAGCGCTCGTACCAGGCGGCCACCGTGGTCCCCACCGGGGCCAGGATCGCCACCATCATCTGCCCCGCGCCCGGTGGCGAGGTGCCGGTACGACGCGGGATCGCGGTGAACAGGAACCCCACCGCGAAGCACATCATGAATCCCTGGATCTGGGTGATGGCATGGAAGATCGGCTTGTAGTCGGCGAGCAGGCCGATCGCGTACAGGAACCAGTGGAGCACGCCGGCCCAGGCGAGCAGCGCTCCGAGAGGGAAGAGAACTCGATACGGCTCGCGCCGCCAGGCCGGAACGTGATTCGCGTCTCGCATAGCCGCCGATGATAGCGCCGCCCCGCCGCAGATCAAAACGCCCGGAGCGCGGCATTGAACTCACGCGCCCGATCGACGATAGTCAGCCAGGATGCGTCAACGGATACCGGTCGCGATGATGGCCGTCGTCTGCCTGGCACTGACCAGTGCCGGCTGCCGGGACGATGAGGCCGAAACGGTGCCCTCACCTGGGGCCGCGCCGCGGCCCCACTACGGCGAGCTGATGTCGGAGGTGGGCCGGCGGTTCGAGGTGGCAGGCCGTGCGGCCTTGGCGGGCCGCTGGGAGCTGGCCGGGTTCGAGCTCGACGAGCTCGGGGAAGTGTTCGAGGAGCTGCCGGGCGCCGTGCCGCCGGAGGAAACCGGCGGCGTGAACCTGCGCGGCCTCGAGCAGGCCTTCACCGGCACCAATCTTCCGGCTCTGCGCAAGGCGGTCGGATCGCAGGATGCCGAGGGCTTTGCGAGCGCGTTTTCCGGCGCGGCCGCGACCTGCAACGGCTGCCACCGCGAGACCTCCCATGCCTTCATCGAGATCCCCGCGGAGCCCGGCGCCGGGGTGCCGAGGCTCGACCCGATCCGCTGAAACTGTCTGTCTCATCCCCATATCGGGATATAATCCTACGAGATAATCGCTTCGATCCGAACCCGAGGAAGCCGAGTGTCCCCGATCCCTGCCATCCTCGTGGCGACGGCGCTCGTGGCGGCAGGCGGCACCGCCGCCTCCTCCCCGCCGGTCGGTCCACCCGCCCACACCAGGGCGTCATGCGATCGTCTCCCCGCGGTTCATCAGGTCTCCTTCAGATCCGCGGAGGCCCGGCTCTTCAGACGGGTGGTCGCCGTCGTCGGGTCGAGCGGCGGCATCGTACCCGACGGGGGGGAGGTCGCCAGGCGATTCGACGCCTGCCTGGATGTGCTGGAGGAGCGGTTCGAGGAGGCCGACCCGTCGGCGCCGATGCGGACGGCCCTCGCCCGGATGAAGCGGAGCTTCTCCGCCGATGGAACGGCCCTCATGATCCGGATCACCGGCCGAACCTCTCGCACCCATGTCCTGGCGGATGATCCCGCCCGCCTCGCGCAGCGGGTCGTTTCGCGCACGGTGCGCGATCTCCGTCTCGACACGGCTCCCCGGGCCGAGCTCGCCAATCTCCTCTGGTTCGTCTGGTTCGAGGCGTACGTGCGGGCGACCGGGCAGAAGTACAACGGGTACGACTTCGCCGATGAGCTCGCTCTCGAGGAAGCGAGGGACAGGGGCCGTAGCTTCGCCGTTGGTTTCGAGCCCGAGATGAACGAAGGCCATCTGACGGTCGGTGAGATAAGAGACGATCGTCTGCGGGAAGCGGGCCTCGAGGAGGGCAGCGAGGTGACCGCACTGGATGGCCGTGCATTCAGCGAGATGTCGCTGACCCAGTACCAGGAGTACTGGCTGCGCGCGACTCCGTTCAGCTACGAGTTGCAGGCGACGGGCCCGCAGGGCGACTACCGGGTCCGGGGCGAGTCGATCCCGATGCGCCACCGGACGATCGTATGGGGGTTCGACGGCGGTGTGGCGTACATCCGCATCCTGCGGTTCACAGCCGAGAGCCTCGTCGAGATGCGCCGCGCCCTGAGGGACGTGCAGGTGAAGCAGGCGGGCCGTCTCGTTCTGGACCTGAGGCGGAACCCCGGCGGACGGGTGCAACCCGGGCTGGTGGATGTGTTCTTCAAGCCCGGCCAGACGGTGATGAGCTACCAGGACGACGACGGGGCCGAGCCGGTCGACGTCGACGCCACCGTCGAGTACAACGATCTGCCGACGGCGGTGCTGATCGACAGGGACACGGCGTCCATGGCCGAAACCATGGCGGCCGCCTTCAAGACGCACGCACGAGGGTTGCTGTTCGGGGAAACGACCACCGGCAAAGGGGTCGGGCAGACCGTCTACCGCATTCTGGACGAGGGGAGGCTCCACCTCGTCGAAAGAACCTACTTCTATCCGGGCCGGCGCGAATCGTGGAACGATGCCGGCATCGTTCCTGACGTGGACGTGCCGATCGATGACCAGACACGCTCACGTCTGCTTCCGTATCTCGACTCGACCCTGTTGCACATCAGTGAACAGAAGCCGCTGGACCCGGTCCTGCGCAAGGCGATCGAATGGCTCGAGGAGGCCCCATGAGAAGCGCTGTCGTCGTTGGCTTGACCCTGCTGGTTTCCTGTGGCCTCGTCCTCTCTGCTGACGAGGGGGCGTCGCCTTCCGACGAGGCGGCGATTGCAAAGGAGATACAGCAGCTGCAGGATCGGACCCCGCCACCGGACGAGAAGCAGCTGGCGAAATCGCGGGAGCTGGTGGCGCGGGGGGTCAAGGCGCACGACGCGCACGAGTACGACAAGGCGATCGCGATGTACCGGCGTGCACTCGACGTCTACCCTCTGAACCACACCGCGTATTACGAGATCGCATTTTCCTTCTCCGCTTCGGGAAGGCAGGCGGAGGCGCTCGATGCCATCACCCGGGCACTGCTGCTCGACCCGAAGCAGGAGCAGTACTACATCCTCAAGGGCACCGTTCTGGATGACATGGGGCAGGTGGAGAGGGCGCTGGAAACGTACCGGCATCTTCTCTCCGTGCAGCCGGACAGCTACATGGGACACCTGAACCTGGCAGTGGCCCTGGCACGGCAGCAGAAGTCGGACGAGGCGATGGCCGAGCTGCAGAAGGCCGTCGCCATCGACCCGAACTATCCATCCGCCTACTACCATCTCGCCACGCTGAGCCGCAACAGGGGCTGGGACTATGACGAGCGCGACTACGTCGAGAAGTTCCTCGGTGTGGGGGCCACGGACCGACGCAGGCCGGAGATGGAGAAGCGCCTCGATGAACTGAAGAGCGTGACCGTCGAAGTGGATCCCTCCAGCAAGTATTCCAGTATCCACACGGCGGACGCCATCGTGCGTGCGTCGTGGCGGTCGAGCAAGCACCGCGAGACCTACCCGAACGCGCATGGGTACTCGGTCTGCTACGAGGAGGACAAGGCGGCCTACACGGTGATCCTCGAGCTGTGGCGTGCGGAGAAGATGGAGCACCCGGACGCGCACGAGGGATTCTACGACCTGCTGCTGAAGATCGACGACGCCGGGTATCTCGACGAGTATATCTACTATCACGAGCAGCGAACGTTCGGCGAGCCGGCGCGCGTCTGGCTGGACGCACACAAGGACAGGGTGGAGGCCTTCCTGGCCTGGGCGAAATCCGAGGACCTGATGGGCGAGGCGCCCGACGCCCCGGAGCCGCTGTCGGAGCGGAGCGCTGCAGAGTGTCGCGCGGTGGCCGCGGATCTGTTCGCCAGGCTGGATGAGTCGGCTCGCACCTACAACCTCGGTAACTCACCCGACCCGGCCGATGGCCTGATGCGCGCCGATCGCCAGCGGTTCTCGAAACGGCTATCGCTCGATTCGGGTGATCGTCTGAAGTGCAAGCAGGCGCTGAAGACCGCGAGAGAGACGATCGACACGGCGGATCTGGAGGTGCTGTATCCCGTGTTCCGGTGCTTCCTGCCCGGCGAGCACGACTACGAGGAGGCGTCGCGGCTGACCAGCACCCGGGGCATGAGGATGGACGAGATCAGCTTCGAGCCGGCGGCCAGCATCCAGACGGACCCGAACGGGATCGAGGTGAGATTCGATTCCGCATGGCTGGGGTACGCTGCGGCCAAGGCCGGATGGACGTACGAACCAGAGCTGAGGGCCGGCCACGCGGGGCCGAAGGATGCCGAAGTTCCAACGCTCGAGGAGGAATTGTTCGCGCTCGCGGCGGCGTACGCCGGCTACAAGGCTGTGATCGAGCCGCCCGAGGATGCGGAGACCGAGCCGATCGACCATGTTCCGGCGCTCGACCGGCTCGTGGAGGCGGTCGAAGCGGGGCATCTCAGAGGGTACGCGCTGTTCGAGGTCATCCACAAGGCCTACGGCGTCCCCCTGGATCGGCTCACGAAGGAGGACAGTGGAGCCGTCGAGCTGTACCTGCGGACCCATGTCATCAGGCGGGGCGGTGATCGCTGAGGGCCCGGCTGCGGAGTTCTTTGCGCGCGGCCTGGCGCCGGTATAGCTTTCGCCCTCATGAACAGGGACACGATGCTGAGCCGGGCGATCGACCCGGCCGTCACCTGGGACGTGCTCGTCATCGGCGGCGGTGCGACCGGGCTGGGCACCGCGGTGGAGTCGGCCGCGCGCGGCTACACGACCCTGCTGCTCGAGCAGGCCGATTTCGCCAAGGCGACCTCGAGCCGCAGCACCAAGCTGATCCACGGCGGCGTGCGGTATCTGCGTCAGGGCAACATCGCCCTCGTACTCGAGGCGCTGCGCGAACGCGGCCTGCTCATGCGCAACGCGCCGCACCTCGTTCACAATCTCTCGTTCGTCGTCCCGAACTACGACTGGTGGGAGGGGCCGTTCTACGGGATCGGGCTCAAGCTGTACGACATGCTCGCGGGCGATCTCGGCCTCGGGCCGTCGCGGATGCTGTCGCGCGACGAGACCCTGGAGCGTATCCCCACGCTGGAGCGCGACGGGCTGCGCGGCGGCGTCGTCTACAACGACGGCCAGTTCGATGACGCGCGTCTGGCGATCACCCTGGCACGTACCCTCGACGGGCTCGGCGCGACCGCGGTGAACTACATGCAGGTGGTGCGGCTCGTGCGCCATCGCGCCCTGGTCGTGGGGGTCGCGGCGCGCGATCTCGAGGGGGGAGGAGAGCACGAGATCCGCGCGCGGGTCGTGGTCAATGCCACCGGAGTGTTCGCCGACACCATCCGCATCATGGACGATCCGGGCGCCAGGCCCGTGATCGCGCCCAGCCAGGGAGTGCATCTGGTGCTGGACCGCTCGTTCCAGCCGGGCGCGAGCGCCATCATGGTGCCGCACACGGACGATGGCCGGGTCCTGTTCGCCGTGCCGTGGCACGAGCGGGTGATCGTGGGGACCACCGACACGCCGGTCAACGCGACGTCGCTGGAGCCCCGCCCCCTGGGCGACGAGGTGGAGTTCCTCCTCACGCACGCCTCGAGATACCTGACGCAGGACCCGCGGCCCGAGGACGTGCTGAGCCTCTTCGCCGGCCTGCGTCCGCTGGTGCGCCCCAACGGTGACGCGGGCCGGAGCACCGCCGCGGTGTCGCGTGACCATGCGCTCCTGATCGCCACGTCGGGGCTGGTGACGATCACCGGCGGCAAGTGGACCACCTATCGCAAGATGGGGGAGGACACGGTGGACGAAGCTGCGGCTGTCGCCGGACTCCCCGAACGCTCCTGCCTGACGCGAGAGCTGAGGCTGCATGGCTGGAGGGAAGCGGACGGCGAGCCGCCACCCTACGATGTCTACGGATCGGAGGCTGCCGAGCTGCGAAGGCTCGCCGCCGCCGACCCGTCATTGGACGCGCTGCTGCACCCGAGGCTGCCCTACAAGGCCGCACAGGTGATCCATGCGGTTCGCCACGAGATGGCGCGCACCGTGGAGGACGTCCTCGCCCGGCGCACCCGGGCGCTGCTGCTCGACGCTCGTGCCAGCATCGAGTGCGCGGCTCAGGTGGCGCGGCTGATGGCCGGGGAGCTGTCCCGCGACGAGAGCTGGTGTCGCGGGCAGGTCGAGGAGTACGGACGCCTCGCGTCCGGGTACCTTCCCTGACGTCATTCGCTTGCGGTTCGGAACGCCTGATTCCTTTCCGCCCCGCCGCCCCGCGCGCCCGCCCCATGCACCGGCGGCACCGGACAGGGAAGGGGAGCAGCCGAGGTCCGGGGCAGCGAGAGCCATGCCTCAGGTTGGCGAAATCGAGGCGAATGCTCGCCGATGGAAGAAAGCGTCTCCGCGCGTCTAGTATTCGGTGCGACGCACCACCTTCCCGCACGGAGGAGACGATGATCGCGATCAGGAAAGCCGCCGATCGGATGCACACGGATCTCGGATGGCTCGACAGCCGTCACACGTTCTCGTTTGGAGAGCACTACGACCCGCGGCACATGGGCTTCAGCGTGCTGCGTGTGATCAACGACGACCGGGTCAGGCCGGGCAAGGGCTTCGGCACGCATCCGCATCGCGACATGGAGATCATCTCCTGTGTCGTCGAGGGGGAGCTCGAGCACAAGGACAGCATGGGCAACGGCACGGTGATCCGTCCCGGCGACGTGCAGCGGATGACCGCGGGAACGGGGGTGCTGCACAGCGAGTTCAATCCCTCGAGCGAACGGCCGGTGCGCTTCCTCCAGATCTGGATACTGCCCGGGCAGGAGGGGCTCGAGCCCGGCTACGAGCAGCGATCCTACAGCCGCGAGGAGAAGAGCGGCGCCTTCCGCGTCGTCGCGTCGCAGGACGGCCGCGAGGGCTCGGTGCTCGTGCATCAGGACGTCACGATGCTCGCGGCGGTGCTCGCACCCGGCGCGGAGGCCACCTATCCTCTGCGCCCGGGGCGCAAGGCCTGGCTGCAGGTGGTCACCGGCTCGGCCACGCTGGATGGCCGCTCCCTCGAAGAGGGGGACGGAGCGGCCCTCACGGACGAGCCTGCGGCCACCGTGCGTGCGGACACCGGGACCGAGGTGCTGCTGTTCAATCTGCCCTGAATGAGACGGCCCGAGGGAGCGGCCGTTCACGGGGTCATCGGATCCCGTCTCCATCCAGCACGTCGACGAGCCGGTCGATCGATGCGATCGCCATCGATTCGATTTCCCGCGCCCGCTCCTCGCCCATCCCCCAGACGGAACCGCGCAGGCTGACCGCTCTCAGCCGTGGCCCGAGGCGGAAGGCCTTCAGCTCCACCACGCCGTCGGCTTCCTCCCAGCTCACGGCGACCTCTCGCGTCGTGACGGCCAGGACGAGCCCGCTCATCCGGGTTCCATCCCGCAGAACCAGCGAGTACCGGTCTCCCTCCTGCCCGATAGCGCCCGAGGAGGCGAGCCACCGCGCGAGTCCGTCCGGCGCGTGGAAGTAATGACGGATACGCTCGTACTCGAAGGGAGCCGGCTGCATGGCGAAGAACGTCCGCCGCTGCCGTCCGTAGTGGTTCTCCACGTACAGCTTCATGATCGCCAGCGCCATGCGCCAGCCCGAGAGCACGCCCTCGAACTCCTCGTCATCCTCGGGGCCGACCGAGAAGCCCGAGTTGATGAGCTCGACTGCGGTGCCACCCTCCTGAGCGGTGATCCGGACCTCCAGCAGGTACGGCGGGCGCCCCACAGGCGCCCCTTCGAGCACCAGACGGGCGCCGGGGTCCGCCACCAGCACTTCATAGGGGAATCGGCACCGGAACCGATCGAACCCCCAGGTCACGGTGGCGCCCGGACGCGCGCGGCCCGAGGCGGTGTCCGTGAACCAGCCGCACAGATGCTGCGGATCGGCCCACACCTCCCAGACGCGATCCGGAGGGGCGGTCGTCAGCACTCGCGCCCGCACGATCCGCCCCCGGTGCTCGCTCCTGTCGTCGTTGATCATCACTTCCCTCATGGCAGCGGAGAAGCCATCCATCAGCACGCGGGAGGATAGCCCGTTTGCGGGGGAGAATCCCGTAGACGCTTCCAGGATGGTGGCATAAACTGGTTTCGTCATGAAGCATTCGCGTCTGCGCACGATCTGTCTGCTCCTGGCTCTGCTCCCCGTGGCGGCCATCCCGGCCCGGGCGGCGAAGAAGCCGTACCGGATCTCCGGCGCCGAGAAGGACGCCGACGGGAAGTGGCAGCCCGTGGACGAGCTTTCCGCCAACATCGGCGGGATGTCTTTCACGATCCGCTTCCTGGAGCCCGAGGCGCGCATGGCGGCGATCCGGTCGGTGCTGTCGCGGGATCTCGATCTGCTGCCCGCCCGTGTCGACGAGAAGCACCCCGGGTACCTGGTCTTCCTGCTCGAGGCCGTCAACAACTCCGGCGCTCAGGTGCATTTCAACCCCGGACAGGCGCGCCTCGCGAGCGAGAAGGGCGATGTGAAGTTCGCCCTCGATTACAGCGCGTTGTACGAAGTGGCGCGCAGGCATGGCCCGGCCGCGCCCTCCTTCGACGAGATGGCGGCGATGCTGTTCGATCGGGGCGTCACGATCGAGCCGGGCGGCAGCGTGCGCAAGCTCCTCGCCTTCGAGGCGCCGCGCGAGGACAAGTACAAGACGCTGGAGGTGCAGCTCATCGAGGTGAGCGTCGGAGCGAGCGGCCTCGACTTCGTCTTTCCGTTCCGAAAATTCTACGAGTGAGCCATGGGTCGACTTCTCAACGGCAGGGTCTATGCGGATGCCATAAGGGCGGAGGTGGCGGCCGGCGTCGCCGATCTGACCGCCGCCGGCGCGGCGCCGCCGTGCCTGGCGGCGGTGCTTGTCGGGAACGACCCGGCCTCCGCGGTGTACGTCCGCAACAAGGTCAAGGCCTGCGCCGAGACCGGGATCGTGGCGCAGGAGCACCGTCTCGACGCGGCGATCAGCCAGGACGAGCTGCTGAAGCTGGTGAAGCGTCTCGGTGATGCGTCCGAGGTGGACGGCATCCTGGTGCAGATGCCGCTGCCGCCTCATATCGATCGCCGGGTCGTCATCGAGGCGATGGATCCGGGCAAGGACGTCGACGGCTTCCATCCGGTCAACGTGGGCCGCCTCTGGTCGGGTGAGGATGCGTTCGTCCCCTGCACCCCTCTCGGGGTGATCGAGATCCTCGACAGGGAGAAGATCCCGATCGAGGGCGCCGAGGCGGTCGTCGTGGGGCGTAGCGAGATCGTGGGCAAGCCGATGGCCGCCCTGCTGCTGCGTCGTCACGCCACGGTCACGGTCTGCCACTCCCGCACGCGCAACCTGGCGGCCGTGGCGTCGCGCGCCGACATCCTCGTGGCCGCGATCGGCAGGGCCGGCTTCGTGACGCGCGACTTCATCAAGCCCGGCGCCACGGTGATCGACGTCGGCATCAACCACTCCACGGGCGAGGAGGAGACCCGGCGGTTCTTCGGCGACGACCCGAAGCGTCTCGACCAGGTGTCCCGCAAGGGGTACACGCTCGTGGGGGATGTTCACCCGCTGCACGCCGCCGAGAAAGCCGGCGCCTGGACGCCGGTGCCGGGCGGCGTCGGTCTGCTCACCGTCGCGCTGCTGCTCAAGAACACCCTCGCCGCGGCAAGGGCGCGCCGCGCGGGACGCACAGGGGCCGGGCGGGGAGAGAGCTGACATGCCCGCCGCGCCGACACTCCTCAACGTGGGGTTGACCGGCGGGATCGCGTGCGGCCGGACCACCGTCTGCAGCATCCTGTCCCGTCTCGGTGCCTGCGTGGTGGACATGGACGTGGTCGGGCACCGTCTGATGGACCCGGGTGGCGCCGCCGTCGAGAAGGTGGTCGCCGCGTTCGGCGACCGATTCCGCGACGCGCACGGCGGGATTGACCGCCGCGCGATGGGCGACCTGGTCTTCTCCGACAGGCAGGCGCGGGCCCGTCTCGAAAGACTCCTGCACCCGATGATCATCGCCGAGTCGGAGCGGATCGTGGCCGACTTCGCGGCGGCAAAAGGGCGCGGGATCGCCATCTCCGACGCCGCGCTCCTGGTGGAGACAGGCGGATACCGTCGATACGATCGACTGGTGGTGGTGTTCTGCCATCCGGAGCTGCAGCTCCGCCGCCTCATGGCGCGTGACGGGCTCTCCGAGACGCGGGCGAAGGCGCGGATCGCGGCGCAGGCGCCACTCGACGAGAAACGCGCCCTCGCCGACTACACGATCGACACCTCCGGAACCCTGGCCGACACCGAGGCCCGCGCCCACGTGGTGTACGGGCTGCTTCTCGACGATCTGGATCGTCTCCCCGACCTGCCCGAGAGGAGGGCGGGGTGATCGACCGCGATTTGGCGGCCCGGGTCCTCGAAACGGCGCTCGCCCTCGGAGGCGAAGGCGCCGAGTTGTACGCCGAGACCACTTCATCCACGACTCTGCGTCTCGACGGGCGGCGGCTCGAGGAGGCCGCGGCCGGCGTCGACCGTGGCGTCGGGCTGAGCCTGTTCGACGGGCGGCGGACGCTCTACGCCAACGGGAACCGTCTCGACGGCGACTCGCTGCTGGCCATGGCCGACCGTCTCGCGCGCGCGCGAAGCTCCGCGCACCCCGTGCAGACCGGCGTCCCCCGGGAGGCCACGCCTCCGCAGGGCGAAGCGCCGCCGTTCCGGGTGACGTTTCTGGAGCGCCCCATGCGGATGGTGTCTCCCATCGCCGTGCCCCCGGACACCATCCCGCTCGATCGCAAGGTCGATATCCTCAGACGCGCCGACGCCGCCGGCCGCGCCTACGATCCGCGTATCACCCAGATGACCGCGTTCTACCGGGACGTGGTGCAGGAGGTGCTCGTGGCCGACTCGGATGGCGCCTGGTCGAGCGAGCTGCGTACGTACGTCACGGTTTTCGTCACCGCAGTGGCGCGGCAGGCGGAGGAGATTCGCACCGGGTCGGAGTCCCGCAGCGAGACGCGGGGGTTCGAGTTCTTCGAGATCCATCTGCCTGAGGAAATCGGACGGGAGGCGGCGCGTCTGGCGATCCACCAACTCGTTGCGAGGCCTGCGCCGGCCGGCACCTTCACCGTGGTGCTCTCGTCGAAGGCGGGCGGCACCATGGTGCACGAGGCCTGCGGGCACGGTCTCGAGGCCGACTTCATCCTCAAGTCGCTGTCGGTGTACGCCGGCCGGGAGGGCAAGCAGGTGGCGTCCGGGCTCATCAGTGTCGTGGACGACGGCACCCTGATGCACTTGCGCGGCTCGTCCGCCATGGACGACGAGGGGGCCGCGACCACCCGCGCGGTTCTGATCGAGCAGGGCGTGCTCAAGGGATTTCTTCACAGCCGGAAGACGGCGCGCGACATGGGGGTGCGCCGGACGGGGCATGGCCGCAGGGAATCGTACCGGCATCTGCCGCTTCCGCGGATGCGCAACACCATGATCCTGCCCGGCGACACGCCCCCCGCGGAGATCATCAAGGGCGTCTCGCGCGGGATTCTGGTCTGCCGGATGGGCGGCGGAGAGGTCGATGTCGCGACGGGCAATTTCGTGTTCAACTGCTCGGAGGCGTACATGATCCGCGACGGGCGGGTGACCGACCCGATCCGGGACGCCACGCTGATCGGCAACGGCCCCGAGGTGCTCAGGACCATCGACAGGGTCGGCAGCGATCTCGGATTCGGGGTCGGGACCTGCGGCAAGGAGGGGCAGGGGGTGCCGGTCGCCGACGCGCAGCCCACATTGAGAATCCCGAGCCTGACCGTGGGAGGCGTGGCCGTATGACACGCGGGGCTGCCGATGCGTGAGTTCGAGGACCTGCTCGATCTCGGGCTGCAGGTTCTGCGCGAGTCCGGCGCGCCGGGCGGGGAGATCTACCTCGAGGAGCAGGGCGTGTTCAGCGTCGCGGTCTCCGGTGGCGCGGTGGAAAGCCTCGAGACGCAGGAGGTGCGGGGCGCCGGTCTGCGACTCTTCGCAGGCGGGCGTGTCGCGTTCGGCTACACGACCGACCTCTCGCCGGAGGGGCTCAGAGTCACTGTCGCGCGCGCGAAGGAGATGCTCTCGCACGCCGACCCGCACGAGGCGAACCGCCTGCCCGAAGCCGACGCGTCGCACAGCCCGGACCCCGAGATCCACGACCCCTCCCTCACTCGCGTGGAGCCGCACGAGAAGATCCTCGCGGCGCGCCGCATGGAGGAAGCCGCCCGCGAGACCGATCCGCGCATCGGCCGGGTGCGGCAGAGCCGGTACACCGACGTCATCGGCCGGACCGGTGTGGCCAACACCGGAGGCCTCAAGCGATTCTGGCCGTTCACCCGTATCTACGCCTCGATCGAGCTGAACGCCGGAGAAGGTGAAGGCTCCCAGAGCGGCTGGTTCGCGGATTTCGCGGTGAGGTTCTCCGCGCTCGACGCCGCGGCGGTGGGACGGGAAGCGGCCCGGCGCGCCCTGCAGAAGCTGGGCGGACAACGCACCGCGACGCGGCGCGCCAACCTCGTGCTGGATCCGGTGGTGGCGGCGAGCCTGCTGGAGTCGATATCCCCGGCGCTGCACGCCGACAACGTCCTCAAGGGGAAGTCCCTGCTCGCCTCGAGCGTGGACCGCGAGGTCGCGGGGCCCCGGGTCACCCTGCTCGACGACGGCCGGATCTCCGGCGGAGATCACTCCACCCCCTGGGACGCGGAGGGCGTGGCCACCCGCTGCACGATGCTGATCGAAGGAGGTGTGCTGAAGGGGTTCCTTCACTCGAGCTACACCTCGGTGCGGATCGGCGCGGCTCCGACCGGCAACGCCTTCCGATCCTCCTTCAAGTCGCCGCCGCAGATCGCCCCCTCGACGCTGTACCTCGAGCCGACCGGGGTCACGCGGGAGGCACTGCTCAAGGAGGCGGGCGACGGCATCTATATCACCGAGGTGATGGGTCTGCACACCATCGACCCGATCTCCGGCGACTTCTCGCTGGGCGCGGGCGGGGTGGCGCTTCACGAGGGCCGGCAGGGCGAGCCGCTCGAGCGGATCGGGATCGCCGGCAACATCCTCGACCTCCTGCGCTCCATCAACGGCGTGGCGGACGATCTGAGGTTCATGCCCGGGGGTGGCGCCGGGTCATCGACCCTCCTCACCGACATCAGCGTCAGCGGGACATGACCCCGGCGGGGAACCGACGACCTCCGCCCACGGATCTGACCATCGGCGGTCGCGTCCTCGTGGTTGCGGCCGACGAGACGGCCACCGGAACCGTCCAGTCGTGCACGCGAGCGCTCGAGGAAGCCGGACACCTCGCACGCACATCCGGCAGCCTGCAACAGGCGCACGCCGCAGCCGCCGCCGGCGCGTTCGAGGTGGTGGTGGTCGTCCTGGGACGAGCGTCCTGGACGGGCGGAGCCGCGGGTCTGATCGGGTGGACCCCGGATCAGACGCCGGTGGTCGTGGTCGGCGCTCCGGAGGAGCCGCTCGCCCGCGCCCTGCAGCTTGGTGGCGCCACGCTGGTTCCGGAAGATCCCCGCCAGCGCGGCGCGCTCGAAAGAGCCGTGGCCCGAGCGTTGCGCATGGCGCGCGCGCTGCAGAGAGAGGCACGCTACGACCCGGGGCAGAAGGACCTGTCGCGTCAGATCGGATGCGGCGACCTGATGCGGCCGGTGCTGCAGCGGGTCGACCTGGCCGCCGCGAGCGCGGTTCCCGTTCTGCTCGTCGGCGAGGTCGGCTCGGGCAAGCAGATACTCGCGAGGGCGGTGCATTCGCATCCGTCGAGCCCGCGTCGTCAGGGGCCTTTCGTCAAGGCCCCGCTCAGCGCGCTCGCGGGCGAGGACCCGGAGAGGATCCACGCCGAGCTGTTCGGCTCACCGGAAGCCCCGGGGCTCGCAGCCCGGGCGCGCAACGGGACGCTGTTTCTCGATGACATCACGCAGCTTCCCGAGACGGTGCAGGCCGCGGTCTTCGACCTGATCGAATCGCCGGCAGGCGAGGGCGGCGGCACGCGCGAGGTCCGGCTCATCGCCGGCTCGGCGCGCGATCTCGAGGAGGACGTGGCCGCCGGCCGGATACGTCCCGATCTGGCGCACCGGCTCGGGGTCCTGTCGATACGGATCCCGCCTCTGCGGGAGCGTGTCCCGGACATCCCGGTCCTGGCCGCGGCGATGGCGGAACGGTTCGCCTCCCGCGCCGGGACGCCGATCCTCGGCCTCACCCCCGGAGCGGTCGCCCTGCTCGAGGGATACGCCTGGCCCGGCAATATCCGCGAGTTGGAGGAACACGTCGAGAGAGCCGTCCGCCGATCCTCGGGTCCGTGCATCGTTGCCGAGGATCTCGCCGAGCTGGCGCACCGATCCACCGGGCGCCCGGATCGCGAACCGGTCGGTGGCGCGATGATCGAGATCTGGCTCGACGGGTCGCTGCCGCTCACGGAGATCGCGCGCCGGGCGGGGGCGGCCGCGGAGATCGTCACGATCCGCAACGCTCTCCGCGCGACGGGAGACAACGTCACGTGGGCGGCAAAGCTTCTCAAGGTGAGCCGGGTGCACCTGCAGAAGCGGATGAAGCGGTACGGGATGAGGAAGTAGGCGCCCCCCACCGAATCCAGAACCCTCGAGGCCCCTGTGCCGTACACTGGAACAGCAAGGGAGGGTGACACGATGGCACGACCCCTGAGGCGAAACACCGATCGGGCGGTCCTGGCCGGCGTGGCGGCCGGATTCGCCGACTACTTCGACCTGGACCCGGTGCTGGTGCGGCTCGGCTTCATCGTACTCACGCTGTTCGGCGGGTCGGGGATCCTGCTGTACATCATCTCCTGGATCATCATGCCCGCCGAGGGGGCGGCCGCTCCCGCCGACCGGATGGCGTCCGATGCCGCACGCGCGGGAGAGAAGGTGGTGGGTGACCTTCGGGGCGCGGCGCACGGTCCCGAGCGGGGCCGCACGATCGGCGGGTTCGTGCTGATCGTCCTCGGTCTGCTGTTCCTCCTGGACAGGATTCCCGGATTCTGG
Organism: uncultured Acidobacteriota bacterium; assembly: GCA_963806495.1. GTDB lineage: Bacteria > Acidobacteriota > Polarisedimenticolia > JACPZX01 > DASXTC01 > CAWDYA01. The sequence continues at coordinate 539,881 of CAWDYA010000008.1, read as the reverse complement.
CACCCGTTCTGGTTCCGGTGGCACGACCTGTGGCCCGCGGTGCTGGTCATCATCGGCCTGGCGCTCGTGCTCAAGGCCGGCCGGAACGGACGATGAGCGCCCCGGCCCGGAGTCCGGCGGCGTCCTGGCGTCGGATGTCGCGTGGCCTGCTGCTGGCGGGGTACGGGTTATTCCTCCTGCTCACCACCACGGGAGCGCTGCCCGGCTCGTTCTGGCTCGACGCCATCCGATACTGGCCCGTGCTCCTGGTGGGGCTGGGGCTCCGGCTGATGTTCGAGCGCAGCCGCACCCCGTGGGCGATCCTGCTCTCGCCGCTGGTGATCCTGGGCACGCTGACCTGGGTCGCGGTCACCGGGCCGCGGATCTGGTACGGCCCCTGGGAGACGGTGCAGGTGGCTCGGCCGGAGACGGCCGACCGCTGGCGGCTGGAGGGGCACCTGATGTTCGTCTCGGCCGATCTGTCGGCGCGGCCGCTCGAGGGGGCGCTGCTGGTGACGGGGCGATGCGCCGGCATGGGCCCCGAGGTGGTGATGACGCGGGGCGATAACCGCGATCCGCTGGTGGAGCTCGGCCCCGGCTTCGACACGTGGGGATGGCCGGGCGGCGGCGACAGCTCGAGACGCTGCGAGCTCGAGGTTTCGGACAGATACCCTCTCGCGGTCGATCTCGAGTCGGCGTTCGCCCGGGGCGGCTTCGATCTCGCCACGGCGACCGTCAGGGACATCGGCATCGACGGCGCCTTCAACGATTTGACGCTCCGGCTCGGCGCGCCGGCCGCCATATCCCGGATCAATCTCGACGGTGCCTTCAACCGCATCGAGGTGGTGGTCCCCGAGCGCACCCGCGTCACCGTGCGAACCGACGGCCCGCTGAATATGGTCAGTGGTCGGGAGCGCGCCGGTCGGCTTGCCGGGCCCGGGTGGGTCCTCAACGTGGACGGCGCGTTCAACCGGATTGTGGTGCGATCCGACGCCGCGCAAGCCGGGATTCGAAGCGGACACCCCGGGAAGGAGTGCGATGAAGGCAGCAGTCGCCGTCGAGCCGTGCGGGAAGCTCCGTCTCGAGGATTGGCCGGTTCCGGAGCCGGTGGCCGGCCAGGTGAGGCTGAAGGTCCATGCATGCGGCGTCTGCCACAGCGACCAGCTCGTGGTGGACGCCGTCGGCGCCGCTGCGGTGCGCCGGTGTCACGACCTGGAACTCCCTGCGCAACGCCCCGGCCCGTTCGGGCGACCTGGTCGGGGTCTCGGGGCTGGGAGGTCCGGGGCATCTGGGCGTCCAGTTCGCGCGGGCGATGGGATTCCGCGTGGTGGCGCTCTCGCGCGGCTCAGGCAAGGGGAATTCGCCCGCAAGCTCGGCGCGCACGAGGTCATCGACACGACCCGGGGCGAGACGGCGGCCGCGTTGCAGGCGCTCGGTGGAGCCAGGGTGATCCCGGCGACGGCGCCCGACGCCGCCGAGATGGCGAAGATGATCCCGGGCCTTGAACGCGAAGGCTGTCTGCTCGTGGTGGGCGCGCTGCAGGGGTGCGCGCCATGGTGGAGACGTTTCCGCTCGAGCGTGCCAACGATGCCTACCAGCACATGATCACCGGGAAGGCCCGGTTCCGCGCGGTGCTGGAGCCGGCGGAAGTGTAGGGCGGCCGGCGGTCAGCGGCGCGAGGTCCGGGATTGCCGCCCTGCGCTATGGCTTCATGTCGGGCGGTCGGGGAGCTTTCGGCGCCGGCGGCGGGTTCTTCGCCAGCTCGTCGAGGAGCACCGAGACCGCCGTGGCCAGCGACGGATTGTTGCCCTTGCGGATCTCCTCCGGCAGATCCACCACCTCGATGTCGGGCGCCACCCCTTCGTTCTCCACGACCCACTCGCCGCGCTCGTTGTAGATGCGGAAGGTGGGAACCAGCACCGCGCCTCCGTCCTCGAGCGCCGGGTTGCCGCTCAGCCCGATCAGCCCGCCCCATGTGCGGGTGCCCACGAGCGGCCCCAGCTTCTCCTCCCGGAAGAAGTAGGGCAGGGCGTCGCCGCCGGAGCTGGCGTACCCGTTGATGAGCATCGCCTTGGGGCCGGCATGGGCGAAGCCCGGAGTCAGGATCGGAGCGATGTCACGCCGCTCCCACCAGGCCAGCGGCCGGCGCGCGAGGTACTCGATCATCCGGTCGGGGATGAACCCGCCGCCGTTGTAACGGTCGTCCACGATGAGCGCCGGTTTGGTGACCTGTCCGTAGAACAGCTTCTGCAGCATGCGGTTACCGTCGAAGGCCGTGTCTGGGAGGTGGATGTAGCCGACCTTGCCGCCCGAGAGGCGGTCGGCCATCGCGATCCGGCTCTTCACCCAGTCGATGTATCGCAGATTCAGCTCGCTGGCGATCGGGATCACGGTGACGTCACGCGGCTCACCCTTGCCGGGTCCGGACACGGTCAGCACCACCGGTGTGTCGGCCTTGTTCTCGAGCAGTCGGAAGGGGTTGTCCTTTGTTGTCAGATCCTCGCCGTCCACGGCGAGCAGGAGGGCTCCTTCCTTCACGTCGATGCCCGGCTCGGTCAGCGGAGACCGGTAGTCGTCGTCCCAGTTCTCGCCCTGGTAGATCCTCGAGATGCGGTAGCGTCCTGCGCCGTTGTCCTCGAACTCGCACCCGAGCATGCCGCCACGAACCCGGTGCACGGACGGCTGGTCGCCCGGCGTGACATAGGTGTGACCCGAGTCGAGCTCGCCCACGAGCTCGCCGAGGATGAAGTCGAGGTCCGACGCGGTGCGCCACGTAAGGGACCATCTTCCGGTACCGCTCGCCCAGGGCCTTCCAGTCCATCCCGTGCATCTTCGGGTCGTAGAACCAGTCGCGGACGATCCGCCAGGCGTCCTGGTACATCTGCGACCATTCGGCGGCCGGGTCGAGCTTCACCGTCAGCCCCGACAGGTCGAGCTTCCCGGCGCCCGGCTTGAGGTCCGCCGTCGCGTCGGCGATCCCCCAGGAGCCCTTGGCGACGTACAGCAGCTTCTTGCCGTCCGCCGACAGCTCGTAGCCGTCGACCTCGTCCATGACCTTGCTTTCCTCCCGCTTCTCGAGATCGTAGCGGTACAGCGCTCCCGGTGAGCCGACGGCGGAGCGGATGTAGAACACGGCACCCGGGATCACGGCGAGCGAGCCGTAGTTGCCCGGCGGAAGGCCGGGCAGCGCGACGGTGCGCGCGACGAACCCTTCCGGTTCGACCCGCTCCGTCCTCGGCGGCCCGGCCGGCTTGCCCGCCGGAGCCCTCCTCGGCCGCCTTCTTCTCCGGCTCGTTCTCCTTGTTCTTCCCTGCCGGCGGCTCCTCCGAGGGCTTCTCCTCGTCGCTGCGCGGCGGGAACAGGGGCGCCGCATCGGCGTCGAGTGCCGCCACGTACACCTTGCCCGCGTCGGTGTAGACGAAATTGAACTCGAACGCGCTGAAGGTGAGGTGATAGTCCCGGTCGCTCAGGAAGAACAGATGCCGGCCATCCGGGCCGAACACCGGCTCGGTGTCCGAGGTGAGCCCGTCGCCGAGCATGATGGCGCGGTCGTCCTCGAGAGAATAGACGCCGATGCCGGGCAGCAGGGAGGGACGGCTCTTCACGTACGCGACCCAGCGGCTGTCGGGGGACCAGACGCAGCGGTTGATGCTCCCCTGGGTTCCCGTGTCGACATCGGTGATCTTCCCCGACGCCACGTCGACGATCCGCAGGCGGCGTTTCTGATCGCCGTAGGCGATCTTCTTCGAGTCGGGGCTCCAGATCGGCTCGAACTTCCAGGGGCCACCGTCGTGCGTGATCTGACGCGGCTTCCCCTTGCCGTCCTGCGGGGCTACGTAGATCTCGTACTCCCCCGTGGCGTCCGACATGTAGGCGATCCACTTGCCGTCCGGCGACCAGGCGGCGGAGCGTTCCCGCGTTCCCTGCGTGTCCGTGAGATTGCGGGTCGCGCCGTGCTCCGCCGGCACGGTGAAGATCTCGCCGCGTGCCTCGATCACCGCGCGCGCGCCCGACGGGGAGATGTCCCCGCCGGTGATGTTCTTGCTGACGTCCTTGAAGTAGCGGCGACCCGCGCCGGCAGATCGGAGCCGATGGTGATCGGGATACGCTCGTCGTTGCCGCTGGCCAGATCCAGGCGGTGCAGGAACCCGCCGTTCATGAAGACGATGGCGCCCGGGCCGAGGCTGGGCCACTCGACGTCGTAGTCGTGGTACCGGGTGATCTGCCTGATGCCGCTGTTCAGGATGTCGTAGGAGAACAGATTCAGCGTGCCGTCCTGATCCGACGTGAAGTAGAGCGTGTCACCCGACCACATCGGGAAATTGTCGGTGCCGCGGAACGTGGTGATCTGCCGCGACCGGTGGGCCGCGAGGTCGTAGATCCAGATGTCCTGCGCCCGGCCGCCGCGGGCGCGCTTCCAGGTACGGAACTCACGGTCGACGGGACAGTAGGCGAGGCGGGTGCCGTCGGGTGAGAACGAAGCGCTTCCGCCGTGCGGGAGCTCGAGCGGCTTCTCGAGCCCGCCGGCAGGATCCACGAGGAAGTAGCGGCCCATCCGCTCGCCCCAGGGCACGCGGTTCATCCGCACCAGGATCCGTCCCTCCGGGCTCCACCCGAGGATCCAGTAGTCGTAGCCGCCACGCGGCGGCAGCGGGCCCACGTCGGTGTAGAAGGTGAGCTGTTTCGGCGCGCCACCCTCCGACGGCACGACGTAAACCTGCCGCGACCCGGTGTACTCGGCCGTGTAGGCGACCCATCGCCCGTCGGGTGAGATCTTGGGAAACAGCTCGAGCCCCTCATGGCTCGTCAGACGCCGCGCCGCGCCGCCTGCCGAGGGAGCGCGCCAGATGTCGCCGCCGTACACGAACACCACGAAATCGCCATGAATGTCGGGGAACCGCAGGAGTCTTGCCTCGGGCGGTCCGCCGGGCGCGGGAGCTGCGGCCGGCACGGTGACGAGCGCCAGGACCGCGAGCAGGACGGGGACAAGGGCGGTACGCGGGGTTCTCATGATGGGAAGGACCTCCTCATGACCGGGAACAGGGCTGTGGAGCCACCATGCTGGCATTTCCGAGGCGAGGTCTCAAGCCCGGCGGCGCGTGGCGGCCATGATCGCACGGCGCCTGCCGGCCGGCATCCTCTCAATGGCGTACCGCAGGGTGGTGCGGGGCACGGCGGGGCCGTGGCGCCGCAGGAACCGTTCGAGACGCGCGGCGTCGGTGCGGCCCGCCTCGCGCAGCAGCCAGCCGGCCGCCTTGTGGATCGGATCCTGGTCATCGCCGAACAGCGAACGGACCGCCGCGTAGGCCGGGCCGAGATGCTCGCCGCGACGCGCGAGCGGGACGAACGCGACGAGTGACGCGCGCCGCAGCCACAGGTTGCGCGAGCGGCCCCAGACCGCGAGACGGGGGATGAGTTCGGGACGGGCCGCCACGAGCGGTGTGATCACCTCCGGGCAGAGGATGTCGACCGCGGCCCAGTTGTCACAGTCACCCCGTGCCAGCCACGATCCGGCCCTGCGGAAGAGACCGCGCGGATACCGCTCGCGGTAACGGCCGAGAAAGACGCATCCGAGCGTCTTGGCCTCCAACTCGGGCCGCCGCACCATCCGCTCGCAGAAGTCGATCGCCTCTTTCGCGCCCCAGGAGCCTTCCACCAGCGTCCGCAGCTCCTTTGCCAGTTTCCGCACGGCAGAGTGCGGGACACCGAAGAACCGGACCCGATCATGGGGCTTGAAATAGGTCGACGACTGAGCGGCGACGCGCGGGTCGGCCAGCGCGCGCAGCCGCGACACCGCGGTGGAGGCGAGCCGCGACGGGTTCAATTTCAGGCGCCGACCTGGGTGCCGGCGACCACCTCGTGGCGGATTTCCACGATCCGGTTGCTTCGGTCAACGAGCACCACGGTCGGACTGTGCGAGAGGATCTCCTCGTCGGTCATCGCGGCGTAGCTGGCGATGATGATCCGCTCGCCCGTCTTCGCGAGCAGGGCGGCGGCCCCGTTGACGCACACCTCTCCCGAGCCCGGAGCGCCGGGAATCAGGTAGGTGCTGAACCGGCTCCCGCTGTCGGAGTTGTAGACGTCAATCCTCTCGTACGGCAGCATCCCGGCCGCCTTCATCAGCTCCTCGTCGAGCGTGAGGCTTCCTTCGTAGTCGACCCGGGTCTCGGTGACCGTCGGCCGGTGCACCTTGGCCCGCAACATCTCGCGTGTCATCGTCTCCCTGCCTTTCTTCCCTTTTCCGCCAGCACGACGTTGTCGATGAGGCGTGTGTTTCCGATTCTGCCGGCCACCGCGAGCAGCGCGGGCGCCGTGACGGCCTCCCCCGCGAACGGCGTCAGGTCCGACATCGCCACGAGCTCCACGTACTCCGGTTTGAACAACGGCTCTCCCGCCATCACGATCCGGGCGCGCTCGACCAGCGCGTGCGGCCGGCGCTCTCCTCCCGCGTACGCTTCCTCCGCGGCGCCCAGCGCCCGGTCGATCACCGGCGCGGCCTCCCGTTCCGCGGGGGAGAGAAACTTGTTGCGGCTCGACATCGCCAGCCCGTCCGGTTCGCGCACCGTGGGGCAAATCTCGATCCGGGCCGCCATGTCCAGGTCGCGGGCCATCGTCGCGATCACAATGGCCTGCTGCGCGTCCTTCTGGCCGAAGTAGGCGACGTCCGGCTCCACGATGTGCAGCAGCTTGGCCACCACGGTGGCCACGCCGCGGAAATGGCCGGGCCCCCGGCGGGAAGGGTCGCCGCAAAGCACCTCGCCGAGCCCCTCGACGGTCACCCAGGTGCGGTAGCCGGCGCCCTCTTTCGGATACAGGACTGAGGCCTCGGGGCAGAAGACCGCGTCGGCGCGCGCCTCGGCGAGCATCGCGAGATCCCGGTCGAGGTCCCGCGGGTACCGGTCGTAATCCTCGCCGGGGCCGAACTGTGCGGGGTTGACGAAGATACTCGCCATCACGAACCCGCATTCCTCCCGCGCGCGTCTCAGCAGGCTCATGTGCCCCGCGTGCAGATATCCCATCGTGGGCACCAGCCCTGTCGATCGGCCTGCCGCGCGCGCCGCACGCGAGCGCTGCCGGGCCAGCGTCGGCTCGGCGATCACCTCGGGCGTCATCGTGACCCCGCCGGGAGGTCCCCGGCCAGCCGCCGCTCCAGCTCCTCGGGGCAGGGATAGGTCTCCTTCTCGGCGGGGAAGCGCCCCGATCGAACGTCCGACACGAAGGCGCCCGCCGCCTCGGCAATCGTGCGGCTGAGGTCGGCGTACCGGCGGACGAACCGCGCCGGCGTGACGTCTGAGAAGCCGAGCAGGTCGTGGGCCACCAGGATCTGCCCGTCGCAGTCCGCGCCGGCTCCGATCCCGATCGTCGGCACCGAGACCGTCCGGGTGACGAGCCGTCCGATGACCGCAGGCATGCCTTCGAGCACGATGCTGAAGACGCCGGCCCGCTCGAGCGCGCGGGCATCCTCGAGCAGGCTCTCCACCTGGTGGGGCGTCTTCCCCTGCACCCGGTACCCGCCCAGTGCGTTCACCGCCTGAGGGGTCAGCCCGATGTGGCCCATGACGGGAATCCCCGCGTCGAGGATCGCCCGGATCACCTCGACCCGGACGACGCCACCCTCCACCTTGACCGCCTCGGCGCCTGCTTCCTGCACCAGGCGGCCGGCGTTTCGCACGGCGTCGGGGACGCCCGTGTGATACGAGAGAAAAGGCATGTCGCCCACGACAAGCGCCTTCGGGCGCGCGCGCGTCACGGCCGCCGTGTGATGGAGCATCACCTCCATGGTGACCGGGAGGGTGGTCTCGTGGCCCATGACCACCATGCCGACCGAGTCACCCACGAGGATGATGTCGACTCCGGCCTGGTCGAGGGCGCGAGCGGTGGGATAGTCGTACGCGGTGAGAGCGACGATACGCTCTGTGGCGCCCTTGCGGGCGCGGATACCCGGCGCCGTCACCTTGCCCTGGATTGCCCTGCTCACTGTCGTCTCCTTTCTCCCCGCGGATGTCGGGGGAAATGGCGGCAGGTCTTCCTGTTGCGTGTTTCTCCGGTGTTGCGGGTGGCCCGTCTACCGCTTGGACATCGGCCTGTAGTACTGGACCCCCTTGCCCATGTCCCTTATCTGCGCCACCAGGTCCTCCAGATCCGACTCGTTCTCCACGAAATCGATGTCGGTCGTGTTGATGACCAGCAGCGGCGTCTCCTTGTAGTGATAGAAGAAGTAATTATAGGCCTGATTCAGGTCCTCGAGGTACTTGGCCGATATTTCCGCCTCATAGTCCCGCCGGCGCTTGCGGATCCGCTCCACCAGGACCTCGGTGGAGGCCTGCAGATAGATCACCAGATCGGGGCTCGGGAGCGACTCCGACAGCAGGGCGTATATCCGCTCGTACAGCATCAGCTCGGAGTCGTCCAGGTTCAGGTAGGCGAATATCTTGTCCTTGGCGAAGATGTAGTCGCAAAGGGTGAACTGCTGGAAAAGGTCGGACTGGGAGAGATCCCGCTGCTGCACGTAGCGGTTCAGCAGGAAAAACAGCTGCGCCTGGAAGGCGGCGCCCGCTTTCTCCCGGTAGAAGTCGCGCAGGAACGGGTTCTCGATCTTCTCCATGACCTTGACCGCGTTGAAGCGGGTGGCCAGGAGATCGACGAGACTCGACTTGCCGACGCCGATCGGACCCTCGACAGCGATGAACCTGGCTTGCATGGCGCGCCATGTTATCGGAAGCCGGTCGCGGCTGCAACGACGATGAACGGCTCATTTCCCCCCCCCGCGGGGTGGCCACAGGGCGGATGGCGGCGCGATCCGGCGGACGGCGGCCTCGTCCTCGCATCGCGCGCTCAGCGTCTGAATGTCGACACCCAGGACAGGATGGATCGCCGAGGGCGCGATCTCGGCCAGAGGCGCCAGCACGAAACGCCTGAGATGGAGCCGGGGGTGGGGGATGGTCATCCCGTCGGCCGTCACGACCCGGCCCCCGTACAGGAGCAGGTCGAGGTCGATGGGACGCGGCCCCGGGTCGGGCCCCCCGGCCGGCTCGCCGGAGCGCTGCCTGCCGAGGAGGCGCTCGACCTCGAGGCAGGCGTCCAGCACCTGCCGTGGGGTGAGCGCCGTCCGCAGGGCGGCCGCGGCGTTGAGCAGCGTCTCGTCGCCCGGCAGGTCGATCGGTTCCGTCTCGTACACCGGAGAGACCCGTTCGATCGACATCCTCCGGCGCGAGAGCTGCTCGAGGGCCGAGCGGAGATTCGCCAGCCTGTCGCCATGCCTCGCGCCCAGACCGATATGGATCGTCTCGATCAACTCTTTCATTTGCATGAGCTTAGCGGTGGCTGCCCGCCGGGACGACGGTGGAAATGGGCAAGAGTGCGTCTATATTAGCATCTCCCGGCGCCCCCGGGCTTGTTGACGGGTGGGAGGGGAGGTTCCTATAATGAGCGGTCCACAAGGGATAGCGGCCCGGTAACCCCAAACCCCCTCTGCCAAACACATAGGTGATATGCCTTGAAGACCTCGATCCGCAAGTCCTCTTCCTCCAGAGCCAAAAAATCGACCGCGCCGCCGAAGAAGAAGGCGCCGCCCGCCCGCACGGTGAGCCTCGACAAGGCGATCTCGGACTTCGAGCAGGCGGTGAAAGCGTTCTCCAAGAAGGACTACGCCAAGGCCGGCTCGCTGTTCGACGCGATCATCAGCGAGTACCCCACGGAGCGCGAGATCTGCGACCGTGCGCGAGTCTACGGGAGCATCTGCAGGGAACGCGACCGGGGCGAGGCTCCACGGCCGAAGGAGGCCGAGGATCTGTACTACCACGGCGTGGTGGCGGCCAACGACGGGCATCTCGATGAGGCGGCATCGCTGTTCGAGCAGGCGATCAAGCAGGACCCCGCCAGCGACAAGGTGCATTACCAGCTCGCCGCGGTGTGCGGGCTGCGTAACGACAGCGTGGGCGCCGTGGCCCACCTAGCGAAGGCGATCGAGCTGAACCCGTCGAACCGTGTCTACGCTCTCAACGATGCCGACTTCGACGGGCTGCACGAGGACGTGAAGTTCATGGGACTGCTTGGCAAGGAGCCCGAGGGGGCTCAGTGAGCTCATCGCGAGGCCATGGCCTGCGCGCCGTGTCTCTCGGCGGCGGCACGGGAATGGCCACCCTCCTGTCCGGGCTGAAGAAGTACGTGGGCGCCCGGCGCAGGGTCCATCTCGAGAGCCTGACCGCGGTCGTGGCGGTGACCGACGACGGTGGCTCGTCCGGAAGGCTGCGAAGCGAGTTCCAGATCCTGCCTCCCGGCGACATCCGCAACTGCATCGTGGCGCTGAGCGATCACACGGCCCTGCTCTCGCAGCTCTTCCAGTTCCGGTTCAACGGCAACGGCCAGCTCGGGGGACACTCGCTCGGCAACCTCCTGCTGACCGCCCTGACCAGCGTCAAGGGTGATTTTCTCCAGGCGATCAAGGCCGCGAGCGACGTGCTCGCGATCAAGGGAACGATTTACCCGGCTACCACGCAGAACGTGCATCTTGTGGCCGACCTCGCCGACGGCACCCGGGTGCGGGGCGAGTCGCGGATCTCGAAGGCCGCAGTGCCGATCAGCGCCGTGCGGCTCGAGCCGGCCGACTGCCGGCCGCTCCCGGAGACGCTCGCGGCGCTGCGCTCGGCCGACATCATCACGGTGGGCCCCGGCTCGCTCTTCACCAGCCTGGTTCCGACGCTGCTGGTGCCCGGCGTGGCGGAGGCGATCCGCGCCTCGCACGCGGTCAAGGTTTTCATCTGCAACGTCATGACCCAGCCGGGCGAGACACCCGGATTCACGGCATCGGATCATCTTCGCCGGGTACTGGAGTTGTGCGGTCCCGGCCTCATCGACGTGGCGGTCGTGAACTCGGCGCTGCCTTCACGCGCCGCCCTGCGTCGCTACCGGCGTGACGGGGCCGATATGGTCGCGGTCGACACGGCACGGTTCGAGAAGCTGGGCGTGCGCGTGGTGAGACGTCGCGTGATGGTGGAGGAGACCACGCGCCCCGGCATCGTCCGCCACGATCCCGACAAGCTCGCCCGCAGCATCCTCTCGCTGCACGCGCGGATCCCGGCGCAGGCGCGGAACCGTCCCGCCCTGCGGCGGGGCGCCTGATGGCCCCGCGCGCCGGACGCGGCGGCCCGGGCTCCCTGCACGCGCTCATCCTGGCTGCCGGTCAGGGCAAGCGCATGCGCTCGACCCGGATCAAGCTCCTGCACGAGGTGGGAGGGGCGCCGATGGTCTGTCACGTCGCCCGCGCGGCCGCGGCGCTGCGGCCCGCCTCGCTCACGGCGGTGGTGGGCAACCAGGCGGCCGAGGTGACGCGGGCGCTTTCCACGGGCCGCCGGCCGCCGGAGTTCGCCACGCAGAAGGAGCAGCTCGGAACGGCCCATGCCGTGCTTCAGGCCGAGCCTCTCATGCGCAGGCACGGCGCGGGCCCGGGGGCCCTCGTGCTGGTGCTCAACGGCGACGTACCGCTGATCCGCCCCTCGACGCTGCGGGCGCTGCTGAGGCATCATCGGCGCACCCGGGCCGTCGCTACCGTGCTGACGACCCTCGTGGACGATCCGTCCGGGTACGGCCGGGTCCGGCGCGACGACAGGGGCGCGCTGTTGTCGATTGTGGAGGACCGGGACGCCACGGCCGGACAGCGGGGCATCAGGGAGATCAACGCCGGCCTGTACTGCGCCGACGCCGAGGCGCTGTTCGCGGCCCTCAGGGCGACCGGGCGGAGCAACGCTCAGAGGGAATACTACCTGCCCGACATCTTCCCGATCCTCCGCGACCGCGGAGCGCGGGTCGAGGCCTACGCGCACCCGGACGCCGAAGAGGTGCTGGGGGTCAACGACCGGGCCGAGCTGGCACGCGCCGGGAAGATCCTGTACCGGCGCCACGCGCAGGAGTTGATGGAGCAGGGAGTCACCATCGTGGACCCGGACTGCACCTACATCGACTCCGGCGTCAGGGTCGGGCGTGACAGTGTCATCCATCCGATGGTGCATCTCGAGGGCAGCACCGTCATCGGCAAGGGGGTCACCATCGGAACCCTGACACACATCACCGACTCGACGATCGCGGACGGTGCGCTCGTGCGCGACATGTGCGTGATCCACGAGGCGCGGGTCGCCCGCGGCGTCAAGATCGGGCCGTTCGCCCATCTGCGTCCGGGCGCCCGGCTGGACGAGGAGGTGCACGTCGGCAACTTCGTCGAGGTCAAGAAGTCGCGTCTCGGCCGGGGGTCGAAGGCGAACCACCTCGCCTATCTCGGCGACGCGCGGATCGGCAGGGGATGCAACATCGGCGCGGGCACGATCACCTGCAACTACGACGGCGTCAACAAGAACACGACCACCCTGGACGACGGGGTGTTCATCGGCAGCGACACGCAGCTCGTCGCGCCGGTGCGCGTCGGCCGCGGCGCCTACGTGGGCGCCGGGTCGACGATCACACGGGACGTCCCCGCGCATGCGCTCGCGCTGACGCGGGCCGAGCTGCGGATCATCAAGGATTGGGTCAAACGGCGGCGCAGTCGCAGCTCGTCGGCTGCGTCCGGTGGCCGTGCGCGTGCCTCGCGCAAGGGGCAGGAGAAGCGCTGATATGTGCGGCATCATGGGTTACATCGGCAACAAGCGTGTGGTGCCCGTCATCCTCGACGGTCTGAGGAAGCTCGAGTACCGGGGATACGACTCGGCCGGCATCGCCGTGGTGGACTCCGGCGAGCTGAAGATCCGGCGCAGCGCCGGCAAGCTGCGGGACCTCGAGGAGGTTCTTCGCGCCTCGCCCGTGGATGGGACCTTCGGCATCGGGCACACGCGGTGGGCCACCCACGGCCGGCCGACCGAGGAGAACGCGCACCCCCACCGCGACTGCAAGGGCCGCATCGTGGTCGTGCACAACGGCACGATCGATAACTACGTCGAGATCAAGAAGCGGCTTGCCGCATCGGGCCACACGTTCGTCACCGAGACCGACACCGAGATCATCGCCCATCTTCTCGAGGAACACCGGGGCGGCGACGGCGTGCCTCTCGAAGAGGCCCTGCGCAAGGTGATGCCGCAGCTCAAGGGGATCTTCGCCCTGGTGGCGCTCTGCACTACCGAACCGCAGAAGATCGTGGCCGCGCGTCAGGGACCGCCGCTGGTGGTGGGGCTCGGCGACAAGGAGTACTTCGTCGCCTCGGACATCCCCGCGCTTCTGCAGCACACCCGGGATCTGTTCTTCCTCGACGACGGTGATATCGCGGTTCTCACCGAGTCGGGCGTGAGGATCATGGACCTGGCGGGGCGCACCGTCTCAAAGCAGGTGCAGAGGATCACGTGGGACCCGATCATGGTCGAGAAGGCCGGCTTCAAGCACTTCATGCTCAAGGAGATCTACGAGCAGCCGCGGGCGATCCGGGACACGCTGGTGGGCCGGTACTCGCTCGAGACGGGCCGTATCTACCTCGACGAGATGGATATCAGCGAGGAGGAGTTCCGCTCCTTCACCAAGGTGAACCTCGTGGCGTGCGGCACCTCGTGGCACGCGGCCCTGTACGGCAAGTTCCTGATCGAGAAGTTCGCGCGCGTTCCCGTCGAGGTGGACATCGGCTCCGAGTTCAAGTACCGCGATCCGATCGTGGGGCCGGACGTGCTCACCGTGGTGATCTCCCAGTCGGGAGAAACGGCCGACACCCTCGCGGCCCAGAGGGAGGCGCGCGGCAAGGGCTCTCGGACACTCGCGATCTGCAACGCGGTCGGAAGCATGATGACCCGGGAGGCGGACGGCGTGATCTACACGCACGCCGGCCCGGAGATCGGGGTCGCTTCGACCAAGGCGTTCACGGCACAGCTCGCCGCGCTCGATCTGCTGGCGCTGTATCTCGCGCAGGTGCGTGACGTCATGCCTGCCGCCGCGATCAGGGAGCACCTCGAGGAGCTCCAGCGCGTGCCGGCGCACATCGAGGCGATCCTCACCAAGGATCCCGAGATCGAGGAGCTGGCACACAAGTTCACCAACGTGCAGGATTTCCTCTTCCTGGGACGCGGGGTCAACTATCCGATCGCGCTCGAGGGGGCGCTGAAGCTCAAGGAGATCTCCTACATCCACGCCGAAGGGTACCCCGCCGGCGAGATGAAGCACGGTCCGATCGCACTCATCGACGAGAAGATGCCTGTAGTGGCCCTCGTGGCGAACGACCACGCTCACGACAAGATGCTCGTCAACATCGAGGAGGCCAAGGCCCGCGGCGGGATCATCATCGCGGTGGCGACCGAGCCGGAGGAGGGTCGGCCGTCGGTGATCGAAAAGGCGGACGAGACGTTCTTCGTCCCGCGCAGCCTGGATGTCCTGAGCTCGATGCTGCTCGTTGTGCCGCTGCAGCTTCTGGCCTATCATATCGCCCTGCGTCGCGGGTGCGATGTGGACCAGCCCAGGAACCTCGCCAAGAGCGTCACGGTCGAATAACCCGCGGGGGGAGGCCCGTCGCGCCCGGTTCTCATCACATGCAGGGCGGAGGCGTTCCCGTTTGAGCAACGGCGGGGAATTCAGCAGCGAGCTCATCGACGGGCTCAACGAGCAGCAGCGCGAGGCGGTCCTGGCGACCGAAGGGCCGGTCCTCGTCATCGCGGGAGCCGGTTCGGGCAAGACCCGCGTCCTCACCCACCGGATCGCCTGGGTCATTCACAGCATGGGGGTCGATCCTCGCGAGATCGTCGCCGTCACCTTCACCAACAAGGCGGCCGCCGAGATGAAGGGCCGCGTCGCGGATCTGCTGGAGCGGATCCCCGCGCGCGCCGACGGCATGAGGATGGGCACCTTCCACTCGCTGTGCCTGCGGCTTCTGCGGTTCGAGGCCGAGCGGCTCGGCTATCAGCGAGACTTCCTCGTCTTCGACACCGCCGACCAGACCGCCCTGATGAAGGAGGTCGTCGCGGAGCTGAAGCTCGACACCGACCGTTACCCGCCGCGCGCCCTGCTGCACCGGATCAAGCTCGGTGCGTAACCGGTTCGTCGACCAGCGCGATATCGAGGCGGCCCTGAGGGATCCGGTCTCGGACGCCGTGCAGCACGCCTACGGCGTCTACACCCGCAAGCTGCGCGCCAACAACGCCATGGATTTCGACGACCTGATCCTCAACGTGCTGCGGCTCTTCGGTGAGCATCCCGAGGTGGAGCAACGCGAGCGCGCGCGGACCCGCTATCTCCTGGTGGATGAATACCAGGACACGAACAAGTCGCAGTACGCGCTGATAAGGACCCTGGCTGCGGGAACCGGAAACCTGTGCGTCGTGGGGGACGACTCCCAGTCGATCTATCGCTTCCGCGGCGCCGACATCGGCAACATCCTCCGCTTCGAGGAGGACTATCCGAAGGCGCGCGTGGTCAAGCTGACGCGCAACTACCGGTCCACGGCACGCATCCTCGAGGCGGCCGGCAACGTCATCCGGCACAATCGCGGCCGGATCGAGAAGGAGCTCTGGACGGAGAAACCGGAGGGAGAGCGGATCACCTGCCTGCAGGCGGAGACCGACCGCGACGAGGCGGCCTTCGTTGCCAGCCAGATCCGGTCGCTGACCGGCGTCGCCGGGAAGACGGGCGACTGCGACCTGTCCGACATCGCCGTGCTCTATCGCACCAACGCGCAATCGAGGCTCATCGAGGAGGCCTTGATGAGCTCCCGCATCCCGTACCGGATCTACGGGGGGCTGCGGTTCTACGACCGCAAGGAGATCAAGGACCTGCTGGCCTACCTGCGGCTGGTCATGAACCCGTCCGACGACGTCTCGCTGCGCCGCGTGCTCAACGTGCCGCCGCGAGGTCTCGGGAAGGTCACCATCGAGGGTCTCGACGAGGCGGCACGCGCGGAGGGGATCAGCCTGTACGCCTCGATGGAGAAGGCGGCCGGCCAGGAGCCGCCGGCCCGATCGACGCGGGCGCTGAGACGTCTCGCCGATCTGCTCTCTGGGTTGCGCGAGCGCGCGCGGGCGGGCGAGCCCGGTTCGTCGATCCTGATCGACCTGGTGAAGAAAGTGGAGTACGAGGCGTATCTGCGGCGCACGGAGCCGGGCGACGTCGAGTCGCGCATCGAGAACATCCAGCAGCTCATCGCGGCCGCACAGGAGCGCGAGGCCGCGGGGGAGACGACGCTGGCGGAGTTTCTCGACGGGGCCGCGCTCGTGTCGGACATCGAATCGGTGACCGGTGACGCCGGCGTGAACCTGATGACGCTGCACTGCGCAAAGGGGCTCGAGTTTCCCGTCGTGTTCATGGTGGGCATGGAGGAGAACCTCTTCCCCCATGCCCGATCCGTGCAGGCCGCCGACAACGAGGAGATTGAGGAGGAGCGCCGGCTCTGCTACGTCGGCATCACCCGCGCGAAGGAGCGGTTGTTTCTCACCGGCGCGATGCAGAGGCGCGCCTTCGGCAGCCTCATGCTCAACGAGCCGTCGCGGTTCCTGATGGAGGTGGGCCTGGGACGGGATCCCGATCTCTTCAACGACATCTCGGCGGACTGGCGCGTCGCCCCGCGGCCGGAGAGCCCGTGGCGTGCCTCCTGGCGAGGATCGGCTACGGTGTTCAGGCGGGCCCCGGCCAGGCGCGAGCCGGATCTGGGCGACGAGGATGTCAGCGACGTCCCCGATGATGACGACGCGCCGGGCGGGCTGAGCGTCGGGATGAAGGTGTTCCACGCCCAGTTCGGCTATGGAGAGGTCGAGGGGATCGAGGGCTCCGGCGACAAGCAGAAGGCGACGGTGCGGTTCGCGGGCTGGGGGCGCAAGAAGCTGATGACGCGGTACGCGAACCTGCAGAGGGTCGCGGGGTGACCACCCCGGATGGATCGTCGATGACGGAGGACCGCGGCGCCCGGCCGGCCCACGATCAGGAGTTCGAGGTGTCCGTCATCATCCCCTGCCTGAACGAGGAGACGACGGTCGGCGCCTGCGTGGCCAAGGCCCGCACCGCCCTCACCCGGATGGGCGTGCGCGGCGAGGTCATCGTGGTCGACAACGGATCCACCGACCAGTCGGCGCGGCTCGCGCGGTCCGCGGGTGCGCGCGTCGTGACCGAGGCGCGCAGGGGTTACGGGCAGGCGTACCTGTCCGGGTTCGCCGCCGCCCGGGGACGCTACCTCGTGATGGGCGACGCCGACGACACCTACGACTTCTCGGCTCTCGAGGGGTTCATCCAGCCGCTGCGCGACGGCGCGGACATGGTGATGGGCACGCGGCTGAAGGGGAAGATCGAGCCCGGGGCGATGCCCTGGCATCACCGCTACATCGGCGTCCCGATCCTCTCCGCCATCCTGAACGTCCTGTTTCACGCCGGCGTCTCGGACGCCCACTGCGGTATGCGGTCGATCACGGCCACGGCGGCGCGCGGGCTCGGCCTGCGCACCACCGGGATGGAGTTCGCCTCGGAGATGATCATCAAGGCGGCGCGCCGCAGGCTGCGGATCGCGGAGATTCCGATCACCCTGCACAAGGGGGGCCGCCCCGGCCGGCCCCATCTGCGGTCCTTTCACGACGGGTGGCGCCATCTGAAGATGATGTTCATGCTCAGCCCCACCCATCTGTTCGTCATCCCCGGAGCCACGATGCTCGCGCTCGGTTCGGTGCTCATGGCGGTGATGGCGTTCGGCCCTTACACGGTCAACGGCCTCCTGGTCGACTACCACTGGATGATCCTCGGCAGCATGATGGTGGTGCTGGGCTTCGACATCCTCAACATCGGGTTCTTCGCGCGGATCTTCTCCATGACGGAAGGGTTCGAGCCGGAGGACCCGCTGCTCTCGCGGCTGTTCTCCTGGTTCAATCTGGAGCGGGGGCTCGCCGCGGGTGCGATCCTCACGCTCGCGGGCGTCGGGCTGAACCTCGAGATCCTCTACCAGTGGATCCACATGGGGTACTCGTTCGGCGGGCAGGTCCGGGTCCGACCCGCCCTGATCGCGCTCACGCTGACCGTCATCGGCGTCCAGGTGTTCTTCTCGTCGTTCTTCTACAGCATCCTCGGGACCGGGCGGAGACCGCCATCGTGAACGGTCGCCGGCTCTTCGCGGCGGTCGTCCTCGCCGGTCTGGCCGTCCGGCTCGCGCATCTGGTGTTCACCTGGGGCCTCCCGTACCACGACCTGTACACGACCTGGACCAACTCGGACATGCACCAGTTTGCGGCCTGGGCGCGGCATCTCGCCGGGGGGGACTGGCTCGACATCGACACCTTCCGTCCCTACTTCGAGTGGCAGGAGCGGATCGCCCCTCCCGAGGTCTGGAACTCCTGGTTCGGGGCCCATGTCTACTATCAGCCGCCGCTGTATCCCTATCTCATCGCCGCCGTCGTGGCCCTCACGGGAAGCCTGGATGCGTTCCGGCTGCTGCAGCTCGTCCTCGGGGCGGTCAACTGCGGTCTGATCGCGTTGCTGGCCGCGAGACTGTACGGCACGGGTGCCGCCTGGGTCGCCGGTCTGGGCGCGGCGGTCTTCGCGCCGTTCGTGATGTACGACGCCGAGATCCTGCGCGGGACGGTGGTCATGACCACGCAGATCGGCCTCCTGATAGCGCTGGCGGCGGCCGGGGCGGGGCGTGACAGGCAACGGGGTGGCTGGATCGACGCGGCGGCGGGGGCGGTCTTCGGCATCGGGTACCTTGCCGAGCCGTCCATCCTGCTGTTTGCCCCCCTGGCTCTGGCCTGGCGGGCGGCGACGGCGTGGCCGGCGCGGGGCCGGTCCCTGGTCGACGCGGCGCGCCCGGTGATCCTGTTCGCTGCGGGCGCGTCGATCGCCCTTTCGCCTCTGCTGGTGCGCAACGCGGTGGTGGGAGCGCCGCTGCTGTCGAGCACGACACGCGGCCCGCTCGCCTTCGTGATGGGCAACGCGCCCGACGCGAGCCCCGCGGGAGCGTACATCCCGCCCTCCACCGTCACGATCCTGCGCAGCTCCGGCTACCGGATGCTGCCCACGATGCTCGAGACGCTGAGGATGTACCGGGGCCGGTACGGCGGCCTGATCGGCAAGCAGTGGACCAAGATGAAGGCGCTGTGGGGCGCGTACGAGGTGCCCGACAACCCGAGCTTCTACTACGCGGCGCGCGTCTCGCCGGTGGTCCGGTACGGCCTGCGCTTTCTTCCCGTGGCCGCCTTCGGGCTGACGGGGCTGGGTCTTTCCCTGCGGGGAGTCCGCCGCGAGCCGGGTCGTGCCCTCCTGCCTCTCTTCATTCTCTCGTGTATCGCGCTGTTCCTGCTGGCGCACGTCGTGTCGCGATACCGGCAGCCGATGGCGATGGCGCTGCTCATCCTCGCGGGCTACGCGGTGGCGCGCGTGGCGGGGGCCGCGCGCGCAACACGCTACGCGCCGGCGGCCGCGATCGTCGGTGCGGGGCTGCTGGTGATGCTGCTGCTCCCCTGGTCGCCGCCATCCGACTACGGGTATGTCCGTCCCTCCGAGTTCATCATCGCCGCCGATCTCTACGTCGAGCGCGGGCAGACGGATCGGGCGGTCGGGGAGATCGACGCGTTGATCGCAGGGGCGCGGCACGACGAGCAGTTCTCGGACAATCTCCCGGAGATGTACTACAAGCGTGGCGAGATCCAGGCGGCCGCGGGACGACACAGCGAGGCGGCCGCCTCCTTCCGCAAGGCGCTCGAGATGGACCCGCAGTACGGCGAGGCCGCCGAGGCCCTCGAGGCCGAGACACGGGCGATCCAGGGAGAGCAGCGGTGAGCGCCGGTGGCGATCTGGGCGAGCGACAGCAGCGGGAGCGGGAGTTTCACGATCGATGGGCCGCCGGGGTGGAGGTGGCCGGGCTGGATCCCGCACGTCTCGCGTCGTGCCCGACCACGCCGGAGACCTCCTGGGCTCTGCGCGCCCTCGGTCCGGTGGCCGGCCGGCGCGTGCTCGACCTCGGCTGCGGCTATGGCGAGACCACGGCATGGCTCGCGCTGCAGGGGGCGCAGGTCGATGCCATCGACATCTCTCCGGGCATGGTGGAGGTCACACGCCGGCTGGCCCGGAAGCAGGGGGTGGAGGATCGGGTCCGTTTCCACGTCGGGCCCGGTGAGTCGCTGCCGTTTCCGGATGCGACCTTCGCGGCCGTGTTCGGCCACGACGTGCTGCACCATCTGGATCTCGATCGCGCCCGCGGAGAGATCCTGAGGGTCCTGCGGCCGGGCGGCGTGGCGGTGTTCGCCGAGCCGCTCGGGCACAATCCCGTCATCAACCTTTTCAGGAACCTGTCGCCCGAGACCCGCACTCCTGACGAGGTCCCGCTGCGCTTCCGGGACTTCAGGCGGCTGTCGCAGGGCTTTGCCGCCATGAGGCACCGCGAGTTCCAGCTCTTCACGCTGACGCTCTTCCTCTGGTTCTACTTCGTGGAGCGGGCCGATCCGAACAAGGAACGGTACTGGAAAAAGATCATCGTGGAGGCGGATCGGTACCGGCGG
This sequence comes from uncultured Acidobacteriota bacterium, assembly GCA_963806495.1. GTDB lineage: Bacteria > Acidobacteriota > Polarisedimenticolia > JACPZX01 > DASXTC01 > CAWDYA01. Next base: position 519,482 of record CAWDYA010000008.1, on the reverse strand, counting down.
TCGTTCGCCGTCCTCAACGCGATCGACCGCGCGCTGCTGGCGGTCTGCCCGCCGCTCGGCCGGCTGTGCCGCATGACGGTGATCGTGCTGACGCGCTGAGTTCCCGAACCGCTCCCCTGCGAACGCGACCCTGCCGCTCTCGGGATACCCCCGCGCCCGCGGGAGAACCCACACGCGGATCGTCCCCGCGCCCGCGCGAGAACCCACGCCGGGGCCTCCCACTTCCCGGCGAACGCGACCCCCCTCGGGTCGGTGTTGCGCGCCGCCCGAGCGGCGCGCCCACCTCCCTCTCCCTCGCCGCCGCGCCCGGCGCGGCAACCGGCTCGGTCCGAGAGGTCCCTCGGGTGGGTCCGTTCGCCGGGTCGCCCGCGCGCCTTCGACTGGCGCCCGCGGGAAACACACGACGAGGCCATCAGGAGCGAGGCCGGAACGCGCGCCGGGCGCGCGTGGTCGAGCGGATGCTGAGGCGAGACGACCGCCGGGCGGGCGGCGAGCCGTGCCGAGGCGTGTGTTATCCCGTGGGCGCGGGGAGGCGACAGGGGGCGGCCGGCCGGTGCCGCTCCGCCCGGACAGGCGGTGGTCGGCGGATGGGCAAGAAAAAGCCCGGCTCCGTGGGGAGCCGGGCCGTGGAAGCGGGTGGTCGGTCGGGTCTAGGTCTCGCCGCGCAGGGAGAAGAGCACTCTCTGCTGGCGGAAGATGTTCGGGTCGACAATCCGGACCGTCGCGCTGCCGCCATCCTCGCTCACCTGGATGGTGTAGTCACGGCCCTCCTTGAAGGCCTCCGGCCAGACCTCGACACCCTTGATCGACTTCAGCCCGTAGTTCTCCGGTGCGAAGTTGATGGTCTGGGCCTGGCGTAGATCGAGCGATTCGTCGAACGAGACGCCCTTGACGTCCTTGAGGTTCTTGAGGAACCGGGTCAGCACGCCCTGCTGGGCCAGCGCCTTCTCGGAGCCGGCGTGGTAGTACATCGAATTGCGCCGGGACTCCAAATCGGAGGACAGCTGCTCGGTGTGCTCCTGGAGCTGGTCGTTGCGGGCTTCGAAATCCGCAACCTGCACACTCAGGTTGTCGCGGCGGTCCTCGAAATCCTTGATGTCGTCCCGCAGCCCGGAGATGTCTCCCTCGAGCTCGGCCTTGGTCTGCTCGAGCGCCGTGGCCTTGGCGACGGCGGCGTCACGCTCGCCGATGAGCTGGCGCTTGACGGCCCGCTTGACCGCCAGCGGGGTCTGCCCCGCGTCTCCCTGGGTCACGTACGTCTTGAAGGTGTCCTTCTCGGGGTCGTAGTTGTACCAAATCTTGAAGCCGGGAAGGATGTCCTCGCTCAGGTCAATCTGGCTGAGCAGCTCCTTCGCCTTGTCCTCGCTCACGCCCGCGTTGATCAGGTAGTCGTGCGCCAGATCGTAGTGGGTGTCCCCCTTCTTGGCGATGACGAACTGATCGTTGAGCTTCTGCTCGAGGTGCGTCACGTTGTCCGTGAGTTCCTGGATCTTGGTGCGGTCCGCGACGATCTGGGTCAGCAGGTTCTTGTAGCTCGGGTTCTTCTCTTCCTTGAGCAGCTGGTCGGGCGCATCACGCTGCTCGGGGTTGAGGTCCGAGTAGAACACCTCGCTGAACTGGACTTTCTTCTCGCCCGGTCCGCGCGTCGCGTTGAACTGATCGATCCGCTTCATCATGTCGTCGCTCGCGTGGTCAATCCGTTCCTTCTGTGCCTGCAGCTCCGCCATCAGCTCCTGGGAGTTGGACGGGACGGGACCCGAAAGCCCTTTCTCGAGCTCGCCCTTGCTGCAGGCGGCCGAGCCGACGGCTATCAGGGCGAGAGTGATCGCCCCGAGGCCGAGGGCTCCGAGAGCCTTCTTCGTGATCGATACCATTGTCCTGAACCTCCTCGTTCCGGTAGGGCCCGCACCCCCCGGGTCTGACCACCGCAACCGGGATCATAGCACAGGCCCTGGGTGGAATCGCCAAAAGCCGTTTATGGCGCCGGATTCCGGCAGGCGCCCCTTTCGGCCCTCCCGGCGGCTCAGAGCGCGGCCAGGGACTCCCGGGCCGCCGCCACCGTGTCGTCGATATCCCCCTCCGTGTGGGCGGAAGAGACGAAGAGGGCCTCGTACTGGGAGGGGGCCAGGCTGACCCCGCGGTCGAGCATGTGGTTGAAGAACCTGCCGTACCGGCCCGTGTCCGAGGTCATGGCGGTGGCGAAGTCGGTGACGTGGCTCTGCGTGAAGAAGCCGCACATTATCGACCCGACCCGGTTGAGGGTGACCGGCACCCCCGCCTCCCGGGCGGCCGCGGAGAGCCCCCCGGCGAGCCGGGCCGAGACGGTCTCGAGGCGGTCGTAGAAGCCGGGGCGCATTATGTGCTTCAGGGTCTCGATCCCGGCCGCCATGGCGAGCGGATTGCCCGAAAGCGTTCCGGCCTGATAGACCGGCCCGTCGGGGGCCACCCGGTGCATCAAATCGGCGGAGCCCCCGTACGCCCCCACGGGCAGACCGCCACCGATGATCTTGCCCAGAGTGGTGATGTCGGCCGACACCCCGAACCGCTCCTGGGCCCCGCCGAGAGCGACGCGGAACCCGGACATGACCTCGTCGAGCACGAGCAGCGCTCCGTGCCGGTGCGTGATTTCGCGGGCCGCCTCGAGGTAGCCGGTGTTCGGTGGGACCACCCCCATGTTGCCCGCCACGGGCTCGAGGATCAGACAGGCGATCTCCCGGGTGTGGCTCTCGAAGACCCGTTGCAGCGCCTCGACGTCATTGTACGGAACGGTGAGCGTCTGCTCGGCCACCGCCGCCGGCACGCCGGGACTGCCCGGGATGCCCAGCGTGAGCACCCCCGAGCCGGCCTTTACCAGCAGCGCGTCGACGTGCCCGTGGTAGCACCCCTCCGCCTTGACAATCAGGTCGCGGCCGGTGGCGCCGCGCGCGAGCCGGAGCGCCGAGAGGGTGGCCTCGGTGCCCGAGTTCACCATGCGGATCATCTCGATGGAGGGGAAGCACCGTGTCACGAGCTCCGCGAGCTCGGCTTCGTTCTCGGTGGGCGCGCCGAACGATGTCCCGTCGCGCGCCACCCGGGTGATCGCCTCGACCACCGGCTCGAAGGTGTGCCCGAGGATCAGCGGGCCCCAGGAGCCGAGGTAGTCGATGTACTCGTTGCCGTCGACATCGACCACCCGCGAGCCGTGCCCCCGCGCCATGAAGACGGGGCCGCCTCCCACCGCATTGAAGGCGCGGACGGGGGAGTTGACGCCGCCGGGCATCAGGCGGCGCGCGCGCTTCAGCAGCTCGTCGGAGCGTTCGCGGTGTCGATGCGTCACGGCAGCCGGGACGCCTCGCGGGCGAAATAGGTGAGGATGATGTCGGCGCCGGCCCTCCGGATCGACGTGAGCGACTCCGCGATCGCGCGCTCCCGGTCGATCATGCCGCGCGCCGCCGCGGCCTGGATCATGGAGTACTCCCCGCTGACCTGATAGGCCGCGATCGGCAGGTCGAACCGGTCGCGCGCCATGCGGATGATGTCGAGATACGGCATGGCGGGCTTCACCATGATGATGTCGGCTCCTTCCTCGACGTCGAGCGCGATCTCACGCATCGCCTCGCGGGCGTTGGCGGGATCCATCTGGTAGCCGCGTCGATCCCCGGTTCGCGGTGCCGACCCGGCCGCGTCACGGAACGGGCCGTAGAACACCGAAGCGTACTTGGCGGCATACGACATGATCGGCACGTGGCTGAACCCGGCCGTGTCGAGGCCGCTGCGGATCGCGCCGACGCGGCCGTCCATCATGTCGGACGGGGCGATGATGTCGGCGCCGGCCTGTGCGAGCGAGACGGCGGTCCGTGCCAGCAGCTCGAGCGTCGCGTCGTTGAGGATCTCCACCGACTCGCCCCCGTGGTCGGACACGGTGGTCAGGACGCCGCAGTGACCGTGGTCCGTGTACTCGCACAGACAAACGTCGGCCACGCGCAGCATTCCGGGAACCTTCTCCGCGAGCGCCCGGAGCGCCCGCTGCGTGATGCCGTCCTCCGCCCACGCGGACGAGCCGCTGGCGTCCTTCTGCTCGGGGATGCCGAACAGGATCACGCCGGCCACGCCGTCGTCCCGGGCGGCCGCCACCTCCTCCACGAGCGTGTCGACCGAGTGGTGGAAGACGCCGGGAAGCGACGGGATCTCGTGCCGCACCCCCGTGCCGGGGCATACGAACAGGGGGAGGATGAGACGAGCCTCCTTCGGGCCGGTCTCGCGCACCAGCCCGCGGATCGCTTCGCCCCGTCTCAGCCGCCTGGGGCGGGACTCCGGGAACCGGGCCACGTCAATCCTCCTCGCCCCAGAAGAAATAGTGCGCGCAGTGGCTGCTGCAGAACAACCGACCGCCGCGGCTTACCTGGCAGGTCTCGCAGAACATCTTGAAGCAAATCGGGCACTTCTTGAGCTTGACCCGTTCTCCCTTTGCCGAGCACCGGGAACACGCTTCTTCCTGCACGGCACTCCTCTCATGAGAGTTGGGCAGTCGTCGCATTATAACACTGTGCCATCTTGACTATCCCGCCGTGCTGACCTAGTCTGAGCGCTCCATTGGACAGGCGGTGGCGGAGTAGCTCAGGTGGTTAGAGCACGCGGCTCATATCCGCGGCGTCGGGGGTTCAAGTCCCTCCTCCGCTACCAACCCACACGATGATCCTCGAGATTTTCCGCGATACGCTGCGAACCCACGGGCTCCTCGCGCCCGGCGACACGATCCTCGTTGCCGTCTCCGGCGGCGGCGATTCGGTCGCCCTGCTCCGGCTCCTGACGGATCGAGCGCGCGACGTCGATCTCCGCCTGAGGGTCGCTCACGTCAACCACGGGCTGCGCGGGGAGGCCTCCGAGGCCGACCAGCGATTCGTGGAGGAGCTCGCCGGCCGTCTCGGCCTCGAGTGCGTGAGCCTGCGGGCGCCCGAGCCCGCGCCCCGCCCCAGCGGCCGTCCGCCGGCGGAGGAGGTGCTGCGCCGCACGCGCCGGCTCCTGCTCGAGGAGGCGGCGGAGAGAAGCGGGTGCAGCCGGATCGCCCTGGCCCACACGATGGACGACCAGGCCGAGACGGTCCTGATGAGGCTCGCGCGTGGCTCCGGCCGGCGCGGGCTGTCCGGGATGAGGGTGAAAGGACCGGGCCGGCTGATCCGCCCGCTGCTCGGAGTGCGGCGGGCCATGGTGCGCGCCTGGCTCGCCGGGATTGGGCAGCCTTTCCGGGAGGATGCGAGCAACGCCGATCCGCGCTACCTGCGCAACCGGGTCAGGGCGCGCCTGCTGCCGGCGCTCGAGGAGATGAACCCGCGCGCGGTGGAGGCGCTGGGACGGGCGGCGGGGATCCTCGCCCTGGAGGATCGATACCTCGACGGTCTGGCGCGCGGCTGGCTGCGCGGCCGGGGCGGGGAGGTGACCGGAGTGGAGCTCGCGGGCCTGCCACGGCCGCTCGGGATGCGGGTCGCGCGTCTCATGATCAGGCGCGCCGGGGGCGACCCGCGGGGAGCACGGCTGGCCGATATAAACGGCCTGCTCCGGCTGGCCGGCAGGGGAGGCGACGGTGACCGTCTCCGGATGGGTGGGGGAATAGAGGCCCGGCTGGACGGGTTGTCCCTGCGTCTGGCCGGACCGGAGGACGTGGAGGAGACCGCCCCGGCGGCGGAGCCTTACGCCATCCCGCTCGCTGTGCCGGGGAGAGTCGAGCTGCCGGCCGGTGCGGGGCGTGTCGAGGCACGGCTGCTTCCACGCGCGGAGGTGGGGGCCGATCCCGCGCAGGAAGCCCCGGATTCCGGCCGGGTGGCGCTGCTCGACGCGAGCCGTCTCGGCCCTCACGTCACGGTCAGGAGCCGCCGGCCCGGCGACAGGTTCCATCCGCTGGGGGCGCCGGGCTCTCGCAGGCTCAAGGAGTTCCTGATCGACCGGAAAGTCCCGCGCCGGCTGCGCGATGCGCTGCCGCTCGTGGTCGGGTCCGAGGGTATCGCCTGGGTCGTGGGACAGCGGGTGGGGCACCCGTATCGGCTGACCGGCGAGACGACGCTGGTGGCGAGGCTGGAATACACGCCCCGGGTGGATCTGAACGAATCGAAACGTATAATATAAGTGAACTTCTGGCCCTGCAGACCCATCCGAGGAGAACGATTTGAGCGCCAGCCTGCGTGCTGTCCTGTTCTGGGTGATGGCGATTCTCGCCGTCTTCGTGCTCTACAACTTCTTCAAGAGCACGGCCCACCAGCAGGAAGAGCTGACCTATACGCAATTCGTCAAGAAAGTCGAAGAGGGCGGGATCGCCAGCGTGACGATCACCGGCAAGGAAACCCTCGCCATCGAAGGGGAGTATCGCGCCGAGAGCGGCCCCAACAAGTACTTCCGCACCACCGCCCTCAACGACGACAAGCTGCTCGGGATGCTGAGAAGCGCCGGCGTGGACATCACGGTGAAGGAGGCGCACGAGAGCACCTACCTGATAACCCTGATGACATGGGCGCCCATGCTGCTCATCGTGGGCATCTGGATATTCTTCATGCGGCAGATGCAGTCGGGAGGCAACAAGGCGCTGTCGTTCGGCAAGAGCAAGGCGAAGCTCTCCTCCAGCCAGGGCAAGAAGGTGACCTTCAAGGACGTGGCGGGAGTGGAAGAGGCCAAGGAAGAGCTTCAGGAGATCATCGAGTTCCTCAAGGAGCCGCAGCGGTTCCAGAAGCTGGGCGGCCGGATCCCGAAGGGCGTTCTGCTGATGGGCCCACCGGGCACGGGCAAGACCCTGCTGGCCCGGGCGATCGCCGGCGAGGCGAACGTGCCGTTCTTTTCGATCTCCGGCTCCGATTTCGTGGAGATGTTCGTCGGTGTCGGCGCCTCGCGTGTGCGTGACCTTTTCGAGCAGGGCAAGAAGAACGCGCCGTGTCTGATCTTCATCGACGAGATCGACGCCGTGGGCCGTCACCGCGGGGCGGGCCTGGGCGGCGGGCACGACGAGCGCGAGCAGACCCTCAACCAGCTCCTCGTGGAAATGGACGGCTTCGAGTCCAACGAGGGAGTCATCCTGATCGCCGCGACCAACCGTCCCGACGTGCTCGACCCGGCCCTGCTGCGGCCCGGCCGGTTCGATCGCCGGGTCGTTGTGGCGCGTCCCGACGTCCGCGGCCGCGAGGAGATCATGCGCGTCCACACGCGCAAGATTCCGCTGTCCGACGACGTGAACATTCCCGTGCTGGCGCGCGGCACTCCCGGCTTCTCGGGCGCCGATCTGGCCAACCTCGTCAACGAGGCGGCGCTGTCCGCCGCGCGCGAGGGGAAGAAGGCCGTGGCGATGCGTGACTTCGAGGGAGCGAAGGACAAGGTGCTGATGGGCACCGAGCGCAAGAGCCTCGTCATCTCCGAGGACGAGAAGCGCACCACGGCCTATCACGAGGCGGGTCATGCCCTGGTGGCCTTCATCCACCCGGGCTCGGATCCGATCCACAAGGTCACCATCATCCCGCGCGGCATGGCCCTGGGCCTGACCCAGCAGCTCCCGATGGACGACCGGCACAATTACTCGCGTGAGTACCTGGAAGGGCGGATCTCTGTGGCGATGGGCGGCCGTCTCGCCGAGGAGATCTTCCTCAGCACGATGACGACGGGCGCGGGCAACGACATCGAGGTGGCCACCGAGATGGCCCGCAAGATGGTGTGTGAGTGGGGCATGAGCGACAACCTGGGCCCGCTCACCTATGGCAAGAAGGAAGAGCAGATCTTCCTGGGCAAGGAGCTGGCGCAGCACAAGGACTACTCGGAATCGACCGCCATCCTGATCGATCGCGAGGTCAAGCGGATCGTCACCGAGTCGTACGAGCGGGCCAAGCGGATCATCCTGGAGAACAAGGAACCGCTCCAGCGGATCGCCGAAGCCCTGCTCGAGCGCGAGGTCCTCGAGGCGACCGAGATCGCCAAGCTGGTGGTCGGGGAGGATCTCGAGCCGTTCGAGCCCAGCGCCACGGCCGCGGCGCGCGAATCCCGCGCAGCCGCAGAGCGGAAGTCCGAGCGCAATGAGGACAAGAGGCGGCCGATCAACGACGGCCCGCTCGGTCCCGACCCGCTCAAGACTCCCGGCTCGGCTTGAACCCGAGAGCCTTCCTCATCCGAACGCTGGTTCCGACAGTCGGGCTATCGGATGAATCCGAAGACCTCGGCCTCTACGCGGCGGCGGCCGCCCGCTCCTGGGCGCACTTCCCGCACATGCTCCGGGTCGACGGCCTCACCGCGGCGCAGCTCAAGGCCTTGCGCGAGAGGGCGCGGCTGCAGAGGATTCCCGTGGTGGAGGCGATGCCCTACCGCCACGGAGAGTTCTGGTCGGAAGGTCTCGTGATGACCGCCGACACGAACGCCATCGCCATCCTCACGCGCGACATCTCGATCGATTACGCCTCCGTGGGCCGCGCGCTGTCGGAGATGCTGTCGGCACTGGAGAACCGGACGCGGCGTCTCCACTTCCGTGCGGGAGACCTCGTGCTCGACGGATTGTCCCGCATCGCGATGATGGGGATCCTCAACGTGACCCCCGATTCGTTCTCCGACGGCGGGATGTACCGCAAGGCGGACGACGCCGTGGCGCACGCGCAGGCCATGGTGGCCGACGGCGCGCGCATCATCGACGTGGGCGGCGAGTCGACCCGGCCGGGCGCCACCCCGGTGCCGGTGGCCGAGGAGCTCGACAGGGTCGTCCCGGTGATCGAACGGCTGAGAGCCGAGCTGCCCGGCCACGTCATCCTGTCGGTCGACACCATGAAGTCGGAGGTGGCCCGCGCGGCGGTGTCGGCGGGCGCCGAGATACTGAACGACGTGAGCGGGCTGGTCGCCGATCCGCTGATGCGCCGGACGGCCGCCGAGCTGAACGTGCACGTCATCATCAATCACATGCGTGGCACGCCCCTGACGATGCAGCAGGCGCCCACGTACAGGCATCTGATCCCCGAGGTGATCGCGGATCTCTCGAGCCGGGTGGCGGCCGCGCTGCACGACGGGGTGAGCACCGAGCGGATCATCATCGATCCGGGCATCGGGTTCGGCAAGCGGGTCGCGGACAACGTGTCGATCCTGAGGCACCTGATGGCCTTCGTCTCGCTCGGGCATCTCGTGGCGGTGGGGGTCTCGCGCAAGTCGTTCCTCGGGAAGCTGTCGCCCGACGAGGGGGCGTCGTCGCAGGCGAGAGCCGACAGCACGCTTGCCGCGGAGGCGTGTGCGGTGCTGTCCGGGATCCACATTCTGAGAACCCATGATCCGGCGCGCTCGATGCGCGCGGTGCGGGTGGCGGGCGCGGTCTCCGGGCACGCGGGCGGTCAGGCCGCGGTGGTGGAATGATGCGGGCCGAAGGGCGGCGGTGAGCTTCCAGGGAATCATCGGGTACGTCAGCGGCCTGTTCGACGCATTGAGGGCCAGCCCGGCCGGGTGGCTGATCGACGTCGTCGACATCCTCGTTCTGGCCTATCTCATCTACCAGCTCGTCCAGCTCATCAAGGGCACCCGGGCCGTGCAGATGATGACGGGGATCGTGTTCATCATCGCCGCCTACTTCGTGGCCGGCGTGCTGCATCTCAACACGGTGCAGCGCTTCCTGGGGTATCTTCTCTACTGGGTTCCATTCGCCGTCATCGTCATCTTCCAGAACACCATCCGGAGGGCCCTGTCCCGATTCGGGCGAAACCCGTTCTCACGGCTCATGACCCGACCCCGGGGCGAGGAGATGATCAACGAGCTGGTGCTCGCGGCCACCTCCCTCGCGTCGCGCAAGATCGGGGGACTGATCGTCATCGAAAGGGAGCAGGGGCTGCGCAACTACATCGAGACGGGGATCGCCATCGACGCGCTTCTCTCGTACGACCTGATCCTGAGCATCTTCCTTACCAAGTCACCGCTGCATGACGGCGCGATCGTGATCCAGGAGGGCCGGATCCGCTCCGCCTCCTGCTTCCTGCCGCTGACCGCCCATCCGACCCTGTCGAAGGAGTTCGGGACGCGGCATCGCGCGGCGATCGGGATCTCCGAGGAGACCGACGCGGTGGCGGTGGTGATCTCCGAGGAGCGCGGCACCGTCTCGCTGGCGTTCGAGGGGCGGATCATCGAGGATGTCGACGCCGTACAGCTTCGGGACCTGCTCAAGGACTATCTCGAGGTGCGTCTCAAGGAGATCGAGCCCGAGGCTGCCGTGGCCGGGAGCGTCCGTGAAGGGTGACGTGTCGATCATGTCCCGGCTCCGGAGCGAGCCCTCACTGAAGATCGCCTCGCTGATCCTCGCCGTCTTCGTCTGGATGTACATGCGGAGCGAGACGAGGCCGTCGCAGATCTTCACCGTGCCCATCGAGTACGAAGGGCTTCCCGAGGATCTGGCCCTCTCGGGCGATTTCCCCGACAGCGTGGTGGTGCACGTGCGCGCCCCCGACCCCACCCTCAAGGCGATCGGCCCTGCCTCGTTCCGGGCGCGCGTCCGGCTCGCGGGGCTGAAGCCGGGCGAGGTCGAGATCCCGGTGAAGCCGGACATGATTCGCGCGCCGCTCGGCATCGAGGTGATGAGAGTGGAGCCCGCGACACTCTCGCTGACGGTCGAGAGGCGCATCAGGCGGGATGTGCCTGTGGTGGCCCGTTTCAAGGGAAAACCCGCACACGGATACGAGAATGACGGGTATACTCTCAACCCGGACAAGGTGATGATCGAGGGGCCGGAAGGAGTGGTCCGGGCCGTACGCGAGGCGGTGACCGACAAGGTCGACATCTCCGGCAGGAAGAAGAGCTTCGAGACGGTCGTGGGCGTGGTTCCTGACCGGGGAGGAGTCAGGATCGTCAGCGAGGGGGCCGCGACGCTGCGGGTCAGCATCCGCGAGGAGCGGATTACGCGCACGTTCGCAGGCATCCCGATGACGCCGAACCTGCCCGCCGGGGTGTCGTATGAGGTCTCCTACGCGCCCGAGAAGGTCGATGTGGTGCTCGAGGGGACCAGGGCCGCCCTCGACGCCATCAACAACGGCAACATCCGGGTGATGCTGGATGTGGAGGGGATGAGCCCGCGCGAGGCCGCCTACGCGGTCAAGCCGCGCGTGGTGATCGCGCCGGCGGAGCTGGGCACTCACATCGCGGTCCACTCCATCAGCGAGCCGACGGTCAACGTGAGGATTGGCCCGCCGGACCAGGGCTGAGGGGGACACGGGGAATGCCGCCATTCAAGAGGCTGTTCGGCACCGACGGGATCCGGGGGACTGCGGGGGCACCACCACTCGATCCCCGGACCGTCACGCGCGTAGGCGCCGCGCTCGCCGCGATCCTGGCGGCGCGCCACCCGGACCACGGGAGGCCCCGGCTTCTTCTCGGCCGGGACACGCGCGAATCGGGCGACTGGATTGAGCGCGCCCTCGTCTCGGGCGCGACGCGCGTCGGCGCCGAGTGTCTCTCGGTGGGCGTGATCCCGACTCCCGGCGTGGCGTTCCTCGCGAGGACGGCGGGGTTCAGTGCGGGCGTCATGATCTCGGCCTCGCACAACCCGTATCGCGACAACGGCATCAAGATCTTCTCCGGCTCCGGCTACAAGCTTCCCGACGACGAGGAAGCCGATATCGAGGCGATGGTGCTCGACGGCGCCGAGCTCCCGGGCCACGACCCCGACGCGCCCTCCACTCCCCGCGCCCCGGCCGAACTCAGGGAGGCCTACGTGGAGTTCCTGCGCGGCTCCGTGGCGCCCGACCTGAGTCTCGACGGGCTCACGCTCGTGCTCGACTGCGCCAACGGTGCGTCGTGTGAGATCGCGCCGAAGGTGTTCCGCGATCTCGGCGCGCGGGTCGAGACGATCTCCACGACGCCCGACGGGCGGAACATCAACAGCGGCTGCGGATCGCTGCACCCCGAGGGGCTCGCCGCCGAGGTGGCCCGGCACGGGGCGGATCTCGGTATCGCCTTCGACGGCGATGCCGACCGCACGCTGTTTCTCTCCGCCGACGGGAGGCTGGCCGACGGCGACGTCCTGATCTACCAGGCGGCGGCGCACCTCAAGCGACGCGGTCTGCTGGCGGGTGACCGCGTCGTCACCACCGTGATGAGCAATCTGTGGCTGGAGCGGGGACTGGGCGAGCTGGGCGTGACGATGGCCCGCACGCAGGTCGGGGACAAGTACGTGCTCGAGGAGATGCTGCGTGCCGGCGCCGTCCTGGGCGGCGAGCAGTCGGGCCACATCATCTTCACCGATCGCTCCACCACGGGCGATGGGATCCTCACCGCGCTCAGGCTGGTCGAGGTGCTCCGGTCGCGCTCCGAGACCGTCTCCGACTGGCTTTCCCGCGTGCAGGCCTACCCGCAGGTGCTGCTCAACGTGCGGGTCGCAAGCCGTCCCGATCTGGAAGCGCACCCGGTGATCGGAGAGGAAGCGCGGCGGGTCCGGGGAGAGCTCGGCGACACCGGTCGGCTCGTGCTGCGCTACTCGGGTACGGAGCCGCTGGCGCGCGTGATGATCGAGGCGGTGGACGGCGACCAGGTCCGGTCGCTGGCCCGGCGCCTGGCCGACGTCATCGAGCGGGAGATCGGCCGGACGGCGTGATCGCCGCTTCCTCACGGCAACACCTCAACCAGACCTACATACCCTCCCTTACGACCCGGCGATCGAGAGCCTCCCTCGGGTCGGCGTTGCGCGCCGCCCCGGGCGGCGAACCCACCTCGCGCTCCCTCGCCGCCGCGCCCGGCGCGGCAACCGGCTCAGTCCGCGACGCCCTCGGGAGTCTCCGTTCGCCGGATCGTGGGGCAAGTCCGACTGTGGAGCCCGTTGAGCGAGATCAAGGGCCAACCCGTCAGACCATACCCCGCCCTCCCGCGTCATCGGAGCCATGTGCCGGGCCAGCGGCCGATCGATGGATCTTGTCCGGCGGGATCGATCGTCACTGACGGCCGGCGGCGAAGCGGATGCGGCTGCCGATGCCGGGATGGGTGTAGAGCCACCACTCGATGAAGGCCGGCGGATCGGGGTCGGAGAGGTTCCGCGCCGCCATGGTCTGGAACGCGGAGACCGCCGCGTTGCGCGCCTCGGGAGAATCCCCCACCGTCTTCAGCGCGAACACATCGGCCTGATGCTCGAGATGGCGGGAGTAGGCGTTCGTCGCCGGCTGCAGCAGAAACATGTACGCCATGAGGAACAGCAGCGCGAGAGGCACCGCGGCGATCGAGGTGGGTGAGTCGTAACCCAGCCGGCCGGACAGCCTTCGTATCGTCACTCCGAGCAGCCGGTGGATCAGGAAGAATCCGAGCACGATCACGGCCGCCGCCAGGAGCAGACCCTTCCAGATGTGATTCAGAACGTAGTGCCCCATCTCGTGGCCCATGACGAAGGTGACCTCATCGGGCGTGTACGCATTCACCAGCGTGTCGTACAGGACGATTCTCTGCGTCCCGAGCAGGCCCGCCACGTAGGCGTTGTCGTGGCGCGACTGCCGCGACGCGTCGACCTCGTAGACGTCGTCCGCGGGGATTCCCTCGCGGTGGGCGAGATCCAGGATGCGGTTCTTGAGGGCCTCGTCGTGCAGCGGAGTGAAGTTGTTGAACAGCGGCGCGATGAACACGGGCGCCACCGCGATCATGACGATGCTGAGAAGCACGCCGATCGCCGATCCGGCGATCCACCATCCGCGCGGCCACCGGCGCACCGCCGCCCAGACGGGAATGAGGAACAGCATGGCCACGACGCACGCGATGAGGAGGCCCTTGAACTCATCGGTCATCCAGTCGCCGAACCCCTGCGTGGCGAAGCCGTACCGATGCTCGCGCACGAACCGGTACACATCGAGCGGGAAGTTCATCACGGCGAGGGACAGGACCATGCCCGCGACGAACACCGCATCCACGGCGAGCCGTGAGGAGAGCCGGGCCCGCAGCAGACGCTCGAACCATCCCGCCAGCCCCGTGAAGATCAGCACGCAGAGGCTCGCCATCCCGACGATCGGGTCGACGAATGCCATGGTCCACAGATTGCGGGAATAGCGCCGAGCCATGCGGTACTGCTCGGGCGTCCAGCCGAGCGCCTCGGGCGAAGTCAGGTCGGCTCCGGGGACGTAGCCCGAAACCACGGGGTGTTCAGGCGGCTCGACACCGGCCGCGGCCGCACCCGCCGTCCACGACAGGAGCAGGATCGCCGCTGCCATCGCCGCGCGTTTCATGGGTTGCATGATACCGCGCGAGGCGGCGGGCCACCAGCATCGCTGTGCTATAGTCGCGCCCATGGGATCACACCCTGTTTCGTGGCTGGTTGCGGCGCTTCTGGTCCTGCCGCCGGCCGTCGGCGCCGCGCGGGCCGACGAGGTCTCACGGGCCCAGCAGGTGCGCGCTCACGCGTTCCAGCTCCTCAACGAAGGAATCGAGGCATACAAGCAGGGCCGCCTCAAGGACGCGATCCCGAAGCTGCACGAAGTCACCGACATCGCGCTCAACTCGTTCCGCGCGTACTACTATCTCGGCCTCGCGCTGAAGGCCGACCGGCAGTACCTCAAGGCGATCGAACCGCTGGAGGTCGCGCTCGAGCTCGACCCGCTGAACCTGCAGGCGAGGGTGGCTCTCGGCGACTGCTATCTCAAGCGCGGCGATCCGTCCGAGGCGCTCGCCGAGTATCATCGCGCTCTCGCCAGGCAGGAGGACTACGCGCCCGCGCTGGACGCCCTGGGCCGGGCCGCCGAAGCAGCCGGTGACGATCTCAAGGCGGCCGAGCACTACCGCAAGGCGATCGACCTCAATCCCGGCTTCCCCGACTCGTCGCTCAACCTCGGGGACCTTTACATGCGGCAGGGGCGATACAGCGAGGCGATCGAGCTGTTCCTCCGGGCGATCAAGGTCAGACCCGATTTCGCGGCGGCGTACAACAGGCTGGGTGTCTGCTACTCGAAGCAGCGGTACGGCAACGAGGCGATAGCCGCGCTCCGCCGGGCGGAGACCCTCGAGGAGGGGAATCCCTGGCATCCGGTCGAGATCGGGGGGATCTTCCTGAAACTGGACAAGCGGGTTCAGGCCGAGCGTGAGTTCGACAAGGCGCTCGCTCTGGATCCGGACTATCTCGAGGGGTATCTCGCCAAGGCGGAGCTGCTGAGGCGGGAGGGCGCGTACGAGGAGGCGTTGAAGCTCCTGGAGGTGGGACTCTCGCGTGATGTCGATGACCCGGCGACGCAGGCGCAGCTTCGCGAGAAGAAGGCGGCGCTGGAGAAGGAGTCCCGGCGCGCGGCCGAGCTCGAGGCCGACCTCGAGGCCAACGGCCGCGCCACCGCCGACCTGCTGGCGCTTGCGGACCTGAAGGCGGCGCGCGACGATCATGAGGGCGCGACGAAACTGTATGCCGAGGCCTCGGCTCAGAGCGGGTCGAGCGACCCCGCTATCCTGGCCCGGCTCTGCTACAGCGCGCTCCGGGCGGGCGCGTACCAGCAATCGGCCGACGCCTGCGCCGCTCGATCGAGGCTTACTCCCGACGATCCGGGCGTCTGGATCAACCTCGGCCTCGCCCGCACCTGGCTCGGGGACGAGCCGGGCGCGGAGAGCGCCCTGAGGGAGGCGTCGCGGCTGCGTCCCGGAGACCCGATGCCGATGGCTTACCTCGGCAACCTGTACGTGCTGCGAGGCCGGTATCCGCAGGCGGTCGAAGCGCTCAACGGGTCGCTCGCGCTCATGACCGACGAGTCGCAGGACCGGTCCCGCGTCCAGCGCCTGCTCGCGGCGTTGCTGGAAGCAGGAGAGGGGAGCCGATGATCGGCAGGAGACTGGTGCCCGCTCTCTTGATCGTCGCCCTGGCGGCAGTCTGCGCCCCGCCCTCCGCACTCGCGCAGGGCCAGCCGATCCCGGTGCGCAAGATGACGGTGAAGATCACCGAGCCGGTCGACGGAGACTTCGTCTTCGGCAAGGCGAAGATCGCCGCCACCGTGGATGCCTCGAAGGAGATCCGCGACATCCGGGTGGAATTCTCGGTCGCGGGCAAGCTGGTGTATATCGACCGCGAGCCGCCGTACGAGGCGTTCTACGACTTCGGCGACGAGCCGCGCTCGTGGGTGATCGAGGCCGCGGCGATTTCGGGTGATGGCGACGCCGCCCAGGACACGATCGTCACCCGGAAGCTGCTGATCAACTACCGCGAGCTGGTCGACCAGGTGGTGGTAACGGCGAGTGTCGTCGACGACGACCGGAAGTTCGTCCCGGGGCTCACCCGCGACGACTTCACCCTCTACGAGGACAATGTGCCGCAGACCATCCTGGATTTCTCGGTCGAGACGCGCCCCATCACCATGGCCATCATGATCGATACGTCCGGCAGCATGCGCGAGGAGATAGGCGACGTCCAGGAGGCCGCCAAGGAGTTCGTCGAGACGCTGCGGCCGCAGGACCGCGCGCTGGTCATCGATTTCGACGAGAACGTCTTCCTGCTGCAGGACCTCACCGCGGACCACGCGGCGCTGCGGGAGGCGATCGAGGGGACGGATGCCGAAGGCGGCACGGCACTCTACGACGCAATCTACGCGGCCTACCGCAAGATGAAGACGATCGACGGTCGCAAGGCGATCGTCCTGCTGACCGACGGCGCCGACACCAACAGCCGGTTCTCGTATCAGAAGATCCTCGAGCTGACGCGCACCCACGACGTGGTGATCTACTCGATCGGGTTGGGGGCGACGGTCCTGGACGTGTCGATGCGCAGCAGCCTGAAACAGGTCGCCGAGGAGACGGGAGGCCGCGCCTACTTCCCGCACACCGCCGCGGATCTCGCCGATGTCTACCAGCAGATCGCCGACGATCTGCGCAGCCAGTACTACATGGCCTACTCGTCGACCAACAAGGCCACCGACGGCACCTGGCGCAAGATCAAGCTGGAGACGAGCGTCAAAGGGGTGAAGGTGCGGACGCGCCGCGGGTACTACGCCGTCAAGCATTGACGCGCGGTCTACTGCACTCATTCTCCGTCCACGCGTGTCGGCCCTGTGAACGAGACCCCCCTCGGGTCGGTGTTGCGCGCCGCCCGAGCGGCGCGCCCACCTCCCTCTCCCTCGCCGCCGCGCCCGGCGCGGCAACCGGCTCAGTCCGAGAGGTCTCTCGGGTGGGTCCGTTCGCAGGGCCCACAATAGGGGAACATCCTTGCGGTCTTCGCCTCAACCCGGATGTTGCCCGGTACCCGCGGCGCGACGAAGCGGGGCGGTCAGGGAGTGTGTGGGGGGACGGGGTCAGTGGGGATGAGGAGATCCTCGACGGTGCCGGCGAATCCCATCGGGTAGGGCGTGAGTGCGAGGCTGAGGCCGATCCCCCCGGGCCGGTCCAGCGTCAGCGGACCGATCTCCCAGTTGATGAAGCCGGGCGCCCGGGCCGTCAGCCGGTATACGCCCTGCGGGATCCCCTGAAGGCGGCAGGCGCCGCCGGAATCGGTGATGGCCCGCCGTAGCGCGCCGGTACCGGCCGTGGGCGTTGCCGCGACGGATGCGTCCGGCACCGGCTGGCGATCGGCGCCGGTCAGCGTGCACGCGATCGTCAGCTCGGAGGACGAGGCGGCAGGATCACCGTCGGCGGCGGTCACCGGCTGCGGCACCGGGATCGACGGCGCCGGCGCGTCGGTGCCCAGGTTGAAGTCGACGATGCTGCGGAACAGCGACCTGACGCGGATGCCGTCCTTGCGGTAGATGACCCCGGCCCGGTCAACGACCATCACGGTGTAGACGTCCGCGTCGAGTCCCTTGAACTCGTACCGGCCGTCCATGTCGGTGGAGGTGCCGTACACCGTCGCCCCGGCGCCGGGGACGAGCGCCACGGTCAGGCCGGGCACACCCTTCCGCTCCTTGTCGAACACCGTCCCGTGCACCTGCCCGATCCCCTTCGGGGCGGCGCCGGCGGACGCCAGGGCCGCGACGAGGGCGAGAGCGAGAGCAACAGGGGGGAGCTGGCGTCTCATATCTCGATGCTCATGCCATCCTCGGCAAGCGCGGCCTCTCCGTCGTAGGTGGCCCGAAGCTCCGCAAGCATATCAACTTCGTCGCACGCCGGATAGAAATGGTTGAGCACCACCCTGCGCGCGCCGGCACGGCTCGCAATCCCGCCCGCCTCGGGGGCCGTCAGATGACCCGCCGCCTTGAGGGCCGCAGGGGTGGAGGCCTCGATGAGCAGCATGTCGGCGTCGCGCGCGAGCCGTGAAGCCCCGTCGCACACGTCCGTGTCACCCGTGCATGCGAAGGTCCGGCCCGCGTCGTCGGTGATGCGATAGCCGAAAGAGGAGTCGATGTGCGAAACCGGAAAGGCCTGCACGGTCCAGCCGTCGAAGCCCAGCGGGGCGGCTACCGCGCCGTCCATCGTGATCAGGGTCAGGGTATAGCCGGACGGCTCGATCCTGTGACCGTACACGCCCTGCAGCCCCGACAGCATCTTCATGAAGCCGGACGAGCCGCCGATTATCAGGGGCGCCGAGCGGGAGGCGCCGGGCACACGGGCGGCGAACAGCCATGACGCCAGCTCGCCGCAATGGTCGAGGTGGTTGTGGGTAATCAGGAGATGGGTCACGCGGTCGTGGGTCAGCCCGGCTGAGAGCAGCCGGTTGAGCGTGCCCGGACCGGCGTCGATGACGACGCGGTCGTCACCGACCTCGAGCAACGTCCCCGGTGCGCCGCGGCGGAGCGACGGCACCGCCGTTCCCGAGCCCAGGATGGTCATGCGCATGATGCGGCCTGTTCCATGAATGGCACTGTAGCACAGCGTTTCGGTGGTACAGTTTGGTCGTGGGCGTAACCGGGAACACACGATACATCGCCGACTGCATGCTCGGCCGGCTGGCCAAGTGGCTCAGGGCGCTCGGCTTCGACGTCGCCTACGATCGCCGTATCGCGGACGACGCCCTGATCGCGCGGGCCTGGCGGGAGGGGAGGACCATCCTGACGCGTGACAGGGCCCTCGCGGGCCGGCGTGCCCTGAGGGAAACCGGCGCCGCGTGCATCCTGATCGAGAGCCCCGATCCGGACGAACAGCTCGCCGAGCTGGTCCGGTCGCACGGTCTGCAGCCCGACCCGGCACGTCTCCTCACCCGCTGTCTTCGATGCAACGAGCCGACTTCGGGTGTCACGCCCGAAAGCGTCGCCACCGAGGTGCCGCCCTATGTTCTGGCCACGCAGACCGGGTTCTCACGCTGTCCCGCCTGCGGCCGGGTCTACTGGAAGGCCACTCACGTGGAAGGGCTGCTGGACCGTCTCGAACGGGCGGCATCCCGCTGAGCGGCCCGGCCGGCCTCGGCCGCCGCCACGATCCGCCGGACACGGCTGCGCCGCGAGACCAGCTCTTCCTTGAGGGCCCGCGGCAGCCGCTTGATACGCGCCTCAACCCGCAACGCGAGGCCGCGGTCCCCGACGGGCCACTGGAGCGCGAGCGTCAACGGTCCGCGGCCACGCAGGTAGCGCGCGCCACGCGCGCCGCCGCGTTGATGCTCCTCGACGCGGCGTGCCACGTCGGTGGCGATGCCCGTGTAGAGCGAGCCGTCGCCGCAGCGCAGCATGTAGACGTACCAGCGCGGCGCCACGGTCGGGATCGCCTAGCCGACCGGGATCTTCTTCGCGTTGCGCGAGAGCCAGGTGTCGAAGTCCTGGAGCTGCGGGTTGAGCGAGCGGGCGAGCTTCAGATCGCGCGCCCCGCAGAAGTAATCCTCGAAGTCGTGCTTGAACTGGAACATGTTGCCCAGGTCGTCCGCTCCGGGAAAGCCGAACCCGCGGTACACGTCGAACGGCACCGCGTTGTACTTCACCGGCCGGCCGAGCGCCTTGGTAAACGATGCGGCCATCTGCTCGCCGGTCAGGTGCTCGCCGGCGATGCCCGGCGTCTTCCCGATCATCCCGCCGCCACGCTTGAAGATGCCGTACGCGCACCGCCCGATGTCCTCGGCGGCGATGCCGGGCAGCTTCCGGTCCCCCATCGGGAACGTGATCGCGAGCGTGCCGTCGGGGCCTGGCTTCGGACCCATGCCGAAATGGATGAAGTTGTCCCAGTAGAACGACGTGAGAAGGTACGTCGTCGGGACGCCCGCCTCGGCGAACAGGTGGTTCGCCTCTCCCTTGGCGTCGAAGTGGGGCACCTTGTACTTCTCCATCAGGGTGGGCATCCGGTCGTCGGACAGGGGCACCCACTTTCGCGTGTCCTCGAGCGTCGACCAGATGACGTGCTTCAGCCCGGTCTTCTTCGCGGCCGCGGCCATCGAGGCCGCCTCGGCCAGCTCCTTCTCGGGCTTGAAGTGCGCCCAGTAGAAGGTGACGCAGTAGGCGCCGTGCGCCGCCCGCGAAGGCCCTCTCCAGGCTCGACCTGTCGTCCACGTCGGCCGCGACGACCTCGGCGCCCAGCGAGGCCAGCTCCTTTGCCTTGTCCGAGCCGGCGTCGCGTGTGATCGCCCGGGCGGCGAAGCCGCCACTCTTGTCTTCCAGAATCGCCCGCACCAGTCCACCACCTTGCGCGCCCGTCGCGCCGAGCACCGCGATGATCTTCCTGTCAGCCATGGTCGCCTCCTATTCTCCAGGGCATCTTCATGTATCGATCGCCCGCTCGCAACTACTCCAGCGCATGCGCGGGACGCCGCCTCGCTCAGGCACGCGAGCGGGGACGACGGCCTTTCTTGACCTTTCTGACCGACCGGCCGATCAGATCGGTCAGAACCTTCCGGTCGACGTCATCCAGCCGCTTGATGTACAGGCAGCATTTGCTGGCCTTGTGTCTGCCGAGGCGGCGCATGAGCGGCTCGAAGCCCCTGAATCCCGACATGAGGTACAGGGTGAGGTTCTGCTTGCGCGGGGAGAACCCGGCCAGGAACCAGTCGCCCGTGCGACCGCTCGCGTATTCGTAGCGATAGTCTCCGAAGCCGACGATGCTCGGGCCCCACATCTTCGGAGCCGACCCGGTGGCTGCCTTCATCATCTTCATGACCTCGCGGCAGTCCCGCCGCGTCCCCTCGTCCGGGATGGCTCCCAGGTATTTCGTCACGCTCATGCCGGTCGGTCTGGTCTTCAGCTCCGCCATGCAGTCGTCTCCTTGGAATGGGCCGGTACGGGCGGATCCTGACACGAGACGAACGCCCCGGCGGAAGGGGCGCGTCACAGCAGACCCTCGAGGCGTCTCTGGATCGCCAGCGTCACCGCGAGCCCGATCTGCAGAAGCAGGCCTGCGAGCGTCCAGCGCGAGTAGAACTGGAGGTAGACGGCCGCGAGAAACAGCACCGCCCCGGCGATCTTCAGGACCGTGCGGTCCTCCTGCATCGTCAGATAGACGAGCCCGAGGATGAAGGATGTTCCGACCGGAATCAGCTCGAGGAGCGGCAGCATGGCTCCGGCTCAGGGCTTCGAGATCACGAAGATCACCGTGACGGCGAGCAGGAAGAGCAGCGCGGTGAGGATCAGGGCGTCACGCACCCGGCCGCGGCGCATCTCGTTCTGCGAGTGGATCTCGCGCTGGTTTCGGAAGAACTCCCACGTGCTGAGGGTGACGATGATCCCCCCGAGGGTGAAGAACAGCAGCGGGACCCAGGTCATCAGGAAGGGCATCCAGGGGAGATCGTGCGCGGTCTGCTGCGACAGGAGCAGATCGAACCGCTGGACGACGAATCCGACCGTGATGAGCGCGAGGCTGGTGCGAAGCCAGGCGAGCAGCGTGCGCTCGTTGGCCAGACGGGTCCGCGCGCGGCTGTGGAAGAGCATCAGCCGTCGCCAGACCTCGGTGGGCATCGCCTCGTCGGCCGGTCCGTGAGGTGGGGCAGTGGCTGTGGATCGCGGGTCACTCGAACGCATGGGGATATCGTAGAACAGATCCGATCCCACCGCGCCCGTCAGGACTCCCGTGTGACCCGGCCCTTCGCGAGCCGCCCGATGAGCAGGAAGCAGATGCCGCCGAACACCCCCATCGCCATGTCCGACAACGTGTCCAGGAGGTCGACCTGGATGCGGGTGCCGAACAGAAGGTCGAAGATGTACTCGGCGAACTCCCAGAACATGGCCACAGTCGCGGTGAGGGCGAATACCAGCAGCGCGCGCACCGCCACGTCCAGGGGGCTCACCGCGCCGCGACGCTCGGCCATCCCGAGCACGCCGGAGAAGAAATAGGCGATGGCGACGCCGCCCGCGAAGTGGGTCACCAGGTCGAACGCGGGGAGCATGTCGTACAGGCCCACCACGAGGTACAGAAAGAGGTGGGCCACGAACACCGTGATCGGGAACCAGGCCGCGCGCAGCAGGAATTCTCCCAGCAGCCCCGCAGCGCCGGCGCCGGGCGCGGTTGCAGCGGCGACGGTGTCGGTCGAGGGTTCCCCGTTCACGATGTCGTCTCCTTGTCGCGGTCTGGCGGGCGACGGGAAGGGATCGGTGGCCCTCAGCACCCATGCACTGTCGTGTCGCGTGAATCCGAGTGCCGGATAGTAGGACACGGCCTTCGGCGCCGCCAGCAGGACCAGACCGGAGCGGGGACCCATCCTCTCCCGTGTCCTGCGGATGAGCTCCGTGCCGATCCCCTGCCGCTGGTGCGAGGCCCGCACCGCCAGGTCGGCCAGATAGCCGACGTAGTCGAAGTCGGTGAGGGTGCGTGAGATGCCGACCAGCAGGTCCCCCTCCCAGGCGGTGACCACCAGGTTGGCATGGCGCATCATCGCCCCCATGATCGCCCGATCGTCCACGGGGCGGCGCTCGCCGAGGGTGGAGGCGTGGTACAGCTCGATCACCACGTCCAGATCGAGGTCGTTGCCGCAGCGATAGTCGATCCCGCTCATGGCAGGGGTCCTCGGGGGGGAGGGGGCAAGCGGCAGGAGACCGGGTTGTCGGGCATGGCGCCCCTATCTTTCCACCCCGGGGGCCCGCGGGCAACCACCGAAAAGGGCCTCTTGAAGAGGAGGCGTCCTCGTGCTACCGTACGCGCTCTCGTTCCATGGTGAGCGATGGCCCCCGCCGCGGGGCGGTGGTATTCCGTTGCGGCCGGCGCTTCTGTTCGGATAGCATGGGGACGTGCCGGGCGGTTAGCTCAGCGGGAGAGCACCTGCCTTACAAGCAGGGGGTCACTGGTTCAAATCCAGTACTGCCCACCAGCAAGTGCTTCACACGGTCGCGGGGGCGTGGTGTAGTTGGTTAACACGCCGGCCTGTCAAGCCGGAGATCGCGGGTTCAAGTCCCGTCGCTCCCGCCAAACTCCTTAGAATCAGCATCTCACAACTAATCCAGCCTCTCCTCCTCCCATCTGTGCCCGCCCCTCCACGCGGGATGCGTGTCCCTGCGCGCCGTTGATGTTCTCGCAGCGTCCAGTGGGCGGTTCGAATCCGTCCGGGCGCGCCACTTCCGATACCCTGTCAGATGGGAAGAGTGCGTGGCGCGATCACCTCAGTCGCCGGACGGGGCATGTCGCAGCATTTCCTGAAACGCCGGATAGTCCTGCAACGGGTCGAACAGTGGGTACCGCTCGATGAAGCCGGCTCCACACATGCCAGGATTCGACAGGTAGCGATCCAGCTGGTGAACCGTCTCTTCCTTTTGGCCGAGCAGGGAGTGGATCTGCACGAGGGCCCAGACGTAGTTGCCGGCATCCATCGCGTCGCGCGTATAGGGAAGCAGTTCGACCGCCCGGCGGCCGGAGCTCATCGCCGCCTCCCGATCTCCCAGCAGCGCGTAAGCCACTCCGAGACTGGAATGGACGCGTGGATCGGCGGGGTCGCGATCCCGCCGTGCCTCCAGGTCGACCACGGTCTGTCGAAGTCCCGGATCGACACCGCTTCGATCACCGGCCATGTGGCGAACCAGCGCTGCTGCAAGCGCTTTCGGTGTCAGGGAGACCTGGGACTCGAGACCTGCGTCGGGCCAGGACTCGATAAAGCGCGTGGCTGCGGCAAAGTCTCTTGCCAGCAGGTAAGCGTCCAGGATTGCACCGGCCTCTCCCCGATAGTCATCGAGGGCGAGGAGGGGAGCCGGGTCGCCATCCAGCAGGAGCGACAGCTTGGCACGAAACCCCTCGATCGACCAGTCCGAGGGATCGACACGTTCGATCCGCTCGATGATTCGTTCGGCGTCCTTCCGCCGGCGCAGTGTCTCATAGCTGTTCAGCTGATTGCTCAGCAGGTAAATGTTCCGAGGATCCAGCTCGATGGCACGATCGAGTCCGGCAAGCGATTCATCCCACAACCCGATGCGCCGCTGGATGAACGCCGTCACCGCCAGCAGCGAAGCGTCGTTCGGCAGACCCCGCCGCGCCTCCCCGAACGCCGCAAGGGCCTGCGGGTAGTCGCGGAAGCCCCAGTAGAAGTAGTAACCGCGCGCCGCCGCCGTCTCCGGCAGGTCGGGCTGCAGGGCGGTGGCGCGATCGAGCGCCCGGCGAGCGCGTTCGAGCCGCTCGATCGATCGATCGAACCCCCGCCAGTACATCTGCAGGTGCGCCTTCACCAGGCGCGCCCAGGCCTGCGCGAAGTTCGAATCGAGATCGACCGCGTCGGTGAGGGCCGCCACGGTGCCGGCGACGACCTCCCTGTCGTCCGCCAGCCGCTCGAGCCCCACTGCCTTCAGATAGCTCCGATAGGCCTGCAGGTTCTCCGTCGGCGCCGTCGCCAGCGCCTGCTGCTCGTCCGGGGAGAGCGCCACGGTCAGGGCGGACGCAACCTGGCGGGCGATCGCGGTCTGGATCTCGAAGATACTCCGGGCGGTCAGCTCGCGGTCGTAACTCTCGCTCCACACGGTCGCGTCGGAGCGCGCGTCGATCAGGGTCACGTTGACCCGCACCCGCTCTCCGGCGTAGCGGACGCTCCCTTCCAGAATCGTGGTCACGCCGAGGTCGGCCGCAATCTCGGAGGCTTTGAGCGTCGTTCCCCTGAAGCCGATCACCGAGGTTCTCGCGATCACCTTGAGGGCGCCGATCTTCGACACCTGTGTGATCAGCTCATCGTGGATGCCGTCGGCGAACTCGTCGTCCCCGGCGACGGTGGCCAGCGGAAGGATGGCGATCGATGCATCTTCGACGCCCGCAGCGGGTGGCGCCGCCGGCCGATCGTCGCCGTGCCTGCCGAACCAGAGGGCCGCGACCATGGCGGCGACGACGAAGGCTCCGAGTGCGACCCACCGGACCCTCGTTGTGCCGGGCGACGATACAGGCGCCGCCGTGGCGGGCGACGAAGTCGAGGCCGAAGCCGACTGTGATACGTCCGATGCAGCGGATTGCAGTTCGCTTCCGATCTCACGCAAGCGGTCGCGGACCTCGAGGGCAGAGGGGCTGCGATTGTCGATGCGCTTTTCCAGGCATTGCATGATGATCTGCTCGAGTCGCGGCGGAACTTCCCGCCGCTGCTCGACCAACGAAGCGGGGCGATCGCGCATGATCGACGAGACCAGTTCAGCGGTGTTCCTGCCGTCGAACGGCCGTCGCCCCGTGCATGCCTCGTAAAGCAGCACGCCGAGAGCGAACAGATCGGTGCGGTGATCGACAGGATCGCCTCCCAGTTGCTCAGGCGACATGTAGGGCACCGTCCCCATGATCATCCCGGCGCGGGTCAACGGCTCGTCCCGCGAGGCCAGCCGGGTCGGCGCCGAGGTCACGCTGAGGTCGTCCGCTCCAATCGGGCCGGTCTCCGAGGAGAGCTTGGCGAGGCCGAAGTCGAGCACCTTGATGCGCCCTTCCCGCGTGATCATGATGTTGGCCGGCTTCAGGTCGCGATGGACGATCCCCTTGTCGTGGGCCGCTGACAGTGCATCCGCCAGGGAGATTCCGAGGTCGATGATCTTCGCGATGGGCAGGCCGCCGGGCCGGATCCGGTGATTCAGGCTCTCGCCGTCGACCATTTCCATGGTCAGAAAACGGAGCGGTTCCGCCTTGCCCGGGCTGTCCGGGACCGCCTGCTCGACGGAATAGATCGTCACGATGTGCGGGTGGTTCAGGGCGGCGACGGTCTTGGCCTCGCGGTGGAAGCGCTCCAGCCGATCGGGATCGGCGGCCATCTCCGGCGGCAGGACCTTCAGCGCCACCTGACGCTCGAGCTTCGTGTCCTCGGCCAGGAAGACCGCCCCCATGCCGCCCTGTCCGATCTGGCGGAGGATGCGGTAGTGGGCGAGGCTCTGTTCGGGCTCCAGGGGCATGGTCGTGTTCCGTCAGGCGTCGAGGCCGCGACCGTCGCGGCGAGAGGGTCATTATAGATGGACCCCCGCCGTCTCCACTATTTCTCCACGACCGGGGTCGATCCCGGGGGATTCGGGGGGACGCCAGGGGACTCGATGGACGGCGGAAAGCGGCGAGCTGTCAGCTGGTTGCGACGAAAATCGTGCGCCATCAGTGCTTTAGCATCTCACCCCGGATCGGGTTCAAGTCCAGTCGCTCCCGCCAGCCAATCATCTTCAACTCCCCGTATGCACCGGCGCCCGCCGCGGATCGAATACCGTGAAATGCAATGCCGCCCCCGGAAGCCTCGTGTCGACCTCGGGCCGCCAGCGTCGGGAGGCTCCGCAGTGTAGACTCCGGTTGGCATCCGCCCGCGCGTGATCCGTCGAAGGCAGCGATCATCTTCGCCGCGCCTCCCGGCGGGGCAGCGCTTCCTCGGAGGGTCCATCGTGAAGATTGTCTCCAACAAGACCAACAGGCCGATCAGGATTTCGCTCGCAGGAGGGAAGATCCTCCACCTCGGGCCTTTCAAGACAGGCCAGATCGCGGACACCGCAGCCGAGCGGCCCGCCGTCAGGAAGCTGCTCGAGGCCGGGCAGATCGAGATCCATGACGAGGGGAAACACTCGCAGGCAGGCGCCGATTCCGGCGGGGCTCCGCAGGAAGCCCAGCGTGGACATCCCCAGAAGACTTCCCTCGGCTCGAAGGGTGACCGCTGACGGAAGCGTCACGGCCTTGTGAGCCGCCGGGGCGGCGATGCGGCTGGGCTAATTCTCGGGCCAGCGGGGACTCGTCAGCTGGATGCGCCAGACCGGCCCCGTGGGATACAGCGGCCCCTCGAATCTCACGAACGCGGGCACGTCATCCATGAGGACCCAGACGTGCTCGTCCGGCGGCATGCGCCCCAGCACCGTGGCGAAGAGCGTCATCCACATCCCGAGCTGGGGCTTCAGCACGTAGTGGACCGCGGTCTTGGCCAGATCCCCGACCATGACCTTCTGCTCGCCGGCCGGCGCGATCGCCAGCTGGATGAGTCGTGGCTCGGGCGTGAAGGCAACGAAGTGTATGGTCTCGCTGGCCCCCTTGGGCAGGTCCTTCACGATGCTGAGGATCAGGCCGTTGTAGACGTCAGGGGGCATCTCGATGGGCCCGTCGAGCGCTGTTTCCTTCCCGGTCTCGTGGCTTCGCGTCTTCACGCTGTACAGCCCGGTAGCGCGATCGAGCGAGGCCTCGATGTCCTCGTCGAACACCGGCCCGCTCTGCGACAGACGATAGCGTTGCATGGTGTAGACGGTCTGTTGACTGAATACCACCGACTCCTCGAGCACCGACCCGTCCTTGAAACGGAAGACCATACGCTTCTCGACGTTCCCATCCCGCACCACCTGGAGGAGATCGCCCTCGGCGACCAGCTTGCCGTCGATCGAGCGCAAGGCGAGAAATCCGTGGAGGGAGCCCTCGGGGAAGCGCACCGGGACGGGGGCGGCGCCGAGCGTGCCCACCGTGGCCCCGAGAGCCAGCAGGGCAAGACCCGCCACCCTCGCCCAAGCCATTGCACTCATCTGATGTCCGCGGGTCGTCATTCGCCTCCCGACCGGGATCGCATACGAACTCCCACACCATACATGCTTACCCGGAGCCGGATGTCTCCGCAAGTCAGGAGTTTCCTGAATCCCGCTCAGGCAGGCTCCGAACAGCCGCGCAAGGGTATTGAATCGAAGGGATGGAGATCAGCTAGAATGACGCAACTGCGGCACGGCTTCCGTCAGTGCCGTGATGGTCTGCGATGAAACATGCAAACGTCTACAGGGCGTGGGGCCGCATCCTGAGCGGCGTCCACCCGATGCTCTCGCTCGAGATCACACGCGAGTGCCCGCTCTCCTGTCCGGGCTGCTATGCCTATGAGCCCGGGCATCTCGGCGATGCGGGGCCGCTCCGGTCCCTGGCCGATTTCCGGGGCCAGGCGTTGATCGACGGCGTCCTCGATCTGGTACGCGAGCTCCGACCGGTCTATGTCTCGATCGTGGGTGGCGAGCCGCTGGTGCGTTTCCGCGAGCTGAACACCCTCCTTCCGGAGCTGAGCCGGATGGGTGTGACGGTTCAGCTCGTGACCAGCGCCGTGCGCCCGATCCCGGAGGAGTGGGGCCGGATCCAGGGGCTCTGGGTCGTTGTCTCGATCGACGGACTCCAGGCGGACCACGATCGTCGTCGGGCCCCAGCCACATACGAGCGCATCCTGAAGAACATCGAGGGGCGCTCGATCACCGTGCATTGCACGGTGACCGGCCAGATGGCGCGTCGCGCGGGAACGTTCGAACAGTTTGTAGCCTTCTGGTCGGGCCGGCCCGAAGTGTGGCGAATCTGGTTCAGCCTGTTCACGCCGCAGCGCGGAGAACGGTCCGAGGAGATCCTCTCGCCGCAGGAGAAGGAGCGGGTCCTGGACGAGCTGGCGGGTCTGCGTGACGCCTTTCCGAAGCTGCACCTGCCCGATGCGGTGCTCGAAGGCTACCGTCGTCCTCCGTCCTCTCCGGCCGAGTGCATATTCGCCCGGACGACTCTCTCGGTCTCGGCGGATCTGAGGAGCCGGATCACCCCCTGTCAGTTCGGTGGCGATCCCGATTGTTCTCAATGCGGGTGTCTGGCATCGGCCGGGATGAAGTCGGTGGGTGGACACCGCTTGCTGGGGATCATGCCGGCACGAACCCTCTATGAGGTTTCGGATCGGGTGGGGCAGCTCGTCCGCCGAGGGCGGGGAGGGGCCGCGCATGCCGCAAGGCTCAGCCTCGGCCGCACCCGAGAAGACCGGCCCTGAGGTCCCGGTCCGGCGGCCGAGGGCCCAGCCACACGGCGAATACGGCGCGGGCGAAGTCGGCGCCGGGGATCGTCCCCTTGACGACGCCCCCGATCTCCACGACGAGACCTTCCCCGGGCAGAAAGGAGAGACTTATTTCATCGCCCCTGCTGAGGGTATCGGGCAGCCAGCCGTGGAGCGTGGCAACGCGCTCCTCCAGTGAGGCGAAATCCTGCCCGACGTTCGCCCTGAGGCTTTCGTCCCACTCGTGGATGATCTGCCTCCGGCCGACCGAGCGGACGAACAAGAGGACGATCCGTTTGGGATGATCGTCACCAAGGATCGCATCGGCATCGGAGGACCGCGTCTCCAGGTAGAGTCCGGCGACGTATACGTTGATCCGAAGCCAGGTTACCTCGCGCAGGCCCATCCCGTTGAGGACGAGTGTCGATTTCCCGGCTGTCGTCCGGCCGGGCAGGGTGACCCCTGCCAACTCCCCGGCCCGGGTCGGCATGGCGAAGCAGACCATCAGACACGCTGTGAATACCGTGGAGCCTCGTATCGTCATGGTGTACTTGCCTTCTGCCGCCCGGTCGTTCGATCAGGTTGCTCCTCAGCTCACCCCGGCGAACTCGACGAGGCTGAGCAGGTTGTCCTTGTTTCCATCGAGACGAGCGAACGCCCTCGTGCCGCCGTTCCATTCCTCGCGACTCAGCCGGCCGTCGTGATCGGTGTCGGCCAGGTTGAAATCCCGCTCGAGATCCCCACAGCGATCGATGAACTCCTGGCGCATCAGCTTGCCATCATTGTTCGTGTCGAGACGGGCAAAGGACTGCTTGTCGCCGCTGAACTCGGTTCGCGAGATCACGCCGTCGTTGTTTCGATCGAACTCCCCGAACAGAACATTGCGTGCGTCGGCGTTCCCCTTCAGGAGATCCTCGCGACTCAGCGCGCCGATGTCGATGTCGGCGATGTCGTCAACGGGTGAGTAGAGATACTCCCGGCGCGTGAGCGAGCCGTCCTGGTCTTCGTCCATGCTGTCGAAACCGGCCCGATCCCAGCGCCACTCGTCGCGGGAGATCCTCCCGTTGCGGTCCTGATCGATCTCCAGGAAGTCGTCGTACCCCTCGTCGCGCAACGCCACTCCGACCTCGTTGCCCGAAATCACTCCATCGCCATTGGTGTCGTGCACGGAGAACGAGCGGTCGTTGCCTCGCCACTCGTCCCGCGTTATCCTGCCATCGTTGTTCTGGTCAAGCCCCCTGAACCGGGTCTGCACGCCTTTCCCCTTGTTGCCGTGGTCCTTGTGATTCTTCCCGAAGGCTTCCGGCAGGAACACAAGCGAGGCGACAAGGGTGATGAAGACGAGCCATTTCGCGGCTCTGTGTGGGTTCATCACAATCCTCCTTCGATACGGCGAAGTGCGTTCCCCGGGTCAGGATACCGACGGCTCATGGGGGACCTGGACGCCTTGCTCGAGCCTGATCTCGAAAGGTGTGTCGGCTGCGAGTGTGGCCTGCATGCCTTCCTTCCCCATGACGACCGCTGTCCCGATGCCGCCGCCGATGATGGTTCCGATGACAGCCCCCTTGGTGTTCTTGCCCAGGATCCGCCCGAGCAGGGCGCCGCCCGCGGCCGAGCCGCCGATGATGCCGGCGTTTCGACCCTTCTTGCTCTCCGTCACCTCCTGGAACGAGCCGACGATGCCGGTCCTGTACCCGCTGGGAAGACTCAGTGTGTTGAACCCGAGCGAGAGGCGACCGTTACCGGCGCCCCGCTTGGCCGCCACGGCCTCGGTGATTTTCCCTTCGATCCGGGATCCCGCGGGGATGACGACCCTGTTTTCGGACAGGATCGGCTCGACCACGGTAGCGGTGAAGACGGTGCCCACCATGGCGGTGTCGGAGCTGAGAGCATTGTCGAGGGCCAGCGTCAGCACCGTGCCCGCGGGAACCGTCACCATGTGGGTCTGGCGCTGCTGCGACGCGGCAGGCGGCGTCAGGGCTGCCGGCTCCGTGACCTCGGCCTCGGAGCCTCCACAGGCCGTAAGGGATATGAACAGAAGTCCTGATGCGAGTGCAATCATGCGTTTCATCGAGTATCTCCTCGAACTAGGCGGCGTCACCGGCAGGGCTGCCTGTCCGTGATGTTCGCCGCGGTTGATTCAAAAACCCCGGATTCGCCAAGACAGGGCGACATGGGGGAAAGCGGCACGAGGTCAAGTGCGCCGCAGCCTGGTGGCGGGGACGAACAGAAGGATCCCGCCCGCCACGACCGCCAATACGCCGGCCCAGAGCGGGATGTTGACCGTCTGCGTGTCGGTGACGGAGAATTCCATCGGCCCCACCGTGGCGTGGTGCGATTCGGTGGGGTAGCTGAGCTTGCCGTACGCCAGGCCCAGGATCCCACCGACGATCAGAACGATCGCCAGAATCTTGATCGCATTCATCCCAACTCCCCCTCAGGCGAATCGCCGTCCCTGGATGAGGCGCAACAGCACCACCACGACCGCGACAACCAGCAACACGTGGATCAGGCCACCCATCGTGTAGGATGTGGCCAGACCGAGAGCCCACAGAATAAGCAGAACAACTACCAGAGTGCCGAGCATTTTTTACTCCTTGCGGCTACCGATGTGCCGCCTCGTCGTTGACGCGCAGGCTCGATACCATCCGGTCGAAAGTCGGCCTGAGCTCGTTGTAGTTCGTTGCAGGTGCGATGAACAGCGCGTAGATGACATCGTCGTCCGGCAGCGCGCGTGTGAACAGGGTCACCCGCTCTTCCTCCCGGGTGACGGGGGAGCGACCCGACAACACCACGGACAGGGCCTCGGCGCCGTTGATCCTGTCGTTTCGCTGCGAGTCAGGCACCATTTGAAGGTTGGGGTTGGCCCGCAGGATCTCCCCCAGGAGATCGTTCGTCGCCCGGGCGAGCTGAGTGTGGTCGCTGCTGCCCGAGCCTCCTGCTGCGAGGAAACCTTGACCGGAGTTGCCGGGGGCGATGAATCTCCCACCGGTGTCATCATTATTGAAAGGGGCGTAGTGATTCACGATCACCCCGTAGATCAGATCTCTTCCCGCATTCCCTGTGTCCACAAACCCGCCTTCCGGCGCGATCGTCACGCCGTTGCCGTTCAGCGGTTCGTACACACTCCAGTTCTTCGGGTAGTCCATGGTGAAGAACTGCCGGCGCTGCTCAAACGTGGTGTACTGCGTCGAGGGACGTTCCACATTCTGGATGTCGCCAACACGCCCGACGAACCTCGAGGAACTCGCGACGGAGGTGGCTCCCTGAGCCTTTGACTCCGCCAGGGCAAGCTCCTGCATCGATTTTGCCGGCGCCATCTTCCGCAGTCGGGAGTTGATCTTCGCGAAGCCGCCGACGGGGTCCGTGGGCCGGACCTTCAGCATCTTCACCTCTTCCCTCACGCGGGCAGCGCGATCACCAGGGGTCGGATGAGAGCTGAAGAACTGTTCGACCTTGCTCGGCTCGCGTTGCTGCTCGTCCTCGAGCATCTTGAAGAAGGTGACCATGTCCATCGGGTCGTAGCCGGCCTTCGCTAGCATCTGGGCACCCACGATGTCGGCCTGCTCCTCGTCGGTCCGGCTGAATTTCAGGAAGAGTGCGTTCATCCCGAACCCGCCCACCGCGTTCACGGTCTTCTCCGTCGAGCTGTTGTCTCCCGAGATCAGGCCGCCGAGGATTCCGAGCCCGGTCTGCCCGAGATAGGCTTTTGACGCCTGGTTGGTCCCGTGGCGCAGGGCGACATGAGCCATTTCGTGAGCCATGACGCCCGCGAGCATCCCTTCCGACCCCGCCGCCTCGATCAAGCCTCGGTTCAGATACATGTATCCGCCCGGTAGGGCGAAGGCATTGATGTCCGAGGCGTTCACGACCTTGAACTCGTAGGTGAAATCGGCGCCGGGGGCGACATCCGCCAGGCGCTTGCCGATCGCGTTGATGTACCGGTTCACCGCCTTGCTGCTGATGATGGGAAGCTGCTGCTCTACGTCGCTCGCCGATTGCTGCCCGATTTCCTGATCCTGTTGCACCGAGAAAAGATTGAAACCCGGCCGGATCCTGGTCTGTGCCATCGCGGGACCGAGGGCGAACGCCAGCGACGTCACGGCGAGCCCCGTCACGAGACGGCGTCGAATGTTGTGTAAGGCCATGTCTGCTACCCCTTCCGACTTGTACGCGGGAAAGTTTCATTGAGGCCCGGCCGCGGGACCTGAACCATGCGCTTTACACCTTCGCACAGCCTGGGGAGATCCGATATAGGGCCCTGCCTGAATCCGCAGGTGCCATTCCCTGACTGGAGTGGGGGGTGGGTTGGGTCCGGCGTCCTAGTTTGTCTGGGCCCCGGTCATGGTCTCGCGGGCATAGTCGCGTGCATTGACGCGTAACTTGTCCCAGTCGTAGTTGTTCCACCCTGACTCCTGCTCGAGGCTGTTGGGGTGATCCTTGTCGAATCCCTTCAGCCTGCCGAAGAGCCAGTGCTTCTTGCGCGCCGTCCCGTCCAGGATCATGAAGCCGCGCCCGACCGGGACCGCGGCGAGCACCCAGCCGCTGTTACCTTCACTGTCGCCCATCTGGACGAGTGGCTCGGCGTGCTCCGTGCCGTCGAACTTGCTCCGGGCAAAGAGATAGAGTTGGTCAACACCGTCAGTAATCAGGTGATCGGAGATCGTCATGCGGGGAGACAGCCCCTTGACGATGAGCTCGCCGCCTCGCTTGCCACTGGAGGATCCGACGAAGTCGAAGGATTCGGCACGGAAAGGCGCGACTGTCTGTGCCAGAGAGCTTTCGAGGCCATCTCCCGTCACCCAGAGGATCCCCCCGGATTCCACCCACTGGCGCAGGAGCTTCATGTGAATGTCGGAAATGCTCTTGGTCTTGTCCTCCTCGAGGAGGAGGACATTCACGTCGGTGCGGCCGCGAAGGGTCAGCAGATCGTCGATGGTTTTCCCATTGATCCGGTAGATACCCTGGTCAATCGTGTCGAATGCTGCCAGTGGGGACGCCCCGACCGCGGACAGCACGCATGCGAAGAGAATCAGGCCCAGTAGGTGATTTTTCACGGTGTTCTCCCTGTGCGGTCGTCTTCCCGCGGTGTCATATCGATCAGTGCCGTCGAGCGCCGGAACGGGAGACTCGGCAGGCCGGACTTGGAGGCGCTCTCGAGCGCCGCAAGGGGTGGCAGCCCCGCTATTCCGCGGGCCTCCGCCAGGAGCATGAGCGTGGGGGTTGGTGTCCTGGACGAGGCGGGCGCGATGCCCGCCGGGGTGCAGCTCCATGATATTGGCGGAGAGGTGAGGCTCGAGAGCGCCGAAGTGGTAGCGCGGTCCAGAGAGTGCGTGTACCGGCATGACATCGCCTGATGGCCGATCTCGGTCCTGCAACCTGCGATCATTTCACATATCCGCGGCTCGCCGCGACTGGTTGGTGCTCGTGCCGTCCGTGGCAGATTTCGTATTCAGGAGACACTCTGTGATCGGCGGACATCGGGTGGCCGGGCAATTCGGGATGTTGCTGATTCGAGGTCGGGAAATGGCTCGATCGGGTCTCAGGAAAGCCCTGAACCCATTTCGGCAACGCGGACAGGGCATTTGCTGCCACCATGCCCCGAGACCTCCCGGCGATCAGGCTCCAAGCAGCTCGCCGAGGGATTCAGGGCCTCGATCCGGTCGCTGATCGACTTGATTATCACCATCATGGGCACGGCGAGCAGCAGGCCCCAGAATCCCCACAGCCAGCCCCAGAACATGAGCCCCAGAAACAACGCCACCCCGTTCATGCGCGCCGCCCGCATCGTGAGCCAGGGCTTGAGGAGGAGCCCTTCCAGGCTCACGATCAGGAAAGCGAGGCCCGCGACGTAGAGCCCCATCAGGATCGTGCCGAACTGGAGAAAGCCGATCGTGAAGAGGGCTGTGATGATGATCGCGGGGCCGAAATAGGGTATCGCGGCGAACAATCCAACGGCGATCGCCCAGATGGGTGCCTGCTCGAGGCCGATCCACCAGAATGCGAATGCCCGAGGCCACGACGACGAGGAGCGACATCACCATCTGGATGAGCATATACCTCGCGATTTGCGTATCGATCTCGTCGAGGATCTGCGCCGTGATCCTGCGACTCAGAACGGAGAAGCCTGCGATCTTCATTATCTTCCGTTTGAATAGATCGCCGGTCACCAGCATGAAATAGGCGAGGAAGAGGACGAGGACTATCGCGCTGCTCGCCGAGATCATCTTTGCGCCGCCCGGCCAGAAATAGTCGGCGATGTTGATCGGTTTCTCCTCTACCTGCACACGCGTGACGCCCTCCCGAACCGCATCGGGACCGCCCGCCTCCTTGCTCGTGTTCTCCATTTCGGTGGCGGCCTTCTGCACCTTCTGCATCAGTCCGTGGCTATCGCCCCACGTATACTTCACAGTCTCGCCGAGCTTCTTTGCGGCCGCCGGAAGCTTCTCCGACGACGGCGACGGCATCATCGAACAGCATGAATACGCCGAGCCCGGTCCCCCCGACGAGGGTGACAAGCAGTAAAACCGCTCCGACCTGCGGGGGACGAACCGTCTTTCGAGCCATGAGACGATCGGCTCCGAGAGCGCAACTGATCAGCACACCCACCGCCAGAGGGATAAAGACCGTCTGGGCAAATCGGAGGAACAGATTGATGCTATGGCGGCGAGAGCCGCAAGCGAGAGGGAGCGGATGTCGAGGGTTTCGTGGGGACGGTCTCGGCTCGTCAGGCATGAGTGTCTCTCGGCGGCGGCGGAAGGTGTAGGAAGGGAGTGGCGTGACGGCAGGATGTTCCTCCGCCATCACGCCACCTTCTGTATGAGCCTGAGTGCCTTCGTGGTGCATCTTCCAGGTCACGACTTGACGTCGTCCCCGTCCGTCACCTTCAACTCGTTGAGGATCGATCGCACCCCTGTCACGGAACGAGCGACGTAGACGGCGGAGAGATTCCTCTGCCAGCTAGGTACTGTGCCCGTCAACCGTACGACGCCGTTCTTGACTTCGACGTCGATATCAGCGTTCTCCTGCTCGCCGCGATCGGTCAGCGCCTTCTTTACGCCCTCCTGGATTTCCTCATCGCGTGCCTGAACCATGTCGTGTTTCTCGGCTCGACACCACCTCGATCTGGTTGTCCACGCTCTTCACGCCGGACACTCCATGAGCAATCTCGCCTGCGGCGGTCTTCGAGTCCTCAGTGGGGACCATGCCGAACAGTGTCACGATCCCGTCGCGGCTATCGACGTTGATCTCGGTCGCCGGGGTGCGGGAATCCACAGCCAGCTTCATTTTGGTGGCGGATGTGATCCATAGATCGCTGGTCACGCCGCCGATGTTTCGCTTATCGGTCTCCGCCTTTCTGGCTCTGTCCGTACGGAAGTCGTCGTCGGATAGCGTGTTGGACGACCTCGATCTCGGAGGCGACGTGATCCACGCCGGGAGCAGTGGCAGCGCAGTACAGGGCGCGCTGGTAGTCGTTCAGTGATGTGGCCTTGCCGCTCAAGACCACGTCGCCCTTGTACACGGATCTCACGGTGATGCTGCTGTCGTCGAGCGATGAGTCGGCCTTCAGACGCTTCTCGATGTCCAGCTTGATGAGGTCGTCGGAGCGCTTGATCACTGACTGGGTCCTTGGCAGGCGGCACGATCTCCAGCAGGTTTCTCACGCACTGACGCCCTCTATCTTGCCCACCAGTTCCGCCGCAGCGCATCTTCTCCTTTCGTCGTTCACGGTTCCATGGAGTGTCACGCGCCCGTTGATTGTGTCCACGTTGATGGCCGTTCCCTTGACGTCCTTGGCGAGGTAGAGTGCCGTCTTTGCCTGCATCGTGAGCTGGGCATCGGACGGTGTATGGGCGTACGCGGCGATCGGCAAGGACAGAATCGCCGCGGTGATCAGAGCAGTCTTCAACCAGTGTCTGTTGTACATTGGCAGTTCTCCTTGTGAGTGTACCGTCGAGTGTTGCATTCCTGATGGCCCGGGAGAAGGATCCGGGGCATCAGGGCGCATTGTGTGCTAGAACCAGAACTTGATGGCGACCGTGCCGAGGAGCGCCGTGTTGGGATTCTCGCCGGTCAGGCTGTGAAGGTGCCCTCGAACTCAAGCGCCCAACGGTCTCCGAGGAACCAGTCGATACCGCCGCCACCGTTTACGCCGAATACGGTCTGATCGAACCTGGAGGGCAGGCTGGACGGAGCGTCCTTCTGGTAAAACCCGACCCCTCCCGTGACGTACGGGTGAATCCGGCCTCCTTCCCAGTTGTAAAGGACGTTCGCGGTCAGGAACGTGGTGTCGATACTCGGGCTGCCGGGCAGGTCGGCATCGAACGACATGATGCCGAGCAGGCCCCGCCAGGAAACACGCGGGGACGTGTAGTACTCGAATGTTCCGGTGAAGACAGGGTTTAGGTTGTCAAAGTGGTTGTCGAACGCCCTGACGAATCCGGCATTGAAGCTCGCCGCCATATCGCCGTGGTTCGGGCTTGTCGACGGCGTCGCCGCCATCAAGGCGATCGGGCTCAATATCGACAGAATCGCCGAAAGCAGCAGTGCCCTTGAGATGCGAAGCATTATTGTGTGTCGCCTCGATAGAGTAAATACTTCAGTGGCAGGAACCAACCGATCGTGGTGTGCCTTCACGGAGTCGACGGAAACCTCGGCTCCGGTCACTCCATCTCCGGCTTCTGCCGGGTGACGTTAACGCCATCGTGCCCGGGAATAGCGCCTGCGAGGGGCCAGGCCGGGCCAGGGAGCTTCGAGTCCACGATACTCTCGTCCCCTGAGCTCCTCTCGCGACAGAGGCGAATACCAGGTTGCTGTTTCGGTTCGAAGGCCGAACCGCCGTCGGCTGCTAGCGCTCTGCCATGCTGCGCCTTTGTCGCGGCAGTTATCGCGAGGTACTCATCAATACGCGCTTCGATCTCGCAGGGGAATTGCGGTGGGGGCCCCAGGAGCTGGTCGTGATACAGACGGAGCATGATCTCCCGGAAGATCGGCAGGGCAGCGCGCGAGCCGGTCTCCCTTTGGCCGAGTGTGCGATTGTCGTCGAATCCGATCCGGACCGCTACCGTGACCCCCAGACGCCCGTAGGTGGAGCCGATGAACAGCGCGTCGCGGAAGTCGCTCGTCGTTCCGGTTTTTCCCATCACGGGGATGGGGAAGTCGGGATCGTCCAGGGCGTGGGCCGTGCCTCCTGGGAGGCGAACCACCCCGCGCAACCCCTCCTGGATCAGGCTCAGCTCGGCGAGGCTTGGGCCTTTTGGGCCGATCTCCGGCACGGTGCGGGATGTTTCGTAGAGCACCAGCCCGCTGGACGTCTCGGTCACGCGGTCGATGATGTGCGGGTCGATCAGGGTCCCAGAAGCCATGACGCGATAGGAGCCGGCCAGCTCGAGCAGACGCACCTCCGACGCACCCAGCGCCGTGCTGATGTAGCGGTGCAGCGGCGTGCGGATTCCCATCTCCCGCGCGGTCCGGTTGACCTCGTCTACCCCGATCTCACGGGCGATCCACACGGCTACCGCGTTGCGTGACTCGGCCAGCGCTTGGCGAACCGGAATAGGCCCCTTGAACTCGTGGTCGTAGTTGGCGATCCACTTCACTCCCGGGGCGCTCCCCAGGGGCACATTGATCGGCTCGTCTGGCACCGTCGTGTCGAGGCTGAGTCCCTGGCGGAAGGCGGCCAGATAGACAATGGGCTTCCATGCGGAGCCCGACTGCCGCAACGAGCCGGTGACGCGGTTCAGATCGGAATATCGTGTGGCGCGTTCCTTGTAGACCGTTCGCCCGCCCGCTTCGGCGAGGATTCCCGCATCCGCGTTGCGCAGCACCACTACCGACCCCTGAATGAGGCTTTTCGACATGTGGTGCCGCTCCTCGTAGCGGGCAAGCCCGTTCTCCAGAGCCTCGTTCACGATCGTCTGCACGCGTCCGTCGACCGTGGAGTGGACCACGATCCGCCCCTGGAACAGGTCCTCGACCCCGAAGCGGCTCCCGCCGTGTTGCCTCAACTCCTCGAGGACACCGGCGATCGCACCGGGAGCATCCGTCTTGACCAGGCTGCGCGCCGCTACCCGGATCGGCTCCGCCTGGGAGCGTCTGGCAAGCCCGTCCGAGATGTATCCATTGCCTGCCATGAGCGCGAGGATCTCGTTTCGGCGGCGCAGAGGCCGCGCATCGCCGGGCACCGGAGCGTAGACTCCGGGCGATTTGCTGATCCCGGCCAGGAGGGCCGCCTTGCCCGCGTCGTCGGAGGTGTAACTCGACAGGGGCTTGCCGAAGTAGTAATCGGAGGCTGCGGAAAACCCGTACCGGCCGTGCCCCAGATAGATGAAGCTTGCGTAGCGGGCGAAGATCTCACGCTTGGCCTGCTGCTGCGATCCGTAGCGGCGTTGCATCTCCTCCTCCAGCCAGAGCGTCAGGCGAACCTCCTCCAGCTTCCGAACGAGCTTGTTCGTGGCCCGGACACCAAGGCCCGCGGAGAGAACCCTCAAGGTCAGCCCTTCGCCGAGCGATGCGTCGCCGCTCTCGCGCAATGTCAGATCCTGAAGGAAATAACAGCGGACGAGCTGTTGCGTGAGCGTCGATCCCCCCTGGGGGAAGTGCAGCCGGAGTCCATCGCCATTCCACCATGCGGCCAGCGAGTACACGGCCGTTTTTTCGACGACACGTGGCAGCGAGCGATACTCCACGCCTGAGTGGGAGAAGAAGTTCTTGTCCTCGGCCGCGAGGATGGCCTCACGCAGGATGAGTGGGACGTCCTCGTAGGAGACGATCCGGCGGTACTCCCGCGCCAACTCGATCAGGGTCTTGCCCTGGCTGTCGTATACCTCTCCGATTCCGGGTGGCTCGAAGCGGAGGAAAGCCTCGAGGTCGGGGAGACCGGTCCGGTCGAAGTAGACATGATGGACGAGGCCCGCCGCCAGGAGGAGGAGCAGCGCCACAGGCGGGACCAGGAGGAACACGATGCGACCAAGCCATCCGGATGGTACGCGGCGGGCCGGGTGGGCCCGGGCCGGGCGTGAAAGGTCCACGTCGGCGGGGCGAACGGTGGTGAGCGTCCATCGCTTCGGAATGGTCATCGAAGGTCCAGGTGCATGTCGGGAGGTCGTTCGGGTGCTACGAGCGACACCTTCGCACATCGGGCGGAGGGAAACTGTCAGGCCGAAGGTCAATCTGTTGAGGAAAATCCCTGACGGTCGGTGTTCCTGCTACGCCACCTGCCCCGCCATGCGGAGCGCCACGAGGTCAGAAAATTACCGGCCTGCTCGATAATACGGCGAAGAGCAGCGCTGGACGCAACGTTGACCCGGCGCCAGTCATGCAGCCTCGCGGGAGCCTCCACGTGGGATGAGGGCGCGTCGGATTGCCGCCGCCGCAGCGCACCGATCTCCGTACTGGCGAGATCACACACCGAGCAGGCACATCCTCTCTGGATGTACCGCTCCAACTCCGGTATCGTGAGCTGACGGGCCTCGTATGTCCGGGGACGTGTTCCGGTTGCCGCGATCCTGCCCAATTGAACCTCCTCGTCTGCCGGACGCCGCATGCGTGGCGAACGCCATCGGGCCGGCACCGCTATCGGGGTCACGGTCGCAGACAACGCGCGGGCGGCTATCGGTTGGACCTGATTTCCGATCAGGAAAATCCGGACCGGCGGAAGCTCAGGCCCGACACGGCAAAACGCGATGGTCGGGCGTTTCGAAGGGTGGGCTCAGGCTTCGATCATCCCCTGGCGGATGGCGTAGCGGACGAGGCCGGCGGTCTCATGGATGTCGAGCTTTCCCATGAGACTCATCCTGTGGGTCTCGACGGTCTTGACGCTGATGAAGAGGAGGGCGGCGATTTCCTTCATCGACTTCCCCTCGGCGATGAGCTGCAGGACCTCGCGCTCCCGCCCGCTCAAGGGGCTGGTGCGCAGTTCTTCTCTCGCGAGATAGGCCTGCACAACCTCGGGCGAGAGGGCGTGGCTCACATAGAGCGCGCCGGTGGACACGTCCCTGATGGTCTGAACAAGCACCGCTGCGGCCTTCGTCTTGAGGAGAAATCCGTTGACCCCGGCCCGCAACGCCTCGATGACGTACTGCTCCTCGGTGTGCCTCGTCAGGATGATCGTCTTGGTACCGGGTGACACCTTCCGGATCTCCCGGGCGGAGTCGAGCCCGTTCAGGAGGGGCATTGTCAGGTCGAGGACAGCCACCTCGGGCTTGAGCTTTTCGACGAGTCGCACCGCCTCTCGACCGTTCAGGGCCTCGCCGACCACAACGATCCCCTCGCGTTCCAGCAGGCTCCGGACCCCCTGAAGGAACATCTCGTGGTCGTCGGCGAGAACAACGCGTAACGGCATGGTCAGCTTTCGAGTGGTACGTACATCAGGAGCTCGACGCCTTTTCCCGGCGCCGAGTTTATGAGCAGCGTCCCGTGGAGCGAATCCAGGCGCTCACGCATACCGACATGTCCCAGACCCGCTCTCCCCGTGCGCCGCGGTCACCGCGGACACTTCGAACCCGACGCCGTCGTCACGGATCGAACAGCGGATCGCGCGCGCCTCCCTGGCCACGACCACCGAGACTCTGTTCGCCCTGGCCGTGCTTGATCACGTTGTTGAGCGCCTCCTGGACGTTCCGATAGAGCGTCGTCTCCACCGCAGGGGGCAGCCGGCCCTCCGTCGACCCCTCGACGGTGATCGCCACCCCGGACCGCTTCGATATGCCTTCTCCCAGGAAATCCAGCGCAGGCAGCAGACCCAGGTCGTCCAGAACGGTCGGCCGGATCTCGTGGGCCAGTTGCCTGAGATGCTCATCCATCCGATCCAGAAGCTGCTTGATGAAGGTGAGCCTCTCGCTGCCTTCGGGCGAGAGGTCGCGGGCCAACTCCTCGAGGGCGAGGTGTGTCGTGGCGAGAAGTCCCCCCGCCTCTTCATGAAGGGAGTGGGCGATACGCTTGGCCTCCTCCTCGATTCGTTCGTTCATCCGGCGCAGGGCCGCGGTGGTGTCACGGAAGGCCCGGTGACTCATCTCGAACGGCATCAGGCATTCGATGAAGACCTCCGCTGCGCGCTTGATGAGGAGCGGTTCCTCGATCTCCGTCGACAGGATCGGGATGACGTCCTTCAGCGCCTGGTGATGGAGGGCCGCGATGCCGAGAACTCCGCCGCCGGTGGTGAGCGTCTTTCGTCCGATCCTGTAGGCCAACCGAAGCGCCGGTTCGTTGGGGTGGGCGACGTAGTCCTGCAGGGCGTTGGAATACTCTCGCTGCAGTGCGCCCCCTTCGTCAGTCACCGTTCGCCTCCGCCCCGGTCCGCCAGTGCCACCGTTGGGTCGCCCGTCTCCGAATGGACGCCGCATGATTGAAGATGGGCCGCTTCATGATCGCCACTTCCGGGCGGTCACCGTCGTCCCCTTGCCTGGAACGGATACGATATCGAGGCTGTCCGTGAGCCCCTTGACCCCTCTCAGACCGAGGCCCAGGCCGGCTGCGACGGAGTAGGAGGCCTGCAGCGCCTCCTTGATGTTCGGGATACCCGGCCCGTGGTCTCTGGCAACCACGGCGATGCCGCGCCGACCGGCGTCCTCGATCGGGTGGAGGAGCAACTCTCCGCCCCCGGCGTGGTCGACGATGTTGCACGCAAGCTCGGTGATGACCGCGACAACCATCGCCTGCTCCCCGAGCGGAAAGCCGATTTCCGCGGCCAGGATGCGGCCCTTCTGACGAGCGGCAATCACGTCCTCGTCGCTGAGAATGTCCACGCAACCCTCGCACCATTGAGAGGGAGGAGCCTGTAACGTCGATCCGCTCCAG
This sequence comes from uncultured Acidobacteriota bacterium, assembly GCA_963806495.1. GTDB lineage: Bacteria > Acidobacteriota > Polarisedimenticolia > JACPZX01 > DASXTC01 > CAWDYA01. The sequence goes on along the minus strand of CAWDYA010000008.1, from coordinate 476,788 downwards.
GTACATTCCGGGAGCGGCGGTCGAGGGGATCCCCGCAGTGTCTCGCGTCACAGCAGACACCCGGGAATCTCCCACTGCTGGCTCATATTGTCCTCTTCTCGGGGGCCAGAATCAATACAATGCTCGGACGAATGCCCTGATCTCTTCGAGCGTCGTGCGCGGATCCTGTGGAGGGGGCGAAATCATGGATGCACGGCGCACTGACGTGGGAGAGACCCGCCCCTCCCGGATACAGGCTATATTCTCGTGGCCGTTCCCGTAAGTCAGGACCTCCCTCAATCAACTGAAGGAGGTCCCTGATGGTGAGTTGCCGGGCGGCTCCATCTTGCGGTCGGGACCTGAGTTCAGGACACCCGCGACACGGGTGCCCGACCGCTGGGGGCGCCCATCACCGTCCCTGATCGAGAGGCACCGGCCTCAGCCCCGCCGCCTCGACCGCATCGAGCAGGCGGGGCAGAACCCCCAGGAGCACCGGGCCCCCGGAGCTCATGCGTGCGCTCGAATCCGTCGTGAAGCAGCAGGATGTCTCCGGCGGCGAGTCCGTGGACGAGTCGCGCCAGGATCCGCCTGGCGTCGCCGCTCACCGTGTCGAAGCCCCGCCGCGTCCAGGCCACCAGATCGAGCCCGGCCCGCGCGAGCGCCGGCTCGAGCAGGGGGCTCCGGATCCCCGCGGGCGCGCGGAACAGTCGGGGCGCGTGACCGGTCGCCGTCGCGATCGCCTCCTGCGCGCGTTCGATCTCGTCACGCAGCGCGGCCGGGGGGAGGAACCAGAACGCGTTGCGGTGGCGGTACGAGTGGTTCTCCACGCGATGGCCGCGCCGCGTGATCTCCGCCGCGATGTCGGGGTACGCTTCGACCCGCCGCCCGACGCAGAAGAACGTCGACCGGGCGTTCCGGGCTTCGAGCATGTCGAGGACCCGGGGAGTGATCTCAGGATCGGGTCCGTCGTCGAACGTGAGCGCGATCTCGCGCCGCGACCGGGCGCCGGGCGAGAGGCGGGAGAGCGCCGGCCCCAGGAGCGTGCTGCGCGGGTGCACCCCCGCCGCCACAACCGTCACGTGGTCGGCGACGAGCGCTCCGATGATGAAGGGCCATGCCTGCGGGGCGAGAGCCAGGGCCGCGGCGCCGCCCGCGTGGATCCCCGCCGAGACGCGCAGGAGCGGAGAGAGCCTCCACGGGCGCGCGCCCTGAGCGTTCGAGGGATTCGTTCCATGCTCTTTCACTGAATTGTGGGCACCGGTGCTAAGATTACCGACTACTGAACAACGGGGTCAAGCGATGCCGGAAGCCCGGGACATGCAGTCGAGAAGGGGTACGGAATCGCCGTCCGGCATGCCGGTGGCACTGGTCACGGGCGGCAGCCGCGGCATCGGCTGCGCGATAGTGCGCGCTCTGGTCGGGGATGGCTGGACGGTTGCCTTCACCTGGCGCGAGCGTGAGGACGAGGCGCGGCGGCTCGCGGCGGAGCTGGGCGACGCGGCGCATCCCTTCCAGTTCGATCTTCTCGATCGAGCGCGTCCGAAGGATCTCATCGTCGAGGTGGAGGAGCGGGTCGGACCGATCGCCGGCCTCGTGAACAATGCCGGCGTGCGGCGCGACAGTCTGCTCGCGACGCTCCCCGACGACGCCTGGGACGGGATGCTCGACGCCAACCTCGGTGGCGTCTTCCGGTGCTGCCGCGCGGTGATCCCGGGCATGCTGCACCGGCGGGCGGGCTCGATCGTCAACGTATCCTCGCTGACCGCGGTGCGCGGCCTCGCCGGGCAAACGGCGTATGGCGCGGCCAAGGCGGGCATCCTCGGCCTCACGCGCTCACTGGCGCGGGAGATCGGTTCGCGTGGGATTCGGGTCAACGTCGTGATCCCGGGCTTCGTGCCGACCGAGATCGTTGCGGACATACCACCCGAAAAGGTCAAGGCGCTGCGCGCCGCCGAAGTTCTGCCGGGAGGCGTGACCGCGGCATGCGTCGGCGACGCGGTGGCGTTCCTGCTGTCGGACCGTGCGTTCTCAATCACCGGCCAGACACTGGTCATCGACGCCGGCATGACGGCGTAGGAGGGTGTCCGATGGCGTCCTACGCCTGGGGTGTGCCGCATGACGACGGTTTCGCGGAGCTGATCCCCGCCGAATTGATCCCGCTCTTCGACGACCGCTTTGTCGGGTCGTGCACTCTGTTCGAGGAGTACGTTCACCGGCTCGCGATCCGGGTCGTCGTCGACACCGGGCTCGATGTCGCGGCGAGGGAGCCCGGCACGCCCGCCGAGATCGCGGCGCGTGCCGGCCTGGACGCGGCCCGGGCTCCGGTGCCGGCAGGCTGGCTCCTCGCCACACTCGCACTGACAGGGCGGGCGGTGCGCACGGATGACGGGCGATTCCGGATCCCGGAGACGCTGCCGGACCTCGACCCCGAGGAGGTGGCCCGGGAGCAGGAACGCCACGACCCTTCCGCCCTGGCGTCGTACCGGATGGCGGCCCTCGCGGCCACGCTCTACCCCCCGGTCCTGCGCGGGGAGGTGAGCGGCGAGGAGGCCCTCTTCGCGCCGGACACGATCGGGGCGTGGTTCGACTACTTCTCCAACGAAAACGTCCTGTATGGGATCAGCAACCGTATCGGAGCGATCACGGTCGAGCGCGCTCTGCACGGGGACGGGGGGGCGGTGCTCGAGCTGGGTGGCGGGCTGGGGAGCGGGGCGGTGGCCTGTCTCGAGCGCTTCGAGCAGACGGGGCGGCTCATGGCGATCCGGTCGTATCGTCTCACCGAGATCGCACCATCGTTCATGCGCCGGGCCCGGCGGCGACTCGCGGGGCCGTTTCCCGACGCGCCAATCTCGTTCGGGCGGCTCGACATGGACCGGCCTTTCGAGGAAGCCGGGGTCGAGAAGGCGACCTTCGAGCTCGTATACGGCGTCAACACGCTTCATGTCGCCCGCGACCTCGAGTTCACCCTCGCCGAGGTCCGGCGCGCGCTCGCGCCGGGGGGAGCTCTCGTCCTGTCCGAGTGTGTCCGGCCGTTCACCGGTCGGCCGGTCTACGTCGAGTTCCTGTTCAATCTGCTCGAGTCGTTTCGAGCGCCCCGGCTCGTGGAGCCGTGGCGACCCAATGGCGGATTCCTCACTCCCGAGCACTGGGTCGCGGCCCTCGATGCCTGCGGCTTTCGCGATGTGACGGTCTATCCCGACGTCGCACGAATCCGCGAAGTGCGGCCCGCGTTCGTCGTGGCCGCGATCACGGCCGTGCGCGCGTGAGCCGGGGGAGCCCGCCCGGCGGTGGACTGCGGCTTCCGATCGAGATTCCGGCGTCCGGGCCGCTCTACGAAGGCCACTTCCCGGGTCGCCCGATTCTTCCCGGCGTGGGCCTGCTCGATCTGGCGCTGCGCGCGATGGCCGCCGGCGCCTCGCCGGCTCTTCGCGGGATCGAAACCCTCCGGCTGCGACGACTCGTCGCGCCGGGAGACATGCTGGAGCTCGAGGTGCTCGCGAGCGGTCCCGATGGCCGTGTTCGCCTCGAGGTGCGCCGTGCGGCCGAGGTCGTCGCCAGGGGTGTCGTCCTGCTCGGCGAGCCGCCGCCCGGTGCCGCGCGCGCGACGCGAGCGTGCGGGCCGGAGCGGGCATCCGGTGTTCCCGACCTCGATGACCTCCTTCCGCATCGGCCGCCGATGCGCTTCGTCGAAGGGGTCGTCACGGAGACCGACGGCGGGGTCGTGTGCGCGGCAAGCGTCCCCGAGCGAAGCGCGTTCAGCGCCGGGGGATTCGCGCCGGCGCTCGTCGCCGTCGAGATGGCCGCGCAGTCCGCGGCCGTGTGCGAGTCGCTGCGTCGCTTTCGCGAGGCGAAGGACACGGGCGTCCCGGTCGGCTACCTGGTCGGGGCGCGCGACGTGCGCTTCGACTGCGCCCGGATCCCGGTCGGGGTGACGCTCTTCGCGGCGGTCCGCCTCTCGGGGGTCGCCATGCCGCTTTGCACCTATGCCTTCGACGTCGCGCAGGGTGGCGAGGTCGTCGCGTCGGGAACCGTCAGCACGTGGCTCACGGCCACAGGTGCCTGAAGCAGAACCACTGGTGCGGCGCGCGGCGGATGGCCCATTCGACTTCGGCCGCCACCTTCTTCATGGTTTCCGCCAGATCCGCGGCGCGATCGTCGGTCCGCGGAACACGGATCGGGGGCCGGAAGACCACACGGTAGCGCCGGCGCCCCTCACGGAAGACGAAGACGGGCAGCAGCGGAGCATCGGCGATCCGGGCGAGGGCGGCCGGACCCGGGGGCAGGGGAAAAGGTCTTCCGAACAGCGTCGCGTCGATCGATTTTCCGCCCGACCGCGGTCGGTCGCCCTGCACGGCGACGATTTCTCCCCTCCGGAGGGCGTTGAGCAGTTCTAGGCCCTGCAGAGGGTCGTCGCTCTGAAAGTGCATCGTGTACCGGGCCTGTGTGAACCCCGCCAGGATCTCCTGGAGGAATTCCTGCGCTTTCACGTCGGTCTCGGGCTCGCGGACGAGGTGAACGCGGCGGCTCTCCATCTGTGACGGCATCATGGAGCCGACCTCGAAGTTGCCCAGATGCGCCGTGACCAGCATGAGGCCCTGGCCCGGCCGCGCGACCTCGCTCCAGTGCTCGATGGCCTCCACCTCGATGGCGAACGGCCGGTTCGTGATCAACCGCTCGTAGCGTTCGCTCAGACACCACCCGAACGACCACATCGTCCGGTAGATGCGGCGTTGGCGTTCCCACCACCCGCAGGGCCCGAGGACGGGCTCGAGATTCGAGGCGATGGCGGCCCTGATTTTCCGAAGGCAGATGAAGAAGAGGGTGTTGAAGAAGCAGCTCGGAACCCAGAGCAAGGACGACGGGACCACACGCAGCAGGAAGCGATGGACGCGGTACCAGAACACGCCCGTCACGTGAAAGGGGCCGAGGATCCGCCAGGACCATCCGCGCTCCGGCGCGTGCGGCGGGCCGGCGGCTGCGGCGGGTGCGGTGCGAGGCTCGTTCATGAAGGAAGTGTATTATACGATGAACGGTGTGTTGACCGGACGGCGCCGGGCTCCGGGAGCCTGGAGCGAAGAGCTTGCTCCTGTCATTCCACCGGAAACCAGGATGGGCGCGATGATCAAGGATCCGAACGCTCAGGATGCCGCCGGGATCAACCGGCGCTTCTACGATGCGCTGTGGGCCGATACCTACCTGACCCGGCCCGAGCGCTTCAACACCTGGCCGCTGGTCTGCGAGCTCAACGCCGCCGATCCGCGCCGCCTCGAGATCGGTCCGGGTCTGCGGCCGCGTATGCCCCTTGCCGGCACCCACTTCGTCGAGATCAGCCCCGCCGCGCTGTCCCGGCTGTCCCGGGAGGGTGGGATTGCCGCGCAGGCCACGGCCGAGGCCCTGCCGTTTCAGGATGCGTCCTTCGACGTCGTCATGGCGATGGACATCATCGAGCATGTGGACGACGATGCGCCGGTGTTTTGTGAATTGGCGCGCGTGCTGCGGCCCGGCGGGGTGCTGGTGCTGTCATCGCCGCTGCACCCGGAGAGCTGGACCAGCTTCGATGACGTGGTCGGGCATCTTCGCCGCTACCAGCCCCAGGAGCTGCTGGCGCAGCTGGTTCGCCACGGCCTGACGCTGGAACGCAGCGCGATCTACGGCATGCAGCCGCGCAGCCGACTCCTGAGCCGCATGGGCGCGTGGTTTCTCACGAGACAGAGGGAGCGCGCGATGCGCTGGTACAACAGGGTGTTCATGCCGATCGGGCTGTTCTTCGAGAGCCGCCTGCGGATGGTTCCGGGCATGATCGACACCACCGGTGTGGACGAGGTGCTGCTCGTCTGCCGGAGAAGCCGCGCATGAGCGAGACACCGGCCTCCGGCTCGTGGCGCTCGAGCTTTTCCCTCTCCGACGGGTCGTCGAGGTCGAACAGACCGTCGGGGATCTCCCGTTCCTCCATCTCGAGGAGCGTGACCTCGGTCCGGAGTTCCGGAGTGGAGACGGTCGGTGATGACGAGCTTGCGGACGACGGGGCGGCTCCCGTTTTCCCACTCGAGAAACTCCACGACCGACGATGTCTTCCCGCTTCTCAGGAGATACTCGGCGCGGACGGGCCTGTTCGTCGCGCGTCGAACGAAGTAACGGACCTTCGGGTAGGGAACGTGCGGGTTCCTCGCCACCAGGTCCAGGACGACGAGAGGATCTCCCGCCTCCCCGGTCTCCGTGGCGTCCTCGATGACATAGTCGCGCCCGTAATGGATCCCGAGGATGTCATCGATCGACGCGCCCCCGCGCAGCCGGCGCGCGGGACTCAGCTTGATCGGCTTTCTCGCGCCGGGTGCCAGGAACCAGACGACATCACCGAGCCGAAGAAGGTACTTCCCCTCCTCCTTCGATCCCAGGAATCGGACGAGACTCTTCGATTCTCCCGAGACCCAGACTTCGACATCCATCGGGTCCGGCTGCTCACGCATGGGGGTGATCCGGAACCGCGCGCGGAATGACTCCGGCGCGAGGCTCGCGACGTCGCTCTTTCTGAGGATTTCCGCAGCGGCCTCGGGCGTGATCGTCGCGGCCTCGATGGTCGCGGGAATCAAGGCGAGGACCGCGAGAACGGCCGCGGACAGCCCCCGGCTACACATGCCGCAGCGCATCCGCGATCTTGAGCCGGACCGAAACGCCCACGGGCACCGCGGCCGCGATCACGAGGATCACGAGCATGAGGAGGACGGCGATCGCGAAGTCGCCCGGCGCCGTTGCGAGCTGGAGCTCGATGCCGCCTGTGGCCCCGGGCGGGGGCGGCATCCGGATTTCGAGCCCGTTGATGACGGCGACCAGGGCGAGCCCGATGAGGTCTCCGGCGAGGGCCCCCAGCAGACCGAGCCACAGGGCCTCGAACAGAACGATCGCCGCTACCTGCAGGCGGCTCGTCCCGATGGAGAGCAGCGTCCCGATTTCGCGCACGCGCTCCATGATGGACATCATGAGAGTGTTCGAGGTCGACAGACAGACGAGGACGAAGATGACCAATCCGAGGAACCAGAAGATGCCGAGGTACAGGGATTCCACCTGCCCGTAAAACGGCGCCCGCGTCCTCCAGTCGACGACCGCCAGGGAAGGCACCCTCCCGCGGAGGCGTTGCTCGAGGGCCGCCTTGATCTCCGGGGTCCGCGATGTGTCGTCGAGCCCGATGACGAGAGACGAGATGTTCTGCGTGCCGAGGAGTCGCTGCGCGCTCGCGAGATGCATCTTGACGATCCGGGAGTCCAGCTCCTGGAGTCCCGTCGTGATCAGCCCGGCCACGCGGAGATCCAGCGCGTTGAGGGTCCCGTCGGTCGTGATGCCGAGCAGCGTGAGCACGTCCCCGGTCCCCGCGCCGAGGTTGCCCGCGAGGACCGTCCCGAGGAGGACCGTGTCTTCCCCTTCGGGGGGCGGCGTGTCGGACAGGGCCGCCCCCTCGCGCAGCTTCACCTCGAACCGCATGCGGCGCTCGCGCTCCGGCTCGCCGGCCAATGCGAGCACCGCGGCTGACCTGTCACCGTTCGACATCATGCCCGTGAACTGCACGACCGCGCCGGCGGCGAGGACATGAGGCATCGTCTCGATCTCGCTTTGCAGCGCCTGCCATCCCGCCATGCCGGGGAGCCCCGACCGCTCCGGAGATGGCCCGCTCTCCTCGATATCGCTGTGAGGCACGACCTCGATCTGGCCGAGGCCGCCGTGGATGATCGCCTCACGCAGACCTTCGAACGAAAACCGGATGAAGCCGCCCGTGAGGAGACCTCCGACCGTCCCTGCGGCGACGATCAGCAGCGACAGGAGCGTTCGCCGACGGTTCCGTGCAAGATTTCGCAAGGCGATCACGGCGAATTTCATCGGGCGCCTGCCGGGCGGCGAGGTCCCGCGAGCTCGTCGGCGACGACACGCCCGTCGAGGAGGCGGACCGTCCGCGGCGACCGCTCGATGATGGCCGGGTCATGGGTGGCGATGAGAAACGTCGTGCCCCGCTCGGAGTTGGTTCGCGCCAGCAGATCGATGATATCCGCTCCCGTCTTCGAGTCGAGGTTCGCCGTGGGCTCGTCGGCGAGGATCACGCGCGGGTCGTGGACGAGGCCGCGCGCGAGCGCGACACGCTGGCGCTCGCCCCCCGAGAGCTGGTCGGGCCGCTGATGCATGCGATCGGCGAGACCCACCGAGGCGAGGGCCTCATGCGTACGGCGACGCCGCTCGGCCCGGCCGACGCCGTCGATCCACAGCGGGTACTCGACGTTCTCGTAGGCGGTGAGCACGGGAACGAGGTTGAAGGACTGGAAGACGAAGCCGACCTCGCGCCGGAGGAACAATGTCTTCTCGGTGGAGGTCAGCTCGCCGAGGTCGCTCCCCTCGAACAGCACGCTCCCCGAGTCGGGCCCGTCGAGGCCGCCGAGCAGGTTGAAGAGCGATGTCTTTCCGCATCCCGAAGGTCCCGCGACGACCACGAACTCGCCTCTGGTGACGACGAGATCGACCCCACGCAGAGCCTCGATGGTGACCGTGCCGAGTCGGTAGGTCTTGCGGAGACCCGAGGCCTCGAAGCTCGGCGGAGCTGATTCCGGCTCGAGGGGCCGGTGGGGCGCGCGGGGGAGGGACATAACGGTGTATTCTACCGAATCATGGGCAGGTTCGCTCGGTGGCGGCATACGTCTGGGGGGAACCCGCCGAGGTTCCGCTGTCATGATCAGTGGGGGAGGCGGATTGATCGGCACCGTCAGGACCTCTCGTGATCCCATCGGGCGTGCCCTCAAGGCCGCGGCGACGCGGTATGTCGGGCTTCCCGGGCGATTCCGGTGGTACGCCCGTGTGAAGTACCGCATGGATCCGTGCTACCGCGCCATAGCACGGCGAATCGGCACCGACTCGTTCACGGTGGATCTGGGTACCGGTCTGGGGATGCTGCCGGTGCTGCTCGGGGAGCTCGGCGAGCGACGTCGCGTCCTCGGCATCGAATGGGACAGGGAGAAGATGCGCTGCGGGCATCACGCGGCCCGTGGTCTACCGGGTGTGGAGCTGATCGAAGGCGACATGCATACCTCTCCGCTGCCCGCCTGCGATGTCATCACCCTGGTCGACGTGCTCCACTACGACGAGGCCGACAGACAAATGGGGCTTCTCCGTCGGTGCCGTGCGGCGCTCAGGCCGGGTGGTCGCCTGATCATCCGGGAAGGTGACGGCGCCCGTGGTGGGGGCGCGCGCTGGACACGATTCAGCGAGACGTGGGTCACCCGCGCGGGGTGGAACCGGGGAGCAGCGGTGCGTTTCCGTCCCATCTCGGAGCTGCGCACCGCACTCGTCGATCTCGGTTTTCGCGTCGAGCAGGACGAGGTGGCGAGCCGGTTCCATCCCGGCAACGTGGTCCTCGTGGCCGAGGCGGCTCGACATCCTCGGTCCCCGTAGCCGCTCCCGAGGATGGCGAGGCGTCAGGACTCCCGGCTCTCCGCGTGCTCATCCTCCGACGGCGAGCGCCACGGTGCCTCCCTCGACTCCCCGGGCGATCACCAGGACGCTCTCGAGCCGGCGCGCCGCCGCGATTGCCACTGCGACCGGCGCCCCGGCCGCACCGAGCTCGCCGGCGCATCGGGGCAATGAGAGGAGGTGCACCGAGCCCGCCTCGCTGTGCCAGCGCGCCAGGAGGTCGGGCGGTATCGCGTTGGCGATGAGTACGGACCGGAAGCGCAGCGGCCGGAGCGCGTCCAGGGCCCCCGCGAGAGAAAACCGTCCCGCCGGATCGTGTATTCGGCCATAGGCGCGCAGCCGTAGCGGCTCCGGCCCGGCGGCACGGCCATCGAGCCCCAGCACCGCGACCGCCGCGCCCTCGGAAAGTCGCCGGGGAAGCCATGGTAGAGACGCGTCACGCCGGAAGGCGACGTGCAACTCCCCGACGCGCGCGTCCGGCGCCTCGATCCCGCCGGCGAGCATGTACCGCGCGCGCCCCTCGGCGAGCGCGGCGCAGGCCGAAACCATCGCCTCGGCACCGGCGGCCCATCCCGACACGAAGGTCTCGCTCGCCCCTCCCGCGCGGCAGGCCAGGGAGATGTCGAAGTTGACGGCGCTGGAAACGGTACGGACGAAGACGGCCGGGCGCAGCTCCGCAGCGGGTCCGTCGCGCCGATCGAAGTGATGCTGGAGGCTGCTGGTCCCGCACCCGAGACCGGAGCCTATCGCGACACCCCAATCCGGATCGACCCTCTCAGGCGGGGCGATGCCGGCGTCGACCAGTGCCGCGATCGCTGCCGCGCGGCCAAGCGTCCCGTAGCGATCGAGGCTGCGGAGGTGCAGGCCGGGCGAGCCGGCCGGGACCGCAGGCTCGGCGGGTATCGTGACACTCACGGACGAGTCGGGCACGCCGGTGTCCAGGAGACCGGCCACTCCCACCCCGGCCGGCGTCAGCACGCCGAAACCCATGAATCCCGGTGCGGGATCGAGACGGACGAATCTCATGGCAGACCCAGGAGCAGCGACACGTTGTGGCCGGCGAACGCCGACGACGTGGACAACGCGCAGCGCACTCGCTGCCGGCGGGGCGAGCGAGGGATATCAGCGAGGTCGCAGTCGGGGTCGGGCTCATCGCTGTTGATCGTCGGCGGGAGAACACCGTCCTGCAGCACCTTGACGCAGAGGATCGCATCGAGCGCTCCGGCGGCCCCGAGGGTGTGCCCTATGATCGGCTTGATGGAATTGACCGGGATACGCGCCGCCCGGTCCCCGAAGAGACGCCTGATCGCGAGCATCTCCATGCGATCGTTCTGCGGCGTGCCGGTTCCATGGGCGCTGATGAACTCGACGCACTCCGGGGTCCGGCCTGCGTCGCGCAGCGCGGCGGACATCGCTCGCAAGGCACCGTCCCCGGTCGGAGAGGGACCGGTCATGTGGTGCGCGTCGCCGGCGCTGCCACTGCCCAGTATTTCCGCGAGTATGGGGGCGCCCCGCGCCTCGGCGCGCGCGCGATCCTCCAGCACGACGAAACCGGCACCTTCACCGAGGGCCAGCCCATCGCGCCGTCGATCGAAAGGACGCACGCAGGTCGAGGTCAGGGCACGCAGGATCCAGAAGCCCGAGACGACGAAGGCCGACAGCGCGTCGACGCCTCCGGCCAGCATCAGATCCGTCTCGCCGCGACGGAGGCAATCGGAGGCATGGGCGATGGCGGCGGCCCCGGAGGAGCAGGCCGAAGAGAGCGAGACGACCGGCCCCCCCAGACCGTACTCCGAGGCCAGGCGCAGGGCCGGGTGCCCGAGCCACGCGGACGAAGGGGCGGAGGCTCGGGCCTGCACGCCGCGCTGCCGCCCCGCATCCAGCCAGGAGAACACCGCTCGCGCACCTCCCAGACAGGTCCCCAGCGCGATCCCCGAGGTCGGTGGCAGCCGCGGAGCCGCGTAACCGGCCGCATCGATCGCCTCGGCGGCGGCCGCAACCGCGAGACCCGCTGCACGATCCTCTTCCGCCCGGAGAGGCTCCGCGACCTCACCCGCAGGAGGGGCGCCGAAGCATGTGAAGTCCGGGCCTGTCAGCGGCCGCAGGGCCGAGCGACCCTCGATGCAGGCGCGCCAGAACGCCTCCACGCCCGCACCGGCGGCGGTGATCGCCCCCATCCCCGTGACGACGACCCGTCGCCCGCCGCTCATGTCCGCGTCCCTTTCTCTATGTGGTTCCGATCCGCAGGTCAGCATATTCAGGGGGAAGCACCGGTGTCCAGCCTCCTCATCGTCGGTGATTCCACAGGGCGCCTATCCGAGAATCACCTCGATGTGATGCTCGCCGCCGTCGTCGGACAGCGGGACGAGCGTGCCGGTCGGGAGCAGGGTTCCGTCGAGGCTGAGCCGTGAGACCCCGCGGCACACTCCTTTCGGGTTCTTCACGGCGATCCGGTAGACGGTACTGCCGAACCGGTAGGTGATCTCGAAGCCTCTCCACCGCCCGGGAATGCACGGATCGATGCGAAGGGCGGACCCCTGCTTCCGGAAACCGAGGATCCACTCCAGGCCCGCACGGTGCAGCCAGCCCGCGGCGCCCGTATACCAGGTCCATCCCCCACGTCCCGTGTGGGGCGGCTCGGAGTAGATGTCCGCGGCCACGGCGTACGGCTCCACCTTGTACCTGCGGACATCCGCCCGGCTCTTTGCGTGGTGGATGGGGTTCAGCAGATTGAACAGGTCCGCCGCCTTGTCGCCGTCGCCCATCTCGGCGAAGGCCATGACCGACCAGATCGCGGCGTGCGTGTATTGCCCGCCGTTCTCCCGGATCCCCGGGGGGTAGCCCTTGATGTAGCCGGGATCGAGAACCGTCCGGTCGAACGGCGGGGTGAGGAGCAGCAGAAGCCGGTCGGCCCGCCGGACGAGATGACGGTCGACAGACTCCATGGCCTGCCGTGCCCGATCCCCGACGCCTTCGCCCGAGAGAACCGCCCAGGACTGCGAGATCGAGTCGATCCGGCACTCGTCGTTCCCCGCCGAACCGATCGGTGTCCCGTCGTCGAAGTACGCGCGCCGGTACCACTCACCGTCCCAGCCGTCCCGGTCCAGCGAAACCTGGAGCGCATCGGCCCTCGCCCGCCATCGTGCCGCGCGCTCGCTATCCCCGCGCAGGTCGGCAATCGGGGCGAACTCCCTCAGATTCACGAGAAGGAACCAGCCAAGCCAGACGCTCTCTCCTCGGCCCTCCTGACCGACCCGGTTCATGCCGTCGTTCCAGTCCCCGGCTCCGATCAGGGGCAGACCGTGGCTGCCCACGTCGAGACTCCGGTCGAGGGCTCGCGCGCAATGCTCGTACAGCGTCGACCGCTGCTGCGATTCCGCGGGCACGAAGTACGCTTCCTGCTGCCGATCCTCCAGCAGCGCCCCTGCGAGCCACGGCACCTCTTCATCGAGCACAGCCTCGTCCACGGCCGTCCGGAGATAGTGGCTCACGGCATAGACGAGCCAGAGACGGTCGTCGGAGATACGCGTTCGCACCCCGCGCCCCGTGGGCGGATGCCACCAGTGCTGGACGTCTCCCTCCTCGAATTGTCGTGCGGCGGCCCGCAGGATCTGCTCGCGAGCGATGTCGGGTCGGACCGCCGCCAGGGCCATCACGTCCTGCAGCTGGTCGCGGAAGCCGTAGGCGCCTCCCGACTGGTAGAGCGCGGATCGGGACCAGATCCGGCACGAGAGGGTCTGGTACAGGAGCCACCGGTTGAGCATGAGATCCATGGAACGATCCGGTGTCTTCACCTGCACCGACTCCAGCAGGCCGTCCCAGTGCTCGCGCACCTCCCGGAGGACCTGGTCGCAGCTCGTCGCGCGATAGCGCTCGATCAGGACCCGTGACTCCTCGGGACTCTCGCCCTGTCCGAGGAGGAACAGCACCTCGGCGCGACCCCCGGGCTCGATCTCGACGATCGTCTGCAGGGCGGCGCAGGGATCCAGGCCCGCGCCCGTTCTTCCCGAGAGTCTTTCGCCACGTTCGAGCGATTCGGGATGGTCGAGAGTGGTGTTGCGGCCCAGGAACTCGAGCCGGTCGCCGGTCCAGGAGGTCTGGAGCCCGCCGAGATCGGCGAAGGCGAGCCGATCGGCGAACTCTCCGTTCCATGCGTTGCGCGCGAACATCGCTCCGGTCGCAGGGTCCATGCTGGTGACCACGAACGGAGCGGAGCCCGGGCGGGCGACACCGAGCACCCACTCCGCATAGGCAGTGACCGAGAGCCGCCGGGTGTGCCCGGACAGGTTCTCCAGCGTGAGCCGTGAGATCTTGACCGGATCGCTCAGGGGCACGAGCATCATCAGATCCATCGCGATGCCGTGCGCCGTGTGCTCGAAGCGGCTGTACCCCTGGCCGTGCCGGATGACATACGGCCGGCCTTCTTCGCGGATGGGGAGGCAGGTGGGTCCCCACACCGTGCCGGTGTCCAGGTCACGCACGTAGATCGTCTCGCCGGGGGCGTCGCCTACCGGGTCGTTCGACCAGGGCGTCAGCTTGTTCTCCCGGCTGTTGACGGACCAGGTCGACCCCGAGCCGGACTCCGAGACCTGGAATCCGAACGCCGGGTTCGCCACCACGTTGATCCAGGGAGCGGGGGTCCACTGCCCCCTGCCCAGCACCGTGATGTATTCGCGTCCGTCAGGCGTGAATCCTCCCATGCCGTTGAAGAACTCGAGGTCCAGCGCGGGCGGGATCGCTGTTCCGGCGTCCGCGCGCGGCCGGCGGGGACGCGGAGTCTGCCCCGTTCGTCCCAGACGGACGGTCTGTTCGGACAGCGAGCCCCGGTTCGCGAGGATCAGCACGCGTGCCGCCGAGCGCAGCAGGACCAGGTCCTGCGGGGACAGGAGATCCTCACGGAGGACGAAGACCTTGCCGTGATCGCCGTGGGTCTCGTGTCCGATGTCGGACTGGATCGCCCGAACCATGGTCTCGATCGACTGCTGGAGATCCTGGGAATAGGAAGCTCCCCTCGCGTTCAGGATCACCAGGTCGGCCGATACCCCTCTCAGACGCCAGTACTCGTGCGCCCGCAGCAGTTGCCTCACGACGTCCAGCTCCTCGTCCGTCTCGACCCTGACGACGGCGATCGGGAGATCCCCGAGATGCCGAAGGCCCAGAGACCTGAAGGCCCCCTGCGATTCGAGGCCAGCACCTGGGGCGCCGCACGCAGCGTGGGGTCGGTGTACAGGAGGCGATTGGCCAGACGCTGGAACAGATGCGCCTCATCCTGGGTAATCCCCAGGTGATGCAGCTGGACCTGGGCGCGCGTCCAGGCCAGGGTGCTTTCCCGCTCGAACGTTGCCGTTTGCATGTACTTCTCGGCGAGCAGCAGCGCCTCCTCGCGCGTGCCGGCCACGAGCGTCGTGTACACGACGCGCACCGTTCCTCGAGGGGGGAGTGCCACGCGGTGCCTCAGGCTCACGATCGGATCCAGAACCGTTCCCGTCGAGTTGGTCAGCCGGCCTCCATCGATGACGCAGATCGGCGTGCGGACTCCTCGACCCCGCCCGAGAAACCGCGCGCGGTCGCTCTCGTACTGCAGGACACCTGCCGGCTTTCCCTCGAGAGCAGCGAGATGGGCGAGCCAGACGCGGGGCTCATCCGCCGATCGCGGGCGCCGTGTCGCCAGCAGGCTGCCGAGTCGGGGAACGAACTCGGTCTCCACGAAGAGGTTCGAAAAGGCGGGGTGGGCCTCGTCCGCCGCCTGCGAAGCCAGGACCACCTCGGCGTAGGACGTGAAATCGATCACACGGTCCCGGTTCTCGAGGTTGGTCACCGTCAGTGCGCGGAGCTCGGCGTCGTCTTCGGGAGACACCACGATCTCGAGGGTCGTCGAGAGAGACCGGTTCCCTTGTGTGATCCTGGCGCGGTCCTCCGTGAAGACGACGTCGTACGTGTCCGCGGGTGTTCCGCTCGGCTGGAAGCCGGCGGACCAGACGCCGCCGGTCGCCACGTCCCGCAGAAAGACGAACGAGCCCCAGCAGTCACGCGTCGTGTCCTCCCGCCACCGGGTCACGGCGAGATCGCGCCATCGGCTGAACCCGGAGCCCGCCGCCGTTACCATGACGGTGTAGCGGCCGTTGGAGAGAAGATGGGTGCGCGGGGTGATGTCGTGCGGCGAGTCGAAGTGCCGCAAGGTGGGAGGAAGCAGATCCCGCACGAGCGCGGCGACCCGGACCTCTTCGGCCCGTGGCCGTGTGATGGCCACCGCGCGCGGCGTGCGCTCCTGGAGCAGGAGCTCCGCCGCCTGGACCATCGGATGGGAATGAAACCGCCTCTGCATCAGGCCGTCGCCCAACACGTTGGCCAGGGAGACGAGCGTCATCCCCTGGTGATGCGCCATGTAGGCGCGTACCACGACCGCCGCGGTGTTCTCCGGCAGCCTCGAGGGTGTGTAGTCGAGCGCCTCGTAGAACCCGAAGGCCCCCCCGGCTCCCGCCTGCTCGAGGCGGGCGAAGTTCTTGAGGGCGGCGCGGGGGTCGATCATGGCCGCCAGCGCGGTGGCGTAGGGGGCCACCACCACGTCCTCGAACAGCCCGCGCTTGAGCCCGAGGCCGGGGACGCCGAAAGCGGAGTACTGATACGTGAGCTCCGCGTCACGCACGTTGTAGGCCGATTCGGAGACGCCCCATGGAACCCGCCGCTCGGATCCGTACCGTATCTGACGCCCGACGACGAGACGGCACGTGAGATCCAGCAGGCTCCGGGCGGGCTGCGACATCACGAGAAGCGGCATGAGGTACTCGAACATCGACCCGGACCACGACACCAGCGCTGCGCCATGACCGATCGGCGTGAGGGATCGGCCGAGCTGGAACCAGTGGCGGGGCGGCACGTCGCCCTTGGCGATGGCGACAAAACTGGCCAGACGGGCCTCGGACGCCAGCAGGTCATACCTGCCGGGGTCGAGGGTGCCGTCGGCCACGCGATAGCCGATCGAGAGCAGCCCGGAGGTGGGGTCGAAGAGAAATCCGAAGTCCATGGCGCGAACCATCTCTTCGGCCAGCACGGCGAGAGCCGAGAGGCGGCTCCTGAGAGCCCCCTCGTGCGGGTCCGCATCACGGGCATGACTCCGCACAGAGCGATGGGCGGCCGCCGCCCAGATCAGGATATCGGCCCGTGAGTCGCCGTGGACCTCGCTCGAAAAGGTGCGTGCGATGTCCAGCAGGGTGTCCGTCAGGGTTTCGAGCTCCCGGAGCCGGCCGCGGCGTTCCGGCATGGACGCCGGGAAGTCCTCCAACGCGTCCGCCGTCGCCTCCGCGGCTTCGCTCAACTGCGCCGCCGTGACCGTTTGCGCGCGATGGGTCGCTTCGGCCCCTTTCATCGTGAGGCGCAGCAGCCGGAGAGCGTCCTTGAGCCCCTCCAACATCTCGGGCGCCGCCACGGGTCGGCCGATCGATTCGCGGCACGCCTGGGCCAGCGCGATCAGATACCCGGCCAGGTTGCCGCTGTCCACCGTGGAGACGTACATGGGCTCCAGCGGCCTCAGGTCCCCTGTGTCGTACCAGTTGAGGAAGTGGCCACGGACCCGGCGCAGGCCGCGCATGGTCTGAAGCGTGGCTTCGAGCCGTTCCACCGTCTCCAGGGTCCCGATCCAGCCGAAATCGCGGGCGGCCATGGTGCTGAGCAGATAAAGCCCCATGTTGGTCGGCGACGTGCGGCGGGCTTCCACGGGCTCGGGGTCTTCCTGGAAGTTGTCCGGCGGGAGGGCGTGGCTGCGCTCGTCGACGAACGTCTCGAAGAACCGCCATGTCCGGCGGGCGATGAGCCGCAGACGGCGCTCCTGTCTCGAGGAGAGGGTCTGCGACTCTGCGATCCTGGGCGGAAGACTGATGCGCCAGGCGAGGATGGGCGACGCGATCCAGAGAAGGACGAACGGCAGGGCAACGAGCCAGGCGCCCGGCTTGAAGATGATGAACAACAGGCCTGCTCCGCCGGCGAGCAGCACCCCCCAGCGGAGGTGCCGGTAGAAGTCCCCGAGTCTCAGGTCCGCGCCGTAGCCGGCTTGCGCGGCCGTCACCCATTCGAGGAGATTCCGCTTCGTGATGTAAAGACGACCGAGCGTGCGGACGATGGCGTCCATCATGAGCCAGGCCTGGTGGGCCAGCATGGTGATTGCCAGGAAGGTCTGCAGCAACGCCGCGGAGATGTCGTGCCCCACGGCACGCAGGTGGCTTCGCTTGGAGATCCCCCAGCGTCGCGGGAAGAGCCCGTCGATCACCGGGATCACGGTCGGCACGACGACGGATCCGATGAAGATGCCGGTCCAGAGCAGCGGTGGAACGGCCGGGAGAACCCATGCAGCCACCGCCAGCAGGAACGCCGAGGGCGCGGCGAGGCTTCGCCTCAGGTTGTCCGCCATCTTCCATCGTCCATGCAGAGGGATGCGGGCTGTCTGCCTTCCGCCCGATGTGTCGCGTGCCCGACCCAGGATCCAGGGCAGGAGCTGCCAGTCGCCCCGGACCCATCGATGGTTGCGGCGGGCGGCCACCTCGTAGTTGGTGGGGAATTCCTCGAAGAGATCGATATCGGTCGCCAGCCCGGCGCGCGCGAACAGACTCTCGAAGAGATCGTGGCTCAGGAGGGTGTTCTCCGGGACCTTCCCCTCGAGGGCCGCTTCATAGGCGTCGACGTCATAGATCCCCTTGCCCGTGTACGACCCTTCACCGAAGAGATCCTGGTACACATCGGAGACCGCAGCCGCGTAGGGGTCCACGCCTCCCGGGCCCGAGATGATCCGCTGGTAGATCGTGCTGCCCGGGCCGGTCGGCAGGGACGGGGTGAGCCGTGGCTGCAGAATCGCGTACCCGCTGACGACACGTCTCTTACGAGGGTCGAACCGCGCCCGGTTCAACGGATGCGCCATCGCTCCGACCAGACGGCGGGCGGTTCCCATCGGGAGCCGGGTGTCGGCATCCAGGGTGATGACGTAGCGGACACCCTCCGGGACGACCGGTGGCCGGCCGTTGATCGGGACGAACGTGGTGTTCACGGCCCCGCGCAGAAGCCGGTTCATCTCATGGAGCTTGCCGCGCTTCCTCTCCCAGCCGATCCATTTGCCTTCCTTGTCGTTCCACAGGCGCCGGCGATGGAGCAGGAGGAACCGCTCTTTGCCGCCGGGCGGCATCCCGTACCGGGCGTTGAGGCGCGTGATGCCGTCCGCCAGCACGGCGAGGAGATCCTCGTCACCGGCCATCCTCTCCTCGGGCGCGTCCGCCCAGTCCGTGAGGAGAGCGAAGTGGAGGTGGCCCTCGGGATTCGCGAGATAGTGCACCTCGAGCCGCTCGAGCTGCGCCGCGATGTCGGCCTCGTGGGTGAGCATCGTGGGGACGACGACCAGGGTCCGAAGCTCCCGGGGCACGCCGCGAGCGAGCTCCAGCTTGGGGAGCGCTCTGGGTGGAACCAGGAACGGGACCAGACGGTGGACGAGCGCCACGGCGATCCCCGAAGCGGGCACGAGCCCGAGGATAGCCATCAGGGGCAGGACCCACGGGTTCGCGCCGGCGCTCCATGTCACATAAAGAGGAAGGGCGAGCAGGAGGGCGGTGACGCAGCTGATCCCCTCCCAGGTATCCTGCCAACGCATGGCCGCGACAGGCGCGGCGAAGCCGGATGCGCCAGGGGACCCGGAACCCCAGTGTCTTCTCGAACTCCCACCGGCCACCGGCAACGAGGTAGTACCCGGGGTCCTCCTCGGCAAGGTCGGGCACGCCGGGAAGCGTCTCCGCCCGCCCATCGTCCCGGGCCGCTTTCCGGGCAAGGAGCACCGCCTCTTGCGCCACCTCGATCTCCGGCCGACCCGAACCCCTCGAGAGCATCTCGATCCGGGCCCGGTACTCGTCCCGGGTCGCGAAATCCATGGCGGCGAATCCGGAAACGGTGCGCAGGACTTCGTCCACGAGGCTGACGCTCTCGAAGAACCCGGGCCAGTCGACGGAGGATACCCATCGCATGCTGGTGATGATGTTCCGGACGGTGACGTTGGCCGCGGCCTGCGCCTGGTGCTCCTGGGCCACCACCTCGTCGGCCGAGGTGCCTTGCGCTCCCAAATGCTTGTCGAGCCAGGTCAGGACCGGCACGATGGAGAGATCCTGGCCGCGAAGCCGCTGGACGAGCTGTACGGCGAACGCGCGGGCCAGGGGGGCGTCGCCCAGGCTTCCCAGGACGCTGTCGGGACTCTCGACCGGCCAGCCGCTGAGGCCCATCAGGCGATCCGCCGCCTGATCGGCCCGGGCCCGCTCCTGGCGGGAGTGGATGATCAACTGCGACAGGCGTCGAAGGTTCTCCACGAGCGCCACGCGAAGGTGGATGGCGACCGCCCAGAGTTCGCCGATGGTCAGAGGCTGGACACGCTGGTAGGCAAGGACGAATCGCCGGATTGTCTCCATCTCGAACCGGCTGTCGGTATGGGCGATGTAGGCCCATGCCAGCCCGTAGACACGGGGATACCCCGCGAGATGGCCCGCCTCGATCTTCGGAAGCAGGCGGTAGTAGCTGCCTGGGAGGTGGTCCCGGATGCCACGCAGCTGTTCGTCCACGACGTGGAAGTTGTCGAGGATCCACTCGGCGGCGGGTGTGATCTCCTGCTTCGCCATGACCGTTGCGGCGATGTTCCGGTAGCCGGCCAGAAGCAGGTCCGCGTTCTCGCCGACCCGGGCGAGGAGATTCCGCCCTTTCCGGCGCTTCCCGGAGGCGCGATGGGTCGCGGCCAGGCTCTCGGCATGCTGCTCGAGGCGCTCGATGCCGAAGATCTCGGCGCGGATCGGTTCTTCCACCGGAGACGACACGTCGAGGGCGACGGCCTTCATGTCGAGCTTCCATCCCGGGTCGGTGAGAGGGTGCTTCCGTTCCCCGACCCGGGGAGGTTCGGAGACAGTGGGCTGGATCGTCGGCAAGAGATGAGCCGGACGTCGTCCGGGCTCTTGGCGAGAACCGTGGGTAGATGGCGGGTCGAGGCGCCACGAAGTCTCGCGCTTGTCCCAGCATACAGCTTATTGCAGCTCAGGGACGTCCTGCGAATCCCGACCCCATCAGGATTCGCCTTCACAACCTCTCCACGACTGCGTAGGACTCCATGTTCCGGGGAACTCTCACAACGAAAGTCATGCGTCATCAGTGAGTTAGAAAAGCCGCCCGGATTAGCACTTCGAAGCGCTCCTTGCAGATCGGCTGCGTGGCGAGGCGCGCGTCCAGTAAGCGAGTTTCCCCAGTCTCTCCACAGTGGACGGCTCGAGTTCTGCATGAACGAAAGCTGTGCTAGTCTCAGCCCGATTCGGTCAGGGAGCAACGGTCGAACCGGGATGACAATCCCACCAGGAGGGTTGGAGATGCGGCGACGAACCGGATACGGCGCAGTTCCAGTAATTCTCGTTCTCGCGCTTGGCATGATACTTCAGGACACGACATCTGCCGGGGCGGAAGGAGCCTCGGCCCAACCCACGGCCGGACCGGGGAGGGTCTCTCCAGAACAAGTTCCTGGCGGGCCCTGATTGTTCCAACTATGCACCTGTCCCCAAAAGCAAGAAACAAGTCGTGTCGATTGAGATTGACACGAACACGAACCCACCGACCATCGAGTTCAGGAGCGACAAGTGTGTTCAGGAATCGGTTAATGGTACTCTGACGTTCGGGGTCGCGAAACTCCCGGCGGGTTATCAGCTGGAGATTGACTTCCAGACCAGATATGACGCGGACTCGAAACCGCACAAAGGCCCCTTCAAGTTCAAGATGAAGAAACCCACGGCCAAGTACCCTGTCGCGGGTCGCTGCATGATGAGCAAGTCGCCGGATGATTCGTGCGTGTTCGACGAACACGACCAGAGCATCCCGAATGAAGCGACCTTCAGGTTCACGGTCTTTCTGTGGGACAAGGACGGGAACCTGGCGGATGAGAAAGATCCCGGTGTGATGGTAGTCGACAACCCGTAGCGGGTCCGCGTCGGCTGCTACTCGAGAGCCCGGGAGACCGCGGGGTCACCCAGTATCGCCTTGAGGTCGGGATTCGTCTTCAGGTCCGCGATAACTCCGCCCTTGATCGCTTCGAGGGTGTAACGCACGGCTCCCTCCTGATCGCGGCAGACCGCAGAGGCTATGGCGGCGTAGTAGGCAACGGTGGGATCGGCGTGACTCTCAGGCGGCGCGCGCCGCCTCGGCCAGGGCGTCGTCGCATTGTCCTCTGCCGGCGAGCGCGTTGGCGACCATCGCTCTGGTCTCGGTGTCGGCTGGATTGATCGCCAGCTTTGAGCGGCCATCTCTACGGCCCTTTCGTATGCGCCGCCGGACTCGGACTGGCGGCCAGCCTGCCTGTACGCGTCTCCAGATTCGAGTAGATCATCGCGTCACTCGAGAGCCGAAGCGCCTCCTCCCATTGTCCGGCCGCGTCCTCAAAGCGGCCCAGAGCGTAGTAGACAGTCCCGAGATTGTTGTACGTCTGGACGCTCGGGTTGATGCTCAACGCCGCACGGAGCAGGGGCTCGGCCTGCTGGTGCCGCCCCTGGACAATATAGACGGCCGCGAGGTTCGTGTATCCGATGTCACTTTCGGGGTGGAGCTCGATCACCTTCCCGAACAGCTCGATCGCCTTGTCCAGTCTGCGCGCTTCAGACAGAAAGTCGCCCACGAGTTGTAGTTGCCCCAGAAGCTCGGCCGCAGGTCCACGGCCCGTTGATACATCGCTTCGGCATCACTGTCGCGTCCGAGGTCGGCATAGGCACGGGCGACGCTCCTGTGAAGGGCGTCGTCCGCCGGCGCCAGCGCAAGCGCCTTCTCGAACGCCTCCGCGGCCGCAATCGACCGCCCCCGCTGCAGCTCCACCATGCCGACTGCGGCATTCGTCTCGGGGAGTGAGGGCGCGAGTGACTGGCTTCGTTCGGCGGCTGCGGCCGCCTGGCCGATGGTCGACGCGTCCCGGGTCCGGCTGAACCGGCTGAGCAGGGCGACCGCGAGCTTCGCATGGGCGATGGCGAACTCCGGATCGAGTGCGATCGCCTCCCGAAACGCATTCTCGGCCTCAGCGGCGTTCCTTTGAACGTCCCAGCCCTCCAGGAGGGTCATGCCGCGGAGGTAGGCCTCCATGGCGGCCGGGTTCGATCCCCGGGGGCCGCTCGGTGATTCCGCCGTTTGGGCGCCGACGACGCGGAGCAGCTCGAGTGCGTGTGTCGTCGAGAGCGCCACAATATCGGAGAGCCTGCCCTCCACGGTTTTCGACCAGGTCGCGCCTCCCCCGCCGGCGCTCGAGGCGTGCAAGGACACCGTGAAGACCTGGCCATCCGTCACGAGCTTTCCGGCGATCACCCAATCGACGCCAAGCTGCCGCGAGATGCTCTCCGCGCTGGCGTTCGCACTGTAGGTCCGGCTCGACGCGAACGGAGCAACCCGGACAGAAGGCGAATCTCGCATCGTCTCGGCCAGCACAAGCGGCACGATGTCCTTGAGGTCCGTTCTGTCAGGGGGGCCTTCGTACTCGAGCGGAAGGATGGCGACGCCGATCGGAGCGGCGTCAGGGGCGGGATGCCCGGCACCGCGGATTACGAGGGCCGTCACGAGAGCGGCGGTGAGCAGAGTGAGGAAGGCGCCGAACGTCAGGAGCCGCTTGCCCCCGGGGGGCGCTGCTGCGGCCGGCGCGGGGAAGCCGGACCCCCCGGTGAGCCCCTGGAGCCGACGAAGGTCCACGGCCGAGATTCGCTCGCGTGCTGAAAACGATTGGAGGTGCCCTCTCGAGGCACTTTGCGAGAATCCTATCCAGCTCCGCCGGGACCTCGGGGTTGGCCCGCGACGCGGGGGGCGGCTGGTCCCTCAGGATAGAACCGAGGACATCGGATCGCGTCGGACCACTGAATGCCTGCCGGCCGGTCAGCATTTCGTACAGCACCGTGCCGAAGGAAAAGATGTCCGAGCGATGATTGAGTTCCAGGCCACGCGCCTGCTCGGGAGACATGTAGGCCGAAGTGCCGAGGATCTCGCCGTGGTGCGTCAGGCTCGCCGAGAGCGTCTCCGCTTCGCTGGCGTTGGCTGTCGGGGCGGCGCCCGCGCCCCCCCCGACGAATTTCGCGAGGCCGAAATCGAGGAGCTTTACGCGCCCATCGGCAGTGATCATGATGTTGCCGGGCTTGAGATCCCTGTGAATCACCCCTGCGGAGTGTGCGTGCTGCAATCCCGAGGCGATCTTTCCGTCCCGACTCGCAGGGCTTCGGGGACCGGCATCGGGGCTCCCGCGATGCGGGACCGCAGCGTGCTCCCGTCGACATACTCCATGGCGATGTAGTGCGTCCCCGGGGGCGGAGGCGCAATGCCGGAAACGGCGGTGACCTCGTCCGATGCATCGACGCAGCCCACTTCATAGATGGTGCAGATGGCCGGATGGCTCAGGGCAGCGGCGGCACGGGCCTCGCGATCGAATCGGGCGAGAAGATCCCCCGGGCAGCGAACTCGGCAGGAAGAAACTTGAGGGCGACCTGACGCCGCAGAGAGGTGTCTTCGGCACGGTACACAACGCCCATCCCCCCGGCGCCGATTTGATCGTGGATCCGGTATCGGGATAGCGCGGGGCGGCTCATCTCTCTCCTCTGGGCCGTGCTCGCAGGTCCCGGCGATTATAGCTCACAAGCAGGAAATACCCCGGGGCCTGGTTACCCCTCCCGGAATCCCGCAGGATCCAGGGCCGCGGCGCCAGCCCGTACCATACGCCCTGCAGGGTCGGCGGCACGGGATTCGCTCCAAAAGACCCCTTGCCGATCGATCGCTGGTAGACCCGGCTGATGACGGATAATCTGTCAGCGCGGAAGCCCTGCAATAGCCTTCCGGGCCGTGGCGAGGCGGGTGGCCCGGCTCCACGTGGAGAATCGTCGAGGGAGGTGCGCATGGATGAGACTCGTGCTCGACCGCCTGCTCCTCGGTCCATGACCGCGAGACGGCTCGTCCTCTCGGTCCTGCCCGGCTCCTACGCCGTGTGCCGCCTCCCGGCGGGGAAGGATCCCCCCGACTCGGCGACGCTCGAGAAGCCAGTGCGGGGTCATTCCTCTCCATCACGCGGACGAGCGACGAGTTGTCGATTCGTCTGCCGCCAGGAGATGGTTCCCGAGGGTCTCCTCTCAGAGCCGGGCTGGCGGTGTCTCAAGGTCCAGGGGCCGTTCGCGTTCACGGAGGTGGGAGTCATCGCCTCGTTTGCCTCGGCCCTCGCACGGGAAGCGATCGGCCTCTTCGTCGTCTCGACGTACGACACGGACTACCTCCTCGTGAAAGCCGAGGCCCTGGACAAGGCGGTCATGGCGCTGTCGAGGGATGGGCACCAGGTGGTGCCGGGGACCTGAGGGGGCTGGGCCCGAAGCGGTTCCTCGCGCCCACGGCTCGCAGAACTTGTCCCAGAGCTTGTTGCGGAACCGGTACGTATTCCTGCAGCACGTCGGCGTTGAAGAGTTGCGGGTTCTCCTCGCGGCTGCAATCCCGGAGCGTGCCGTCCGCCGGCACCAGAGTGAAGGCCCGCACCGAGCTGGAGCGTCCGCCGCCCGGAAGACATGGCGGATTCGGCAGGGCTGCAGCTCCTGCACCGGCTTGCTGGGCGTGGGTGCGGCAAGTGACAACTCCCGGATCGACTCCGAAGTCGGGTCAGCGCCCGTTAAATCCTGGCGAGCCGCCGGTCGTCGGTCCGAACCGCTCCTCGCTCAGGCCGCCCTCCTCGTCGACGAGGTAGTGGCGGTCCGCGGGCACGTCGCGGAACACCTGGACCTTGCCGCCGGGCCAGCGCACTTCGAGCCGGTCGATGCGCGAGGCCGCGCCGAGGCCGAAGTGGGCCCGCGGGTCACTGCAGGAATAGATCGCCACGGTACGCTTGATCTCCCATATCTGCCGCAGGCCGCCGGCGACGACCGTCAGACGCGCGCCGATGCCGTCGCGGTTGCTCTTCTCTCCCACGGTCCTGAACATCACCCAGTGGTTGCCGCCCGGCGGGTCGTTGCGGAACAACAGCGGCCCGCCGTTCATCTGCGCCACGGCGATGTCGATGTCCCCGTCGTTGTCCAGGTCGGCGAAGGCCGCGCCGCGCCCGACGTGCAGCTCCTGCAGGGCGGGGCCCGCCAGGGCCGAGGCGTCGAGGAACTTCCCGTCGTGCAGGTTCAGGTAGAGCGTTTGCGGCTGCCGGTAGTGATCCTGGTCCATCGGCTCCCGATCGAGCGAGGGGTAGGTATGGCCGTTGGTGTGGAAGATGTCCTTCCAGCCGTCGTTGTTGAGATCCACGAACCGGGTGCCCCACTTCACCAGCGGCATGTCGGGCAGCAGGATGCCGGCGCGCGCCGTGACGTCCTCGAAGAACAGCCCGCCCTCGTTGTGATACAGGGTGCTGTAGTCCCCCGCGAAATGCGTGGTGTAGACGTCCAGCAGCCCGTCGTTGTCGTAGTCGGCCATGTCCACGCCCATGCTGGCCTGCGCGAGGCCGGTGCCCGAGAGCGCCAGCCCGCTGGGGAAGCCCTGCTCGGTGAAGTGGCCGTGCCCGTCGTTCACGTAGAGCTGATTCGGCGTCGCGTCGTTGGCGACATAGAGATCGAGGTCGCCGTCGTTGTCGAGGTCACCCCAGACGGAGCCGA
Source organism: uncultured Acidobacteriota bacterium (assembly GCA_963806495.1). Lineage (GTDB taxonomy): Bacteria > Acidobacteriota > Polarisedimenticolia > JACPZX01 > DASXTC01 > CAWDYA01. The sequence continues at coordinate 450,746 of CAWDYA010000008.1, read as the reverse complement.
GCCCATAGTACTTCGAGGGATCCACGACCCCCGACCGCTCGCTGGCGTCGCTGAACGTCCCGTCGCCGTCGTTGTGGTAGAGCACGTTGGCCGCGCCGGGCAGCCCGTTCGGGCCGCACATCACCGGGCGGCCCCGGTACGCGCATTCGGGCGTCCCCTTGGGCTTCGGCAGATGGTCCGGCCCCACGTCGAGGTAGTTGGGCACGAAGAGATCCAGCAGACCGTCGGCGTCGTAGTCCGCAAAGGACGCTGAGGTGCTCCAGCGCGTGTCTCCCACGCCGGCCGCGCCGGTCACGTCGTGGAAAGTCCCGTCGCCGTCGTTGTGATAGAGGATATTGGCGCCGAGGTTCGTGAGATAGAGGTCCACGAGGCCGTCGTTGTCGACGTCGGCCGCCGTCACCCCCATCCCCCAGGCCGGCACGGTGAGGCCCGCTTTCTCCGTGACATCCTCGAACTTCCAGTTGCCGAGGTTGCGGAAGAGCGAGCCATGCGGATTGCGGCCCGCCTTGAAACGATCGAGCGTCGAGCCCTGCGCGAGGTACAGGTCCAGCCACCCGTCGTTGTCGTAATCGAAGGCGCAGATGCCCGCGCCCTTCGTCTCGAAGATATAGGGCTTCTCTTCCTCGCCGCCCGAGATGTGATGGAAGGCGATGCCCGAGGGGCCGGAGACCTCGACGAACACGGGGATCGGCACCGGCGTCTCCGGAGCGCTGCCCAGCGCCGCGAGAAGCGAAAGCCCGATACCTGCCGGGACCCCGAAACGTCTGAAGATGCGGCGGTCTGCCCCGCCTGCTGCCATGAACGGCCCCCTCCTGCGCCAGCAGCAAGAGTACGTCCGGGGATCCCCGCTTCGCAAGGCGCATGCCTGCGGATCGCGACCCACCCGACCCGTAATGCGACATCCTCTTGATCAAGCACCCTCCTTCCGCACCTCGAGAGACGGAACATCGCCTTCGTGCAGCCGCTCTGAGCCTGTTGGACCAAAGGCCAATACCAGAGCCGGACGAGCCTGTGGGAAACTGAAACACAACTCGATGGGAGCGGTGACGCACCGGTCGCCGCGGGTCCGAGTGTCTGAAGGCGCAAGCGAGGCATGGAGAAGAAGAGATGAGGAGTTTTGTAGTCATCGTCCTGACGATAGCGCTCGCTCTCGTCAGCGCGGGAACCGTGGCGGCGCAGGCGAGAACGAGCATCGAGGTGACGCGCGCGGACATCCAGGCGGACCGGCAGGCGATCGTGGCCGGGAATCTGCCCCTGTCGGAGGCCGAAGCCGCCTCCTTCTGGCCGGTCTACCGCGAGTATCGCGCGGAGATGGACAAGGTCGGCGACAAGGCGGTCAAGACCATCACCGACTACGCGACCAACTACGACACGCTGACCGACGAGCAGGCTTCGAAGCTGGTGTCCGACTCGATGGAAGTGCAGAAAGCCGGGATGAAGGTGAAGGAGAAGTACCTGCCGAAGTTCAACCAGGTGCTGTCCGGAAAGAGCGTGATGCGCTTCTACCAGATCGAGAACAAGCTCGACACGATCGTCATGATGAACCTCGTGGCGCAGATTCCGCTGGCGAAGTAGAGGCCCGGCCGTGACAACGGCGGGTCATGGGATGCCGGTGCCCCTGCGGGAAGATGGTTTCCCGGGGGCGATCGACCGGAAAGAGCGGGCAACTGAATGATGGAGGACGGGAAATGAAGAAGTGGTCGATGATTACACTGATGCTGCTCGTGGCTCTGGCGTCCCTGACCATGGCCGCCGAGTCGGACAGCGACACCACCCTGGCCGCGACGGCCGGCGATCAGCCGGTGGCGACGGCGACGGCCCCCGGGACGGCTTTCGGGCAGGCATCGAGCCCGGACAAGTGGCGTTTCAGCGTCACGCCGATATCGGTCTGGGGCCTGAACATCGAAGGCCCCACGTGTCTGAAGGGGATCTGCCACGAAGTGAACGCGAGCTTCGGAGACATCAAGGACAAGATCAGCAGCTCCGCGGGGATCGGTTTCGAGATCGGCAAGGGCAACTGGGCCGGCATCTTCTCGGGAAGCAAGATTGAGTTCACCGAGGACCCTGTGAGGCTTGACACCGGCATCGGCACGTTCAGGGGAACGGCCACGCTCGAATGGGACAACATCGAGGCCGGCTTCGGCTACCGGCTTCCCATGAGTGGAGAGAAATCGCCCAAAGTCCAGATTCTCGGCGGCCTGCGGTTCGTGAAGTTCAAGGGGCATCTGTTCTCGGGTCCCGGCTCGTTCAATGAGTCCAAGAGCATCAGCTGGACCGACCCGTTCTTCGGCATGAGTCTGGCGCAGCCGATGGGTGGCCACTGGGCCTTCGTGAGCAAGGCGACCATCGCCGGATTCGGCGCCACGTCGCATTCATCGAAGCTGACATGGGACTTCACGGCCGGCGCGGCCTACAAGTGGATGTTCTCGGGCTGGGGTATGACGGCCTTCGGCGGCTACAAGGCGTCCGAGCTGGACTACAGGGACGACGACCCCAAAAGGCTGCAGGCCATCTGGCGGGTGTCCGGACCGGTCTTCACCCTCGGGTTCGACTGGTAGGAGCCTGTAACCGATCTGATTCGAGGCGGCCGCCTCCCGATGGAGGCGGCCGCCTTTTTTGTTTCGCCATCAGGCGAGCGCCTCCTCCATCCCATTGAAATCAAATGGGTTCGACACAGCCCGCCCGGGGCTTGGACGGCGCCTGCGCTTTCCGGCAGAATGGAAGAACGGCATGCACGTGGGAGGGGCCGCACGCCCGATCGACGCGCGAACCGCCGATCACCGATCAACATACAGGAGTCCGTGATGAAAAGTCGTTCCCCGGTTGCGGCAGGCGTCTGCCTGACGGCGGCGCTCGCGCTCGCGGCGCCCGCGGTCGCGCAGAACATCGATGCGAAGGAGTACCGGCTCGACAACGGGATGCAGGTCCTGATGGTCGAGCGGCACGAAGCACCCACCATCATGGCCGCCATCTTCGCCCGGGTCGGGTCGGCCAACGAGACCACCGGCATCACCGGGATCTCGCATCTGTTCGAGCACATGATGTTCAAGGGCACCGAGACGATCGGCACCAAGGACATCAAGCGGGACAGGGAGGTCATGGCACGTCTCGACGATCTGCGCGCGCAGATGCGGGAAGAAGAGCGGGTCATGCGCGAAGGATTGCGACGGGGCACGAGCGGGGAGATGCTGGACCCCAACTCGAAGACCGACCGCTATCGCGCGCTCGAGGCGGAGTTCGACAAGCTGATCCTCGAGCAGCGCGATCTCATCATCAAGGACCAGATGGACGAGCTGTACAGCAAGAACGGCGGGATGTTCCTCAACGCCTTCACGACCGAGGATCTGACCGGGTACTTCGTCCGTCTGCCCAGGAACAAGATCGAGCTCTACATGTGGCTCGAATCCGATCGGTTCAAAGACCCGGTCTTCCGCGAGTTCTACTCGGAGCGCGACGTGGTGCGCGAGGAGCGCCGGCGATCGGTCGACTCCACCCCGACGGGTCTCATCGACGAGGACTTCCGGGCGATGTTCTGGAAGTCCTCCTCGTATCACTGGGACGTGATCGGCTGGCCGTCCGATCTGGGCAGCATCACGCGCGAGCAAGCCAACGCCTACTTCGCGACCTACTACGCACCCAACAATCTCACCATGATCCTCGTCGGCGACCTGGTGCCGGACGAGATGATCGGCATGGTCCGCAAGTACTTCGATCGCATCCCGCGCGGCAAGGTCGAGCCTCCCGATGTGGTGACCCTCGAGGAGAAACAGTACGGAGAGAAGCGCCTCCTCGCCGAGGCAGAGACCAGCCCGAAGGCCGAGATCTGGTATCACTCGGTGGCCTGGAAGCATCCGGACAGCTACCCGTTGCAGGTGCTGGCCGGGATCATGAGCGGCAAGACGGGGCGTCTCTACAAGAACCTCGTGGAGGAGAAGGGAATCGCCAAGAGCTCCGGTGGCGGCGGGGGGCGCATGTTCGGCGGTGACGGGCTCGCCGTCAGTGCAGAGCAGGACTCGCTCAAGTATGCCGGGTCGTTCCAGATGAGCGCGGAAGGCGTCTCCGGCGTGCGCCCGGAGCAGCTCGAGGCTGCGATGTACGAGGTCCTCGAGGATCTGCAGAAGAACCCCGTTTCCGGGCAGGAGCTGCAGAAGGTGAAGAACCAGCTCCGCGTCCAGAACATCCGCTTCCTGGATCTGATGTCGGGGATCGGGATCCTGTTCTATCTCGGGCAGAACGCCGCGCTGGGCGACTGGACGGAGGCGAACAACAACCCGGACAAATGCGATCGCGTGACCGCCGCGGACGTCCAGCGGGTGGCGAACGCCTATTTCGACAGGGACCAGCGCAACGTCCTGCTGATCAGCCCGAAACAGGCCGAGGGAGAGGCTGCAGCGGGAGGCGAGGACCCGCGCTTCACCCAGGCGGTGGAGCAGATCAAGTCGATGACCGACGCCGCCCAGCTCGAGCAGATGATCGGGATGTTCTCGATGCGGATGGACCAGGTCGAGGACCCGGCCCAGAAGGATCGCATGGAACGTCTGCTCAAAGTCGCAAACGAGCGTCTCGACGAACTCAAGGCAACGAAGAATGACTGACGACCGCGCCACAGGAGAGAACCAGATGACGAGATCGTGGAAAGCCCTTCCCGGCCGCACCTTCTTTGCGATCATGCTCCTGGCATCGGCCGTCGCGCCGGTCCTGGCCGCGGCGTCTGACGCGGCCCCGATCGTGGACCATCCCGACAAGCTGACGTTCGAGAAGCTGAGCTACACGCCCCCGAAGCCCGGCGAGTACCGGCATACCCTGAAGTCCGGCGCGGTGGCCTTCGTGGCCGAGAACCACGAGGTGCCGACGTTCCAGCTGACGATCTATGTCCATGCCGGCACGCTGTACGAACCGCCGGACAAGGCCGGTGTGGCCGACATGACCGCCCACCTGATGCGGAACGGCGGCGTGGAAGGGCTGACACCCGCGGCGTTCGACGAGCAGCTCGCCCTGCTCGCGGGAGAGATCTCGGTCGATATCGACGAGTCGATGGGGACCGTCCGGTTGTTCTGCCTGTCGAAGGACGCCGACGCGGCGCTCGGCCTGCTCAAGAGGATGCTTCGGACGCCCACCTTCGACCAGAAGGCGCTCGACAGGTACCGCACGGATGTCCTGTCGGAGCTCGAGCAGCGCAACGCGTCGACCCGCGCGATCGAGGAGCGCGAGTGGCAGTTCCTGATGTACGGCGATCATCCGTCCAGCACGCAGTATCGACGCACGAAGAAGTCGGTCGATTCCATCGTGCGTGACGATCTGATCGCGTTCCACAAGACCTACTTCTTCCCGAAGAACCTCATCCTCGCCGCCTCGGGCGATCTCGACAGCCCGGACATGCTGGCGAAGCTGGATGCGCTGCTCGCCGACTGGCCGGACCGCAAGCTGTCGCTGCCGCCCGTCCCCGATCGGATCCCGGAAGCCAGACCCGGCGTGTACATCGTGCCCAAGGAGGATGTCAACCAGTCGCGCATCCGGATCGGGCATCTCGGCGTCAAGCGGGACATCCCCGACCAGTACGCGCTCCTGGTGATGAACGACATCCTGGGCGGAGGCGGGTTCACCTCGCGCATCATGCGGCGCGTGCGTTCGGACGAAGGGCTGGCCTACAGCGCCGGAAGCTCCTTCGACCGCCCGGTGCTGTATCCGGGCACGTTCCAGGCCTACTTTCAGACCAAGCATGCCACCGCCGCGTTCGGCACCCGGCTCGTCGTCACCGAGATCGAGCGCATCCGAAAAGAGAAGTGCGATCCCGAGGCGGTCGAGAACGCCAAGGCGAGCTTCATCTCGAACGTGGTCAACCCGTTCAGCAGCCGCAACGCCATGGTCAACACCTTCGCACAGGACGCCTACACCGGCCGCCCGGACGACTACTGGCAGGAGTACACGAAGAACATGGAGGCGGTCACGCCGGATGCGGTTCTCGACGTGGCGAAGAAGTACCTGCACCCGGACAAGCTGGTGTTTCTCGTGGTGGGGGACCCGAAGGCGGTCGAGGCAGGCTCGGACAAGCACCCGGAGCGGTACTCCGATTTCGGGCCGGTCACGATCCTGCCGTTGCGGGACCCGATGACCCTGGAGGCGCCCGAATAGAAGTCAGCGCCAGCAACCCCTGACCACGCGGTCGTTTTCTCCTTTGCACGCCGTTTTGTGCATTGGGGCAGCCGATCCGTGGTGACTTTCGCTTCGCCTCCTGCGTTCGCTCGACTGGCATGAATGCTGCAGTGTCTCCGATCCTGAAGTCCCAGCCCCGCACAAAAGGGCCTTGCCCGGACATCCCTATCGAGGCCCCAGGACTCAAGGAGGTGGCACGATGAAAACTGCATTCAAGATCGAGTCAATGATCACGATGGGCGTTCTCATGCTCTCCATCGGTTGCTCGGGCGTTGGATCGACGCAGGGCACGGCGACGAACGAGCCGGCTTCGAACGATGGCTACTTCGCGTCGTCCACGCACACGCTGCCGGCGAACACCCTCGTTCCCATCCGGCTGCAGACCACCGTTTCGAGCGACACCGCCACGGTGGGTCAGCCGGTACAGGGTGAGGTCACCGCGGATGTCGTGGCCGACGGTGCCGTGCTGATCCCGGCGGGCACCCGGGTGCAGGGGACCGTCAGCGGAGTGAAGCCGGCGAAGCGGTTCGGCGGCCAGGCCATGGTGGCGGTCGCGTTCAACTCGGTGAAGCTCGCCAACGGCGATACGGTCCCTGTCGAGGGCGGCATGGCTGCCTACGCCAAGAAGGAGACGGGGAAGGACACCGGCGCCATCGTTGGCGGAGCCGTGGGCGGCGCCATCCTGGGCAAGATCATCGGCAAGGACACGAAGGGCGCGGTCGAGGGCGCCGTCATCGGCGGCGGCATCGGCACGGCGATCGCCTCGCGCAAGGGCGACGACGCCCTGTTGCCGGCGGGGACGAGCGCGAAGGTGCAGACCACCAGCGCGCGCGAGCTGCCCGAAGCCTGATCGTCTCACCCGGCAGGGCCCCCTCGAATCATGCTCATCATGAAAGGAGGCAACATGCTTTACTGGGCGTTGGTATTCCTCGTCATCGCGCTCGCAGCGGGGCTCCTCGGACTCTCCGGGGTGGCTTTCCTCTCCGCGGGCATCGCCAAGATCCTGTTCATCGTGTTCCTGGTGCTGTTCCTGGTGAGCCTGCTCACCGGAACGCTCAGACACAGGCGCATCTAGCGCGAAGGGACCTGATGCGATGTCGAACATGCTGCTCTACCTGCTCGGTTATCTGATCGTGATCGGCGGTCTGGCCTGGGGCGCGCACCGCCTCGGCCTGCCGCCGATCTGGATCGGAATCGGGTCACTGGTGCTATTCGGGATCGGCGTCGTGACGGGTGTGTCGCGCACCCGCCGGCGCGAGAGCCCCGATTGAGCCGAAAGTGAATCGACCCACGAGCACCGGCGCTCTCGTTCTGCTGGCCGTCCCGGTCGCCCTGACAGTGCTTCGTTTCACGAGAGCCCTCTTCCTGCCCATCCTGGCCGCGGTCCTGCTGCAATTCGTGCTCGAGCCGTTGATCCGCGCAGCACGCCGCGTCCGGATTCCGCCCTCCATCAGCGCGGCGATCATCCTGCTCGCTTGCTCGGGGTCGGCGGCCGGTGCCGCGTATCTCGTCTACCAGCCGGCCCTCGACTGGGCCCGGGAGCTGCCCGCGAAGCTGCATCGGGCGGAATACAAGCTGGGAGCCATCAAGGAGCCGGTCAAGGAGGTCACACGGGCGACAAAGAACGTCGAAGAGATCGCCCGGATCCCCTCGGCGGACGATGAGCAGGTCGTCCGGGTGGAGAAGGCGTCCCTCGCGGACGGCCTCTTCGCGGCGCTGGGCGATCTGGCTGCGGGATCGCTCATCGGTCTCGTGCTCACCTATTTCCTGCTGTCCCACGGGCAGACGATCGCGTCCAAGCTGTCGCGCTCCCTCCCACCCCCGTCCGGCGAACGCTCGGGAGCCTCCGGACTCCGGAGCATCCAGGCGCGGGTCTCGAGGTACCTCCTGACCATCACGGCCATCAACATCGGCCTGGGCGCCGCGGTGGGTGGACTCCTGTTCGCGGTCGGCATGCCCAACCCGGCCCTGTGGGGGGTCATGGCCTGCGTGCTGAACTTCGTCCCCTATCTCGGCTCGATGGTCGGGGTGGTCGTGGTCTTCCTCGTGGGGCTGGTCACGTTCGAGCCGCTCGGTCCCACGCTGGCGGCGGCCGCCGGGTACGCGGCTCTCTCGACGATCGAGGGGCTCCTGATCACGCCGATGATCCTGGGTCGGAGGCTGACCCTGAGCCCCGTGGCGATCCTCCTCTGGCTCCTGCTGTGGAATTGGCTGTGGGGAATCCCGGGCGCTTTGATCGCGGTGCCACTGCTGGTGGCGCTCAAGGTCTTCAGCGACAGCTACGAGTCCCTCGCGCCGCTCCGGATCTGGATGGAGTGACCCCGAACCGCGATTGTAGAATCTCCTTCTTTCCACAAGGGGCAGGCCTGCGGCGGGCCGGAACGGGGCTCATGCCTGGCATGATCGTTGCGACATTGTCTCGGAGAAAAGGAGGATGTGCCGATGCGTTCACGGTTAATGAGATACTGGGCGCCGATCCCGCTGAGACTCATGCTCGGGATCGCGTTCATCATACACGGATACCCGAAGCTGCTCACCATCGCCGGTCACGACCAGTTCCAGGAGATGCTCGCGTCGATGGGCGTTCCGCTGCCGGCGCTCGCTTCGTGGGCGCTGGGGGGGCTGGAGTTCTTCGGCGGCTTCGCGCTGGTTGCGGGCCTGCTGATCGTGCCCGTCACGGTGCTGCTGACGATCGAGATGCTCGTCGCGCTGTTCGCCGTGCATCTGCCTCATGGCTTCAACTTCATCAACATCACCGGGATGACCGGGTCGGGCCCGCAGTTCGGCATGCCCGGCTACGAGGTCAACCTGCTGTACATCTCGGGGCTCGTCTCGCTGCTGTTGTCGGGTGCGGGCGCCGTGTCGGTGAGCGAGGCCACGGGGCACGAGGTGCCGCCGAGCGAGGAGGTGCGGAAGGTCGCCTGATGTGTGATGCGGCCGCGGCCCCCCTCGGGCCGGTTCAGGACTGGCAGCGCGGACACCAGAGGGCCGTCCGGCCCGAGACCCTGCTCCTCCTGAGCGGGGTGCCGCACCGCGGGCAGTGAGGATCATCCTCCTCCCGTACCGCCTCGAGCCAGGGCCCGCGCGAGGGAATCCTGCCGTGCGCCATCGACCGGCTCAGCACGGTCTCCATCGAGCGATGCAGGCGGCCGATGGCGTCCCCTGAGAGAGTGCGGACTTCGTGGGTGGGCGCCAGGCGCGCCCGCCACAGCATCTCGTCCGACAGCTCGTTGCCGATCCCGGCGAGGAGCTGCTGATCCATGAGAGCGGACTTGATGCCGCCGCGGCGTCCCTCGAGAATCCTGGTAATGTCTTTGCGCGTCAGCCCGGCGCTCCCAGCCGGCTGCCCTTGAGCGCGCGACCGAGACCCTGCGGTGAGGTGTTGCGCAGAACGGCGTCGTCACGAACGCGCACCGCGCGCACCCGGCGTCCCTGGGCGTAGCGCGCTGCATAGCGCCGCCACCCCTCCACGTCAGGAAGCTCTGGCATGATCTGTCCTGGTCATCGGGAGACGCGCTCCATCCACGCCGGCGGCGGCCATGAGAGCTACCGAAACGGCGACGTTGTATCCCTCCTCGGTCTCGTCCACGTCGATCGCAGGGGAGGGGGACGTCGTGTCTCCCTTCTTCAGTTGTTGGCGCGCGCGGCGCTGATACGCCCGAGCGCCGATTCCGGATCGCGTTCCCTGGCCAGGTCGCCGAGAGAGACCACACCGACCGGCTTGCCGTGATCCATGATGGGAATGCGCCGGATCGCTTTCTCCCGCATCAGACGCACGGCGTCGTCCACCGGCGCGTCGCTTTCGAGCGTGACCATCTCGGTGGTGCAGAAGTCCGCGAGTCTGGTCCTGCCCGGATCCTTGCCTTCGGCCAGGCACCGCACCACGATGTCCCTGTCGGTGACGATGCCCCGCAGGCGACCGCCCTCCGTCACGAGAACGTTGCCGAGATCGCGCTGTTTCATGGACTGCGCAGCGTCGACGACCGAACGGCCGGCGTCGAGGGAAACCACGTTCTTGTTCATGAGGTCCTTGATCGTCGTGGGCATAGGCCTCCTTTCGTATCGGGTATGCACAGATCGGTCCCCCATGAGGTGCAAGGCACGTTCCGGAGACGGGGGGGTGGGAAGCCGCGAGGCACGGGAGAATCGGACGGACGGGGGCCGGCGGCGGAACGGAGCTTTCTACAAAAAGCCGGGCGAGCCTGCGCTCAGCGCAGCCCCTTCGCCTCGTAGACGTTGAGGCGGTTGTAGAGCGTCTTGAGGCTGATCCCGAGCACCTCGGCCGCGCGCTTCTTGTCCCCCTTGAGCTCCTCGAGCGTGGCGAGGATCACCTTCCGCTCGACGTCCGCGAGCGGAACGCCGATCCTCAGGGGCAGCACGGAATCCTCCGAGGTGACCGCCCCGAGAGCCGGATCGAAATCGGGCAGCTCCGCCGGTGATATCACGCTGTCGGCGAGGATCGCCGCACGCTCGACCGCGTTCTTCAGCTCCCTCACGTTGCCCGGCCAGGGCAGCGAGGTGAGGCGCTTGAGCGCCGCATCGCTCACCCTCTTGGAGGTCCCCTCGCGCTCGTTGACCCTCTCGAGGAAGTACTCGGCGAGAAGCTCGATGTCCTCGGCACGCTCCCGAAGCGGCGGGAGCCGGATCGGAAAGACGTTGAGCCGGTAGAACAGGTCCTCGCGAAGCTTTCCGTCCTTGATGGCCTGCTTCGGATCGCGGTTCGAGGCGGTGACGACCCGGACATCCACGGGGATCGGCTCGGTGGCGCCCACCCGTGTCATGGTGCCGCTTTCGAGAACACGCAGCAGCTTGGCCTGCAGGCCGAACGGCATCTCGGTGATCTCGTCGAGAAAGAGCGTCCCCCCGCTGGCTTCCTCGAAGTAGCCCCGGCGGAGACGGTCGGCGCCCGTGAAGCTGCCCTTCTCGTGGCCGAACAGCTCGCTCTCGATGAGCGAGGCCGACACGGCGCCGCAGTTGAGCGGCAGAAACGGCTTGTCCTTGCGCACGCTGAGTGCGTGGACCGTCTCGGCCGCCAGCTCCTTGCCCGTACCGCTCTCGCCGACCACGAAGACGGTGCTCTCGGTCGGCGCGACGCGCGCGATCAGGTCGTACACTTCCTGCATCGGCCTGGATCGTCCGACCATCGGCCCGAAGCGTCCCACGCCGCGCAGCTCGCTCCTCAGGTCGGAGATCTCCCGCTTGAGCTGCCGCGTCCGGCCGACGTTCATGAGGATCGTGCGGAGCCGGGCCCGATCGATCGGCTTGGTCAGATAATCGAGCGCCCCCTCGCGCAGCGCGCCGATGGCGCTGTCCACGTCGGCGTGGCCGGTGACGAGCACGAACTCGGTCGCAGCCGCGAGCTCCTCGTCCGCCAGGAGCTCCATCCCATCACCGTCCGGCAGCTTGAGGTCGAGAAGGACGACGTCCGGTGTCTTCTTCCCGATCTCCTTGCGGGCGTCCGCGAGCGTCCCGCACTGGCGGGTTTCGAACTCCTCACGGCCGACCAGCGCGGCGAGGCTTTCCCTGAAGTCCTCGTCGTCGTCCACGATCAGCGCGCTGAGCTCGCTCATGTCACTCTCCTCATCATGATCATGATGGCGCAGGACGGTTCAGCTCGAGCCAGTACCGGGCCGCCTCGGCGAAGTATCGTCCCGGGTTCCTCGGGTCGAAGTGCTTGACCAGATAGCTGTTGGCCCCGAGCGCGTACGCACGCCGGATGTCCTCGGCGTCGTCCGAGGCGGAGACGACCACGACGGGGACGGTGGACGTCTCCGGCGTCTCCCGCAGCCGCCGGAGCACTTCCCAGCCGTCGACACGCGGCAGCTTGAGATCCAGGAGGACCAGACGCGGGTGCAGCGGGATCGGCACCGCCGGATCGGGCTCGATCCCCAGCAGGGCGAGCGCCGACTGGCCGTCCCCGGCCACCTTGATCGCCGCGCTGATCCCCGAGCGGGTGATCGCGCGCAACGCCACGTCGACCTCGTCACGGTCGTCCTCCACCAGCAGGATCATCGGACCGTTCCTCACGACGTTTCCTCGCGCGCGAGAGGAAGCGAGAAATAGAACCGCGAGCCTTCGCCCGGCTCGCTCTCCGCCCAGACACGGCCGGCGTGGCGGCTGATGATCCTCTCGACGATCGCCAGGCCCACGCCGGTTCCCTCGATCCCGTCCTGGGGATCGAGCCGCTCGAACATCCCGAACAACTTGTCGTTGAATCTCATGTCGAATCCCTTCCCGTTGTCGGCCACTTCGAAGACGCATTGCCGGCCGTTGGGTGTGGCGCTCACCTTGATACGGCGCCCGTCGCGCCCGCGCGAGTACTTCAGGGCGTTGGTGAACAGATTGGAGAGAACGTCGCCGAGCAACGTACGGTCGCCCGCGACGGCGGGGAGGCGTCCCAGAACCAGCTCGACCTCCTCGTCGTCCTGCTCGGCGCAGACCTGGCCGAAGACCTCCTTGGCCAGGGCGTGCATGTCCACCGAGGTGACGTTGAGCGTCGAGCGGCTGGCCCGGGAGAGATGCTGCAGCCCTTCGAGCAGCTGCGTGGCCCTCGTGGCGCTCCGCCGGATCCGGTCCAGGATGCCGAGCCCCTGCTCGTCGAGAGGCCGGTCCCGGTAGTCCTCCTCCAGGATCGTCGTGAAGTTGAGGACAGCGCCGATCGGCGAGCGCAGATCGTGCGAGACGGTCTGGTTGAAATCCTTGAGCTGCCTGACGGCCTCCTCCAGTTCGCGCGTGCGCTCGGCCACACGGCGCTCCAGCTCGTCCCCGTGATCCTCGAGCGCCCGGTTCGTGGCCGAAAGATACCGTGCCTGACGCAGCGTGATCCGGAGCTGATGCGCCAGCACGGCGAGCAGCAGCGAGAGCGCGAGGCCCGCGGCGAGCAGGTAGGACGGGTGGGCGTCAGCAGCGCGTCGGCCAGCTCGGCCGTGGGACGCAGCACGAGGGACCAGGTGGCGCCGTACGGCAGCTTCACGTTCTGCTCGACTCGCCACCAGTCGAGCCCGGCGGCCGGATCGTCGCGGGAGAATATCTGCTCGTCCCCCCAGCGCAATCTCAAGGCGTATCCGGGTGACACCCCTTCCAGTTTCTCGCTCAGCAGCGTATCGAGGTCGAGACGCGACACCAGCACCCCCTCGTCGTCGCCCGACAGGGGGTAGAGGATCCGCATCGAGGGCTCGCCCATCGGGTTCTCCTCCGGCCCGATGAGCGCGGGGCCGGAGTCCATGACGCGTCTGACGAGCGCCGCGTCCGGCAGACGCTCCGTCCCGGGGTTCGTGCCGGGGCTCACGAGCGCCGCCGTTCCATCGGGATCGACCCAGGCCACCGAATCCAGAGCAGGCAGGTTCAGTATCAAAGCCGTCACGTCCTCGTTCCACAGGTCGGCCGGGCGCCGGCCGATCAGCGTCCAGAGTCGGGCGTGCTCGCTGAGGGCCACGATGTAGGAACTCACCCCCCGAGCGGCCATCCTCCGGGTCTCGTCCGCATGCTCCACCGCGGAGTCCATGACCTTGTGGCGGCGCTCCGAGACAAGCGTGCCCCAGCCCGCCAGGGTGAGCGTGCAGCAGGCGGCGGCGATCAGGCCCGGAAGCCAGAGGTCGCGTCGGCCTTGCCGGATCGGTTCCATGTGCGGATTGTACAGTTTACAAACATGGATTCACACCCTGCGACCGACTCCTCTCTCACGCGCTGGGTCGGGTCGCCCCCGACGGGACTCATGCAGGATGCATGCCGCCGCGCCATCGGCGCCCAGTCGGCAAAGGGTGTCGTTGTGGCACATCTTCTGCAAGCCGATCGGTCGTCATGGGCCGATCAGGAGAACACAGCGCGCCGGCACATCGCATTCACTGCTCCGTCGACATCGAGGCGCCGGTCGACCGGGTGTACGATTCGTGGTCCCGGCTGGAGCAGCTTCCACGCTGGATGGAGGGGCCACGGCGCGTCCCGGAAGATCGACGAACGGCGTTATCTGTGGGAGGCCGATGTCCTGGGCCACCAGGTGATCTGGGAGGCTGAGATTGTCGCACGCGAGCCGGGAAAGCGCATCCGCTGGGAGAGTCGGCGCGGCCGGGCCAACACGGGCGAGGTCTCGTTCGAGGCGATCCCCAGAGGACGCGCCCGGGTGACCGTCGAGCTCGCCTTCAAGCCACATGGGTTCCTGGAGCGGCTCGGCGCCCGGGTCGGGGTCCTCGAGCACCGGGTCCGGGCCGACCTCGAGAACTTCCGCGCTCACATCGAGAGAGAATCCGGGCGGGGCGAAAGGAAGGGCTAAACCGCCTCCCGCATGGCCCTCTCGAGCGCGTCGTCCATCAGGCTGTAGAGGGTGTCGAGTGCGGCCTGTTTCGTGATCGGCGCGTCCAGATCGGGCGGCTTTCCTGCCCGGATCCTCTCCCACCCGGCGGCATCGGGCGCGAAGAAGAAGTCGCCGAAGCCCGCCTCCTCGAACCGCCGGGCCAGCCGCTCCTCTCCGTAGGGCGGGATGCCGAGATGGTCCTCGTACGATGTCTCGAGCTTGCTCTGATCCCGGCGGGGTCCACCTCATTCTGCTGCAGCAGCTCGCTGACGACGGAACAGGGGGCGGTGTAGACATCGCAGCCGGCGCAGGTGCCGCTGCCACCGCCTGGCGGGCCGAGAAGGTCGAGGTGAGGTTCACCGGGATCCCGTCGCGCTCGAGGTCGCGTGCCACGAGCAGCATGGCGGGAGCGTGTGGCGCGAACGGGACTTTGACGAGAGCGCTCGGCACCATGCGCCGCAGGTGTCGTCCAGATGCAGTACGGAGGGTCTTTCGGGCTTCGCTCGTGGCCCCATGATCTCTCCTCGAATGCGTCGATGGTACAAATGACAAGCCGCGTGGTGATCGGCGCGGGTGATCTCAGCCCCTGCGCTCCCAGACGGGCGCGAAGTCGGGATCGGCCGTACGGCGGCCTTCCTCGAGGGCGAGGGACCGGATACGGCGCATCTCCTCCTCGTCGAGCACGAAGTCGAACACCGCGAAATTCTCCTCGAGATGCGTCCGGCTCGACGCCTTCGGGATCGCCACGACGCCATCCTGCTGGATCAGCCATCGCAGCGCCACTTGCGCGGCCGACTTGCCGTGGTCGGCGGCGATCGCACGCAGCGTCTCGTCGCCGGGCGCGTCGCCGTGCGCGAGCGGGCTGTAGGCGATCAGCCCCAGATCACGCGTGCGGAGCGCCACCAACAGGCGGTCCTGGGAGAGAAGCGGATGGTATTCCACCTCGTCGCAGACGATCGGCGCGATCCGGACCGCCTCCTCCAGATGCGAAGGCGGAAAGTTGCTCACGCCGATGTGCCGCACGCGGCCGCGATCGCGCATCTCGAGCATCGCCTCGAGTGTCTCGCGCAGCGGCACCTCATCGCTGGGCCAGTGGATCAGCAGCAGATCGAGGTGGTCGGTCTTCAGCTCCTGGAGGCTCTTCTCCGTGCGGGCGATCACGTCCTTGCGGCGCAACTCGTCGAGCCACAGCTTCGTGGTGAGGAAGATGCGGTCGCGATCGACGCCGCTGCGCCGCATCCCTTCTCCGACCGCCTCGTGGTTCCCGTACATCCGCGCCGTATCGACGTGCGTGTATCCGATCGAAAGCGCGTCGGCGACGCGATCGGCGCAGATCGACCCCTTCAGCTGCCACGTGCCCAGGCCGATGGCGGGGATCGCCGCGTCGCCGGCCCGGACGGTTCGTCTGTCCATGTTCTATCTTCAAGCAATCTGCGTGCCGGGATGCTGCGATCCCGCGCTGTGCGGTCGGCAGAACGCGCGCATGGATGGAGGGATCACCGATGAAATCGACCACACGCTATCTCACCTTCCACGTGCCCGAGCGGATGGGGTTCGTCAACATCACCGAGGAGGTGGCCGAGGTGGTGCGCGCCTCGGGCGTCAAGGAAGGTCTGTGTCTGGCCAACGCCATGCACATCACGGCGAGCGTCTTCATCAACGACGACGAGCCGGGGCTGCACGAGGACTACGCGCGATGGCTCGAGGCGCTCGCCCCGTACGATCCCTCACCCGAGCGGTACCACCACAACCGCACCGGCGAGGACAACGGTGACGCGCACCACAAGCGTCAGGTGATGGGACGCGAGGTCGTCGTGGCCGTCACGAAAGGGAAGCTCGATTTCGGCCCCTGGGAGCAGATCTTCTACGGCGAGTTCGACGGGCGGCGCGACAAGCGGGTGCTGGTGAAGGTGATCGGGGAGTAGGCCCCGGCTCCGCTACAGCTTCACCCGGTTCAGCCGCAGCGCGTTCGTGATGACCGACACAGAGGAGAACGACATGGCGGCCGCGGCGATCATCGGGCTGAGCAGCAGGCCGAAGAAGGGATAGAGGATCCCCGCCGCCACCGGCACGCCGATCGAGTTGTAGACGAAGGCGAAGAACAGGTTCTGCCGGATGTTGCGCATCGTGGCGCGCGACAGCAGCCGGGCGCGGGCGATGCCGCGGAGATCCCCCTTCACCAGCGTGACGCCGGCGCTCTCCATCGCGACGTCCGTTCCGGTGCCCATGGCGATGCCGACCTGGGCCTGTGCCAGCGCCGGGGCGTCGTTGATCCCGTCGCCCGCCATGGCGACGGTGCGCCCTTCCTTCTGCAGCTTCTTCACGACCTCCGCCTTGCGGTCGGGAAGCACCCCGGCCTCGACCTGGTCGATCGAAAGCTCGCGGGCCACAGCCTCCGCGGTGGCCCGGCTGTCGCCGGTGAGCATGACCACCTCGATCCGCTCCTTGTGCAGCGTGCGGATCGCCTCGGGCGTGGAACTCTTGATCGGATCCGACACGGCCAGCAGGCCCGCGACAGACCCCCCCACGACCACGAACACCACGGTGTCGCCTTCGGCGCGCAGCGCATCCGCACGGTCGGCGAGCGATCCCGGCTCCACGCCCAGATCGCGAAGCAGCGCCAGGTTGCCGAGCGCCACGGGCCGGCCGTCGACGCGTCCCTTGACTCCCTTGCCGGTCACCGACTCGAACGCCTCGCCGGCGGCCGGCTTCACGCCGCGGTCCTTCGCTCCCGCCACGATCGCGTCGGCGAGAGGGTGCTCGCTTCCGGCCTCCAGCCCGGCGGCCAGCCGGAGCAGGTCGTCCTCGGTCGTCCCGCTCGCGGTCTGAACCGCCGTGAGACGCGGCTTGCCCTCGGTCAGCGTGCCGGTCTTGTCCACCACGAGGGTGTCGACACGCTCGAGGATCTCCAGCGCCTCGGCGTTCTTCAGCAGCACGCCTTCGCCGGCGCCGCGTCCGGTGCCGACCATGATCGACATCGGCGTGGCGAGACCCAGCGCGCAGGGACAGGCGATGATCAGCACCGCCACGGCGTTGACCAGGGCGTAGGCCATGCGCGGCTCGGGGCCGACCAGCGCCCACACGATGAAGGTGAGAACCGCCACCGCCAAGACGGTCGGCACGAACCAGGCCGCCACGCGATCGGCCACACGCTGGATCGGCGCGCGGCTGCGCTGCGCCTCGCCCACCATCTTCACGATCTGCGCCAGCAGCATGTCGTTGCCGACCCGCTCCGCCCGCATCACCAGGGTGCCCTTGCGGTTCACCGTGGCGCCCGTAACCCGGCTGTCTGCCGACTTCTCCACCGGGACAGGCTCTCCCGTGACCATCGACTCGTCCACCGCGCTGCTCCCCTCGATCACCAGGCCGTCGACGGGGATCTTCTCGCCCGGCCGCACGCGCAGGCGATCGCCCGGCGCGACCTCGGAGAGCGGGATGTCCTCCTCGCTGCCGTCCTCGCGGATGATCCGGGCGGTCTTGGGCGCCAGGCCCAGCAGGGCGCGTATCGCCCCGCTGGTCCGGCTGCGCGCGCGCAGCTCGAGCACCTGGCCGAGAAGCACCAGCACCGTGATCACCGCAGCCGCCTCGAAGTAGACCGGCACCACGCCGCCGTGTCCGGCGAACGACTCGGGGAAGATGCCGGGCGCCAGCGTGGCGACCACGCTGTACAGGTACGCGGTGCCGGTGCCCATGGCGATCAGCGTGAACATGTTGAGGCTGCGGTTCACCAGCGATGCCCACCCGCGCACGAAGAAGGGCCAGCCGCACCAGAGCACGACCGGCGTGGCCAGCAGGAGCTGCACGACAGGGCCGAGCCGAGCGGGGATCGCCTCATGCAGCCAGCCCAGCCCGGGGATCATCTCCGACATGGACATCAGGAAGACAGGCGCGGCCAGGGCCACTCCGACCCAGAACCGCCGCGTCATGTCGGCCAGCTCGGGATTCTCCTCCTCTTCACCCGCGCTGTCGAAATCGATCGCTTCGGGCTCGAGCGCCATGCCGCATTTGGGACAGGCGCCGGGGCCCACCTGACGCACCTCCGGGTGCATCGGGCAGGTGTAGATGGCGCCCTTCGGGGCTTTCGGTGGGGGCGGCGCGGCCTTCACTCCGTCCGGCGCGGATGTCGGGGGGGAGAGATAGCCCGCCGGGTTCTCCGCGAACTTGTCCCGGCACCAGGTCGAGCAGAAGTGGTACGTCGTCCCTTCGTGGGTGTGCGAGCCGGCCGCCGAGTTCGGATCGACATCCATCATGCAGACCGGGTCCTTGACGGTGGCGCCGCTCATGGCGAGGAGGAGAGCTTCAGCACGCGCCGCCACATCGGCGCAGGAACCGGCACGAACGACAGGCGCCCCAGCCGCAGCAGGTCCCATCCCTCGAAGACCGGGTCGGTCTTGATCCGGTCCAGGCTGACCGGGTTGTCCAGCGGCTCGAAGCGCGGCGATGTCGACCACGATCGCCTTCGGGTCGTCCTGGCTCGGGTCGGGGTAAGCCCCCTTGACCACCCGGGCGATCCCCACGGCGCGCCGCTCGGAGCCGGAGTGATAGATCAGGATGCGGTCGCCCACCCGTGCCCGCTTCATGTGGATGAGCGCCAGCGGATTCCTGATGCCGTCCCAGACGGTGCGCTTCTCGCGGACGAGATCGTCCCACGAATAGGCGCCCGGCTCCGTCTTGATCAGCCAGTAGTTCATGCTGCACATGCTAGCATGGGCCCTTCCGGAGGTCCCATGACGCCACAGAACGTACGCGCGCCGGAGTTCCCGGCCGAATCGACCTGGCTCAACACGCGCCGCCCGCTCACGATGGCGCAGGATCTGCGAGGCCGCGTGGTCCTGCTCGACTTCTGGACGTACTGCTGCATCAACTGCATGCACGTGCTGCCCGCGCTGGCGCGTCTGGAGAAGAGATTGGCGGGGGAGCCGTTCGCGGTCGTCGGCGTCCACTCCGCGAAGTTCATCTCGGAGAAGGACCCGCGCAACATCCGCCGCGCGATCGAGCGATACGATGTCGCGCACCCGGTGGTGGTCGACTCCGAGCACGACATCTGGCAGCGTTATGCCGTGCGCGCCTGGCCCACGCTGGTGCTGGTCGATGCGGAAGGCTACGTCCGCGAGACGCTGCCCGGCGAGGCGAACGAGCCCGCCCTGACCCAGGCCGTGCGCGCGCTGCTCGACGAGGGACGGGGGAAGAAGGTCCTCGCCGAAGGCCCGCTCGACGTGGCGCCCGATCCGCAGGCTTCGAGCACGTATCTGAGATTCCCCGGCAAGGTGCACGCGGCCGGCGGGCGTCTGTTCGTGGCCGACAGCGGGCACAATCGTGTTCTGGTGTCCGGCCTCGACGGTCGTGTCGCACAGGTGATCGGCGAGGGGGGCGCGGGAGCGCACGACGGCGCTGCGGGCGAGGCGTCGTTTCACAATCCGCAGGGGATGGCGCTCATCGAGGACACGCTGTACGTGGCCGACACGGGTAACCATCTGATCCGCGCGGTGGACCTTGCCGCCGGCACCGTGAGCACGGTGGCGGGGACGGCTCACCTCGGCGGGGGTGGCGGCGGGCACGACCCGCGCGAGCCCCGATCGGTACCGCTGCGCTCGCCCTGGGGTCTGCTCGCGGCGGGGCCGCACCTGCTGATCGCGATGGCGGGCAGCCACCAGATCTGGGTGTACGATCGCGAGCGGAACATGATCGGCCCGATGGCAGGAAGCGGCGCGGAGGACCACATCGACGGACCGCTTCGTGAGGCCGCTTTCGCACAGCCGAGCGGGCTGGCGGCGGCCGGCCGGTACATCCTGGTGGCGGACAGCGAGGTCAGCAGCGTGCGCGCCATCGACACGCAGGATGGCGAGGTGCGCACCATCGTGGGCCGCGGACTGTTCGAGTTCGGCGACGGGGAGGGCAGCCCGGAGGAGGTGCTGCTGCAGCACCCGCTCGACGTCGCGGCGGCGGACAACGTCCTGTACGTGGCCGACACCTACAACAACAAGGTGAAGGGGATCTCGTTCGGCACCATGGCGACGCGCACCGTGTTCGGCACGGGCGACCCGGCCGTCATGCACGAGCCGGGCGGGCTCGCCGCGGCCGGCGACAGGCTCCTGATCGCCGACACCAACAATCACCGCATCCTGAGCGGCGACCCGTCCACGGGGGCGCTCGATGAGCTGCCCCTGCGGGACTAGGAAATCCTCGGAGGGCCCTTGACAAACCGTCCCGGCCGTAATAGTTTGATATCAAATTATTCGATATCGCAGGTTCGGGAGCTCGATCATGGGCACGCACTACAAGGGGACGAAAGAGGAGATCCGGGCGCTGGACGCCTATATCAAGCTGATGCGGGCCGCCGAGTCGGTCACGGCCACCCGCGGCCCGATGCTGTCGAAGGCCGGGATCACCTGGACCCAGTTCGGCGTGCTCGAGGCGCTGCACCACCTCGGGCCGCTGCCGCACTGCGAGCTGGGGCGCAAGCTGCTCAAGAGCGGGGGCAACATCACGGTCGTGGTCGACAATCTGGAGAAACGCGGTCTGGTGACGAGACAGCGCCACGAAGAGGATCGCCGGCTGATCACGGTGCATCTCACGGCGTCCGGAAGGCGGCTGATCGCCGGCATCTTCCCCGACCACGTCGAAGCGATCGTGCGGGACATGGGCGCCCTGACGGCGTCCGAACAGGAAACCTTGTCGCGCCTGTGCCGACGGCTCGGCACGAGCGCAGGGAGGAAATGACGATGAGAAAGCTGCTGATGGCGGGTCTGGTGCTCGGTCTCGGGGCGATGACGGCCTCGTTCGCGAGCGCCGCGACCTGGACGATCGACCCGGCGCATTCCACGGCCCGGTTCCGGGTCAGACACCTGATGATATCGAACGTGGAGGGCCGGTTCGGCAAGGTGACCGGCACCATCCACTACGACGAGAGCGACGTCTCGAAGTCGTCGGTGGAGGCCACGATCGACACCTCCACCGTGAATACCGAGGTGGCGGATCGCGACAAGCACCTCAAGTCGGCCGACTTCTTCGACGTGGAGAAGTATCCCACGATGACGTTCAGGTCCACGAAGGTGGAGAAGGCCGGCGAAGGGAAGCTGAAGGTCACGGGCGATCTGACCATCCGCGGCGTCACGAAGCCGGTGGTCCTGAGCGTGGATGGCCCGTCGGCGCCAATCCTCAATCCGTGGGGCAACGTCAAGGCCGGCGCCTCGGCCACCACGAGTATCGACCGTCAGGACTTCGGCGTCAGCTGGAACAAGACGCTCGACGCCGGTGGCGTCGTGGTGGGCGACGAGGTGAACATCACCATCGAGATCGAGATGGCGAAGGAGAAGCCGGAGCCGGCCCGGTGAAGACCGGAGGCGGACGGCGTGTCAGTCGTCCGCCCCCTTCTTCAGGTTCCCGTTCTTCATGTACCGGTCGATGAACACCCCGATGTCGTGCCCGACGTCCCTCGTGTCGTCGGTGAGGAACTTCACGTAGTCGCCGCCGCCGATGCCAATCCCGGAGTGACGCCGGTGCTTGAACGTCGCGAGCACCTTCCCGTCGGCCGTCGTCAGCCTGCCTTCAACGCCGATGCCGCTCTTGCCCGCGCCGAACCCGCCCCAGTACCTCTTGGCGCGGCTGCCCGGGTCAATCAGGACGAACCGGCCCTCCACCACGAGCCCACCCGCCGGGGCGTCGCCGTCAGGCCCGGTGACCGAGGCGAACGTCTTGCGCTCGTTCAGCACTCCGGTGAGCGCCTCGGCGAGGATGCGTGGTCCCTCTCCCTGGATCATCTTGGCCGCCTCGGTGCGATTCTCGTTGTCGCTCTTCTCGGCCGTGCCGAGAATCCGCGCCGTCCGTGGTGAACCGGCGCACCACGATGGCGGTCGCAGCCGGTGGTTCCATGGCCTGAAGCTGGATCTCGTCCAGCACGCCGTCCTCGATGACGGAGTCCTTGTCCTTGCCCTTGTTCTTCGCCGTGGACAGGGCGCCGGCGGCGACGAGGCACAGCACAAGGACGAGAGCGGTTTTCGGAAACCTCATGAGCCGTTCCTCCATCTCAGTATGTCAACCGATCGTCTAGACTGGACACCCTAGGGAGGATCTCATCATGGCGGCCATCAGAATCCCTAAAGGATGGGAGCTGCCCGAGTCGGCGGCGACACCCGAGCGAGTCTACCTCAACCGCCGGCGGTTTCTGCAACGATCCGGGCTGCTCGGGCTCGGCGCCGTCGCGATCGCCGCCGGGTGCGACAAGGCGCCGGCCCCCGACCCCGCCGCGGCCCCGTGGCCGCCGGCGTGGAGCGCCCTCTACCCGGCGAAACGCAACGGCAGGTACACGCTCGACCGGCCTCTCACCGAGGAGTCGGTGGCCGCGACCTACAACAACTTCTACGAGTTCACCGAGAACAAGGCGCTCGTGGCGAAGGCCTCAGCGCGTTTCCCGTCGTACCCGTGGACGGTCGAGGTGACGGGGCTGGTGAGGAAGCCGCGCGTGTGGGACATCGACGAGATACTGAGGCTGCTGCCGATGGAGGAGCGGCTGTACCGCCACCGCTGCGTGGAGGCGTGGGCGATGGCGGTGCCCTGGACGGGCATCCCGCTCGCGGCGTTCATCGACAAGGTCGAGCCGCTCTCTTCCGCCCGATACGTGCGGATGGTGAGCTTCCACGATCCGGCGCGGGCGCTCGGACAATCGATGCAGCCCTGGTACCCGTGGCCGTACTACGAAGGCCTCACGATGGCGGAGGCGACCAACGAGCTGGCGCTGCTCGTCACCGGCATCTACGGGCACCCTCTGCCGATGCAGCATGGCGCTCCTATCCGGCTGGTGACTCCCTGGAAGTACGGCTTCAAGAGCATCAAGTCGATCGTGCGGATCGAGTTCGTCGAGGAGCGGCCCTCCAGCTTCTGGCACGACGTGACACCCGACGAGTACGGCTTCGTCGCCAATGTCGAGCCGGGCGTGCCTCACCCGCGCTGGTCGCAGGCGTTCGAGCGGATGATCGGCACCGGCGAGCGGGTGCCGACGCAGCTCTACAACGGCTACGCGGCGTACGTCGGGTCGCTGTACGCCTGAAGGGGCCGAAGTTTCCCCGCGCCGCGCCGATCAGACCGGGCGCGACGCCACGATCGCGAAGACCCGGTAAGGTATCCGCAGCGGCTCGTCGGGGTACGATTCCGCAAGCATCCGCGCCAGCGCGGCATCGAACAGGTCGGCCTCGTCGCGGGGCAGGGCGGCGCCCACACCGGAGCAGGAGCGGATGCGGCCGCGCCATCCCTCGTGCGTGTACGACACCTCGAGGTCAGTGGAGAAGGTCTCCACGGCGCCGAACCCCGCCGCCTGAAGATGCGGCAGCGGCCGTGTGTGGAAGCCGTCGCCGCCGGCCAGGTGCCAGGCGGGGTTGTGCTCCAGGATGAGGCGCTCTGTCGCGTCCACGACGTTGCCCGCCCGTGGCAGCCAGTCGAAGTAGGCCACGACGGCCCGGCCGCCCGGCCGGGCCACGCGGTGAAACTCCCGGGCGGCCGCCGGGGCGTCGAACCAGTGCCAGCACTGCCCGGCGCTGACCACGTCCGCCGAGCCGTCGGGCAACGGGATCGACTCGGCCCGCCCCGTCCGGTAGTCGACCGAGACGCCGACCGCCGCGTCGAGCCGTCGCGCCTGCGCGATGAGCCGCTCGTCGGGATCGATACCGATGACCCGGGTGCCGCGCCGCGCGAATCCCCGCGCGAGGTTGCCGGTGCCGGTGCCCACGTCGACAATCGTCTGGTCGCGCGTGCCGACGCCGTAGCCGGCCAGCCGGTCGAAGAGCACATGCGGAAAGCCGGGGCGATAGCGCGCGTACTCGTCGGCCACCGAGCCGAAGTCGACCTTGCCGGGACCCATGAGGCCTCCCGCCGAAGCGGCTACTTGAGCCAGCGGTCGAGCCAGCCGATCACCTGGTCGTGCCAGAAGATGCTGTTGGTCGCCTTGAGCACCCAGTGGTTCTCGTCCGGGAAGCTGATGAACTTGGACGGGATGCCGCGCCGCTGCAGCGCCGTGAAGGCGCCCATCCCCTCGGTCTCGGGCAGGCGGAAGTCGAGCGCGCCGTGGACGACCAGCATCGGCGTGTTCCAGTTGGCGACGTACTCGGCCGGGGACCAGCGGTTGTAGCTGGCTTCGTTCTGGTACGGCGTCCCCTTGTACTCCCACTCCGGGAACCACAGCTCCTCGGTCGTGTAGTAGCCGGCCTTCTCGTCGAACCCGCCGTCGTGGTTGACGAGGCACTTGAAGCGGTTGGTGTGCCCCTCGATCCAGTTGATCATGTAGCCGCCGTACGAGGCGCCCGCCGCGCCGAGCCGGGCGCCGTCGACATAGTCGTAATTGGCGATGACGTAGTCGAGGCCCTTCATCAGGTCCTCGAAGGGCCAGCCCCCCAGTTGTCGCGGATGGCGTCGGTGAACGCCTGGCCGTAGCCGGTGCTCCCGTGAAAGTCGATCGCCACCGTGACATACCCCGCGCCGGCGTAGGCCTGCGGGTTCCAGCGATAGTGGAAGTGGTCCTCCCACGATCCCTGCGGGCCGCCATGGATCAGAAAGGCCACCGGGTACTTCCGGCCCGCGGCGCGCCCCACGGGCGGCAGGATCCAGCCGTGCACCTTGTCGTTGTTCGCCCCGGTGAACCAGAACTCCTCGGGCGTGCTCATTGCGGCCGCCGCGACCCGCTCGTCGTTGACGTGCGTCAGACGCCGCAGGTCCGTGCCGTCCTGCCTGCAGCTGTAGATCTCCACGGGCGAGGTGAGCGAGTCCTGGGCGAAGACCAGCCGCTTGCCCGCCGAGGTCGAGACGCCCGAGTTGTAATGGTCGACCACCACGGTCCGGGGCGCGCCGGTCGAGGCGTCGACGGCGAAGACCTTGTTGCGCGCCGTCTCCTCGGCGGTGACGAGAGATCGTCTTCCCGTCATCCGACCAGGCGAGCGAGCCCGCGGAACGGTCCCAGCCGCCGGTCAGGATGCGATTCTTTCCCGTGGCGACGTCGTGCAGGTTCACGGTCTGACGGTCCGCCTCGTAGCCGGGGCGCGCCATCGACAGATAGGCGATCGTCTTTCCGTCGGGCGACCAGGCCGGCGTCGTGTCCACCGCTTCGTTGGCCTCGGTGATGCACCGCATGCCGCTGCCGTCGGCGGAGACGAGATAGATGTCGAGATCGGTGGACCAGGCCGGGTGCTCCACGATCTTTGCGGTGAAGGCGACCGTCTTGCCATCGGGCGACCAGGAGAACTCCTCGGCGCCGCCGAACGGCTTCGTCGGGCTGTCTGCGTCCACACCCTTCATCAGGTCGACGGGGCCCGAGCCGTCCGGGCCGGGCCAGACGAAGATATGGCTGCGCTTGTGGTCCTCCCATGTGTCCCAGTGCCTGAACAGCAGCGAGGTGTAGACCCGCGCCTTGACCGGATCGGCCGCCTTCTGCTCGTCACGCTTCGCCGTGCATTCCATCGTGTCGCAGTCGGGATAGACATCGGCGGTGAAGGCGAACCGCTTTCCGTCGGGCGCCCACTGCACGTTGTCGACATCGAGCGGGAAGGAGGTCTTCATCATCGCCTCACCGCCCGACGGGTCGATCGTCCAGATCTGCGACGAGCCGCTGCGGTTGGAGATGAAGGCGATCGTCTTTCCGTCGGGCGACCACCTCGGGCCGGTGTCGGAGGCCTGCGCCGTGGTGAGCGGCCGCACCACGGCGCCGTCGGCCGAGACCATCCACAGGTTCGTGCGGACCTTGTTCTGTGCCGGATCCCACGTGCGGCGCGTGAAGACGATCCAGGCGCCGTCGGGCGACGGCTGCGGATCCCCCAGCCGCTCCATGGCCACCATGTCGTGCACCGAGAACGGGTGGGGTGCGGCCGCGGGCACCCGCGGCGCCGCGAGGATCGAGAGAAGACAGACTGCAATTGCGGACGAAAGCCGGCGTGCGCTCATCCGGGAACCCTCCGGTGGAAACGGTTGCAGGGACCCGGTCTGCTCAGTAGCGGGCCAGGTTCCTGATGGCCGAGGTGACCTCGTCCTGCGACGGGAGGACGTAGTTCTCCAGGACCGGCGCGTATGCGACGAACGAGTCGCGGGCGCCGATCCGCTCAACGGGGCCGTCGAGATGATCGAACGCGTCGGACGCGATCCGCGAAGCCACCTCGCCGCCGAACCCGCCCGTCATGATCGCCTCGTGTACCACGATCGCCTTGCCTGTCTTGCGGACGCTCTCGAGGACGCGCTCGGCGTCCCAGGGGATGATCGTGCGCAGATCGATCACCTCCACCGAGATCCCTTCCTCGCGCAGGGTGTCGGACGCGCGCTCGCAGCGGATGACGCCGCTGCCCCAGGTGACCGCGGTGACGTGGTCTCCCTCGCGCGTGACGCGCGCCTTGCCGAACGGCAGCAGCCAGTCGGCGTCCGGCTCGGGCGCCTTCGAGTAGACCTGCCGGTACAGCCCCTTGTGCTCGAGGAACAGAACCGGGTCCTCGAGGCGGCAGGCGGTCTTGATCAGCCCCTTGGCGTCCGTGGCGTTGCTCGGGTAGGCGATGTACCAGCCCGGCGTGTGTGCGTACAGCGTCTCGATGCACTGGCTGTGGAAGGGGCCGCCGCGGATGTAGCCGCCCACGGCGATGCGCACCACCATCGGGCAGGACCATTCCCCGCCGCTGCGCCAGCGAAGCGTCGGGATCTCGTTTCTCATCTGCATATAGCCGGGAAACGAGTAGTCGCCGAACTGGATCTCCACCACCGGCTTGTAGCCGCCGATCGCCATCCCCTGGGCCACGCCCACGATGCTCGCCTCGGCGAGCGGCGCGTTGACGACGCGTCCGGGGAAGTCCTTGCCCAGCCCGCGGGTGACGCCGAACACGCCCCCCTTCGGGTCGGCCACGTCCTCGCCCCAGATCAGGATCTTCTCGTTGCGCTCCATCTCCTCGCGCAGGCCATGGTTGATCGCCTCCACCATGGTGATCGGCTTGTCGGAGAGGTGCGCCGGCTGCGCCGGCCCGGTGTCCGGCCGGTGATCGGAGTAGATGTTCAGCACGGCCGTCTCGGGCTTCGGGTCGGCCGCGGCGTCCGCGGCGTCGGCCGCCTCGTTCACCTCGGCCTCGATCTCCTCGTGCAGGCGGCGGATGTCGCTCTCGTCGAGGATCCCCTTGTTGAGGAGCACGCCGGCGGTGTGCGCCAGCGGGTCCTGCTTGAGGATCGTCTCGAGCTCGTCCTGGCTGCGGTACTTGGTCTGGTCGTCCGACGAGGAGTGCGAGTCGAGTCGCACCACGTGCGCCTCGATGAGACGGGGTCCGCCACCCTGGCGCATCTCGGCCACGAGCGGCTTGAGATCGTTGTACATGTCGGTGAATCGTGTGCCGTCGACATGGATCGCCCGCATGTCGAACCCGCGGGAGATGTCCTCCACGTCGGAGCCGGTCTGGATCTCCTGAGGCACGCTGATCGCATAGCCGTTGTTCTGCACGAGGAAGAGCGCCGGGAGCTGCTCGCGCACCGCCCAGTTGAGCGCCTCGAAGAACTCGCCCTCGCTGGTGGCGCCCTCGCCCGACGAGACATAGACGATTTCGTCGAGCCCCTTGGTCTTGATCGCGCGCGCCATGCCCACGGCGGGCAGGAACTGCGTGCCGGTGCAGGCGGTGGGGGAGACGACCCGCAGCTTCTTCGACGAGAAGTGCTCGCTCATGTTGCGGCCGCCGCCGCACGGGTCGTCCGCCTTCGACAGCATGTGCAGGAAGATGTCCTTGAGGGGCATCCCGAGCCCCACCATCAGGGCCTTCTCGCGGTAGTAGGGGAAGAACCAGTCCTTGCCCGGCTCGAGCAGATAGCTCATGGCGATCTGGACCTTCTCGTGCCCGCGGCTCGAGGCGTGGAACGACACCTTCCCCGCGCGGACGAAGGTCTTGACCCGCTCCTCGACGTAGTACAGATGCAGCATCTTGTTGTACAGGTCGACGAGCAGCTCGGGCGGGACCTCGCGCTCCTTCGGCCGGATCGGCGTCACCCTGTTCTCGGACTTCTTGGCCATGTTCACCTCTCTTCGAGCCACATATTGCCACGTCCGGAGCGGCGCGTCACGCCATGCGGTCGAACCAGTCGTCCCATCGTGCCACGATCCGCTCGATGCCCGCCTCGGCTATCGAGGCGCAAAGCGCGGGATCCGGCGCCATCCCGCGGTCGGCCAGGACCGACTCGAGGCGGGCGGCAAGCTCCTCCTGTGTATCGTAGAGATATTCTCTCCGCCCGCCCACCAGCTCGGGATACACCACGCGGCGCGGGAGCAGAGGATAGCATCCCAGGCGGATCGCTTCGCGCACGGCCAGACCATAGAACTCGTGGTTCGCCGTGGAGACCACGATGCGGCACCGGGCCGCCTCCTGCAGATACGCCTCGCGCGACGGCAGGTATCCCCAGCGCACGATCCGGTGCGCGAGATCGCGCCGGGCGGCCGCGAAGCACGCGGGCACTCCAGAGAACGACTGACCCAGGACCACGAGGCCGAACTCGGCGCCGCGCCGGTCCAGCGTGCGGATCGCGTCGAAAAACGCCTCGGGGTTCTTGTCGTCCTCCCAGCGGTGGTTCCAGAGGATCAGGTTCTCCCGCTCGCGCACCGGCGCCGGCGGCGGGTCCGGCTCCGCTTCCACCGGAAGCGCCAGCACCTCGCTGCGCGCGCGGATCCGCTCCGCCACCCCTTCGGGTCGATGGTCGGGCATCAGACGCAGCAGCCCCGGGACGGCCTCGAGGAACTCGTCACGGTGGAAGGCGCTGTTGAAGACGACCCGGTCGGAGGCGAGCGCCGTGTGGATGTTGACCAGCCCGAAGTGGAAGTCGCGCTCGTCACGCGATGGCAGCGGGTAGGTGAGCTGGTTCTCGTGAAAGCAGGTGATGACCGGCAGACGCGGCGGGAAGTGGTCTCTCAGCAGGCCGAGCAGCTCGGGCAGGTTGAGCATGTCGGTCGCCACGAGCAGCTCGGGAGGCTCTTCCAGCGCCCGGATGCGCGGCTCGAACGCCAGCGCGGCGCCGCGCATCCGCCACTTCCACTTGCGCGGCGGCATCGTCAGCAGGGTGACCTGGTGGCGTGACGCGCGCGCGAGGGCTCCGGACAGGGCGCTGTGGCTCGGCCCGTGATACGGATCGAGATACAGCACCCTGGCCATTGAGGAGCGGAAGCCTAGAAGTCGAACTTGGCGCCGACGGTGGCGAAGAAGAAGGTGTCGGGCTCGTCACCCGAGACGCCGTGGAAGGTTCCCTCGAACTTGATCGCCCACTGCGGGGCGACGTACAGGTCGAGGCCACCGCCGAAGTTGAAGCCGAGCTCCGTCCCGTCACCCACGCCCGACAGGGACCGGCTGGAGTCCTCGTTGTAGATGCCGACGCCGCCTGTCACATAGGGGCGCAGGGAGTTCGACTGCCAGGCGTATACGATGTTGGCGTTGAGGATCATCATGTCGACGTCGACGTTGTTGCCGCGCGGGAAATCGGCCGAGAAGGACGTGAAGGCCAGCGAGCCGCGCCAGGAGATCTGATCCGACGTGTAGTACTCGAAGGTCCCGGACAGGATCGGCTCGAGCCCGTCGAAATCGTTGTTGAACGCGTTGGCGAAGCCGAGATTACCGCTGACGGCCATGTCGCCCGCATGGATGGAAGGTGCATTGCTGCTGCGCGCCTGTGCCTGCGCCAGCGCCGGGCCGGTCATGAACACCAGCACGAGCGCGAGCAAGGGCAGCGCGTGGGTCGTGTGCTTCATGCCTGGTCACCTCTCGGAAAGACAGGGGTTGGGTGCGGGGTCCGGATGTTCGTGTATCAAACGCGGGGCGAGACCTGATGGTCGCTGAACTTTAGACAGGCGTGGCGGAGAATGTCAAGGCGAGGGGGCGTGACGCAGCGCCCGCAGCGCACGACGCATGTCGCCGGGCAGCGGTGACTCCACGCTCACACGCGCCCCGGTCGCCGGGTGCCGGAAGCCGAGCCGCGCCGCGTGCAGCGCCACGCGGTCGATCGCGGGGTGGGGCTGCCCGTACGTCCGGTCGCCGACGAGCGGATGGCCGGCATCGGCGAGCTGCACGCGGATCTGGTGCCGCCGGCCGGTCTCGAGCGTCACCCGCAGAAGCGCGGCTCCGGTCAGCTTCGACTCCACGACATACCGGCTGATCGCGCGCCGGCCGAGCTTCCGGTCGGCGGTCGCGCTCACCTTGAGGGAGCGCGGGTTCTCGAAAAGCAGCGTCTCGAGCCGACCCTCGGGAGGAATCCGGAATCCCCTCGCAGAATCGCCAGGTACTCCCTCGACGGCTCGCGCTTCTCGAACTGCGCCGCGAGGGCGGCGAACGCCCGCTCGTTGCGTGCGAAGAGCACCAGCCCCGAAGTGTACCGGTCGATCCGGTGGACGACCCACAGCCGGGGAGCGCGAACGCCGCGCGCGGCGTACATCGCGAGCAGACGATCCACCAGGGTGTCGGCGGGATGCGACGGCGCCGGGACGGTGATCAGCCCGGGCTGCTTGTCCACCACCACGAACGTGTCGTCCTCCAGTCGCACCTCGAACCCCTGGCCGCGCGAACGGCCTGCGGGACGCGGCTTCTCGCGGTATCGCGTTCCCGGATCGTAGCGTGCCTCGATCTGATCGCCGGCCGACAGCCGGTGGGCGGGGTCCTTGAGGGGGTGCCCGTTGAGCGCCACGAGGCCGGAGTCGATCATGCCCGCGGGCGACGGCGTGGCTGACGCCCGCCGCCTCCTTGAGCACCGCCGCGGCGGTGCGGCCTGCGCGGGTGGCATCCACCTCGATACGCAGCGATTTCAGGGGCATCGATGAAACCTCGGGCCCGGCGTCCGCGTACCAAGCAGCACGAGGAGGCCGGATCATGGAGCTGACCATGCTGTTTCTGGCGTTTGCGCTTCTGGGGCTGTTCGTCCTGCTGGCGATACCGTTCGTCCTGATCGGGCTGGTCCTGGGTGCGGTCTGTTATCTGTTCTGGCAGCTCATCGTGCTGCCGTTCCGGCTTCTCGGACTGGCGGTCGGCGTCGGGGCCGGCGTCCTGTTCTTATGCGTCAAGCTCCTGCTCCTGATGCTGATCGGCGTGTTTCTCCTCTCCACGCTCGTGATCGGTCTCACCCCGCTGCTGCCGCTTCTGCTGGTCGTCGCCGGGCTGTGGCTTCTGCTGCGCTCGGGCCGACGCAGACACGACCCGCAGGGCCGCCCCGCGTTCTGACAGGTTCTCTCAGAGCCTGCCGCGGACCACGAAGTCGATCCCCTCGATCCCCTTGCCGCCGGCTACCTGCTCCTCGGTGATGACGAGAGTTCTGTACTGGGGACTGGCGAACAGGTACGCCCCCGACCTGCCCGCGACCATCACCCGGTAGGTGCCGGCGGGAGGCATCGGGAAGCTGAACGTGCCGTCGGCGGCCACCTCGACCCGAGCCCGCAGCTTGAGGATGTTGTCGGGGCCGAAGAGCCGAACCTCGGGTGACGTCTCCGCGCTGCCGGTTACGCGCCCCGTGAGCAGGGCCTGCGAGGACGGCCGGGTCGGGCCGGGCTCGGGCAGCGGCTCCGGCTCGGCGGGAGGCTGCGGGGCCGGTGGAGGCTGTGGCTCCGGCGGCTCCACGCCATGGGATTCCCGGCTCGTCCGGCGCTGGCACGGGCGCGGCGGCCTGCGGCGCTTCCTCCGCCGCAGGTGATGCCTCCGGCTCCTCCTGCGGCTCGGGCGGCGGAGGCCCCGGCGGCGCGGGCACCGGCTCCGGTCTCGGCGGCGGCAGGGGATATTCGACCATCTCGACACGTCCGGTCAGGGACGAGGCCACCACGATGCGGGCCACCCGGTCCTCGCCGGCCGGGACGCGCCGCGCCAGCAGATCGGGGGCGTCCTCCAGCGGCCGGACACCGATCAGGGTGCCGTCGAGCGTGTCGTACAGCGAGATCCCCGCCCCGTCGGCGCGCAGCTCGGCCACGGTGGAACCGTCGGGCGTCAGCACCACCGTGCCGCCGGGGCCGCCGAGCGTGATGGTCGAAGTGGCGTCGTCGCCCGTGAGCTGGATGCGGCCGTTCTCGCGCGGCTGCCGCCGCGGGTCGATCAGGGCGATCTCGCTGCCGCGCAGGACGCAGACCAGCGGGGAGCGATCGAGCGCGTCGATGCCGTGGTTCTCACCCGGCGACCGGTAGAACCAGCTCGACGCCGGCGGATCCAGCAGATAGGTGGCGATTCGATCCTGGGTGGCGACCAGCAGCCGCGCGCCGGCGCGGCCCGCGCCCGCCTCGTCCCGCAGCGCGATCGCCAGTGGCTCGACCCCGAGGGGCAGGGGGCCGCCCAGCTTGCCCGTCGCGGCGTCGACGATGGTCAGCGTCCAGTCATCGCCCCCGAGGGCGCGCGAGCCTCCCTTCTGTCCTACCACGCAGACGTACGAGCCGTCCGTCGTCACCGCCAGCATGCGTCCCACCCCTTTGAGGTTCCGATGGGACCGCTCCTCTCCGGTGTCGGGCGACAGGGCGAACAGGATTGTGCCCTTCGCCTCCGTCGACGGCGCGATCGCGTACAGGGTGCGTGCGTCACCGGTGACGGCGAGCGCGACGGCGCCTGCAGGCGCGTGGAGTACCGAGGCCTGCCGCGTGGCGAGGTCGATCCGCTCGATGGATCCGTCGGCACGCAGCAGCCAGGCGGCGCCTCCGTCGGACGACACCGCCAGCGTGCCCGCGGCCCGGACGGCTGCGTGACCCGCCGCGGCCAGCACGGCCAGACACAGCGCCAGGCGCAGGAGACGGCGCATCCGCAGGGTCGTTCCGATGGAAGGGAATGTCGGCATCGTGGCGGCTCGTTTGAAACCCGGAGTCATCCTATCGTACAGTGAGCACACCATGCAGAAAAATCCGTTCCGCGAGGGGATGCAGAAGGAACGCATCGCCGATCCCTGCACCCTGGTCATCTTCGGCGCGACCGGCGACCTGACGCGCCGCAAGCTCGTCCCGGCCCTCTACAATCTGGCCCGCGAGCGGCTGCTTCCGTCCGGCTTCGCGGTCGTCGGCTTTGCGCGGCGCGACTGGGACGACGCGAAGTTCCGCAAGGAGATGGAGGACGGCGTCAGGGAGTTCTCCCGAAGCCCGATCGAGCAGGAGCTGTGGGACAGCTTCGCAAAGGGGTTCTTCTACTGCCGCGGGGAGTTCGGCGACGAGAAGGCGTACGGCCGCCTGGTAGAGACACTCGCGAAGGTCGACGAGGAGAGGGGAACGCGGGGCAATCATCTGCTGTACCTGGCGACGCCGCCCGACGCCTACGAGGAAGTGATCGCGGCGCTCGGCCGCGCCGGGCTGGCCAATCCGCCCGAGCCGCGATGGGCGCGGATCATCATCGAGAAGCCGTTCGGTCACGACCTCGCCTCCGCACAGGAGCTCAACCGAAGGGCGCTCGATGTCTTCTCCGAACGGCAGGTGTATCGCATCGACCACTACCTGGGCAAGGAGACCGTACAGAACATCCTGGTCATGCGGTTCGCCAACGGCATCTTCGAGCCTCTGTGGAACCAGAAGTACGTCGACCACGTGCAGATCACCGTGGCCGAGGACATCGGCATCGAGGGGCGCGGCGCCTATTACGACGAGTCGGGGGCGCTGCGCGACATGGTGCAGAACCACATGATGCAGCTCCTCTGCCTGACCGCCATGGAGCCGCCGGTCGCCTTCGAGGCCGACGAGGTGCGAAACGAGAAGGTGAAGGTGCTGCACGCGGTGCGTCCCATCCCCGAGAGCGAGATCGGCGGTCACGTGGTGCGCGCCCAGTACGGCGCCGGCTCGGTCTCGGGAAACAAGGTTCCTCCCTACCAGGAGGAAAAGGGAGTGGCGAGCGGGTCCCACACCGAGAGCTTCGTCGCCATCCGCCTCTTCATCGACAACTGGCGGTGGGCCGGTGTTCCGTTCTATCTGCGCACCGGCAAGCGTCTGCCCAAGCGGGTGACCGAGATCGCGATCCAGTTCAAGGACGTGCCGTACCTGCTGTTCGGCGAGCGGACCAGCGGCGCGATCAAGGCGAACGTGCTCGCTCTGAGGATCCAGCCCGACGAGGGGATCTCCCTGACCATGACCTCGAAGGTCCCGGGCACGGTGATCACCCTCAGACCGGTCGTGATGGATTTTCGCTACGGGACCTCGTTCGGGGCCGAGCCGCCCGAGGCGTACGAGAGGCTCCTGCTCGACGCCATCATCGGGGACTCCACGCTCTTCACGCGGCGTGACGAGGTCGAGGCGGCCTGGCAGTTCATCAACGCGATCCTCGACGCCTGGAACGGCCCCTCCCCGCCGCCGCTGCACACCTACGAGGCGGGCACGTGGGGTCCCACCGCCGCGAACAGCCTCATCGGGCGCTGGAGGCGGCCATGACATCGATCGAATCGTTCGCCGGCGGGCAGCAGCTCGCGGTGGACTCCAGCGCGATCGAGCATGAGCTCAAAAAGCTCTGGAAGGACGCGTCGCAGACCCCCGAGGGAGAGTCGACCCCGGCGCTGACCCGCGCCTGCCAGATGAATCTCGTCGCCTGGTGCGACGGCGTGGACGAGGTGGCGCACGCCACGTCGGTGGTCGCGACGGTCGCCAACGTCCGACCGTGCCGCGTGGTCATGGCCGTTGTGGATCGCGACCCCGCGCGGGGCGACCGGCTCGAGGCATCCATCACGGCCCATTGCGCCTGGGCACCCGGCGGCGGCAAGAGCCGGCAGGTCTGCTGCGAGCAGATCACGATTACCGGGGGAGCCGGCAGCGCGGAGCAGGTGCGCGGCGCGGTACTGCCCCTGCTGCTGCCCGACCTTCCTGTCTTCCTGTGGTGCACGGGCGACCTCAGCCTGCTGGACGACGGTGACGGGACGTCCGGCTCGGAGCTGGACGAAGCGCTGCTGAGCGCCTCCGACCGGTTGATGATCGACTCGTGCCGTTTCGACGATCCGGCCGAGCGGTTCGGCCAGCTCCTGTCCCTGCCGGTGCCTCTGTCGGACCTGTCCTGGGAGAGGCTGCGCGGGTGGCGCGAGCTGACCGCCGGCATCTTCGACGCGCCGGCGCACGAGTCGGCCCCGGGCCGCATCGAGAGGATCCATATCGAGTACGCAGGGCCGCGGATGCGGGCCAAGTCAGGAGCGGTCCTTCTGGGCGCGTGGGCCGCGTCGCGGCTCGGCTGGAGCGACCCGTTGGAGGGCGCCACGCCGCGCGGCGGCCGGAAGCAGGGGCGCGTGTGGCGGATGTCGCGGCCCGCGGGCGAGCCGGGCGGCGAGCTTTCGCTGATGTGGCTCGGCGAGGAGGCTGGTCCCGGGGTGACGCGGCTGCGGCTCGAGGCGCCGGACAGTGCGTTCGAGCTGGCGCGGGCCGGCGCGCCCGACGCCATCGACGTGACGGTGAGCCGCTCGAACGCAGTGGTGTCGTCGCATATCGGGCGCGTCGTGGAGCGCGACAAGGCGACGCTTCTCTGCCGCGCGCTCGAGGTGGGCGGCGTCGACAGGATCTACGAGCAATCCCTGAGGCTGGCAGCCCGGCTGTTCGGTCATCATCCGAAGGAGACCCGCGCGTGAGCCCGATGCCCTCCCCCCCGCCGCTGAACCAGGATCCGCTGCGCATCGAGATTTGCAGGACCGCCGAGGACATGGCCCGGCACGCGGCCGGGTTGTTCGTGGGCCAGGCGGGCCGCGCGCTCGGGTCGGGCGGACGCTTCAGCGTGGCGCTGTCGGGCGGCGGCACGCCGCGGAGCCTTTACTCCCTGCTGCCCGAGCCGCAGTACGCGTACCAGATCGTGTGGCCCGCGGTGCACCTGTTCTTCAGCGACGAGCGATGCGTGGGGCCGGAGGAGCCGGCGAGCAACTACGGCATGGTCCGGCAGACGCTGTTGAGCCGCATCGACCTGCCCGCGGGCAACGTGCATCGCATGCGCGGGGAGGATGCCCCGGACGCCGCCGCGTCGGCCTACGCCGAGGAGATCTCGGCGTTCTTCGACGGCGGGCCGCGGTTCGATCTGGTGCTGCTCGGCCTCGGCGAGGACGGGCACACCGCATCGCTGTTTCCCGGCAGTCCTGCGCTCGACGAGGCCACAAGCCCCGTGGCCGCGGCGCCCGGGCCGGACGGAGGGCGTCGTCTGACGCTCACGCTGCCGGCGATCAACGCGGCTCGGATGGTGATGGTGCTCGTGTCGGGCGAGGCGAAGGCCGCAATGGTGCAGCGCGTGCTCGGCAGCGAGGCCGTCGACGAAGGCCTGCCGATCCAGCGCGTTCGGCCGGCCGGGCAGATGGTCTGGGTGCTGGACGCGGATGCCGCGTCGCTGCTTCGACTCCCGGAGCAGGAGACCCCCGCTCCATGATCCTCTACAACTCTCAGGTGTCCGGCAACTGTTACAAGGTGCGGCTGATGCTTGCGCACCTCGGGCTCTCGTACGAGCGGGTCGAGCTGGACGTGGTCGACCGGTCCAACCGGCGGGAGGTGCTGGGCGGCCGCAACCCCGATCTCCGGGTGCCGGTGCTGGTGCTCGACGACGGGCGGGCGCTGGCCGAGTCGGACGCCATCATGTTCTATCTCGCCGACGGGACGCCCTACCTGCCCGAGGATCGATTCGAGCGCGCGCAGGTCCTGCAGTGGATGTTCTTCGAGCAGTACAGCCACGAGCCGAACATCGCCGTGGCGCGGTTCTGGGTGTCGGTGCTGCGCAAGTACGATCCCGACAGGCTCGCCGAGAAGCAGAAGGGTGGGTACAAGGCGCTCGACGCGCTGGAGTCGCATCTGGCCGGCCGGACGTACCTGGTGGGGGAGCGGTACACGATCGCCGACATCGCGCTGTATGCATACACGCACGTGGCGCCCGAGGGGGGGCTCGATCTGGGCCGTTACCCGTCGATCCGCGCGTGGCTCGAGCGGGTCGCCGGCCAGCCGGGGCACGTGGCGATCACCGACTGAGCCACGCTCGTCCCTGAGCGTGACCCGGCGTGCTGACGCCCGCGGGGAATACCCACCGCGGCACGGCTCGCCGACCGCCCGGCGGTCGTCTCGCCTCAGCATCCGCTCGACCACGCGCGCCCGGCGCGCGTCCCGGTCCCGCTCCTGATGGCCCCGGCGTGTGTTCCCCGCGGGCGTCTCCATACAATCCCACCCGTGTGGCTCGTGGAATCGAGCACGCAGCCCGACTTGCAACACGCGCGCGCGAGATACGGGGATTCACGGTGGGCACCGACCGGATGCTTCGCACGGGGGGGAATCATGGCAGCCATCACCGGGGGATCTCTGCCGATGTTTCCCGGGAGTCTCCGTCTTCAGAACCTTGCATGCAGACCCATCGAGATCGAGAACCAGTTGAGGCCTATCGTCCCTCCCTGCGCAACGTAGATCCCCTTGGGGTCGACGATTCCCATGGGGCTGGTCATGCCGGTGGCGAGACACACGTCCATTGGCGGGACAGCCGGGGACCCCGGGGCGAGGGAGCGCAGGATCGGCCGGGCCGGGCGCCCGGTCACCGGTCGGATCAAAGCGGGTCTTGAGCTTGTCCACGTTCCAGCAACCGTAGGCGTTGCAGCCTGAACGATGCAGCAGGGGTGAAGAGCGTTCCGGCCCTCGAAGTAGAACATCAGCGAGCCATCGGGCATGAACATGTCCCTGGGGCCAGATCAACACGTCGATCTGGTCTTCCCCGTTGAAATCCATCCTGAGTCTCTGATCGACGAAGTTGTACCGGGCCTCGAGGGTCAAGCTCGGTCGATCGTTGATGATGTACTCCAATCCACCGTCCAGATGCCATCCGTACCCGTCCCTGACAGTCAGAGTGAGGGGGTTGACGAACGGTACCCGCCCCGCAGCCTGGTTGTTGAGGTTGTCCTGCGGGCCGGTGATGTCCACACCGTTCTCATTGCCGATCGCCCGGATGCGCTGCGAAGCCAACAACACGATACCGGTCAACGACACTGTGGTCTGGGTGAGCTCGCCCGTGGCGTACCGGGAGGTCGAGGAGTAATCCTCCAAATGGGGCAGCGGGGTGCCGAACGGATCCAGTACCGGGTATGCCTTGTGCAGATACAGGTCGATGGGGTCGATCTTTCCGGTCTGGCGGCCTACGTCGAACTGAAGCGAGAAATGGCGGGTGAGCACCATGCCCGCCACCAGATCGAACCTGAACTCGCCATCGATGCCGTACTCGCGGCCAACCTGATCATCGGGACGTGGGTCGCAGGGAAGTGGAGCCTGCCGGTCAGGGTTTGAGGTCCCTGCCACCCCTGCGTGTGGCGCGCAACGCCGACCCGAGCCAGTGCCGAACATGCCGGGCCATGAGGGTGGACGGCCGGAACAGGTTGATCCCGGATCTACGAGGTTCTTCCGCGACAGCGAGGCGGAGCGTCCTAGGCTTCCTTCAGCCAGGCCCTGACCCGCTCGGCGATGCGGGGCCCGGTGAAGCCGAACTTGTCCGCGTTCACCTTGCCGGGCGCCGAGGCGCCGAACCGCTCGATGCCGATCACCAGCGCGTCGCTTCCCACCACGCGTGGCCAGCCGTGCGGGGCGCCCGCCTCGACCACCACCACGCGGGTGTCGTCGGCCGAGGGCACGATGCGCTCGCGGTCGGGAGCCGGCAGGGCCTCGAACAGCTCCACACAGGGCATCGATACGACGCGTGTCGGGATGCCCTCCTTCTCCAGCAGGCCGCGCGCCTCGACCGCGGCCCCTACCTCCGAGCCGGTCGCGACGATCACCAGTCGCGGCGGGTTGGCCGAGGCCTCATCCAGGATGTAGCCGCCGCGGCTGAATGTCCCGGGGCCGAACGGCTCGGGCGACCTGCCGTGATCCAGCGCGGGGACCTCCTGTCGCGTGAGCGCGATGCAGGTCGGCGCGTCGCGCCGCGTCAGGGCGTGTGCCCAGGCCAGCGCGGTCTCGGGGCCGTCGGCCGGCCGGATCACGTGCATGTTGGGGATCTCCCGCAGCGACCAGAGCTGCTCGATCGGCTGGTGCGTCGGGCCGTCCTCTCCCAGCATGATGCTGTCGTGCGTGAAGACGAAGATCGACTGCAGGTCGGACAGCGCGGCCAGCCGTATGGATGGCCGCATGTAGTCCGAGAAGATCAGGAACGTCGACCCGAAGGGGATGTACGCGCCATAAGCGGCCAGGCCGTTGCATACGGCCCCCATCGCGTGCTCGCGGATGCCGAAGTGGATGTTGCGGCCCCCGAAGCTGCTCGACGTGACCGAGGTGGAGTCCTTCACGATGGTCTTGGTCGATTCCACCAGGTCGGCCGCGCCTCCCACCAGGGACGGCACCACCGCGGCCGCCTTCTGCAGCAGCTTGCCGCCGTGCGACCGCGTCGCGCCCGCCTCGCGCGGCGCTGCCTCGAGCAGGGTGCGCGCGATGTCGGTCGGCACGCTCCTCGACAGCATCTGATCGTACAGCCGCGCCTTGTCCGGGGACTTCTCGCGGAAACGCGCCACCATCTTCTTCCATGCATCGTACTTCTTCCCGTTCTCGGCGGCGCGCGCCGCGAACAGATCCTTCACCTCGTCCGGCACCAGGAAGCTCGGCTCGAGCGGCCAGCCGAGCGCCTTCTTGGTGGCCCTCGTCTCATCGGGTCCGAGAGGGGAGCCGTGAGCCGAAGGGGTATCGACCTTGTGCGGGGCGCCGCAGGCGATGTGGGTGCGCGCGATGATGAGCGATGGGCGTTGCTTCTCCGCCTGTGCCTGTTCGATCGCCCCGGCGATCGCGGCGTGGTCGTGACCGTCGATCCGCTGCACGTGCCAGTCGTATGCGTCGAACCGCGTCGCGACATTCTCGGTGAAGGTGATCTCGGTCGCGCCGTCGATGCTGATGTGATTGTCGTCGTAGAAGTAGATGATGTTGCCGAGACCGAGATGCCCGGCCAGCGAGGCCGCCTCGGAGGCCACCCCCTCCATCAGGTCGCCGTCGCTGCAGATGGCATACACATGGTGACCGATGACGGGGAAGTCGGGCGCGTTCACCCTTTCGGCGAGCATCTTCGCCCCCAGTGCCATCCCCACGCCGTTGCCGACGCCCTGCCCCAGCGGGCCGGTGGTGACCTCGACCCCGGGCAGGCAGCCACGCTCCGGGTGTCCGGGTGTCCGGCTGCCCCACTGGCGGAAGTTCTTCAGGTCGTCGATCGAGACGTCATAGCCGGACAGGTGCAGGAGGGAGTACAGCAGCATGCAGCCGTGGCCGGCGGAGAGGACGAACCGGTCGCGGTCGGGCCAGTCGGGATCGGCCGGGTTGAATCGCAGATAGCGGCTCCACAGCACGAACGCATAGTCGGCCGCCCCCATCGGGAGACCGGGGTGCCCCGACCTGGCCTTCTCGACCGCGTCGACCGAGAGCATCTTGATGGTATTGACCGCGAGTCGCGCGAGGTCCGTGGGCACCGCGTTGTCTTTTGCCATGGTTTCC
Organism: uncultured Acidobacteriota bacterium; assembly: GCA_963806495.1. GTDB lineage: Bacteria > Acidobacteriota > Polarisedimenticolia > JACPZX01 > DASXTC01 > CAWDYA01. The sequence goes on along the minus strand of CAWDYA010000008.1, from coordinate 409,953 downwards.
TCTCCGTTTCGTGACTGTTCCCGTCCCGTTGCCGGTTACTTTATCATGCGTTTGTCATGAGCAGACAAACGGCCCGCCCGGCGCCACCGCCGCCTCCGCCTCCGCCTCGATGGCTCCCCTTCGCGGCGGCCGCGCTGATCGCGCTGTTCGTCGCGCTGGCGGTGTCGAGCCTGCTCTCCGACAGCCAGACATCCGACGAGGCGATCCACCTCGCGGCCGGCTACGCGCACCTGACGCGCGGCGACTTCGTCCTGAACCCGGAGCATCCGCCGCTCGCCAAGGAGATCGCGGCGATCGGCCCCCTGCTGCTCGGCGCGACGCTGCCGGTGGATGACCCTTCCTGGGACGCGGCGCATCACAGCGCCTTCCAGCTCCCGTTCGGGGAGCGGTTCCTCTATCACAACCGGGTGCCGTTCATGACGCTGCTGACGGCGGGACGGTTGCCGATCGTGGGCCTCGGCGCGCTGCTCTGCCTGACCGTTTTCGTGTTCGCACGGGATCTGTTCGGCTGGCGCGCCGGGCTGCTGTCACTCGGGCTGTGCGCCCTGTCTCCCAACGTTCTGGCCCACGCGAGGCTCGTGACCACCGATCTCGCGGTCGCCTTCTTCCTCCTCCTTGCCATGTACTGCCTGCATCTTTATCTCAAACAGCCGACCCTCGCACGTCTGGCCCTGGCCGGAGCCGTCGCAGGGCTCACGCTGGCGAGCAAGTTCTCGGCGGTGGTGGTGGTCCCGGTCGTCCTGGTCGTGCTCCTCGCGGGGCCTCCCGCCTCGGGGCCCGAGCGGGGTCTGCGGTCCGCTCTGGTCGCGTTCGCCGGCATGATGGGAGTGGCGCTGCTGACGCTGTCGGCGACGTACGGCTTCGTCCATCTGCCGGTGTACTTCGCCGGCCTCGCGGGGGTGTTCACCACCGTGACCGGTGGCACCGAGTCGTACCTGCTGGGCCGGTACTCGGAAAACGGCTGGTGGTACTACTACCCGGTGACGATGGCGATCAAGACGCCGGTACCCGCGCTGCTGCTGTTCGCGGCCATACCGTTGCACTACGCTGGCGCGAGGCTCCGCGGCGCGCTGAGGCGTCATCTGGTGCTGATCGCGCCGCTGGTGATGTTCGGCGGGGCCGCGCTGGCGGCGGCCCGCAATGTCGGTCTGCGGCACGTGCTGCCGCTGTATCCGATCCTTTTCGTGCTGGCGGGACAGGCGGCGCCGTACCTGTCGCGGCGGCGGGTGCTGGCAGCGGTGCTCGGGGTCTGGTACACGGGAGCGGCGCTGATGATCCATCCGTCGTACCTCGCGTACGTGAACGTGGCGTGGGGCGGCCCGTCGCAGGGATGGCGGCTGGTGAGCGACTCGAACCTGGACTGGGGGCAGGATCTCATCAGGCTCAGGCGCTACATGCAGCGGCAGGGGGTGACCGATCTCCTGCTGGGGTACTACGGCAATCAGGATCCCGCCTACTACGGAATCGACTGGCAGTACCTGCCGAGCGTCGGGCACATCCACCCGGCTCCGGACCATCTGGTCGTGTCGGACCGGGTGCTGGTGGCGGTCAGCGCCATGACCCTTCAGGGGATGTTCATGCCTGACAAGAAGCTCTACGACTGGCTGCAGCAACGGACCCCGACGGCCCGGATCGGATATTCGATCCTCGTGTACGACGTCACGGGAGACCGGGACGCCCTGCGCCGTCTCGCGGCGTTATACTCGAAGAGCAGGATGGCCCCGCAGGAGGGCTGGGCCCGGCGCCGGCTCGAGTCCCTCACGGGGCCCGGCTGACCGGCCGGCCCGCAGCCTGGGGAGGGGCGGGAGCACCTGACACGCGGCCCCGGATGGGTCATAATAATGTGACTTGCCTGACAGCCCGGCGGAGCAGACCCCCGAGGGGGGATCCCAGGTGAAGCCACCGAGTTCGAGACAAGGGATGAGACTGCGTGCTCGTCCGGGTCAGGCTGAACAATAAGCGAGGAGCGAATGACACCCCAGACCGTCCCAGCGCCCGAGCAGACAGACATCGAGAAGATAGATCGCGTCGTCATACGACTCGCGGGGGACTCGGGCGACGGAATTCAGCTTTCCGGCAACCAGCTCAGTGCGTCGTCGGCGATCGCCGGCAACGACCTGGCCACCCTGCCGGACTTCCCGGCGGAGATCCGCGCCCCTGCAGGCACCCTGCCGGGCGTCAGCGGATACCAGATCAGCTTCAGCAACTACGACATCCACACGCCGGGGGATCAGCCCGACGCGCTCGTTGCGTTCAACCCGGCGGCGCTGAAGGTGAATCTCCCCGAGCTCAGGCGCGGCGGTCTGCTCATCATCAACTCGGACGCGTTCCAGCCTAAGAACCTCCAGAAGGCCGGCTACGAGAAGAACCCTCTCGAGGACAGCTCGCTGGACGGATACCGCACCATCGCGATCCCGATCACCGACATGAACCGGAAGGCGCTGGCGGGCTGCGGCCTCAGCACCCGCGACATGGATCGGTCGAAGAACTTCTTCACTCTGGGGATCCTGTACCACATCTACCAGCGCCCCGAGGAAGCGACGCTGCGCTGGATCGAGAAGAAGTTCGGAAAGGACCCGGCGGTCAAGGAGGCGAACCTGACATCGCTCAGGGCGGGCCGGGCCTACGCCGAGGCCGCCGAGATCTTCCAGACCGCCTACTCGATCGACCCGGCGCCGTTTCCCGCGGGGGTGTACCGCAACATCATGGGCAACTCGGCCACGGCGCTCGGTCTGGTCGCCGCGTCGATCCGCTCGGGCCGGCCGCTGTTCTACGGCGGCTACCCGATCACGCCGGCCAGCCCGATCCTGCACGAGCTGGCCCGGTACCGGGAGTACGGCGTGGTGACGTTCCAGGCGGAGGACGAGATCGCCGCCGTGTGCGCCACCATCGGCGCTTCGTTCGCCGGGGCGCTCGCGGTCACCGGGACCTCGGGCCCCGGCATCGCTCTCAAGAACGAGGCGCTCGGCCTCGGGCTGATGGTCGAGCTCCCGATGGTGATCATCAACGTCCAGCGCGGCGGGCCCAGCACCGGGCTGCCGACCAAGCCGGAGCAGTCGGACCTGCTGCAGGCGATGTTCGGCCGCCACGGCGAGGCGCCGCTGCCGGTCCTCGCCGCCAGCTCGACCGGCGACTGCTTCGACACGGCGGTCGAGGCCTGCCGGATCGCCCTCGAGCACATGGTCCCCGTGATGCTGCTGACCGACGGCTATCTGGCCAACGCCAGCGAGCCGTGGAGGCTGCCCAGCGTCGAGGATCTGCCCGAGCTCACCACCCGCCTGGTGTCGAACGGTGACGCGCCGCACCTGCCGTACAAGCGCGACCCGAAGACCCTGGCCCGCAACTGGGCGGTGCCCGGGACGCCCGGCCTCGAGCACCGTGTCGGCGGCCTCGAGAAGGAGGACATCACGGGCAACGTCTCGTACGATCCGGAGAATCACCAGAAAATGGTCGAGCTGCGGGCGGAGAAGGTGAGGCGCATCGCGGACGATCTGCCCGACGTGGAGGTGGACGGCGACGAGAGCGGCGAGCTGCTGATCGTGGGATGGGGCAGCACGCGCGGCGCCATCCAGGGAGCCGTGCGGCGCACGCGGCGCGAGAACCGCAAGGTGAGCTGGGTGCATCTGCGCTACATCAACCCGTTCCCGAAGAACCTCGGCGAGGTTCTCTCGCGTTTCGACAAGGTGCTCGTCCCCGAGATGAACATGGGCCAGCTCGCGATGCTGCTCCGGGCGAAGTATCTCAAGGACGTGACTCCATTCAGCAAGGTCAAGGGCAAGCCGTTCAAAGCATCCGAGATCGCCGACCGGATCAGCGAGTTCCTGGAGGGATGACATCGTGGCGAGTCCAGTGACAACGCGTTCACCCGAAAAAGAGATGAAAGCCAAGGATTTCCAGAGCGACCAGGAGGTCCGCTGGTGTCCGGGCTGCGGCGACTACGCGATCCTGAGCGCCGTCACACACGTCTTCCCGAAGCTAGGCATTCCGCGCGAGAACATCGTCGTGGTGAGCGGCATCGGTTGCTCGAGCCGCTTCCCTTACTACACCAGCGCGTACGGGTTCCATGGGATCCATGGCCGGGCTCCGGCGATAGCCACCGGGATCAAGCTGATGAACCGGGACCTGTCCGTCTGGGTCGTCACCGGCGACGGCGACGGCATGTCGATCGGCGGCAACCACCTGATCCACACGATGAGGCGCAACGCCGATCTGAAGATCCTGCTGTTCAACAACCGGATCTACGGGCTGACCAAGGGGCAGGCCTCGCCGACGTCCGAGCTCGGCAAGCGCACCTCCTCGAGCCCGCACGGGACTTTCGAGAGACCGTTCAACGCCATCTCACTGGCCCTCGGCGCGGAGGCGACGTTCGTGGCGCGCAGCGTGGACATCTACAGGAACCACCTGCAGGATGTCCTCCAGCGTGCGGCGGAGCACCACGGGTCGGCCTTCATCGAGATTTACCAGAACTGCAACATCTTCAACGACGGCGCCTTCTCGGACATCGTCGAGCCGGGCGTGCGCGACGATCACAACCTGCTGCTCCGGCACGGCGAGCCGCTGATCTTCGGCAAGACGGTGAAGAAGGGCATTCACCGGAACCGCGAGACCGGCGTGCTCGAGGTGGTCGAGCTGGGCAACGGCATCACCGAGAAGGACCTGGTCGTCCATGACGAAAGGCGGCCCGATCCGGATCTCGCGTTCGAGCTGAGCCGGCTGAACCATCCGCTGTTCCCGGCCCCGCTGGGGGTCTTCCGCTCGGTGGAGGCCCGCACGTACGAGGACGGCCTCTACGCGCAGATCGACAGCGCGAAGGAGAAGAAGCCCCAGTCGGATCTCGCCAGCCTGCTCCGCCGTGGCGACATCTGGGAGGTCGAGAAGGACGGGACGGTCCAGCAGATCGGCAACGACTGACACGTCCCGGGGCGGGAGAGGTCAGCGGCCGAGCGCTCGCACGCGCGGGACCAGGGCCCGCCGCAGCCGCTCGCCCGCGGGTGTCAGCAGCCCGCGACGCGAGGCGTCGGCGAGATCCCCGAGCGCGGACGAGAGCGCATCGATCTCGAACGCCATCTCCCGTCTCAGCCAGGCCCCGGGTGCACCCGTGCGTGCGTCCCGCATCCTCCGCAGCAGCTCCGCGCGCCATGTGAAGGTGTAGGCCGCGTGCAGGATCCCCCGCAACGGACGCACCCCGCGGCGCCAGGGGGAGACGTAGCGGGGCTCCCCGTCGTCGCGCTCCAGTGCCGACAGCTCTTCGAGATCGTGAAGGCGATGGTGCGCGGTCTCGTGCAGCAGATCGTCCGCGAGGTCCGCGCGTGACTTGCCCCGCAGATTGATGTACGAGGCGCCGGGCCGGTCGGGCATCGAGTAGCTCACCACGCCGCGCGCCGAGACCGGGACGACCACGTGGGTGTGAGCGAGCACCTCGTCGCGGGCGTCGGGCCAGACCGTCCCCAGCAGAATCCAGCGCCCGGGCCAGCCGCCGTCCGGCGGACGGATCCTCGCGGCCGCAAATCAGCCCGCCGGGTGATGCCGTCACGCCGCGCGCCAGGACGATGCCGGTGGCCGGGACGAGACGCCGCGGGGTGATGGCGGCCTTCCCGTGTTTCGAGGCCAGGACGATCCCGGCTCCGTCCAGCGTCAGCGAGGCCGGCCCTTCGAGGCGGATCGCGATCGGGGAGGGGAGGGTGCAATGGATCTCGCCCGCGACACGCGCCTCCTCCGGATCGCCCGTCAGGTCGAGCGGAAACGGTCCGAACCGGGAGCCATGCGGCACGCGCCCGGCGAGGACGAGCGGCAGTCGCTCGAGCGCCGCCTCGCCGAGACGCGTGGCAAGGGATCGCGCCCGCCTCCGGAAGGCACGGTCGACACGGCCGTGCGGCACCACCTCGCTGAGGTGCGATCCCGAAGCGACCAGGTCGAACAGATCCTCGTCGCGCCGCGGGGGAGAGGCGAGAGACAGGGCCTCCTCGGCCGCCGCGATCCAGGCCCGCGTCCCCGGCTCGATCAGGAATGCGGCGCGCGCGCCGCCCTTCGACTCGTGCAGGGTCGCCCGCAGCGCCCGCACCGCCTCGCGCTGCCAGGCGTTGCGCGTCCGCAGCAGGGAGGCCGCACGCGAAGCACGCCGCTCGTTGCGCGCGGCGATGCGCGCCGCGATCCACGCTGTGTCGGGTGGCAGGAAGTCCATGCCTTCTCGCCCGGTGTCCGGCCGGCTCAGGCCATGACCCCGCCGCCGTTGACCGAGATCACCGACCCGGTCATGAAGGAGGCGAGGTCCGAGACGGCGAAGAGGACGGCGCCGGCGATCTCCTCGGGCCGGCCCACGCGGCGCAGCGGGATCGTGCGTTCGATCGCCGCCCGGCCTCCACCGGCGAACGCCTCGACGCACATCTCGGTGTCGACCCATCCGGGCGCGACGCAATTGACACGGATGCGGTGAGGAGCGAGCTCCACGGCCAGCGAGCGCGTGAAGGCGATGGCCGCCCCCTTCGTCGCCGCGTAGTCGGAGTGGAACGCCTCCCCGCGCTGCCCGGCGGTGGAGGCGATGTTGACGATCCGGCCGTCGCCGCCCTTCTTCATCATGGCGACCGCCTCGCGCGTGCACAGGAACATGGAGCGCATGTTGACCGCGAAGCTGCGCTCCCACTCCTCGAGACGCATCTCGTCCACCGCGCGGCCCTCCCAGATCCCGGCATTGTTGACGAGGATCGTGGGAGGCCCGAGTGCCTCCGCCGCCTGCCTCATCACGCGCGCCGCCTCCTGCTCGAGGGACAGATCACCCGACAGCGCGACGGCGGTGCCGCCCGCCTCTTCGATGGCCGCCGCCACGGCGCGCGCCTCGTCCTCACGCGCGCGGCAGTGGACCGCGACGGCCGCCCCCGCGCGGCCCAGCATCATGCAGCAGGCGCGCCCGATGCCGCGCGAGCCGCCCGTCACCACCGCCGTCCTCCCGGCCAGATCAATCGCCACTCCGTTCGTCGCTGCCATCATGCCGTCTCCTCCCTGGTGATGCGGCGGATCATACCCGATGCATCTATCATGAGGGAATGTTGCCGAACGTGAAGCGTTGGAGCGGCCCCGCGGCGCTTCTCGCGGTCTCGCTCCTCTTCTCCGCCCTCGTCGGCGAGGCCGCCGTGCGCTGGCTGCGCCCCGGGTACGTCGCCGGCCCGGACCCGATCCGGAACCCCTTCTGGCAGTACGACCCCGAGCTCGGCTGGAGCCACGAGCCCGGTGCCACCGGAGTCTTCGCCCGCGACGAGTTCTCCCATCCGGTCCGGATCAACCAGGCCGGCTGGAGGGACCGGGAGCGTCAGGTCGACAAGCCCGCCGGGACGTTCCGTGTCGTGGTGCTGGGCGACTCGTTCACGTGGGGCCATGGTGTCGGCGACGAGGAGGTCTACACGCGGCTGCTCGAGGGGATGCTGCCGGGCACCGAGTTTCTCAATCTGGGTCTGTCCGGCTCCGACACGGGCCAGCAGCTGCTGATCCTGGAGAAGTACGGTCTGGCCTGGCATCCGGATCTGGTGCTGCTGATGATGTCGCGCAACGATTTCATCGGCAATGTCACGGACGCGGAAGGGTCGTACCCAAAGCCGATGTTCGTGCTTGAGCCGGGCGGGGAACTGCGGCTGACCAACGTACCGGTGCCGCGCGTCTCCACGCTGTCGCGTCTGCACTACCGGCTGCGCCGCCGCTCGGGGCTCGTGAATCTGATCGAGACGGAGCTGGAGCGATGGCGACGGAACGAGCCGGAAGCCGGGGCCCCCGGCCGGAGCTACGGCTACGATCTCACGAGGGCATTGCTGCATCGGATGCACGCTGAATGCCGGTCCGCGGGCGTCACGTTCGCGATCTCGTTCGTCCCGTCGAACGCGCACACCTACCCGGAGACGATTCCCCGGATCGAGACCGAGAGGACGTCGGTCGTCGAGGCGTTCGCGAACAGCGAGGGGATAGCCTACCTGGATCTGGTGCCGGCCTTCAGAGAGGCGGCACGCGACCCGGACACCGGCGCGCGGGTGGACCTGCACTACCGGCGGGATCGTCACTGGAACGCTCTGGGGCACCGGGTGGCCGCCCGCGCGCTGGCGGGAATGCTGGTGAGGAAGGGGCTCGTGCCTACCGGCCCGCGGTGACGGGATCTATAATGCCGGTCGCGCTTTCCGGTGAATCGAGATTCGGAGAGAAATGATGATGCCGTTGGCCCTGATCCTGTCCGCGCTGCTCACCGCGGGCGCCTCTGCGGCGCCGGACCCAACCGGAACAGTCGTCCTGGCCCCGATCCAGACGACCCGTCTGTCACCGGATCTGGCGAGCGTTCTGCCCGGCCTGCTGGCCGCCGCCATCGAGTCGGGAGCGCGGTATCAGGTTCTGCTGCCGCAGGATCCGCAGCACGGGGCGCCCGCCGTGCCGGGGTCCTGGCGGCTCGAGGTGCGTGTGACCGGGAAGGGGCCGTGGCGCCTCGAGGCGAGGGCGGCCCGGGATCGCGAAGGCGGTTCCACGGACCGTGTCAAGGCGAAGAAGCAGCCCTTCCACTCGCGCGCGGATTTGTCGCTCGCGGTCGATGCCGTGGCGGCGGCCCTCGTGTCGGGGATGTCGGCGGCCGGCCCGCCGGTCGAAGGGGAAGGCGGGACAGTGCCCCTGTCCCGGGAGCTCAGCGCCTCGGACGAGGCGGTCGATGCCTATCTGAAGGCGCTCTCGGCGCTGCGCGGCGGGGACGCTTCCGAGTCGCTCGCGCTGCTGGACAGGGCGCTGCAGAGCGATCCCGACTTCAGGCTGGCCGCTGCGGAGAGGACATGGACGCTCTGGAGCTCGGATTCCCTCTTTCCGGCCATTTCCGGGCCCGGCCCCGGGGGCGGGCCTGCCGCCACCACGGACGATCAGCCGCGGTCGCTCGTCTCCGTGGTCGGCCGGGCCATGGGGCAGCTCCGTGCGGGCGACGCCCCGCACGCGATCCAGGCCGGCGAGCTTCTCCACCAGCGCTCGCCCGCCCTGAAGTGGGGCCATGCGCCGCGAGGTCTCTCGCTCGCCGCCATGGGACGTCTGTCGGAATCCGCGGATGACTGGGTGGCCGTCGCGGCGGCCGATCCGGCCGACCCGAGGGGAGTCCTGTGGCTCGCGGCGGCACGGATGGCGGCCGGAGAGTTCATCCCCGCGGCCGAGGGGTTCGCATCGGTTCGTGCCTCGTGGCCCGGGCTGTTGCGGCTCTACGTGCTGGAGGCCGAAGCGCGCGCCCGGGGCCGCGATACGGAAGGGGCGCGCAAGGCGCTCGAGGCCATGAAGACATGGATGAGCGGCCACGGCATCATCCCGCACAGCGACGAGACCAACCCGGACCTGATGCTCGGCTCGGTGGACCTGCTCGAAGGCCACTACGACGCGGCGAAACGGAGATTCACGGCGGCGCTCGAAACCGCGGAGAAGGAGAAGCTCCCCTCGGCAGCAACCGATACGCTGCATCTGGCGGTTCTGAGGCTGCAGCGCGACAGCGTCGTCAGCTCGGACCCGCTCAAACGGCAGAGGGAATTCGAGGACAACTACGCGGCGCTGGAGCATTGGGAGGAGTCGCTGTCACCCGAGGAGCGGGCCGCGCAGCGGACCCGGTTCCTGCGTCTGCGCGGGATGGTCCAGCTCAAGGAAGGCAACACCGTGGAGACCTGGAAGACGGTCGAGGCGATACGCGCCCTGTCCGACACACCGGGCTACTCCGAATTCGACGATGCGATCCTCAGCGCCGCCACCATGCTCAAGGAGGGCGACGAGAAGGGATGCGTCGGGCAGCTGGAGAGAGCCGCCAGGTCGAGCAATCGCACGGTGGATCTCATCTACCTGGGCCAGATGCAGCTCAGGACGGGGGAGTCGGAGAAAGCGCGCGCCACCTTCGACCAGGCCGAGGACCGGCTCATGCATTTCCGGCCGGCACCGGGGGGCGGGGCCGAGGATCTGGTGATCACCCAGCCGCACTTCGCCGCAAGGGTGCCGATTTTCCTGTATTCCCGGGCCGCCCTGGCGTTCGAGACGGGGCGCGGCCAGGAGTCGCGATACTACTTCAGCAGGCTGCTGAAGTACTATCAGACACCGGACCAGAGGGTAAAGGCTCTGGCTGAGGAGGCCAGGGATCGGGGGGCGGTTCCCGAATGAGACAAGAGACGATGCAGGGACAGCCCGGTCTCGATAACCGACTGTCCCTGCATTGGGATCCCCGGCCCGGCACGATATCCGAGGATCCCATCCTCTTGTGTCGCCGTGTTAGACACCGACAGGGTGCAAAAGGTTTGCTCGAACAATGAAACGATCCGGTGTGAGCCGCAGGGACTTCATCATCAAGGGCACGGTGGCGGCGGCAGGACTGGCCGCGATCGACCCGCTGCGCGCCGTCGAAGGGACCACGTCACCCGCGGCGCCGCTGCCCGCCATCCCGGCCCCACCGGTGCGCGAGGTCTTCGTCGCGCGCATGGATCGGGCGCGCGCGGCGCTCAAGGAGGCCAAGGCTCTCGGCCTCGTCGAAGTGATCGGACCCAACCTTCTCTATCTGACCGGAATTCCTCTCATCCCGCGTGAACGGATCTCCTCGCTGATCCTGCCGGCCGAGGGTCCCTCCACACTGATCTGCTCGGTGATGGATCGGCAGAAGGTGGAATCGGCGCCGAAGGTCGTGGACGAGGTGATCTACTGGGAGGAGTACGACGATCCGCTGACCCTGCTGGTCAAGCGCCTCAAGAAGACCGATCTCGATAAAGGCACGATCGCCATGGGCAGCCGGGTCGATTACAACGACTTCGTCGAGATCAACCGGGAGCTGCGCAAGCTCGAGTTCATCAGCACCACGCCGATCGTCGGTTTTCTGCGCGAGCGCAAGTCGACGGCGGAGGTCGCGATGATCGGGGCGGCCGCGGCGGTCGTCTCGCACGCGATCGAGCGCGCTCTTCCCCGAATCAAGGAGGGGATGCGCGAATACGATCTCGATGACGTCCTCCGGGCGGGGGTGCACGAGTGCGGCCTGGATGGCTTTGGCGTGGTGCGCTCCGGCCCGCGCACCGCGGACCCGGCGGCGGTCACGAGCGATCGGCGCATCGCGAAGGACGACCCGATCGTGATCGACTACCAGGCGCAGGTGCACGGCTATCACGGACGCCTGATCCGCACCGTGGTTCTCGGCAAGGCATCGGGGCGTATGAAGATGATTCACTCGGTGGAACGCGACGCGCAGGATGTCGCCGTCGACAAGTGCAAGCCCGACGTCGTTTGCGCCGCGATCGACCAGATCGTGATGGCGACGGCGGGTGGGCGGGGCTTCATCAAGGAGGCGGTGCACCGGGCCGGAAGCGGCATCGGACTCGAGTCCGAGGAGCCGCCCTGGATCTCCAAGGGCTACACCGAGCGCCTTGCGGAAGGCAACGTCTTCATGATTTCGCCCGGGCTGTACACACCGGGTGACTACGGGATACGCACCGGCGACGTGGCCGTCATCACCGCGACCGGCGCCCGATGGCTCTTTAGGCCCGCGGCCGACCTGACGGAGCTATGACCCCCGGCGGGCGTTCCGCCCCGGGGCGCACGACGACGACGCGGATCGTCTTCCTCATCGCATCACTGGCGGCGCTCGGCTGGGGCGCTCTGGCGGCATACTCCTCCTGGTGGACGAGCGACGACGCGTTCATCTCCTTTCGTTACGCTCGCAACCTGGTCGAAGGCCACGGTCTCGTCTTCAACATCGGCGAGCGTGTCGAGGGATACACCAACTTTCTCTGGACGCTCTGGGCCGCCGCGGGGCTCGCGGCGGGTCGATCCGCCGAAGGGTGGGCGAACGTCTCGGGGATGGCCCTGTATCTGGCCTCGATTGTCCTGCTCGCCGTCAACGCGCGCGCGGTCTCGCGTGCCGCCGGATGGAACGGCTGGCCGCTGCCGCTCGCGGCTCTCGGGGCGGCGGTCTGCACCGACTGGGCCATCTTCTCGGTCAGCGGCCTCGAAACGGGAGCGTTCACCTTTCTGCTGCTGGCGGGCTTCATGGCGGTGGCATGGGGCGCTCCGCGCCCGGGGCCCCTCGCGGGTGCCGGCCTCCTGTTCGGGCTCGCGAGCCTCACACGCCCCGACGGCGCCCTGCCGGCCGCCGCGGCCGGTGTCTTCATCCTGGCGACCGCATCCAGGGAGCGGCTCAAGGCGGCGGCGTCGTACGGCGCGGGTTTCGCGTTGCTCTGGGTCCCGTTCCTGGTCTGGAGAGTCCGGTATTACGGCGACATCGTTCCGAACAGCTACTATGCGAAGTCGGCGGGTCTCGCCTGGTACGGGCAGGGGTTGCGCTACCTGCAGCTGTATCTGGAGCGGTACTGGATCCTGCTCGCCGGCCCGGCCCTCGTGGTGGCCGGGATGATCGCGCGGCGAGGGCGGGGAGGGCGGGCCGTACGAAGCGGGCAGGACGGCATCGCCGGGAGGCAGATCGCGCTGGCCCTGTGCATCGCGATCCCGTATGCGTTCTATATCGTCAGGATGGGCGGAGACTTCATGTTCGCGCGGCTGCTCGTCCCCGTCACGCCGTTTCTGCTGCTGGTCCTGGAGGCGGAGTGCGGCCGGTGGTTCGGCTCCCGGCCCGGCTGGGTCTGGGCGGTCGCGGTCGTGGTGGTGGCGTCGATCGCGGCCACCCCGGTGCCCGTGGACGGAGAGACGTGGCGTTACGGGATCGCCAACGAGCCGCGGTACTACTCGAAGGAGAAGATCGACTACGTGGATCACGCGGCCGACGTGCTGCGCCGGTACTTCGAGGGGCTGCCCGCACGGGTGGTGTTCTACGGAACCGAGGCCCGGCTCGCCTACAAGGCCCGGTTCGCCGTGGCGATCGAAGGGGAGACGGCGCTCACCGAGCCGTCTGTCGCGCGCGAGCCGATCCACGAGCGCGGCCGGCCGGGGCACGAGAAGCCCCCCTCGGCCCGGTACCTGATCCTCGAACGCAGGGCCGACCTCACCTTCTCGAAGGGGCCCCAGGAGATCATCGATCTGTACCGGCACATCCCGGACGTCCGCGCCCGCTTCGCCGACGATGTCTACGGGCAGATCCTGCGATGGAATCCCGAGCTTCTCGGCGCGCTGGCGAAGCGGGGAGCGACGATTCCGGATTTCCCGAAGCTGCTCGACTCGTACATCAGGGGGATGCAGGGGATGAGCGACGAGGCGGTCGCGTCGGACTACCGGCGGTTCCGCCTTTTCTATTTCGACCAGGTCCGGGATCCGGCCCGACAGGCGGCATTCGAGCGGCGCCTTGGACCGCGGGCCGCCACGGCCGGGCCGTGATGGGTCTTAGGCGGCCTCAGCGGCGGTGCCGTCCGGGCCGGCGCCGTCTCCGCGCCCTGCGGGCCACGTCGAGCGCCGCGTTCATCGTCGGCTCCAGCCGCTCTATCTCCTCGAGCACCGCGATCGGCACCTCGTAGTACTGCATCACGTGCGAGGTATCGCCGAACGGCATGAACGGCCCCGTGCCCCATCGCTCGAACTCGGCCCGGTTCGAGTCGTCCACCTTGAAGTAGAGCGTGTCGTCGGCGATGAGTGCGAAGAACAGATCGCTTGCGTACAGGCCCACCCCGCCGAACATCCTGCGGCTTCGGACAGGGGCCACCCGGGAGAGCTGCTCGAGAGCAAAGGTGAGAAAGCTGGCGCTCACAGCCATCTGGCTCCCAGTGTACACCGGCGGCGCGGTCGGAATTTTTCTCCAATCTTCATGACGGCTTAATGATCCGTCCGCTAGGGTAAGGGGGTGATTCGGTCGGCTGGACGACCCCGGGCGGCCCGCGCCGCCCGTTACGAGGAGGGAACATGATGCACAACGGATGGTGGACGATCCTGGCGGGCGCCGTGGCGGCGTTCATCATCGCAATCCTGGCGTGCGACACGGCGCGCGCGGACTCGCGCGTCAAGGAGTTCACCAGCGGGTTCGACCCCGGCAGCTGCACCTTCTCCACCACGGGCACGAATCCGTACTTCGTTCTCGAGCCGGGCTTCCAGCGGACATACGAGGGAGACCAGGACAAGGAGCACGTCCTGCTCACCGTCACGGTGCTCAACGACACCCTCATGGTGGACGGCATCCCGACGCGCGTCATCGAGGAGCGCGAGGTCCACGACGGCCTCCTCGAGGAGGTCTCCCGCAACTACTACGCCATCTGCGATTGGACCGACAGCGTCTACTACTTCGGCGAGGACGTCGACATCTACGACGAGAACGGCGACATCGTCAGCCACGAGGGGGCGTGGCACGCGGGAGAGAACGGCGCGACTCCGGGCATCGTGATGCCGGGCGACGTGCTGCTCGGGCAGCGCTACGTGCAGGAGCTCGCCCCCGGCGTGGCGCAGGACCAGGCCGAGACGATTGCGATGGAGCAGACCGCGTCCACGCCGGCCGGTGACTTCGATCGCTGCGTCCTCAGCCGGGAGACGTCGCCGCTCGAACCGGGCAAGACCGAATACAAGCTGTATGCTCCGGGTATCGGAGTGGTGCAGGACGAGAGTCTGATGCTGACCTGGTACGGAAACGCCTTCTGAGGCGAGCCGGCGATGTCATGCGCCTGCTGATCGTCGAAGACGATGTCGATCTGGCCCGGGCCCTGGCCACGGGGTTCCACGACGAGGGCTTCGCCGTGGATCGTGAGTCCACCGGGACGGATGGGCTGCGCGCTGCCGCCGCCCAGGAGTACGACGCCGTCATCCTGGACCTGATGCTGCCCGGGATGGACGGGTACCGCGTCCTCGAGGAGCTGCGGCGGCGAAACGTGCCGGTCCCGGTGCTGGTGCTCAGCGCCCGGGACGCTCTCGAGGACCGCGTGCGGGGTCTTCGTGCGGGGGGCGACGACTACCTCACCAAGCCGTTCGCCTTCGAGGAGCTGCTGGCGCGTGTGCGGGGTCTGGTGCGGCGATGCCACGGCGTCGCGTGCAGCCGGCTGGCATGGCGGGACCTCTCGCTCGATCAGGATGCGCGGCGGGTGACATGGGCGCGCCGGATGATCGACCTCACGCCGCGCGAGTTCGCGATCCTGGAGGCGTTGCTCCTGGAACAGGGGACGGTGCTCAGCCGGAGGCGGCTGGTCGATTGCGTCTACGAAGGCGACTTCGCCTGCGATTCGAACGTGATCGACGCGCACATGGCGAATCTGAGGCGCAAGATCCGGAAGGTGGCCGGAGTGAACCCGATCGTCACCATGCGAGGGATCGGGTTCGTCATCCGCCGGGAAGAAGAGGAGGAGCCCGTGTGAGAACGCTGCGCGCGAGGATCCTCGTGGGGCTGCTGCCGGTCTCGGCCGTGGCCCTGCTCGCCACGGGTGTGGCGATCGACAGGGCGGTGCATCGGGACCTGACCGGGGCGCTCGATGAACGGGTCATGACTCTCGTGGACGGCATCGGCGGAATGCTCGTGGTCGAGCCGGACGGAGAGCTCGCGCTCAAGGAGGATCCCGACACCCTGCACGCGTTGAGCGATGGGGGGCCGGGCTCGTTCTATGCCGTGCGCTCCGCGTCGGGCGCGGTGCTCGACGGCACCGGCAGCACGCCGCCCGTCCCCCTGCCGCTGTCCCGGCAGGCGCCCGCGTGCGCCACCCTGCGCGTCCGCGGCGCGACGGAGCTGCGGGTCTGCACCGCCTCGGTTCGGGTCCCCCCCGCACGTGCGACATCGAAGGCGACGCCGGCCTCCCCCGCCGGCGCCGCCAGGAGGCTCTGGATTCAGGTCGGCCTCCCGACCGCCGATGTATCCGCCGCGATGGCGACGCTGCGGCTGTGGCTGGCAGCGGGGTTCGGCGCGCTGTTCGTCGTGCTGGCGGCCTACCCGGTCTGGCTCGTCGGGCGCTGCCTGAGACCGCTGCGAACACTGTCGGGCCAGGCCGCCGCGATCGGCCCGCACGGCCCGCGCATCCGGTTGCGGGAGGACGGGATCGACGGCGAGATACTCGACCTGGTGGCGGCGCTCAACCGGACCCTCGACAGGCACGCTGAGGCCCTCGAGCGTCAGAAGCGGTTCACCGCGGACGCGGCGCACGAGCTGCGCTCCCCCCTCAGCGTGATCCGCACCGAGTGCGAGGTGGCCCTGCGCAAGCCGCGCGAGGCGGTCGACATGCGTGACTCGGTCGAGGCGATCTACCGGACGTCGCTGCGTCTCTCGGGCCTGCTCGAGAGGCTGCTGACGTTGTCGCGGCACGACGCCGCGATGCTGGGCCCCGGGCGCGAGGAGGTGGATCTGACGCGCGCCGCCCGTGAAGCGGCGAGCCTGCACTCGGGCGCCGCGGCCGCCAAGGGGATCGAGGTGTCGCTCGATCTGCCCCGCGCCATCCCCGTCACCGGGGATCGCCTGCTGCTCGGCGAGTGCATCGCGAACCTGGTGGATAACGCGGTGAAGTTCACCCAGCCGGGAGGCACGGTGCGGGTGACCGCCGGCGGGGAGCCGGCCCCGTGGGTCGCCGTGGAGGACAACGGGCCCGGGATTCCCGAGGAGGACCTGCCGCGCGTGTTCGACCGGTTCTACCGAGGCGACCCGGCGCGCGCCCGCGACGACGGCGGTAGCGGTCTCGGGCTTGCCATCGCGCAGGAGATCGCCCGTCTGCACGGGGCCGAGATCCGGGTGGCCAGCGCGCCGGGGCGGGGCAGCCGGTTCGAGCTGATCGTCACGGCGCAGGCGGCCTGATCCCGGTCGCCCGCTCCTTCCAGAGCGCCATCTTCTCGTCGTCGGACGCCAGGTCCGTGGTCCCGGCGCGGCGGTACATCTTCTTCAGATAGTTGAGAGGCTCGAAGAAGCCGCACGTGTTCTCGAACAGCTCGCGTGCGCCCTCTCCGGCGGCCTCGAAGTAGCTCTGCCGGAACCGGGTCGCCAGCTCGGAGTCCTTGCGGCAGAAGTGGTACAGCGCGTTGACCAGCTCCTCGGGGAACGGCTCGTAGGAGAGCCGGTGGAGATCCACCGGGGTGACCTCACCCGACGGCGTCAGGATGAAATTGTGCCGGTTGGCGTCGTTGTGGACGAGATTGTGCGGCGTGATGCCTCCGATCCGTGCGTGCCAGGAGGTGAAGGCATCGAGGGTGCGCCGCTCCTCGTCCGGGCCGAGCCAGCCGCGCTCGCGCAGCCCGGCCGCCATGCGGCGGACGCCCATCAGCGTGTAGGACGCGAAGGACCGGAACCGGCCGCCTGCGGCACGTCCCCAGCGGCGGCGGGTCACAGCGTGGAACCGGGCCAGCAGCCGGGCCACCCCGAGCGCGGCGGGGCCGGAGACCGCCGGGTCGTGGAGATCGGCGTGACGCGTCCCGTCGATCCAGGTCTCGATGGTGATGAAGGGAAGCGCTCCCGCCTGCCCGGGCAGCATCCGCCGGTGGAATGTCAGGTCGTAGTAGACGAGACGGGGCGCGGGAAGCCGCAATGCGTCGAGGTGCCTGAGCGCCTCGGCGTTTCTCACCGCCTGGCTCCGGCGATCGAACGCCCTCAGCAGCAGCGGCGGCATCTTCTCGGCGCGGATCACGTACAGCGAGGACCGCGTGCCGCCGGCGGCGGGCGGCGCGACGGCGAATTCCCGTTTGTGGATCCCCATCGAGGGGAGCACGGTGGCGGCGATGTAGTCGCGCAGCGCCTCGATGGTCACGGCGGCACCGATGCCCGTCCGGGTGCGGCGCGATGCCTGTGATATAATGCCGCGTTTATGCCGGCGGTCGACAAGTATCGAACAATGAACCACATAACGAGTACATTATCACCGATGCGGCCATTGAAGATCCTCCATACGGACTTCCACAGGGGATGGGGCGGGCAGGCCTCGCGGGTGCTGATGCTCTCGCAGGAGCTGGCGCGGCGGGGCCATCAGGTCACCATCGCGGCCCCTCCCGGCGAGCTGACGCGGCGCGCGCGCGAGGCGGCGGCCGGGGCCGACGGGCTCCACGTGGAGGACCGGTTCGCCTTCCGCGCGCCCGGGCACGCCGGCGCGTTCATGCGGGACGTGCGTCTGATGAAGACGCTGCTGAGGGAAAGCGCGTTCGACGTGGTGGACGTGCACGGCTCGCAGGACGCGTGGGTGACGGCCTCGGTCCGGCTGCTCACCGGTCTGCCGCGGTGTCTCGTGCTGACGCGCCACAATACCAAGAGGGTCCGCACGGGACGCCCGAACCGCATCCTGTACGGCCGCCTGGTGGATCATCTGATCATCGTGGACGAGAGCGTCCGCCCGCTCTACGGCCGCTTCATCGGGGACGGGACGCTCGAATCCGGCCCGGATCTCGGTGATCCCCTCCGCCTACCGCGCGGATGTGTTTCACGATGGGGTGGATGGCGGCCGCGTCCGGCGCGAGCTCGGCCTGTCCGACGATGCCCTCGTGGTGGGCGTCGCGGGTCGTCTCGTCCTCGACAAGGGGCACACATACCTGCTGAGGGCCGCGGCGGCGCTGCAATCGACGATGCCCTCGCTGACGCTGCTGTTCGCCGGGCTGGGGCCGAACGAGGGGACGCTGCGGCGGGAGGCGCGCGAACTGGGGCTCGAGGACAGGGTGCGGTTCCTGGGTTTCCGTGCCGACATCGCCGAGGTCGAGGCGGCGTTCGACGTCGCCGTCCTGCCGTCGATCGGCTGCGATGCGTCGTCAGCCTCGCTCAAGGAGGCGATGGCGCTGGGCGTTCCCGTGATCGCTTCCGACGTGGGCGGCGCGCGCAGCATCATCGAGGACGGGTCCACCGGCTTCATCGTACGACCGGGCGACCCCGCTGCCCTCGAGACCGCCCTGCGACGCGTCCTCACCGATCGGGAATCCGCACGCGCCGTCGCCCGGCGTGCCCGCGAGGAGGTGTCGCGCCGGTATTCGGTGAAGCGGCTGTGCGACCAGACCCTGCAGGCCTATGCGACGGCAGTGACCGAGAGCTGCGCGCACCGGGGCCTGAGGACGCGTCCTGACGGCGTCGGGGCGAGGAAGACCGCATGAGGCTCTACCGCCGGATGATCACCTACCTGTGGCCGTACAGGTGGCGCGTGGTCCAGGTGCTCATCCTCTCGGTGCTGACGGCCACCCTCTCGATCGGCTCGCTCGGCGCCATGAAGCCGCTGTTCGACACCCTGTTCGCGAGCGAGGACGCCGATCTCAAGATCGGGCTGAAGGTGTTCGACGAGGGGGGGCGCGAGATCGAGGGGCTGCGGATCCGGCCGCATATGCCGGAGGGATGGCGCGGCCGGCTCGGGCGCGACTGGCGCATCTTCGAGGACGACACGCTGGTGCTCGAAGGTTTCCGCAAGGACGCCTCGCTCGAGATCCCGATCGCCCTGAAGAACCGCCGCGATTTCGTATACGACGGACTGCATCTCGACGCCGAGGCCGTCGGCAAGGGCTGGAGGGCGAAGGTCGAGATGCCCGCGGGGTATGAGACGCGGAGGCTCATGCCCGGCGAGGAGATCACCGCACGCGTCCTGGTGACCCCGGAACGAGGCCATTACCTGTTCTCCGGGCGGTTCTGGCGCAAGGGGACCCCCCGGAAGGTCGCCGACTGGCTGCAGGAACACGTCTTCGCCAACAAGTTCAAGGCGCTGTTCGTCATCTCGGGCCTGATTCTCGTCATCACGCTGCTCAAGAGCCTCTGCTTCTACAACAAGGCGTTCTGGTCGAACTGGCTCTCCAAGCGCAGCATGACCGACCTGCGCCAGGAGCTGTTCGACGCCCTCATCTCGCAGTCGGTGACCTATTTCGACCGGCGCAAGTCAGGCGTGATCATCTCCAAGTTCACCAACTCGCTGAACCAGATGCAGAAGGGAATGACCGCCATCCTCTCGGAGATCGTCACCGAGCCGCTGATGGTGGTGGGCGCGCTCACGCTGGCCGCCTCGATCAACCTGCGGCTCACGCTCGTGGGGATGCTGATCTTCCCGCTCAACTGGCTCGTGATCCTGGTGACCGGCCGCCTGATCCGCCGCTCGACCGACCGGTCCCTGCGCGAGCGGGCGAACATGGTCCAGATGCTGCAGCGCAGCATCGACGGTATCCGGATCGTGAAGGCGTTCGTCATGGAGGCCACCACCCGCGAGATCTTCGCCTCGGCCAACGACCAGGCGTTCCGCTACGACATGCGCGGAGCGCGCGCCAAGTCGATGCTGCAGCCGGTCGTGGAGATCTTCTCGGCCGGGTTCGTGATCATCTTCCTGCTGCTCGGCGGTGTGTCCGTGCTGCGCGGCGAGATGACGCCGGGAGACTTCATCACCTTCTACGCCGGCATGGTGGCCTGCTACAGCCCGATCAAGAAGCTCAACAACGCGATCACCGAGATCCAGGAGAGCGTGGCCGGCGCGGCGGATGTGTTCGGCGAGATGGATCGTGTGCCCGAGCTGATGGAAGCGCCGGGGGCGGTCGAGCTGCCGGTGCTGGCCAGCGGGATCGAGCTCAGGAACGTCTCGTTCCATTACGACGAGCCGGCGCCCGTGCTGCGCGGCGTCAGCCTGCGCATCAACAGGGGAGAGTTCGTGGCGCTGGTCGGGCCCTCCGGGGCCGGCAAGTCGACGCTGCTCAACCTGATCCCCCGGTTCTATGATGTCCGGGACGGCTGCATCGAGATCGACGGCCGGGACATCCGCAACGTCACACTCAACTCGCTGCGCCGGCAGATCGGCTTCGTCACCCAGGAGCCGATACTCTTCCACGACACGATCTCCAGCAATATCCGGTTCGGCGAGAAGGAGGTCACCCAGGAGCAGATCGAGGAGGCGGCACGCACGGCGCACGCCCACGAGTTCATCAAGGATCTGCCCCAGGGGTACAACACCGTGGTGGGGGATCGCGGGGTGATGATGTCCGGCGGGCAGCGCCAGCGCATCGCGCTCGCGCGTGCCATCATGCGCAATCCATCGATCCTGCTGCTGGACGAGCCGACGTCGTCGCTCGACACCGAGAGCGAGCGGCTGATCCAGGACGCCATGGACCGGTTCGTGCACGGCAGGACCACGATCGTCATCGCACACCGTCTCTCGACGATCCTCCACGCGGACCGAATCATCGTCATGGAGCAGGGCCGGGTGGTCGAATCGGGCACGCATCACGAGCTGCTGGAGCGTGGCGGCCTCTACCGGCGGCTGTACGAGATCCAGTTCCGCGACAACGGAGAGTCCTCGGACGTCGCGGCCGGCCGGCGCCAGCCTGCATGAGCGGGCTTCACTTCGACCTGCACGGCTTGTCGGTGTCGATCGACGCAGACGATACCGACCTCGCCGCGTTCGTTCGCGCGCACCTCGACGCGCAGGACGGGGCCAACCCCGACGCCGAGCTCAAGGTGCGCGCCGGTTGGCACTGGGGACGGACCGCGGCGGCGCCCGAGCCGGGCGGCGGCGCCGAGCGGGCGGGGCGCGGGCTGACGATCGCCAGCGAGGGGGGGACCGTGCGCGCCGTCTGGTCGCGGGTGCCCGACTTCCCCGAGCTGACGATGACCTTCGCCCTCTCCGGGGACGTGATCGCGCGGCTGCAGGTCGGCGCCGAGTGCTCCTACATACCGCGCGGGCTGGGCCGGCGGATCGAGTACATGCGGCCGGGCCGCGTGGATCGCAAGCGCAACCGGCTGTTCTTCAAGATGATGTACTTCATGATCTACTACCCGATGGCCTGGCACCTCGAGCACACACGGGGATGGGGGCTCCTGCATGCCTCGGCGGTGCGGATGCCGTCGGGCAAGGCCGTGCTGCTGGCGGGCCTCGGCGGCGTGGGCAAATCGACCCTCGGGCTGAGCCTCCTGTCGCGGCCGGGCGCGCGGCTGATCTCCGACAACCTGCTGTTTCACGATCACCAGCGGATCTACGCCTGCCCGGAACCGGTAAGGCTGGACGAGAACTCGCTGACCGGCATGGCGGGGGCGGGCGTGGAGCCCGAGCGCAGCGACCTGCCGCTCCAGGCGCACCCCAAGCCGACCTATCGCGTGGGAATGGAGCGTCAGGCCGATGCGGGGACACCGACCAGCGTCTACTTCCTGCGTTTCGGCGTCGGGCCCGCGGTCACGCCGATCTCCCCGGTGCGCGCCGCGCAGATCCTGCGCGCCGGCAACGACCTGGCGCGGGAGATCAAGGACTATCGTCCATGCGCCGCGCTGCTGGCGATGCTGGCGGCGGAGCGGGGCGTGCCGCAGCCGGCACCCGCGGCCTCGCTTGCACGGCTGCTGGAGGGCTCGCGCTGCGCGGTGTTCCGGATCGGCGAGGGAGAGAGCGTGTCGGCGACCGCCGCGCGGCTGGAGGCATCCGTGGAGGCGGCGCTGTGAGCGAGGCGGCCACGATGAGCGTGCCCCGGCACGTCGCGGCGAGACACGGCCGGGGCGTGCGCGTCTTCGCGGGGCCCAACTCCAGCCCGGAGCCGAGCGTGCTGCAGCGGCTGGTCTGGGTCTCGAGTCTTCCGTGGGTGGCCGAGCCGGTGGTGGCCCTGCCCGATCTGCACTGGAAGGACCGGCTCGAGACGCCGTCGAGTACGGCGATCGCCACCTCATCCGACATCGTGCTGTCGTTCTCCAGCCCGTCGCAGAACTGCGGCATGAACCTGCTGGCCACGCCGATCGCGGCCTCGGATCTCTCCGACGTCTTCCTCGACAGGCTGATGGGGGAGCTGCGCGACATGCTCCCGCGCCGTCGCCGGAACGCGGCGGTCACCCGCGACGAGGTGATCGCCTTCTGCATCGGAGGCGCGCCCGCGGCGGCGCGACGATACGAGGTCGACGCGGCGCAGTGCCGTGTCATGGAGGCGGGAGGCAACATGCTGGCGGGGCACGAGCCGTCGCGCGAGCAGTTCCATGCCGCCGTCGACAAGCGCAGCGTGGAGATGGGGCGGTACTCGTTCGCCTACATCGGCGGCGGCAACCACTTCCTCGAGCTGCAGGTGGTCAGCGAGGTGATCGATCCGGCCGCCTGCCGCCTGATGGGACTGTCTCAGGGTCAGCTCGTGGCGATGTTCCACACCGGCTCGGAGCGGCTCGGGCACGACCTCGGCCGGCTGTACTCCTGGCGGCGCAAAACCGACCCCCGCCGGAGGCGCAAGCTGTTCTGGCGCAAGGTCGGGCTGCACCTGATGCGTGACGTGGGCAGCCTGGCGGATCTGAAGCGCCGGTGGGCGTATCACTTCCGGCGGCAGGACTACGTGGCGGTGCCCGCCGACTCGCGCGAGGGGGAGCGGCTGCGCCTGACCCTCGACGTGGCCGCCAACTATGGCTACGCCAACAGGGTCGCGGTGACGGGGCTGATCCAGCAGGCGTTCCGCCGCGCCACCGGCGACCGGAATCTCGCCCTGGGGATCGTGGCGGATCTGTCGCACAATACGATCCACCGCGAGCGGATCGGCGGGCGTGACCTGTGGGTCCACAGGCACAATGCCGCGCGCACGGTCGGCCCCTCGGGTCTGCCGGATGATCATCCGTACCGGTCGATCGGGCAGCCGGTCATGATCCCGGGCACCAACCGGACCTCGTCGTTCGTGGTCGTGGGCAGCGAGGGGGCGGCCGCGTCGCTCCACTCGGTCGATCACGGTGCAGGGCGCACGGTGGACCGGTTCGAGTCGGCCGGACTGCTGAGCCCGAGGCCCGGGCGTTACACACGCAAGTACACCTACAAGGCGCCCGGCCCCGAGATCCTCGAGCATCTCTCCGACGAGGCGATCGAGGAGGTGATGTCGGTGGCGTCCGCGGCCGACGTGGCGCATCCGGCCGCGCGGCTGCGTCCCGTGGCGGTCCTCAAGGCGTGAGCGAGCAGACGGCCCCCGGCGGAATCAGGGTGGGGTACGTCGCCAACCGGTTCCCGCGATGGGGCGGCGGGTGGGTCCTCAACGAGGTGCGCGGGCTGATCGGCGCCGGGGTGGACCCGGTGCTCTTTTCCTTCAGGCCGCCGCTGCCCGAGGTGGCCGACCAGCCCGGCGTCAAGGAATGGAGCGCGCGCACCACCTACGTGCCGCGTGGCTCATCGGCGGTCTGCTGGCTCGCCGGAGTGTCGTGTCTGCTGCGTTCGCCGCTCGGATTCTGGCGCGGCGTTCGGACGGCGCTCCGTCTGGGCGGGCGGATGGCTCGCGGCTCGCACCTGATGGAGGTGTTCTTCCTGGCCTCGCGGATGCGGGCGGCCGGGGTGCGTCACGTGCACGCGCAGCACGCCGACTATCTCGCCGACGCCGCGCTGGCGGCCGCCGCCTGTCTCGGCCTGCCCTTCTCGTTCACCGGGCACGCCAACGACCTGTACACCAACCCCGGAAGGCTGAAGGAGAAGATCCGCGCGGCCCGGTTCGTGGCGACCTGCACCGGTTTCAACGAGACGTATCTGCACGGCTTCTGCCGGGAGTCGGGGCTGGACGCCTCGAGGATCCGGCGGGTCTATCACGGCGTCGACCTGGCGCGGTTCGCGGCGCGGGGGGAGCCTTCCGGCCCGGCCGGTGCCTCGCGTCTGGTCACGGTGACCCGGCTGAAGGAGAAGAAGGGGTTCCCGTGGCTCCTCGAGGCGCTGGCGATGCTGAAAGCGCGGGGCGTGCCGTTCTCGCTCGAGATCTACGGCGAAGGGGACCAGCGCGCGGCGATCGAGCGGCGGATCGGCGAGCTGGGGCTCGCGGACCGCGTGTCGCTGATGGGTGTCATCGAGCACGACCGGATCCCGGGCGTGCTGGCGGGCGCGGGTATCTTCGTGCTGCCCTGCGTGGTGCTCGCCAACCAGGACCGCGACGGCATCCCCAACACCATCATCGAGGCGCTGGCCACCGGCGTGCCGGTGATCTCCACGGCGATCTCGGGGATCCCCGAGGCGGTGCGTGACGGCGAGAGCGGGCTGCTGGTGCCGGAGCGGGACGCGGCCGCGCTGGCCGCGGCGATCGAGCGGATGATGAAGGATGCTGAGCTGCGCGTGCGATGCGCGCGCGCCGGAAGGCGGATCGCCGAGTCGCTGTTCAGCATCGAGGCGAGCGGACGCGCGCTGGCGGACCTGATGCGGCCAACGGCTCCACGCCGCGCAGGTTCCGGCGTACGATGAGAACCGATGAAATTCGCGGCACAGGCTTGCTTCACACCCCGGGAGGCATGCGATGAACCAGGCGCAGTGGATGTGGCTGGTCGCGGCGCTTGTCGGTGTCGGCGCTCTGGTCCCTTTGCTGGTCAGAGTTGCCCGGCGCTCCCCAAGGCGGACGACCGTGACGGCCAGGAGTGCCTTGATTGCGGCGGCGACGACCTGCGGCATGATGCTTCTGTTCGTCAGCGTGCAGGTGAGCGAGCTCGGAAGACCGGCGCACAACCGTACCTGGCCGGGACGAGGCGAACCAGCGATCGCAGCCACTACAGGTGAGTCGGTCTGCCTGGAGGGTCCGGCCGGGGCCACCGGTTACGTGGCCGTCAGCCCGGGTTCGGACCGGCAGGGGCCGCGGAGCGGTCCTGGGCGCGGTCCTCTTCCTCAGCCCGCAGCGTTCTCGCCGGCCTGCTCGCGGGCGGCGAGCGCGTCCAGCAATCGATCGTGGATGCCACCGAAGCCGCCGTTGCTCATGATGAGCACCACGTCGCCGGGCCGGGAGCGGCGGGCGATGTAGGAGACGATCTCGGGGACCCCGCCCGCGAGATGGCGTGCCGAGATCCCCACCAGACGCAGATCCTCCACGAGCTGATGCACGTTGAACCTGTGCCCCTCGGGCGCCCGCTCCGGGTGATCCACCGGCGCGATCACCACTTCGTCGGCGCCGTCGAAGGCGCGCGCATAATCGATCTGGAAGACATCGCGCCGCGTGGTGTTGGTGCGCGGCTCGAACACGGCCCAGAGTGGCCGACCCGCAAAACGGGCACGTGTGGCCGCGATCGTCTCCCGCACCGCCGTGGGATGGTGGGCGAAGTCGTCGATGACCGTGACACCCCCCTGCACCCCGCGCACTTCCTGCCGGCGGCGCACGCCGGAGAAGGTGGCCAGCCCCTTCCGGATCGCCTCGTCCGGCAGACCGAACGCTCGCCCGACCAGGACGGCCGACAGCGCGTTGCGCATGTTGTGCACGCCCGTCAGCGCGACCGTGAATCTCGCCGTGCCGCCGTCCCCGGCGGCGGCCTCGAACGTCATCCCGTCCGGGCCCGTCTCCAGCACGCGCCCGCGCACCTCGGCCTGAGGGCCCGTGCCATAGGTGACGACCTTCCCGCGACAAGGGCCCGACAGCGCCAGCGCGAGAGGGTCGTCGGCGCAGACGATCAGCCGGCCGCCGGCGTCGGCCGGCGGGACGAGATCCACGAAGGAGGAGAACGCGCTCTTGACCGCGTCGAGCGACGGGAACATCTCCGCGTGGTCGTACTCCACGCTGGTCAGCACCGCCGTGCGCGGCATGTAGTGCAGGAACTTGGGTCCCTTGTCGAAGAAGGCTGTCTCGTACTCGTCCCCCTCGATGACGAACGCCTCGCCGCCGCCGAGCCGGTATGATCCGTCGAGGTCCTTCAGCACGCCGCCCACCAGAAACGAGGGATCGAGGCCCGCGCCGAGCAGCATCCGCGAGATCAAGGCCGTCGTGGTCGTCTTGCCGTGGGTGCCGGCCACCACCACCGGATGCCGGCTCGAAAGGAAGAAACGCGCGAGCGCCTGGGGCATGCTCAGATACTCGATTCCCGACCCGGGCAGGGCCGCCGCCTCGGGATTGGTCCGGCTGGCGATGTTGCCCACGACCACCAGGTCGGGTCCGGGATCGGCCGTGATGTGCTCCGCCCGGTATCCCTCGAGGATCGGGATATCGCGCGCGCGCAGCATCGTGGAGACCGGGGGGTAGACGTTCTCGTCCGATCCCCGGACCTGATGGCCCGCCTCGCGCAGCAGGCCGGCGAGCGAACCCATGCCGGTGCCGCAGATCCCGATCATGTGGATGAGCATCCTGACCTCGTCGGCGCCAGAGCCGGCCGGTCGTCGGCGCCGCGGCAAACATATTACCAGAGGCCGCCCGGGGCCAGTGGACGGCGCTGCTCGACACGGGTAGTTTGGGGGGGCCGCCGCGGCGGCGGGCTCGGTCGGCTGCCCCCGTCAGGGGGCCCGGGGGATGATGGCAGGCATCTGCGGCTGGGTTTCCGGCGGGCGGCGATCGCGCTCGACCGGAGGCCGGCGACAGCGGCTCGACAAGGGCGATCATGACGGGCGCGATCGCTCACCGGGGTGACGTGAAATGGCTCGACCGGACCGCGGGGGACGAGGGCGTCGGGCTCGTGGCCGACGGCGATTTCCGCGATCCCGGGATGCTCCGCGCGGCCTGGTCGTCGAGCGCCGGGGACTCGACCGCATTCTGCTCGCTGCTCGATGGTCCGTTCGCCGTGGCTCTCCTCGACCCGGCCCGCGGCCGGCTGCTGCTCGCGCGCGACCGGCTCGGCGAGCGGCCGCTCTACTACACGGTGTCCGCCGCAGGCATCGCCTTCGCCTCCGAGATCAAGGCGCTGACAGCCGCCGGGACGATCGCCGATTGGTCGCTGCGCCCCGAGGCGCTCGATGCTTATCTCGCCTTCACCTACATCCCGGCGCCCTGGACGATCTTCAGCCACGTGCACAAGGTGCCGGCCGGTCACTACGTCGAGCTGCCGCTCGACGCGCAGTCCTCGTCACCGCCACAGCCGGTGCGCTACTGGCGGCTGCCGGATCGTGCGGGTGACGAGGCCGGCCCCGATGACATGCTGCGCGAGCTCGACGCGGCGCTCGGCAGGCGGATGCCGCGAGGCGGCCCGGTCGCCTGTCTGCTCAGCGGCGGGCTCGACTCGAGCGTGGTGGCCGCGCTCCTGTCACGAAGACTGAAGGCGACCGGGGAGATCCTCCATACCTTCTCCGCCGGGTTCTCCGAGGCCCGGCTCGACGAGTCGGCGCACGCCCGCCGGGTGGCGGAGCTGTTCGGCGCGCGGCACCATTCGGTCCGGCTGCACGATGTCGATCCCGACATGGCCGGCCGCGTCATCGTTCAGCTCGACGAGCCGATGGCGGATGCCGCCTGCCTGCCGACGTGGGCCCTCGCGCGCGAGGCGGCCGGCGTGGCGCCCGTGGTCCTGACGGGCGACGGCTCCGACGCGCTGCTCGCGGGTGATCACTGGTTCCGGAGGCTCGCCACGCTCGACCGGCTGGAGAAGCTCCCCCGGTTCGCGCGTCACCTGCTGCCCGCCGCGGGCGCCCTGACCGGCCCCGCTCGGTTCCAGAGGTATCGCAGCCGCATGACGCTGCTGGATCGCCCGCCGGTGGAGCGCTATCTATCGATCCGGCTCAAGTGGACCCGCGAGGAGCGTCGCGACGTCTACAGCGAGGCGTTCGCGCGCACCGTGGATCTCACGGCCGCCGGGGCGACCTATGCGGACGCCGGCGTGGAGTGGCGGCGCGGTGCGTCGGTCGACGCGGCCCTGCGGCTCGACGCAATGCATGGCCTGCCTGAGGACCTCCTCATGAAGGCCGACAAGATGGCCTCGGCGCACGGGATCGAGTCGCGGTCGCCGTTCGTGGACCGGGTTTTCGCCGAGTGGGCCGCCCGCCTCGACGTCGGTCTGCTGCTGCGCGGCTCGACCTCGAAATACCTCCTCAAGAAGGCGGCCGAGCGGGTCCTGCCACGCGACCTGGTGCATCGTCGCAAACGAGGCCTGCAGACGCCGATCGGCCGGTGGCTGAAGGGCTCGCTTTCCGGGATGACGCGCGCCGCTCTCGATCCCGCCCTGATCGCCCGCCAGGGGATCTTCTCGGCCGAGGCGCTGCGGCGGCTGCAGGAGGCGTTTTACGGGGGAGCTCCCGACCCGACGCTGCCGGGGAAAATGTGGCAGATAGTGGTATTTCAGCACTGGTGGCGCAGCGTTTTCGAATGAAACGCTGCATTTCGTGTAATGGGATCCCGATACCGGCTCTGTCGCCGCATCGTTTCCTGCTGGAGGCACCGAATGAAAAGATCGATCCTGCTGGCGCTCGCACTGGTTCTCGGCGCGGCATCCGTCACCATGACGGCCGCGCAAGGGAGCACCTCCCCCGGCTTCGAGCAGCTCAAGCCGCTGGTCGGCACATGGGAGGGCAAGGGTCCCGACGGAACGTCCGCCACGGTCACCTACAGGCTCGTTTCGAACGGCACGGCCCTGATGGAGGAGCTGTCCGTGGAGGGGATGGTCACGGTCTACCATCCGGATGGCAACGCGGTGATGCTGACCCACTACTGTGCCGGCAACAACCAGCCCCGGATGCGGGCCGCCGACCCGGGGGCGGACGACCGGAGCCTGAAGTTCGCGTTCCAGGACGTCACGAACCTTGCCGACCCCAAGGCCGTGTACATGAGCGACCTCACCCTGACGTTCATCGACAAGGATCACTTTCGCCAGGAGTGGACCTCCACGAAGGCGGGAGAGAAGAGTGTGATGACGATCGAGTGGACGCGGGTGAAGTAGCGGCCGCCCGCGTCAGCGCATCAGCTCGGCGGCGAAGCTGACGATCTTCTGGCCCCGCTTCGCCCAGGTGAACTCGGCGGCGCGCGCGCGTGCCGCCGAGGCGAGGTCGCCCCTCAGGGTCTCGTCCTCGAGGAGCCGGCGCAGGGCTTCCGCCAGCGCTCGCGGGTCGTCCGCCGGCACGAGCAACGCCTCCCGGCCATCGGTGACGTACTCGCCGATCGAGCGCAGCCGGCTGGCGACGATCGGCAGCCCCGCGGCCATCATCTCGAACAGCTTGAGTGGCGAGGTGAAATCCCGCGCCTCGATGTAGTCCTGCCCCGGCAGCGGGATCACACCGACACGGGCGCGGGCGTACAGGTCCCAGACCTCCGAAGGGCGTACCGGCGGCAGGATCCGCACGCGCTCGAGCGAACCGACCGCGAGCGCGGCCTTCTGCAGACGCGCCACATCCTCCTTCGGTCCCGGGCCGACGATAGTGAGGCGGTAGGGGTACAGCGTCTGCATCGCCGCCACGAGCAGATCCACTCCTTTCCACTGCTTGAGCGACCCGCAGTACAGGATGTCGATGTCCTTGTCGACGTCCGGGCGGGCCGGCGGCATCCGGGCGCCGTTTCCGAGCACCGTGGCGGGCGCGCCCTTTCTCAGCAGCGGGTGAAGCGCATCGAATGTCGCCTTCTGCGTGCAGATCAGACCGTCGGCGCCGCCGACGATCGTCCGTTCCAGCGCCGCCCGTTGATCGGCCTTGGCACGAAGACGCCGGGCGGCGGGCGCGGCCGGTTCGACACTCTCGACGGGTGGCGGCGGTGCGGCGGCCGGCGTGTCTCCGACGAGCGGCAGGGAGGTGCCGCGCGACGCCTTCGCTTCCTTCTCGCGAACCAGCGAAGCCGAGACGTTGTGCGCCTCGAAGATGATTTTCAGGCCCGCCTCGCGGGCGCGCCGCATGAGCCCGGGCACGTAGGGGCGCACCTCGCGCACGAACAGGCACGCGCCTGCCCCGGCTTCGTTCAGGGCGCGTTTCGTCTTCCAGCCGAAAAGCGGCCAGGACCAGTGGGTGCCGAGCGCCTCGATGCTCAGCGAGCCGGCGCCTGTGCCGGTGGGCGGCTCGGCCCCGTACCAGGCCAGGCACTCGGCCGTCGTGGAGGCCAGCGTCTCGACGTGCAGCGTCACGTCGGCCCCGGCGCTCGCGATGCCGGCGCAGGTACTGACGATCTGCACGGCGTCGGCCCGCGGGTCGGGCACGGGCATGCGGTAGTAGTAGAGGAATCTCATCGCCGGCTGAACGTATCACAGGTCGGAGAGGGCGGGCCACCGGGATCGGCACGGGGGACGCGGCGGCAGCTTGCGGGCATCCTGTTGACTGGCAACGTGTTGACGGTCCTCCGGGGGCCCTCTATAATGACGGTCACCATCGCGAGTCCCCGCTCTTTCGCCCCGGGTGGCCGGGAAATCCGAGAACAATGAAATCCGTCAAGGTCAACAAATACTATGTCGACGAGCCGGGCGACGGCCTGCTCACCATCATGCGGAAGCGTGTCACCCGCCGGCCGATCCCCCGCTTTCCCCGCACGCTGCAGATCCAGACCGTCACCGGATGCCAGGCCGACTGCATCTTCTGCCCGTTCGGGGAGACATTCGACTTCCAGCCCAAGGGTCGGATGGCCCCGGAGCTGTTCGAGAGGATCATCGCCGAGGCGAAGCAGCACGGGGTGCGCCGGATCAGCCCCTACCTGATGAACGAGCCGTTCATCGACAAGGATCTGTTCCGCAAGATCGTCTATATCCACGAGCAGATACCCGACAGCAAGGTCGTGGTGACCACGAACGGCGGGCTGCTGACCCGACAGCGTGTCGACGAGATGCTCGACGTGGGCGACGCACTGCACGCCCTGTATGTTTCCTTCCAGGGGATCGAGAAGGACGCGTACGAGAAGACGATGCGGGGCGCGATGCACTTCGAGCACACGATGGAGAACATCAACTACCTGCTCGAGCAGCAGCGCCGGCGCGGGTCCGAGTGGCCGCGGGTCTGGATCACCATGGTCTCCACCGACGTCATCGACGCGAAGAAGGCGGTGGCGTACTGGAAGAAGCGGGGCGTCCGATCGAAGTACACCGCGCTGGAGAACCGGGGCGGAAACATCGCCGACGCCGAATCGTTCTCCTGGTCGGGCCACATGGACTACTTCTCGACCTGCACGAGGCTCTTCAAGCAGGGATACATCAACTTCAACGGCGACATGGTGCTGTGCTGCACCGACTACTCCCGCAAGCAGGTGCTCGGCAACATCACCAACTCCTCCATCCACGAAGTCTGGAACGGCGAGCGGGCGTCCGATATCCGCCGCCGTTTCCTCGGCGGGCAGATACACACCATCGACCTGTGCCGGGACTGCAAAGTGGATCAGGAGGTCGAGATCGAGGCGTGATGCCGGGCGCCGCCCCTTCCGTCCATGACTTGACGCGAGCCGGTCTTCCCTCTCTCGTGACGGGATTCGTCAAGAGGGGAGCCTGGAACAAGGCCGATATCCTCCTCGTGTCCGCCGCCGAGGGGGAGGTGGCGGTCAAGGACTACGCGTCCAAGATTCCGCCGATCCGGTGGATCGGGGCCATGCAGCTGTCGCGCGAGGAGAGAGCCTATCGGCGGCTCGGGGGCGTCTCCGGGATCCCGCGCTTCTACCGCCGCCTGGATCGCAACGCGATCATCATGCAGTACGTTGGCGGGACGCGGCTGCCGAAGTATCATCATCGCCGGGGAGGGGTGCCGCGTGTCGCCGAGCGGCTCTCGGCGCTGCTCGATCAGGTGCACGAACGGGGCG
The DNA here is from genome assembly GCA_963806495.1 of uncultured Acidobacteriota bacterium. GTDB lineage: Bacteria > Acidobacteriota > Polarisedimenticolia > JACPZX01 > DASXTC01 > CAWDYA01. The sequence continues at coordinate 377,832 of CAWDYA010000008.1, read as the reverse complement.
TCATCCACGGGGATCTCAGGAGCCGGGACAACTTTCTGGTGACCGATGACGGGGAGATCTGGCCGATCGACTTCTCCTCCGCCGAGGTGTTCGAGGAGGGGAGCTGGGCGAGACGGGTCGTGTTTCCCCGTCTGAGACGCGCCGAGCGGCGCGCCCTGCTGAAATGGAAGGTGCTGCTGGTTCCCGACGAGCTGTCGCCGGAGGAGCTGGCGATGCACAGGCGATTCAAGAGAGTCCGCCGGCTCTGGCCCTTCAACCGCAAGAAGGACCTGCCGCGCACCAAGGGACGCAACCCGCTGCTCTAGCGTCAAAGGGGTCTTCGCGATGGCATCGCCGGAACCGCTGAGCGTGATCGTTCCCACCTTCAACGAGGAGGTGAACATCGAGGAGTGCCTCGAATCGGTCCGGTGGGCCGACGAGGTGCTGGTGGTCGACTCCTTCTCGACCGACCGCACTCTCGAGATCGCGCGCCGTTATACCGACCGGATCATCCAGCGCGAGTACGGCAACTCGGCCTCGCAGAAGAACTGGGCCATTCCGCAGACGGCCCATCGCTGGGTGATGGTGGTGGACGCCGACGAGCGGGTGACGCCCGGGCTGCGTGACGAGATACGGGATCTTCTGGCCCGGGGACCCGATTGGAGCGGCTACGTCATCCGGCGGGTCAACCATTTCCTCGGACAGCGGATCAACCACGGAGGCTGGGCGCGCGACAGGGTGCTGCGCCTCTGGGACAAGACGAAGGGGCGCTACCAGGAGAAGGAAGTCCACGCCGACGTCGAGGTGTCGGGCCCGGTATCGGAGCTGCGCCATCCGCTGCTGCACATCACCTTCAGATCGTGGGACAGCTATCTTCGCAAGATCGATCGCTACACCGCATGGGGGGCCGAGGACCTGGTCAGGAAGGGGCGCCGCGCCACGGTGCTGGATCTGGCGTTTCGTCCGCTGGCCCGTTTCCTCAAGCGGTACGTCCTGCAGATGGGTTTCCTCGACGGCGTGGCGGGGCTGATGATCACGGGCATCGACACATGGGTCGTGTTCGTCAAGTACGCGAGGCTGTGGGAGCGTACCCACCGTCCGCGGGCCCGCCGGGATGAGTGAGGCGGCTCGCGGCGGCCGGTACGGGCTGACGCGTCTGATCGCGCCTCATCGCCCCTTTCTCGCGCTGGCGCTGCTCGCGGTCTGCCTCTATCTCCCCTCGGTCTGGAACCGCGATGTCTGGAGCCCGGACGAGCCGCGCTACGCCGAGGTGGCGCGCGAGATGGTCGCGCGGGGGGATTACATCCTCCCTCATCTCAACGGCGAGGTGTACGGCGAGAAGCCGCCCCTGTTCTTCTGGCTCGGGATCCTGGCGGGCGAGCTGCCCGGGGTTCCTCCCGACGCGGGCACTCGAGTCGTGTCGGCGCTGGCCGCGCTCGGCACCCTGATCCTCACCTTCCGCCTGGGCAGGCATCTCGACGACGCGCGCACCGGCTGGCTCGCGGCGCTCGTGCTGGCCACCTCCGCCATGTTCGCGGCGCACGCGACCTCGGGCGTGATCGATGGGACCCTGGCCTTCCTTGTCGTGGCCTGCATCAGCGCCGGTCTGAAGGCGCGCGAGAGCGGCTCGCCCGTGATGTGGTGCTTCTTCTATGTCATCGCGGGGCTGGCAATCCTCACCAAGGGCCCCATCGGTCTGCTGATCCCCGCCGGCGTGCTGTTCCTGAACGGCCTTCTCGAGGATGGGCCGCGACGCTCGGTGGGATGGCACGCGGCGTGGGGCAGCCTCGTGGCGGCCGGCGTGGTCTCGTTGTGGCTGGTGCCGGCGATCGCACGGGGTGGGACCGACTACGCCGGTGTGATCCTGTTCAAGCAGAACCTCGGCAGGGCGTACGAGTCGTGGCACCATAGGGAACCGGTCTACTACTTCCTCAGCGTTTTCCCCGCGTCGTTCCTTCCATGGATCGTCCTGCTGCCGACGGCGTTGTACGGCGCGGCCCGGGAGGCGAAACGAAACCGGCTCTCCCGTCTGGCGCTCGTCTGGTTCGTTTTCACGTTTGTCTTCTTCAGCCTCATGTCGGGGAAGAAGACCCGGTATCTACTGCCGCTCTTCCCGGCGGCCGGGATGCTGGTGGCACTCGAGCTGAGGCGTCTGTTCGATGAGACCCGCGCCGGGGCCGGGCGTCTCCGTTCGGTTCTGCCCCTCGGGGCGGCGTCGCTGCTGCTCGCGGTGATCGGGGTGGGGATCGCCGCTCTGCCGTTCACCTACGGGCCGTCGCTGCTCGCGCGGTACTCCGGCCTGGCGCCCGACCAGCACGAATCGCTCGCGTGGCTCCTCCACATGCCGGGGGCTCTCCTGCTCCTGGTGCCGGGACTGGCGGCGGCCGTGCTGGGGATCGCGGGGATGGCGGCGGCTCTCGCGCGCCCGGCGCGATCGTTCGCCTGCAGCGCCGCCGTGGCACTGATCGTCCTGGGGTGGGCGCAGTGGGTGGCCACGCCGTCGTTCGATGCGATCAAGTCGGCAGGACCCCTGGCCGAGACGGTGCGCCGCGCCGCCGGGCCCGGTGGGACGATCGTGATGTATCGTGAGAACTGGGCGGGCATCTTCAACCTGTTCCTGCAGCGTGAGACGATACCGGAGATCAGCGGGCTGGACCGGATCGCCGATCTGCTGCGCGAGAGCCCGCAGGCCGTCGTGCTGGCGACGCCGGAGGATCTCGACCGGCTGGAGCAGGCGATCCCGGCGCTGCGCACGATCGACTGCCGGCGGGTTGGAGAGCAGCGGATCTGTGCGGCGGCGGCCGGAGCCGGCAGGGGATGAGCAGGCGCGAGATGAGCACGAAGACGACCCTGCTGGCGGGGCTGTGGATCGGCACGCTGGGGGCGATAGCGGCGGCACGCGCGTTTCTTCCCCAGTTGCTGCGCCCCGACCTCTACCAGGGCGATCTGTGCCAGCATGTGTGGTGGACCTACCGGTTCGCCGATCCCGAGCTCTTCCCGCACGACCCGATCGCCGCTTTCATGTCCCGGCCTCTGTTCGCGCTGTACGGCTGGCAGGAGCTGTACCGGCTGCTGGTGCCGTACGTGGATGCGCAGCGCCTGGCCGAGACGATCCCGTTCCTGCTCGCCGTCGCCGTTGTCGCCCTCGCCTGGATCCTGGGCGTGCGGTGCGCGGGCCGGACGCTCGGCGGCGTCGTGGGCGCGGCGTACATCATCCTGTCGGGACGGCTGGGCGACCTGGAAGGGGGGCTGCCGCGATCGTTCGCTCTGCCGATCCTGATGCTCGGCGTGTGGGCGCTCATGGAGCGGCGGCATCTGCTGTTCGGCCTGTCGTCGCTGGTGGCCGCACTCTTCTATCCCCCCTGCGCGGCGAACCTCGGGGTGTTCGGCGCTGTCGTCCTGATCACGCGGGTCGCGCGGGAGCGCGCCCTGCCGCGGCACTGGGCGGTCATGGGGCTGCTGGGTCTGGCGGCCGTCGGGGTTCTCCTTTACGCCTACGCCCCCGCGCCGCCGCCCGAGATCGGCCCGCGCGTCACGGCGGCCGAGGCCCGGGCGATGCCTCAGTACTGGCCTGGCGGACGGGCACGGTTCTTCGAGCCGGATCCGATCCGGTACTACTTCAAGAGCACCCGCACGGGGCTGGAGATCCGACCCCTGCAGGCCGCCCTCTGGGTCGCGGCGATCCTCGTCGCGGGATGGCTGTGGCGCCAGGCCGTGCCGATGGAGGCGTGGGTCCTGCTGCTGACCTCGCTGGGATGCTTCGTGACCGCGCATCTGACGCTTTTCGCGCTGCACTACCCCAACCGTTACGCGAAGTACGCCCTGCCGGTCTTCTTTCTCATGTGGCTCTCGGCGATCGTGCCGCGCCTTCTCGACGCGATCATGGCACGATGGGGGCGAAGCGTGGTGCTGCGGCCGGCGCGCCGGCCGCTCCTCGTCGGGGTCGCGGCGCTGGCGGTGGTGGCGGGAAGCGCCCTGACGGCCGGCCGGTCGATCGCCTCGGATCTGTCCCGGCCGGAGCCCGCCGGACTGGAGGAGGCGTACCGGTTTCTCCGGTCGATGCCGAAGGACACGCTCGTCGCCGCGCATCCGCTCGACGCCGACGGGGTCGGTCTGCGGGCGAGGCGCAGCTTCCTGGCATCGATGGAGACGTCGCTGCCTTACTATCGCGAGTACTACCGCCGTGTCTCCGAGCGGATCGAGGCGGAACTGGCCGCCTGCTTTGCGACGCGATGGGAGGACGTCGAGCGGTTGCACGACCGCTACGGAGCGGACGTCTTTCTTGTCAATCGCCGCAGATACGAAGACGGCGGGTGGCATTACTTCGCACCGTTCGAGGAGGAGAACAGGGCCCGGTTCGCGAAGGGACGGGAGGCGGGGTTCGTGTTGCTGGACCCGCCACGCGACCGGGTGCTGTTCTCGGCCGGCGACTACGTGGTGGTACGGCTCGGCCCGCTGCCCGCCAGCACCGACCGGTAGCAGGCCTCGGTCGATTCGACCATCCGGTCGACCCCGAACCGCTCGCGGACGAGACGGCCACCGGCTTGGCTCACGCGGCGCGCGAGATCGGTATCGGACAGGAGCCGGACGATCGCGGCGGCGAGCGCCGCCGGGTCGCGCGGGGGCGCGAGCAGCCCCGTGATTTCGTGCTCCACGATTCTCGGGCAGCCCGCCGGCCCGGGTGGCCACGACCGGGATACCCACGGCGAACGCCTCGAGCACCGAATTGCAGAGTCCCTCGAGATAGGAGGGCATGCAGAACAGGTCGAACGCGGTCAGCAGCCGCGGCACGTCGGTCCGGGTCCCCGTGAGCACGACACGTTGCCCGAGCGAGAGCTGCCCGATGAGCCGCTCCAGGGGCTCGCGCTCCTCGCCGCCGCCGACGATCACCAGCCACGCCCCCGGGATCGCGTCGAGCACCGGCCGCATGGCGGCGATCAGATCCTTCTGACCCTTGTGCCAGGCCAGCGCCGCCACGTTGCCCACGAGGGGGGCGTCGTCGGGTATACCGAGCTCCCGTCTCACCTCGAGGCGGTGGTCCCCGGCGCCGGTGAACCGCTCGAGCTCGATGCTGCTGTTGATCACCGTGACGCGCGCCGGGTCGACGCCAGCGTCCACGAGGATGTCACGGATCACGCCGGCCACGGCGATGTAGCCGTCCACGGCGCGGCTCCGGTACTTCCACAGGTTGGGCGGGTTGCGGCGGATCGGGAAGTCGAGCCGCCGGCTCACGATCAGTCTGGCAGGGGCGCCGAGCAGACGCGCCAGCAGGGCGATGGAGTGTGCCCGCGCGGTCTGCGCGTGGAGGATGTCCGCCCGACGCCGGCGGGCATGACGGGCGAGCCGCATCGCCGCGAGCAGATCCGCGTCGCTGCGCATGGCAAGCGGGAGAACGTCGAACCCCTCATCGAGACAGCGCCGTCCGAGAACCCCGCCCGGCAGCGTCACGGCCTCGACATCGTGGCCGCGCGCGCGCAGCCCGCGCATCAGATTGAAGACCTGGCTCTCGCCGCCGCGCCAGGTTCTTTCCGTGTTGACGTGGACCACGCGCATGGTCAGTTGATGTATCCGAGCGAGCGGAGGCGCTCCTCGGTCTCGGGGTCGAGGGGAGTCGTCTCCTCGGGCCGGATGCGATCGTACAGCGCCGTGTTGGCCTCCGACCAGCGATCCATCTCGCCGGTCAGACGCGCCACGACATCCTGGTTGACGCCGCCGACCGGGAGGTTCTCCCCGGGGTCGGCCGCCAGGTCGAACAGCATGGTCCGGCCCAGCGCCCGGTCACGGATCAGCTTCCACCGTCCGTCCGTGATCGCGTCGGAGAAGCCGGGATCCTCCTCGTCGCGCCGCTGGCTGAAGGCGAGGGGTGTCCCCGGCGGCGCAGCTTCGCCGCTCATGAGCGGCACGAGGCTCGTTCCCTGGATCCCGGGAGGTTCCGGGAGCCCGGCCATCTGCAGGAAGGTCGGCATGATGTCGATCAGCCTCACCGGTGTCTTCACCCTGAGATGCCGGGAGCCGGACTCGAGGCCCGTGCCTCCGATGATGAACGGCACGTGAATCAGCTCGTTGTAGAGAGACTGACCGTGCGTGATGTCACCGTGGTCGAGAAACTCCTCGCCGTGATCGGCCGTCACCAGCACGAGGAGCCTGCGATACCCGAGCCGCCCTATCGCGTGGAGAAGCGCGCCGATCGCATCGTCGGTGTAGGCGATCTCCCCGTCGTACAGGTCGATGAGCTGCTGGATGTCGGCGGGCGAGAGCTGCAGGGCGCCGTCGTGGAACGCCTTCTTCGTGCGGCCGTTGATTTGCACGCGTGCCTTGGTGGCGCCGAACTTCGCCCACCGGGCCGCGGGCTTGTACGGGTAATGCGGGTCGTTGTAGTGAAGGTAGATGAAGAAACGATCGGGGTCGTTGTGGCGCAGCCAGCGCAGGGTGACCTTGTTGATCCGCGCGGCGTTTCCGGCATTCATGTCGTAGCCGTCGAACCCCTGTCCGAAGCCGAACCCGGGGCGCAGGTGGATCTTCTTGCCGAATCCGCCGGTGGCGTAACCGCCGGCATGGAGCGCTTCGGCAATCGTCACGAACTTGTCGCTCAGCACGTCGGTACGCTTCTCGCCGTCCACCACGCGGCCGCTGTACAGGACGCGATGCACGGCGATGAAGGTGGAGGTGAAGATCGAGGCCACCGAAGGCCGGGTCCAGGGCGCCTGGGACCACGCATTCTCGAAGACGATGCCGTCGCGCGCGAGCCCGTCGATGACCGGCGAGGTCGCGCGCGTGTATCCGTAGGGAGCGAGATGGTCGGCGCGCATCGAATCGACGACGATCACGAGGAAGCTGGTGTCCTGCTTGATCCGGGCGGGGCGCAGCCAGAAGAAGGCGACGACGAGCAGCGCGAGCGCGCTCACCACGCCGGCGAGAAGCCAGACCCGTCTCACCGCTAGCGCGCCTTGACGGGCAGCACCGCCAGGTCGTGATTCTTCGATCCCGTGGCGAACACGTCGGCCACGATCGACCAGATCCCTCTCGACCCGCCGCCGGGCAGGCTGACGGTCACCTGGAAGGAGGTTCCGGTGCCGGCCGGGATCGGCACGTCCGTCATGGACTGGACCGGGGTCGGCGTGCCGGCCGGATCGAGCAGCTCGACCGACCAGTTCACCAGAGCGTCGGCGGTGCCCTTGTTCCGGATCGTGATGCGGTAGGCCGTCGCGGCGCCGCCGAGACGGGCCTGGGCCGGGCCGCGGATCGGCGCCACGGCCACCTCGGGCCTGTCGCAGGCGTTGCCTATACCGTCCCCGTCGGCGTCGGACTGGCCGGGGTTGGGCTCCTGGGGGCAGTTGTCGCACACGTCCCCGAGCCCGTCGGCGTCGGAGTCGGAGTTCACTGTGGACGGCGTGCCAAGGCAGAGATCGCAGGCGTCACCGAGGCCGTCCCCGTCGTCGTCCGTCTGCGTCGGGTTGTACAGGCCGAGGCAGTTGTCCCCGGAGTCGGCGACGGTGTCCCCATCGGCGTCCGGGTCGCACAGATCGCCTGTCCCGTCCCGATCCAGATCGCCCTGCAGCGCGTTGGCGATATCCTGGCAGTTGTCTTTGGTGTTTGAGATCCCGTCGCCGTCAAGGTCGTCGTCGCAGGCGTCACCGATCCTGTCGCCATCGGTGTCGGCCTGCGTCGGGTTGGGGACGGTGACGCAGTTGTCGGAGAGGTTGCCGATCCCGTCGCCGTCGTCGTCCTCCTGCATGGGATTGTAGATGTCCGGGCTGTTGTCATCGCAGTTCATCGTGTTGCCGCCCGAGCAGGGGGTGGGGGTGTTCGGATCTCCGTCGAAGTCCTCGAGGATGCCGTCATTGTCCGCATCCGGGTCGCACGGGTCGCCGATCCCGTCGCCGTCGGCGTCGGTCTGGAACGTGTTGCCGATGGCGTCGCAGTTGTCGCACAGGTCGCCCACGAGATCGCCGTCCGTGTCCGCCTGCGACGGGTTGTAGACGAGCGGGCAGTTGTCGTCACAACCCATGGCCAGACCCCCAGTGCAGATGTTCCGGGTGTTCGGGTCCGCATCGAAGTCGTTGTAGATGTCGTCGCCGTCGGGATCCGGATCGCACACGTCACCGATGCCGTTCCCGTTGAGGTCCGACTGCGTGTCGTTGAACCGGAAGGGACAGTTGTCGTCGCAGTTCATCGTGTTGCCGCCGGTGCAGGGGTTGACGGTGTTGGGGTCCATGTCGAAGTCGTCGGGGATCGTGTCGTTGTCGTCATCCGGGTCGCACTCGTCGCCCTTGCCGTCGAGGTCGAAGTCGCACTGCACCATCGGAGTATTGGGGTCGCCGTCGCAGTCGGACAGGGGGTTGGCCGTGGGGGGCGGACAGTTGTCGCAGGCGTCGCCCACGCCGTCGGCATCGGCGTCGATCTGCAGCGGGTTCGCGAGGATGGGGCAGTTGTCGTAGCACCCCATGGTGTCGCCGCCGGTGCACGGGTTGGAGGTGCAATCCACGGCCACGACCAGGCTCGCCGGGTTGTTCGGATCCATCAGAACGAGCCCGCACGGGATGCCGTCCTGATCCAGATCCGGGTCGCAGGCGTCACCGATCCCGTCCTTGTCGCGGTCGGTCAGGAATCCGAGACTCTGCTCCTGAGAGCTGAGCACGCCGTCCCCGTTGATGTCGCAGTAGTCGATGCTGGCCGTGCAGTCGCCGTTCGGAATGCCGGGGCAGTTGTCGCAGGCGTCACCGAACTGGTCGCCGTCGGTATCCGTCTGGTTGCCCTCGGCTATCTCGTTCGGATCCTGGCTGCCGTCGCGGTTGGCGTCGCAGAAGAGCTGGCCCGCGATGCTGCAGTCGCCGTTGCGAACGGTGGTGCAGTTGTCGCAGGCGTCGCCCACGCCGTCCTTGTCGCCGTCGGACTGGGACACGTTGCTGGTGCCGGCACAGTTGTCGTCGCAGGATGAAGTCGCGCCGCCGACACAGAGGCTGACGGTGTTCGGGTCGCCGTCGTAGTCCTCACGGATCGTGTCGTTGTCGAGGTCCACGTCGCACTCGTCGCCCACCGCATCCAGGTCGGCGTCGCACTGCGCGTCCGGCGTGGTCGAGTCCTGATCGCAGTCCTTGGCGGGGTTGTACATCGACGGGCAGTTGTCGCAGACATCGCCGATGCCATCTCCGTCGACGTCCGCCTGCGAGGGGTTCCACGCCGCCGGACAGTTGTCCGGCACGGAATCGGTCACCCCGTCGTCATCGAGATCGCCGGTGCCGCCGGGCGTGTACTCGTACGCTCCGAAGTCGGGTCTTTGCAGACCGTCGCCGTTGCCGTCGAGGGTGCGTGGAAATCCCATCATGTCGCTCTCGCCGAGCAGCAGGGAGGTGACGAGGCGGTCGCCGGCGGCGTCCGGGCAGTTCGGGTCGGACGGGTTCGTGTCGATGCAGAAGATCCCGGGATGGCCCGCGTCGATGTGCGCGAATCCGGCCGGCGGCGGCGCCATGGGCGGAATGGTTGGCATGTTCGGGTCGACCATCGGATCGATCGAGACGTTTCCATCCGTGCCGATCGGATTCGGCTTGCCGTTGAAGTTGCCGCGGGTGTTCCCGTAAATGTTGTTGTCGCTGAACAGCGGATTGGCCTGCAGGACGTCCACGCCACCGCCGCCGGACACCGCGTGATTGCCCAGAACCAGGTTGTTGATGATGGCCGGGCGGGAGGTCGTAAGAGGCGACGTCCCGACGATCCCGATGCCGCCGCCGTAGCCCAGCTTGCCCCCCGGCACGCCGGTGGTGTTCCCGTCGATGGTGTTGCCCGCGACGATGGCGGGAGACCGGTACACGTCGATTCCGCCGCCTCCCTGATCCGAGCGGTTGCCCTGGATGACGTTGGAGGTGATGGCGGGCTGCGCCGAGGGGTAGATCACCGAGATGCCGCCGCCGTATCCGTAGAAGCCGTCCGGGGTCGAGAGCGCGTTGTTGCCGACGATCGTGTTGCGGGTGATGACGGGCGAGCCAGCGAACACCGCGATACCGCCGCCCGTGCCGCCGAGCGCCGTGTTCGACAGGATCATGTTGTGCTCGATCCGCGCGTTGCCGCCGACGGCGATACCGGCGCCGATCGAGTTGCCGAAGGGGGTGCCTCCCCGGCTGGTGTTCCCCATCACGACGTTGTTGATGACGGTTGCGGGGCCCGAAACAAAGATGCCGCCGCCGCTGAGACCGAGCCCATGGGTGACGGTGAAGCCCTCGAACCGGGTGTTCGGATCCGACGAGCCGATGGTGACCGCGTTGGTGCGGTTGCCTCCGTCGATCGTGCGGAGAGCGCCCGGCTCGAACGGGTTGTTCGGATCCAGCAGGTTGTTGGGATCCCCGCAGTCGGGCCGGCCGTCGTTTCCCCCGCCCAGCACCTTCACGCCCGAGGGGACGAGTATGTTCTCGTCGTAGACCCCCCCGGCGACCCGGACGGTATCGCCCGAGGCGGCCCTCAGGAGCGCGGAGGCGATGGCGCTGAACGGGCGCGCCCGCGACCCGTCCTCGGCTCCCGACGTGTTGTTCGCGTCGACGCAGAAGATAGCCGCGGAGGTGAGCGATCCCGTGAGGATCGAGACCGCCGCAAGCACGGCCAGCGCTGGGGGGATCCTGCGGGTCCGCATGGCGTTCGACTCTAACATAGGCCCCCCGGGCGCGCTACCGGGCGAGGGGTGCGGGCCGAAGCGCGCATGCTAGCATGGGGCATCATGTACAAAGCGGAGCCATGAGCGGGCTGCAGAAGCTGGCCGCGGACACACGCGTGCGTGTGCGACGATCCGGAGATCCCGACCCGGACGGCCGCTGTGTCGTGTACTGGATGCAGCGAGCGCAGCGCGGCGTCGACAATCCGGCGCTGAACACGGCGATCGCGGCCGGCAACGCCCTCGGGCTTCCGGTCGCGGTGTTCTTCGGGCTGCACCCCGGGTACCCCGGGGCCAACGCCAGGCACTATGCCTTCCTGGCCGAGGGGATCGCAGAGACCGCGCGGCGGGTGCGTTCCCGGGGCGCGGCCTTCGTGCTGCGCGCGTGGCCCGATCACGATCTGCTCAGGCTGTGCGCCGAGATCCGGCCCGCCCTCGTCATCGGAGACGAGAATCCGCTGAGGGAGCCGGCGGGCTGGCGCGACAGCGCCGCGCGGAAGCTCGCCGTGCCCTTCTGGACGGTCGACGCCGACGTCATCGTCCCTTCGGCGTTGTTCGAGCGGGAGGAGTACGCTGCACGGACGCTTCGCCCCCGGATCCACCGCCTCCTGGACGAGTATCTCGTCGCGCCGGGAAACCCGAAGGCGCGCACCCCCTGGCCGCCGCGGCGCCTGCCCGCCTCGATCGATGTCGAGCCGCTGGTCAGGCGGCCTCAGGGCCTGCTGCGGGGCCTTCCGCTCGGCACGGGCGCGTCTCCCGTTTCGGGGCTGCGCGGGGGCACGGCCGAGGCGCATCGGCGGCTGAGGACGTTCGTCGCGCGCCGCCTCGCCCGGTACGACATCGATCGCAATCGGCCGGATCTGCATGGAACGAGCGAGCTTTCCGCATATCTGCACTTCGGGCAGATCGGGCCCCACACCGTGGCGCTCGCGGTGCGCAAGGCACGCGCCCCCCGGAAGGCGAAGGAGGCGTTTCTCGAGGAGCTGATCGTCCGCCGGGAGCTGGCGGTCAACTACGTCGTGCGAAACCATCGTTATGATTCGCTCGAAGGATGCCATGCGTGGGCGAAGGCGACCCTGCGCGAGCGGGCCGAGGATCCGCGTCCCCGGCTGTACACGCGGCGCCGTCTGGAGAACGCCGGGACGCACGATCGGCTCTGGAACGCGGCGCAGACCGAGATGGCGGTCACGGGCCGCATGCACGGGTATATGAGAATGTACTGGGCCAAGAAGATCCTGGAGTGGACGCGCAGCCCCGAGGAGGCGTTCGACATCGCCGTGCAGCTCAACGACAGGTACGAGATGGATGGCCGGGATCCGAACGGCTATGCGGGAGTCGCGTGGGCGATCGGGGCCAAGCACGATCGGCCCTGGGGGCCGCGTCGTCCCGTGTTCGGCCTGGTGCGCACCATGACCCACGCGGGGATGGCGCGCAAGTTCGACGTGGAGGCGTACCAGTCCCGCGTGGCGGAGGAGGCGGGCGGCGGGGTGAGGCGATGACGCGGGTCCGGCTCGGCATCAGCTCGTGTCTGCTCGGCGAGGAGGTGCGTTACGACGGCGGGCACAAGCGTGACGCCTTCCTGAACGAGACCCTCGGGCCGTTCGTCGAATGGGTGCCTGTGTGCCCGGAGGTCGAGGCGGGGATGCCCGTGCCGCGCGAGGCGATGCGTCTGGAAGGGACGGTGGAGGCGCCGCGCCTGATGACCCGGCGGGGGCGCGAGGACCTCACGTCGATGATGAACGACTGGGCGCGGAGGCGTGTGGCGCAGCTCTCCCGCATGGACCTGTGCGGCTATGTCCTCAAGAAGGACTCGCCGAGCTGCGGGATGGAGCGTGTGAAGGTCTACGCGGACTCCGGCCCGGGCGTCCGGAAAGGGACGGGGCTGTTCGCGCGTGCGCTGAGAGAGGCGCTGCCCATGCTTCCGGTGGAGGAGGAGGGGCGTCTCAACGATCCGGTGCTGCGCGAGAACTTCATCGAGCGTGTCTTCAGCTATCGCCGCTTCAAGGACCTGGCCGGCGGGCCCTGGAGCACCGGCCGTCTCGTCGCGTTCCATACCGATCACAAGCTTCTCCTGATGGCCCACAGCCCCGCCCACTACACGCTCCTGGGGCGCGTCGTGGCGCACGCGAAAGGCCGCCCGAAACAGGATGTCCTGGCCGAGTACGGCGCGGGTCTCATGGAGGGGCTGTGCCGGATCGCCACCGTGCGGAAGAACACCAACGTCCTGTACCACACGCTGGGCTACTTCCGTAAGCTGCTCAGCGACGACGAGAAGCGGGAGATGATCGACACGATCGAGAGCTACCATCGCGAGCTCGTGCCTCTCATCGTTCCGATCACGCTTCTTTCGCACCACGTCCGGCGTTTCAACGAAACGTATCTGGCGAGGCAGATCTACCTCAGGCCGCATCCGGGCGAGCTGATGCTGCGCAACCATGCCTAGAGATCGACTCGGTCCGTGCGTTGCGCGGGCCCTGGTCCTGGCGCTTTCCTTCCGGGCGGCCCTGGCGGCGGCCACGCCGCCTCCCGGCTTCGTCGACCGCCTGCTCGTGGACGCCGACAGCGTGACCGGCGTGCTGGCCCCGACGGCGGTGAGGGCCGAGCCCGGCACCGGGAATCTCTGGATCACGGAGAAGGGCGCGGGAGTCGTCTCGGGCACCGCGCGCGTCCGGGTGCGGGACGCCGCCACGGGCGCGATGAGCACCGCTCTCATCCACTCCTGTGTCGACTCGCAGGGGGAGCGAGGCCTTCTCGACCTGGTATTCGACCCGGCCTTCACGGTCAACCACGCCGTCTACCTGTACTACACACGCCGCTACGATTCCGCAGGAGCCTGCTACGTCAGCGGTCAGTCGGCCGGCTCGCGCAACCTCGTGTCACGCTTCTTCGAGACGGGCGGGCAGCTCGCGGGCGAGGTCGTCCTGCTGAGTGGTCCGCCGCTCGGCCCCTTCTCCACGATCCACAACGGCGGGGGACTCGCCTTCGCCGATGACGGCAGGCTGCTCGTCTCGATGGGAGACGGCGGTGCGGGGCCGGTGGACACCAACCCCGCGCGCAGCCTGTCGGACCTGAGGGGGAAGGTGCTGCGGATCGAGCCCGACGGCTCGATCCCCGCGGACAACCCCTTTCTGGGGGTGGCGGGAGCGCGGCCGGAGATCTGGGCGCGCGGTTTCCGCAATCCGTTCCGTCTCGCGGTGGCGCCGGGAGGCGGCACGGTCATCATCGGTGACGTGGGCGAGTCGTCATGGGAGGAGGCCGACTTCGGCATCCCCGGGGCCGACTATGGGTGGCCCTGCTACGAGGCGGATGTGGCGGCCTCGAACTGCAGCCCCGCCCCGGCGCCCGGTTCGCTGACCTTCCCGGTCTTCGCCTACAGCCACACCGGTCCGACGCCGCCGGCCAACGGGGGGGCGATTGTCGCCGGCCCGGTCTACGACGGCGTCTCCTTCCCCTCCGAGTACGCGGGTCGATGGTTCTTCGCCGACTACGTGGCGGGCTGGATCCAGAGCGCGCGGCTCGATGCTTCGGGGGGGCTATCGGACGTGCGGAGCTTCCTCACCGGCGCCGCCGGGCCGGTGGATCTCGCGGTGGGGCCGGACGGATGTCTTCTGTATGCCGCCATCAACGTGTCCCAGGTGCGCGACGTGTGCTACGTGGGAGGCACGAACGGCCAGCCCGCGGCCGTGGCTGCCGGGGGACCGGTCACCGGGTCGGCGCCTCTCGAGGTGTACCTCAACGGTGCGGGCTCCGCCGACCCTGACGGGGACCCGCTGTCGTTCGGCTGGGATCTCGGAGACGGGCGTTTCTCGGCCCGGGCGTTCACCAGCGAGATCTACGGGCCGGGGGCTTATCAGGCGGTGCTGACCGTCGACGACGGACGCGGCGAGGCCAACTCGATGAACAGCTCGCCGCCTCTGAGGATCGTCTCGGGCAACGATCCACCGACGCCCACGATCCTGACACCCGCTCCCGGGGGCCGCTACCACGCCGGCGACGTGATCGGTTTCTCCGGGCTGGGAACCGACCCGCAGGAAGGGGCCTTGCCCGCCTCCGCGTTCGCCTGGACGGTGGTGTTCCATCACGCCACGCACACGCATCCGTTTCTCGGCCCGCTCATCGGGATCACATCGGGGGCGTTCACGATTCCGGCGGCGGGCGAGGCCGACCCGAACGTGGCGTACGAAGTGAGGCTGCAGGTGTCGGACAAGGGGGTGCCGCTCGGCCCGTCGGGGATCCTGTCGCGGGAGGTCAGCCTGGAGCTTCGGCCGATCGTCTCGCACATCGTCCTGGCGGCGGACCCGCCCGGGCTTGGCCTCGAGCTTCAGATCGACGGAACACTCGCTCCCTCGCCGCTCGCCATCGACTCGGTGGCCGGCTGGCCCCGGCAGCTCACGGCTCCGACGCCGCAGGCCGCCGCCGGGCGAACGTTCGACTTCGAGGCGTGGTCCGACGGCGGTGCGGCGACGCACGACATCACCTCGCCCGATACGGACACGACACTCACCGCGAGGTTCACCTGTCCCACCCTCTCGATCCCCTCCGACCTGGACGTGTCGATCACGCCATCAGGCGACGTCCATCTGGGCTGGCCGGATTCGACCGACCCCTGCCACCAGGATCTGCCCGGCCAACCGGGCTGGGCGGTCTACCGCGGCGCCACCGCCAGGCCGGCACAGCCCCCGGGCTCCTTCCCCGCGGATCCCCCCTTCAGCCTCGAGGGCACGACGTCGACGAACGAGTTCACGCTCGTCCCGGGGCCCGGCGCCGAGGTCTATCTGGTGCTGGAGATCGGCCGGGACGGACGGGACGGCCCCAGCGGGCATTACTAGCCGACAGCCCGCCCGGGGGGCCGGGGATGCAATGCCGGCCGCGAGATCGTATTATTCAGGCTCTTTCTGGAGACGTCCGTTGAACCCCGAATCTCTGCTCAACAGCACAAGACCGCCCGCAAGCGGTGGCCCGGACGAGGCCGGCCATGACTTCGACCTCGGGATCGCGGGTTTCCGTTTCGGCGATCTGCACGATGTTCATCGTCTGCCCGATCTGGCACGGGCCTTCGACGACTACCTGAAGGACCACGATCGCGCGGCGTTCGAGACCCTGAAGCGGTACCGGTCGGAATTCGAGTCGATGGGCCCCGTCGAGTGCTCCGACGCCCTGGTAACGGTGGCGCCGTGGCTCAGCCGTTTCCTGGGCAGGATGTTCGGCATCGAGGCCGAGATGACCGCCCTGGCGGGACGCGCGGCAGCGGAGGAGCCGGTGGTGCGGTTCCGCCGCGAGTTCGTTCAGCGCCGTGTGGCCAAGCGCTACGGGCCCACGGCCCGCGAGCCGTACCCGATGCTCTCCGGCGCCACGGTCGAGTGGCCGGGCGAGCTGGCCGGCCTGATGGTCGCGATGGATCCGGAGATGGCTCTCGCGCAGCATGTCTGCGCGCTGCTCGATCGCGAGGGTGAGCTCGCGAAGGCGGTGCCGCCGGATCCGGAGGCGGCCGCGGACGTCAGGCGGCAGCTCGCCGATGCCGAGCGGTACACGGCGGCCCTGCTGGGCGACGCCGAACGGGGCCCTTCGTCGCTGTATCACGGCTGGGCCTCGCTGCGTGTGCCGCGTCCGGTGGATCACCAGCGTCTGGTCAAGGTGATCCGCCCGCGACGGGATCTGCCCGGTCTGGCGATGGGCCCGGTCGAGCACCGGCGCCGCCGCGACGGGTTCACGCTGACCGACTCACGGATGGAGCCTCGCGAGGTGCTCGCCGAGGCCCACTACTGCATCTTCTGCCACGAGCGCGACAAGGACTCCTGCACGAAGGGGTTCACGCTGCCGCAGGGCGGCTACAAGCCGAATCCGCTCGGGATCCCGCTGACCGGATGCCCTCTGGACGAGAAGATCTCCGAGGCCCATCTGATGAAGAGCCGCGGCGACTCGCTGGCCGCGCTCGCGCTGATCGCGATCGACAACCCGATGGCGCCGGGCACCGGCCACCGGATCTGCAACGACTGCATGAAGGCGTGCATCTACCAGAAACAGGACCCGGTGAACATTCCCCAGATCGAGACCGGGATCCTGACCGATGTCCTCGACCTGCCGTACGGCTTCGAGATCTACAGCCTGCTCACGCGCTGGAACCCGCTCAACGTGAGAAGGCCGCACGCGCTGCCCTACAACGGGTACAACGTCCTGGTCGTGGGGCTCGGCCCGGCCGGCTACACGCTGGCGCACCACCTGGCCAACGACGGGTTCGCCGTGGTGGGGATCGACGGACTCAAGATCGAACCGCTTCCGGACGACCTGACGGGCGCCGGCGGGCGGTGCCCGAAGCCTGTCAAGGACGTCCGGTCGCTGTACAGGCGGCTGGACAGCCGGCCCCTGGTCGGCTTCGGCGGGGTGTCGGAGTACGGCATCACGGTGCGGTGGGACAAGAACTTCCTCGCCGTGCTGCATCTCAACCTGGCGCGGAGGCGCAAGGTGCGGCTGTACGGCGGCATCCGGTTCGGCGGCACCCTGACGGTCGACGAGGCGTGGGATCTCGGCTTCGACCACGTCGCGATCGCCGCGGGGGCGGGCAAGCCCACCATCATCGACATGAAGAACAGCCTGCTGCGGGGGGTCCGCGAGGCCAGCGACTTCCTCATGGGTCTGCAGCTCACCGGAGCCTTCAAGCGCAACTCGCTGGCCAATCTCCAGGTGCGGCTTCCGGCCCTCGTTATCGGGGGCGGCCTCACGGCGATCGACACCGCGACCGAGCTGATGGCCTACTACCCGGTGCAGGTGGAGAAAATCCTGCATCGTTACGAGACGCTGGCCGCCAAGCACGGCGAGGCGGCGGTGCGCGTCGACTTCCGCCCCGAGGAGCTGGAGATCCTCGACGAGTTCCTCGAGCACGGCCGCGCCGTGCGCCACGAGCGGGAGCGTGCCGCCACCGCGGGCGAGCGGCCCGAACTCGCGCGTCTTGTGACCGGCTGGGGCGGCGTGACGATTCTGCTATCGCAAGACGATGGCCGACTCGCCCGCCTACCGGCTCAACCACGAGGAGGTCATCAAGTCCCTCGAGGAGGGGATCGGTTTCGCCGAGGGTCTTTCGCCGATCGAGGCGGTGCCCGACGAGCACGGGCATCTGAGCGCGATGGTATTCGAGAAGAAGGGGGGCGGGACGGTGACCCTGCCGGCTCGAGCCTGCATGGTCGCGGCCGGGACGAGCCCCAACGTCACCTACGAGAAGGAGCACCGGGGGACCTTCGAGCTCGATGATCGCGGCAAGTTCTTCCGTGCGTACAGCGCCACGCTCGTCGACGGCGCTCCCGCGCTGCAGCCGTCGGAGCCGGGGCAGGGTGGCTTCTTTACTTCGTACAACAGCGAAGGCCGACTCGTGTCGTTCTTCGGCGACAACCATCCGAAATATGCGGGCAACGTGGTGAAGGCGATGGCCTCGGCCAAGGACGGGGCGCCGCACATCGCCGCGCTGTTCACGGAGCGGATCGCCGCGGCGCGCCAGGGTGAGCTGGCCGAGCGCGAGGAGCGCCTGGCGCGGCTGTGGCGCCGCATGGACGACGAGCTCAAGTGCGTCGTCACCCGGGTGAACCGCCTCACCCCGACGATCATCGAGGTGGTGGTCCGGGCGCCGCGCGCGGCACGCAACTTCCATCCGGGTCAGTTCTATCGTCTCCAGAACTACGAGTCGACCTCCCAGGTGGTCGAAGGGACGCCGATGCTGATCGAGCCGCTCGCCCTGACCGGCGCCTGGGTCGACCGCGACCAGGGCCTGCTCTCGCTCATCGCGCTCGAGCTCGGCTCCAGCTCGCGGCTGTGCAACCGGCTGAAGCCCGGCGAAGAGGTGATCGTGATGGGCCCCACCGGCGCGCCCACCGAGATCGTGCCGGGAGAGACGGTGCTGCTCGCCGGCGGCGGGCTCGGCAACGCGGTGCTGTTCTCGATCGCCAAGGGGATGAAGGAGGCGGGCTGCCGCGTGATCTACTTCGCCGGCTACAAGAAGCCGGGCGACTTCTTCAAGCGTGAGGAGATCGAGGCGAACACCGACGTCGTGGTGTACGCGGTGGACAAGGGGGAGCCGATCCCGGCGAGGCGCCCGCAGGATCGCACCGTCGTGTGCAACATCGTGCAGGCCATGGTGGCATACGCCTCGGGAGATCTGGGCGAGCAGTTGATCCCGCTCGCCGAGTGCGACCGGATCGTGGTGATCGGATCGGACGTCATGATGGCCGCCGTCACCCGCGCGCGTCACGGCGTGCTGGCGCCCTATCTGAAGCCGGGCCACACGGCCATCGCCAGCATCAACTCGCCCATGCAGTGCATGATGAAGGAGGTCTGCGCGCAGTGCCTCCAGCGGCATGTCTGCCAGGAGACCGGCGAGGCGACGATCGTCTTCTCCTGCTTCAACCAGGACCAGTCGGCCGACCGGGTGGACTGGTCGTTCCTGAACCAGCGGCTCCGGCAGAACAACGCGCAGGAGCGGCTGACCAACCTCTGGACGGAACGTCTCCTGAATCTCGGCGATCCCGGGCACATCGCCCGCTGAGGGGCCGCTACCGCTGCGCGGGCGGCAGGGCGTGCCAGTTGAGGATCGCGTTCCAGAGGAGCCGGTAGTCGGAGCGGTTCAGGTTCCGGTGGATCGGGTTGAAGTTGTAGGCGAGCAGCCGCCCCTGCCCCTTCGCTCCCGCGGGGACGTCGAGGATCGCGGGGTGTCCTTCCAGCGCCTCGAGATCGCGACCGCCGCCGCTGATCACCATCGATTCCGCCGCGGCCTCCTGGTCTCCCGAGGTCGTGGCCCGCTCGTCCGGCTCGTCCTCTCGCGTCCCCCACTGCATCACCATCCAGTGCCTCTCGGGCGGCGCCACGTCGTAGACGGCGAGGTCGGCGCGGAACACCGACGTGACATCCGGGTAGCCGTAGGCGAGCGGGTGGTCCGGGCGGGTGAACCGCACGGCGATCTCGGCCCCCGGTGTGGCCGGGCTCGCGTCCGACAGGCTCACGTCTCTGACGAGGCCACCCTCGAGGGGCAGCGCCGAGGCGTTGCCCAGCGTGACCAGCAGGCCACCCGCGTCCAGGTACGAGGCCAGGCTGGCCATCCCGCGCCACCCGATCCCCCCGGTGATGTCGTCCGACCCGTCGGGAACGCCGAAACTCGGGGTCTGCGCCGTGCGGCGATACGGCATCGGCCCGAACCTGGGGTCGATACCGTGGATCTGATCCTTGAGCGGGAGGGAGACGTCGCCGTAGACGATGACGTCGAACTGGTCATGGAGCCCGCCTGCGACGATGTCCTCGTCGCGGATGTAGGTGTACGGGATCTCCTCCTGGTCGAGCACGTACCGCACCCATCCCACCGTCTCGGTGTCGGCCCATGTGTGCCACAAGGCGATCCGCGGCGGCGGCGCGGGGTGTCGCGCCACGGTGGGGGCGTCCCGGACGCCGTCGAAATCGAGCCCCAGCTCTCCCGACACGCGCGCGAGCGCATCGGACAGACCGTCCCGCGCCGGGAGGATCCAGGAGCCGGCCGGGTAGCGCACGCCTCCCGTCTCGAAGGACTCCTCGGCGATCTCGACATCGTAGCGGGCGAGACGGTACCGTGCGGCCAGCAGCGCCTCCTGGCCGGTGTCCTTCAGGAGGAAGACGGGGCCGCGGCCCGTGACGCGACCCGATACCTGCACTTCGGCGTCGACCGGTGTGACGGCGACGGTGGCGATCCGCTCGTCGTCGATCGGGATCGCCTCGAGACCGAAGTTGACCGGGAAGGCCCACGAGACGTCGTCATAAGGCTCGAACTTCGCATCGTGCGGGTAATGCTGGGGCGAGAGTAGATCCACCGCGTAGTTGCGGTAGGGCTGGTCGAGCCGGACGATGAAGGTCCCCGGATCGAAGGCTCCCTCCTTGACGGTGAACGGCCTGGAGGCACGCGACACCTCGATGCGCTGATCCCTGAGGAGGTTGACCATCTGGGCGACGCGGCGGCGGTCCCCCTGATCCTCCGGGATCGCGTAGGCGCGGGGGCTCTCGTGCAGCCCCTTCTGCCATGAGTTGTACCCGGTGCGATAGAAGTCGCGCAGGAGCCGGGCGGCGTTGCCTGCGCTCCAGTCGAGGATCGTCAGGCAGGCGGTCTCCATGTAGTTCGTGTTGTCGCGCAGCGACCAGCGGAACTTGCGGTCCGGCGGCCACGGTCGGTACCATTCCTTCGCCGTCACCGGCTCGCCGGCGTACTGCTCCTCGGACGGTCGCAGCGTACGCTCGACCGTCTCGGCGGTGTGGTTGCCGAACGTCTCGTAGCCGCGTCCGATGCCGTTGTGGTTGCTGGCGACCGAGTCGAGATAGTGCAGCCCCCACGACTCTCCGAACCCCCAGGTCCAGACTCCGGGCATCCCCATGGCGGTCATCGACGTGACCTCGTAGAACGACATCTCGAGCCACGCGCTCGTGACGATCGGATCCAGATGCGCGTTGTAGGGGCCGGTGCCGTTCCAGGTGTGCAGCAGCGGGATCGACTCGTGCAGATCGTGCACCACCACGGGGTGGTAGTCGAAGAACATCCCGGCCACTGCCCGCGTCAGCGCCAGCGCGCGCTGGTGGGTGTCGCGGTTGTTGTCGTGCTTGACGTAGTAGCCCCAGTAGGGCGGCGAGATCTCCGGGAGGTTCCCGTAGTCGGTCTTCCCCTTGAGGTACCGGTAGAACCAGTCGACCATCTTGTCGTGCCCGTCGGGCTCCGAGACCGGGTTGATCAGCACGACGACGTTGCGGCGTATCCGACGGATCATCGGCTGCTCGGACACAGCGAGACGATACGCCAGCTCCATCACCATCTCCGGAGGGCCCGTCTCCACCGAGTGCAGCCCGGCATTGAAGTAGTAGAACGGGCGGGCCGTGGCGATGATCCGCTCCGCCTCGGCGGGGCTCGTGGTCCGTGGATCGGCGAGCGCCGCGGTGGCGGCCTCGAGCCGGTCGAGATCCCGGATCCCCTCCTCGTCGGCGATCGCCGCCAGCAGGATCTCGCGTCCTTCCTCGCTCGTGCCGATCCGGAAGACGCGCACCCGCTCCGAGGCCCGGTCCAGCTCGCGGAAGTAGTCGTAGATCTTCTCCGTGCGGGTCAGCTCGCCGGCCGCGCCCGTCACGTGGCCCAGGTACCGCGTGGGTGAGGGGACGGTGGCCGAGTCGGGGACGTACGCCACGAGCGGGCTGGAGAACCTCGGCTCGGTGGTGAACCCGGCGATCGCCTCCACCGAGCCCGGCTCGGGGCGATCCGGTGCGTACGGATTGTCGTCGGCCGCGCCCCACGTGAGAGCAGCGAGCAGGCCGGCGGCGAGAAGCGTGATCGGCGCGGTGAGTCGTGTGGTCGTCTTCATGTCTCTCCCGGCAGGCGGTGCGGGAACCGCGGCATTATCACACGAGCGCGCGCGCCCGGCGAGCGTCGCTCCAGGTCCTCAATGCGGTGGCGCCGAGGATGATCCCGCCGCCCGCCAGGGTCCACGGGCCGGGTGTCTCGCTCTGCACCAGCCAGGCCCATACCGGGTTGAGCACCGGCTCGACGAGCAGCAGCAACGACGCCTCCAGCGCCAGGACGTGCCTCATGCCGCCGGTCAGCAGGATGTAGGCGACCGCGATCTGGAACACGCCGAGATACAGCACGGTGACGCCGTCCGCGAGGGTCGCTCCCGACAGCGGCAGCGCTCCCGGAAGGCAGACGAGACAGGCGATAGTGTTGCCGGCGAAGACCATCAACGCCGCGGTGGTGACCCCGTCCGGACCTCCGCCGGGGCCGTCGCCGCGCGCCGCCCAGCGCAGGCCGGTGACGGTCAGCGCCCAGCTCACGCCGCACAGCAGCCCGAAGATGTTGCCCGCCATCGGCGCGGGGGCGCTTGCCCCCATCGGGTCCACGCCGACGAAGAACAGCGCGAGACCGGCCCCCAGCGCCGCCATGAAAACGATGTCACGGCGTCTCACCGGCTCGCGCAGGAGCCAGGGGCCGAGCAGGAGCAGGTACAGCGGCGCGGTGGACTGCAGGAAGATCGCGCTGGCCGCCGTGGTCAGCTTGTTGGCCTGCACGAAGAAGATCATGGTGGCCGCGTAGGCGGCCCCGACCACCAGCGTGCGCCAGGACCATCGCCTGCGCGTGGAGGGCATCAGCGCCAGCAGCGTCAGCGCCGCGATGCCGGATCGGAAGCACGCCACCTGCAGGGCGGTGAGGGAGCAGGCCTTGATCGCGGCGCCGCCGGTGGAGAACAGGGCGGCCGCCGCGATGATCCTCACCCTGGCGGGGAGCATGGCCGGGCTACCGTGCTCCGAGGGTCAGCAGCGAGCCGTGCGTCGCCTTCCAGGCGTTGTCACGCTTGACGCGCTTCCGCGGCAGCTTGAGGCGTGTCTGCTCGGCCACGGCGAGACCGGAGCGGCGGAAGGCGTCGGCCCAGCCCTGCGAGTCCAGCAGCGTCATCTCGACCCCGAGGTCCTGCGGCCAGGAATGGCTGGCGGTGTTCTCGCCGTAATAGTCCACCACGCAGGCGAACCGGCCGCCCGGCGCGAGCAGGTCGTGCACCGCCTTGAGGGCGGCGTCGAGGTCGGGCAGGTAGTAGAACACCTCCATCGAGAAGACGGCGTCGAACGGTGCCTCCGGCAGCTCCACGCCCGGGAAGGAGCCCGCGCGGAAGACGACGCCGGGCTGTGTTGCCGAGAGGCTCCGGGCGCGGGCGATCATCTCCTCGGAGACGTCGATTCCAACGCACCGGCCCTGCGGCGCCGCCTCGGCGGCCCAGCGCACGGTGTAACCGTTGCCGCAGCCGATGTCGAGATACCGGCTGCGCTCGCCGATCCGGAGCCGGTCGAATGCCTTGCGGGCCGCCGGGCCGTGGCCCTGCTCCATTCCTTCGGCACGTCCCGAGCGCGCCCACTCGTCGAAGATCTCGCGAACCCTGCTCATCGGCTCACCCGCTCCCCCTTCCCGCAACGCGCGGCGCCGGCGGCGGCGCCGGGTCCGGCTTGCCGGGGTCGCCGCCCATGATAGGATCAATCGCTACGACGGGGAGGCATCTTTGCGGATCGAGGGCAAGGTGGCGCTGATCACGGGCGGCGCGCGCATGGGGGAGGCGGTCGCGCGGGCCCTCGCGGGGCACGGGTGCGGGGTGGCGCTGGCATGGCGTGGCTCCCGCGAGGCGGCCGAGGCCGCCGCCGGGGTCGCTCGCGCGGCCGGCGTCCGCGCCGGCACCTACAGGGTGGACGCGCGCGACGAGGCCGCCGTGTCGGCGGCGGTCGATCAGGCCGCGGGCGACTTCGGGCGGCTCGACATCCTGATCAACATGGCCTCGACATACCGGAACGTGCCCTTCGAGGAGCTCGACGCGGAGGCGTGGAGCGAGGCGGTCGGGTCGAACGCCCGTAGCGCCTATCTGTTCTCGATCCGGGCCGCGCCGCACATGAAGAAGGGAGGCGGGGGGAGGATCGTCAACTTCAGCGACTGGCTGGCCGTCAGTGATCGCCCCCGGTACCGAGGCTACACCCCCTACTACACGGCCAAGGCCGCGGTGGCGGGGCTCACCGAGAGCCTGGCGCTCGAGCTGGCGCCGGACGTGCTGGTCAACGCGATCGCGCCCGGCCCCATTCTGCCCCCGGCCGGAATGGACGAGGAGGAGGCCCGCCGGGTCATCGCCGCCACCCCCCTGGGGCGCTGGGGCGGCCCCGAGGAGATCGCCCGGGCGGTGGTTTTCCTGGTGCAGACCGACTTCGTCACGGGCGAGTGCCTGCGGGTGGACGGGGGGCGCCATCTCTACTGATCCACACCGGGAGCCTGCGAAACCCCGCGCCGGCTGCTATATTGCCGCTCGGAGGAGAATCCCGATGCTCCCACGGTTCCTCGCACTCATCGCGGCCCCGTTGCTCGCGGCCGCAGTGGCCGTCCCCCCGATCGTCCATCCGGGGATCGATATCGAACGCCTCAGGCGCAACGCGCCCTGGTGGGTCATGGTCGGCACGAGCGGGGACGAGACCTCGGGGACCGCCTCGGCCGAGCAGGTGATCTGGCCGATGTTCTACCTGCACTGGATGCCGCTCGAAGGTCATAAGAGCCCGATCGATCCCGCCGATGCCGCAAAGGTGGTCACCGGTCTCTGGGAAGGGCTGACGCTCGACGGGCCCCTGAAGGCCGAGCCTGTCAAGCTGCCGGCCCATGAGGCCGTGATGTTCGAGACGACGACCCAGCACGGGGAGTTCAAGACACGCTACATCGTCTGGTCCTGCCCGGAATCAGGCCGGCTGTTCGTCGCCGATCTCAACATGGACCTGAGGGCCAACGCCCCGCCCGAGCTGATGCAGTGGCTCACCGACATGGCGCACACCGTCCGCTGTCACAAGGAGGCGGCAGTGGGGACCTTCCCTGAGCTCACCGACCATTACGAGATCCCCGACGTGGACATCGCCTACGAGCATCCCGCCACCTGGCGGCCGCTGGATCTGTACCGGGTGCAGACCGCCTTCGGGGGCAGCGACATGGCGGCCTCCCGGTGGCCCGCCAGCACGCGCGAGAAGGGGCAGGACCTGACGCTCGCGATGGACGCGAAGCGCAGCGTGACCCTGATGTGGGGGCCGGCCCCGGACGAGCCGATGAGCGACAATCTGCTCCGCACCACGACCTACAACTACTGGCAGGAGCTTGCGAGCAATATCCTGATCCTGAACTCGAACGCGATGGCCGGGGTCTGGTACGCGAACGGTATCGTCCAGCTCCCGATGAACCCGGGCGACATCCCGCCGACCCACAGGCATCTGTTCCGCACCTGGATGTGGCGGCAGGGAGACATCCAGTTCCTCGCGGTGGGTGATATCGCCGGCATCCACTTCGGCCGCCGGAAGGTGGGCCTGCCGAACGAGATGTGGGACCGCAACCTCGAGGAGTTGTACGAGGGGCTGATCCACTGACCTCGCCCGCGGGCTACTGTCTGACCCAGGTCGCCCGGAAGTCCCGCGTCACCTGCTCGACCAGTGAGTCCACGAGCGCACCGTATGCCTGGTCGGGGTCCTCCGCGTCGAACACGAACTCACCGCCCCGGAACATGCTGATGTGCCCGAGGCTGCCGCTGGCCCTGGCCGAGCCGCTCCAGAGCGATGCGCCGGTTCCGGTCTCGATGAGCTGCACGACCAGCTCGGCATCCACGTGCGCGGAGACATGGCCCGATCGCAGCGCGCCAGAGAGGCGGATGTCGGGCCGGACGCTGGAGATCGACAGCTTGCCGGAGAAGATCGTCCGCACGTTGTTCGCGGCGCCGACCGCCTTGTAGGAGGCGGGGGTCCAGGCCGCCTGACCGGCCGCTCGGAGCGCCTTGCGCGATGGGCCCAGATCCACCATCCGCAGCATCCCCTGGTCCCGGCGCGCCATCTCGGTGAACCGCCGCGTGGCGAGCGGGGCCAGCTTCCCCTTCGTGTCGCAGTCGAACTCCATGACACCGATCATCTGGTGCGGGGTGAGATCGAACCGTGGCGGGACCATGATCGTCTGCACCGGCGGACGGTGCGAGCAGCCGACAATCCCGACGAGCACGATGAAGCCGACGATGGCGGAGATGCGCTTCATGGGGAGCTCCTTCTCGAGACGAGGACGCCTTGCAGGATGCGCGAGAAGGTAGGTCCCGGGAGCGACCGAGACAACCCCGGCCCGGGCTACGGGCAGGTCTCCGGCAGCCGCTCGTTGCCGGCGCTGTCGTACCCGATCGTCCCCTGGCCCGCACCGCCCGTGCCCGCCACGAGGTAGAAGTAGGAGAGGGCCGGGTCGCCGGTGTCGTCGTCGTAGGAGCCGCCCGGGACCTGGGTGGCGATGCAGGGGCCGTACAGGCCGACCATCGGAAGGTCGCCGCGGAAGATGGTGTACTCGGCGGCGCCGGGTGCCGGGTCCCAGGCGAGCCGCGGCACGCCCGACACCGGCTCGACGCTCCAGGGTCAGGTCCGGCACCTCGCTGCAGTCGTCGCGCGACACCACCTCGACGTCGTCGAGGTACCACCCGTCGAACGACAGGGAGTTGTCGGTGTCGATCCGGAAACGCAGCAGGACCTGGGGCTGGTTCTCGACCTCGGCGGGCAGCGGCACCCGGGCCGTCACGAACCCCGGCGTAATCCCCGTGAAGGAGGCCACCGGCCCGACCCAGTGGCTGCCGTCGAGGGAGTAGTCGATGTAGCCGTAGTCGAACCCCTCCTCCATAGCGTACTTGTGGGAGAACGTCAGCAGCACCCGGCGCGCCCCGGTCAGATCGATAGGCGGGGAGATCAGCAGGTTCTCGGTGTTGTCCCGGTAGCTGCCGCCCGCGGAGTCGGTCCATGAGTGGGTCGGACTGGCCGAGGCGGCGGTGGTGAGCAGCCACTGCACCGGGTTGCTGCCGCCGCCTTTCTGCGGGTTCTGCCATCCCGGCGCCCCCGTCTCGAAATCGTCCTGGAACCGCACGGTCTCGCCGCGGGTGACGAACGGCACGGGAGACGCGGTGCCGAGATTGCCCGCCTCGTCGGCCGAGGCGATCGACGCGTCGTAGGCGGTGCAGGCCTCGAGACCCGTGAGCGCGCCCGTATGGGTGACAGTGGGCGCGTGGGTGAGAATGGTGCCCTCAAGCCGTGTGTCGGCCGGCTCGTCGGTGAGCCACGAGACCTGCGCCGTGTGGGAGTCGACGAGGGTGATCGCCGCTGCGTCGAGAATCGGGGCCACGCAGTCGACGCGGGCCGACGCGGAGCCCGAGACCGGATGGACCACCGAGATCTCGTCGTCGTGCGCGACCGCGAGCGCGCCCCCCGCGGTCGCGGTCCCGGAGAACAGGCCCGAGCCCGCCTGCTCGACGAGCGGCACGACGATCCCGTTCGGGTCGCTCGTGGAGGCCACGGTCACGTCGGTGGTCCCGGTGCCGGCCAGGGCGGGAGCGCTCACCTCGACCCCGATCGTGTCGTTGCACCGGTAGACGCGGCGATCGGTCAGGACGTACCCACCGGCGGGCGCGCCGGGCCCCGCTCCCGTGATCACCAGGCTGTACTCCTGGGGGACCGGTGTGACCACATCGCTGCCGCTCACCTCGACGCGCCAGACTCCCGCGAGGCCCGCCGGATCCACGGTGACCTGCTCGACGTTGTTGATGTGGTCGTCGCGCGTTCTCACGGCGCCCGCCGCCGGGTCGTTCGGGTCGAGCGTCCAGACGTAATGCCGGACACCTGCCGGATCGACCACCCGCAGATCCAGATCGTTCACCAGCGCCATCGCGGCACCCGCCGAGGCGGGCGGGTCGTCCCACACCAGGGTGGCGACGAAGGGACCGTTCGGGTCCGCCACCTCGACGGGTATGACATCGGTCTGGTCGTCGGCGAGGGCCGAGACGCGGACCGCGCCCGCGCGCAGGGCATCGAGGGCGAGCCGGGGCCGGGGCTTCCCGTAGCCGAACTGGTAGTCGGGGCCGGGGGCTCCGAGGTCCAGCGCCGTGTGATACAGAAGGGCCCGCAGAGTCGCGGGCGAGGGATCGGCAAGCCCGCTCTCCCGTATGTCCTGCAGGAGCAGGGCGAGGATGCCGGTCACCGACGGCGCCGCCTGCGAGGTGCCGCAGTACCCTCCGTAGGTGCTGACCGGGATGGTGGAGGTGATCGTCTGATCGCCGGAGACCTGGCAGCCCGGCGCCGCAAGGTCGGGCTTGATGCGGCCGTCGTCGGTGGGCCCCCACGCCGAGAAGCTGGCGATGCCGTCGGTGTCGGAGTAGAGGGCTCCGATCGACAGGACGTTCTTGGCGCCGGCCGGAGGCGCCGTGGTGGCGTAGGTCAGCCCGCATGCGGGGCTCGGCCGTTCGTTGCCCCCCGCCACCACCACGGGCAGGGGCGCGCCCAGGCTCCCGTCCACGATCGCGTCGAGCAGCGCGTCGGTCACACTGTAATCGCCGTGGATGCTGCACGGGTAGTTGTTGAGCTTCAGGTTCGAGCCCAGCGAGAGATTGGCCAGGTCGGCGCCGTGCACGTTCAGGGCGTCGGAGAAGTTCGCCTCGAGATCCCCGGGGTTCGAGTAGAGGAATATCCCGGCATTGAACGAGCCGAGCGCATAGGTGATCAGCCCCGCGCCGGGTGCCACGCCGGCGTACTGACCGCCCGACGCGGTGCCGTCGCCGGCCACGGTGCCGGCCACGTGCGTGGAATGGCTCGACACCGCCACGGCGTCGCCGACCACCACGCGTCCGGCGAGATCGGCGTGCGTGTCGTCGACACGCCCCTGGTCGAACACCAGCACATCGATACCGGCGCCTGTGAGTCCGCGGATCGGATCGGTCCAGAGGTCCTCGATGCCGAGGTCGGCCCTCACGCCGTCGTTTGCCGGGCCGAGCATCGGCGGCGCCTCCTCGATCCAGGCAACCGAGTCCTCCCCGGCGAGCCGGGCGACGGCTGCGGCCGGCAGCCTCGCCACGAGGGCGTGGAGGGAGCGCAGCACGTCCACGCGATCGCCGCCATGACGTCGAAGCGCGGCGAGACGTCCGGTGTCGGGCGTATCGGCCTGGAAGACCACGATCGCGCCGACCGGGCCCGGCCCCGTCCGCCCGGCGAGACCCGGGTCGATCTTGTCAGCCGGTGACGGGATCACGATCCCGAGCATGTCGGTCAGACGCGCGTCGTCCGGATCCAGCCCCGACGGCAGAGAGGCGCGCCAGGTGTCGTGTGGCAGATAGGCGAGCAGGCGCACGCCGGCGGCCGCGAGCCGCGCCCGGACGGCGACGTTAGGGGGCCGGTCGAAGCGGACGAGAGCGTGGAACGTCGGCGCAAGACCCCGGGCACGAGCCTCGGCGAAAGCCGCCCGGCGCCCCGGCGGGATGGCGATGCGACCCGAACGCAGCATCACCTCGTGATCCCGGCCGCCGGCGACAGCCGCCCATGACGGGATCACGGAAAGAAGACCGATGATGCTGCAAAGACACAGGATGGATCGGCGCATGAGCGATGATCGAACACTACCGGCATATGGGGGCCGCGGCAACCCTTCAGGAGGGCTCCCGCGGCAGCGTGAGCCCCACTTCGAGCCCGTGCGGCAGGACGTTGATCGCGCGTATTGCTCCGCCATGGGCCTCGGCGATCGCCTTGCAGATCGTCAGCCCCAGCCCGGCGGCGCCCGGCCGGGTGGAGTAGAACGGCTCCCAGATCCTCGCGAGCTGCTCGTGGGGGATCCCCTCACCGTCGTCACGCACCGCCACCAGCACCCGGTCGCCCAGAAGCTGCGTGCGGATCTCCACGCGCCCGCCCGGTCCCGAGGCCTCGCGCGCGTTCTCGATCAGGCCCACGAGCACGATGTGCAGCATGTCCGGATCGAGAGGCGCCAAGCCCACGTTCGGGTCGGGGTCGAACACCAGCACCGGCCCCGGCTCGCCGGCGCCGCGCGGCTCGAGGGCCCGGACGCATATCCGCACAGCAGCGTTCACGTCCACTTCGCGACCGGGCCGGGGCCCGCCACGGGATTCGTCCGTGAGAAGCAGGAGGCGCCGCAGCGTCGGGCCCGGCGATGAGGGCGTCTCGGCGGCGAGGGCCCGGGCGAGGCGTCCGAGATCCCCGATCGAGGCGGCGCCGGGAGCCGGCCCGGCGCCCGGATGGGCTCCTCGCGCCAGCTCGTGTGCCGCCGCCACCCGGGCTTCGGCGCGCCCGGCCTCGTCCTGCAGCTCACGATCGGCGCGGCGGCCGAGGGCCGCCCCCGCGGCCGCGCCGGCCACCACGGTGAGCGCACCCGCCGCGGCCGCGATACCGGCGATCGTGCCCGCCGGCTCGTCGCTCGTCATGCCGAGATAGATGAACACACCGCCGGCTACGGCCAGAGGCAGCAGCCCGGCGAGCACGGCCAGGATCATCACGCGGCCCGTGTAGTGCACCGGAAAATGCCCCCCACTCGTGTGAAGAAACATCGGTCAAGTCAAATTATTTCAGCAGGTTGCAGTCATTCTCAGCCTGCCGGCACCTCCCCCGGGTGAACGGCACGGTGGAGGCGGCTCGTGCCGCACACCTTCACACCAGTGGGGGGCATTTTCCGTCATTCTACGGGCAATGGCGCCCCGAGGCCACCGGCTCCGGGCCGATTGATGTCGCTCCCCGCGATGGCGTAGCCTGTCGTGATGTGTATCGCACCGGCCACCCGATCATGTTGAGGATCACGACGACCGTCGCCGGTCTGCTGGCGGCCACGGCCCTGGCGTCGCCTGCCGCCGGCGCCGCGGTGACGACCGGCCCGGGCCCGGTCGCCGTGCTCGCCGGGGTTCCCGCGGTGCGCGCCGCGCTCGACGACGCGGGTGCCGACCGCGAGCGGTTCGTGGCGGACTGGATCCGGATCGCCGGGATCCCCGCCCCGTCGGGGCACGAGGAGCAACGGGCCGCGTGGATGTCGGCCCGGCTGAGGCAGCTGGGTCTGGATCAGGTCCACGTGGATGATGCGGGCAATGTCCTGGGTCTGATCCGTGGCCACGATCCCGGGCTCGCCCGGGTGGCGATCGCCGCTCACATGGACAACGTGGCTCCCGTCGGCGCCGACCTCAGCGTGCACCGCCTTCCCGGGGGCAGGCTCCAGGGGCCGGGGGTGCGCGACGACGCCTCGGGTCTGGCGGCCCTTCTCGCGGCGGTCGACCTGATGCGGTCGCATGACCTGCAGCCTGAGGCCGACACCTGGATCGTGGCGACCGTGAGGGAGGAGACGGGCCTGCATGGGGCCAGGCGTTTCGTCGCGGATCACGGCGACGAGCTGGGCGCCTTCATCGCGGTGGACGGTCAGCTCGGGCAGGTCTCGTATGCCGCCACCGGAATCCTCTGGCTGAAAATGCACTTCCTGGGGGAGGGGGCGCACACCCTGACGGCATACCAGAAGCCGAGCCCGATGCTGGCGGCGGCGCGTGCCATCGAGCGGCTCGACGCCATCCCGATGAGGCGCTCGCCCGAGGCGATGGAGAGCTGGCTCAACATCGGCATGGTTGGCGGCGGCGAGGTGCCGAACGCGCAGCCGCGCGACGTCTGGTTCACCGTCGACCTGCGTTCCAACGATCCCGGATCGTTCGCCGACCTGGAGCGGAAGGTCGAGGCGGAGTGCCGGGAGGCGGCTCGGCAAATCGGGGTGGCCTTCGAGCGGGAGACGCTGCACCGGATGGAGGGGGCGACCCTCCCGGGAGCCGAGGATTCCCGCCTGGTGCAGGCGGCCGCGGGGGTCCTGGAGTACCTCTCCTGGGACGAGACCCATCTCACCCCCCGGGGCACGGCGGACCATAACACCGCGATAACAAAGGGGATTCCCGGGATCGCGATCGGTGTCACCACCGGCGAGGGGGCCCACACGCCGAAGGAGACGGCCGACACGGGGCCGTTCGTCACCGGGGTCCGGCAGATCCTCCTGCTGGCCCTCCTCCCCTTGACCTTGACCAGATCATGACCGAACTGGTAGATTAGCCGGCGTGCGTTTGGCTCCTGTTGTGTTTTGGCTTGACAGGACCGAAGGGCACAGGGTATAACGCCACGATTTGTCTGATGACCCTGACGACATGAGGTGCTAATCACTCTGTTATCAACCAGTTGAATTCGCCGGCTGGAAGGGCGCGCCGGATTCGCAACTCGGATCGTCCGGCGCACGGGACATCAACATAAGATACCAACCCAGCGGTCAACCCCCCCGGACTCGGGGCCGGTTCTATCGGCCGCGCATGGTGAGCGCGAAGGCTCTCACGATCAGACAACTCCCCAAACTTCACTGAGCATCCCACCTGGCGGGGGGTCGATCTACAGGCCAGTCGTCTCTCTCCGGAAACGGGGGGGAGATAAATCATAGAGACGGATCTGTTCGCAGCAGTGAGTGAGGAGGTCCGGCCTGACGCGGGTGGAGGAGGTGAGGAAGGACGCGGGTCAGGCGGCACCGGTAATCGTGACGAAAGCTGAAAGTCGAATGATGCCAATCCGAGGTGGCCCCGACGGGGCCATTCGTTGTCAGTTGACGGGAAACGCAAGCCAAGCACGCAAGACACACCAACGCAACACCACGGAGGAAGAATCGAAATGAGAAAGTTCGGCTTTGTCCTGCTGGGCTTTACGGCCCTGGTCCTCGCCGGCAGCATCGCGCGCGCGGACATGATGGACGACCAGAGCGACAACAAGAAGTTCAGCATCCATGGCGAGGTCAGGTTCCGCGCCGAGGTGTGGAACAACATGACCGACTTCACCGACACGACCAGCTACGGCACTTACCCGAAGGGGTACACGAACAGCACCTTCGGCGGCACGGACGACAGCTTCGACATCTGGCCGTACCGCGTGCGTCTGGCCGCCAAGGGCGACCTGGGCAACGACATCTACGTGTACGGCGAGTTCCAGGGCTCCGGCGTGTCCGGTGGCGGGCTGTACGGCGAGACGCAGCCGTTCTTCGGTGACGACACCGAGACCCTCAACGGCGGCGTGGCCCTGTACCAGGGCTGGGTCAAGGCGAAGGACGTCGGCAACACCGTCCTCGACCTGAAGTTCGGCCGTCAGGAGATCGCCTTCGACACCGGTCTGCAGTTCAGCAGCCTGGATTTCTACAACGGCATCCATCACGATGCCGTGCGGGCCACCTGGGACTGGGACAACTTCCGGATCGACGGCTTCTGGATGAAGAACTTCGAGTCGAACCAGGGCGCCGGGTTCCTCCTGCCGTTCGACAACGCCGACGATCAGACCTTCGGCGCGCACGCCGAGCAGAATATCGGCTCCGAGCACGACCAGCACATCTCCTACTACGTGATCGGGATGCAGCAGCGCGGCTTCTACCAGAGCGCCAGCGCCACCAACTACACCATCGGCGCGCGGTACGCCCGCGACCTGAAGGACGACAACGGCTTCGTCTGGAACGCCGAGGCCGCCTACCAGTTCGGTGACTGGCAGCCCTGCGCATCCACGTCGACCGGCTTCACCGCGGCGTTCGATCTGTACATCGGCGGCCCGATCGTGAGCCCCTGTCCCGACAACTATGACATGAAGGCGACCGTGTTCGAGGGGATGTTCGGCTACAACTGGCACGACGGCAGCACCAGCCAGCGGGTGTGGGGCGCCGTGAACTACGCGTCGGGTGACAAGGACCCGAACGACATGGACATGAAGGCCTACATGCCCCTGTACACCGACTTCCACAACCGTCTCGGCTACGCTGACCTGTTCGCCGAGTCGAACATCACGGCGTACAGCATCGGCTACAACCTGAACCTTCACGACAAGCACATGTTCGGCGCCACGCTGTACCAGTTCAACAAGACCGAGAAGGAGGGCGTGGTTTACTCGCCGCTGGGCGTGGGCAGCCAGCAGAACTCGACGACGAACCTGATCTACAGCCTGAACACCGTCTATCCCTGCTTCGACGGCCAGACACCTCCGTCGGGCAAGAGCTGCAGCGACGATCTGGGTCAGGAGCTGGACCTGATGTACGGCTACAACATGACGTCCAACTTCGGCTTCGACGTGGCCCTGTCCTACTTCAAGCCGGGCGACGCCATCGAGAACCAGGTCAGCAACTACGGCGACACGGGTTCCGGCGGAAGCACGACCTCCGGCGCCGGTGGCGACAATGCCATGCGTCTGACGGGTCAGGTCCGCGCCCGCTGGTAAGACGGTCCTACGGCACCATCTGACCAACCACCCCCGGGGAGCGATCCCCGGGGGTTTTTTCTTCCGGAGGTCAGACGCCGGTCAGGTCGCCCAGCCTGTCGAAGAAGCCGGGAAACGACTTGGTCACGCAGTCCGGGTCGAGGATCCGCACGCCGTCGATCTCCAGGCCGGCGACCGCGAACGCCATCGCGATCCGGTGATCGCCGGCCGGGTCGATGGCGGCGCCATGCAGCGCGCGACGGCCTCCCCCGGGCGGCGTCACGGTGAGGGTATCGGGGCGGGCCTCGGCCGTGCCCCCCAGGGCGCGCACGCAGGCGGCCGTGGTCTCGATCCGATCCGTCTCCTTGACCCGCAGGTGGGCCACCCGGCGCATCGTGGTGGGACCCTCGGCGAACAGCGACACGCAGGCCAGCGTCGGAGCGACGTCGGGGCAGTTGCCCAGATCGGCGTCGATCCCTCTCAACGCGCCCCCCTCCACGGTGAAGCCGTCCGGGGTGCGCTCGACGCGGCATCCCATCGCCTCGAGCAGATCCAGGAACCGGAGATCCCCCTGGGCCGACCCGGTCGGGATCCCCGTCACCATGACCCGGCCGCCCGTCACCGCCGCCGCGGCGAAGAAGTACGACGCGCTGGAGGCGTCCCCCTCGACCGGGTAGACGCGCGCCTCGTACCCGGTGCCCGCCGCGACGCGGAAACGGCGGTAGCCGTCGCGCTCCACCACGGCCCCGAACGCCTCCATCACCTGGACGGTCAGGTCGATGTACGGGGCCGAGACCGGCTCGCCATCGACCTCGAGATCCAGGTCGGCCGCGCCATGCGGGGCCGCCATGAGGAGCGCGGAGACGAACTGGCTCGAGACGCTGGCGGCCATCCGCACGCGCCCCCCGGGGTAGCCGTCGGCCAGGATCTCCACCGGCGGGCAGCCGTTGCCGCCCACGGACGTGATGAGCACCCCCATTGAGTCGAGCGCCTCGATCAGGTGGGTGAGCGGGCGCTGTCGCATCCGCGCAGAGCCGTCGATCCGGTAGCGGCCGCGTCCCAGACAGCAGATCGCCGTCAGCAGCCGCAGCGGCGTGCCGGCGTTTCCGAGATCCAGCGCGGCGCCGCGCGCAGGGATCCTCCCGCCACGCCCTTCCACCAGCATCGAGGCCTCGCGTTTCTGCGCCGTGATCCCCAGCTCGTCGAGCGCCCGGGCCATGAGGAACGTGTCGTCGGAGAAGAGCGGATCCCTCAGCGCGGAGCGGCCGCGCGCCAGGGCGGCCGCGGCGAGGGCGCGGATCGTCAGGCTCTTGGAGGGGGGCGCCTGGACGCGGCCGTCCACCGGGCCGAGGGGCGTGATGATCATCGGGCTGGCTGTTTGCGGGGCGGGTGGTGCCGGCTCATCAGGGATCATTATACGGCCCGGCGCGGCGACGGGCACTATACTGGCCCGGTGTCGATCCCGATCCTGCTCCTGCTCGCAGCGCTCGGCCCTGCCGTCGCCGGGGCCGCCCCCCGGCCGGCCTTCTCCATCCGGATCACGGCGCCCAGCCCGCTCTTTGTGGCCGGGGAGTGCCGGCTCTCGGCGGAGGCGGTCGATCCCGAGGGGCGCCCGATCGACTCGATCGCCTGGATGAGCCTGTCGATCGACGGGAAGGAGCCGAAGCACGACACCCGCGCCCCCTTCGAGTGGATCGTCGACGCCGGCGAGAGCCTGAGACCCCACCGGGTGGAGATCGTGGCCGTCGATCGCGACGGCGCGCGTGTCACGCTGTCCACCCTGTCGTCCAGCCATCCGTACGTCGAGGCGGTGGGTGTGAACCTGGTGCTCGTCCCGGTGGTGGTGTGGGACGACCGATCCTCCGCCGGGCCGGGCAAGCCGCCGCGCGGGGCGCCGGTGCGTGGCCTGACACAGGAGGACTTCACCATCCTCGAGGCAGGAGAGCCCCAGCCGATCGTCTCGTTCTCCAGCGAGCCGCTGCCCGCCTCCATCGCCGTGGCGCTCGACAACAGCCGCAGCATGGAGGGACAGCTCTGGTCGGCCCGCAAGGCCGTGCTCGACTTCATCGAGCAGCAGCCGGGCTATTCGGCGGTCTCGCTGCTGACCTTCAACGACCAGGTGTTCCTCGAGCAGGACTTCACGCTGGACCGGAAGCTGCTGGAGCGGTCGGCGGCGTCGATCGGCGCGGAGGGGACGCGCACCGCGCTCAACGAGGCGCTGCGTGTCGGCTCGATGCATCTGTCGCGAAGGCCCGGAGCGCGCGTGCTGGTCGTATTCACCGACGGCGAGGACACGGTGGACGAGGAGGGCGCCCGGGGGCGTCTGCGTACCGCCATCGACGCGGCGCTCGAAGCGGATGTGACCGTCTTCGCCGTGGCCTTCGGCCCCGCGGCCGACGCCCGGGAAGGCTCCGACGCGGGCCGGGCCCTGCGCGAGATGACCTCCGAGACGGGTGGGATGCTGCTGGCCGCCCGGGGCGCGGGGGACCTGCGGGAGGCGTTCGACCGGCTCGCCGAAGGGCTCGGCAGCCGCTATGTCCTGGGGTTCGAGCCGCCCGATCCCGACAAGGGAGGCTATCGTTCGCTCGAGGTGCGTGTCTCACGACCAGGTGTGAGGGTTTTCGCGAGGCGGGGATACTCGATGCACCCGGGCGGGACTCCCGGAGGCGCCGATTGAAGGGCGAGGCGCGGCTCCACTATACTCCCGTTCGATCGCCTGCAAGCCGTCCCTTTGCTCGAGGATCGATGAGGCAGACACGACGCGCGCGCCGCACGCTCCTTTACGCCGCTCTCGGGCTGGCGGCCCTTGTTCTGGTGCCGGCAGTCCGGGTTCCCGCGGTGGTCAAGAGCGAGGCGGAGCAACAGATGGAGTTCGGGGTCAAGGTGGCCCGTCTCGGCGCCTGGAACGAGGCCGCGTTCCGGTTCGACAAGGCGGTCAAGGCGGACGGCTCCAACCCGCACGCCTGGAGCAACCTGGCGGTGGCCCTGGAGAGCACCGGACGTTTCGACGAGGCGCGCAAGGCGTACGAGAAGGCGCTGGAGCTGGCGCCCGGCGATCCCCAGATCAAGGCCAACTACGAGCGGTTCCTCGGCTTCGTGCGGTCGAGCCGCAAGGTGGGCGATGCGGCGGACTAGCCCGGCATGCGCTCCGCTGATCGCCCTGATGCTGTCCTGCGCGGCGCCGGCCCTCGCCGGCGTGGTCGAGGTCCAGGTCGCCCTGCCGTCGCCGCAGAAGATCGACACGCAGGGGATGAAGCGTCTCCTGGTGGGCGGGTTCCGCACCAACGACCACCCGTCCGTCGATCTCGATCGCGAGCTGAACCACAATCTGCGCGAGCTGTTCCAGAAGAAGACATCGTTCGAGGTGCTGGACGTCGATCCGCTGCCTCTGCCGGAGCAGCCGATCGAGGAGGCGATCCGCAACACCGCCTACTGGAAGCGGCTCGGCGAGAGGTTCAACGCGGATCTGATCGTCGGAGGAACTCTCAGGTTCGAGTCCACCGACCAGTCGGGGTTCGTCGAGCAGGACGTGATCTCCCAGCTCACCGGACAGCGGCTGCGGCAGTCGCGGTGGGCCGAGAGGGAGGGGTTCACCATGGATCTCGGGTTGTATTTCTTCCGTGGATCCTCCGGCGAGCTCCTCTACGAGGATCACTTCACCGAGGAGACCGTGTACGACGGCAAGTCGAACGACGACCTGAGCATCCTGTTCCAGCTCATGGATCGCGTCAGCGAGTCGATCCTGGGTATCATCACACCGCGCACGAGGACCGAGATGCGCTATCTGTTCACGGAGTGACTCCAGCATGAAGCTCAAGACGACCCGCCTGGCCGCGATCCTCCTGGCGGTGATTCTCATGCCGGGCAGCGCCTCGGCCCAGTGGGGCTACTTCGGCAAGAACAAGGTCATCTACCAGACCTTCGAGTGGCACGTCTATCATGCGCCCCACTTCGATGTCTATTACTATCCCGAGGAGGAGCAGTTCCTCGACCAGATCGTCTCCTATGCCGAGAGCGCCTTCCTGGAGCTCACCAAGGCGCTCGATCACGAGCCCACGTTCCGCACGCCGCTCATCTATTACAAGAACCACGGCGACTTCGAGCAGACGAACATCGAGCTGAACTTCATCCCGGAATCGACCGGCGCCTTCGCCGAGCCGTTCGAGCGACGGATGGTGCTTCCGATCGACCAGCCGCCTGACCGGCTCTACAAGGTGCTCAAGCACGAGCTGGTCCACATCTTCGAGTTCAGCATCCTGTACGGGGAGTCGGGCGGGCGGATCATCAACAGCGAACCTCCCGGGTGGATCATGGAGGGGCTGGCGTCGTATCTCGCCTACGACGAGAGCCCGTACGACCGCATGGTCATCCGCGACGCCGTCGTCAACGGCCTGCTCCCGCCCATAACAAAGGTGCAGGGATCGAGCTTTCTCGTGTACCGGTACGGGCACGCCGCCTTCGACTTCATCGACAAGGAGTTCGGCTCCGAGGGGATCCGGACCTTCCTGACGGAATACCGCAAGGTGCTGCTGACCTCCAACATCGCCAAGCCGATCAAGGAGGCGTTCGGCGTCACCGCGGACGAGTTCGACCGGCGTTTCCGCCGGTATCTCGAGAAGAAGTACATCCCCGTGCTGCTCGAGCGCAACGAGCCGGAGGATACCGGCAAGGAGATCGGGATCAAACTGCCCGGCATCTGGACCTTCTCGCCCACGCTCTCCCCCTCGGGCGACCTGATCGCGGTGCTCACGAACAAGAAGGAGGACCTCGACGTCGTGATCATCAACGCCAAGGACGGCGAGATGATCCGCAACCTCACCAAGGGGCTGACGAACGACTACGACTATCTGACCGCCGAGGTATTCAGGGGGAGGAACGACCTGAGCTGGTCGCCGGGCGGCGACGAGGTGGCCGTGTTCGCGCGCCAGGGTAACAAGCGGCGGCTGCTCATCTTCAACGCGGTGACGGGCAAGCGGGTGCGAAACGACGTGATGGACGTGGATCAGGCCGAGTCGCCCGCCTTCTCGCCGGACGGCAAGCGGATTGCCTTCGCCGGAAACAAGCGTGGGCAGGTGGACATCTTCGAGTACAACCTGGAGACGAAGGTCCTCACCAACATCACGAACGACACCTTCTACGACGCCAACCCCTCGTGGTCCACCGACGGCAAGACGATCCTGTACAACCGCCGCATCAACGCCTACGAGAAGATCTTCCTGCTGGACTACGACGACCCCGCGCAGAAGACCCAGGTCACCTTCGGCGAGACCACCGACGTTCAGCCGGCGTTCTCGCGCGACGGCAAGCGGATCTATTACGCCTCGGACGCCGGCAGCCGGGACATCTTCAATATCTACTCGCTGGATCTGGAGACCGGTGAGGTCAAGCAGTATACCGACGTCATGAGCGGAAGCTTCAGCCCGCGCGAGCTGCCGGAGAAGAACGGGAAGGGAAAGCTCGTCACGACGGCGTTCTGGGACGGCCGGTACCGGCTCTACACGGTCGACCTCGAGAACGTCGTCAACGACGTGCAGCCGGCCGAGAGACTGCAGGAGCCGACCGAGATCGTTCCGTTCAAGCCGCCGCTGCAGCTCACGCTCGACGAGAGCGAGAAGAAGAAGTACGACAAGATGCAGTTCCATGTCGAGCAGGCGCCCTCTGTAGCCGTGGCCGTGGCGAGCGACGGCACCGTCATCGGAGACGCGCGCATCGTGTTCTCCGATCTGCTGGGCGACCACCGGATATGGGTCAACACTCTGGCGGTGTCGTCGTTCACCAACGTCGACGTCGGCTATGTCGACCTGAAGCGGCGGCTGCAGTGGTTCGTCGCGGCCTCGGACTTCAGGGATTTCGTTGTGCTGCCGACCAGCTCGGGCAGCTACGTGCGGGAGGAGGCGAACCGGGTCACCATGGGCCGGGGCGGGATGATCTGGCCGTTCTCGACGTATTCCCGGTTCGAGGGGACCGTCGGCGTCGTGAACCGCGATGTGATCGGCACCAACCTGTTCGCTTTCAAAGGGCCGAATCCGAATGATCCGGCCGCTCCGGAACGTCAGGTACGCGTTCCTCAATACCGACTTCGTGGCGGGTACGGCGCCGTTCGCCGGGTTGAGTCTCGTCAACGACACCACCCGGTACAAGAGCTTTGGCGCCTGGAACGGCAAGAGGATCAACTTCTCCACCACGGTCGTCCCGGCCGGTTCCTCGGACCTCGGCCGGTACAATCTCTACAGCCTTGACCTCCGGACCTACCAGCACCTGACGCGGCGCTCGCTCATCGCGTTCCGGCTCAACGCGGACATCAGCGAGGGAGACGGGGCGCAGCTCTTCAGCATCGGCGGCTACAACCAGATCCGCGGATACCGTTATCGTGAGTTTCTCGGCGACCGTGCGGCCTACATGAACCTGGAGCTGCGGTTCCCGCTGGTCGACGAGGTGCGGTTCCCGTTCGGCTCGTTGCGTCAGGTCCGGGGGCTGCTCTTCTTCGACGCCGGAACGGCCTGGACCCAGGATGGCTGGTTCTATGACAAGGAAACCGGTGTGTTCCGCGACTTCAAGCTGTACGACAAGGAGAACGACCGGTTCCGCGACCTGCGCGCTTCGTACGGCATCGGCTTCTCGTTCCGGCTCGGGTACTTCCAGCTCAACTGGAACTTCGCCAAGCGTCTGCCCTACTCGGAGACGCAGGTCACGAACCAGTGCACGAACGCGGTGTTCAATGCCACGACCACCAGCGAGCTCGCCACGGCGCTCGCCACGTGCCCCTTCGTCGAGGTCCATGACAACGGCTTCCACTCCGACTTCTACATCGGCTACGAGTTCTGAGGCGGCGGGGAGGCGGATCGGTCAGTTCGAGAGGAAGCGGCGAAGCGACAGGGCGCTCCCGGTCAGCCCGATGAGCAGTCCGCCGAGGGCGAGCTGAAGGGCACGGGCCGCGGGCAGGAAATGGGCGCTCAGGAGCCCCGCCAGGCTGTTGCCCGATCGGGAGGCGTAGTCGGCCAGCCCCAGATGGGCCGCGTAAAGCAGGGCGATCGCGGCGAGCGCTCCGAGCCCTCCTTGCAGCATCCCCTCCACCAGGAACGGGCCCCGGATGAAGCCGGTGGTGGCCCCGACCAGCCGCATGATCGCGATCTCGTCACGCCGGGCGTTGACGGTCAGCCGGATGACGTTGAAGATGATGAACACCGAGGCCAAAGCGAGCACGCCGCCCACCGCCAGGCCCACGGTGGAGACGACCGCCAGAATCGCGATCAGCTTGCGCGCCTCCTGCTCGTTGTCCTGGATCATGTCCACGAGGGGCGAGGCCTTGAGATCCGCCACCAGCCGCTCGGTTCCCTCGCGGCGTCGATCGTCCTCGCCGAGCACCGAGATCTCTATCGAGGCCGGGAAGGGGTTGTCGTGCAGCGACCCGGCCGCCTCGGCCAGCGAGGGGAAGCGGCTGCGGAAGATGGCGAGCGCCTGTTCGCGCGATATGTAGCTCACCTCGCGGACGAACGGCTTTGCCCGGATCCGGTCCACCAGCGCGCTCACCTCTCTGGGCTGCTGCTCCACCGCGTCGTCCTTGAGATACGCGTTGACCTGCACGCGGTTCCACTCGTCGGCGAGACCCCTCAGGTTCTCCACGAGCAGAAGAAAGCCGCCCAGGATGGCCAGCGACGCGGCGATGATGCCGACCGTCACGACGTTCATCGCCCGCGCCCGGTAGAAGCCGATCAGGGCCTCGCGGATGAAGCAGCGCAGCGACTGGATCATGTCTCGCCTCCGCCCATCGCGGCCGCCCGCGCCGACGACTCGACGAGACGCCCCTCCGCCAGGTGCAGCACCCGGCGCCCGAAACGGCGGATCATGTCGCGGTCGTGCGTGGCGACGACCACCGTGGTCCCATGGGCATTGATCTCGCGCAGCAGGCCCATGATCTCCTCGGCGAGATCCGGGTCGAGGTTGCCTGTCGGCTCGTCCGCCAGCAGGATGATCGGCTCGTTGACCAGCGCCCGCGCGATCGCCACCCGTTGCTGCTCGCCGCCGGAGAGCTGAAGAGGGTAGGCGTTCAGCTTGTGCTGCAGCGACACCTGCTTGAGCACCTTCGCTGCCCGCGAGCGATGCCGGGCGCGGGGCACACCCACCGCCTCCTGGACCAGGGTCAGGTTCTCCAGCACCGTCTTTGACTGGATCAGCTTGAAGTCCTGGAACACCACGCCCATCGTCCGGCGCAGATAGGGGACGTCGCGCGACGGCATGGCGGCGACATTGCGGCCGTTGACCACGATGCTGCCCGCGGTGGGCAGCTCCTCCCGCAGCAGCAGCCTCAGCAGTGTCGTCTTGCCCGCCCCGGAGGGGCCGGTCAGGAAGGCGAACTGCCCCTTCTCGACGTGCAGGGAGACGTCGACGAGCGCCGCGCTGCCGCCGGGATAGGTCTTGTCCACGTGATGCAGCCTGATCATCGCGGGGCCATTATAGGCTCAGGACAGCGGATCGTCATCGTGCCATGCCTCCAGGATCCTGCGGGAGCGGCTGCGCTTGATCCGGTATGCCACGAGCAGCAGCAGGGTGATGGACATCCACAGGGCGAACGAGGACGTCAGGATGGCGAACCAGCGGCGGGAGCCGCGGATCGATGCGGACCACGCCGCCTCGTCCTCGTCGAGCGTGCTCCCGGCCGCGGCGGCCCAGCTCCGCTCGAACCCGAGGCCGGAGGCCAGCCCGGCCAGCACCCGCGCGGGCAGGCCGGCACCGTGGCGCGTCATGGCGAAACGGATGAACGAGTAGGAGCCGGAGTAGGCGGCGCGCCGCAGGGCGGGGGTGCCCATCGAGCCGAAGCACTCCTCCAGGGTCAGGAGCGGTCGGCTCGAGGAGGCCACCGGCGACAGCCAGAGATAGATGAACTCCATCCACTCGCCGTCGCGCGCGAGGTTAGCCGCCACCCCCTCGCTGAACCAGGAGGGCATCAGCCCGGCGCCACGCCCGGCGGCGAGAGCCATGAGCATGTGCGCGGTCTCGTGGGCGAACACGCCTTCGAGCTGGCGCTGGCCGTAGGGCCCCACCCGATCGGTCCTGATGACGACCGTGTCCATGCCGGGCACGGCGATGCCGGCCGCCCACTCCGGCATGATGCTTCCCAGCGGCGCGGGGGCGTCGTCGCCGGACACAAGGAACAGGTTCGCCGGCGGAAGCGGCGGGGCGTCGAGATCCTCGGTCAGACGCGCGACGGTATCGGGCACGGCCGCGGCGAGCGCGCGCGCCTCGGCGCCCAGCGAAACGGAGTAGTGGATGTGAAACGGCGGCGCCTCCACCGTCCCGAACCCGGCCTGGGCGAGGAGCAGGGCCATGAGGAGTGCAGGGAGGATGTTCAACTGTCCTCGCTAGGATCGGTGAATCGGGTTTCGTCGGTCGATGGATGGCGAGGTTTGGCTTGAACAGCCGGGAGAGATGATATCCCGAGGGGGCTCGCGGACCGAGCCGTCTGCCGCGCCGGGCGCGGCGGCGAGGGAGCGCGCAGGGGCGCGCGTCGCCCGGGGCGATGCGTGACCCCGTCCCCGCAGGGGTATCATCTCTTCCGGCAGAGACAGGAAGCTACGCATCAAGCCTTTCCTTCAGCAACCTGTTGACCACCCCCGGGTTCGCCTTGCCCCCCGTCTCCTTCATGACCTGCCCGACGAACCAGCCGAGCGTCGCCTTCTTGCCCTGGCGGTACTGCTCCACCTGTGCCGGGCTGCCCGCCACCACCTTCTCCACGATGGCGCGCAGGCTCTCCTCGTCGGTGATCTGCGTCAGCCCCTGCCGGCGGATGATCTCCTGAGGATCACCGCCATTGGCGAACATCTCGTCGAACACCGACTTGGCGATCCTGCCCGAAATGGTGCCGTCGTCGATCAGGCGGATGAGGGCGGCCAGCGAGCGGGCCGAGACCGGGGAGCGGGCCAGGTCGAGTCCCGCCGCGTTGAGCCTGCCGGCCAGCTCGCTCGTGACCCAGTTGGCCGCCGCCTTCGGGTTGCCCGAGGCGTCGGAGACCTCCTCGAAGAACTCGGCGAGAGGGCGTTCCAGCGTGAGGAAGTCGGCGTCGCGGGCGGGCAGCCCGAGCTTTGTCATGAACCGCTCCCGCCGCGCGGTCGGCAGCTCCGGAAGCTCGCGGCGCACCCGCTCGATGACGCTCTCTTCGACGGTGAGAGGCGGCAGATCGGGCTCCGGGAAGTACCGGT
This sequence comes from uncultured Acidobacteriota bacterium, assembly GCA_963806495.1. Taxonomy (GTDB): domain Bacteria; phylum Acidobacteriota; class Polarisedimenticolia; order JACPZX01; family DASXTC01; genus CAWDYA01. The sequence goes on along the minus strand of CAWDYA010000008.1, from coordinate 333,468 downwards.
AGTCCATGGCCTCCTCCTTGGAGCGCATCGGCTCGGTCACGCCCCGGTCGGCGTCGAACAGGCGTGTCTCCTGCCGGACCGGCTCGCCGCGTCGGAGCGCGTCGCTCTGGCGCCGGATCTCGTACTCCAGCGCCCGGACCACGTTGCGGAACGAGTTGAGGTTCTTGATCTCCACCTTGGTGCCGTAGCCGGTGCTCCCCTCAGGGCGGACCGAGACGTTGGCGTCGCACCGCAGCGATCCTTCCTCCATGTTGCCATCGCACACCTCGATACAGGTGAGGATCGACTTGAGCCGCGTCAGATAGGCGTGCGCCTCCTCGGCGCTCGCGATATCCGGCTCGCTGACGATCTCGATGAGCGGAACACCCGCGCGGTTGAAGTCCACCAGCGAGGCGCCCTCGGCTGCGGCGCCGCCGTCGTGGACCAGCTTGCCGGCGTCCTCCTCCATGTGGATGCGGGTGAGCCCGATCGACTTCGTCCAGGAGCCGTCGTCCACCTCGATCGGCACGCGGCCGTTCTCCGCCAGGGGCAGCTCGTACATGCTGATCTGGTATCCCTTGGGCAGGTCGGGGTAGAAGTAGTTCTTCCGGGCGAAGATCGATCGCTGCCTGACGACGCATCCGGTGGCCAGCGCCGCGCGCAGCGCAAGCTCCACCGCGCGCCGGTTCAGCACCGGGAGCACGCCCGGCATCCCGAGGCAGACGGGGCACACCTGGGTGTTGGGCGGGCTGCCGAACAGCGTCCGGCAGCCGCAGAAGATCTTGGTCTCGGTCCGAAGCTGTGCGTGGACCTCCAGACCGATGACCGGCTCGTAGTCTGGCATCGTGGGCCGCGGCGGCTAGGACGCCGTGCGCACGACGACGTCGTAGGCGAGCTCGTCGCCGTCACGGTTGAAGATGATGTCCTTGGGCTTCTCGGGGATGGCGAACTTGAACGGCGTGGTCTTCCCCTCGATGATCAGCCGCTTGCGGTATTCCTTGCCGCTCTTGCCGACGATCGTGATCGGCACGATCCCGGTGAAGTACTTGCCGTCGATTCACTTCCTTGACGGACGTCGCCGGCTTGAGGCAGACCTGCTGCTCGACGTTCCCCTCGACAAGGATGCTGCCGTCCTCGGCGGTCCTGACGTTGTAGGTGAAGGTGAACGCAGGGAGGCCGACGCCGCGCAGCCACTGGTTGAAGAACCAGTCGAGGTTGGCGCCGAACGTCTTCTCGGCGACCTGCTGGATGTCGCGGGTGACGATCTCCTTGCCTGCCATCTCCTGGGCGAGCGATTCTTGATGAACTTGAAGAACGCCTCGTCGCCCCAGGTGGACCGCATGATGTGGAACGCGTACGGCCCCTTGGCGTAGATCGCCGCACGGAACGGCGCGAAACCACCCGGCCCCTGCCAGACCGTGTAGTTGTCCTGGACGCGCCCGCGCATGTCGGCCGCCAGGATCTCGCGCCGCCAGTCGTCGATGTGCTGCTGGTAGGCGTCACGCCCGTATGCGTTCTCGATGAAGAGCGCGGCCGAGTACTCGGCGAGGCTCTCCACGAACCAGTAATTCCTGAAGTTGGAGTTCGCCACGACCGATCCCCACCACTGATGCGCCACCTCGTGCGGAACCAGAGAATCGGTGAACTTCGTGAGGCGCGAGCCGCCGAACCCCGCGCTGCCGAGCCGCCCCTTGCTCATGAACGTGGGGCTGCCCAGATAGACGATCGACGAGGGCGCCTGGCCATAGAAGGCCGGGGCCGGGTCGTTCACCAGATCCAGCTTGGAGTACGGGTAGTCGATGCCGAAGATCTTGCTGTAGAGATTGAGAGAGTTGGCTGCGTCGTCCGCGAATTTCCTGAGCGCCTTGGGAGTGATCTCCCAGTCGGCCATGCTGTCCTTGTCGACGTGGATCGTGACCGGGACTTCGGTCCCGTCGCTCTTCTTGACCTTGAAGCCGGCACTCTCCTCGTAGTACTGCCCGAAGATGACCGTCGGGAACGAAACGGGGTTCTTGGCCACCCAGTGCGTGACGCTGGCGCCGTCCTCGGTCTTCTCGGAGACCTTGTGTCCGATACCGAGCGTGGTGTAGCGCGAGGGCACGCGGACGGTCATGTCGAAGGTGTCGATGAAGTCGCCGAACCTCACGAACGGCAGCCACCCGCCCCTGTCCACGTACGAGTAGGAGGGCGACACCTTGTAGATGCTGTCGCGGTTCTCGAAGTCGAGACGCATCGTCAGCTTCGTTCCGGCAGGGACCTCCTCCGGAAGGATCACGAGGCCGGTGTAGGGGCCGGTGCGGACCCAGGTCAGGTCGTTGCCCTGTGGCGTCCTGGAGAGCGTTGATCGTCATCGTCGGGTTCTTGATTTCCTTCTTTTCGTCGGTGGAGCGATCCGTGCGCGCGATCCCGAACGGAATCTCCTTGAGCTTGCGTTTGGTCGTGAGGCCGTAGGTGAATATCGCCGGCGAGTGTTTCACCGTCGCCGAACCCCATCTCGACCGCGCCGACCAGGCTGTCCAGGTCGTAGTCACGGCCCTCGGCGTCGGGACGGCGCTCCAGCTCGGCGGGCGAGATGCCGCTCGCGCGCGTCTGCTCCGAGTAGTAGGCGAACAGCGGGATGCCGAACGTCGATTGCCGCCGACCTGGGCCACGCGGAACTCGACCTCGCGACCTTCGTAGCTGTCCGAGGTCAGCCACAGGCCGTTGTCGGTAAGGCCGGGTTCTCTTGGTAGACGCTGTAGCGCCGCCTGTCCGGCTCGATCGGGCCGGCGGAAGCCATAGAAGGGGTTCTTGTTCAGGGCATCCGTCCTGTCCTTCTCCTGCTTGTCGAGCTCCTTGAGAAGATCGGCGTCAATCTCCGCGTACGGTATCTCCCGCAGCCCCGTGAATGCCGTCGAACGGAACTGCTCGCAGGTCGTCGAATCGCAGAGGATGTATGCGAACTTCGGGTCGAAAGACCAGGTCCTTCGTGTAATCCCTCTTGCAGAGGTCTGTACATGGGCTCATCATCCTCTATCGGCGGCATGTACTCATACGAGAGGTATTCGGCCGAGTTGAGCGGCGAATCTCGCCGGCTTGTCACGAATTCCTCTGCACATGCTTCCGTTCGTCGCCTTGACCACGAGACCCTCGCGGTGCCACGGGAATGAGTCGAAGGCGAAGCACTGCTCTTTGTCGTACACGCTCCTGTAAAGCCCCTTGTAAGTGTCCTTCAGCTCCTCGTTGGTGATGCTCCAGGTGTCGTCCAGATCCTGCTTGAGCGTGAGCAGGTATCGCTCCGTCGTGAGATTGGATTTCCCCGCCGTGTCGACCTGGAAGCCGGCCTGATAGGTGTCCGCGTCCACCTTGTGGAACAGCTTGGAGTAGCTGCCCCGCTTGTAGAACCGGCCTTCGTCGTCCTTCTCGGAAAGAAGGCTCGGAGACCTTCGCCTGCAGGACCTTCTCGACCGCCTTCTGCACTTCCGGGGGCGTGTCTGATGCCGCCGGAGCGCTCCGGGCCGGGGCAGGGAAAGCCGCGGCGAGCACGAGGAAAAGCATGGCTGCGAGGACGGTGGGCCGGAAAGCGGCTCGTGTGGTCAGCATGATCGTGAGCTCCTCCGTGGGCGGGATCCTGGAACCACAGCCGAGGGCTGCGTGAAGCGAGACAGGCGTCGCCTCGTGGCACAGATACGCGCGGGCGCGCTCGAGGTTTCCATTTCAGGCATTGTAACACGGTGCCGGAGAGGGCACGCCGCCCGGGCGCTGTGCCGGGTCAGTCGAAGGGCCACCCGCCGGAATCGAGCGCCAGGCCTGCCACTGCGGTGGTGTCGGCGTCGCTGTTGGACTCGACCTGCCTGAGGTTGCGCCGGATCCGGCGCCAGGCCGCCTCGCAGAAGACCCGGGTCGTCAGGATCTGCTCCTCGGACCCGGCGCCGGTGGCGCGCGAGATGCAGCAGATCATGGCGTACAGGTCCACGGCGGCGTCGGCGAGCCGCTCCTGCACGTACTCGCGATGCAGAACTTCCTTGCCGTGCTTCTTGAGCGCCGACTCCACCGTCGAGGCGAACGAGGCCACGTACTCCTCGACGAGATCCGCCTCGCGCTTCAACCCCGGGTGGGCGAAGGAGAGCTTCTCGGAGCCGATGACCCGCCTCAGGCGCCGCGCGGCATAGTCTGTGAGCACCCCGAGCCCGGCCAGCGGCTCGGAGAGCGCGCGGCCGACCTCCTTGAGGGTGCGCCCCGGCCCCTGCATCCCCGCGAGCGTCACGAACAGCCGGAGGATCTCGTTGGTGCCTTCGAAGATCGGGTTGATCCGCGCATCGCGCAGCGAGCGCTCGAACGGATATTCGCGCATGTAGCCGAACCCGCCGTTGATCTGCACGGCGTGGTTGACGGTGCGCCACATCGCCTCCGACGCATGGATCTTGCACAGCGCCGACTCGAGCGAGTAGTCGTATCCTCGGGCGGACAGGCCGGCCGTCACCTCCACCATCGATTCCATCGCGTAGGTGTCGAGCACCATCCGGGCGAACTTCGACTTGATCATCTCGAAGTCGGCCACCGTCTGGCCGAAGGCGCGCCGCCCCTTCGCGAACTCCGCCGACCGGGCGATCAGGCTCTTGGACGGTCCCACGCAGGCCGCCGCCAGCGACAGCCGCCCCTGATTGAGGATCTCCATCGCCATCTTGAAGCCGGTGCCGCGCTCGCCGAGCAGGTCCTGGTCCGGCACCCGGACGTTCTCCATCACCACGTCGGTGGTGGACGAGCCCCTCAGCCCCATCTTCTTCTCCGGCTTGCCGGACGTCAGGCCGCGCATCCCCCGGGTGAGGATGAAGGCCGACATCGCCCGCTCCTTCTTCGTGTCCTCGGTCTGCACGAAGACGGTGAACAGGTCGGCGATGCCGCCGTTGGTGATCCACTGCTTGGTGCCGTTGAGCACCCAGGTGCCGGTGGCCGGGTCGTGCACGGCGCGCGCGGCGATGCTGGCGGCGTCCGAGCCCGACGACGGCTCGGTGAGGCAGAAGGCGGCGATCGTCTCGCCGCTGGCGCAGCGCGGGAGATAGCGGCGCTTCTGCGATTCGTCGCCGAACAGGACGATCCCCTTGCAGCCGATCCCGAGGTGGGCGCCGATCGTGGCGGCGACTGAGCCGCAGTGGGTGGCCAGCTCCGACATGGCGCGGCCGTACGCCGCCATCGACATCCCGAACCCGCCATACTCCTCGGGGATCGTCAGGCCGAACAGCCCGAGCTCCGCCATGCCGGAGAGCACCTCCTTCGGCATCGCCTCGTCCTCGTCGATCCGGCGCGCGTCGATGCCACGCTCGGCGAACCGGCGCAGCGAGTCGAGCAGCATCGCGACGTTCTCCTTCTCCTCGCCGTCGAGCTCGGGGTAGGGGAACACCATGTCGCCCTCGATCGTGCCTTCGAAGATCGAGCGCATGAACGACTTCGGAGAACTCTTGTCGGATGTCATGATGATCTCCCTCCCGGGCCGGTGGCCAACTCGAACAGGAGCCGTTTCACGCAGGTGCGCACCTCGTCGCGCGTCGCCCGGAAGGCGTCGCGGATCTCGGCCGCATCGCCCGGAACGGCCGCCGGGTCGCGCAGGCCCCAGTGCAGCCGGCGTGCCCCCTCGGGCGGCTTCGGGCAGCTCCTCTCCGCATCGTCGCACAACGTGACGACGAGATTGATGGAGTCGAACGGGACCTCGTCGATCGACTTGGAGCGGGCCTGGCTCACGTCCACGCCAGCTTCCTGCATCACCGCGATCGTCTCCGGGTGGAGCCCGGCCGGCCGTGTTCCGGCGCTGAACACCTCAACCGGCGCGGAGGACGGCAGCAGCGCCCGCGTGAACGCCTCGGCCATCTGGCTTCGCGCCGAGTTGCCCGTGCACAGGTAGAGGATCCTCATGCGTAGAATCGCTCCTTCGACGACAGCGTCGCCGCCGGGTGGCCGCCGCGCTCCCGGATCCTCGCGGCGATCTTCCCCGGTCCCACGGTATCGGCGTGGCGCAGCAGCCCGCCGCGAAACGGCGGGAACCCGGCGCCGAAAATCATGGCGATGTCGATCACCGCCGGACCTTCAACCGCGCCCGACTCGAGAAGACGCGCGGCCTCGTCGATCATCGCGTCGGTGAGCCTCTCGACGATCTCGGCCTCGGCGGGGGCGGGCACGGTCGTGCGGTCCGAGCCCCGCACCGCCGCGAGCAGGCCGTCGAGGTCGGCGGCCACCCCGCGGGGCGTGGCGGATCCCTTCGGGTACCGGTAGAATCCGCCGCCCGACTTGACGCCGAGCCGTCCCGCCTGTGTCATCGCGTGCAGCAAACGCGATCCGTCGGCGTCGTCTTCGCGTCCGGGGAAGGCGGCGGAGAGGACCCCGGCCACATGGCCGGCGACGTCGAGCCCGATCCGGTCCAGCAGCGCGAACGGCCCCATCGGCATGCCGAACGCCACCATGGCCCGGTCGACCGGGACGACGTCGGCGCCGCGCCCCGAGTCGCACACGATCCGCATCGCGCCGGCCAGGTAGGGCATCAGGATCCGGTTGACGATGAACCCCGGTGTGTCGCTCACCACCACGGGGGTCTTTCCCATCTTTCGCGCCAGCCGCACGCCCGCCTCGACGGCGGCCGGGTCGGTGGCGGGGCCCCGGACCACCTCCACGAGCGGCATCTTCTCCACCGGATTGAAGAAGTGCAGCCCGAGGACGCCGGCGGGCCGGGAGGATGCCGCGGCGATGTCGGCGACGGAGAGCGACGACGTGTTGGTGGCGAACAACGCCGTGTCGGGTGTCACCGACTCGACGCGGCGCAGCACCTCGCGCTTCACCTCGAGATCCTCGACCACCGCCTCCACGATCAGGTCGCACCGCGAGAAGCCGGACCAGTCGATCGTGGGTGCCACCAGGTTCGCCCGCCGGGCCGCCTCGTGCCTCGGGAACCGGCCCTTGCGTGCCGACCCTTTCGCCCGCCGGGCCACCTGGGCCATCCCGCGCCCGAGCGCTTCGGCGTTGACGTCCCGCAGACGCACCGGGATCCCCGACAGCGCCGCCACCGCCGCGATCCCGCCCCCCATGGTGCCGGCGCCGATGACACCGATCGATTCGGCACGGCGCGCCGGCGCGTCGCCGCCGGAACCGCCCGCGGGAGCCCGGCTCGACAGAAAGATCTGCACGAGGTTCTTCGACACGTCGCTCACCAGCAGACGGCCGACCAGCTCCGCCTCGCGCGCCAGGCCGGCCTCGATCGAGCGCTCGAACCCGTAACGGATCGCCTCGATGGCAGCGAGCGGGGCCGGATAGTGCCCGTGCGTCTGACGCAGGGTCCGGCGGCGCGCCATGCTGAAGAGCAGGGCCCGGGTGAGACGGCTCCGGTCGAGCGCGCTGAAGGCGGGCCGCCTCGGGGCACCGCCACCGGCGAGCCGCAGCGCCTCGGCGCGGGCGGCGTCCCGGATCCCCTCCTGGGGGGCGACCCGTCCCACGAGGCCCATCCTGAGCGCCTGACGGCCCGAGAGGCTGCGGCCGGTCAGGATGAGATCCAGTGCCCGCGTCGGCCCGATCAGCCGGGGGAGCCGTTGCGTGCCGCCCCATCCCGGTATCAGACCAAGTCTCACCTCGGGCAGTCCGATCGTGACCTCGGTCCCGTCGCCGGCCACCCGGGCGCGGCATGCGAGCGCCAGCTCCAGGCCGCCGCCGAGGCAGGCGCCGTTGATCGCCGCGACGGCCGGCACCGGCAGCGCCGCGACCCGGGAGAACAGAGCCTGCCCGGCGCGCGCCTTTGCGGCGGCGGCCGCGGCGTCGCCGGTGGCTGCGACCTCCACGAACGCCTTGACGTCGGCGCCCGCGATGAAGGTGGCCGGCTTGGCGCTGGCGATTACGAGCCCGCGAATCGAGCCGGCCGAGGCGTCGCGCTCCACCGAGTCGAGCAAGGTGGCAAGCCGCGCCACCGATGCCTCGTCGAGCAGATTGACCTTTTCGCCGGGTGTGTCGAACAGCAGGACGGCGATCCCGTCCTCGCCGCGGATCAGCTCGATCATGTCCGCTCCAGGATCATGGCGGCTCCCTGGCCGCCGCCCACGCACAGTGTCGCCAGGCCGAGCCCGGCGCCGCGTCGCTGCATCTCGAGCGCGAGCGTGAGCACGATGCGGGCGCCCGAAGCGCCCACCGGATGGCCCAGCGCGATGGCGCCGCCGTTGACGTTCGTGATCTCCGGCCGGAGCTCTCCCACGGCGGCCGGCCGGCCGAGCTCCTCGCGCGCGAACCGCTCCGAGGCCATGGCCCGCGCACAGGCGATCACCTGCGCGGCGAACGCTTCGTTCAGCTCGATCAGCTCGATGTCGGACAGGACCAGCCCCGCCTCGTCGAGCGCCTTCGGCACGGCATGCGCGGGGCCGAGCCCCATGCGGCGCGGCGACAGCCCTGCGGCGGCCCAGGATCGAATGCGGGCGAGCGGACCGGGGCCGGCGGCGTCTCCCCCGCGCGCGGCGATCGCCTCGCCGGAGGCCACGACGAGGGCGGCGGCGCCGTCGGTGATCGGCGACGCGTTACCCGCGGTGACGGTGCCGTGGGCCCGGTCGAAGAACGGCCTGAGCTTCGCGAGCGCCTCGATCGTCTGCGCCGGGCGCGGCCCGATGTCTTCGTGAAGCGCCTTCGATCGATCCGGCGGCAGGAAGATCGGGGTCATCTCCTCGCGGTGCCGCGCGGCGGCCGCGGTCGCCCGTCGGTGGCTCTCGAGCGCGAAGCGATCCTGCTCCTCGCGGGTGACGTGGAACTCGGCGGCGAGCACCTCGGCGGTCTGCCCCATGTTCAGCCCGCACAGCGGGTCGGTCAGACCGATCATGAGTCCGGGAATCGGCTTGAAGTGCCGGGGGCGGATACGGGCGTAGGCCGCGATCTTCGCGGGCAGCGATCGCGCGCGCATCGCGGCGAACATGATCTCCTTGAACTCGTCGCTGAAGAACAGCGGGATGCCGGACATCGACTCCACACCGCCCGCCACGACCACACGGGCCCGCCCGGTGCCCACGAGCAGGGCGGCCTCGGCGATCGCTTCGATCCCGGACGCGCAGTTCCTGTTGACCGAGTGCGCCGGCACGCGGTCGGGGACGCCGGCCCCCACCGAGATCACGCGCGCGATGTTGGCGGCGTCGGCCGGCGAGGCGATGTTACCCATGATGACGGCGTCCACCTCGCCGGGGAGGAACCCCGAGCGCGCCACCGCCTCGCGCACCGCTGCGATGCCCAGCTCGACCGCGGTGACCCGGCGCAGTTTCGTGCCCGCCTTGGCGAACGGCGTGCGGGCGCCGGCGACGATGAGGGGATCGGTGCGGCCGGCGGGCATCGCTCAATTCCTCCCGGTCTCGTCGTACAGGGCGTCGATGAGGCCGCGATGCTTCTCCTCGACGACCCGGCGCTTGATCTTGAGCGTGGGAGTCAGCTCGCCTCCCTCCTGTGTCAGCTCGGACGGCAGCAGAACGAACTTCTTGATCTGCTCGAACCGCGACAGGGGACGATTGCTGTCGCTGACGATCCGCTGGAACATCTCACGTACCTCATCGCGCTGCAGGAAGGAGGCCCAGTCGCTGTTGCCGCCCCCCGCGATCCCCCGCGCGCGGCACGCTGCCAGAAGCTGCGCACGGTCGGGCACCAGCAGCGCGCTGACGTACTTGCGGCCGTCGCCGACCACCACCGCCTGGGACACCAGCGGGCTGGACAGGAGCGTCTGCTCGATGCCGGCGGGAGAGACCTTCTTGCCGCCCGATGTGACCAGGATCTCCTTCTTGCGCCCCGTGATGACCAGGTGCCCGCGCTCGTCCAGCCGGCCGAGGTCCCCCGTGGCGAACCAGCCGTCCACGAACGACTCCTCGGTTTTCTTCACGTCGAGATAGTACCCGCGGCCCACTCCGTCACCGCGGGCCAGGACCTCCCCGTCGCCAAGCAGACGCAGCTCGACGCCCGGAAGCGGCGCCCCCACGGTGCCGGGCCGGATGCTCGTCAGCGTGTTGATGGTCAGAACCGAGGTCTCCGTCAGCCCGTACCCTTCCAGTATCGGGATTCCGACCGAGAGGAAGAACTCGAGGATCTCCGGGTTGAGCGGCGCGCCGCCGCTGACGAGGTATCGGATGCGGCCACCGAGGCCGCGCCGTACCTTCGAGAGGATCAGCCGATCGGCGATGGCGTGGCGCAGCCGCAGCCAGGCTCCGGGGGCGGCGCCCTCGAGACGGGTGCGTTCCATCCGCCGCCCTGTCTCGAGGGCCCAGCGGAAGAGCGCGCGCACCGGGGCCGGACTCGCCGAGCCCCGCGCGAGGATCGCCTCGCGCGCCTTCTCGTAGACACGGGGCACGCCGGGGAAGGTGGTCGGCCGGATCGCGGTGAGACCCGCGGAGACGTCCTCGAGCTTCAGATAGACGACCCGCACGCCCCGGCTGAGATAGCAGTAGTCGCCGATACGCTGGATGATGTGGCACAGGGGCAGAAAGGAAAGAGAGACGTCCTCCCGGCCGAACTCGAGCACACGGCACAGGGCGTCGACGTTGGAGGTGAGGTTGCGATGCGTCAGCATCACCCCTTTGGGCGGCCCGGTGGTCCCGGACGTGTAGATGATGGTGGCCACCTCGTCGTCGCGAAGGGTTTCGGCACGCTCGCGCCAGGCGTCGGGCGAGCCGGCCAGCAGATCGTCGCCCATCGCCGAGACCGAGGCGAGGTGCATGGCATCGGGCGCGGCGGCGGACTCGTCGATCACAATCGTCTGCCTCATCGCGGGGAGCCCCGCGGAGGCGTCGATCAGCTTGTCGATCAGCGTCTGCGTGGAGGCGATGCCGATGCAGGCGCCGGAGTTCTCCAGGATGTACCTGAGCTGCGGCACCGTGAGACTGGTGTAAACCGGCACGAGTATCCCGCCGGCGAAGAGCGTCGCCTGGTCGGCGATCGCCCACTCGGGGCGGTTCTCCGAGATGATGAGCACCCGATCGCCCTTGCGCAGCCCGAGCGCGCGCAGACCGGCCGCGCATCGCGCCACTTGTTTTCTCAGCTCCTCGGAGGAGAGGTGCTTCTCGAAGCGGGGCGACCAGTGGGTCACCGCCCGGGCGAGCACGTGATCCGCCACGGCCCGGTCGAAGAGCTGTGGGATCGTCATTCCTCGGAAGCCTCGTCGGCCGTGACCCTGTCCTTCCCGATGCCGTACTGCTCGAGCTTCTTGTAGAGGTTGCTGCGGGGCGTGTCGATCTCCTTGGCGGTGCGCGAGATGTTCCAGTCGTACTTCTCGAGCATCGACAGGATGAACTCCTTCTCCACCGCCTCCTTGAAGTCCTTCAGCGTGGTGGGCCCCCCGGCGGCGCCGGCGAGGCGCGCGGGCCCGGAGCCGGCGTCGGACGGCGAGGTCTCCCGCGCCTCGGGTGGAAGGTCCTCCAGGTCGATAACGCCCTCGGGGGAGGCGGTCGCCATGATCAGGATACGCTCGATGGCGTTCTTCAGCTCGCGGACATTGCCTTTCCAGGGCTGGGCCGCCAGGGCGCGCACGGCGGCCTCGGAGAAGCGCCGGCCCGACGCCCGGGCGAAGTGCTCCACGAGGAGCGGGATGTCCTCGGCGCGCTCGCGAAGGGGAGGACACTCGATCGGGATCACCTTGAGGCGGAAATAGAGATCCTCGCGGAAGCTCCCCTTGCGGATCCTCGGCGGGCAGGTCGCGGTTGGTGGCGGCGATGACACGGACGTCGACGACGATCACCCGGGCGGCCCCGACCGGCTCGATCTCTCCCGTCTCGAGGGCACGCAGCACCTTCGCCTGTGTGCGGGCGCTCATATCGCCGATCTCGTCGAGGAAGATGGTGCCATGGTCGGCCTGCAGGAACTTGCCCACCTGCTTGCCCGTGGCGCCGGTGAACGAGCCGCGCTCGTGGCCGAACAACTCGCTTTCGATCAGGTCGTCGGGGATGGCGGCGCAGTTGACGCGGATGAACGGAGCGTCCCTGCGGCCGCTGTTGGCGTGGATGGCCCGGGCCACGAGCTCCTTGCCCGTGCCGCTCTCGCCGGTGACGAGAACGGTGGCCTGGGTCGGCGCGGCGCGCTGGATGTGCTCGCGCAGCGCCTGCATCTGCTGCGAGGCGCCGACCATCTCGAACTGCTGCTCGACCTCGACCTCGAGGGAGGCCGCCTTGCGCCGCAGCCGGCTCTGCTCGAGGGCGTTCCTGATGTCCACCAGAACCCGCTCCTCGCCGAACGGCTTCTCGATGAAGTTGAAGGCGCCCAGCTTGGTGGCGCGGACGGCGGTCTCGATGTCGCCGTGGCCCGACACCACGATCACCGGAACGGTGGAGCCCTGGCCCTTGAGCGCCTCGAGCACGTCGAGGCCGTCCATCTCGGGCATCTTCACGTCGAGGATCACGACGTCGGGGTCTTCGGAGGCGATCTTCTCCAGTCCCTCGGTGCCGTTGGCTGCCTCGATGAACCGGTAGCCGGCGTGCTGGAGGATCATCTTCATGCTGGAGCGGATGGAGGGCTCGTCATCCACCACGAGAACGGTGTAGCTCATGGCCGGTATCGCTCGCTCGAAAAAAAAGGCAGGAGGCGCCCTTGAGGTCCCTCCTGCCCGATGTCCTGACCGTAAAACGTCTTCAGCGATCCGCCCCGCTTCGGGTCATTCGGCCCCGACGCGGATCGTGACGAACCGGCCGATGCCCACCCCCGGTGTGGTGACGTAGAGCGCCATGAGATCGCCCGGCTGGATCCTGTCGACGAGAGCGCGATACTCGCCGAGGGACGAGATCTTCTGCCGGTTCACCGAGGTGATGATGTCACCCTCGCGCAGTCCGCGCTCCCAGGCGTCGCTCACCTGGGACACGTGCGTCACGACCACACCCTGAACGGAGGGATCCATCTTGAGCTCCTGCCGCGTCTCCGATGTGATGTCCTCGACGGTGATGCCGAGACGATTGTCGGAGGCCGGCTCGTCGGGCACGGGCGACGTTTCATCCCGCGAGGCTCGGGCGACCGGGTCGGGACGGTTCGTCAGCTCGGCGGATATCCTGCGTTCCTTCCCTTCGCGGATGACCCCGAGCATGACCTTGGCGCCGGGGGCTTTCGCGGAGATGGTCCGGATCAGGTCGTCGCTGCTCTCGATCGGCTTGCCGTCGACGCTGACGATCGCGTCGCCCGGCTTGAGGCCGGCCACGTCGGCCGGATTCCCCTCGGTGACGGACTGGATGAAGGCTCCACGCCGGTTCTGCAGCCCGAAGTACTCGCGCTCCTCGGAACGGAGCTCGGTCTGGATGTCCTGGATCGTGACGCCGAGGAAACCGCGATCGACCTTGCCCTTCTCGCGGAGCTGGGACATCACGTCACGCGCCATGTTGATCGGGATCGCGAACGAGATCCCCTGCCCGGCCACGCTGATGGCCGAGTTGATGCCGATCGCCTCTCCCTTGACGTTGAGCAGGGGGCCGCCCGAGTTGCCGCGGTTGATGGCGGCATCGGTCTGGATGTAGTTGTCGAGGGCGACGTCGCGCGACAGCCCCACGAGCTTGCGTCCCTTGGCCGAGACCACGCCCACTGTCACCGTGTGGTCGTACACCAGCGGGTTGCCGATCGCGATCACCCACTCGCCCACCCGCAGCCTCTCGGAGTCGCCGAGCGGGATGGTGGGGAGGGTATGGCCGACGTCGATCTTGATGAGCGCGAGATCGGTGAGCTCGTCGGTGCCGATGACGCTCGCGTCGTAGTCACGGCTGTCGCCGGCGAGACGGACGACAATCTTGTCGGCGTCCTCGATGACATGGAAATTGGTCAGGATGAAGCCGTCGGTGGAGACGATGAAGCCGGAGCCGCCGCTGTCCTGGCGCTGGTCGTCGTCCGACGGGTCGCCGTGGGGGTTGCGATCATCGGGACGCGGGAAGAAGAACTCGAACGGATCGTGCGGGTTGACGCGGCGGCCCTTCGCGCCCGCGCGGATGATCTCCGTCGCGCGGATGTTCACCACCGCGCCATTGGCACGCTCGGCGATGTCGGCGATATTCGGCAGATAGAGCGAGGGATCGGGCCCTTTGGGCGCCGGCGGGATGTTCAGCTCGCGATCGCCGCCGCGCTGGGCCGTGACCACCTTGCCCTCGGCCTCGTCACCGCCGGACGCCTGAGGCTGCTGCGGGGTCGTGGCGGCGGAGCGCGCCTCGGCGGTGCGATCCGCCGGGCCGGCGTTGAACGAGTCCGCGACGACCAGGCCGAAGACGACCGCGGCGGTCACCGCGAACGTAACGAGCAGGAATCTGAGCTTGCCGGCCGCGCTGGCGGTGCCGGAAGCGTCCCTCTGTTGCAATGAGTCCATTTGTGCAGGCTCCATCGACGTAAACCCTTAATTTATTTTCAGATCCCGCTCAGGTCAAGCCGGCCGACCGGCATGCCCGGCACCGGTGCAACCGGGCGGCAACGGGCCCGCCGCCCGCCGAAACCATAGCGGTCGCGCGGGTTTCCTTCCACCTCCCGATCTTTACGCCGGAATGTGCCTGTTCGATGTCAAAAGATTGAAAAAGCCGGTGATGCGGGGGGCCGCCTCAGGCGCCGACGCCCCCGGAGGCCTCGGCGGCGCGCTTCAGGAGCCCGACGACGGTGAATGTCCAGATGAGCCGGCAGACCTCGAAATCGCTCAGCGCCGAATCGTCGCATATCTGCCCGAGCGTCGCACCGGCCTCGCACCGGGAGAGCAGCGTCCACTCGTCGAGCGACAGGCTCAGCTCCCTGGAGAGCTCCTCGACCCGCGCGCTGGTGTCGTAGCGCGCGTCGAGATCTTCCGACGGCCGCCCGGATCCGCGACCAGCTCTCGATGCTCTTGATGCCGGTGAGGACCAGGTCGGCGGTGGGCATCTTGAGGGTGATGACCTCCTGGGTGGGGAGCCCGCCGCCCGTGAAGGCGTACTCGCCCCGGGTCCACGAGAAGAGGCCGATGACGATCGACTTGACCTGCTCCGTCACGCCCCAGATCAGGTCCTGGGGCCGGATCGCCTTCATGTCCACGAGCGCCGCCCCGAGCCGTTTGCCCGACACGGCGACCGCCGCCGCCTCATCGAGAGAGTGCAGCGAGATCATCCCGTGGCGCAGGAAGAGGGTGCCGAGCCGGTCGTCCTCGTCGTTGGACGAGGCGAAGATCACGCGTCCGGCGTCCAGATACAGGGTCTTGGTGAGGGAGCCCTCCTTGACCGCGAGGGTGCCCGTCTTCTTCTGCCCGCAGACGGCCTGGATCAGCGAGGGGATGGTCAGCGGGCCGATACGGCCCTGAAGGACATTGGCTACCACGTGTGGCTCCTCGATCGCTCTTCCGCGTATGTGTCCCACTCGAAGCACTGGGGGCAACGCCACAGGTACTCGATCGACCGGTGTCCGCAGGTCGAGCAGATGAACGGGTCGGCGAACTCGTTGACCCCTTCCGCGAGGCGAAGATAGTCCTCGATGTGCTTGCGGTCGAGGCCGCGCGACAGCGTCAGGTTCCACAGCTCCTGCTGGACCGTGAGCGACTGGGGGAAGACGCGGGCCGCCTCGAGCAGGTACCGGTAGGCCGATTCGTAGTCCCCGCGGCCCTTTTCGATGCGTGCCAGCAGAACCCTCGCCCGCCAGTCGTTTTCGTCGCGGGCGGCGACCCGACGGCACAGCTCCTCCAGCGAGCGTCCCATCCCCAGCTCGGCGTAGGCACTCTCGAGCCGGTCGAAGACCAGATGCAGGTGGCGCGGCTCGAGATCGACCACCCGCTCCCAGTGCTCCACGGCCTTCTTGAGGCGGCCGTCCTTGTAGTGCAGGTCGCCAAGAAAGATGTGGGCCGGATAGGTCCGGTCGTCCACGGCGATCGCCCTCTGGAAGTTCCTCAGGGCAAGACGGTCGTTTCCCTGGGCCAGGTGCTCCCGCCCGATCTCGTTGTAGATGAAGGCGAGCGGGCGGCTCTTCCGCGTGCGATCGAGACGCAGCACCTGCTCCTCCAGATCGAGCGCGCGCTCCCAGTCCCGGTCCTCGATGCAGAACCGGGATATGGCATGCAGCGCCAGCAGATTGCGCGGGTCGAGGTCGAGCGCCTTGCCGAACGCCTCCCTTGCGCGCTCCACCAGCCCCGCGGTCCTGAAGTCCTCGCCGAGGCTGGCCTGGGCCTGCGCCCGCTCGGCGCGGGTGAGCTCCTGCCGGCTCAGCAGCCCCGAGTGGACCCGGATGGCGCGGTCGAAGAGCCCCTTCTCGCGATACAGGTCGCCGAGGATCAGGTACAGCCCGACCACGTCGGTGCGCAGCCGGGCCGCCCGCGTCAGACCGTCGATCGCCTCGTCCCGGCGCCCGGCGACGTAATGCGCGATCCCCTCGGAGTAGAGGCGGGCGAAATCCTCGTTGATATCGGCCTCGTCGCGGTTCCACCAGCGCATCAGGCTGGAGGCGGCCCACCCGGCCCCGAAGCCGGCGAGCGTGACGGCGGCGACGATGAGCGCGAAGGTCAGGTTGAGCTGGGGCAGGATCGACTCCATTTCAGAGCGCGCTGTCCTCGTCCGACAGAGGTGGGAGGGGAGAGCGCTCCTGCTCCACCGGTCCGCCGAGCGGCAGGTTCCTCAGCGCGTCGACCTCCGACTGCAGCTTCTTCACCTTCCGCTTCAGGCGGGCGTTGTTCACGCGGAGTTTCATCCCCTCGATCACGCCGATCAGGCTGGTGAACACCACGCCCACGAGAAAGGCGCCGAGGATGATGGCGAACACCGGCAGCGGATCGGTGCGCCAGGAGCCGAGCCGCAGCGTGGCCGTCTGGTCGTTGTTCTGGATGGCGAACGCGAGCGCGCCGACGAAGACGGCGATGATCAGGATCAGAGCCAGGAAACGCATGAAAGGCATGGGTGCCCCCTACAGATAGCCTTCCGTGACGCGGGCCCAATGGCCCTGCACCTTGAGTATGAAGTCGATCACCTCACGCACGGCGCCGCGCCCCCCGTCACGGGACGTGACGAAGTGGGCGATGCGGCGCGCCTCCGGCGAGGCGTCGGCGGGCGCCGCGGCGAGGCCGGCACGCTTCAGGACCGGGACGTCGACCAGATCGTCGCCGATGAAACAGACCGCCTCCTCCTTGAGGCGCCGCGCCTTGAGGATGGAGTCGAACACCTCTTCCTTGCGGAACACGCGCTGGTGGAACTCGCTCATCATCAGCTCGCCGGCCCGGCGCGTGGTGGCGATGCTGAGCCGTCCCGTGATGACACCGGTCACCAGCCCCGCGCGCTGGGCGATACGAAGCCCGACGCCGTCCTTGGAGTCGAACCCCTTGGCCTCGTCGATCTCCGCCTGGAATATGATGCGCCCATCGGTCATGACGCCATCGACGTCCATGAGGATCATCCTGACGCGCCGGGCGCGCTCGCCCACGTCATCCGAAAGACGCAAAACCCCCTCCTGGAAGGATTTCCCGCGTCCGCCGCGGGTGCTGCCGCGCGGAGCATGTTATCACGAACCGCCGGCCCCCATCGGCCCCGCTCCCGCGGGCCGTTTGTGTATACTGAGCCGTCATGGAGAACATCGCACCCCCCCGTACGGCGACCGTTTCCGGGATCATGATCGGTCAGGGTCACCCGCTTGCCCTGATCGCCGGCCCCTGTGTGATCGAGGCCGACGACCTGATGATGAAGACCGCGGAAACACTGACCGGGCTGGCGGGCCGGCTCGACATCCGGTTGATCTTCAAGTCCTCGTACGAGAAGGACAACCGGTCGTCGGCCGAGTACTACCGCGGGCCGGGCATCGACAAGGGGCTCGCCCTGCTGCAGCGCATCAAGGAGTCGTTCGGCGTGCCGGTCACCTCCGACGTGCACCGGGAGACCGACATGCCCGCCGCGGCCGAGGTGCTCGACCTGATCCAGATCCCGGCGTATCTGTGCCAGCAGACCAGCCTCGTGGTGGCCGCGGGCCGGACGGGACGTCCGGTGAACGTGAAGAAGGGGCAGTTCCTCGCGCCGCACAACATGGGCAGTGCCGTCGGCAAGCTGCGATTGGCCGGATGCCGGGACATCCTCGTGACGGAGCGCGGCAGCTCGTTCGGCTACAACCGGCTGGTCAACGATTTCATCTCGATCCCGGTGATGAAGGGTCTTGGAGTGCCGGTCGTGTACGACGCCACGCACAGCGTGCGCCTGTACGGGACCCCGAGCAAGGACCCCCGCGGGGGCGAGCCGCAGTTCATCCCGCACCTCGCGCGGGCCGGGGTGGCCGCCGGCTGCGACGCGCTGTTCATGGAGACGCACCCCGATCCGAAGGCGGCGCTGTGCGACGCGGCGAGCCAGTATCCGCTTCAGCGCATGGAGTGGATGCTCTCGCAGGTGAAGCGGATCGCGCAGATCGTGCGCGAGGCGGACGACGCGGCCGCGAGGGCGCGATGAAGGTCTTCGAGGAGAAGACCGCACGCATCCGCATGCTGCTGCTCGACGTGGACGGCGTGCTGACCGCCGGCGGCATCTACTACCAGGACGGGCCCGGTGGCGGCGGCGAGATCAAGCGGTTCGACATCCAGGACGGGATGGGGATCACGATGGCCCGCAAGGCCGGGTTGAGCGTGGGGCTGCTGACGGGCCGCACCTCCGCGATGGTGGAGCGGCGGGCGCGAGAGCTGTCGGTCGCGGTGATCAAGCAGGGGTTCCACGAGAAGCTCGAGGGGTGGAACGAGATCCTGCGCGAGGAGGAGATCCAGCCCGACGAGATCGCCTACATGGGCGATGACATCCAGGATCTGCCGGTTCTGTGGCGGGCGGGTTTCTCGGCGGCCCCGGCCAACGCTGTTCCCGAGGTGAAGTCCCAGGTCGATTATGTCTGCCAGCGGGCCGGGGGCCACGGCGCCGTGCGCGAGCTGATCGATCTGCTGATCGAGGAGAAGGGTCTGAAGGCTCAGGTGATGGCGGCATTCACGGGGAAGAAACCATGAAGATCTTCATCGACTCGGCCGACCCGGCCGAGATCCGGGAAGCCCAGCGCATGGGCCTCGCGGACGGCGTGACGACGAACCCGACCCTGATCGCGAAGGCGGGTGTGAAGCTCGAGGAGACGATCCGGGCGATCGCGGAGCTTGTGCCCGGACCCGTCAACGCGGAAGTGACTTCGCTCGATGCCGCCGGCATCGTCGAGGAGGGCAAGCGGCTCCACTCCTGGGGCGACAACGTTCACGTGAAGATCCCGCTCAACCGGGAAGGCCTGATCGCCTGCAGGACCCTGGCCGATGCGGGGATCCCGTCGACGATGACCCTGATCTTCTCGCCGAGCCAGGCGATTCTGGCCGCCAAGGCGGGCGCGGCGTGGATCTGTCCGTTCGTGGGACGGCTGGACGACGTCTCGTTCGACGGGATGCAGCTCATCCGGGCCATCGCCGAGATCTATCGCAACGACCTGGACGGCAACACTCAGATCCTGGCCGCCTCGGTGCGGGGGCCGGTGCACGTGGTCGAGGCGGCGCTGGCGGGCTCGGACGCCGTGACGGTGCCGTTCTCCGTGGTCCGGCAGATGGAGCACCACCCGCTCACCGATCGGGGCATCGCGCAGTTTCTCGAGGACGCGCGCAAGTCCCGATGAAGGATTACCTCCGCGCTGTCGCGCGGCGTGTTGCCCCGCGCTGTCGCGCGGCGTGTTGCCCCGCGCTGTCGCGCGGCGTATCGCCCCGCGCTGTCGCGCGGCGTGTCGCCCTCGCTCCCCTCTGCGCCGCCGGCCCGTCCACGGGCGATTGGTCCGCCTCCCGCGCCCGTCGATGACATCGGTGAGCTTCCAGCGTTGGAAGCCGCGGGCGACTCCCGGCGGACCGTTCGCCCGGTCGGGCTCCCCGGCGGCTCCGCGATGGTCGCTTCGGCCGGCACGCCGCGCCCCAGAGGGGCGCGGCGGCAGGCCGATCGGTTCGTTGTTCCGTTACGAGCCGCGCTCGGCTTCCTTGTTGACCTTCCTCACGAAGGCGGCGGCACGCTCGGGAGTGGCCACGGCGTGCTTCACGAGAATATCCTCCGCCGGGATCTTCCGGTCGTAGAACGCCTGCGTGGTCTCGTGATCCTGCTTGACCACGATGCCGTCGAGCGACGCGCCGAGGAAGGCGCCCCGCGAGCGGGACCAGGACAGAAGCTGGGCGTGCATCTGCAGATCGGTCGCCGCCTTGGCATTGCGGCCCACGGGGCCGGCGACCGCGGCCGCCTGACCGCCGAGGGTGAACTTGTCCTCGAGCAGGTGCTTCATGCCGGAGTCGTTCATCACCAGCAGGACGATGTCCGCCTCCTCGCCGCCGAACTGCCAGCCGATGCTCGGGCCGCCCATCGTGAAGAACGCGGGCGCACCCATCGTTCCATCCTTCTGGCGGCAGGTGAACACACCCCTGCCGAACTCGCCGCCCACGATGAACGCCCCCTTCTTGAGTCCCGGGAACACGCCGACGCACTCGGCCTTCTGGAGCAGGTCCTTCGGGATCCCCTTGTCGGGAGCGGAGACCGACGCTTCGAGCACGGCCGTCGCGTCGTGGAGCGTCTGATCGGCCTTCTTGTCCTTCTTTGCCATCTCCTTGCCCTCGTCGTGGCCGGCGAACGCCGGTGCCGCGATCAGCGCGGCGGCGAAGAGAGCGACGGCGAATTTCAACATCGATCGTGGTGAACGCATACAGGCTCCTCCTTCCTTTGTCATCGAAGAGAAACTGGGTCCCTCCTGTGCCCGTCGCCGGATCTCCGCCCGGGGGCCGGAGCCCACGGAGCTGTAGAGTGAGCGTGACACTCCTCTCGATCCTGGCGGGGCGTGGTGATTCAGGAAGGATGACGAATCGACATCCATACAAATGCAAGATGGATGCCGGACGGGATCATGGGGCATTCCGGCCGGGTACCGTCGCCACGGGTGGGCGGTGTGTTGGGAAGATTGGACAGTTTACACTGGGTGCGTCCTCTGGATCGCGGGGAGCTGGTACGCTGTCTGCATGCCGATACCGCGCAGGAGAGAGGAACTCGTCGGGCAGATCACCGCCGCCTGGACGAAGCTGCGAGACGAGCTGGATGCGGCCGGACCCCGCATCGCGGGTTTGCCCTGCGTCGACGGCTGGAGCGTCAAGGATCTTCTCTACGGGTGGCGCGAGACCCCCCGTCTGAACGCGGACATCGTCAGGAAGGCACGACGAGAATCATACGCTTCCCTTCGCAGGCGTCTGGAGGACGGAACAGTACGTGACGGCGCGCGCCTTCATCCGGGCGGCCCTGAAAGAACGCTGACGGGGAATTCATCGGCGCGTGGCATGTCGTCCGAAGCGACCATCGCGGAGCCGCCGGGGAGCCCGACCGGGCGAGCGGTCCGCCGGGAGTCGCCCGCGCCGTCCAGGCGGGGAAGCTCACCGACATCATCGACGGGCGCGGGAGGCGGACCGATCGCCCACGGACGGGCCGGCGGCGGAGAGGGGAGCGAGGGGGACGTGCCGCGCGCCGGGTGGGCGCGTCACCCTCCCGACACTACATGTACTTGACGATCAACGGCGCGATGACCAGGCTGACCACCGACATCAGCTTGATCAGGATGTTCATCGACGGCCCCGACGTGTCCTTGAACGGGATCCCCGACCGTGTCGCCCACCACCGCGGCGGCGTGAGCGCTCGACCCCTTCTTCTCGCCCGCCAGCTCGCCCTTCTCGATCGACTTCTTGGCGTTGTCCCACGCGCCGCCGCCATTGGCCATCATCAGGGCGAGCAGCACGCCGGCCACGGTGGCTCCTGCCAGCATCCCGCCGAGCGCCTCGGGGCCGAGCCAGAAACCGACCACGACGGGGGCGAGCACCGCCACCACGCCCGGCAGGATCATCTCCTTGAGCGCGGCCCGTGTGGAGATGTCGACGCAGCGGGCCGAGTCGGGCTTGACTCCTTCCTTGCCTTCGAGCAGGCCGGGGATCTCCCGGAACTGCCGGCGGATCTCCTCGACCATCTTGCCGGCGGCGCGGCCCACGGAGGTCATGGTCATCGCCGCGATCAGGAAGGGGAGCGCCCCGCCGAGAAACAGCCCGATGACCACCTTCGGCTCGGTGATCTCGATGGTGAGCGCGGGCATCCCGCGTGCGATGAGCGCGGAGCTGACCGCCTGGGAGAAGGCCGAGAACAGCGCCAGTGCGGTCAGGGCGGCGGATCCGATGGCGAACCCTTTGCCGATCGCCGCCGTCGTGTTGCCCAGCGAATCGAGCCCGTCGGTGATCTTGCGGACATCGGGTCCGAGCCCGGCCATCTCGGAGATGCCGCCGGCGTTGTCGGCGATCGGGCCATAGGCGTCCACCGACATGGTGATCCCCACGGTGGCCAGCATCCCCACCGCCGCGATCCCGATCCCGTACAGCCCCGCGACCCGGTTGGCGATGAAGATCGCGAGACAGATCGTCAGCACGGGCAGCGTCGACGACTCCAGCCCCACGGCCAGCCCGTGGATGATGTTGGTGGCCGGGCCCGTGCGGCTCGCCTCGGCGATGCGACGGACAGGCGCGGCGGAGGTGTAGTACTCGGTGATGAGGCCGATCATGATGCCGCAGATCGTGCCGCCCAGCACGGCCCAGAAGACGTTGTTGCTGACGTCGTACGACCGGATGATCGCGTAGCCGCCGGCAAGGAACAGCGCCGCCGCGATGAAGGTCGAGTAGCGCAGGGCCGCGGCGGGGTTCCACGACTTGAGCACGTACATCGACAGGATTCCGATGAACGAGGCCACCAGGCCGATTCCGGCCAGCAGCAGCGGCAGCGCCATCAGGATCGCCTTGACGTGGTCGTCCGGCACGGCCGCATGCGCCTTCAGGATGTGCAGCGCGTCGGGCAGCAGCGTGGCGCCGATGGCGATGGTGGCCACGATCGACCCGACGTACGACTCGAAGATGTCGGCCCCCATCCCGGCCACGTCGCCCACGTTGTCGCCCACGTTGTCGGCGATGACGCCCGGGTTGCGCGGGTCGTCCTCGGGAATTCCGGCCTCGACCTTGCCAACCAGGTCGGCGCCCACGTCGGCCGCCTTCGTGTAGATGCCGCCTCCCACACGGGCGAACAGGGCGATGGAGGAGGCTCCCATGGCGAAGCCGTTGATGATCCGTGCCGTGTCCGGCTTGCCGTACATGAGGAACAGGACGCCGACGCCGATCAGGCCGAGCGCGGCGACCGCCACGCCCATGACGGCGCCCCCCTGGAACGCGGTGAGCAGCGCGTCGTCCTGCCCCGTGGCCCGGGCGGCCTCGGAGGTGCGCACGTTGGCCTTTGTGGCGGCCTGCATGCCGAAGTAGCCGGCCAGCACGGAGCAGATCGCTCCGCTCACGAAGGCCGCGGCCGTGGGCGCCCCGAGCGAGAAGATCAGCAGGGCGGCGACCACGACGATGAACATGGCCAGGATGCTGTACTGGCGCTTGAGATAGGCCATGGCGCCGCTGTGGATCGCCTCGGCGATCTCCTTCATCTTCTGGCTGCCGTCGGGCCGGCGCGTGATGTTCAGGTAGATGAGGAAGGCGAACACCATCCCGCCCACCCCGAAGATCGGCACCCAGAGGGTCAAGGTCTCGAGGGACACGTCACAACCTCCTTTATGTTTGGGCGCCGTATTCCAGCACGGTCCGGCCCGCCAGTCAAATCGAATCGATCTTCTCCGGCCGGTCGGCCTTGACACGGATAAAATGTCGCCGTACCATTTTCAGGCCAGTTCTTGATAACTCCGCACGCTCAGGGGAGGTTCCCCATGAACCACGGCCGGTACGCGTTGCGTTCCCTCCTGGCATCGATCGGCATCCTGTTCTGTATCGCGTCACCTGCCATCTCCAGTGCCCTCGCGGGGCCGTCTGCCCCGACCATACCCGATGTCGACTTCGTGCTGCTCCGGCTGGACAGGGTGACGTACGAGGTCCAGCACGCCTACCGGTTCACGCAGCCCTTCAGGAAGATCGTCCAACCCGAGGGGACGTCGGCGGTGGCGGATCTCTTCGTGGACCACGTCGAACCCGTCGACTATGGGTATACCGATCTGACGAGCCGCCTCACCGGGCAGATGGTGTTCCGAGGCACGACCGTGTACACCGGAAACGGAGACCTGGAGTGGCCGACGCCGGTGCAGGTGGTCCCGTTCAGTCGGGGTGCGCAGGCTCCCGACACCAGCCTGTTCGGCTGGTTCCGTTTCTACACCTCGATGAATCAGAGCGAGGCCCATCTGGTCTGGGACTCGGTGCGCGACGTGGACCTGGTCGCGGCGATCGCGTCGTCGGGCCCCTACGGGGTCGTCGTGTTCGATCATGTATTCGACTACGGGCTCGAGCCCCCGGAGCTGGACGTGCTCGTCTACAGCCGGCCCCCCGCGCCGCCCGACGCGGGTGTCCTGCGGCTGGACTGGCCGCGAAGCGTCGTGACCGCCCGGGTCAGGACGGTGCCTGAGGCAAGGGTGCACAACTTCGGTGACACGACGGCCTCGTTCGACGTCGACGCGCGCTTGCTCGCGGACGGCGTTGTCGTCCACGAGAGCAGACGCGGCGTCACGGATCTCCCGGCGGACGCCTCCATGAGCCTCTCGTTCGATCCGTTCTTCCCGCGGGGGACCGAACCTCTGACCTTCGAGGTGCGTCTGCGCCGATCGGGCGGCGGCGACTGGATCGATGCCTTTGCCGACGACGACTCGATATCGGAGACGACCGACGTGGTCTCTCTGCCGGTTTTCCGCCCGATCAGCTCGATGCGGCATCCGGGTCCCGTGCCCACGGGAGGCGAGGTGCTCGATTTCGACGGCGACGGTGATCCGGATATCGTCCGTAACAGCGACCCGGGGCGTGGCTACACCACGGTCTTCCTGAGGAACGACGGAGCCGGCGGGTTCACCGACATCACCGCGGCCGTCCAGGGCAATCTGAAACCCTATTCCCGGCGGGCCCTGGCCGGGGACTTCACGGGAGACGGCGTGCAGGATGTGCTCCTGGTCTACTTCGCGGGCTATCCGATCCTGCTGCGGGGTGACGGCGCGGGCGGCTTCGAGGAGACCACGCAGGCTTCGGGTCTGTCCGCCTACACGGAGACGGTCGGGCTGCAGGCGTTCGATTTCGAGGGCGACGGCGATCGGGATCTTCTCCTGGTTCAGGACGGCTCGGCCGGGGCGGTGGTGCTGCTCAACGACGGGTACGGCCACTTCATCGACGGGACCGGGGGCTCCGGTCTGGACGATATCTCGTCGCAGACTCAGTGGATCACGGTCGGAGACGTCGACGGTGACGGATTGCCCGACCTTCTGGTGGCGGCCTGGAACGGTGTCTCGACCGTCTACCGCAACGAGGGGGGGGCTCGTACCAGCGGATGGATGTGCTGGGAACGGGCAAGTACTCGCGGATGACGGCGCTGCTGGACTATGACGGCGACGGCATGCAGGACGTCCTGCTGGCCAGGAACTACCCCAACAACCCGCAGCTCTTCCGGCAGGCCCCGGGATTCGCGTTCGATGACGTGACGTCGCAGACCGCCGGTCTTCAGAGCTCCCGATGGGCCGATGTGGCCGACATCGACCGTGACGGGCTGCCTGATCTCCTGATGGACCTGGATCTTGCCTTGAACGCCGGAGGTTCCTTCGAGAGTCACCCGGAGCTGCTCCTGGATCTCCCGGAGCATCTGCAACCCTACGGCGGCCTCCCCTCGGGCCACTTCGTCGACATCGACGGAGACGGCGATCTGGACATCTACTCCACGGAGATCGTGCTCCAGAACCAGGGCCTTCCCGAACCACCGGTGCCGGCGCGTGTCGACCTGCGTCCCGGCCAGACGCGCGACACGGTGTCGGCGAGATCACGCGGCCTGATCACGGTGGCGTTGTTCGGCTCGGCCGCTCTCGACGCCGGCGATGTGGACCCGGCCACCCTGGCCTTCGGTCCGGGCGGCGCCGGGCTCGATCATTCCTCGTCGCTGCGGCTGGCTGATCTCGACCGTGACGGCATCGACGACGTGATCATGCAGTTTCGCGCGGATGACGCGGGACTGGCGTCGGCGAAGGGTGAGGCCTGCCTCGAAGGGGCGACGCATGCCGGTGTCTGGTTCCGGGGGTGCGGCAGCATCGACGTGATGGGGCCGCGCTAGACGAGCTGCGTCCGCCACAGGTCGTGGAGGTGGACGACCCCGGCCACGGCCCCGTCCGCGCCGGTGACCACCAGCGACGTGATGTGCTTCGACTCCATCAGGTGCAGCGCCGCCGTGGCCAGCTCGGAGGCGGCGATCGTCACCGGCGACGTGGTCATCACCTCGCCGGCCCGGCGCGAGAGCGGGTCGGGCACCTTCTGCATCAGCCGCCGCAGGTCGCCGTCGGTGATGATGCCGAGCAGCCGGCCCGCGTCGTCCAGCACCGTGGTCATGCCGAGCCGCTTGGCGCTCATCTCGTAGATGGCGTCCTCGAGCAGCGTGTCGGGCGCCACGGCGGGCAGCTCGTCACCCGCGTGCATGACCTTGTCTACCATCAGGACCTTGCGCCCCAGCCGGCCGGCCGGGTGCAATGAGGCGAAATCCTCGATCCGGAACCCGCGTTTCTCCACCAGTGCGATGGCGAGCGCGTCGCCGAGCGCCAGGCTGGCGGTAGTGGAGGCGGTGGGGACCAGGTCCATGGGGCAGGCCTCCTGCATGACGCCGATGTGCAGGTGGATGTCGCTTTGCGTGGCCAGCGTGGAGGCCGGGTGTCCGGTCATGGCGATCAGCGTGACGCCGAGCCGTTTGATCCGCTCCAGAAGCTGCAGCAGCTCGGCCGTCTCGCCCGAGTTGGACACGGCCAGCACCACGTCCCCGGGCACCACCATCCCGAGGTCGCCGTGCACCGCCTCGGCCGGGTGCATGAACAGCGCGGGGGTGCCGGTGGAGGCGAGGGTGGCGGCGATCTTCTTGCAGATGATCCCGCTCTTGCCCAGGCCGGTCACCACGATGCGGCCGCGGCAGGCGTACACCGCATCCACCGCGCGCAGGAAGCTCTCGTCGAGCCGCTCGATCAGGTCCTGCACCGCACGGGCCTCGATCTCGAGGACCTGCCGCGCCGTGGCGAGCGGGTCGCCCGAGCCGCCGACGTTGGTCTTCATCGCACCGGCGGCGTGGTCGCCCTGGGCTTGGGAGCGGCCTCCCGGACGCGGGACTGCATCCGTCCCGCGAGCCGGTTGTTGTGCGACGCCTCGATGAACTTGCGGAACAGGGGATGCGGCGCCAGGGGCTTGGACTTGAACTCGGGGTGGAACTGGCAGGCCAGGAACCAGGGGTGGTCCTCGATCTCGACGATCTCGACGAACTTGCCGTCCGGGGTCGTTCCGGTGATCTTGAGCCCCTTGGCGGTCAGCGCCGCGGTGAACTCCTTGTTGAACTCGTACCGGTGCCGGTGACGCTCGGAGACCGAGCGCTGCTGGTACGCCTCGAAGGCGTTCGAGTGCGGCGCGAGCAGGCACTCGTACTTGCCGAGCCGCATCGTGCCGCCGAGGTCCTCCACGCCGAGCAGGTCCCTGAGCTTGTAGATGACCCGGTTGGGCGTCTCCGGATCGAACTCGGTGGAGTCGGCGTCGCCTATCTCCGCCACGTTGCGTGCGAACTCGATGGTCGCCGTCTGCATGCCGAGGCAGATACCGAAGAACGGCACCATCCGCTCGCGGGCGTACCGGATGGCCGCCACCATCCCCGCCACGCCGCGGATGCCGAAGCCGCCCGGCACCAGGATGCCGTCCACCTCGGCGAGGCTGTCCTCGAGCCGGCCGTTCTCCATCTCCTCGGCTTCGATCCACCGGATGTTGACACGCAGGTCGTTCGCCACGCCGCCGTGGATCAGCGCCTCGTTGAGGCTCTTGTACGAGTCCTCGTAGCCGACATACTTGCCCACGATGCCGATCACCACCTCGTCCTTCGGCTGGTGGATCTTCTCGACCAGCTCCTCCCAGTCCTTCATGTCCTTGTCCCGGTAGGGAAGATCGAGCAGCTTCAGGATGATCGCGTCGAGCCCCTCGCGGCCCAGCGCGAGCGGCACTTCGTAGATCGACTCGACGTCCTGGGCCGTGATCACCTGGTCGGGGGCGACATTGCAGAACAGGCCGATCTTGCGCTTCATGTCCTTCGGGATCGGCCGGTCGCAGCGGCACATCAGGATGTCGGGCTGAAGGCCGATGGCCCGCATCTCGCGCACCGAGTGCTGTGTCGGCTTGGTCTTGAGCTCTCCGGCCGCGGCGATGTACGGGACGAGCGTGAGATGGATGAAGATGGCGTTGCGCGCTCCGACCTCGAGACGGAACTGCCGGATCGCCTCGAGAAAGGGCAGCGACTCGATATCGCCGACCGTGCCGCCGATCTCGCAGATCTGGATGTCGACGCCCGAGCTGACCTTCGTGAGAAACGACTTGATCTCGTCGGTGACGTGGGGGATCACCTGCACGGTCGCGCCGAGATAGTCGCCGCGCCGCTCCTTGGTGATGACCGACTCGTAGACCTTGCCCGTGGTGCAGTTGTGGTCCTTGGTTGTCAGGGTCGACGTGAATCGCTCGTAGTGCCCGAGGTCGAGATCGGTCTCCGCGCCGTCGTCGGTGACGTACACCTCGCCGTGCTGGAAGGGGCTCATGGTCCCGGGGTCGACGTTCAGGTAAGGGTCGAACTTCTGGAGCGTGACGGTGAACCCGCGGCTCTCGAGCAACCTGCCGATCGAGGCGGCGGCCAGCCCCTTCCCCAGCGAGGAGACCACACCGCCGGTTATGAAGATGTACTTCGTTTCCATGTCGTGACCCCCTCCGGTCGATGGCGATGAACGATGACAACGACAGGATACTACGAACTCATGATGGCCTGAACCCGTTCGAGATCCCCCGGTGTCTCGACGCTGATCGACACCCCCGCCGAGGGCACGAGCCGGATCCGCCGGCCCGCCTCGAGAACCCTGAGCTGCTCCAGGCTCTCCATCGTCTCGAGCGGGCTGCGTTCCATGCGGCTGAACTCGAACAGGAAG
This sequence comes from uncultured Acidobacteriota bacterium, assembly GCA_963806495.1. Taxonomy (GTDB): domain Bacteria; phylum Acidobacteriota; class Polarisedimenticolia; order JACPZX01; family DASXTC01; genus CAWDYA01. The sequence continues at coordinate 304,599 of CAWDYA010000008.1, read as the reverse complement.
GACTTTCTGAAGGCGTACACCCCGACGTGCTTGAAGAAGCCGGCCATCCCCTCCGGCCGGCGGGGCAGTTCGATCTCGATGGCCGAGCGCAGGCTCTCGAGCCTCGCTCCGGCGCGCCAGTAGAACGGGATGGGGCTGCGGCTGAAGTAGAGCGCGTGGCCGGTGCGGTCCGCGACCACCTTGGCGACGTTGGGATCCAGCAGGTCCTCGACAGTGCGCAGCGGCTCGTAGAGCGTCGCCATGGCGAGATTGGCGTCCTCGCGCAGGGCGCGCACGAGCCCGTCGAGCGCGTGGGGATCGATGAGCGGCTGGTCGCCCTGGACGTTGACGATGATGTCGAACCCCGCGGCCCCGGGCAGCGCCGCCGCCTCGGCGATCCGGTCGCTGCCGGAGGCGTGCCGGGGGGAGGTCATCACCGCGCGGCCGCCGAACCCGGCCACCATCCCGCGGATCCGCTCGTCGTCGGTGGCGACCCACACGTCGGCAATCTCGGCGCTGCGCCGTGTGCGCTCGTAGACGTGCTGAAGGAGGGGCTTGCCGGAGAGGGTGGCGAGGGGTTTGCCCGGGAACCGGCTTGAGGCGTACCGTGCGGGGATGATCCCTAGGGCTCTCGCCATGAGAAGGCTGTGTCACCTCGCAAAACAGGCACGATATTAGCGGAACCCTCCCGGTGTGTCAAAGCACCGCCAACCTTGACCGAAGAGGGGAATGATGGCATTCTCCGGGGCGTTGCTCCGGTAAGACGCTACCTTCTCATAGAGTTACGCATGCCCCCCGCGATTGCCGTCGACGACCTTTCGAGGACGTTCATCAAGAGGCGCTCCCTGCGCGACACGCTCACGCGCCCGTGGATCCGGGCCGAGAGGATCATCGCGCTCGAGGGGGTCACGTTCGCCGTCGAGCCGGGGGAGATCTTCGGGCTGCTCGGCCCGAACGGCGCCGGCAAGACCACGCTGCTGAAGATCCTCTCGTGCCTCATCATCCAGACGCAGGGCCGCGCCCTGGTGAACGGCTACGACACGATGCGCGAGGAGATGCGGGTCAAGTCCTCGGTCGGGTTCGTGACGTCGGACGAGCGATCGTTCTACTGGAGGCTCTCGGGCCGGGAGAACCTGCACTTCTTCGCCCGCCTGTACAACCTGCCTCCCGCCTCGGTGCGGGGCCGCTGCCAGCTCCTGCTCGACCGGCTGGATCTGCACGACAAGGCCGACCATGCCTTCATGACCTATTCGTCGGGGATGAAGCAGCGGATGGCCGTGGCGCGCGCGCTGCTGCACGACCCGTCGGTCATCTACATGGACGAGCCGACGCGTTCGCTGGACCCACTGGCCGCCAAGCATCTGCGAAACCTCATCTCGGAGACCCTCAATGGCGCCGAGGGCAAGACGATCCTGCTCGCCACGCACAACCTGGCCGAGGCCGAGGAGCTGTGCGGCCGCATCGCCATCATCCACAAGGCGCGGATCCGGACGATGGGGAGTCTCGCCGAGGTGAGGAAGTGGGCCCGCCGTCGCGAGCGATACCTGATCGAGGTGGAGCGGCCCGGCGACGCGCTGCCCACGCTCGACCCGGCGATGGGTCAGGTCACCGCGCTCAACGGCACCGAGGGGCCGATCGTGACGCTGCAGGCGGATGTCGAGCCGGGCGGCGCCGCCCTCACGAAGCTTCTGGGCGACCTGGTGCGCTCGGGCGCCACGATCGTCTCCTGCGCGCACCGGGAGGCGAGCCTGCAGGAGATATTCGACCTCACGGTGGAATCCGACCCGACGGGGGCCGGGTCATGAGATTCACCGCGCTGCGCAAGGCACGGGCCTTCCTCTGGAAGGACTTCCTGATCGAGGCGTCGTACAAGTCGGCTTTCATCCTCAACCTGGGCGGGGTGGTGTTCTCCGTCGGCATCTGGTTCTTCTTCGCGGGCTTCCTGCAGGCCAACCTGACGAGCGATGCCGGCGCGCTCACCGGCGGCAACCTGTTCGCCTTCATCCTGTTCGGGATCGCGCCCTATTCCTACCAGCAGGTGTCACTATCGGCCTTCGGCCGCCGGTTCCGGGAGGAGCAGGTCACCGGCACCCTCGAGGCGATGCTGGTCTGTCCGACACGCACGCCGCTGGTGATCTTCGGCTCGGCGCTGTTCGACTTCGTCTGGACATCGTTGCGGATCGTCCTGTACATCCTGGTGGGGCTCGCATTCTCGTGGCTCTCCTCGCGTCCGATCGAGCTGCACGCGGCCGGGCTGGCTGCCGCGCTGGTGATCCTCACGCTCATGGTCATGACATCGGTGGGGATCGGCATCATGGCCGCCGCGTTCGTCATGTACTTCAAGCGGGGGGAGGTCCTGGTGACGCTGATCAGCAGCGCCTCCGCGCTGCTCGGCGGCGTCTTCTTCCCGACCGCCGCGCTGCCGGGGTTCCTGCGGCCCCTTTCCCGGCTGCTGCCCATCTCCTACACCACGGATGGCGTGCGACGGGCGCTCCTGACGGGGGAGGGGATGCTGGACCTGCTGCCGCACATCGAGGTCCTGCTGCTGTTCGCCGCGGTGCTTCTGCCGCTCGGTTTGCTCGTCTTCCGGATAGCCTTGCGGGCCGCCCGCCGCGATGGCACGCTTGTGCAGTACTGAGCCGTTCCGGCCTTACAAGGAGACTCCGATGTCCACCACCACGAGCTACACATACCGCTCCCGCGTCGAATGGAAACGCCGCCCGGAGGACGACAAAGGGGGGCCCGGCGCCTATCATCGCGACCACCAGGTCACCGTCACCCCGAGAAAGTCTTTCGAGATGAGCGCGGCCCCGGAGTACAAGGGCAACGCGGACCTGCTCAATCCCGAGGAGCTGTTCGTCACGGCGCTCTCGTCGTGCCAGATGCTGACCTATCTCGCCCTGGCCGACCGGGCGGGGATCCGGGTCGTCTCGTATACCGACGAGGCGATCGGCACGCTGGAGACCACGCCTCACCCCGTCTCCGGGCGGAAGGTGCTGCGCATGTCGCGCGTGGTGCTGCGGCCACGCATCGAGATCGCGTCGGGCGGGGACGCCGCCAAGGCGGAAGAACTCGTCGAGAAGGCCCACCGCCACTGCTTCATCGCCAACTCGGTGAACTCCGACCTGGCCAACGAGGCCGAGGTCGCGGTTGTGTGAGATCCCGGAGCCGCCGCCGCAGACGCTTCCGGCCGAGCCTCCCCCCGACCCCGCTCCGTGGGGTCTGGGCGGCGCCATCGCCGTCACGCTGCTCGCGTACAGCGCCCAGGCTTTTCTTCTCATCTCGCTTGCGGCTCTGTCGAGCGTCGTGCTGCGGTTCCTGGAGCCGAACCTCGCCTCGCACCCCGACGAGCTGAAAAACCTCTCGCTCCTGGTGGGCCTGGCGCCGGGCGCCCTCGCCTCGTCCGCCCTGACGCTGGGGATCATCTGGTACTCGGTCAGTATGGTCAGCCGCCGGCCGTTTCTCGAGGCCCTGCACCTGAGGCGCCCGAGCGGGGCGGGTCTCGCGAGCGCGGCCCTTCTCGGGATGACGATCGCGGCGGCGTACGTGGGGGTGGCCGTCGTCTTCCCGCCGCCGGAGGACGCCGCGGTGGGCGGGCAGCTCAGCCGGCTGGCCGAGTCGGGGCCCTTCGGCTTCGCCCTGCTGCTGATGCTCGCGCTGGCCATGGCCCCGGTCGTGGAGGAGATCCTGTTCCGGGGCTATGCCTTTCTCGGCGCGCGGCGCATTCTCGGCACGTTCGGGTCGGGCGCGTTCGTGACCGTGGTGTTCGTCGCGCTCCACATGACGGAGACCGGCACCTACTGGCCGGCGCTCGCCGGGATCGCGACGATGGCCACCGCGCTGGTGATCCTGATGCACCGCACCGGGAACCTGAGCTACTGCATCGCGGGGCATCTCGGGTACAACGCCACCCTCGCCCTGCTGAGCCTGTTCGCGATCGGGAACTGAGGCGCGAAGCGTCAACCGCCCTGCGAGAGCCGCCTGCGGATCTGCTGATGACGGGCCGCGTCCAGCTCGGTCCCGTGGAGGTGATGGTCCGCGATGTATCCCTTCAGGTTGTCGATGCGGGCCCGGCTGGTGGGGTGGGTGCGCAGCCAACCGAGCATCCCCGGCGTTTTCTGCTCCATGGCGCCGAGCTTGCCGAAGAACGTGATCATCGCGTGAGGGTCGTATCCGGCGCGTGCGGAGTAGCGGGCCCCGTACTCGTCGGCCTCGATCTCCTCGCTGCGGCCGTGAGCGCGCATGAGACCCGTCGAGGCGATGCTCGCGGCGATCTCCTGCGCCAGCGACGGGTTGCTGCCGATCGCCATGGAGGCGATGGCCTGCAGACCGTAGGAGCTCACCATCTGCCGCTCCACGTGCCGGCCCACCACGTGGCCCGCCTCGTGGGCCAGGACGCCGGCCACCTCGGCCTCGTTGTCGGCCGCCAGCAGCAGGCCGCTGTACAGGTACAGGTAGCCGCCGGGCGTGGCGAAGGCGTTGACGGTGTTCGGGTCGTCGATGACCTTCACGCTGAAGTCGACGCCCGGCCGGTCCTTGCGCGCCAGCGGGAAGATGCGGGCGGCGATCCCGTCGACATACGCGAGCACTTCCGGGTCCTTGATGTAACGCACTCCCTGCTTGTCGAGGTCCTCGCGGACCTGCAGGCCGATCTGCTGGCTCTGCTGGTCGGAGATCATGATGTCGGCGAGCGTCGTCTCGGTGCGGACCCGCTGCTTCGCGGAGCAGCCGGTCAGCGCGAGCGGCACCAGGAGCAGGGCCGTCAGAGGCCGCGAGCCGATCATCGCTCGCCGCCGGCCGCCATCTCGCGCAGCTTGATCTGCCGCATGACGGCATGGTAGGTGAGCAGGCCGACGAGATGCCCGTCGCCCGCCGATGCGAGGACCGGCAGCCGCGAGAGGCCGGCGCCGGCCATCTTCTGCAGCGCGGATATGACCTCCTCGCCGGGCCAGGTCATGGTGTCCGGCGCGAGCGGTGTCATGATCTGCGACACCGGAGTGGACTCGCGCTCCGGGGCGCTGCACTTGGCCAGATCGGCCAGCGAGACGAGCCCCACGACGCGATCCTGGTCCACCACGGGGTAGCCGCCGTAGCCGTGGCGCAGGAAGAAGTCGTGCAGCGCCTCCTGCACCGAGGCGGCCCGCGAAATCGCCACGGGCGTGGCGGTCATCAGGTCGCTCACGTGCAGCCCGCCGAGCGCGCTGCCCATCACGGCCGAGCGCCGCTCCGCTCCGGCCGCCTCCTTGAGGAACAGCCCGATGAAAACGAGCCACAGTCCCTGGAAGAAGCTCCCCGCCAGGGTGATCAGGCCGCCCAGCGCGATCAGCACCCAGCCGAGGCCCTTGCCCCAGGCCGCCGCCGTGTTGGTGGCCTTCATCCTGTCGCCGGAGCGCCCCCAGAGCATGGCGCGCAGCACGCGTCCGCCGTCGAGCGGAAATCCGGGCAGCAGGTTGAACACGCCGAGCGCCAGGTTGAGCGCGCCGAGGTAGGCGGACATCCCAGCCCAGATGTTCGCGCTGCCCGATGGCGCCAGCCAGGAGATCCCCAGGAACAGCAGCCCGAGAACGAAGCTCGCCGCCGGGCCGGCCGCGGCGATGCGCACCTCGACCGCGGGGTCGGGGCTCTCCCGGGTCAGGTGCGACACGCCGCCGAAGATGAACAGGGTGATCCGCTCCACCTTGACCCCGTGGCTGTTGGCCACCAGGGAGTGCGACAGCTCGTGGAACAGGACGGAGCCGAAGAAGAGCAGCGTGCTCGCGAGACCCACGGAGAGGTAGGTGACGAAGTCGAGGCCGGGGAACTGCGACGGAAAGTAGCCGAACGTGAAGCTCCAGAGGATCAGCGCGAAGATGAGCAGCCAGGAATAGTCGATGTATATGTCGATTCCGAATACACGGAATGCTCGCATGGTGTGGGTCCTCGCTTTCCGGTGTCAATTCGGCGGGCGTGGATCAGCGGGGCTCGTCGCTCTCGTCGGGGCTGGACTTCTTGAGTGCGGCGAACGCGTCGGCAAGGGTGGAGAAGCTTCCACCGGAACGGGAGCGATCCTTACGGTAGCGATCGATAGCCTCGCGCTCTTCGCGGCCCTCCGCTCTGGTGACGGAAAGCCGGAATCTTCGCCCTCCTGAATCGGATTCTAGCACCTCGGCGCGCATCTCGGTGCCGGGTGGGAACATCCTGCGGTGATCGGTGCCCCGCGGCGTGCCGAGCTCGTTGTTGGGGATGAGGCCTGTGCGTCCGGGGCCGATGCGCAGGAACACGCCGAACTTCTCGACGCGCTCGACCTTGCCCGTGACGATGTCGCCCGTCTTCGGAGGTCGGATCCGGGGCGACCGTCTGGCCCGGAGATACCTCGCTGCCCGGCAGACCGAGGGACACGCGCCGGCGGGCCGCATCGACCTTCATGATCTGCACCGTCAGCTCGTCGCCCTGCTTGGCCAGCTCCTGTGCCTTGAGGTTCCTTCCGGAGCCGCCGCCGTCCTTGAGAGGCGCCATCTCGCTGACGTGCAGCAGGCCGTCGACGCCGGGGGTCAGCTCCAGGAACGCGCCGAAGTCGGTCACGCGTGCGACACGGGCCGTGAGGACCTGACCCTGCTTGAGCCGGTCGGCGACCCCGTCCCAGGGATCCGCCTCGAGCGGCTTGCGCGTCAGGGAGATCTTCCCCTTCTTCTTGTCGACCCGCAGGATCTGGACATCGAGCGTCTGCCCGAGCGACAGCACGTCGTTCGGATGCGCCACGCGGGCGTGACTCAGTTCGGAGACGTGCAGCAGCCCCTGCACCCCGCCACCGATGTCCACGAAGGCGCCGAAGTCCTGGATGGAGACGACCGTGCCGGGCATCACCGAGCCGACCGTGGCCTTGGCGCGGATTTCGGCTTCACGCTGCTTCGCCTCCGCCTCGATCAACGCACGGCGGGACAGGATCAGGTTGTTCTTGCGCGGGTCGTATTCCTTGATACGGAAATCGAACGTCTTGTTGAAGTAGAGGGTCGGGTCTTCCTGGCGCCGAACGTCAATCTGGGAGAAGGGGCAGAAGCCGCGGATCTTTCCGACCTGGACCTCGTAGCCGCCCTTGATGCTCGCGGTGACCCGGCCGGCCACCGGCATGCGGCTCTTGAAGGCCTCCATCAGCATCGTCCGGGCCGCGTCTTTGTCGCGGGCGTCGACGAGGGCGCGTCGGGACAGTCGGAGCGAGCCCTCCGTGGAGACGACGGTGGCCTCAATCTCGTCACCGACGCTGGCTTCGAGGGTGCCGTCCTCGCGGGTCAGCTCGGCGCGGGCAATCAATGCCTCGCTCTTGGAGCCGACGTCCACGAGGGCATCGGCGTCGCCAATCTGGACGATCGTGCCCTTGACGCGCGCGCCCTTCGTGTGCCGCTTGGCCTCGACGCTCGTCTCGAGAAGTCGGGCGAACTCGTCGTGCTCCGGGGATCCCTTCTGCTCGGGTCCTTCGGGCGCGCCTGGCTGATTGTCTTCGCTCACTCACACTCTCCGGGTAGGGCGTGATTCTAACACCCCGCGCCGCTCAGGGCGAGTGCGGAATCGGGCCCCGGCAAGACACTCTTGCCGCTTCACTTACGCCGGCCTGCCGAGAGGGGTTGCCACGGCGGGGGCCGCGCCAGGCTGAATATACCGCGTGGGGCGTGGATTGACACTCTCGGAGGCAGGGTGGTAGTCTCGATCGAGGCTAACTACCCGACAAAACCTAACCAAAAAAGAGAGCGGCCTACTCCGTGAACACCTCGACCACGCTGAAATTCGACAAGATCTCGATGCCCACGACAGGCGAGCTGATCACGCTCGTCAACAAGAAGCTCGTCGTCCCCGACAGGCCCGTCGTCCCATTCATCCAGGGAGACGGCGTGGGCCCCGACCTCTGGGGGGCCGCCGTGAGAGTGTTCGACAAGGCGGTCGAGCGCGCGTACGGGGGCAAGCGCTCGTTCGTCTGGTTCGAGCTGTTCGCAGGCGAGAAGGCCAAGGCCAAATACGGCGAGCTGCTCCCGCGCGACACGATCGAGGCGATCAAGCGGTGCCTGGTGGCCATCAAGGGGCCGCTGACCACGCCGGTCGGCGGCGGCTTCCGCAGCCTGAACGTCACCATGCGGCAGGAGATGAACCTGTATGCCTGCGTGCGTCCCGTGCGGTACTTCCGCGGGGTGGGCAGCCCGGTCCACCATCCGGAACACCTCGACATCGTCATCTTCCGCGAGAACACCGAGGACGTGTACGCCGGCATCGAATGGAAGAAGGGCTCCGACGGCGCCAAGAGAGTCCTGGCGCTGCTGCACGACATGGGGCACGACCTGCCGGCCGACTCCGGCATCGGGATCAAGCCGATCAGCCAGAAGGCGTCGCAGCGCCTCGTGCGGCGCGCCATCCAGTACGCGATCCAGCGCGGGCGCAGCAGCGTAACCCTCGTGCACAAGGGCAACATCATGAAATACACGGAGGGCGCGTTCCGCGACTGGGGGTATCTCGTCGCGGAGAAGGAGTTCGCCTCGGAGACGATCACCGAGGCGCAGGTGAACGAGAAGCACGGCGGGCGGGCGCCGGACGGCCGCATCATCGTCAAGGACCGCATCGCCGACGCCATGTTCCAGCAGATACTCCTCAGGCCGCAGGAGTACAGCGTCCTCGCCACGCCGAATCTCAACGGCGACTATCTCTCCGACGCCGCCGCCGCGCAGGTGGGAGGTCTCGGGATGGCGCCCGGCGCGAACATGAGCGACGAGATCGCCTTCTTCGAGGCGACCCACGGCTCCGCGCCGAAGTATGCGGGCATGGACAAGGTCAACCCCGGCTCGCTGATCCTCTCCGGCGTGATGATGCTCGAGCATCTCGGCTGGCAGGAGGCGGCCGACATGATCGTCAGAGCCCTGCAGGAGACGATCCTGGCGAAGACGGTCACATACGATCTCGCACGTCAGATGGAGGGGGCGACCGAGGTCTCCTGCTCCCGGTTCGCCGACCACATCATTTCGACACATGTAGCGGTTCAGGAGATCCCGTCATGCGATTCAAAGTCACCGTCGTCGGATCGGGAAACGTCGGCGCCACGGCCGCACAGCGGCTCGCCGAGAAGGGGTACGCGGACGTCGTCCTCGTCGACATCATCGAGGGAGTGCCGCAGGGCAAGGCGCTCGACCTCATGGAAGCGGGGCCGGTCGAAGGGTATGACGGCCGGATCACGGGCTCGAACGGGTACGAGGAGACCGCCAACTCCGATATCGTCGTAATCACCGCCGGGCTCGCCCGCAAGCCGGGCATGAGCCGCGACGATCTGCTGATGAAGAACTACGAGATCGTCAAGGGAGTCACCGAGCAGGTGGCCCGCCACTCCCCGAAGTCGATCCTGGTCCTGGTGAGCAACCCGCTCGACGCGATGGCGCAGGTCGCGCTGAAGGTGAGCGGGTTCCCGCGCGAGCGGGTCGTCGGGATGGCGGGGGTGCTCGACTCGGCCCGGTTCCGCACCTTCATCGCGATGGAGCTCGGCGTCTCGGTCGACAATGTCCATGCGCTGGTCATGGGAGGGCACGGCGACACGATGGTGCCGCTGCCCCGGTTCTCCACCGTGGCGGGGGTCCCGATCACCGAGCTGATGAACGCCGAGACGATCGATCGGCTGGTGAAGCGGACGCGCGGTGGCGGCGCGGAGATCGTCGGCTATCTCAAGACCGGCAGCGCCTACTACGCCCCGTCGTCGGCGGTGGTCGAGATGGTGGACGCGATCCTGATGGACCGCAAGAAGATCCTGCCGTGCGCGGCCTACCTGCAGGGCGAGTACGATATCCGCGATCTGTTCGTGGGCGTGCCCGTCAAGCTCGGCTCGAAGGGCGTGGAGAAGATCATCGACCTCAAGCTGACGGCCGAGGAGCGGACCATGCTCCAGAAGTCGGCCGACTCGGTGGCCGAGCTCGTCAAGGTAATGAAGCTCTGATCTACGGCGCGCAGGTGTTCTGAGCCGGATCCCTCTCGACGGGGCCGCTGGCGAATCCCGCGGTCCCCTCGAGGCCGAACGCGGCTCCGGTCACGAGAAGATAGACATCCCCCGGTGGCAGCGAGGCTGCCGGCTCGTCGAGAACGCAGGTGCCCGCGTTGCAGACGGCACCCGCCCCCGCCGCCGCGCACGCCACCGGCGTGGCGCCATGGCTGTACCATGTACCGAGCGTGCCGGCGTAGACGTTGTACTGGAACCCGGCCCCCAGATCCCCCCACGAGAGCCGCACCATCCCGCCTGGCAGATCCTCGACGTCGAAGGGCACCGGAGCCGCCGCCGGCGAGACCTCGGGCACGGAGCAGGCATCCGACTGCCCGTCGGGCGGCGGATCGGCCGGGGCGGCGTGGGTGATGCTCAGGTCGTCCACGTAGATCCCCTCCCGGTTGTCACCCTCGTCCGTGCCGTAGTTGATCTCGATCTGGACCCGTCTCCCGGCGAAGGCCGACAGGTCGAACGTCACGGGGTTGAACCCGCCGATCGGCCCGGCCCACCCGTTCTGACCCGCGATGTGGCACAGACCGCCGTCCGGAAGCCCGAACGCGTTGTACACGGGGCCGGACGCCGGCGCCAGCAGCGTGTGCGCGCCTGTGTCGAGATCCACCAGGTGGACGTTCGCCCGGTCGTAGAAAGCGTCCGTGTACGGCTCGATGGCGGCGTAAAGCTCGAACGAGAGCGTGGATGGTGCGGACGGATTCGAGCCTGAGCGGGGGCGAGGTGAGCCGGCCGCACAGGTTGGAGACGGTGAGGGAGCCGGAGTGGGCGCTGGCACCTCCCGAGGTCGAGCGGGCGCTCGAGACGGAGAAGTCATGACCGCTCCATCCCTCCAGCGACGCATCGAACCCGTACGAGAGGGTGCCGAACGTCGTCGGGTTCGCCTCGGCCAGGGCGCCCATCGAGACCACCGAGGGGGCGGCGTTTCCCGCCGAGTCGGCGGTAATCGAGAACGGCACCTCCTGCAGCGAGGCGCCGCCCAGGCTGAAGTCGAATCCGCACAACGCGGTCGCCCCGCCGGCGAGGTCGCTCAGCGTGCAGCCCGAGGTCGAGGAAATCGTGACACCGGGGAAGGGCGAGGAGACCGTGGAGACGACCGGACCGCTCGGGTCCGAGCCGGTGTTGCGGATCTGGTAGGTCGCGCTCGCGGTCTCGCAGTTGTCCGGGATGCCGTCGGCGTCGCCCCCCGGGGCGAAGACGCTCAGGCTGCCGTCCACCACCTCCACGAAGGCGGACGGAGTGACCGCACAGGCCGGCGTGGCGTCGATCGGAATGTCGAACCCGTCCTGCCAGCATCCCTCGGCCCCGCTGGCATTCACCTGAATGTGCACGCGGCCGCCGCACGGCTCGTCCGGTCCGACGAACACCTCGAACGTCGTCATGCCCGGGGCCGTGCCGCCCGCGGGGATCGTGCCGAAGTCGACGGGCCCGGGGTTGGTGACCGGCGACGCGGGATCCGTCCCGATCACCGAGGCGGTCACGCCCGTCGCGGGAGCCGTCCCGCCAATCTCGGCGAGCGTGAGATCCACGGCGACCCGCTCGCCGGGCTCGATCAGCCCGTCCCCGTCGGATTCGCCCGGCACTTCGGTGATCGTCCGGCTGCCCACGCGCAGGGTCGGCTGGTCCACGGTGACGCTGACGACGTTGGCGCCTTCGGAGATGGCCGCGCAGCCCGACTTGCGGACGGCGGCGACGAAGTAGCGGTAGGTGGAGCCGGGCCGGACGCCGACGTCGTAGACAGGGCCCGAAGCGACGTCCTGGGCCAGCGGCAGGAAGGCCTCTCCCGCGGCGGTGTTGCGCAGGACGTCGAAGTCGGTCGCGCCGCCCACCGGTGTCCAGTCGATCACGACACGCGGGAGCCCGGTGACCGGATCGCTGTCGAGCGAGGTGGTGACGACGGGGTCGGACAGCGGCGCGCAGTTGGCGGAGTCGGGCACCTGCGGGGTCTCGTCGATCCCGTGGTGGGCGAAGGCCTCGTTGATGTAGGCCGCGTGCGGCGTCCCGTTGGCGAGGTTTCCGTCATCGTCGTCCACGAGCGTGATCGCGTCGTAGGCGCTCACTCCGGCCGCCGTCGGATCCCAGGTTTGCATCGGCGGGCCGCCGCTGATGAACAGCCGTTCCATCAGCCAGCGCGCTTCCTCGGGCGGCAACGCGGGATTGCTGCCCGCCAGGGCCGCGCCGCTGATGTACTCCTGGCCCGTGAGGAGATCCTGCAGCAGGTGCCAGGTCGCCTGTCCCGCGATCTCGCCCAGGCAGTGGACGCCCGTGCCGCAGTTGTTCGAGGTGCGGGTGAGCGTCGCACAGGTCGGGCAGATTGAGGTCGTCAGCGGATGATCGGTCCGCCCTGCCGCCTTCTCGTCGAGATCGCGCACACCGCTGCAGGTGGTGGTCGGGCCGCCCGTGATGACATGGAACGACTCGGCCACGCACGAATCGCCGCCGAACAGCAGCGCCACCGTGTCACCCTTCCACTCGCTCATGCCGCCGTTGGTGATCCCGTTGCCGTCGAATCGATCCCATGTGTGGCCCAGCTCGTGCTGGACCACGTCGCGGATCTCGCCCGAGTTGCGGCATCCGGCGCCCGAGATGAAGAAGCCGAGCATGTACGAGGAGGAGAAGGCGTTGCAGTAGTCCTGGATGTTGACGAACGCTTCGATGTCGTCGAAGAAGGCGTTGTCCCACTTGTCGAGCAGCAGCCGCGCGTTGTTGAGGTGGTAGTAGGCGGCCCGGTCGGCCGGTGTCGAGGTCCCGTTGCCGAAGACGGGCGTGGGACTGCTGGCGCCCCCGGTGCCGAACGATACATCGCCCGACTCGTCGCCCGAGGCGGCCGGCTGCACCGGCTGCGTGCAGTTGTCGCAATGCACCCGGAAGTAGTCCCCGGTGAGGATGCTCGAGACCGAGCCCGACGTGTAGGGGAAGCGGCCGTTGAGCCCGGCGCTCCTCAGCACGCCGTCCACCGTCACGCGGGCGAACGGGAAGTTGACGATCGTCTCGGCGTCCGTGGCACGGTCGGGTCTCACGCCTCCCGAGACCGTCGACGTGGCGCTCTCGGGGTCGGCCATGCACGTACCGGCGCTGGAGGCCTCGGGGAAGAACGCCAGAACCTCTCCGTCGACGGCATCGACCCAGGCGATGTACCACTCGTAAAACGGCGCCTCTTCCGGCTTGGCCTCGAGGACCCACACGAGATGGTGCTTCAGCACGGATGCCGCACCGTGGCTCTCGAGGCGCGGATAGAAGGCGAGCGAGGGCTCGCGCCTGGTGGACAGGACGTCACCGGACGTTACACCGGCGTACAGTGAGACCTGCGCCAGCGCCTCCTCGGGCGAGAGCTTCGGGTGCGAGGAGGTGGTCACCGGGGCGAGGGCGCTCGTGGTGATCAGGCTGACGCGATCGTCGCGCACCCCGAGGCTCAGGCCGGCGCCGAGGACGGTCAGACCGTCCTTCTCGAGGCCGAAATGGACCACACGGGCGCCGGTCTCTCCGAGCGGGCCCGAACCGGCCTCGTCGTACACGAGCCTGGCGGAGGGCCCGCCGACACCGGCGTTCCACAGCGCCGCATGGCTCGAGAGAAACCTGCGCGCCGTCACCTCGGGCGATGCCGAGGGGTCCGGTGACAGGGGCAGCCCGTCGCCGAACGCCCGGTCGATCCCGCCCGCGAACGGGTCCACCGTGGCCCGCCACTGCGGGTGACCCCGGAGGAAGTCCCGCGTCCCGGCCTGGCCGGCCCGCAGCGCCTGCTGCCCGGCGGGGCTCATCGGCAGCCGGATCGCCTCCGGGTACCGCACGAGCGAGGAGTCGGGAGGCCAGCCCGCGGAGGCCCCGCGGGCCAGCGGGACGGTCACGCCTACCCCGGCGGCCAGCAGGGCCGCGAGGAGAAGCTTCGTCAGGGGGCGCGGGGCGCCGTGTCGGGTCATTCATAACTCCATGAGGATGAATATCATAGACGAACAAGCCGAAAATGCACCCGGGGCTACCGGCAGCAGTGCGCGCCCCGGGTGCATTTTCCTCTAATATACGTGGAATCCGGCGTCCCGTCGGCCCTGAAAGGACTCCATGAATTCACCTTTCGGCGATCTGACCGAGCTTCACCAGCACGTGGACGGCTCCATCCCGCTTCCGATGCTGTGGCGGATGATGGTGGAGCACGGCCTGAACCCCGTCCCGACAATCGAGGAGATGGAGCGGCTGCTCGTCATCCAGGAGGACGAAGCAGGGACCCTCCTGAGGTATCTCGACAAGTTCCATTACCCGCTCTGGATCACGCAGTTCTACGAGAACATCGTGGAGGTGACCCAGGCGATCGTCGAGGAGGCGGCGCGGCACCACGTCTCGCTGCTGGAGCTGCGCTACTCGCCGATCATCCATACCTACGCCGGCCTCACACTGCGGCAGGCGATCCGCTCGGTGCTCACCGGCCTGAACCGGGGTGCGGCGGAGACGGGCATGAAGGTCGGGCTCATCATCATCGCCATGCGGCACCACGGACCGCACATCGCCAGGATCCTGGCCCGGCAGGCTCTCTCCGAATCGCAGGAATACCACCACAGCAGCGGCGTCGTCGGCTTCGACATTGCGGGGGCCGAGAAGGGGAACCCTCCCCGGCTGTTCGCCTCCGCATACGAGATCGCCAGGCGCGGCGGTCTCGGTCTGACGGCGCATGTCGGAGAGGACGAAGGGCCGGAGATGATCTGGCAGGCCGTGGACGATCTGGGCGTGAACCGGATCGGGCACGGCTGCTCGGCGGTGCGCGACCGGGAGCTGATGAAGAGGCTGGCGAAGGACAGGATCCTCGTGGAGTGCTGTCTCACGTCGAACTACCAGACCGGAGCCGTGAGCCGTGAGGGCCGTCATCCGATCCATGACTTCATGGAGGCCGGGATTCCGGTGGCGGTCTGCACCGACAACACGACCGTCTCGGGCACGGATCAGAGCCGGGAGAACGCGCTCCTCGCGCGGGACCTCCCCGCGGAGGCGATTGCCCGCATCCACGAGGAGGCCCGGCGGTTCTCCTTCATCCAGGGCGCGTCCGGCTAGCGCCCCCCCTTGTCGGCCGCGCTGGGTCCCTCCGAGGGACGCGCAAACAGCGTGGCATCGACCTCCGGGTTGATGACGACCTCATGCGCCGTGGAGGACTGCAGGGGGTCGCCATTGAACGTCGCGGCCGTCCTGAACGGCAGCGTCACCCCCGATACCTCGCGGAAGTCGCCGAAGGTGGTGACGATCTCCCCGGGCCCGCCCGGGCCCTGACCCTGGTACATCTGCCTGAGGATGCGGCCGTTCTCGCGGTCGACCCACAGGCGCACCTGCTCGTCGCCCCAGGTCACCAGGATCACGTCGGCCTCACGGCCGTCGACGCTCTCCTGTCCGAGGGCCTGCGCCGTCAGTTCGGGGTCGTCGCGATGCTGGGCCAGCACGAGCGGCTGACGCCGTGTGGAGCGCGTTATCTGCTCGCGCTGCGTGGGCGGCATCCCCACCGTACCCATCGGCGTGACCATGAACCCCTCGTCGCCGGAAACGACGCGCAGGACCTGCCCCATGGGCGTCTGGAGCTCCTGCCTGACGCGATCCGGCAGAGACACCGTGGAAACGACCTTCACGGTCATCTCTCCCTGCTGTGTCTGGACCGTGGTGTCCGACGTGGTCCTCACGCCCTTGACGGCGTCCACCGCCTTCGCGCCCCCGAGTCCTTCCACCACGCGGGCGAAGATCCGCTTGCCCTCGGCGAGCGAGTCGGCCGAGGCGGCCGGCGCGGAGGGGCCTTCCGGCTCGGGGATGGCGATGTCGACGAGCGCGACCTTGCCGAACGAGTCGAGCGGCCGGTCGATCCCCTGGGACGGCCCCACCACCAGGATCGCCATGGCGTCCTTGTGAATGTACTTGCGCGCCACCCGGGCCACGTCCTCGGGGGTCACCTTCTCGATGTTCTCGCGGTAGTGGGCCAGGTAGTCGCGCGGGAACCCGAAATACTCGTAGGTGAGCTGCTGGTTCAGGATCTTCGCGCGCGAGTCGAAATTGAAGATGAACGAGTTGAGGATCGACGACTTGGCGCGCTTGACCTCGTCGGAGTCCGGCGGGCGGGAGACGATGGCGTCGATCTCCTCGAGCAGGGCGTCGATGCCTGCGGCGGTGGTGCCGGTCTTGGTGGTCATCCAGACGTTGAAGGTGCCGGGATAGCCGAAATGGGACCCGACGCTTCCCCTCACCGAGTAGGCGAGCCCCTTCTTGGACCGGACGTTCGAGAACAGCCGTGCGGCGAACCCACCGCCGAACGCCTCGTTGAGGACATCGACCGCGTACAGGTCGGGATTGCTCTCGAGGATGCCGAGGTGACCCATGATGATGTCCGACTGGGTCATGTCCTCCTTCCTGACGTAATAGATCCCCGGCTTCGGCCCCTTCGACATCTCGATGACCGGCTCCTTCATCGGCGGCCCCTTGGCCCAGCCGCCGAACGTCGACGCCAGCACGGACTTCATGCGCGCTGAGTCGAAATCACCGACGACGCCGAGGATGATCCGATCGGGATGGATGTACCGATCATGGAACGCGAGCAGATCGTCGCGAGACACGTTGGCGATCGTCGCGTACTCGGAGGTGCGAGCGTACGGGCTGTCGGCGCCGTAGACGAGCTTGTCGAACTCCCGGTTCATGATCTGCTGCGGGTCGTCGTTGCGGCGCGATATCTGGGAGTTGATCTGGTTCTTGAGGATCTTGATCTTCGACTCGTCGAAGACCGGATGCCGCAGGATGTCGGAATACACCTTCAGCACATCGGGGAAGTCGGCCTTCAGGCACGAGAGGTTGGCCCAGCCGAAGGTGTCGGTGACCCCGGTCTCGATGCTGGCGGCGCGCGCCTCGAGAAAGTCATCGATGGCGTCGCCGGTCATCGAACGGGTGCCACCGGTGCGGAGGACGCCGCCGAATATCGAGGTGAGGCCGACCTTGTCGGCCGGCTCGAGGCTCGAGCCGACCCGGATCCGGGCCCGCGCCTCGATCAGCGGCAGCTCGTGGTCCTCGAGCAGCAGGACCACCATCCCGTTGTCCAGGACCACTCGCTCGGGCTGCGGCACGGTGAAGGGCCGCAGGGGCGGGTACTTGAGGTCGCGGTAGTCATCGACCTGTGCGAAGACGGCCGGTACGGCAAGCGCGAGGGCGAGCAGCGCGATGAAGGGCCGGCTGAAGCTCCTGGAAGGTCTCGATCTCACGTTCTCCTTGCCGCCCGCCGCATCCTGGGCGGGCTTCGCGGCGGCGTCTCGATCATGCCGACCGTCCGGTTGGTCTCGATGAAAGTGCGGGCCGCGACGCGGCGGATGTCGGCCTTGGTGACCTTGTCGATTCTCGACGTCGACTCGAACAGCGCCTTCCAGTCGCCGAAGAAGGTCTGGTACTCGGCGAGATTGTTCGCCAGTCCGAGGTTGCTGTCCATGCCGCGGATCAGGTCGGCCTTGGCGCGCGTCTTCACCATGGCGAGCTCTTCGTCGGTGATGTCCTCGTTCTTGAGACGCTCGAGCTCGGCGTGGATGGCGTCGCGGACCTCCTCGTTGGTGTGTCCCTTCGCCGGCAGGGCGTAGATCAGGTACAGGCTCGGGTACTTCTCGCCGGGCAGACCCGCGAACGCGCCCACGTTCACCGCGATCTCCTTGTCCCGCACGAGCGAGCGATACAGCCGGGAGGTCCGTCCGTTGCTCAGCACGTCGCTGATCGCGTCGTACACCGGCTCATCGGGGTCGGTGATCGCCCCCTTGTGGTACGCCTCGGCGTAGATCGGCTGGGACGGGTCCGGCATTCGCACGATCTTCTCGGCGATCTGGGGCGGCTCGACGGTCCTGAGGGGCGGGGGGGATCACCCTTGGGGATCCGGCCGAAGTACTCGTCCAGGATCGGGATCAGGTCCTTGGCCTTCACGTCGCCGACCACGGCGGTGACCATGTTGGACGGTACGTAGTACTTCTTGTAGAACGCCTCGGCGTCCTCGCGGCTGAACGAGTCGAGGTCGCTCATGTAGCCGACCGTGGGGTGCTCGTAGGGATGGGCCATGTAGGCGGTGGCGAGGAACTGCTCGAGGAGGCGGCCGATTGGCTGGCTCTCGGTCCTCAGGCGCCGCTCTTCCTTGACCACGTCTCGCTCCTTGTAGAACTCCCGGAAGACCGGGTGGAGGAACCGCTCCGACTCCAGGTAGGCCCACAGCTCGGTCTTGTTCGAGGGCAGTGAATAGAAGTAGACGGTGGAGTCGGCACCGGTCCCGGCGTTGAGGGCGACGCCGCCGCTGCGGTCGATGATGTCGCCGAACTCGTTCTTCACGACGTACTTGTCGGCCGCTTCCTGCGCGTCCTTCCAGGCCTTCTCCAGGGCCTCCACCTTCTTCGGGTCGGCGCCGGGCGCGCGGCGCGCCTTGTCGTACGCGGCGTACGCCTCGTCGACCTTCCCGAGCGCCACCTTCTCATCGGCGTAGTCGTTGGTGCCGATGTTGGGCGTCCCCTTGAACGCCATGTGCTCGAACATGTGGGCGATGCCTGTGATGCCGGGCACCTCCTGCGCCGATCCGACGTTCACCTGCGTGGCAAACGAGAAGACGGGCGCGACGGGCCGTTCGTAGATGATGAAGGTCCAGCCGTTCGCCAGCTTGTGAACCGTGACCTTCTGGTCGAGATCGGGTATGTCCTGCGCGAGGGCCGGGCCGGCCGCGCAAAGCAGAACGGCCGCGACGAGACACGCCGCGGGGAGGGAGACGGGGTGCTTCATGATCACCTCACGTGGGGATGTGCCGTGAACGATGGCTTCACGACGCTATTGTACGGCAAGCGGGTGGGGGTGTTTCCACCTGCGGGGAGGGGCGGCGCCGTGCCTCAGTTCTCGAGCGGGGAGGGGAGGGTGAAATGCTCCTCGAGGCGGCGGATGCAGCGGTTCATGGCCGCGCCGGGCGTGGGGCCCGTGACCGCTTCGAGCAGATGGAACTGCATGATGATGGAACGCGTGCCATCCGGCTCCACCAGGAAGGGGAAGGCCTGGAACCGGCCCTCGCCCACCAGGTCGCAGTAGATTTCCACCACCCGTCCGCCGATCCCGAGCGTGGTATGGCTGGTCTGCGCCACGGCCGGGTCGGAATCGGGCAGCATCAGGAACTGCAACGCCTCGCCGATCGCCTCTTCCTCAGCCGGCTCCGGGTGAGGGCCGTACGCCTTGAAGATGCGCAGCTTGTTCTCGGGTGAGGTCGGATCGAACAGAAAGACCGTGCAGCGGTAGAGACCGTCGCTGAAGGCATGCGTCTGCGACAGGATCTCGTGGCCCCTCATCTCGCGGGTGCCGGCCTCGGCCGTCCGGGGAGTCATGACGTTTAGAATATGAGCGCGGCGAAGCCCCACGGCAAACGGCACAAACGGACCAATCAGGTCAACCGCCCGCTCCGGCGAAACGACGTGCGGCCGCGGCCTCGGGCCCGGCGAGGTCGGCCTCGATCATGGCCGCGCAGAGTCGATCGATCCCGCGTCGGACCTTCCAGGAATCCGCTCCGCGTCCCTCGTTGACCAGGATCGAAAAGGCCAGCACCCGGCCTTCCTGGCTGAACGCATACCCCGACAATGCCGACACGCCGTTGAGATGGCCGGTCTTGGCACGGATGCGGCGCTGGGCCGGACCACCCACCATGCGCTGGTCGAGGGTGCCGTCCACGCCTCCCACGGCGAGCGACGACATGAACTCCGGGTACGACTCGAAGTCGCCGTACATGGCGACCAGGACAGCGGTGAGGGAAGCGGCGGTCAGGCGGTTGGCGTGCGAGAGTCCCGAGCCATCGGTGATCCGCAGCCTGGACGTGTCGACGCCCAGCCCCTCCAGGAACGCGCTCAGCGCGAGCGATCCCTTCGATGACGTGCCGGGCGGGCCGGCGGTCTCGGCGCCGAGCGTCTTGAGGAAGCTCTCCGCCATGTAGTTGTTGCTCAGCTTGTTCATGATCCGGACCAGGTCGGACAGCGGCCTCGACTCGTGCTCGTAGATCTTCACCGCCTTGTCCGGTGTGACACCGCGCCGGTTCACCCCCTTGATGACGATCCCCTCCTTGGCCGCCGCCTCCCGGAACGCCGCGAGCGCGTACAGGGTGGGCTGCTCCACCGAGCGGTAGGAGACGCTCGGAGCGGAGCGCGAGGCGATGTTCCCCTCCACCACGATCGTGTTGCGGGATCCGTCGAAGAGCCGGCCGACGCGCAGGTTCGACCGGTTGCCCCGGGTCACCGCGTGGTTCGTCACCTGGAAGAACGAGGAGAACGGCGTCAGGAACACCTCCGGCTGCTTCCCCTCGTGGGTCGGGCGCACCACGACGGTCACGGCGTTGTAGTCGGCCGAGAGGGCCGAGACCGGGGCGTTGTAGAACGCGTCCTCTGACGGGGAGGGCCATCCCTCGGGGCGCTCCTGGTCGTCGAAGTAGGTGTCGTCGCCCACCAGGTCGCCCTCGATCCGGACCACACCGCGCGCCCTGATCTCACGCGCCATCAGCCACCACTGCTCTCCCGACAGCGCCGGGGAACCGTAGCCCTTGATGTACAGATCGCCTGCCACCACGCCGTCGACGGGCCGTCCGGGGGCGTAGTACTCGGTGTTGAACACGTACTCGGGGCGCAGGAGCGAAAGCGCGGCCGCCGAGGTCATCACCTTCATGTTGGAGGCGGGCTTGAGCGGTGTCTGGGCATCGTGATCGAACAGGACGTGACCGGTGTCGGCATCCACCACGCGCATCCCCACGGCGCACCCGGCCATGTCGCCTCCGTGCAGGATGGCGTCGATCGACTGCTTCAGGGAGCGTCCGGCGGCGGACGGGGCGGAAGAGAGCGTTCCGGCCGCGACGGCCAGAAGGAACGCGAGCGTGAGCGGAAGGAGCCGGCGAGGGTCGAGTCGGTGGGGTCTCACGAGGCTGGATCATAATGGAGCGGCCCAGCCCCGTCAACGCGAGCCGGAACCGTTCCCCCTGGTCCTCGCCCCGGCATGAAACTCCCGTGGAACCTGACGCGTAGAACCTGCGTTATTAGCGACGCGGTCACAAACCGGCCGCCCTGGACATCCGGCCAAAGAGGGGGACTCGATATGCAGGACGGAACTGGTCGCAAACGCGTTGCCATCTGGGCCATCTCCGGCCTGATCCTGGCGGTCGTGGCAACGGCCGCGGTTTATTTCACCTTTCTCAAATCGCCTCCCGGGCCCGAAGCCGCCACGGCGGGGGTTCAGGCCGCCGACGGGTCGGGCCAGGCAGCGGTGGCCCACGCCAGCAAGGACGACAAGTCCGCCGATGACGCCGCCGCAAAGGACGGTGAGAAGGGCGACAAGAAGGACGAGAAGGACAAGAAGGCCCCGGTTCCCGTCAACGTCGCCACCATCACCACCGGCCCGGTGTCCTCGTACATCTCTTCCACCGCCAACCTGGTCTCTGAGAGCGAAGTGAAGGTGCTGGCCGAGGCGGAAGGGCGGGTCGCCGTGCTCAAAGTCGAGGAGGGGGATCGCGTCACCCGGGGGCAGGTGCTTGCCGAGCTGGTGCGGGACGACGCCGAGATCGCCCTCAAGAAGGCCGAGCTGCGCGAGACGAACGCACGTCTGGCCTACGAGCGAGGGGTCAAGGCGGTTGACGAGAACCTGCTGAGCCGAGAGGACTTCGACAAGCTCACCATGGAAAACCAGATCGCGCAGCAGGAGCTGGCCGAGGCGAAATGGAAGCTCGAAAAGACGACAATCCGCAGCCCGTTCACCGGGCACGTCACCCAGCGGGTGATCCAGCTCGGCCAGCATGTCCGTCCCGGCGACGATCTATTCACCGTCGCCGATTTCGATCCGTTGATCGCCCGTATCTATCTGCCTGAAAAGGACATCTACGGCCTGCAGGAAGGGCGTGGCGTCAAGATCACCCTCAAGGCCCGCGAGACGACCTCCTTCCAGGGCCGGGTGCGGCAGATCAGCCCCGTCGTCGATACCGCGACCGGCACGGTTAAGGTGACGGTGGAAGCCACGGCGCCGCCTCCCGAGGTGAGACCGGGTGCCTTCGTCACCATCGACATCGTGCGCGAGACCCGGCCCAAGGCGCTCCTGCTGCCCCGTGAGGCGGTGGTGCACGAGCTGCAGGATTCCTTCGTCTTCGTGGTTTCCGGTGAGACCGCCACCAAGCGGAGCATCTCGATCGGGCTGGAGGAGGGCGACAACGTCCAGGCGCTCTCGGGTGTCGAGGCCGGCGAGCAGGTAATCGTGGCCGGCCAGGGGGGCCTGAAGGACGGCTCGGCGATCAAGATTATCTCCTCCACCGAGGCATCGACCTATCACCGGGAGCCGGACCTCCCCGCCCGCAGCTAGGGGGAACCTGACATGGGCGTCATCGAATTCTCGCTCAAGAGACGTGTAACCGTATCGATGATCGCGGTCGCGCTCATCGTCTTCGGGGTCGTTGCCTTCACGCGACTGCCGATCAATCTCCTTCCCGACATCTCCTATCCGAGCCTGACCGTGGAGACCCGCTTCCCGGGGGCGGCTCCCGCCGAGGTCGAATCGCTCGTGAGCCGGCAGATCGAGGAGGCGGTAGGGGTCGTGGCCGGCGTGCAGCGGATGACCTCGGTGTCCCGGCCGGGGCTGTCGCAGGTCACCCTGGAGTTCGGCTGGGGTCGGAACATGGACTTCGCCTCGATCGACGTCCGCGAGAAGCTCGACCTGGTCGTGCTGCCCAAAGAGGCCGAAAAGCCGGTGGTGCTGCGCTTCGACCCGGCCAACGATCCGGTGGTGCGCCTCTACATGACCGGTGGCGAGAACCTCACCCAGCTCCGGTACGTGGCCGAGGAGGTGCTCAAGAAGGACCTCGAGTCGACCGAAGGCGTGGCGGCGATCAAGGTCAACGGCGGCTACGAGGAGGAGATCCAGGTCCAGGTCGACGAGGGCAAGCTCGCCCTGCTCGGCGTCAGCATCGAGGATGTGAACCAGAAGCTGCTGCGCGAGAACATCAACCAGGCGGGCGGCAGCCTCTACGAGCAGGAAGCGCGCTACCTCGTGCGCTCGCGCAACGAGTTCCGCAACCTCGACGACATCATGCAGACGGTGCTCGTGTCGAAGGACGGCCGCAACGTCACCATGGCCGACGTGGCCACCGTGGTGAGGGGCCACAAGCAGCGCGAGGTGATCACCCGCTTCGGCGGCGACGAGGCGGTGGAGATGGCGCTCTACAAGGAAGGTGACGCCAATACCGTCTCGGTGGCCAAGGCGATCTTCGCCCGGCTCGACCGGGTCAAGAAGGAGCTGCCGGCCGGGATCAGCGTCGTCACGGGCGTCGACCAGTCGCGGTTCATACAGGCCTCCATCCAGGAAGTGATCAGCAACGCCCTGATCGGCGGTCTGATCGCGGTCATCATCCTGATGTTCTTCCTCAAGGACATCGTCAGCACCCTGATCATCGGCGTGTCGATCCCGATCTCGGTCATCGCCACCTTCTTCCTGATGTATCAGACCGGCACCACGCTCAACGTCATGTCCCTGGGAGGTCTGGCGCTCGGGGTGGGGATGCTCGTGGACAACGCCATCGTTGTGCTCGAGTCGATCTACAAGCGCAAGGAGCGGGGCGATTCGGGCATCGCGGCCGCGCTGGGCGGAGCCTCCGAGGTGGGACGGGCCGTCATCGCCTCCACCCTGACGACCGTCGCCGTGTTCGTCCCGGTGGTGTTCGTCGAGGGAGTGGCCGCACAGCTCTTCCGCGATCAGGCGCTCACGGTCTCGTTCTCGCTGCTGGCGTCGCTGGCGGTCTCGCTGACGCTCATCCCGATGATGGGAGCGATCTTCCTCAACCGCGGCTCGTCCTCGACCGGCGTGCCGGCCGTTCCGGCCGCCCCCACGGGGCGGATGCGGCGTGCGGCACGCGCGACCCTGGTGGGCGGTCCGTCGTTCCTGCTGCGGTGGAGCCGGATTGCGCTCTCCCGGATCTGGGCCGGCCTGTCGTTCTGTGCCCGCCCGCTGGCGCGTCTGTTCGACGGCGTCCTGGGAACGGGCCTGGGGGCCTACCCGGGACTGCTCGGCTGGTGTCTCCGCTCGCGCGCGGTGGTGCTCTCGGTGGCGCTGCTGGCATTCGCCGGGTCGCTCGTCGTTCTGCGCGGGCTGGGGCTCGACCTGATCCCGTCGTTCACCCAGGGTGAGTTCAGCTTCCAGATCGAGCTGCCCGAGGGAACACCTCTGGAGTCCACCGACAGGTTCGTCCAGGGTGTGCAGTCCGTGCTGAAGGACGTCCCCGATGTCGACGCCTACTCGAGCATCGTGGGCGGGGCCGGCCTCTCGCTGACCAGAACCGGCACGGAGGGGGAGAACGTCGCCCGACTGCAGGTGCGCATGAAGCCGGGCTCCGGCGCGCGCAGGGAGGAAGCGGTCATCGCCCTGCTGCGGTCCCGTCTCGACGGAATGCCCCAGGCCCGGTTCAAGTTCGAGCGTCCTTCGTACTTCACCTTCCGGACGCCGATCGAGGTGGAGATCTACGGCGATGATCTCGAGGCGCTTCAGGCATCGGCAGAGCTGGTCAAGAAGCGCATCTCCGAGGTGCCCGGTCTGGTCGACGTGAAGTCCTCCGCCGAGGTGGGCAACCCCGAGCTGCAGATCGCGTTTCATCGCGACCAGCTCACCCGCCTCGGGCTCGACCTTTCCCAGGTGGCGGGCACGGTCCGCAACAAGGTGCAGGGCGAGGTGGCGACCCGGTTCCTCGAGGGCGACCGGGAGATCGACATCAAGGTGAGGTCCGTGGAGGTGGGGCAGGCGTCCGTGGGCGACGTGGAGGACATGATCGTCGCGCAGCGGGACGGCGTGCCGATCTACCTCAAGTCTGTCGCCGACGTGAAGCTCGAGGAGGGGCCCAGCGAGATCCGCCGGATCGGCCAGAAGCGGGCCGCCGTGATCTCCGGCAACCTGTCCGGCCGCGATATGGGAGCCGTGGCGAGCGACATCCGCCAGCGACTGCGCGACATCCCGCTGTCGGCCGGCGTCACGGCGACGCTGAGCGGGCAGGAGGAGGAACTGCAGCGGTCGTTCAACTCGCTGTACCTGGCGATGGGGCTCGCGATCTTTCTCGTGTACCTGGTGATGGCCTCCCAGTTCGAGTCGATCCTCCAGCCGTTCATCGTGATGTTCACCGTTCCGCTGGGCGCCATCGGAGCGATCGCCGCGCTGGCCCTCACCGGCAGCTCGGTCAACGTCGTGGCCCTGATCGGCGCCGTCATGCTCGCCGGGATCGTGGTGAACAATGCCATCGTCCTGATCGACGCGATCAACCAGCACCGTGAGAAGGGGCTCGCGCGCCACGAGGCGATCCTCCAGGCGGGGCTCGATCGGATGCGTCCCATCCTGATGACGTCATCGACCACCATCCTGGGACTGCTGCCGATGGCCCTGGGGCTCGGTGAAGGGGCCGAGCTTCGCTCGCCCCTCGCGATCACGGTCATCGGCGGACTCACGGTCGCCACCGCGCTCACCCTGTTCGTCATCCCGGTGGTCTACACGCTGCTCGACCGGAAGCGGTTCCCGGCGGATGCGGCGGCCTCCGAGGACGAGGCGTCGCAGGCCGTGCCCGGCATCCTGCCCGGCACCGTGGAGGCGGCGGAATGAGCCTGCCCGGTCTCGCCGTCCATCGCCCGGTCACCACTGTCATGGCGCTCCTGAGCGTCATGATTGTCGGGGGCATCGCCCTCGCGCGGCTTCCCCTCGCGTTTCTGCCGACGGTGGACGCCCCGTTCATCGGCATCAACATCCCGTACCCGAACTCCAATCCGACGCAGATCGAGAAGGAGATTACCAAACCGGTGGAGGAGGTCCTGTCGACGCTGTCGGGCGTGAAGAAGCTGCGCTCGACGTCGACCGCGGACAGCTCCGAGTTCGGGCTGGAGTTCACCTGGGGCCAGGATCTGGACATCGTCCGGATGCAGGTCAGCGAGAAGATGGAGCAGGTGAAGCCTTCGCTGCCGCCCGGCATCGGCGAGGTCCTGATCTTCTCCTTCAACACGAACGACATCCCCGTCATACAGGGACGGATCGCTGCCGAAGGCGTCGACGTCTCCAAGCACTACGACCTGATCGAGGCGCGCGTCGCCAACCGCATCCGCCGGGTCCCCGGTGTGGCGCGTGTCGATATCGGCGGCGTGGCGCCGCGTGAGATCCAGATCGATCTGATCCTGGACAAGGTCAAGGAGCATGGCGTCGACGTGGGCGAGCTGATCCGCCGTCTTCAGGGGGCCACCGCCAACATGGTGCTCGGGCAGGTGAGCCACGATGGTCTCAGGTACACCGCCCGTGCCCTCGGTGCGTTCCGGTCGGTGGATCAGATACGCGACGTCCGGGTGAACGACCGGGGCCTGCGGCTGTCCGACATCGCCGAGGTGAAGTACGAGGAGCCGCCGATCCCGTACGGGCGGCATCTCGACGGCAAGTACGCCGTGGCGCTGGACGTCTTCAAGGAGTCGACGGCCAACACGGTCGATGTCGTGCACGCCGTGATGAAGGTGATCCACGAGGACATCGACCGCGACCCGCTGCTGAAGGGGATCCAGCTCTTCGTGTTCCAGGATCAGGCGGAGGCCATCACCGGCGGCATCGACGGGCTCAAGACCTCGGGCGCGATCGGCGGCATCCTCGCGGTGGTGGTCCTCTACTTCTTCCTGAGACGCTTCGACTCCACCCTGATCGTCTCGTTCTCGATCCCGTTCTCGATCATCGCCACCTGCGGGATTCTGTACTTCCTGGGGAGGACGCTCAACATCCTCTCCATGATGGGGCTGATGCTCGGGGTGGGGATGCTCGTGGACAACGCGATCGTCGTTCTCGAGTCGATCGACCGCAAGCACCGGACTGAGCCGGACATCAAGAAGGCGGCGCTGGTCGGGACCCGTGAGGTCATGACGGCCGTGGCCTCGTCGACGCTCACCACGGTCATCGTGTTCCTGCCGATCATCGTGGGGTCCGGCACCGAGCTCACCACCTGGCTCGGCGAGGTGGGCCTCACCATATCGATCGCGCTCGGCTGCTCGCTGTTCTCGTCGCTGACTCTGATCCCGCTCATGTCGGCGCATCTGCTGCGCCGGCGCGAGTCGCCCCCGATCAAGTCGATCACCTGGATGGAGAACAAGTACGTCGGCGCGTTGGCCTGGACTCTGCGCCACAAGGCGTGGACGACCCTGATCATCATCGGCAGCCTGTGCGTCGGGTTCGTGCCCTTCGTCGCCGGCCTGGTCCAGACCGGTATGTTCTCCGCAACGGTCAACAAGCGGCTGTTCCTCGACTACGATTTCTCGGACTTCGTGTACAAGTCGGACGCCGAACGTGCGGTCAATCAGGTGGAGAAGTACCTCGACGAGCACCGGGAGGAGTTTCTCGTCAAGTCGGTATACAGCTTCTACACGGAGAACCGGGCGGGCACCACAATCAACCTGACTCGCGAGAATCTCTCCGACCCCGAGATCAAGGATCTGCGCAAGAGGATCCGCGAGGGGCTGCCGGATGTGCCGGGCGCCAGGATCTTCTTCTACGAGGACGCCGAGGAGGGAGGCAGCAGCACCTACTTCGCGGTGAAGTTCTTCGGGCAGGATAGCGGTGTGCTGCGGCGGCTCGCCGAGGAGGCAGAGAGGCGACTGAACACGGTCTCGGGCGTCGCCGACGTGTCGACCTCGCTGACCAAGGGGCGCAACGAGATCCAGGTGGTGATCGACCGGGACAAGGCTCTGCGCCAGGGCCTGACGGCGCAGGACGTCTCGCAGATCTTCTCCTTCACGCTGGGCGGCCTCCGTCTGCGACGGTTCGACGCGGGCGACCGGGAGGTCGAGACCTGGCTCGCATTGAGGATGGAGGACCGGGAGAACCTCGAGGACCTGAAGAAGCTCCAGATCGGCGGGCGGGACGGGCAGGCGGTGCCGCTGGGCGACATCGCGAGCTTCAACATCGTGCGCCGCGAGCAGGAGATCGAGCGTGAGAACCGCAAGGTGCGCGCCGCCGTGAACGCGACCTACGAGGGGAAGGACTGGGGCGCGGCGCGCAAGGAGATCAGCTCACTGATGGACGCCTTCGACATGCCGCCGGGATATTCCTGGTCGTGGGACGACCGGATCCTGGAGCAGGGGCAGGAGGACGCCCAGATGGGGATCAACTTCCTGCTGGCGCTGGTGCTGGTGTACATCGTTATGGCGTCGCTGTTCGAGTCGCTGGCGCAGCCGTTCGCGATCCTGTTCTCGATCCCGTTCTCGGTGGCGGGCGCGGCCTGGATGCTGGCGATCACCCGCACCCCGTTCAACATGATGGCCCAGATCGGGATGCTGATCCTGATCGGGATCGTGGTCAACAACGGCATCGTGCTCCTGGATCACATGAACCAGCTCCGCCGCGCGGGCGTGCCGCGCGAGGAGGCGATTCTTCAGGCCGGCCGCGACCGGATGCGCGCCATCCTGATGACCGCCACCACCACCGTCATCGGGCTCGTGCCCCTCGCAGTGGGCGGCAGCACCGTCGGCGGGATCTATTACTTCCCCCTGGCGCGCACGGTGATGGGCGGGCTGATCTCATCGGCGCTGCTGACCCTGCTCGTGCTGCCCCTGATCACCCTCGGCGTGGAGGGAGTCGCCAACTGGTTCAAGACGCTGTGGCGCGCGTCCGCGCCGAGGGCCGCGGCATCGACCTCCGTTCCGGTCGTGCCGCAGGCAGGAGAAGAAGCGCCCGCGAGCTGATCCTCAAACCATCACTTTCTCGTTGATGTAATGCCCCCCGATACCGCCACGTCCGAGACCCCGGACCAGACCCAGGGGCGCCGGGCCCAGGCGCGCTCGACCGCCTCGCCGCGCCATCAAGAACGCCCAACTCCCGGTCGATGCCGGCGCAAGATGCGGCCAGTTGTCCGCCGAGCGCGCCAGCGTGTGACGAGGGTGTCGGGTAGAAGCGTCGAGCAGCCGAAGAGAAAACAGCAGAGGACATGGCGAGGAATACGCACGAAAAAAAACGTAGGTAGGTAGTTGACAGAAAGAGAGAGCGAGGGTGACGCCACCTGGATCCGCAGATTGCGGTGGATTGGGATCCGTCAAACGCGACCTACCCGCCCATTCCTGCCGGCGGCAGGAGCGAGTAGCGGCGGCCCCGCCGCGGCCGCTGCGAGAGCCGGGCGATCCGGCCTCAGGCCCGGCCTACGGTCATGTACTGCACGCTGAAGTACTTCTTCGGGTCGGTCCAGATCCTGCGCACGGTCAGCCCGGCGCGCGACGCCATCTCACGCACCTGCTCGAGGTCGAACTTGTACGAGTACTCGGTATGGATCTTCTCGCCGGCGCGGAAGTGGACCCTCTCGCCCGCGATCGTCACCGTCTGCTCCACGCTGCTGACGATGTAGATCTCGATCCGCCCCTGCCGGCTGTTGTACCGCGCGAGGTGTCTGAACCGCTCGAGCCTGAAATCGCCGCCCAGCTCCCGGTTGATCCGGTTCAGCAGGTTCAGGTTGAACGCAGCGGTCACGCCCTCGGCGTCGTCGTACGCCGCCTCGAGCACGGCCGGGTCCTTCCGCAGATCCATCCCTACGATGAGCCTTCCACCCGGCCCCACCACGCGGGCGACGTGGGCGAGAAAGCGCCGCGCGCCGGCGGGCGAGAAGTTGCCGATGGTTGAGCCGGGGAAGTAGACGGCGCGTCGCGTCACCGGCCGGGACGGCTGAGGGATCCGGAACGGCGCCGTATAGTCGGCGCACACCGGCAGCACCTCGAGCGTGGGATACTCCGTCGCGAGCCGCCGCGCCGAGTCGGCGAGCGCCTCCGCCGAGATGTCGATCGGCACGTATCCCGCCGGCGCATCGAGACGGTCCAGCAGGAGCCGGGTTTTGCGCCCGCTGCCGCTGCCGTACTCGATGAGCAGAACGCCGGGGCCGAGCGCTCCGGCCATCTCGCCGGCGTGCCGGTCCATGATCGCCAGCTCGGTGCGCGTCAGATAGTACTCGTCCAGATCGCAGATCCGCTCGAAGAGCTGCGACCCGCGCTCGTCGTAGAAATACTTGCAGGGGATCCGCTTGCGCGGCCGGCGCAGCCCGTCGAGGACGTCCTCGAGGAACCGCTCCGTGCCTGGAGCATAGTCGCGCAACCTGATGGCCCGTGCGGGCTGCTTCATCGCTCGTCCCTCGCGAGGCGAAGTCCCCCGAACTGCCAGCGGGAGGACGGATAGAAGAAGTTGCGATAGGTCGGGCGGATATGGCTCTGTGGCGTGACGCAGGCTCCGCCACGCAGCACCATCTGGTTCACCATGAACTTGCCGTTGTACTCCCCGAGCGCCCCGGCGGGGGGCCGGTAGCCGGGATAGGCGACGTAGGGGCTCGCCGTCCACTCCCAGACGTTGCCCATCATCCCGCGCGGCGCAGGTGACGGGTGGAACAGACCGGACTCGAGAAAGACGCCCGTGGTCGCCGCGCCCTGCGCGCGCGCCGCGCTCTCCCACTCCGACTCTGTGGGAAGCCGCGCGCCGGCCCAGCGGGCGTAGGCGTCCGCCTCGTAGTAGCTCACGTGGCAGACTGGTTCGTCCGGCTCCACCGGGCGCGACCCGGAGAGGGTGAACTGCTGCCAGCCGCGCGCGTCACGACGCCAGTAGAGGGGCGCCGTCCATCCCTCCCGCCGCACCGTGTCCCAGCCGTCCGACAGCCAGTGCCGGGGCTCGTCGTACCCGCCCGCTTCCATGAAGGCGGCGAACTCCGCGTTGCTCACCGGACGCGAGGCCAGGGCGTACGGCTCGAGCAGCACCCGGTGCAGGGGCTTCTCGTTGTCGAAGCAGAATCCGGCCCCCTCGTGGCCGATCGCCGCCGTGCCGCCCGCGAAGGGGATCCATTCGAGCGCGGCCGCCGTCGCGGGGGAGCGCGGGGCTGCCGGGGCATAGGCCGGCCAGAGTGGGTTGCACGACAGCAGGTGCTTGACGTCCATCAGGATCAGCTCCTGGTGCTGCTGCTCGTGGTTGAGGCCGAGGGTGATGATCGCGGCGGTCGACTCGGTGAGATCGCCGCGGTCGAACAGCCGTCCCATATACTCGTCCACGTGTGCACGATAGGAGCGCACCTCGTCGAGCCCGGGACGGGTGACCATGCCGCGCCGGGGTCTGGGGTGCTGCTCGCCGACGCTGTTGTAGTAGGAGTTGAAGAGCACCCGGTACGCGTCGTCGCAGGCGGTGTATCCCTTCGGCGCCCGCTGCAGGACGAAGGTCTCGAAGAACCAGTGACGTGTGCGCGAGATGCCATTTGGCGGGGCTCGCGTCGGGCATCGACTGCACGACGCAATCCTCGGGTGAGAGCGGCGCGCAGAGCCGCTCGGTCATGGAGCGTACCTCGCGGTACCGATGGGCGAGGCCGTCGGCCCCCGTGTGGTCCATCCGCTCCTTCCGTGCGCCGATGGGCGGGCGGCGTTGTCGCCCCACGGTGGAATTCGCAGGAACTGCCGCCCGACGGATGGGCCACAGTTTATCTCACGGAGCGGATCATGCAACCACGGGACGACCGCGGAGCCGCAAAACCCTCACGAGCCGCGGCGTTTCGTCGTCGCCTGCCGGTGCGCCTCGGCGTTCGCGATCCATGGCTTGCGCTCGAAGTAGCTGCGTGTCATCTCGGCTACCTTCGGCGACAGCAGCACGAGCGCGATCAGGTTCGGCAGTATGACCACGCCGAGAAAGACGTCGCCGAGCGTCCAGGCGACCGTGAGCGGAACGACCGCCCCGAGAAAGTGCATGAGGACGTAAACCGCCTTGTAGGGGAGGATGGCGCGTCGGCCGAACAGGTAGTTGGCGCACCGGTCGCCGTAGTAGCTCCACGAGATCGCAGTGGAGATGGCGAACAGGATCACGCTGAGCACCACGATGATGTCACCCCACTCGCCCGGCAGCCCGCGCTCGAACCCGAGCATGGTGAGCGGCGCAGCGCTCTCCGCGGCGAGGGCGTACAGCGAGGTGAACGTCTCCCCCCGCGCGCTCGTCGCGTTGCCGGCTCCGGCATGGATGACGCCGTCGAAGGGGAGCGTTCGTTCCTCGTCGGTAAAGAACCGCTCCACCGGCACTTCGTGCCATGCCAGCATCGGCGTGTCGTCCGACGCCGCCGGGGCCCCGTCGCGCACCGGGATCGCATCGGGCGCGTCGGTGGAGACGAACCGGCCCGACTCGTCCTGGACGACGTATGAGAGGTCGCCCCCGCCGAGGGTGATCTCGGTGGGGACGCGCTCGTTCCAGACGCCGGTCATGATGATCACCAGACCCGTCATGGTGCAGATCAGGATCGTGTCGATGAACGGCTCGAGCAGCGCCACGACCCCCTCCGACACCGGCTCGTCGGTCTTGGCGGCGGCGTGCGCGATCGGCGCCGATCCCTGTCCGGCCTCGTTGGAGAACAGACCGCGTCTCACCCCCCACATCATCGTGACCACGAACGCGCCGGCTCCCGTTCCGGCCACGCCGGCCGAGGGATTGAACGCCTCACTGACGATGAACATCAGCGTCGGCACGACCTTGCCCGCGTTGAGCAGTAGGATGGTGAGGGCGCCGGCAACGTAGATGACGGCCATCACCGGGGCGAGCACGCTCGTGACGCGTCCGATGCGGCCGATGCCGCCCAGGATGACCATCGCGACCACCGCGGCGGAGACCAGTCCGGTCATCCAGACCGGTATCCCGTAGGTGCTCCGCATCGTGTCGGCCACGGTGTTCGCCTGCACGGCGTTTCCCGTCAGGAAGGCGGTCGAGCCGAGCATCAGCGCGAAGAAGACCGCCAGGGGGCGGCCGATCCGGCCCAGCCCCTTCTCGATGTAGTACATCGGCCCGCCCGAGACCGACCCCTCCCAGTGCTTCGGATCGAGGTCCGGTCTCTCGATGTGCCGGTAGCGCTGTGCGAGCGTCACCTCGGTGTACTTGGTCGCCATGCCGAGCGCCGCCGTGACCCACATCCAGAACAGCGCGCCGGGCCCGCCCCAGTGGATGGCGATCGCCACGCCGGCGATGTTGCCGATACCGACGGTCGCCGAGAGCGCCGTCGTCAGGGCCTGGAAGTGCGGGACATCGCCCGGCTCGTTCGGGTCGTCGTACCTTCCCGAAGTGACGGCGAAGCCGTGCGCCAGATGTCTCACCTGGATGAAGCCGAGCCGCAGCGTGAGGAAGACGCCCACGCCGAGCAGCGCCATCACGACGTACGGGATGATGTCCCCGCCGGCCGAGATCCCCGAGTCCCAGATCCAGTATTCCAGCCTGTCAACGACGTTCTGCAGGATTTCCATGTGCCTCCATCGGCTCGCCGTCAACGTCGCGGCGGTCGGTGCTCAGGACGATCTCGTGGACCTCGAGGGCGCTCGGGGCGGAGAACATCTCGGCGGGCGGGCGCCTGCTGTGCGCGATGCGGAACGATTCGCTCTGCGTCCAGTCCCAGAACGCCTGCTCGCTGGACCACGTGGTCTGGACCAGATAGACGCCGGGCTCGGGGCTCTCCTCCCAGACTCCCGTCTGGTGGTTGAACCGGCGCCGCACCGGGCGAAGCACCTGGTTCCGGATAAACCCGGGAGCCTGGTCGATGAGATGGGCCCGGTGTCTGAAACGGTCCTCGAAGTCGGCCTCGTGTCCCTCGGCCACGGCGATCCGGTTGGTGACGACGAAGGTCATCGCGGCAGGTCCTTCATGACGGCGCGCTTGTCGCGGTACTGGCTCCGGATGGCGACCAGCTCCTCGCGGCTCAGGCCCAGCTCGCCGGCGATCTGCGAGATGGTGCCCTCCTCCACCGAGGAGATCGAGTCGTCGGCGGCGGAGACGGCGAAGAGGCAGTGCAGGAGCTCCTCTTTCTCCTGCGGGCTGGCGGCGTTCTTGAACTCGCGGGTCACGATGAAGTTGTCGGTCCCACCGAACAGGATGTTCTGATGGCGCGCGATCTGGACGACGAGGACCGCCTGCTCCTCGGGAAGCCCGCCCCACTTCATGACGATCTTCTCCATCTCGCGGGTTTCTTCGTCGCTGATCTCCATGTCGGCGTTGGCCACACGGCTCAGGATGAAGGCGAAAGCCGCGATGCGTCGTGCATGTTCCGTGTCGAGGCTCTGCAGGGCCTTGACGATCC
This sequence comes from uncultured Acidobacteriota bacterium, assembly GCA_963806495.1. Lineage (GTDB taxonomy): Bacteria > Acidobacteriota > Polarisedimenticolia > JACPZX01 > DASXTC01 > CAWDYA01. Next base: position 270,565 of record CAWDYA010000008.1, on the reverse strand, counting down.
GCCGGATGGTATCGGTGTCTCCGGGGCCCGCCGGCCCCGCGGTATCGGGCGGCTGCGGTTTTCCGAAGCCGAGAAAGTCGAGCAGTGTCATGGCAGTCTCCTCTCTAGCTGAAGTCCTTGCCCGAGATCACGGCCGCGATGATCGCCGCGACGGCCAGCGGCGCGACGTAACGGATGAACAGGCGCCAGGCGCCGTAGCTGAACCAGGCCGGGGCGTTGCGCGTCAGCTCGTCGTGCGTCGCCTCGCGGGTCATCATCCATCCGGCGGCGAGTGTGATGAAGAAGCCGCCGATCGGGAGCATCCAGTTGGCCGCAAGGTGATCGAGCGTGGCGAAGAGGCCCTGCTTGCCTGCGAACACCTCGAAGGTCGACAGGCCGCCCCATGCGCCGAACGAAAGGCCGCAGAGCATGGATAGCACCAGGATCGCGACCCCGCAAAGCGAGGTCGCCGTCGTCCGGCTCATACCGCGCTGGTCGATGAAATAGCTCACGACGACCTCCAGCAGCGAGATGGTGGAGGTGAGCGCGGCGAAGGCGACGAGAACGTAGAACAGGGGCGCCAGGATCGCACCGAACGGGACGACGGTGTAAAAGAGCTTTGGCAGCGTGATGAACAGCATGCCGACCGTGGATCCGCTGATCTGCTCGGACATGCCCGGCACCGAGTAGATCACCGAGAACATGATCACGGTCGCCGCCACGGCGATCAGCGTATCGAGCAAGACCACCACGAACGCCGCCTGCGCGACCGACTCGCGGCGGCTGAGATAGGAGCCGTAGGTAATCATCGCGCCCATGCCGAGCGACAGCGAGAAGAACGCCTGGCCCAGCGCCTCGAGCACGCCGTTACTGCTCATGTCCTCGAAGTGTGGGACGAACAGGAACGACACGGCCCGGGACGAGCCCTCCATGCTCAGGGCGCTTACCAGGAGCATGACGAGGATGATGAAGAGTGCCGGCATCAGGACGCTCGACACCCGTTCGATCCCCTTGCCGACGCCGAGATAGATGACCCCCATCGTGGCGGCCATGAACGCCGTCGACAGGAACATCTGCAGGGGGCCCTGGGTCAGGAACTCGTTGAAGGCCGCGCTGAGGTCCGCCTCGTGGGGGAATCCGCCGAGGCTCCAGCCCAGGCATTGAGCGAAGGAGCTGAGCGTCCAGCCCGCCACCACCGTGTAATAGCCGAGGATGACGAACCCGGTCAGCACGCCGAGCCCCCCGACGAGGCCCCAGGCGGGCCCCACGGCCTCGCGCATGGCCCCGACGGGGCTCTTCTGGGTCCTCCGGCCGATCAGGATCTCGGCCATCATGATCGGCAGTCCGACCGCCAGGACACAGGCCAGATAGGTGATCACGAACGCCCCGCCCCGGTTGCTCCAGGTGATGTACGGGAATTTCCACAGGTTGCCGAGGCCGATGGCACTGCCGGCGGCCGCCAGGATGAATCCGAAGCGGGAGCTCCACTGGTCGCGCGGGCTGCTCATCGAGGAAGCCTCCTGTGAGGACCGGGGCGGCGAGTATAGGAACCCCGGACGAGATCCGTCAAGACAGGGCCGCCCGGCCCCGCGGCCTTCCGAACAGCACGACGAGCCCTTCGAGCAGGACCCACACGTCGAGAACGAGAATCGCAGCGCCAGTTGCGGCGAGCAGCCAGTTGCCCCCCGCCACGTGTCCTCGCACCTCGGACACCATCGCCATCAGCGTGGCCGCCGCCACGATCAGCATCGGGACGAAGGTGTACACCATGGGCCGTCCCGCGCGGCGCAGCCAGACGCTCACCACCAGCAGCGTCACGCCGGCGACGAGCTGGTTCGTGGTGCCGAACAGCGGCCACAGAACCAGACCTCCCTTGCCGCCCGCCTGTGTCAGCGCCAGCAGCAGCGCCGCCCCGATGCCCGACCGCAGCCGCGAGATAGCGGTTCGTGAGCGGCCTGATGCCGTAGGCGTCGGCCAGCTCGGCGATGATCAGCCGCTGGATGCGGGCACCGGTGTCGAGCGAGGTGGCGGCGAAGGCGATCACCATCACCGCGATGAAAGTCCGCGCGGCCTCGATCGGGATGCCCAGCGCGGCGATGAACGCCCGCGCCGCCGTCGACGAAGGCCTGAGCTTGGGCGCGAGCCCGGAGGCGGCGCCCCAGCTCGCGTAATGCGCGTGCCAGTCGGCCGTGGTGGCGAAGCCCGCGGTGGTGGCCAGCACCGCCATCATGCCGAGGGCGCCCTCGCCGAGCATGCCCGCCGTAGCCGATGGGACGGGCGTCGGTCATGCGGGCCACCTGCTTGGAGGTCGTGCCCGAGGACACCAGTCCGTGGAAGCCCGAGATCGCGCCGCACGCGATGGTGATGAACAGGAACGGCATCATCGGCGGCGCCCCGGGCGGATGGAGGTTCACGCGCGGGCGCCTGGACGATCGGGCGCAGCACGAAGAGCCCGCAGTGAGCAGGACCAGCCCGGTGACGAGCTGGTGGGCGTTGAGATAGTCGCGGGGCTGCAGCAGCAGCCACACCGGCAGCACCGAGGCCACGAACGAGTAGATCATCAGGAACCACACCCAGGTGCCGACGGAGATGCTCGACAGGACCGGGAAGGCCTCGGCGATCGGCGTCGCCGCAGAAGACCGAGCCCAGCAGGATCGCGTAGCCCACGATCGAGGGCCAGAAGAACGACATCCCCCTGCGGTACACGAGCCAGCCCAGCAGCACCGCCACGATGATCTGGATCTTGATCGGGAAGATCGACGCCCGGGTAGTCGAACGAACAGCGTGGCGATGATGTAGGCGAACACCGCCAGCACGATCCAGATCAGGAAGCTAGATGATCACCAGGAAGAGCGTCCGCGCGCGCGGGCCCAGCACCGACCCGGCGATCTCGCCGATCGAGCGGCCCCGCGATTGCGCAGGCTGATCACCAGCGACGAGAAGTCGTGCACCGCCCCCATGAAGATGGCCCCCACCGTTACCCACAGCAGCGCGGGGAGCCATCCCCAGATCACCGCCAGTGCAGGGCCCACGATCGGTGCGGCGCCGGCGATCGACGTGTAATGATGCCCCCACAGCACGTGCATCTGCGTGGGGACGTAGTCGACGCCGTCGGCCATCGTTCTCGCGGGCACCGGCTCGTCCGCGCGCAGTCCGAACACCTTGTCGGCGAGATGCCTCGCGTAGAACCGGTAGCCCAGACCGAACAGGGCGAGAACGATGATCGCGAGCGTGGCGGCGCTCAATCAGCGACTCCGCGGCTGGTCGAGACGGGCCTCGTGGACGTGCAGCCACTCCACTCCATTGGGCGTGCCTTCCTTCAGACGCATGACGGCGGAGCTGAGACGCCCGTTGGAGCCTTCGGGTCCATCGATCCATTCCTCGTAGGTGACGAGACGCATGGTGGGGGCGATGGCCCGGCAGATGCAGTTCTCGACCCGGATACGCTTGCCCCCGGGCGCGTACAGGCCGTGCGCTCCCCGGACGTGCGCCAGCAGCTCGTCGCGGCCCATGGCACGCGAGTTGGGGAAGATGATCTCGAACCCCGGGGCCATCACGCTGCTGAAACGGTTGAAGCTCTCCTCGGTCGCGGCGAGCGTGCCGTTGAACCATCCCTCGAAGAAGCCGTGCAGCTCGGTGACCTCACGGCGGCATCGTCCGTCCATCGTCCCACCCCGATCAGAACTTCACCTTGGGGACCTCACGCGCCCCCTCCTCCGCCTGGAAGTACTCGCGCTCGTCGAAACCGAACATCCCGGCTATCAGGTTGCCGGGGAAGCGCTTGATCGAGGTGTTGTAAATCCTCACCGTCTCGTTGTAACGGCGTCTCTCGACGGCGATACGGTTCTCGGTGCCCGCCAGCTCGTCCTGGAGCCTGATGAAGTTCTCGTTCGACTTGAGCTCAGGATAAGCCTCGGCGATGGCGAGCAACCGGCCGAGGGCGGAGGTCATCCCGGCGTTGGCGGCCGCTGCCTCGCCCGGCGAGGTGGCGCCGGCCAGCTTGGCGCGCGCGTTGGCGACCTCCTCGAAGACGGTTCGTTCCTGCGTGGCGTACCCCTTGACCGTCTCCACGAGATTCGGGATCAGAATCGGCGCGCCGCTGCAGGACGTTCTCCACCTGCGCCCAGGCCTCGTCTATCGCCTCGTTGCTCGAGACCAGGCTGTTGTACTTGCCGAGGACCGTCAGCCCGACGACCAGGGCCGCCGCCACGACGAGGATGAGACAGCCGACAACGACCTTTTTCATCGATTCATGCCTCCGGGCGAGACTCGAAACGGTCCACCCGATGGACCGCCTTCGTGAGCTCGCCATAATATCGCAGGAAAAGCTCCTTCGCGTGCCCTTCCGCGCGGACACCCTGCTTGAGCCGGGCCACCTGCGCGAATGGACGGGGATCCAGCCCCGCCTTCCGGCAGAAGGCCGCCACCACCTCGTCGTTGTGCTTCGGCACCTCGCCGCCGAGCAGATGCAGGCAGCCGCGAAACAGCGCGGCGAAGGAGGAGTACGAGTCGGCCATCAGCCGCTCGATCCGCTTCGCCCTGCTGTGCGCCACGACGTAGCCTTCGCGCAGCCGCATCATCTTCTCGCGCAGCTCCTTTTCGCACTGCAGCCGCAGCGAGTCGAGCCCGATCGCCAGATTCCCGAACGGGTCCGACCCCTTGAGCAGCACGTGGTGGTCGCGGATGTCGAGGAACTCGACCGGGAAGACGTCGGCCGCGTCGGCGATCATCGCCGGGGAGAAGATCCGCGGCGGGGGCTGTCCCTGCCGGCTCCACTTCGTGAAAGCCGGCTCGAGCGCGGCGAGCGTGGCCGGCTCGAGATCCACGAGGATCACGAGAATATTCAGATCGCTCGAGGCCTTCTGGTAGTCGCCCCGGGCGGCGGAGCCGTACAGCACGACGCCGTGGAGTCGGTCGCCCAGCGACGCCGACAGGTTCTCCACCATCCGATCCAGGGCCTGGTTGCCGGCCGCTCCGGTCTCGCTCATCGATGATCTCCCTCCCTGTCGCCTGATCAGAAGCCGCGGCCCGCGCCGCCTCCGCCGAACCCGCCGCCGCCGAACCCCCCGAAACCGCCTCCGCCTCCGTGTCCGCCGAACCCGCCGCCCCCGAAACCGCCGCGCCGCCCCCCGCGTCCGGCGCCCGAGAACAGGATGAGGAAGAGGATCGGGTTCCGGATGAACAGGTACGCCGCGAACGCCAGCCCGACGAGGGTCAGAATGATTCTCAGCAGACTCGGCGGGCCCTTCTGCCGCCGGCCCTGGGGCGGGACGGGGCCCGCTCCCTCGATCGTGACGTGATACTCGGCCGCCGAGGCGGCCACGAGCGCCTCGCTCGTCTTCAGCAGCGCGGTTGACGTCTCGCCGCGTCGCAGGAGCGGGATCGTGATCTCGTCGAGGATCGCACCGGTGCGTCCATCGGGCAGATACCCTTCCACGCCGTAGCCGGTCGCGATGAAGATGCGGCGATCCGTGGTCGAGAGCGCCACGACGATGCCGCGGTCCTCTCCCTTCTTCCCCACGCCCCATTCGGTGCCGACCCGGACGGCGAAGTCGCTTATCGGCTCGCCTTCGAGGTCCTTGACCGTGATCACCACGATGGCGACGCCGGTCTTCTCGAACAGCTCGCGGTGCAGCCTCTCCATCGTGGCGGCATCGGCCGGCCTGACGACGCCTGCCAGGTCATGGACCGAGCGGTCGCCGTGAGGCGGGAGCTTCAAGGCGCCGGTGGCGGAGGGGCCGGCGAGGCAGACGGCGATCGCCATGATGCCGATCCAGCCTGCGCGTCGCTTTCGTGAACCCACCCGGCTCCTCCCGGCTCTTCGTTGCCCGCCGACGGGCGAGGATACCCCGCCTGCAGGTCGGACATCCACGCGTCGTGAAGGTTGGCCCGGCGGGGGCTTTGAGCCGATTAGCGGTTGCCCGGGCCGGATTTGGGCCGTAAGTTCTGTCCCATCATGCCAGCACGCCGCTCAGAGGCCGTTCCGCCCCCGTTCGAGGTGCCGATAATCCCGAAATCACCGACCCCGCTCACCTCGGTGGTCGAGCCGGGGGTGATCGAGGAGCTTTCCGCGGCGGCACAGGACCTCCGGGGGCGGCTCGGTGGCCGCGTGGTCTGGAATGTCAACAGCACCGCGTCGGGCGGCGGTGTGGCGGAGATGCTCCACTCGCTCCTGCCGTACGCCCGCGGCCTCGGAATCGACACCCGGTGGGTCGTGATCGGTGGTATCGCCGACTTCTTCAGGATCACCAAGAGACTGCACAACGCGCTGCACGGGCAGGCGGGTGACGGCTCCGGCCTGGGCGAGGCCGAGGCGGCGGTCTACCAGCACGTGACGGACGAGAACGCGAGAGGGATGACGCGGATGGTCCGCCCGCGCGATGTCGTCATCCTGCACGATCCGCAGACGGCGGGGCTTGCGAAGCCTCTGTCCGAACTCGGGGCCGAGGTGATATGGCGCTGCCATATCGGTGACGACACGAAGAGCGCCGAGGCGGATCGCGGGTGGGCCTTCCTCGCCCCCCACCTGGCGCACGCGCGGGCGTTCGTCTTCTCGCGCCCGGCGTATGTCCCGCCGATGTGCGACAGCGGGCGAAGCGTTATCGTGCCCCCCTCCATCGACCCGTTCTCGCCCAAGAACGTCGACATGGACCCGCGCGCGGTGCGGGCGATCCTCACGAAGATCGGGCTGCTCTCGGGCCCGGCGGACGACGGCCGCGCGGTCTTCCTTCGCGAGGGGGGAGCCACGTCGCCGATCGGCCGGCGCGCCGACAGGGAGGGCGACGGCGCCTTGCCCGGCCCCGAGGATCCTCTCGTGGTGCAGGTCTCACGGTGGGACCGGCTCAAGGACCCCGTCGGCGTGCTCGAGGGTTTCTGCCGGCTGGTCAACGGCACCTCTCCCGCCGGATCGCATCTCGTGCTGGCCGGTCCCAGCGTGAAAGGGGTGACGGACGATCCGGAAGGGGCACAGGTGTACGAGGAGGTGGCCGCCCGCTGGCGCGCCCTTCCCGCCGGCAAACGGGCCCGGGTGCATCTGGTGAGCCTGCCGATGGACGACCTGGAGGAGAACGCCGCGATGGTGAACGCGCTTCAGCGCCACGCCGCGGTGATCGTCCAGAAGAGCCTTCGCGAGGGATTCGGGCTCACCGTGACCGAGGCGATGTGGAAGTCACGCGCCGTGGTGGCCAGCGCGGTGGGCGGCATCCAGGACCAGGTCGAGGACGGCGTGAGCGGGCTGCTGGTCAAGGACCCGTCCGATCTCGATTCCTGCGCCGCCGCGCTCAGAAGGGTGCTCGAGGATCCCGACCTGGGCCGCCGGCTCGGGCTCGGCGCCCGCACGCGCGTGACACGCTGCTTCCTCGGCCCGCGCGCCCTGTCACAGTACGCCGAGCTGATCGCGCGGCTGCTGGCCGCCTGATCCGGACGGTCAGCCCCTCGCCCAACGCAGGATCTCGGGAATGGTGGGCCTCTTGCCCTGCATCAGCATCCCGACGCGGAATACCTTGGCGGCCCCCCGGAACAGCAGGAAGATGGTGCCGATCATCAGCACGACCGACAGGGCTATCTGCCAGAACGGTGGAGTCAGCACGCTGATCCGCATGAACATCAGCATCGGCGTGAACAGCGGGATCAGCGACAGCACCACCGCGGCCGTGGAATCGGGATGCTTGACGAAGAAGACCGTCGTCAGCAGCGGGATCAGCAGCCCCATCAGCACCGGCATCTGGAAGTAGACCGTCTCCTGCTCCGTCTTGCACACGGCTCCGACGACGGCGAACATCGACGTGAACATGAAGTAGCCCAGCACGTAGAAGAGCGCGAAGTAGATCAGCTTGGACGGAGTGAGGCTGCTGAGAACATCGCCGACATCGCTGCGGCCCGAGCGTGAGAGCGTCAGCACCCGCAGGACGCCCGCTGTCACCATGTAGATGACGACCTGTGTCAGCCCGACGAGGCCGATGCCCAGGATCTTGCCGGTCATGAGCTGGTCGGACGTCATCGAGCCGAGCAGCACCTCCATGATCTTGTTCGACTTCTCCTGGAGGATGCCCCGCGTCATCGAGAACCCGTAGAAGTACAGCATGAAGTACAGCAGGAAGACGAATGCGTACGTGGCGATGTAGACCTGCACGAAGCCCCGCTCGCGCGCCTCACCCGAAGCGCTCACCTGGAAGCTCTTGAGATCGATCGGAGCCATCAGAGAGTCGAGCGTCGCCCGGTCCAGCCCGATGGCGCTGGCCTCGAGCCGCGCTCCCACCACGGCACTCTCGATGGCGTTCTCGAGCTTCCGGATCGTCTCCACGTCGCCGGTGTACTTGAGGTAGACACGGTAGTTGTCGTCCGCTTCAAGGTTGTCTCCCACCGCCAGGATTCCGTAGATCTCCCCTTCGAGGACCCGCGGCTCGAGAGCCTGCCGGGCCTCCTGGGGCGATGACGATGACGGGGAGGTCTCCACGACGAACTCGGGCTGGCCGTTCTTGAGGGTGAGGCGGGACAGCTCCGTCTCGACCGGCCCGGCAAGACGGCCGGTGGCGTCGATGATGACGATCTTCTTCTGCTGCTCCGGGTTGACCTTCGACAGAAAGATCGGCAGCGCGAACATCAGGACCATGAGCAGCGGGAAGGCGAGGGTGCCGATCCAGAACGCACGCTGCTGCACGCTCTGCAGGTACTCCCTTCTCACGACCATGAGTATCCTATGCATCGGATGATTCCTTTCCCACCTTCTGGACGAAGATGTTGTGCAGCGTGGGGCTCATCACCCAGAAGTGATGTATGGTCAGCCGGCCGACGCAGGCCTCGAGAATCCTCTGCGGATCGGCGCCCTGCTTGAGCCGGATCTCCACGTGCTGGCCGTAGTCGTGGATCTTGTCCACGCCGGGCAGGGAGGCGAGAAACGACCCGTCACCGTCGAACTCGAGCTGGATGGAGTTCTTGCCGAACTGCTGCCTGATCGAGGACATCGTGCCGCCGAGAACCACGCGGCCCTTGTCGATCAGGGCGATTTCGCGACAGAGCTTCTCCGCGGACTCCATCACGTGGGTGGAGAAGACGATGGTGCAGCCGGCCCGGTGCAGCTCGAGTATCAGCTCCCGGAAGATGTCCTGGTTCACCGGGTCCATGCCGGAGAACGGCTCGTCGAGGATGAGCAGGTCGGGATCCGAGATGACGGAGGCGATGAACTGCACCTTCTGCTGCATTCCCTTGGAGAGCTCCTCGACCTTCCTGCCGGACCAGGAGCCCAGCTCGAGGCGGTCGAGCCACCCCGAGGCCTTGGACCGCGCCTCGGCGGGGGAGAACCCCTTGACGGAGCCCTGGAACTCCAGCATCTCGATGACCTTCATCTTGGGATAGAGGCCGCGCTCCTCGGGCAGATAGCCGATCCGGTCCTTGGCGCCGTCGCTCAGGGGCCGGCCGAGCACACGGACCTCGCCGGTGTCGGGACGGATGATGTCCATGATCATCCGGATGGTGGTGGTCTTGCCCGCGCCGTTGCGACCGAGCAGGCCGAAGATCGAGCCGGCGGGGACCTCGATCGAGAGATCGCGCACGGCCTGGTGCTCGCCGAAAGTCTTGTTCAGGCCCTTCAGTGAAATGGCCGGTTCCATTCGCCTCCTCCGTTCCCGCCGAGGCGGGTGCGCCTATTCTACGGGATAACGGCGCCGGAGTTCATGGCCACCAGGAACGCGGCGACGAGGAGCACGAACACGGCGAATCCGCGCCGCAGCCCGGCCGGGGAGACCCGGTGCGAGAGCGCCGTCCCGGCCAGGGTCCCGACGGCGGCGAGCGACGCCACGAGGGCGGCCAGGCCGGGGTCGAAGCCGCCCTGTGTGAGGTGCCCCGCGAGTCCGGCGGCGCAGTTGATCGCGATCACGAGCAGCGAGGTGCCGATCGCCTCCTTGATGCCGAGACCGCCGAACAGCACGAGAGCCGGCACGATGAGGAACCCGCCGCCGACGCCGAGAAAGCCGGTGAGCACTCCGATCCCCAGGCCCACCAGGACGGCGCGTGGTGTGCTCCGCGGCGAGCCGGTGGCCCGGTCGAGGTCCGACTGGCTGCGGGTGAGCATCAGGACCGAGATCACGATCATCAGCCCGGCGAAAGTGAGGAGCAGCGCCGCGGACGACAGCAGGTAGGTGAGCCGCGAGCCGAAAAAGGCGCCCAGGATCCCGGAGACGCCGAACAGCGCTCCGGTGCGCGCCCGTACGGCGCCGCGGCGCCGGTGCAGGGCGGCGCCCACGAGGCTGGTCACGCCGACCACAGCGAGCGACATGCCGATTGCCTCGTGGGCGTCGACGCCGAGGACGTACACGAGGACCGGCACCGTGATGATGGAGCCGCCGCCGCCGATCAGACCCAGCGATACGCCGATGCCGGCGCTGAGCGCGAGACCCAGGAGCAGCCGTATCAGCATCATCATCGTCCGCCTATCGGCCCGGACCTCCGCCACCGGCGGCTTCCGCCGCGAACGCGTCAGCGAGCGCCTCGACCTCGGCGAGCACGCTCTTCTGTGCGTCATCGGCGCGGCCGGCCAGGAGGCTCGAGTCGTCCCACACGGTCACCGCGCCCTCCGCCCCGCTCTCCTCCACCCGGGCGTTCCGTCTCAGCTCGAGCCTCACGGCCGCCGAGAAACGCTCCGGACGCATCAGGTCCGACCCGTCGTGGATCGTGTTGACGGTCAGCGAAAGATAGCTGCTGCACGAATCGTCCACGCGCAGACCGGGCATCCGGTTCCTGACCGCGACCTTGAGGGCCGCCAGCAGCAGGTCATCGGTGATGTGCAGGGCGTTGGGGTCGGGGCCGAGGTTCCGGACCTCGGTGCCGGCGCAGGCGAGCTTCCCCGTCATTCCGGCAGGGGCGGCCAGTGCGGTCGTCCCTGTGAGAAGGGCGGCGAGAGCGCAGAACAGGGCGATGCGCCTCATCGTCATGATGAATTCCTCCAGAGCGTCGTGGTGATGCTTGCGCGAACAGGATAGCGCGGCCCGGCACGGAGCGCAGGGCGCCATGATGATAGGATCGACCGGGAAGGTGGAGGTGCCGCCCGTGGCCGCGTTCTTCCTGTGGTGCATCCTGCTGGTGCTGTGCTGGCCTCTTGCGCTGCTCGCGCTGGTCGCCTACCCGATCGTGTGGCTGTTGCTGCTCCCGTTCCGGATCATCGGAGTCGCCGTCGGGGGCGTGTTCGACCTGCTGAAGGCGATCATCATGCTGCCGGCCCGCGTGCTGGGAGGACCGGCGCGGCGCTGATCCCGGATTCCGCGGCGGTCCAGCGCGGCCTGAAGCCCAGCGACGCCATCTCCTCGACCACCTCCTCCACGCTGCGGTGGTCCGCGATGTCGAACTGCGCCCCTGCCTGCTCCTGCTCCGCGTACCCCCCCGGCACGGTGACGCTCTGCGCGCTCATCTGGGTGATCCCCGCTTCGAGCAGGCGCCGCCGCGTGCGAGGCTCCTCCCTCGTCGAGACCGTCAGCCCCGCGTGGGGCAGAGAGAGACGCAGCACCGCGTAGTACCGGATCAGCGCCTCGTCGTCGACGAGGTACGGGGGCTGGAAGCCCGGCACGGCCGGACGCAGACGGGGGAGGCTGACCGTCAGCAGCGTGCCGGGGTAGCGGCTCTGCAGGAACCGCGCATGCGCGATGAGCGCGAGCAGGTCAGGCACCGGGTCCGACAGGCCGAGGAGGATCCCGATGCCCAGGCGGCGCATCCCGGCTTCAGCCGCCCGCTCGGGCGTGCCCAGCCTGAAGGCATAGGAGCGCTTCGGTCCGCGCGGATGCAGCTCGGCGTAACGCCGGCGGTCGTACGTCTCCTGGTAGCAGACGACTCCGCCGGCCCCGGCTCGAGCCCAGCGGTGGTAGGTCCTCACCGTCGAAGGAGCGACTTCGAGATCGAATCTCGGGCGCGAGCGCCGCGGCGGCCCGGACGGCATCCTCGATGTAGCCGGGGTCGACGCGCGAGGGGTACTCGCCGGCGACCAGCAGCACGCGTCTCATGCCGCGTCGGGTCAGGATCCCGATCTCGGAGGCCGCCTCGCCGAGGGTCAGGCGCCGTCTCGGGATCGGCATCGAGTAGTTGAACCCGCAGTAGCTGCACAGGTTGACGCAGTGGCTGGAGAGATAGCAGGGAGCGTAGAGCAGGATGGACCGGCCGAAGACGCGGTCGGTCATATCGCGCGCGGCACGAAGGAGCTCCGCCGGATCGGGCACACGCCCGGAGCCGAGCAACGCGGCGGCCGCCTCGAGGTCGATGTGCCCATGGGCGAGGGCGCCGGTGACGTCTCCGGCAGACGTCTCCCGGCCGCTGCGCGCGATCCGGTCGAACGGAATCGTCCCGATCTGCCGCAGGAATCCGGGCGAAGCGACGCCGTGGGGAAGCGTATCGTGGGTCATAGGTATCATTCTGCCGCGTCCAGGGGAAGATCTCAACCGGCCGGTCGCCGTCGCTCGGCGGTGTTCATTGTGACCGATTTACTGTTTCGGTATTGATCGACTGTTTTGCGGTTCATGTCCGGCCCTTTTGCGGCTAGAATCGGTAGACGCGGACCTTCCGGCGACCGCCACTCGCCGACCCACGCACCACGCTCCGAAGGTGAGTCTGCATGAAAATCGTCTGGGGTCTGTCCTGCGCCCTCCTGCTGTTCACGGTTCCCGCCGTCGTCCCCTCCGGCAGGCAGGCGAGGATCGCATCGTCTCCGGTCGACCGCGGCTGCGAGCCGACCGGCGTTGTGGACCTGGTGGCACGCCTCGCGTCGATCACACGGCACGCCGGGCGCGCGACGGCGATGGTGCAGCTCGACCTCGAATCGCACGTCCCGCTCGAGGACACGCGGCTGGGCGGACGGGACAAGACGCCCGGCGCCGCCGCACGAGGCCTGGGGATCGATGATCAGCTCGGCGCCGTTCCGGCCAGGGTGCCGCGAGCCCGGACCTACCGGATCGACCTCGACGAGGGGACCACGCACGAGCTCTACTTCACGCTGACCGCGGAGTCGGGTGGAGCCGTCGTGAGAACCACGGCCCGTCTGCTCCTGGATCTGGATCCGGCGCGGCAGCCCGTCAGGATCGACGACGTTCTGCAGTACCGCGCACGGATGGAGGAACCCTGAGGTCATGCCTCTGCGCCGGCCCTCCCGCGCCCTCCTTGCCATCCTCGTGCTTCTGATCTCGGCCGGTACCGCGGCCGCGAACTGGACGGCATCGGGCAGGTTTCTCTACGTGGACCGGGAGTACGACGCCGGCGGGTTCACCGGCAACCAGTCGGACCTTCCCGTGCGCTCGGCCGATGTCGAGATCGTGGACGCCAATGCCAGCGGGAAGAACTCGGTGCTGGCCACCGGTGCGACCGGTCCTGATGGGTCTTTCTCCATCCAGGTACAGGACAACTCCACCCGCGACGTCTACGCCCGGGCGGTGACGCGCTCGAGCGCGACACCGGACCTGTTCATCGACGTGCGTCAGACCACGGCGTCGAAGCCGGTGTTCTATGCGGTCGCCTCGGGGACCGTCAACGGGCACGCGCCCTCGGTCAGTCTCGACTTTGGCACCGCGATCATCACACCGGGGCAGGGAGGCGAGGCGTTCAACCTGTACGACCAGATGCTGAAAGGGGTCGACTACATCGCGTTCCTCACGGGGGCGAGGCCCGGGTCGGGGATACCGCTGTATACCGTGTGGGGCGTCAACAACGGCGTCGGCGGCTCGGTGTTCATCACGGGATCCGATTACATTCTTCTGAGGGATTCGGCCGGCTACGACGACACGGTGGTCCTGCACGAGATGGGGCACTACGTGATCCGGAAGTATTCCGCCACCAACACGCCCGGCGGCTTTCACACCTTCTCGCTGTGCGACGAGGAGATCCGTCTCGCGTACGATGAAGGGGTCGCTACATTTTTCGGCAACAGGACCCTGTGCCATTTCATGGAGCCCGGCTGCAACATCTATGTCAGGACCAACGGCGGCTCGGGTGTCGGCAACCTGGTTCGCAACGCCGATCTGGAGACCGACGATCAGTATCTGTGCCGGGGAAGCACCAACGAGCTCAACGTCACCTCCGTGATGTGGGACATCGTCGACGGTCCCACGACCCCCGACACGACGCCCGGGGTGGACGATGCACCCGACGCGCTGAGCCTGCCCGAGAGTGACCTCTGGGAGGTGCTGACCGGCCATATGGTCTCGGCCAGCACGCGCACGCTGGAGGACTTCTGGGACGGCTGGTTCCTGCCGCCCGCGCAGAACGGCCACAAGGCGGAGATGCTCGAGATTGCCGCCTGGGTCGGAATCGAGTACGAGGAGGACGCGGCCGAGGTCGATGATTCGGCGGCGCAGGCGTTCGAGGTCACCGTGAACGGGGGGGCGCAGCACGCCACGCTGTTCCGCGATCCGGATGGCGACGGGGCGGGCGCGCCCGACATCGACTGGTACTCGTTCCAGGCCGACACGGGGATCGCCTACGTGGTCGAGACACAGAACATCCTCAGTGACGGCGACACCTATCTGCGCCTGTACGACACCGACGGCACGCTTCTGCTCGCCACGAACGGCGATCGCGCATCGGGCGACAAGTCCTCCCGGATCGACTGGACCGCCCCGCACGCGGGCGTGTTCTATGCCCAGGTCACCCACGACACGGGCAACGCGGTGTACGGTGCGTACGATTTTCTCGTCTCGACGCTCAACCCGGTGGACAACGACAACGACGGCTACGCCACGCCTACTGACTGCAACGACGACGACCCGACAATCCACCCCGGTGCGGCCGAACTCTGCGACGGGCGCGACCAGAACTGCGACGGGGTTATCGACGACGGGTTCGACGTGGACGGGGACGGCTTCACGCTGTGCGGGGCCGACTGCGACGACTCCGACGCCGGTATCAATCCGAACGCCACGGAGATCCCCGGCAACGGTATCGACGACAACTGCAACGGCCTGATCGACGAGCTGAGCCGGCGGCGGCGACGCATTTACGACGTGCCGGTGCCCTGAGCCGGGAAGCCGCCGTTACGGGCCCTGCCGCGTCAGGATGCTCCCGTGTCGAGGCTGATCCGTCCGTCATGGATCTCGATGCGCCGGGGAGCGCGACGGGCCAGCGCGGGGTCGTGGGTGATGACGATGATCGTCCGCCCCTGATCCCACAGCTCCTGGAAGACGCTCATGATGTCGCCGCCGGCGGCGGAGTCCAGGTTGCCGGTGGGCTCGTCGGCCAGCAGGATGTCAGGCTCCATCGCGAGGGCACGGGCGATCGCCACTCGCTGCATCTGGCCGCCCGACAGCTCTGTCGGCTTGTGCTGCATCCGGTCCGCGAGGCCGACACGTTCGAGCAGCTCCTCGACACGCTCGCGCCGGCGGCGGCGCGGGATCCCTCCGAACAGCAGCGGCATCTCCACGTTCTCGTAGGCGGTGATCTGTGGCAACAGGTTGAAGTTCTGGAACACGAATCCGACGCGCCGGTTGCGGATCGTGGCGAGGTCCTCCTTCCTCAGCCCCGCCACCGCCTGACCGCGAAGCTCATATCGGCCCGAGGTGGGCGTGTCCAGGCAGCCGATGAGGTTCATGAGGGTGGATTTGCCCGAGCCCGAGGGGCCGATCAGGGCGACGAACTCGCCGTCACGCACGCGAAGGTCGATGTTCCGCAACGCCTCCACCACGACCTTGCCGGTGTCGTACACTTTGCGGATATCCCGCATGGAGATGACCGTTCCGTTGCCGTCGGACTCACTCATAGCGCAGGGTCTCCGCGGGGTCGACCGACGCCGCCCGCCTGGCAGGAAAGTATCCCGCGAGCAGGCCGATGAACCCGAGCACGCCGGCCGTCATCATCGCGATCGGCGCCGAGAGGGTCGGCTTGCCGAGCATCTGCACCGCGGTGTTTCCCTCGGTCGGGATCATCTGCAGCACGGCCATGATCGCCGAGGCCATGGTGAGGCCTATCACGCCTCCCAGCAGGGTGTAGGTCAGCCCCTCGAGCACGATCGGGCCCGTGATCCAGGCGGGCCTGGCGCCGAGCGCCATCTTGACGCCGATCTCGCGCGTGCGCTCCTTCACCACCGCATACATGATGTTGGCCACGCCGATCCCCCCCACGATCAGGGTCAGCACGCCGATGACACCGAGAAAGGTCTGGATGCCGAGCAGCATGTTGCGGAACGTGGCGGACGTCTTGACCGTGTCCCAGGTGGCCAGGGCACGGTCGTCCTTCGGGTCGAAGCCGTACTTCCCGCCGAGCACCTCACGCACTCCGGCGAGGGCGGCCTCCATATGCTCGGGGCGGTCGGGTCTGACCAGCAGGTTGGACAGGCGGTCGCGGCCGTACTGGGCGTAGAAGGTCGAGATCGGGATGAGCGCATGGTCCTTGTCCATCCCGCCGTACGCCCCCATCTGCAGCTTCTTCACCATGACGCCGATCACGGTGAACGGGACGTCATCCACCAGGAGCGTCTCACCGACCGGATCTTCCTTGCCGAACAGGTCGGCCGCCAGCGCGTCGCCCAGGAAGATCACCCGGCGGCGGAGCTGCTCATCGAGGGGATTGAGCCAGCGGCCGCCCGCCTGCGGGATGTGGTTGCGCAGATCGCCGTAGTTGACGTTGGCGCCCGTCAGCCGGCCGTTGATCGTCTTGCGGCCGTGAGTGAAGGCGGTGCGCCAGTTTGTCAGCTCGCCGCATACGCGGGCGACCCCGGGCAGACGGGCGCGCAGCAGGGCCACGTCCTCGATCTTCGGCTGGATCTCGCGGCCCGAGGCCAGCCCCTGCCAGGGCAGGGTCGTCTCGCCGGGCCACATGACGGCGATGTCCTCGCCCATCCCGGCGCGGGCCAGCTCCATCTGCCGTCTCAGCCCCTCGCCGAACGAGAGCAGCAGGAGCAGGGAAAGCGAGCCCCAGGCGATCGCGGCGATGGTGAGGATGGCGCGTTTCCTCTGCACGCGCGAGGCGCGCAGGAAGAGCAGCAAGGTGAGTCCGAAACGGGGGAGTCTCATGTCATCTTCATGGCGACGACCGGGTCCAGCCGGGACGCCGTCCTCGCGGGAAACCAGCCGGCGATGAGGCCGATCAGGCCGAGCATCGCGGCCGTGGAGACCGCCACCCCCACCGAGACCATCGGGCGTCCGATCTGGTCCGTGAGGTCGCCGCCCAACGAGGTCACCCCGCGGCAGATCAGGTCCGTGATCAGCAGCCCGAGCACGCCGCCCACAAAGGTGACGACGAGGGTCTCCATCAGGAGCTGGATCAGGATCCCTTTTGGCTTTGCGCCGAGGGCCAGCTTGATCCCGATCTCGCGGGTACGTTCCTCGACGACGACGTTCATGATGTTCGACACGCCGATGCCGCCGACCACGAGGGTGAGCGAGCCGACGATCCCCAGGAACAGCTTGAAGGCCATCATGAAATCGTCGAGGAACTTGGCCATCTCGGTCGTGTCCCAGACCGACAGCGCCTCCTTGTCCTTCGGGTCGAACCGGTGCCTGCCGGCCACGATGGACAGCAGCTCGTCGGTCGTCTCCTTGCTGTGGGCGACGTCTTTCGGCGTCAGGATGATGTTGTTGAGGTACTTCTGCCCGGTGAGGGCGCGCATCGTGGACTCGGGGATGAAGATCTTGTCCTTGTCGCGGCCACTGTAGGACGAGTCCTGGATCTTGCGCTTCATCACTCCCACCACCGTGAACGGTGAGCCGTTGATCCGCAGCGTCCGTCCCACGGCGGGTGACGAGCCGAAGAGCTGCTCGGCAAGGGCGTCGCCCAGAAAGGCCACACGCCGCTGCAGACGCTCGTCGATCGGATTGATGAATCGACCCTCGACATCGGGGATCAGGTTCCGCATGTCGCCGAACACCGGGTGCACCCCCGACACATCCACCGCGAGGGTCCGGCTGCCGAGCTGGAGCCGCAGGGTCTGCATGTACTCGCTGGAGATCGCGGCGGTCTCGAAGGCCCGGTTCTTCACGAGCCTGATGTCATCCTCGTCGAGACGGATTCGCCGTCCCTTGCCCAGCCCCTCGAAGGTCATCGAGGTCTGCGAGGGCCAGGCGATGATGATCCCGCCGCCCAGGCCGGCGGAGTTCTTCCTGAGCTGAAGATGGAACGCCTGGCCGAAAGCCAGCAGGAGACTGACGGCGACGGTCCCCCAGATGATGCCGAAGGTGGTGAGGAAGGTCCGGAGCTTCTGGCTCCTCAGGTCGCGCGTCAGCTGACGCAGGGCGATGATCGGATGCATACGCGCTCACCCCAGGATGTCGCGCGGCGGCCTCTGCACCACCTTGTCGCCTTCCTGCAGACCGGAGACGACTTCGATGTTGAGCCCGTCGGACAGGCCGGTCTGGATCTCCACCTTGCGCGGCTCCGCGCCCGGAGAGTCCGGCGGCAGCTCGACAAACTTGTGCGCGCCGTCCTCCTCGAACTTCACCAGCCGCTCGGGGATCACCAGGACGTCCTTCTTCTCGCGGATGACCAGGTCGGCGTTGGCGGAGTACCCGGCCCGCAGGACCACCTCGCTGACCGGGTCCATCTCGATCTCCACCTCGAACAGCCGGGCCCCTTCCTCCTGTTTGGCCTGCGGTGCGATCCGCGTGAGACGGCCCGTCACCTCCCGGCCGGGAAGCGCCCCGACCTTGAGCCGCGCCAGGACACCGACCGACAGCTTGCCCACATCGATCTCGTCCACCGTCCCCTTGAAGATGAGGTCGCTCATGTCGGCGATCACGGCCAGATCGGTCCCCTCCTGGAACGAAGTCAGGGGCACGACCGGGTCGCCCGGGTCGACCTTCCTCTCGAGGACGATGCCGCCCGCCGGCGCGCGCAGGATCGACTCCATCCCCTGGCCACGGCCCGAGATGCGGCCCTTGCGGATCAGCTCGAGGCTGTCCTCGGCGCTGGCCAGCGTGATCTTCGCCTGCTCGAACGCCTCGCGCTTCACGTCGAGCTGGTCGTTGGAGATGATCCCCTCGCGTGCGAGCTGGTCCGAGCGGGTCCAGTCGGACTCGGCGCGGTCGAAGGCCGAACGGGCCGAGTCGACCCGGCTCTCGGCGTCGACCAGCTCGGAGGGGGTCGGGTCGGGAACGATCTCGAACAACGGGTCGTTCGGGCGGACGCGGTCTCCCACCTCGACGGCGCACCGCTTGACGATCCCGGAGATCTTGGATTTGACGTGGAACTTGAGTCGCGGCTCGATCTGGCCGACGGCGACCGCCTTTTCGGTAATGGAGCCGCGGGTCACGTCGATGAGGGTCAACCCGCCGTCAGCCGGGTCCCGGTTCTGCAGCAAGGCGTAGCCGCCCACCGACACTGCCGCGAGCACGGCCAGGACGGCCAGTATTCTCACTACTTTCGCCATGGAACACCCCCAGAGAGGATCCGGGCGATCGCTGCCCTGTCTGGTATCTAACGCTCCGAAGCCGCGGAGGTTTGCGTTTTTCTCTGGAGTTTGATGCCCGGGACGCGGGAATGGTTGGATCGGGGAAGGGCCGGCGGGCGCTTCCGCGCCCGCCGGCGAAGCGTTCAGTCGATCACGGGCAGGAGGTGGGCGCCGGATCGCAGGTCCGATCGACGTCCGGGTCGTTGACGGTGTTGTTGTGCCCGCAGTCCTTGATGCTCAGGTCGGTGAAGGCGCCCACGTCCACCACGTTGTCATAGGTGAACGGCGTGAAGAAGCCGAACAGGCAGGAGTCGTCGAGCAGCTCCATGTCGTACACGGCGCTGCCTGCGGCGGCGTTGTTCGTCAGCGTGTTGTTGTTGGATCCGTCGGTCACCATGTAGCCCCAGGTGTTGTCGGCGGCATAGTTGCCGTGGACCGTCCATCCCGTCGCCGGCAGGTCAGAGCCGTCGGTGGAGCCGGAGATCAGGACGCCGCCGTCGGGGACGTTGCACAGGATCAAGCCTGCGAGAGCGCCTGTCAGCCTGTTACCGGAGGCGCGGCCGTTGAGACCGCACGCCCAGATGCCGAATGCGCCGCCGGCGACTTCGTTGTCGGTGATCCGGACATCGCTGCCGTTCATCGCGACAATGCCGTGGGCGGTCGCCAGTTCGCCCGTACTCCAGCCGGTGGTCACGTCGACCCGGTTGCGTGTCACCCGGGTCCGATCCCCGTGCTGGATCAGCACGCTGACCTGGTAGTTGCTGAAGCTGTTGTCGCTGATCTCGGTGCCGGTGGCATCCTCCACCAGAATGGCCGTATTGCCCGTCTCCGCGGATGGGGGATGGAACTCCAGACCCTCGATGGTCACACCGGACGTTCCCTTGACACGGATCACCGGCTGGACCACCAGCGGATCCGTTGTGCTCGGCGGTGCGCCGCCGATGATCACGGAGTTGTTTTTCCCCCGGATTGCAACCGGGAAGTCGACGAGCACCTCGCCCGTCTCGACGTGCGTGCCCGGCTGGACCATGACGGTGCCGCCCGGCCCGGCCTCCTGGATCGCGGCGCTCAGTCCGTCCACGGATCCCTTCTTGAGCACGACATTATTCCCGCGGGACATGGGCGCGGCGCTGGCGAGCGCCGCCACCGCGACCATGGCGATCGCGGTGAAGATGGCGAGAAACACAGGTTTACGAGGGATCGGTGCGTGCATGCGCATCCTCCTGAGTGCGGCCCGCGCTGGCGCGTGGGTCATCCATGGTTTCGGGCAGCAGTGGGAATACAGACTGGACAGGGGATGCAGGACATATCATCCGGTGTTGAGGGGCATATGTCAAGAGAGATTTTTCGCGCTGGATCCCCGGCGCAGGGGAACTCTGGTATTCTCGATGGCGTGACCTCCCTCCTGGCGTTCGACGACATCCACAAGAGCTACGGCGACACCATCGCCCTGCGGGGGTTGTCGCTCGAGGTGCGTGAGGGGGAGGTGTTCGGGCTGCTCGGCCCGAACGGAGCGGGCAAGACGACGCTCATCCGGATCCTGATGGACATCATCCGCGCGGACCGGGGCACGGTCTCGCTGTTCGGCGCGCCGTTCTCCCGCGACATGCTCGATCGGATCGGCTACCTGCCCGAGGATCGCGGCCTTTACACGAAGCAGACCGTGCGCGACGTGATGACCTACTTCGCGTCCCTGAAGGGGATGGGCCGGGCTCAGGCGCGAGCCCGGGGCGAGGAATGGTTGATGAAGGTCGGGCTCCCCGAGGTCGGGCCTTGGCGTATCGAGAGGCTGAGCAAGGGGATGAGCCAGAAGGTGCAGCTCGCCGCCACCCTGCAGACCGATCCCCGGCTGTGCGTGCTCGACGAGCCGTTCTCGGGTCTCGACCCGGTGAACGTCAGGCTGGTGCAGGAGCTGATCCGCCGCCGGAGGGAGGCCGGGTCGACCACGATCCTTTCCACGCATCAGATGAACATGGTGGAGGCGTTGTGCGACCGGGTGGCCCTCATCGACAGGGGCGAGCTCATGATTTACGGGGCCATCCCCGAGGTCCGGCGACGCTATTCGCTGCCGGAGATCCGGGTGAGAGTGTCGGGAGCGCTGCCTGCCCTCGACATGGTCGAGAAGGTGGTCCCCGAGAGCGGTGATCGCTGGAGACTGCTCCTCAGGGAAGGGGCCGCACCCGCGGACGTCGCGGATAGCCTGGTCCGTGCGGGTGCGCGAGTGGAGCACTTCGAGCAGGTGCTCGCCCCGATGGAGGAGATCTTCATCCGGGTCGTGCAGCGGGAGCACGCATGATCAACATGCGCAAGATCCGCTCCGTGGCCACCTTCGAGTTCCTGTGCACGGTGAAGCGAAAGGGATACCTGATCGCCACGTTCGGCATGCCCGTGTTCGTGGTGCTGTACGGGCTGATCGTCTCGGTCCCGGTCTATTTCGCCGCGAAACAGGATCGGACGCCGCGTGTCTATGGCATCGTGGACGAGGCCGGCGTGCTGTCGCTGAGCGGCGACGAACACGGCGGCAACATCGACATCCCGTCCGGGCTGCGCTCGGCGATTGACTCGACCGGGCAGGGCGGCATGGTGCGGATGGCGCTCGAGGGGATCGGCGGGATGGTGTTCCGTCCGTTCCCCGGCGAGACCGAGGCACGCGAGGCGCTGCTCGCCGGGTCGATCAAAGGGTACTACCGGTTCGGTGCGGGCTTTCTCGAGGACGGGCACGTCGACGGTTTCTTCCCCGATGGGGTCGGCCTTGACGAGAAGGACAGCCGCAAGCCGCTGAGAGATCTGATCCAGAGGAGGCTGCTGGCGGGACGCGTCCCCGAGACGATCGCCGAGCGTACGGGCGAGCCGATCGCGGTTCTGAAGGAATGGACCGTCGATCCCGCGGGCGAGGTGAAGCCACGCGCCCCGTGGGCGGTGTTCGCGCGGATCATCATCCCCCTCATGTTCGCCATCCTGATGCTGATATCGCTCATGATGAGCTCGGGCTATCTGATCCAGGCCACCGCCGTCGAGAAGGAGAACAAGGTGGTGGAGGTGCTGCTCGCCTCGGCCAACCCGGACGAAATCCTCGCCGGCAAGCTGCTCGGGCTCGGCGCGGCGGGCATGCTCCAGGTGTGCGTCTGGTTCGGCATGGTGGGCGCGGGAGGCCTCCTGATGGCCACCACCCTGTCCTCGATCGGCGTGCGCGTGCCCTGGACGGCTATCGGCGCCTCGGTGGCATTCTTCGTCGCGGGGTACCTGTTCATCGGCAGCCTGATGCTCGCCACCAGCTCGCTCGGCTCCAATGCGCGCGAGAGCCAGCAGTACAGTGTCGTCTGGTCGATGCTCGCGGTCTCCCCGCTGATCCTGCTGCAGGTGTTCCTGTCGGCGCCCCACGCGACGCTGCCGCGGGTGATGACCTGGATCCCGTTCACCGCGCCGCTGACCGTGGTGCTGAGGCTGGCGCTCGACCCGGCCGGCACCGCCTGGTGGGAAGTGCTCGGCTCTTTCGCCGTGCTCGTGGTCTCGATCGGATTCGCGATCCGGATGGGGGCCCGTCTGTTCCGTGTCGGGCTGCTGAT
Organism: uncultured Acidobacteriota bacterium; assembly: GCA_963806495.1. Classification (GTDB taxonomy): domain Bacteria; phylum Acidobacteriota; class Polarisedimenticolia; order JACPZX01; family DASXTC01; genus CAWDYA01. The sequence goes on along the minus strand of CAWDYA010000008.1, from coordinate 247,675 downwards.
GACCGGAACGCGACCGAAGCTGAGGGAGATCATCAGACAGGCGAGGCTGTCCTCGTAACCCCTTGCGGGGTACGGCTTCCCGGCGGATTTCTTTGACGCCAGGGGCGGATCTGTCCTATGCTGTCTGTGCCCCGCCAGACAATTCGATCATAGGAGGGAAGCGATGAAAGCCACACCCGGAGTGTACTTCGCCTGCTTCTTTTCCATCCTTCTGCTGACAGCCTGCAGCGGCACCAACGGCTCGGGAAGCGCGTCCTTCTCCTCGGGTACCGGGCACGTCGACGTCAACCTGACGGATGCTCCGATCGACATGTCGACCGTGGCGAGCGTCAACGTGGCGATCGACGGCGTGATCGTCTATGGCGCGATGCTGAACGACGGCTCCACGCCTCCCCCGATCCAGCTCATGACCCACCCGGCCACCTATGATCTGCTGACGCTCAGCGGAGGCGCCACGGCGCTGCTCGCGAGCGGCGAAGTCCCGGCCGGCATGTACAACCGCATACGGCTGGAGATCTCCTCCGCGACGATGGACATGACGGACGGCACCACCGAGACGCTCAAGATCGACTCGAACAAGGTGGACATCCCGATTCCGTTCGACGTGGGAGTGGACGAGACGATGGAGATCACTCTCGACTTCGCAGCCGACCAGTCGGTGCAGGTGAACCAGACCGGGAACGGGAAGTACATCCTTCGCCCGGTGGTGACGCCGGTCTACTCGCACTGACGGAAGGGATCGGGGGCAGCCGGCTCAGGCCGCGGTGCGGGTCCTGGCGCTGCGCCACAGCAGCCAGCACAGCAGGGCGAATCCCGCGAGCGAAACGGCGGCCCCGGCCGTCCCGGTGAGCTCGAAGCCGAGGCCGGGCGGGCGGCGTCCGAGGAGAAGCGCCACGAGCGCGATGCCTATCCCCATGACCCCCTCGCCCGCGATCAGCCCGGAGCCGAACAGGACCCCCTGCTCGGTCTGCGAGCGAGCCGTTTCCTCGTTCTCGTTGTCGCGCGCGGAGCGTCTCTCCACGAGCGCCCTCAGACAGCCGCCCGCGAACACGGGTGTCATGGTCGACAGCGGCAGGTAGATGCCGACGGCGAAGGCGAGCGACGGGATACCCAGCATCTCCGACACGATGGCGAACGAGGCCCCGGTCAGGACCAGCCCCCACGGGAGGTTCGCGTTGAGGACGCCGTCGATGACCGTCTTCATGAGGGTGGCCTGCGGAGCCGGAAAGTCGACGCCGCCGAATCCGTACTGCGTTCCGAGCAGCAGCACCACGCCGGCGATCGCCCAGGCATTGAACACGACGCCGAGAAGCTCGGCAGTCTGCTGTCTTGCCGGCGTGGCGCCGATCAGGTACCCGGTCTTGAGGTCCTGCGAGATGTCGCCGGCGATCGACGCGGCCACGCAAACGACCGTGCCGATGGTCAGCACCGTGATCTTGCCGAAGGTGTCCGTCCATCCCAGCGAGTAGAACAGGACGCTGGTGCCGATCAGGGTCACGATCGCCATCCCGGACGTCGGGTTGGAGGTTACGCCCACCAGCCCGACGATCCGCGAGGAAACCGTCACGAACAGGAAGGCGAATACCGCGATGCATAATGCGGCCACGGCCCGGAACAGCAGCGGGGCGCCGCCGCCGATGACGTGCGGCAGCAGCGCGAGCAGCAGAACCACCGCCCCCATCCCGACGAAAACCACCGCCATCGAGAGATCGCGCGCCGTGCGCGGCGGCCGCTTCATTGCCATCTCCCCCCGCGCCATCAGGCCGCGGAACCCCTCCCTCACGGAGGCGATCATCACGGGCAGCGCCTTGATCACGGCGATGATTCCCGCAGTGGCCACCGCCCCGGCACCCACGTAGCGTATGTAGCGGCTCCAGATCTCCGACGCGCTCATGTCCGCGATCAGCCTGGGCTCCGTTCCCTGCGGGAAGAGATGCGGGAAGAGCGGAGAGGTGAGCTGCTCGCCGAAGAGCGCCATCAGCGGGATCAGGCCGAGCCAGGAGAGCAGGCCGCCGGCCACCATGATGGCCGAGATCCGGTAGCCCAGAACGTAGCCGACGCCGAGCAGCGCCGGTGTCGCTTCGAGCCCGATCTCCGCCTTCTTGAGCACGGGCACACGCAGGTCGACCTCCTCGGGCCAGAGTTTGCCCAGCCCGAGGACCGCCTTGTAGATGGCGCCCACGGCGAGACCGAGGAAGACCGGCCGGGCCCGGGTGCCACCCTCATCGGCGGCGATCAGCACGGCGGCCGACGCGGTCCCCTCGGGGTAGGGGAGCACGCGGTGCTCCTGCACGATCAGGAACGGCCGCAGCGGGATCATGAACAGGATGCCGAGCACGCCGCCGCACAGAGCCAGCAGCGAGACCTGCAGGAACCCCTCGCCGAGCGCGGGCGCCAGGTTCCACATGAACAGCGCGGGGATGGTGAAGATCGTCCCGGAAGCCAGCGAGGAGGAGGCGGACCCTGCCGTCTGGCCGATGTTGACATCGAGGATGGTCGCCCGGCCGAGCAGCGGGCGCAGCGCGGTGAAGGCGGCCACCATGATCACCGCCAGCGGTATCGAGGTGCTGATGGTCAGGCCCACCTTGAGGCCGAGGTAGGCGTTCGCCGAGCCGAGGATGGCGCCGAACAGGATGCCCAGGACGAGACCGCGCCAGGACCAGTCCGCCATCGATGTGTCGTCGGGGACGTACGGGCGGTGCTCGCTCATGGGATGGGTACTCTACCCCGGCTTCCCGATGAGGGCAACCGTTCTCGCAGCCTCCTCGCGCAGGATCTCCCAGCACCGCTCGATGTGCAATCGTCCCGTCCTCAGGTTCCCGATGGCCACCCTCAGCGTCAGCCTCCCGCCGAGCCGGGTGTGCGACAGATACGCCTCGCCGGTCGCGTTGACCGCATCCATCAGTGCCTGGTTGAGCCGGTCGAGCCATGACTCGATCCCGGCACGCTCCTCGTCGCCCGCCGTGACAAGACGGGCGGCCACCTCCGCGGGACACGCGCGGAAGCAGACGACGCTGAACGGCACCGGCGCCAGACGCTCGAACCCGGCGTCGGCGTCGATCGCAGCCGGCCAGCTCGTGCGCCCAGGAGATGTGCCGTCTGAGCCGGGCGACGATTCCGGTACGGCCGAAGTAGCGCAGCACGAACCACATCTTCAACGCACGGAAGCGCCGCCCGAGCTGCACCCCGTAGTCCATGTAGTTGCGGGCCTCGGGGTCCTCGGGCGTCCTGAGATATTCGGGCACGAGGCTGAAGGCGGCGCGCACCGCCCCGGGATGCCGCGTGTAGAAGGCGCTGAAGTCGAACGGGGTGAAGAGCCACTTGTGCGGGTTGAACACGAACGAGTCGGCGCGCTCGCAGCCGGCGAGGATCTCCTGATGCTCCGGGACCACGGCGGCGCTGCCCGCGTAGGCGGCGTCGACGTGGAGCCAGAGTCCCTCGTCGGCGCAGATCGAGGCGATGGCGCCGACGGGGTCGACGCTGGTGGTGGAGGTCGTGCCCACGGTGGCCACGGCGCAGAACGGCCGCCATCCGGCCGCCCGGTCCTCCGCGATCGCGGCTGCGAGGGCTTCGGGCCGCATCCTGTAATCGCTGTCGACCGGGATCCGGCGCACTCCCTCGAGACCCACGCCGAGCGTGATGGCGGCCTTCTCGATCGAGGAGTGGGACTGCTCGGAGGTGTACAGCCGCAGGCGCGGCACGCCCTGCCGCCCGGCCAGCCCTTTCTCCCGGGCGTCGAGCCCCTCGACCCGCTCGCGCGCGGCGGCGATCGCCACGAGGCTCGCCACCGAGGCGGTGTCCATCACCACGCCGGTGAAGGTCTCCGGCAGCCCCAGCATCTCGCGCAGCCATCCCAGGACCACCTCCTCCAGCTCGCTCGCTGCGGGGCAGGTCTTCCAGAGCATCGCGTTGACGTTGAGGGCTCCGCTCAGAAGCTCGCCGAGCACGCCGGGCCCCGACCCGGTGATCGAGAAGTAGGCGAAGAAGGCGGGATGGTTCCAGTGGGTCACGCCGGGAAGGATGATCGTCTCGAAGTCGGAGAGGATCGTGTCGAGCGGCTCGGGTCGTTCGGGCGGATGACGGGGCAGCCGGCGGCGCGTGTCACCGGGGCGGTTCGCGCGAGCACCGGGTAGCGATCCGCGTGCTCCATGTAATCGGCGATCCAGTCGATCAGGCGATGGCCGGCGGCGCGGAACTCCTCAGCGGGCATGTCGCCCGTTTGGGAGTCCGGTGACGGACGTGAGTTCGGCTCGGACATGGGCACCTCCCGGATGAGCGTGACGTCGCCCATTGTCCGGTCACCGGGAGGCCCCGGTCAAGACGCACCGACTCAGGACGGGATGATTGGATGATCCTCGACCTGCTTCAGCTCGTCCTCCATCTCGTGGAGCAGCCTGCAGACCGTCTTCTCCACGAGGCTCTCCGTCGTCACGCCCAGCCGGCGCGCCTCCTCCTGGTACGCGCCGTAGGTCTCCTCGCTCAGCTCGCAGGAAATCCTGATCTTCTGCATGCGCACCTCCCTACGCCGCCGGAACCCCCTTGTGCCCGTAGCACAGAATGCCGCCGTGGCCTTCGCTGCGGATCCGCCTGAACTCGAGGCCCACCTCCATGCCCGGCCGGACTGTCGGCCGGATCGCAGTCCACCACCTGCGCCATGAGCCGGGCTCCTTCCGGGGTCTCCACCAGGGCCATGGCGTAGGGGGCCTGCATCGTGAAGTCGGCGGGAGCCACGTGGATCACCGTGGAAGTGATCACCTTTCCCTTGCGCGACAGCCTGACCGTCTCGTGTCGATCCGACCGGCATGCCGGGCAGACCTTGCGCGCGGGATAGGTGACCGCGCCGCAGCCTCCGCACTTCGCGGCCTCCAGCCTGTATCGTGCCGGGATCTCTCTCCAGTATCGCGGACTTGGCATGTTCACACCCTCTGAAAGACGTGGACGACGGAGCTCGCGCCCGATCCGCCCATGTTCTGGGCCAGACCGACATGGGCGTCCTTGACCTGTCGCTCGCCGGCCCTGCCCTGGAGCTGTTCGACGATCTCGATCGCCTGCGCCACGCCGGTGGCTCCCACCGGGTGGCCCTTCGACTTGAGACCGCCGCTCGTGTTGACCGGGATCTTCCCGCCCAGCGCCGTCATAGCCGCTGCGGGCGCACTCGCCGCCGCGGCCGCGGTCCGCGAAGCCGAGTGCCTCGATACAGCAGATCTCGGCGATCGCGAAGCAGTCGTGCACTTCAGCGACTTGAACTGCGTTCGGCCCGATCCCCGCCATGCGGAAGGCGCGCTCGGCGGACCGCTGGACCGCCTCGAGGTACGAGGGCTCCCGGCGCTGCGCCAGCGCGATGGGGGCCGTGGCCGAGCCCGCTGCCGGTGATCTTCACCGGAGCGTCGGTGTAGCGGGAGGCCTGATCGAGCGGGCAGAGCAGCACGACGGCCGCCCCGTCGCTGACCGGCGAGCAGTGCAGGAGCCGGAGCGGCTCAGCCACCAACGACGATGCCGAGCACCTCCTGCAGGGTCACCTTGCGCCGGAACTGCGCCTTGGGGTTCATGGCGCCGTGGCGTGTGGTTCTTGACCGAGACCCAGGCGAGATCCTCCTCGGTGGTGCCGTGTGTCTCCATGTGGGCCCGCGCGATCATCGCGTACAGGCCGGGAAAGGTGACACCGTGGTACACCTCGTTCTCCTGGTCCGAGGCGGTGGCCAGCACGTTGGTGACATCGGCGCCGTCGGTCATCTTCTCCACGCCGGCGGCGATCACCAGATCGCTCGTCCCCGAGGCCACGTCCATGTATGCCATCCTCAGCGCGACGCCCCCCGAGGCGCACGCCGACTCGACCCGCGTCGGCCGCGACGCCCTCCATTCCGAGCGCGTCCGCCATCAGGGGGCCGATATGCTCCTGGCCGACGAACTGTCCGGCCGACATGTTCCCCACGTATATGGAATCGACCCGATCCGCGCGCGCGCCGCGCAGCGCCTCGGTCGCGGCCTCGACGAACAGGTCGCGCAGGCTCCACTCCCACAGCTCGCCGAACCGCGTCATCCCCGTGGCGACGATCGCCACTTCACGCATAACTCCTCCTCCGATGTCAGTCGTTGAGAATGATCTTCTCCCGGTACTTCGCATACTCCCCGTAGGTCAGATAGCGCCGCGCGTCGTCCAGCATCGCGTGCACCGTGGCCGCGCGGCCGCGTCTCTCCGGCAGGAGCTGCGTGGCCCGCAGGACGAACGAGTCGCTGGCGGCGCCGGATCCGAACGACGTGATCAGGATCAGGTCGTCGGGCGCGGCCACGTCGAGCACCGCGGCCAGGCCCGTGGGCGACGACCCGGAGTAGGTGTTGCCCATCCGGGGCACGACCCATCCCTGCTCCACCTGCTCGCGGCTGAAGCCCAGCGTCTTCGCCGCGGCGAGCGGGAACTTGCCGTTGGGCATGTGAAAGACGGCATACCGGAAGTCGGCCGGCTTGAGCTTCGTCTTTTCCAGCATGGCCCGCGTGGCGCCCAGCACGTGCTTGAAGTAGGCCGGGTCTCCCGTGAAGCGGCCGCCGTGGCGCGGGTAGAACTCTCCCTCGCGGCGCCAGAAGTCGGGCGTGTCGCTGGTGAAGCTCACCGTGTCGAGCACCTCGACCAGCGGGTCGCGCTTGCCGAAGATGTAGGCCGCCCCGCCGGCCGAGGCGGAGAACTCCAGCGCGTCGTTGGGGGCGCCCTGGGAGGTGTCGGCGCCGATGGCGAGGGCGTACTCCACCTGGCCCGGATTCGACCAGCCCGTGCGCCACGAACATGGCCTCGGTGCCGGCCTTGCAGGCGAACTCGAAGTCGGCGACGTGCACGTCGGTGCCCGATGCCCAGGGCCTCGGCGACCACGGTGCCGCTCGGCTTGACGGCGTACGGGTGGGACTCCGAGCCGATGTAGATCGCGCCGATGCGGCGTGGATCGAGCCCGGCCCGTGCCGATGGCGGCGCGGGCCGCAGCGACGGAGATGGTGATCGTGTCCTCGTCGAGCCCCGGGACCGTCTTTTCCTTGAGCAGGAGCCCCCGGCTGATCGCAGCCGGGTCCTTGCCCCACTGACGGGCGATCTCCTCCGTCTTTATCCTGTTGCGCGGGACGTACGCCCCGTATCCCACGATGCCTGCCATGCTGGCCTCCCATGAAAGTGGCTTCTCGGGATCCTCTGCTCTCAAGTGTATGATATATCAACAGCTGTTCTGTGGCGCTATAGTCAAATAAATCATTTATCGATCCGGCGAAATGAGCCGGATATCATCATGGCGGCGTCGATGCCATCGGTCACCGCATGGTCGCCCGGAACCACGAGGCTCCCCATTCGTATTCAAGAGGACGGATGGGCCGTCGCGGCGCTGCGCCTGTGGACAGGGGACACGCGACCGGGTACGATGAGCGGCGATTCATCATGGTGACGAGAACCCTTCAGCCCGGAAATCTGATCTCCCACTACCGTGTCGTCGGCCCCCTCGGGGCCGGCGGGATGGGCGAGGTGTATCTCGCCCACGATCTCACCCTGGAGCGCAACGTCGCGCTCAAGATCCTGCCGCCGAGAGCTGGTACGCAACGAGGAGCGGGTTCGCCGCTTCATCCTCGAGGCCAAATCGGCCTCGTCGCTGAGCCATCCGCACATCGTGACGATCTACGAGATCGGCCAGGATGTCGTGCGGGCGTCGGAGGATTCGGACGCACCGGAGGAGGGCGCGACCGAGCCGGTCCACTTCATCGCCATGGAGCTGGTGACCGGCGAGACGCTCAAGGAGATGATCCACCGCGAGAAGGCCGATCTGCGGACGCTGCTCGGCTATCTGGCGCAGGCGGCCGACGGCCTGGCCAAGGCCCATGCCGCCGGGATCGTCCATCGCGACCTGAAGCCGGGCAACATCATGGTGACCCGCGACGGCTACGCGAAGGTGCTCGACTTCGGTCTGGCCAAGCTGACCGAGAGGCAGAGCGGCGGGTCGGACATGACCAGCGCCCCGACCGAGATGGCCGATCTGACCGGCGGGGGCGGCATCGTGGGGACGGTCGGCTACATGTCCCCCGAGCAGGTCCGCGGCAAGGCGGTCGACCACCGGTCGGACGTCTTCTCCTTCGGCTGCATCCTGTACGAGGCGGCCACCCGGCAGCGTCCGTTCGTGGCCGACTCGGACATCGAGACGATGCACAAGATACTCAACGAGAAGCCGATCGATGTCAGCGAGGTGAGCGAAGGCGTGCCGTCCGAGGTCAGGCGGCTGATCCGCCGGTGTCTCGCCAAGAGCCCCGACCAGCGGTTCCAGTCGATCAAGGACGTGGCGATCGAACTGCGCGAGATCGTCGACGAGTACGAGGCGCTTTCGGCCTCGGCCGCATCGGGCACCTCCATAGGTGCCTCGGGCGCCGTGGCTCCGCTCCAGCGGCGCACGGGGATGACCGTCGGCATCATCGCCGCCGTGGCGATCGGCCTTGCCGGGGTCGCGTTCGGCCTCTGGTCCTGGATGGGGGTACGCACCGCCGAGGCCCCCTCGCAGGAGCCGTTCCAGACGATGAGGATGACGAGCGTCACGGGCGGCAGCGACATCATGAACGCGGCCATCTCGCCCGACGGAAGGTATCTGGCGACCCTGAGGGCCAACGACGGCCTTGTGGGGATCCAGGTCACGCAGGTGGCGACCGGAAGCGAGGTGCAGGTGATGCCGCCACAGAACATCCCGGTAAGGGGACTGAGCTTCTCCGCCGACGGGGAGTACCTGTACTACCTGCGGCGGGATCCGGACAACCAGAGCTACAGCGCGCTGTTCGAGATCCCGTCGCTGGGCGGCGCCTCACGCAAGCGCCTCTTCGACGTCGATTCTCCTGTGGGTTTCTCGCCCGACGGCAGGCAGGTCGCCTTCATCCGGGGCGTTCCCCAGAAGGGCGAGACGCTGCTGATGGTCGCGGATCTCGCCTCGGGCGCCGAGCGGATGCTGGGGAAGGTCGTGCAGCCCGAGCAACTCCCACTGGCCATCCGTCCCGCCTGGTCCCCGGACGGCGCGCGCGTCGCCACGGTGGTGCTCGACACCGAAGCGGGTATCCGATTGGAGGTGGTCACCTTCGAGCTGTCCGACGGCCGGCGTGTCCAGGCGGGCGATGTCCACCAGAGCCCCGAAATCGGCAGCATCGCCTGGCTCGGCGACGACGGCCTCGCCCTCTCGGCCCTCGACATCGGTGCCGGCTTCGTGTCCCAGATCTTCAGGCTGTCGTATCCCGGTGGCTCCGAAAGCCGGCTCACGAACGACATCAACCAGTATTACGATCTCACCGCCACCGCCGACGGGAAGACCATCGCCGCCACCCGCGACACCCGCAACGCGAACATCTACGAGGCGTCCCTCGAGGGAGATGGCGGCCCGCGACAGGTCACGACCGGCTCCTCGAACAGCGGCAGAGTGAACGAACTGCGGCCCGCCTCCGACGGATTCGATCCTGCTCACCTCGCCTGACGGGACATCTCTGCCGCTCTGGTCCCTGGGCGCCGACGGAACATCGCGCCGCAGGCTGACCCCCGATACGCTCCTCGCGGTGTTCCGGGTCCAGGTTGCCAGAGAGGCACCGACTGCTCTGTTCATGGCCGTCGGGCGCGACATGGTCCCCCACATCTGGAAGCTGGATCTGGACAGGGGCGACCTCGTTCAGCTCACGAAGGGGAAGGGTGAGCAGCTGCAGAATGTCTCCCCGGACGGCAGCCGGTTCCTGTTCAACCACAACGACACACCCAGGAGGATCCTCAGCAGCCCCACGACCGGCGGCGACCCCGTCGAGATCGCTGCGGACGGGCTCGGCGCGCAGTTCTCGCCCGACGGCAGGCTGATCGCGTACTCGGTGTTCCGCCCTGAGGGTGACCAGGTCCGGAACGTGCGCGTGGTTGTTCCCGCGGAGGGCGGGGAGCCGCTCGGCACGTTCGTCCCCCCGTCACGCCTCGTGTCGCTCGACTGGTCGCCCGACAGCAAAGGGTTCGACTATGTCAAGGAGGAAGACACCGTGCGCACCCTGATGAGGTGGCGGGTCGCCGGCGGAGCGCCCGTTGCGCTACTGACACCGCCGGAAGGACGGATGGGATGGCACGAGTGGTCGCGGGACGGTCGGGACCTGCTGTTCTACGTGCGAACGGGGCAGGTCGGCAACATCTGGACCTGGACTCCGGGCGGCAAGGCACGGCCGCTGACCGACTTCCGCACAGGTGACATCTTCGAGTCCCACTGGGCCGCCGACGGGAAGAGCGCGATCCTGAGCCAGGGGATCGTCAACCGTGACATCGTCCTGCTGCGTGGCTCGAACTGAGCGGAGCGTCGTCCTTCCACGGATCCCGGAGCGAGCATGCCGGCCACGACCCTGGTCATCGCGGTGCTGTCGGCCCTCGCCCCCACAGGAGCGGGAAGCCGCATGACGCTCTCGGATGACACGATCACCGCCGAGGAGCGCGCCGCCCGTCTCGTCCACGACGAGGATCTGAAACGGTACCTCGCGTCGCACACGGTCGTGTTCGTCGGTGGCTTTCTCAACGAGTACGTCCGGCACCGTCTCACCGGCAACTACTTCCGCCAGAACATCGCCGCGCTGAGAGACGTCCTCCCTGGTGTCGCCACGTCCCGCGTTTTTCCTCCCTCGTCACGAGGGATGGCGGAAAACGCAGACTGGCTGAGCGACGAGCTGACCGAGGTCTGGCGGAACGGCGGAGGCAAGCCGCTGGCGGTGATCGGTCACAGCAAGGGCGGGGCCGAGACGCTCCTGGCCATCCTGCGCCGTCCCGGCCTCGTGCTGGACGGGACCATCGACGATGTGGTGCTCATCCAGTCATCGGTGGGCGGCTCGCCGATCTCCGACTGTCTCTCCGATCCGGAGGTCTGCAGGCCCGCGTCACGCCTGATGCGGCTGGCCGGGCGCTGGCTCCGGCACGGCTACCGCGACGGGTTGCTCAGCCTCAGGACGGCCGACGCCGACCGGCTGTTCGCCGAAGCGATGTCCGCCGCGCGCTCGCAGGTCGGAGAGGAACGGTTCGAAGCCGTCAGCCGCCGCATCGCCTACGTTCGCGCCGTCACCCCCGCCGCCGGCGTGAACCGGAGGATCCGTGCCGCCGCGCTGTTCCTGAACGACGCCGGTTTCCCGCAAAACGACGGGATGCTGTCGCTACAGGATCAGAGGCTCATCGGGATCGGTTCCGATCTCGGCGGGATTCTGTCGGCCTCGCACGCGGACCTCGTCTGCTCGGGGATCGGCGTGTCCGGCCGGAGCCGCGGCTATCGAAAGGCGTTCACGCGTCTGCTGTTCGCCGCGCTTGCCGTCAGGGGCAGGAGCGACCGGTCCTCGCCATCCCCGTCGAGCTCGTCCCCAGGGTGCCCTTCCGCGCCGGACAGGCGTTCTCCGCCCTGATCAGGTAGGCGTACATCTCACCGGCAGCGGGTTCGGCGGGATCGTCGGCCATCGCCGTCGCGGCATCGGAGACGACGCAGCTTCCCGCGCTGCCGAAGTCGGTCGTGAGGACGGAGCGGATCGCATCGTAGAAGACGAACAGCCCGCCGGGGTCGGCAGGGGGCATCCAGGTCAGCGTCCGCGTGTCGGCGTCGAACACCAGGTCGACCGCCTCGCCTGGCAGCGCCCAGACATCGGCGTTGACATCGTCGCAGTCGCCGCCGCCGAAGGGGCAGACGGCGGGTGTCCCGATCACCGTGCTCGCCGCGTCGCAGAAACCGTCCGCGTCGTCGTCGCACCCGTCATCGATCGTTCCGTTGCCGTCGTCGTCGATCCCGTCGCACAGCGCCTCGCCCGCCAGCAGGTATTCCCAGGTGTCGGCGGCGAGATACCCGTCGATCTCCCCGCCGAACAGAACGATCCTGTCACGCGCCGCGTCGTACGCCATTGCGTGGCGATCGCGTGGCACCGGGCCCGGAGCCGGCATGGCGTCGGCCCATGCCACGCCATCGTACTCCCAGGTGTCGCTGCGCAGTGATGTCCCGTCGTCGCCGCCGAACAGGACGACGTGTCCCCTCACGCCGTCGTACGCCATGGCATGCCGGTCGCGCGCCGGCGGCGCGGGTGCGAGCGCCCCCCCGGACCACGAGGTGCCGTTCCACTCCCACGTGTCGGCGAGGAACCCGCCGGGTCCGAACCCGCCGAACAGGACGGTGCGCGCGCGCGCCGCGTCGTAAGCCATCGCGTGACCGTATCGCGGCGGCGGGGATGACGCAGGAGACACATCCGCCCACGTCGTCCCGTCGAACTCCCAGGTGTCCTCGAGGTACCCGGCGGTGCTGTAACCGCCGTAGAGCACCACCCGGGATCGCGCCGCATCGTACGCCATCGCGTGGGCGAATCGGCGCCCAGGCTTGTCCGACGGAGCCGCGTTGGACCAGTTCGTCCCATCGAACAGCCAGGTGTCGGAGAGGTATCCGCCGCCGTTGTATCCCCCGAAGAGGACCACCCGACCCAGCGTCGCGTCGTAGACCAGGGCGTGCCCGTAACGCGCGGGCGGGCTCGCAGCGGTCGAGACCTTCGTCCATGCCGCCCCGTCGTACTCCCAGGTGTCGGCCAGGTAGCCCGTGGCCGTGCGACCCCCGAACAGCACCACCCGACCGCGGGTGGAATCGTACGCGAGCGCCTGACCGTACCGGGCCGGTGGCGCCGGCGCGGCGGTCGCATCGGCCCACGCGCTGCCGTTCCAGACCCAGGTGTCGGCCAGAAGGCTGGCGTCGGCGTAGCCACCGAACAGGACCACGCCGGAGGCGGTCCCCGCCAGGGCATGCCAGGATCGGGCCGGAGGGCCCGACGTCGGAGTGACGTCCGCCCATGTGGCGCCGTCGTATTCCCAGACATCCGCGAGCGGCAGCCCCGTAGCATAGCTTTCTCCCCCGAACAGCACGGTGCGGCCGCGGGCCGGATCCCAGGCCATCGCATGAGCGAGCCGGGCGGGAGGGGTGGACGCCGGCGTGACCTTCGTCCAGTCCGTCCCGTCCCACTCCCACGTCTCCGCAGGGTCAGCCGAGCTGATGTCTCCGCCGAAAAGGACCACGCGTCCGCGAACCGCATCGTACGCCATGGCGTGGCCGTATCTGGCGGGCGGGCTCTGGGTCGGTGTCATCTGCGTCCATGACGAGCCGTCGTACTCCCATGTGTCGTCCAGACGGCTCGCCCCGGTCCATCCGCCGAACAGGACCAGGCGCCCGCGCGCGGCGTCGTAGGCCATGGCGTGCCCCAGGCGGGCCGGCGGAGCGCCCGCGCCGGTCACCTGGCTCCAGCTCGACCCGTCGAACTCCCAGGTGTCGTCGAGCGCGCCGGTCCCGGACCAGCCGCCGAACAGCACCGTCCGCGCGCGGGCCGAGTCGTACGCCATCGCGTGGTACGAGCGGGCCGGCGGCGGCGAGGCTGCGGGCACGGTGGTCCAGGCGGCGCCGTTCCATTCGTAGGTTCCGGAGGAGGGCAGACCCGAGACCGTGCCGCCGAAGAGAACCAGGCGGGCCCGGGTCGAATCGTACGCCATGGCGGGCTCGGAGCGGCCCGGCGGCTGCGGCCCCTCGTACATCCAGGTCACCCCCGCGAGGGCGGCTGAGACTTCGAGAAGCGACATCGTCAGCAGGGCGAGCGCGAAGCGGGCCGGTCGGTGGAATCCTGAGAACGCGGGCATGCACACTCCCGTCTCACGGCGCGAGGCAACGCGCGCCGATCCTGTTCGAGTTGTGCGGGATGACCTTGTGATTATAACCCGAAGGGAGGCCGGGTGGCGCGGCTTTTCAGGCGTCGATCGCCCGGTCGATGACCCGTTCGATTTCCTCGAGGCGGCAGGGCTTGATCAGGATCTCGTTGCCGGTGCTCTCGAGAAACTCCCGCGTACGGGCGCTGGCGCCGTCGCCGGTCGTGAAGATGACCCGGCGCGCGAGCCCCGGATCGCGCCGCTCGGCGGCCTGGTAGATGTCGACCCCGGTGCCGTGCGGCATCTTCATGTCGGTGATGATCAGGTCGTAGTCGTTGGACGCTATCTTGCGCAGCGCCTCGGGCACGTCGGAGGCGGTGTCCACCGCATGTCCCTGGGCCGTGAGGAGCTCGACGATCAACGACTGGACATTCTGCTCGTCGTCGACCACGAACACACGGAGTCGCCGCCTGCCCGAGGTGGGCGCTCCGGCCGGGGTTCCGGGCTCGGCCGTCTCGGTGGATTCTCCGCTCACGGGCAGCGAGATCGTGAACAGCGCGCCTCCTTCGGAGATATTGTCGGCGCTGATCGTGCCGCCGTGCTCCTGGACGATCCCGTAGCAGAGTGACAGCCCAAGCCCCGTTCCCTTGCCCTCCTTCTTGGTGGTGAAGAAGGGCTCGAAGAGCCGGCTCATGGCCTCCTCGGGGATCCCGGGACCGTTGTCGGCGACACGCAGCTCGATCCGCCCCCTGGCCGCGCGGGTGAATATCCGGATCACCCCGCCCGCGCCCCCCTCTGACATCGCCTGCTCGGCGTTGTTGAGCAGGTTGAGCACGACCTGCTGGATCTGGTGGTAGTCGAGCATCGTCTTGGGGAGATCCCGGGCCAGGTCCTTCTCGACGACGATCTGGTTCACGCGGAAGTGGTAGGCCTTCAGCTCGAGCGTCTTCTCGACGATCCCGTTGAGTCCGAGAAGCCTCTTTTCCGGGGGCTGCTTGCGCGCGAAGGTAAGCAGGTTGCGCACGATCCGTCCCGTACGTTCGGCCTCCGCGCTGATCGTCTCGAGACGACGCCGCACCTCCGGGGATTCCTCCTTTGCGAGGAGGAGCTGCGCGTAGCCGAGGATGCTGGTCAAGGGATTGTTGATCTCGTGAGCCACGCCGGCCACGAGCTCACCGAGCGCGGTGAGCTTCTCAGCCTGCATGAGCTGCTGGGTGGCCTGGTCCAGACGTGCCGTGGTGGTCTCCACCTTCAGCTCGGTGTCCTTGACGTGGGCGGCCATCCGGGTCGCCCGGCCTGCGCCGAAGGCCCCGAATCCCGCCGGTTAGGAACGCCAGCAGGGTTCCCATGAGCCAGAAGGGCGTCGAGCCCGAACCGAGATAGGCGCTCATGACCTGCTCTCGAGGCTGCAACCGCACTACCCAGCGTCGCCCGCCGAAGTCGATCGCCTGGATGATGGGGGGGAGGATCGGATTCCCGGGGGAGACGGCTCCCGCGCGGTAGAGGGCGGTGTCCGAGTCAAGGATCTCGACCTCGTAGCGCGCCGTGATCTGCGGAGCCACCATCGACTCGAAGAAGGTATCCGTCTGGAACGAGCGAGATCAGATTGCCCAGGAAGTCCTTCCCGTGGAACATCGGTGCGGCCAGGATGAAGCCGGGCGTGCCTCCGACCAGGTCGAGCGGCACCGAGAGAGCGGTCCTGCGCGTGCTCCTCGCGCGCAGGTTCGTCTCGAAGCCGGTGGGATGCGTGTGAACATCGAACCCGAGCATGGAGTCCTGCCAGGATCGGGGGAAGACTCGCGACACGTGGTAACTGGGGTCGACCTGCGGGATGCGCAGACAGAGCGGTGTCAGCGTCAGCGTCTTCGAGGCGAAGCGATCGAACTCCTGATCCGAGACGTCCTCGTCGTTCTCGATGAACGAGGCGAACTGCTCCAGGGCGATCCGGTGCTTGTCGAGCCCGCCTCGCAGGCGTGCCGTGAGCTGAATGGCCGCGAGCCGGGTCTCGCGTTCCAGCTCGGCGGAACGCTCGGCCCGTTCGCGCGTGCCCCACCAGAAGAGCGCCGCTATGATCGCCGTCGTCAGACAGAGCCCGACGACGGCGGGTATGCCCCATCTTCGCATCGAATCACTCCGCCGAGAGGGCGAACATATGCCCTATTGGATGGGTTCGCAAGGCGAAGAGAGTGCGTGTCAGCCGCGTCCGAAGGCGCCTGTCGACCCGTAGCGGTGGCCGGGCTCAGACCCATTCCACGCCGCTCACGGCGGCGTTGAGCACATAGACCCGCTCGTTGTTGCCGTCCGGGTCGGCAGGAATGAGAAAGAACCCCTGTTTGCGGGCGTTGTACCCCATCGTGTACCCGGCCATGGTCTCGCCGTCGGCGAACCGGATTCGGATGCGCCGGCCCCCCTGACCGCCCGACTCCTCGAAGGAGTACGCGTCCCGGCGGGCAGGGTCCCCTGTGTAGGACTTCACGAAGAGAATCGCCTTCAGCTCGGCCGCGCTCACCTTGACCGCCGAGGAGCGTTCGGCGCCTTCCGCCTGGAGGTGAAACTCGGCCTTGTTCGGGGCGAAGTCGTGCGTGGTCCCCTTCAGGGTCCGTCCGTCGAGGAATCGCGCGACGACCAGCAGCGCCTTGCTCGTTGTCGGAGTTTCCTGCATCGGCTCGCTCTCCCGGCCCCCCCGTGGGGGGAGGCTGAATATGGAGTCCGCGGGGCCCCCCGGGCAACCGGGAGAAACCGCACAAACAGGCGATTTCGTGATGGCCCGGGCCCCCTTTTGTCGCTTCAGGGGGAAAGGGAGGAGTCCAGAATGAAATCCAAGGTTCGTGCCAGCGCCGCCGGCGTCCTGATCGCCGGCCTGATCATCGTCATCGGGGCTGCCGCGCCCGTTCTTGCGGCCGGTCAGGGACAGGGGAAGGGCAAGGGCAAGCCCGGGGTCGAGTTCGACGAGAACGAGAGCCCCCTGCAGAAGGGTATCAAGAAGTCGGTCGAGGACCGGACCCAGGAGGAGATGCTCAAGCCGCAGTGCAAGAACGCCATGGACAGCGGCGATCAATCGCGGATCGAGAAGTTCTGCGACGTCCCCAAGCTGAACATCCACAAGCTCGATCATGCCGAATGCCCGACCTGCGGCGACATGATGAACCCGAACGGCAAGATCGTGGGCAAGCGGATCAAGACCCGCACCACCCTCGTCTTCGACCGCCCGGGGCAGCGCGACCCGGCGATGACCCACTGGGACAGGGTCATGGTAGGGAAGCGGGCGATCGGGGAGATCGGCAATGGGACGATGGCGGACCTCGGACTGGGGCATGGATCCGACAAGTCGAAGCTGCGCCGCGCGGAACTGTTCCCCGACACGGCGGTCAATGACGATCGTGACTGCGTCGACACCGTCACCGGCGAGCACAAGGGAGGGTACCTCGATCCCTCCATGCCCGCGAGTCCCGCCAACCTGATCCCGGACGGCGACCCGGCGTCGTGCTTCGACGCCAACCACGAGCTGAAGCGGACGCTGGTGGAAACGACCGGCGGCTGCATCCACGACAACGGCACGTTCCTGATGGGCAGCCCGACCGACGGCGTCGATGACGCCTGCTTCGACGAGAATGGCGATCTGAAGACGTCGCTCGAGGAGCTGGTTGACGAGGACGGCCCGGAGCAGATTGACGACGATAACGACGGCCAGTATGGCGAGGACCCGGTCGGCGACCTCGACGGGGACGGCAACGACAACGACGACAACGACTGCATCAGCGTCTCGGGCCATGTGTTCCGGGACGGCGACTGCTTCGACGCGCAGGGGCAGATCCTGCCCGGTCTCGCGGAACTGGTGGACGAGGACGGCCCCGATTCGGTCGATCAGGACGACGACGGCCGGGTGAACGAGGACGCCCCGAACGGCAACCTCGACGATAACTGCCGGAACTTCGGCGCGAACCGGGGTCTCAAGGCGGGTCTCGGCGACGTCGACCCCGGCGGCGAGTGCGATCTCACCCGGGCGATGATTGTGTCGGTCAACGACCAGATGATGCAGCAGCATGGCATGAAGCTGTACAAGGCCGACGACGACGGCAACTTCGACAGCAACGCCGGGGGCATGGTCGAGTTCGGTCAGGAGCGCAGGAAGGTCGTGCTGACCGAGACGTTCACGCTCGAATGCGAGGACGGCATGATCCTCGTCGACGGCCAGTGCGTGACCGACACCCCGGCCAACGCGAGGCTCAGCCTGAGGAGCGGTTCCGCGCCGGTGCCGACCGACCCGGCCGGGCCCGGCTCCCGGCTGACGGGAAGAGGGGCGGGGCTCAACGGCGTGACCAGCGAGCAAGTGATGATGGGGTTCACCGTCGCGCCTCCCGTGCTCAAGTGGGGGCCGAAGATCGAGGAGTACGCCTGCGTCGACCTCCCGCTGGTGGGCGAGGTCTGCGTGGAGGTCTTCTACGCACGCGTCGGCTACGAGTTCGACATGGCGGTCGGTCTGCGCCTCCCGATGGAGGTGAGCGTGACGGAGGTCCCGCAGCCGACGGCGCTGGCGGGCACGGAGAAAACGCTCCAGACCACCATCCAGCCTCTCGACTTCACGGCCAGGCAGTACAAGGACTTCTGCGTCAGGCACAAACTGGATCAGGAGCCGTTCATCAGCGACTGCGACCGGTTCTCCTTCCCGACCCTGCTCGATGAGCTGAACCCGCTCATACCCGCCGACCAGAAGGACGGTGACGAGTTCGTCGCCCGTCTCGTGGCGTTCGCCGGGGTGATCGTGCGGGTCGTCGGCGTGCCGGTCATCAACTGGGGCATCGACACCGCGGTCGACCTGCCTACACTGTGCACGTTCCTGGAGATCAAGGACAACAACTTCAACTTCCTCAATTTCGGCGTCGACCTCGCCAACGACAAGGGAGTCCTGGGGGCGCTCAAGAACCAGCTGGCCAACTGCTCCAGTTTCACGACCCCCTTCGGCGTCGAGACCGACCCGACGAATCCGCTGCTCAAACGGATCAGGGCGTTCCCGCTCGCCAAGAGCTTCGACGTGCGGGCCGATTGCGCCGAAGCGCTCGTGAGGGGTGAGACGGTGACGATCAAGAAGAAGACGCGGCCGATCTGCACGGGGCTCGTTCTGGGAGCGAACGGGGCGAGCCTCGGCATCGGGTTCGGTCTGGAGGCTTCGGCGGGCTCGCGTCTCGTACAGGCCTCGTGGGACGCGAAAGAGGACGCCAGGCCGGGTCAGGGCCAGAACGCGGACCCGCTCTCGTGGGAGCATTCGGCCGACGAGGGAGAGGATCCGGTCGGCCTCGGCACCGTGCAGTTCGACAACTTCGATCCGACGCTGCAGAAGGACAACGGCCGGATCAGCCTGGAGGACTTCACCTATTATCTGAACACGTTGCAGCTCAAACTGCGGGCCCGACTCCAGTTCGGAGGCATCCTGTCACCGATACCGGATATCGCGTCGCTGACGATCTTCAACTTCATCTTCGACACGGGGACGTTCGGGATCCCGATCGGCCAGCACGCGGGGACCGAGAACGTCGAGATTCCGGTGTTCGTCGAGAACTATGGTCTCGAGGTCGACGCGCAGCCGGCGACCCAGGACCCGTTGCTCCGCGTGAACGACAGCACCCTGAAAATCAAGCCCGGGACGATGGGTGCGTTCCAGGTGAACGTCAGGAACCGGGGCAACGTGTTCGGTGACTTCGACGGCTTCCACTACGAGCTGTCCAACCGGCCGAACCAGACGCCGCCGTATACGTTCACCATCAACCCGAACACCGACTTCGACTGTGTCGATTCGGCGGGGGCCCATTTCAGGGGCAACCCGTACGATGGGGTCGGAGACGACTGTTACACCGGTGGCGGCGCCGTGCGCTCCGACCGCACCGAACTGATCGACGAGGATCCGCCGGGTCCGGCCGGCGCTCCGGCTTCGGTGCGCGACGAGGACGGCGATGGCCTGGTGGACGAGGATCCGGTCGATGTCTGGGCCGGCACTCCCGGCGCCGCCGACTTCGCCCAGGAGACGATCCAGACGGTGGCGCCCGAAACGCTCTCGCCCGACTCGGTCTCCTTCGCGGTCAGCCCGTTCCGCCACCCGCTCACCAGGCCGGGCCTGTATCCGGTGCGGGTCACAGCCGACAGCCGGCAGGCGCGTGTCAACGGGATGGACGCCGTGGACCCGTCGGACATCCACCGTCTCGGGGCCGAGGACATCGTCTTCATCGTGGTGACCTCGTTCTTCGAGCCCCAGATCGAGGTGGCGCCGCCCTCGTCGAGCCTGGCCCCCGGCGGGTCGAGATCGTTCGACCTCACCGGCACCAATTTCGGCAACGCGGACGACTCGATGACGGTGGACGTTCGTTTCGTGGATTCGAACCAGGCGGGATGCAGTCTGGCGACCCTGGGCACGATACCGGCGACCTCGACGGCCGGCTGCCCGTACCGGGCGTTCCCCACCGTGATACCGACCGGTCAGGGGGGCGTGAACTGGACCACGGTCGGGAATCTCACGCCCGAGTTCGGTCCGCTCGGGCCTCTGGATGTACAGCATGATTCCTTCTCGATCCAGGTTCCCGCCGACTGGGCGGGGATGGACGACACGGTCTATCAGTTCATCGTGACCGTCACGAGCACCGGCGACACCGCCTCGCCAGCGGCGAGCAACTCGACGGTGGTGGAGCAGACGGTGACGGCCTCCCAGCAGAGCATGACCCGGTATGCGGGGCTGGAGATCGACGAGCTGATCGGCCTGATCGAGCAGGCGAACGCGCAGGGGATCAGCACGGGCGGTCTGCTCCCCATCGTCATGCATCCGGTGAAGATGACCAACGATCGTGCCCTCGGCGCGGTTCTCGCCGGGGATCCGGCGAGCGCTTCGAGGATTCTCTCCACCGCGATCAGGATCATGGGCGGCTTCCAGCATGCGCTCGACGGACGGAGCCTGCCCGCCTCGCTCCTGGACGAGTGGACCCTTCGCGCCAGCGCGATCGTCTCCGACCTGAACCGGGCGGCCGGCGGCGCCGGGACGCTCAGCACGACGACGACCGCGCCGGGCACGGGCCTGGAGGAGGGCGTCTACTGATCGGATAAGGTGTCTGAGGGCGGGACGGCGTCAGCGCCCCGCGGTGCTTCGTGCCGCGACGCCGTTCCGCCCCGGCCTGCCTCCGCCTCCCGCCTCCGGCCGCTGCGGCTCCAGCGGCAGCAGCAGGTCCTCCAGGAAGAAGGCGGACAGCTCGGATCGGCCCGCGAGGCCGGCCTTGAGGTAGAGCGACTGCGCCTGCTGGCGCACCGTGCGCTCGCTTGTCCGGCGGATCCCGGCGATCTCCTTGTGGCTCAACCCTTTCAGTAGCAGCGTGCCGATCTCCGCCTCGGCCGGGGACAGCTCCCAGCGATGGAACTGCCGCTCGATCGCTGCACCGAGTCCTTCCAGCAGCTCCCGGCTCTCGAGCCTCCATCTCCGGCCCTCGGCGCGCGCGACCTCGAGATCACGGGACAGTACGCGCGCCTCCTCCCTGGCCGCCACGTACTGGCTCCACAGCACGGCGGTACCGAGCGCTGCCGTCAGCAGCGTGACCACCTCCACAGACAGGTGGAGCCAGCTCACGTTCTGGCCGTAATCGGTGATCAGGTCCCAGCCGATCAGCATGAGGACAATGGCGAAAAGTGCCGCCCCGGTCGCCTTGTGTTTCCGATCCGATCCCTCATCCGTCATACCCACCTCGTGAAACCGCCCGCTCGGCGGCATCGCGCCCGCATCCGGCATCGGACGTATCGCGCCGCGGCGCGCGCGCGGGTACGCTCCGGGGCGTAACGAAATCGGGCTGATTCCATCTTAGCCCGGGAAGGGATGAGCGTGCATGGTGCAGTATCAAGCGGAATGGACCCCGGCGCCGTGGGTCATGACGCCATGAGTGCGAGCCGGCAGCGGACGGCGCGGGGCGCGACCGCGCTCGAACGGTATCTGCGGGAGCTGCGGACCCTGCCGGTCCTCGGGAGGGAGGAAGAGGCGGCGATCGGCGGGATGATCGCGGGCAGCATGAACGAGGCGGCGCAACGTCTCGTTCTGTCCAACCTGAGGTTCGTGGCGCAGATCGCGTTCGAGTACCGCAACAGGGGCCTGCAGATGGATGACCTGATCAGCGAGGGGAACATGGGGCTCATGGAGGCGGCCCTTCGATTCGATCCGCGGCGAGGGATCCGGTTCATCACCTACGCCGCCTGGTGGGTGAGAAAGTCGATCCTCACCGCCATCGCCCATCACGCCTCCACAGTGCGGATTCCCTCGTATCAGTTCAAGAAGGCGGCCGCCGGGGGAAGCGCGGCGCCTCCCCCCTCCGCGCGGCGCAGGACGATATCGCTGGATCAGCCGTCCGCGGGTGAGGGCTCGCCCTCGGCGGTGGAGTCGCTGGTGGATCCGCGCGGGGCGGACCCCGAGCGGGAGGCCTCGCGGCGGGAGCACCTTCGGCTGGTGCTGCGGCTCTGGGCTCACCTCGACCCGCGCGAGCAGGAGGTGCTCATCCGGCGGTTCGGTCTGAGAGGGGACCCGCAGCGAACGCTGGGGGAAGTGGGCGCCGATCTCGGGCTGTCGCGCGAGCGGGTCAGACAGATCCAGACGGGCGCGATCGGCAAGCTGCAGGCGGCCGCACGCAGCATGCGGCGCGGCCGCGTGGGCGCACCGTGACCAGGGTCACAGACGGGGCCGCATGACAGCGGGACGATCCGGATTTGACCGGGTGTCCGGCAGCTCCCGGCCGAGGAGGACGCCGATGGGCGCGAAGAAGGTGCTCGAGGACTTCCCCTTCTACAGGGACGCCTCGCCGGGGTTTCGAGCCGAGATGGCTGCCCAGGCGGCGCCGGTCCGGCTCGAGGCCGGGCAGCACTTCTGCCTCGAGGGGGATCGGTTTGCCGGGTTCGCGATGGTCTGCCAGGGGCGGATCCGGGTGTACAAGGTGGCCAGCACGGGCCGTCAGATCACCCTGTACCAGGTCGGGGAGGGAGAGACCTGCCTGATCGACACGCTCTGCACCATCATGAATGTGCCTTCGCCCGCAACCGCCGTGGCGCATACCGATGTGGAGGCGCTGCTCGTCCCCCCCGACGTCTTCCGTCGATGGATCCGCGAACACGAGCCGCTGCGTGAGTATGTCTTCCACCATCTGGCCAGCCGGCTCATGGAGATGATGACCCTGGTCGAGCAGGTGGCGTTCCAGAAGATCGATCGCCGGCTCGCGGCTTTTCTGCTGGCGGGTTCAGGCGCGAAGGGCGCCGACGATCGCTCGATCGACATCACGCACGAGAAGATCGCGGCGGAGCTCGGCTGCGCGCGGGAGGTGGTGAGCCGGCTGCTGGAGGACTTCGAGCGTAGAGGTGGCGTGGCGCTCGCACGCGGTCGGATCACACTGAGCAGCCCCTCGGTGCTGGAAGCGATAGCCGGCGACCAGGAGTGATCCTGGCCGGGGCGCCCCGGGATTTTTTCGCCGGCGTGAGGTAGATCACAGACCCGCGCTCGATGAGGCGGTTAGAGTCGGGCCACTACATGATCGGACGCGGCAGTCTCCCGGATATCACTTCAGGGCCGCTGTCCGATCGGGATGGCGTCCCGGGTGCTCTTGCGTCCTCGCCGCCGTCGGCGGCCCCCGCGCGGCTCCGGCCCCTGCCCAGGTCCGGCGTCGTTTCGTGGCGGTGAAGGCCCCGGCGGCGGCGGTCATCACCCGTCCGGGGCGCCGTCCTTTCCTCATTGGTTCTCCGTATCGCCAAGGCCTATCCTCCTGAAGCCTGATTCGCGGGCTCTGCCCCCGAATGATCCGGGCGCCGCACCCCCTCTCACGTGTACAGGGAGGGGACGAGGAGGCCATGTCCGACCCGCCGGGAAGCGAACGCGAGCTCGTCGAACGGATGCTCTCAGGTCACGAGCGGGCGTTCGAGGAATTCTTCGATGGGTACTTCCCGCGCGTCTATCGCTTCGCCCTGACACGAGCGGGCGGGCGTGAGGACGTCGCGGAGGAGGTGACCCAGGAGACCCTGTGCCGGGCAGTGGACCGCCTCGAGACCTACCGGGGCGAAGCGGCGCTGTTCACCTGGCTCTGCACCATCTGCCGCCACGAGATCGGACGGTACTTCGGCCGCCGCGAGATGACGCACCGGAGCCTGGACCTGCCCGAGGACGCCGAGGAAGTGCGGGCTGCCCTCGATTCGCTCGCCGCGGCGCTGGAGGCGGGCCCGGCCGAGGAGCTGCAGCGGCAGGAGATCGCGCGCCTCGTTCAGGTCACGCTCGACAACCTCCCGGCGAGGTACGCCAGCGTCCTGGAGTGGAAGTACCTGCAGGATCTCCCGGTCAAGGAGATAGCGGACCGGCTGCAACTCGGACTCAAGGCGGCAGAGTCTCTGCTCGTCAGGGCGCGAGCCGCGTTCCGCGAGGGGTTCTCGACACTGACGGGGCAGAAATGGGGAACAAGTTGACGGACGGAGGATTGGGGAGCACAGCATCGCCATGACAGAGCCAGATTACGGTCCCGAAGAATCCGAATTGGTTGCGCGCCTGCTGCGTCTCGCCGGCCCTCGTCCCGAGGCGCCTGCCGACGTGAGGAATCGCGTGCGGCGCGCGGTGCACGCGAGGTGGCGCCAGAAGAACGGTCGCAAGCGGCGGCGCGGCCGGCTCCTCTGGGTGTCCGGCTCGCTGGCCGCGGCCGCGGCCGTGGCCGCAATCGTGATGGTGGGATCCCGGATGATGCGCGTCGAATCCGCCGGTCGGCCCTTCAGGACCCGCCGCGACCGTCGTCGTCAGCGTTGGCCCCCTGCGCAGCGGCGACGGCGCGGCGGTGCATGCGGGGGGCGCGGTTCCGGCCGGGACCACGCTGTCCACGTCCGGGAGCGGGCGGGCCGCGCTGCGTCTCGCGGACGGAGTGTCGGTCAGGCTGGACGTGGGTACACGCGTCGTCATCCGCGATGGCGCGACGGTCCGGCTCGAGGCGGGGCGTGTGTATGTCGACTCGGGGCCGGCCGGCAATCCATCGCGTCGGCTCGAGATACGCACCGGATTCGGTGTCCTGCGGGACGTGGGCACGCAGTTCGAGGTCAGCCTCGAGGATGACGGGCTGCGGGTGAGGGTCCGGGAGGGCGTCGTGCAGCTCGATCGCGCTGGACAATCCCACGAGGTTCGCTCCGGCGCCGAGCTGGCCGTCGACGGCGGCGGCGGGCTGACATGGGGCACGGTGGCCCCCTACGGTGACGCGTGGAGCTGGATCCTCGATGCGGCGCCCGGTTTCGATCTCGAGGGGAGCACCCTCGACAGGTTTCTCGGCTGGGTCTCGGGGGAGACCGGCCTGACCGTCTCCTACACGGATGACGCCATCCGGCGCGACGCCGGGCGGATCGTCCTTCATGGCTCGGTCGCCGGCGTGCGGCCCGACCAGGCGCCGGACGTGGTGCTGCCGACCTGCGGGCTCGAGTACCGGATCGTGGGCGACAACCTGGTCATCAGCCCAGGCGGGCGGGACGGAAACGGCAACGAAAACTGATCAGCAGGAGAGAACATGAGAGCGTTCTTGCATGCTCACAGCCCGGTGGGTTTCGCGGTTCTGTGCGGTCTGGCTCTTCTCATACTCCACCCTTCGCCCGTCTTCGCGGGATTCAAAGGCAGCAGCTGCGAGGCGACGGCCCGCGCGGCCCGGAACTCGTGTCTGCTGGGCGCCAGCGACGAGTACTGGCTCAACACCGGCAAGTGCCTCAACGACGCCGACGCGGCCGTGGCGCACGATTGCATGTCCGAGGCCCGCTCGACCCTGCACGACGAGCAGGGAGAGTGCGCCGACCAGTATGACGCACGTCTGGAGGTGTGCGATGCGCTCGGCGGGGATCCGTACGACCCCGTCATCGACCCGAACAACTTCACCACCGTGATCGACAATCCGTACTTTCCGCTGGCGCCCGGGACCACGTACACCTATGAGACCCATACGGCCGACGGCCTCGAGACGGATGTCATGGAGGTCACCCACGACACCCGCGTGATCGGAGGCGTCACCTGCGTGGAAGTCCACGATGTCGTCTCTCTCGATGGAGAGGTGACGGAGGACACGCTCGACTGGTACGCGCAGGATCTCGCCGGGAACGTCTGGTACTTCGGTGAGAACTCCAGGCAGCTCGAGGATGGGCTCGTCGTGGGGATCGATGGCTCCTGGATCGGCGGCGTGGATGGGGGGAGGCCCGGAATAGCCATGCAGGCGAATCCGCAGGCCGGCGACATCTACCGGCAGGAGTTCCAGCTCGAGGAAGCGGAGGACATGGGCGAGGTGCTGGCTCTCGACGGCACCGAGACGGTGCCCTACGGCTCGTTCACCGGCCTGCTCGTCACGAGGGATTTCACGCCGCTCGAGCCGGATGTCGACGAGCACAAGTATTACGCTGCAGGCATCGGAACTATCCTCGAGATCGATCTGGAAACCGGGGACCGGACGGAGCTCATCAGCGTCAGCCACTGAGTCCCCGGAAGCGGCGCGGGTCGTTGTCCGTGCCGCACGGGCCGGCGTCCGGAGAATCGGGCGCCGGCCATCGTCTATAATCGGGCCGCCATATCTCGTGGGGGGTGAAAGAGGGGGGGGGCCGCATGTGCGGGATCGCCGGCGTGTACCGGGCCGTCGGGCGTGACGATCACACCGACCTCGTTCGCGGGATGCTGCGGTGCATGGAGCAGCGCGGGCCCGACGGGGAGGGTCTGTTCGCCGAAGGCCCCGTCACCCTGGGGCACCGCCGTCTCGCGATCCTGGATCTCACCGACAAGGCGGCGCAGCCGATGGTGTCGGGAAGCGGGCGGCTGGTCGTCACCTTCAATGGCGAGATCTACAACTTCCGAGAGCTGGCGGCCGAGATGTCGCTCGATCCCGGCTCCCTGCGCAGCGAGTCGGACACGGAGGTCCTGCTCCATGCGTGGGAGCGTTGGGGGCCGGATACGCTCGATCGCCTCGTAGGACAGTGGGCGATCGCCATGTACGACCGCGAGTCCGAGACATTGTGGCTCGCCCGGGACCGTTTCGGTGAGAAGCCGCTCTACTATCACGTCGATCCCAACGCCCTGACCTTCGCCTCGACCATCCCGAGCCTTCTGCAGGCTCCCTGGATCTCGAAGGAGATCGACCCGGAACAGATGTCGGAGTACCTCACCCTGCGGTACGTGGTCAGCCCCCGGTCGATCCTGCGCGACGTGCGCAAGGTGGAGCCCGGCCACATCATGACGCACTCGCGTTCGGTGCGTGAGGACCGTCGCTGGTTCGCTCCCCGGTTCAGGAAACCCGCCTACCCGGACACCGCCCGCGGGAGGCGCGAGGCGGTGGAGGCGTTCGGCGGGAAGCTGGCGCAGGCGTCGCGACGCTGTCTCGTGAGCGACGTCCCGGTCGGGCTGCTGCTCAGCGACGGCATCGACAGCAACGGCATCCATGCGGCGCTGCTCGAGGCCGGAGCGGATGTCTCGACCTACACCTACCGCGCCCGCACGGAGCGAACGGAGGATGGCAACGGCGGCCCCGCGGAGTCCAAGGCCGAAAAATCCCGGCGCCGCGTCGAGGCGACCTACGCTGAGCTGTCGCGAAGTCTGGTGCCGGCCTTCGGCAGCATGACCGAGCCCGTGGGCGACGGTGCGGTCATGGCGACGTATCTGCTGATCCGGGACGCGCGCCCGCAGGCGACGGTGTTCCTGTGCGGCCACGGCGGCGACGAGCTGCTCGGCGGCTACCGGCTCAGCCAGGAGCGGTTCCGCCTCGCCGCGATGCGCCGGCTGTGCCGTCTGCCGGTCCGGTCGCTGGATCGGATGGTCGCCGGCTACACGAACGGCATGGAGCACATCGCCGCACGCCGGGCAGCCATCATCCACGCCCCGCCCGGCGACGTCCCGGCCAGGGCACGGTACCTGGTCCAGCGGCCGCTGCCGTACGAGGACCTGGCTGCGCTGTTCGCCCCTTCGGCTGTCCCCGGCGCCTATCTCGGAGTGGTGGATCGACTCTACCGGGAATGCCACCCCTCGGGCACCGATCTCGACCGGATCCAGGAGGTGATGCTGAGGACCTTCCTGTCCGAGAACCTCCTCTCGCTCGCCGACTCGGTCTCGATGGCATCGTCGGCCGAGCTGCGTCTTCCCTACCTGGATCGCGACCTGGCCGATCTGGTGTTCCATCTGCCGCCTGCAATGCGGGTCAGCCCGTGGCCCGGGCTGGCCAACACGAAGCGGATCCTGCGCTGGTGGGCGAAAAAGCGTGTGCCGGAGGACGTACTGAAGCGCCGCAAGCGCGGGTTCCGGTTCGGCAACATCCGCGCGCTGCTCGCCGCTCCGGGCAACACGGTGCGCGAGCGGGTGGTCGAGTCGCCGCTGCTGCGCCGGCATCTCCCGGGCCTCGACGCCTGGACGGATCTTCCGGTCGAGACCTTCCGCAGGGGCAGGGAGGCGACCTACTGGTCGCTGCTGACCCTTGCCGTATGGGCCGACGCCAACGGGATCTCCTGAGGTCGCGTAGGGTAGAATCCGGGGCGAGAACGTATCCGTCGAGCCCGCTTCTTCCCTGGATTCGCATTGAAAGGCCTACAACAGGCGGTCCCCCTCCTGATCCTGTGTCTGCTCGCCGCCGGGGCGGGATCCTCAGCCGCCGCGGGGCCGGAGCCGTTCGCCCGGGGCCGGCCGCTCGTGGAGGCGATTGAGCACCTGAGAAGCGGGGGGCTCGACGTCGTCTACAGCAGCGATCTCATCCGGCCATCGATGCGCGTCCTTGCCGAGCCGATCGCCACGTCACCCCGCGAGATCCTCGAGCAGCTCCTCGCTCCCCACGGACTCATGACCCGTGACGGACCCGGCGGGACGCTTCTCATCGTCGATCGACCCGGCAGCGGCCCGAGCGGGGGGATCGCCGGCCGCGTCGTGGCCGCGGCCGATCAGAAGCCGGTGGCCGGCGCCCGGGTCGAAGTGACCGGCACGGAAAGCGCGACCTTCTCGAACGAGGACGGACGGTTCCTTCTCTTCGGCCTTCCCGCGGGCCGGTGGCCGCTCGAGGTACGCTCGGTCGATCACGCATCGCAGCAGTCGGCCGAGATCCCGATCCGGGCGGGGGAGATGACCCGGGTCGTGATCGAGCTGGCCCCGGCGCGCTCGCGGGTCGAGGGAGTCGTGGTGACCCCGACCCGTTACCGGTTCGCAGGCGATCGCCCCGACGCCCCGTACACGCTCGAAGGCGAAGAGCTCAAGGGGCTGGCGTATCTGGGCGACGATGCGCTGCGGGCCGCGGGGCGGCTGCCCGGCACTGCTTCCGGAGACAAATCGGCCCGGTTCAACGTGCGCGGCGGGGAGTCGAACGAGGTGATGACGATCCTCGACGGCCTGGAGATCGAGCGGGCGTTCCACCTGAAGGATTTCCTCGCGACCTCCAGCCTGATCGACGCGCGGACGATCGGCAGTGCCGAGCTGCTGACCGGCGGGTTTCCGGTGCAGTATGGAGACCGGATGAGCGGCGTGCTGGACCTGACCACGGCGGAGCCGGCAGAGGGCGAGCGGTCCTCGATCGGAGCGGGAACGGTCAACTCCTGGGGGATGACCGAGGGGCGTACCGCGCCAGGGTCGATCCGATGGCTGGCAGCCGGCCGCGGCTGGTACCCCGACGCCTTCCTCGACGTGGTGGATCCGGGCGGCGAGAACATCAACCCGTATTACTACGATCTGCTCGGGAAGGTGGAGCTGCGCGGCGACGATGGAAGCGTCCTGTCGGCGCACGTCCTGTCGGCACGCGACCTGGTGGACTTTTCGGACAACAGGGCGGGCGAGGAGGTCAAGGCGCGCTACGGCACCGACTACCTCTGGGTGAACCTGGAGTCTCCCTGGAGCGCGCGTCTCTTCTCGCTGTCGCAGGTCTCCTACGGCCGGACCGCCTCGACCCGCTCGGGCAGCTCCGAGGACACGGTCTCCGATGCCGAAGTGGACGACCAGCGCACCTTCGGCTTCTTCGGGCTGAAGCAGGACTGGATCTTCCGCGCATCGGACCGCTGGTACTGGAAGTGGGGCTTCGACGCGAGGGAGGAGGGGGCGGACTACGACTACACCTCGCACACGGAGCTCGCCGACCCGGTGTTCAATCCGGTTCCGGTGGACTTGGACCGTCGCGTGCGGACGAAACCGGACGGCTGGCGGCTCGCCGGCTATGGCGCCGGCAAGACCCGGCTCGGCCCCGTCACGGCCGAGGCCGGGCTGCGTTACGGAAGGCAGACATACGCTGGCGACCAGCAGCTCGACCCGCGCGTCAATCTGGTTTTCCCCGCGGGCGAGCGTGGCACGGTCCGCGCCTCGTGGGGGTTCTTCCACCAGTCGCAGCGGATCGACGAGCTGCAGGTGGAGGACGGCGTGGACCATTTCTTCCACGCGCAGCGCGCGGAGCACCGCGTCGTCAGCTACGAGCGCACCGCGGACGGCGGCTACCAGTTTCGCGCCGACGTGTACTGGAAGGAGTTCACGAGCCTGCGCCCCCGCTACGAGAACCTGTTCAATCCGCTGGAGCTGTTTCCCGAAAGCGAGCCGGACCGGGTGAAGCTCTCACCGATCCGGGCCAGGGCGCGGGGGCTCGAGCTGTACGTGCGCCGGCAGACCGCGAAGGGGTTCGACTGGTGGGCCGGCTACGCGCTCTCGGCGGCCGTCGACCGGATCGACGGGAGATGGGAGACGCGGAGCTGGAACCAGCTCCACGCGGTCGATTTCGGGATCACCTGGCGGCTGCCCCGCTCCTGGCAGATCGACGCCACCGGCTCGTGGCATTCCGGCTGGCCCACGACGCAGCTCGAGGCCAGGACCGTGACCGACCCGAACGGGATGACCGTCATCGAGCCGATCATCGGGAAGCGCAACGCGGAGAGATACCCGCCCTACCACCGCCTCGATCTGCGCCTCACGCGTGAGGTGAGCCTCGAGAGGAGCACGCTGCGGTTCGTCCTCGACCTGTTCAATGTCTATGGCAGGAAGAACGTGTGCTGTGCCGAGGACATCACCTTCACGCCGACGCCCGGCGGCTCCGTCCGGGTCGACCGCGACGACGGGTTCTGGCTGGGACGGCTCCCGTCGCTGTCGGTCGAATGGCAGTTCTGAGGCGCGGCGCGTCGATCCCATTCGTCGTATACTGCAGGGCTCCCGGATACGGTCGGCTGCTTTGGCGGTGGATGCAAGGACGCCCTTTGACACGAGCCCGTGCGCTGCTCGTCCCATTCCTGTGCGGGGTCGTGTATGCGGCTGCCGTCCATCCCGGCCTGGCCGAAGAGTCGCGGCGGCGCTGGTACCTCGGGGGAAGCGTCGCCTACCAGGAGATGACCCAGGAGTTCCGCAGCAACGCCGGGATCGTGGAGTCGCGGGCTCGCGGCGACGACGGCATCCCCGGCACGGGCGACCCGAACGAGCTGAACAACTGCAGCCTGACTCCGGCCTTCAACCAGACGGTGTTCTGCGACCCGCGGCCCGACGATCAGGTCGGGCGCGAGTACGGCATCGGGAACCCATGGAAGGTCGAGCTGACGGCGGGTGTGATGCTGAGCCGGTACTTCTCGCTCCAGATCGACGCCAGCCGTGTCACGGAGACGGTGGACCCTGTCGACCTGTACATGCACGAGGCGTATCCCACGCTCGACCGCCTCGGATTCCCCCGGACGGCCCTGGTGGACGCGGAATCGACCACCCAGTACCAGGTCGGCGATCTGAGGCAGACCGCGGTGGGCCTGACCGGCATCGTGAGGCTGCGCCCCACCTCGACCCTGCGCCCCTATTTCGGCGCCGGGTTCGGCCGGGTCTCTGTGGACCTCGACACCTCCGATGAGGTGGATCAGCTCAACGCGCTGCTGGCCTCCAAGCGAATCCGCGCGATCGGCAACGAGTGGGGCATCGACATCACCGGGCCGCAGGACAACGCCAACAACCAGAGTGCGGGGCGCGTCCCGTTCGTCAACCCGCTGACCGTCACGGCGGACGACGCGCTGGAATGGCATCTGACGGGTGGGCTCGAGTATGTCATCAACGATCGCCTCAGCCTGTCGTTCGACGCCCGCTACACCTTCGTGGATCGCGAGATCGTGCTGGATTTCAGCGGCCAGGACCAGATCGATCTGCTCGTCTGGCCGAAGGAGATGTTCCGGCCCGACGGCAGCCTGATGTTCTACTTCGAGGGGCAGCACCCGCTGCATCCCTGGTGCAGCGATTCGGGGTACTACGCCTATGGCTGCTGGAACGTGAACAAGCTCACGACCCGTGTGGACCCGACCGGGGATCGTCCTCCGGCTCCCACCGACCCGACGGGGCCTCCGCGGCACGGTGTGTCCTGCCCGGCGATGGCCGACTTCAACGATGACGGGATCGTCGATGTGTGTCTGCCCTCGACGATCTCCAGCCCTCAGGGGTTCGTGGGGGCGAACGGGATCTACGTCGCGCAGGGCGGCTCGATCGGGTTGAACTCGTTCACGATGTCGGTCGGGCTGCGCGTGAAGTTCTGAGGCGGAGTCCTGAGTCCGTCGGAAGCTGAGGACCAGACTGCCGGTGACCGTGATCGGGCCCGACGTCCGTCGGACCGCCGGGCACACGGGGCGTCCGGAGATATTCCCGGCGATAGGGACAGGCGGGCCTCTCCGGTACAATGGCGGGGACGGAAGTCGGAACACGACTCAATCGGACCAGGGGGAGGGATCGCATGAGACAGGAGCTCAAACGCATCGAACCACTCAGAGCGGCCAACATCGGCGCTCTCGTCTACGGCCTTCTCGGCATCATCTTCATGATCATCTTCTCTCCGTTCTTCCTGCTGGCAGGGTTCCTTGGCGCCGCGCAGGGACAGGGGATGGCCGGGCCGTTCTTCATCATGCTGATGCTGGTCGTCTATCCGATCATGGGCTTTGTCTTCGGATGGATATCGGGGCTGCTCACGGCCGCCATCTACAACTTCATCGTCACCTGGACCGGCGGGCTGCTGGTCGAGTTCGCCGAGCCGACGGTCGGGCCGGGAGCGGTCGTCTGAGGAGCCAGAATCGGCGTGTGTGCACGCAGGCTCCTCCTCCCCCTGCTGGCAGGCGTGGTGCTCGCGGGTTGCCTGGCCGGTGGCGGCGCGGGCCTCCAATCCACCATGGCGCCATGCAAAGACGAGCGACCCGGTGTCTGCTGGCCCGAGTTCCCACCTCAGGGAGACAACCGCGTGCTTCCCCGCCTCGCGGTCTTTGTCTCGATGGGGGAACTGAACCAGAACACGACCCTTGCGCGGCTCGGGTACCCGGACCGGCTTCTGTTCAGGCTCCACAGGGACATGCCTCGTCTGAGAATCGTCCTGATCGGGAGCCCGGCGAACCGTTACTCCTCGGATCGTGATGTGGTCTCCTGTCCGGAGGGTGCGTTCACCTGGAAGGCGCTGGGAGTCGATGCGCGGTTCGACTGGATCGAGATCGGCGGCGAAGGGTACACGCACTCCCCGCCGGGCGACACGAACCTCAACCACCACGAGTTCGCCACGGATCAGACCGGATGCAACCTGGACCACGCCCGCATGGCTGCGCCCGAATACTGCCGGGAGCGGCTGGCCCTGGCGCGCCGCACGTACGACCGGCTCGGCATTCCGCAAAACAGGATCGTCCTGATCCGGTTTCCCGGTCTGAAGGACAGTCCGGCTGCCTTGAGCGCCGCTTCGGAGGCTGGCTTCCTGGCGGTGCTCGGCAACAGGCACCCCGGCGAGGCGGGGCGGGCGCAATGGCTCGCCCATCCCGGGGGCGAGATCCTGGATCTGGAGAACACGAAGCTCAACGAGCTGATGCCGTCAGGAGAGGACGGACCTGGCTCCGCAATGGACAGGATCGATCGCATCGTCTCCGACGGCGGGATTCTCAACCTGCGGGCGGAGATGCAGGATCTTTTTCGCGAGGACGGGGAGCCTGCTCCAGCCTATCGCTTCCTCGAGGGACTGGTTCAGGAGATGGACAGGAAGTACGGTCCCGAGGTGTGGTATGCGAGCGGAAACGACCTGGCGACGTGGATGGATCTTCGCCGCCATGCCCGCGTGGAGATCGAGACGAACAACGACCTGATCGAGGTGCGGCTGGCCCCTCCCGATGCCTGGGTCGCCGCGGGCCGCACTCTCGATACGGCAGCCACCGCCGTGCGCGTGCCCGACGGATGGCGATCCGTCTCGGGGGTCTTCATCGGAGACGGGGACGCGCCGCTCACGGAGATCCCATCCTGGCGCTGGTTCTGGGTGGGGCCACACCGTCTCGTGATCCCCTTTGCCGTCCGCGGGCCGGTGAGGCTCCGCGTCACCGGCGGTTGAGGGCGGCTCACTCGATCGTCAGGACGTACACATCGTCCGGGTACAATCCCTCGACACCCACGCTCTCGATGATGTGATCAGGGCCGATCGGCCGGCTCCCCGCGACCACGCGTATCTTCGCCGCCACGGGATAGACCGTTCCGGGCGTCTTGTCCGGCTGCAGCATGGCGAAGCCGAAGGAGCGGCCCACGGTCGTCTCATCGATCAGCGTGGCTCCGTCGGGCGTGAGCAGTTGCACACGCAGGTCGCAGCCGGGGACAGGCTCGTTTTCACCGTCGAAACAGACCGGATCATCTCCCATGGTGGCTGGTGTCGACCCATCCGCCCGCTGGAGCATGACGCCGATGTCGTGCGTTACGGGGCTGGGATAGATCCGGCAGTCGTCGAACCAGATCGTGGTGGAGGCGCCGCCGGGCGTTCCACCCGTGGTCTTGATCTCCAGATGCGATTCCCTTGCGGGCACGTCGAAGGCATCACCGATCTGACGCCACGATCCGGATACGCGGACGAACCCGGTGCAGGTCCGCGAGGCGGCTTCGCACGCCACCTTCACCAGACGGCCCTCGGGGCCGGCAGGTGGCAGCTCGTACGGCCCGCGGTACCTCTCAGTCTGCGTGGGCGCCGACACCACGGTGACGGCGTTGGGCCCGCCGGCGCCGTTGCGGAGCTGAACCTCGAACCAGTTGTCCGGGCTCAGTGGCCCGCTGCCACAGAGATGGACGATGGCAGGATGCGGCGATGGGCCGGTGGGTACGAATCCAGCGCGGCAGACGGCGACCACGTCGCGGGTCGGCAGGCGCACGCGCGCGGCGAGGCCGTTGTATCCTACCTGGCCGCCTGCCGTGATCCACAATCGTCCGTCGTGCTGTTCGACCCGGGCCTTCCCCGGGTCGCCGAGCCAGACCCTCCAGAGGTTCGAGTCGATCACCGGAGCGTCGAATCCATCCCGCAGTGCCGACGTGCTGACGCGCCGCAGACGGCGTGTGGTGCCGTAACGCGGGTAGCCGAATGAGAACGCGCCGTCGAAGAGAACGTGATCCGTTACCGAGATCGTGAGGCGGGCCTGGAACGTTCCCTCCATTTCCCGCGTAACCGTGAGGCCGGCCGGGATCCGGATCTTTACCGCCCCGGGGCCGCCGGGAACCCTCGCCCGGTAGGTCCGCGTGGAGCCGTCGCCCGAGGTGACAACCAGCGAGGCGCGCCCGGATGTCGGTGGAGAGGCTGCAGTCCCGGTGAACTCGAATGCGTCGATGACGCGGCGTCCTGATTCAACTGCCGCGTGGTCGGACACACGGGCCCCGGTGATGGCGATTCCGTCCGAGATGGAGATCTTTCCAGCGTGGAGCGGCGCGAGATCGCCGGTCGCTGAAGCCGGCGAGACAGGGCGGATGGCGAGGTACATGACGGCCAGGGCCATCCAGCCGAATCAATGCGTGAGTTCGTCCTGCAGCCAACCCGCGGGTCCCTCCATCGATCAGGCTCCTGGATCCCATGGACTCTACCCTTGGTATCGGGCGCCTGGCAACCGTCGTTCGGCTCGAGGCCGGACTGGAGTACCATTCCCGGGGGGGAAGGTCATGCTCCCGCTCCTGCCAGCCCTGCACCCGATCGCGTCCCTCGCCGTCGTTCTTTCTCCCCGCGCGGTGCTTGGCGGGGGGATTGCAGGCTCGCTCTTCTTTCTTGTGTGGCCATGCTCCTGTTCATGCGGGAAGCGGGCCAGGGCCGTCTCGTCGCGCTCGTTTCCGCCGTCGTCTACGGGTTCAACGAATTCACGCTCGACAGAATCGGGGCCGTCACCGGGCCGGGCATCGAGTATCTGTACTCACTTGCGTTCGTGCCGCTGGTCCTGGCTTGTCTGTTGAGGGCCGCCTCGAGCCACCGGCTGAATCCCGGGGGTCCCCCTCGGGCTGTCACTGGTGTTCGTGATGAACGGAAACCCGAGCACCTTGTACTACACGTCGCTGCTCTGTCTGCTCGTCCTGGCCGCGCTCGCGCTGGGCATGAGGTACAGGCCCGGGTTCCGCGCTGCAGCGTCGGCCTTCGGGATCGGCCTGCTCGTGCTGCTCCTCGTCGACTCGATCGAGCTTTTCCCAATGTACGAGTTTCAGAGTCACGCGACCGGCTCCCGGCTGCTCGAGGAAGCCGCCGGTTGGCGCATGCAGGGGATCTCCGCATCGGAGCTGCCTGCTCTGATTCTGCCTCACCTGCCTCGTCCCCATTTCGGCTACACGGGGAGAGTGGGCTGGGTAGGCCTTGCACTGGCCCTGGTCACGGCCGGTTGGTGGCGGGCCCGCGACCGGGATCTCGTCATCCTGATGCTCGGTATCCTCGCCGTCGGCGTGCTACTCGTGGACGCATTCCGGACTCTTCACCATGTTGAAGGTCGGCGCGCCCCTGTTCCACAGGGCCAGCATGATCCCGTCCGTGTTCATATTTTTCGTCCTGCCGCTGTCGGCCCTGGCGGGGCTCGGAGCAGACCGGCTGTCCCGGGATCGTCCGCCCATCCCGCTGATCCTGACGCTGCTGGTCTTCGCCGAGGGGCTGGGTGCGTCGCGCGGCTGGATCCCCTGGACCCGGTTCACCCGTCTCGCATCCTTCGACGGCACCCGTGAGATGAGTGACTTCCCGCATCTGGACGCCGTGACCGATCCCTCCGGGCAGGCCGTCTACAGGATCGAATGCCGCACGCCGCAATACGCCATGATCTGTCCCGATTATGCTCTCGCTCCGCGCGGGCTGCGTCTCATCAATGGCGACCGCTATCATTTCCCCGGCGAGGACGCCAGGCACCTGGCCATGGCGACCGGGCCCGCCCGCAGCCTGCTCGACGTCAGATATGTGCTTGCTCCGGAACCTCTGGATGATTCGGGGCTGAGACTACGGGAGACGGTATGGTGGACCAACCAGGCCTCACACGAGGAGGGGGCGCTGCGCGACGCTACCCGGGAGTTCGAAAGGACGCGCGGAAAGCCGTGGGACGGAAGAGTGTATGTCTATGAGGCCGGTCCGCATCCCCACGCCTTTCCCGTCGACAGAGACTCCAAGGGAGAAGGGGTGCCGGACCATCCCGTCACCTTCGAAGTGACGTCGCTCACACCGACCCGGATCGAGCTGTCCTGGCACGCGCCACGGTCAGGGATCCTCTTCGTCAGCGAGCTGTTCGATGCCGGGTGGACAGCGGATGTGGACGGACTTCCAGCCGACATCGTGCGCCTGGATGGAGGCTACCTGGGCGTCAGCCTGGACGGAGGAGTTCATGTCGTGCGGCTCCGATACGATCCTGCATCATTCGATCTGGGGTTGGGGACGAGCGCCCTGACGCTCGTGGTCCTGCTGCTCGTCGCCGCGGGATCCCGGCGCCGCGCGGGCATCGTTCTCAAAGAAGGGAGGGTGAAGCCCGGACCGACCGCCCTTGGCCCCCGCTAGTGCCCGCCCGCCATGGCCATCAACCGGCTGGTGAGCACCAGGTAGATGTCCGGGGCCAGCAGGCAGGCGATCGCGACATTGAATGCCAGGACGGGGTGCACGCTGAAACCGCGGACGCGCAGGGGAGAGAGCCGCCGCAGCGCGCCGGCCTGTACCATCGCGAAACAGTACATCGCGGGGAGGAACAACTGAAGACCCATCCGGTTCGCCCCCCACAGGCTGGCCGAGCCCCAGGCGAACAGTACGATGTATCCCGCGAAGTAGACCATGCAGAATAGAACCTGCGCCGCCCGGCCGGCAGCGAGGGGATGCCAGGCACGCGGTCGCACGATCACGACCACCAATGCGAAGCCGGCATAGAGGAGCAGGTACTTGTAGTAGCCGTACGAATCTCTCGCTGCGCGATGGAGGTCACGCAGCCCCGCCGCGACTCGACCCAGCGCCTGTCCTGCACTGTGCTCCCGGAAGTATTTCCCCGGCCCGGGGATCTCCTCGGCACGCATCTTCGGCCAGCCTTCACGATCTCCATGCAGGCGGGTGCCGTGGGCCACCTGTTCCTGTGTGTCGTACCAGAGGTAGAAGGTCGAGTTCACGTTGTAGAAATAGCGCCCGAAGACATGCTTGCTCGTGCTGATGTAGGGATACACCACGGCCAGGAATGTCAGGCCGGCGAGGCCGAGGGCCGCGAATCCCGCGGTCGGCCGGCGCTCATCCTCTGTGCGCCTCCCGGCGCCCCCTGCCGCCCGAAACAGGAACCAGGCAGCCCCCGCGGCCAGGAAGAACAGCAGCCCGGGCAGTGCGGATGCCTTCGTCAGATGCGTGAGCGCGAGCATCAATCCGGCGAAGGCGCCACTCTGCCAGCCGGGGTCCCTCAACGTCCCGAGCATCAGCAGGAAGGTCCAGAAGCTGAGAAAGTAATAGACCAGCTCGCATTGCACATACGCCGCCTTGAAGATGAAGACCATGAACGCCGTGATCAGGATCACGTTGACGCTGATCAGCACGGGGAGCCTGCGGCGCAGGAGAAACCAGAGCACGATCAGCAGTGCCAGTGAGAGACCGATGTTGAGCCGCTTGCCGGTCCTGAACTGATCCTCCTCGTCAAGACCGGGCGTGTAGACGAGTGACTGAAGGAAGGGATACAGCGGCATCCGGTTTCGTCCACCGATGAAGGAGTAACCGGTGGTGCGCATCCGCCGCGCGTATTTGAGATACGCGCCCTGGTCGAATGCCGAGACATCCGTATTGAGGTTTCGGGAGTGTTCCAGGCCGCCGCTGACGTAAAGCAGCGCCAGGGGAGTGAACAGGATCAGCAGCAGCCATTCCCTTCGGCCACGTCTTCGCACGGGCATGTCCATCGTGCCTCCCCGGGGTCAGGATGATTCTGCCCTGCTATGGCGGCCGGGGCAAGGTGTCGCCCGATGGATACCACGTCACCCGGGAGGGCGGAGAGGCTGGAGGTTACCGGATCTCGATCCGGTGCTCCTGGCCGGCGGCCCGCCAGGGCGGTGCGGCTTCGGGGCGCACCAGGTAGATCCCTCGCTCGAGCCCGCCTGCCGGGATGTCGACGCTCAGCATGCGACATTCTCCACGCTGATCCGGGACCGCGAGCCGTGCCGGCAGCGTCAGCATCGCGGGACCTTCGAGCCGCACGCCGGCCGGCAGTGGCCCCTGTGGCCTGTTTCGCTTGCCGCTCCCGTCGGGGCAGGCGAGAAACGTCAGCACGCCACGCTCTTCGTGGCGCAGTGCAAACGACCGGCGGATGAAGAGATTCCCACCGGGTGAGGCGGCACTCACGGCGCCCTCGCCGTGCACCCAGGCGCCCGGATCCGCCGAGGCCCACAGCAGGAGCCCGGAGCCCGCATGCGCGGCGGGCGGTTTCACCTGCACCCGGCCCCATGCGGCGCCCAGACTCCCGGCGAGCTCGTCCCGGGCGGCCACGACGACATCGTATTGTCCCGGCTCGACCTCGCACAGGGCTTCGACGCCGGCCTGTGCGTCATCCGGCACGGGAGCCGGCGGCGGGGTCAGCGGGAAGCTTTCGTCGAAGCTGCAGATCAGGGAGCTCCCCTGGATCAGAGCCCCGCGAAAACCCACACGGTGCGGTGTGCCCGCGTTGGAGGCAACGGGCAGGAAGGTCAGCTCCGACATCGGCACGGAGGCCTTGACGAGAAACTGCCGTCTGCCTCCCTCGACCCTCGCGAGGCTGTAGCCGTGCAGCTGCACCGACAGGTCCCGGTAGAGGCCCGGGCTCGACAGCGCCGCCACCATCCGGCTCTGCGTCGCCTGCTCCCGTGTCCGCACAGTGAAGTAGTCGCGATGGCGGACGTGCGCGCCCTTGCGGGTGGTCGTCAGACGCACCTCGTGTTTCCCGGGTTCGATCTCGTCCGATAGGCGGTACGAGACGACGTAGTAGCATGACAGATCCTCTCCGGCCTCGCGGAACGGACGAAGCGTGTCCTTCATGAGGATGGAGTTCCGGCCGCCGGTGCTGAGCGCCATGTCTACCTCGAAGTCGACCGCCGAGCGATGTCCGTCACCGCTGCCGAGCGGGGTCATCCCGCCGGC
The DNA here is from genome assembly GCA_963806495.1 of uncultured Acidobacteriota bacterium. Lineage (GTDB taxonomy): Bacteria > Acidobacteriota > Polarisedimenticolia > JACPZX01 > DASXTC01 > CAWDYA01. Next base: position 207,733 of record CAWDYA010000008.1, on the reverse strand, counting down.
ATGAACCGGGTAGAAGGAGACACCGGCGAGATTGGCCTGCAGGGCCAGATCGTCGAGCTCGGGGGACACCGTCAGGCCGAGGGACGGACGGGCCAGAAACGGGATGCCGCAGGCTTCGTAGTAGGGAAGACCCGGGTTCGCGCGCAATGTCTCGGTGAACAGAATCAGCGCCTTGCGCCCGGGGATCGAGCCGAAAGCGGGCATGGCGCTCGACAGCGCCCGCATGGCGCGCGCCGCCTCCACCTCCGCCTGCCGGGCGTCGCCCTCGCACTCGAAGTCGAGTCCGCCGGCGTAGGTCTCCCTGAACGAAAGCACTCCGCCCGACGCACGGTAGCGGCCGCGGGCCTCCATGATCCGCCAGCCTCGTTCCCGTCTCAGGCGTTCCAGGGCCACCTGCTCCTCGAACGGGGAAGGGTCGATCAGCCGCGTATCGTCGATGAGGGAAGCCAGTGTGTCATGGAGCAGCCGCCTGTCGTCGGTCATCCTGGCGATGACGTGGAGGCCCTTCATGAAGCCGAGCAGCATCATCCTGTCATCGGCGCCCATCTCTTCGTCGACAAAACGCAGGGTGGACTTGATCGCGTTTCTCCGCGATGCGGCCATCATGTGCGACATATCGAACAGGACGATGAAGTGGCGCGTGGCACGTACGGCCTGTGCGGCGTCGCCTCCGGAGCCGGAGCACTCCAGCTCGACGGATGCGATCGGCACGCGTGTGTTGTCGACGATGAGATCGAAGTCCTCGCGGCCCAGGCCGATGATGGGGCGTCCATCGGAGTCGGTGACGACCGCATCGAGAAGGACGAGGGAAACCTCGACCTTCTCCTGCCCCTCGACCCGCTCCGCGGGGTAGGGCAGGCCCGGGCCGCACAGGCACACGAACGTCACAAGCAGGGTGATGGCCGCAGCACGTCCCCGCGGCACAGTGAGCATCCTCGGATTCATCGCTCCACGACACCTACCAGCGTCGGTCGAGCAGGCTCCGGGCGGCCTGCCCGACCCATTCTTCCGGATCTTCCCTCACGACCTGCCCGAGGAGGGACACCGCCCGCTCCCGTACCTCTAGTGAGTACCTGCTGGGCCTGCTCATGGCCCCATCCTCTCAAGAAATGGAGCCTCCTGTAAACCCGGGGCGGTTCAGCGGAGCTCGTGAGCGCCGTCCGTCGATACCTGAAAGCCGCCGCACCGTATCCCGGCGCGAAGCCCTCGCTCACGCCGACATGATGTTCGAGAATCGAAAACTGTTATTTAGACGGCGATGTCGAGCAGCGACCCGCGCTACGGCGCGTTGCGCACATGGTAGACGCCTATTGCCGTGCCTGAAGTGCGAAGAAGTCCCAGATCGCCTTGGGTCCGTCAAACGCTGTGGCCGTAGGTCCGAGGATTCGGGGGTAGCGCCAGAAGGGCTGCGGCAAGCCGTGTCCGCCGCCCTCGATGGCAAGAACTTCCACCGTCTTGTCGTTCGCACCGTGCCACAACGTCTCTTCCACGCCGAAGCCGTCGGCGAGCTTCGTCTCATGGATGTTCGGGTTGCCCGTCATGCCGTTGAGACGCACGAAGTACTCTCCCGATGCGCGGGTTGATAGTACCGTGCCGCGCCTCAAAAACACACCGAACAGGCTCACTTCACCGCCCTCGAACGGGATGATCGGATCGCGCGTACCGTTCATGATCAAGACGGATGGTGTGCCAGTGCTTGGGGGCTTGCATTTGAAATTGTCCGGCGTGGGCACGCTTTCGGACACCACTGCCACAGCAGAAAAAAAGTGCTGCGGCGCGTCCAGCGCCAGGCGAATCGCCATGGCGCCGCCGCGGGAAACGCCCACTGCATAAACGCGATTGGGATCGCCGCCGATTTCGCTGACCAGCTTTTCGGTCAGCGCGGTCAGAAATCCCACATCGTCGATGTCGAGCCGGTTTGCGCTGAAGTCGCCTGCGACGCCGCAACCGTTCCAATAGCCCTCATAGCCGTCTGGATAGGCTATCGCGAAGCCGCGTTCATCCGCCAGGCGGTCGAAGCCATAGGCCGTCATGAAGCGCATCCGCGCGCCGTCCTCGCCCGAGCCGTGCAGCGCGATCACCAGCGGTGCGCCCTTCGGCAGCTCTTTGGGTACATAGGTCAGATAAGTCCGCGTGCGGCCGCGCACGGCTATCGATCCATGCTCCAGCGTGCCTGACAGGTGCGGTGCCGGCGGAATCGGGGTGTAGATGAACCAGAAGTACAGCCCGCCAAGCAGCGCCGCGATGCCTAGCACGCTCAAGAATACGATTCGCAGAACCCGCCCCATCATCGCTCCCTGTTGCCCAACGCCATCACGCAGTGCCGCCACACATAGCCCCGGGGAATGACGCTCGGCATGATGACGATCCCCACCAACATATCCTACGGACGGAGATCCTCGACGAAATCGTCGAGTGCGTTACTCGTCAGATCAGAAAACGGCATGTGCTGACGGCGCCGCACCTGGTCTTGAGGCGGTGCTCGGCCCTGAGATTACGGGGCAAGTACATGGGCACGATACGGGGGTGCCGGCGGCCAAGCGGGCGAAGGTGAAGAAGGTCCGCGCCGAGAAGGGGATCAGAGAGGCGTGGCGGGGTGGTGGAAGCAGCGCAACGCGGGAGGGAGGTTTAAGGCATGAAGGTGTGGATACAATTCCCGCGTTGCAGCAGCCTCTGCGGACAAATTGAACCGACAGGTTGCCCTAAATGCGCTCTTTAGGACGTGCTTTCGACTCGGGCACGCTCGGCGATGACTCGGTTAGCAGTCGTCCCCGATGGAAAGTGCCACCTTCATGCGCTTTCCCTTCTTGGTGGTCCATGAAACGTTGACACCAGCGCACCAGTCTTGATTGAGGTTGTCGACCGATACATCCGCGGACGTCATTTGCTTCTTGATTACCTGCGCGACTGCTGCTTTGTCATTCGAGCGCACAGCTGAGGCCAACTCTTCCGCGAACTTCTCGTCTTCGAGGGCCGTGGCTAGTCTCTGAAGGTCAGCCGCTGCCGCCCTGACTCCCTGTGCCACCTCAGTTCCGACTTTGTGGACGTCTTCTCTGTTAACCGGTTTTGCTGAGGCCACCTGGAAAGTACTGAGCCAGAGGAACAGCATCGCGACGAGAATTGCCAACCGCTTGTTCCGCATGAACATTTCCTCCTCTCGAATGGTGCCCAATCAGTCGGGCACGGATGGGATGAAGGTGATGGCCCGATACTTCAGCTCCCGGACTCCGGTTGTCGTATACTCAAACGATTAAGTACAGTGATTCCCTCAATCTCTTGCCCGGGAGACCCCATGCCGAAGTCCAATGCTAAGCTCCAGAAGGAGTTACGTACGATCCGACCTTATTCCGCAACCTCGCGACATCCTTCGCCCGCCTAGGTCCCGCTCTGGCCTATCAGGCCGAAACAAATTCCCCGCGGACTACGAAAGGCACCGGGCGCAAGAAGCCGCGCCTGACCTCCAAGAGGCGGGCGGAGCTGAAGCTTCAGGGGAAGTACCTGGGAACGATGAGAGGCCTGTCGGCGGCCAAGCGAGCCAAGGTAAAGAAGATCCACACCGAGAAGGGGATCAGGGCGGCGATCGCGCTTGCGAAAACTCTTACGGCATAGGTCGAATCTGTGATTCAATAGAAAGGCATTGTGACAACCGTAGGCCCGAATCGGTGCCAGGAAGGTTCGCTGCCATGAGGCTTGATATTCGGAGACCTCTGAAGAGCCTGCTCCCCCACATCCGTAAAGCCGTGGAGGACAATCTGAACGAAGCTGATACGCGCCAGCGGATTAGCCGACTTCTCGAGGAGGTACTTGGGTACGACCCGATGATCGAGATCACTCGGGAGACTCAGATCAGAGGGAAGTACGTTGACATCGCCGTGAAGATCGACGGCAACATCAAATTCCTGGTAGAGGCCAAGTCCGCGGGCAGGAAGCTCCGAGACCGGTATATAGACCAAGCTCAGCACTACGCCGCGGAAGGGAACATTCCATGGGTAGTGCTGACGAACGGAGCGGTGTGGAACTTGTACCACCTCAACTTCGACGAGGGGGTCGAATACACGAGAGTCTTCTCCGTCGATCTCTGCCAAGACGACCTGGATAAGGCCGCTGAGTTGCGAGCGTCCTTCACCGTCGCTCCATCACGAGGGGACATCTCGAGGATTACTGGGAAGAACGCGTCCGCACTGAGCCCAGCGTCAATCGGCCGAGCACTATTCACGTCTGATACCCTAAGCGTCGTTCGCCGCGAGATTCGACGGCACGAAGGGATACTGATCGACGAAGAGGACCTGGCGCGTGCACTTCATAACATGTTCTCTACGGAGGCGAGAGAAGAGATCGGGCCGCCACGCATTCGAGCAAGTCATAGAACGAGGCGGAAGCACCCGGCACGCGAATCGACTCAGAACCCCGCCACGGGAGCGGCCCCCGCCAACAGCAACCTGGCCTCTATAACACGGAGCCACAACCCCTCCATCTGCGCGGCAACGAGACGTGCAGGACTGCTTCGCTTCCGGAAGTCGCCTCCGTTGACTTCCTCCCCCCTTCACGCCCTTGTTGTCCCATGTTCCCGTCCTTCCGCGCCCCCGAGACGATGACGGCTGCCGAGCAGGCGGCGCTGCTGCGGGCGACCGCCGAGGCCCCCCGTGACCACCTCCTGTACTCGATGGCCCTCGGCACCGGCCTGCGCCTGCGGGAGCTGCTGGGGCTCAACGTCGGCGACGTGTCGCCGGACGGGCGGGCCGTGCGGACCCGGATCCTCCTGCGGACCGGGATCACCAAGGGCTCCCGCCGGGGCGAGGTGTTCCTGCCGGCGCGGCTCGTGCCCAAGCTCAAGCGATTCCTGTCATGGAAGCGTAAGCAACGGTCAGGCGATGGATCCCGACGCCCCGCTGTTCCTCTCCGGCCAAGGCCGCCGCCTGTCGCCCCGCGCCGCCCAGTGGCGCTTCGCCTGGTGGCAGCAGCAGGCCGGGTTCGACCGGCGGTACAACTTCCATGCGCTGCGGCACTCGGCGGTGACCAACGTCTACCGGGCGACCAAGAACCTCTTCCTGGCGCAGCGGTTCGCGCGGCACGCGAGTCCCGCTGACGACGATCATCTACACGCACCCGGCGGATGAGGAGCTCGCGGACGGGGTGAGGGATCTTCCCTGTTAAGTCCGCACATTCCTTCCCTGCCGTGGTTAGACCCTGGCCCCCCCCCCCCCCGCGAATCGGAATAAAGCCAACCGTTTCTCCATCGGCGCTCGATGGGAGTATTATTGGAGTTGCTCATCAAAGAAGAGGGGGTGACTCATGCGTCCTCACTTCGCCAGGGTTGTTTCGCTGGTGCTGGGGCTGGTCCTTTCCGGGGCGGCGCCAGCGCAAGCACAGGTCTCGCTGTGTGGCGGCCCCGACGCTGTGCCGCTCGACTCCAGCCTCGTCAACTTCGGCTTGACCGCTCCGATCACTCTGGCCGACCTGGATGGCGACGGCACCCTGGAGATCCTCTCCGGGGACGCCTGGGGGTACGTACATATCTGGCATGCCGACGGGAGCCGCTTCAAGCACTGGCCCAAGCACACGGGAGGCAGCATTTCCGGCCCCCCGTCGGTGGGTGACATCGATGGCGATGGCCGGATCGATGTCGTTGCGACCTCCTACCAGGATGTGGCGGTTAATGCGTGGCGTGTCCAGGGAGGCAGGCTCCACGGGTTCCCGAAACGGATCGGCGCGGCATCAGGGGTTGATTTCCTGCAGGGAGCGGCGATGCTAACCGATCTGAACGGCGATGGTGTTCTCGATGTCGTGGCTGGGAGCGTCCAGGGGATCGTCCACGCGTTCACCGATCCTTTCCACGACGAAGTGACAGGGTGGCCCGTGAATGGCGGTCAGAACTTCCAGGTCACACCCACCTCGACCGATTTCGATGGCGACGGCACGCCGGAAGTGGTGCTGGGCGGCAGCAGTTTGATGGGCATCGTCCGGGCGGACGGGTCCTGGCTTCCCGGGTGGCCGCGTACTCCCGGGACAAGCCATGTCACTCCCGTCCTCGGCGATCTGGACGGCGACGGGACGCCCGAAGTGATCCTGGCGGACTATTCAACCTTGAGGGCCTTCCATTCCAATGGGTCGCCTGTGTTCCAATGGGCGCTCAGGAACGATTACTTCTACTACTCCTCGATTGCACTGGGCGACGTCACTGGCGACGGGTTGCCGGAGATCTTTGTCGGCACCCAGCTTGGCTATCTCTATGCCTTCAGCGGGGGTGGCTCGCTCGTGTCCGGTTGGCCGGTTGACACGGGAGACGACCTCGACATCTCGCCGTTGATTGTCGATCTAGATGGCGACGGGTGGCGTGACGTGCTGCAACTGACATCCGACGGTGTCCTGCACGCCTATGGTGCGTACGGCGCGACGATCTGCCCCCCGCTGGCTCTGGGTACAGGCGCTGTCGGCGCTCCGGCCGTGGGAGACCTGGACGGAGATGGACTTGGCGAGGTGATCGTTTCCACTTATGGAGACGCGAAGATCTTCCGGCTTGGACTACCCGGCCCGTGGACTCCATCGCGCGCCGCCTGGCCGATGGCACTGGCCAACGAGCGACACACGGGTGAGCTTCCCCGATTCTGATGGTCACTCACCAATGTGGGTGCTGCGTGGCCCGGGTGTGAGCTCCGGTTGTTCCTTCGACCACCGGTACAACTTCCACGCGCTGCGGCACAGCGCGGTGACCAACGTCTACCGGGCGACCAAGAACCTCTTCCTCGCGCAGCGGTTCGCGAGGCACGCCAGTCCGCTGACGACGATAATCTATACGCACCCCGCAGACGAGGAACTTGCTGAAGGGGTCAGGGACCTGCCGTGCTGAGTTCAGGAGGCAGTGCCGAGTTGCCCCCGGCCAAGGCACAGCTGACACGTTCCGGTTCCACCGCATTCGAGGCAGGGTCTGATGTGGTCGAAGTGAAACCACCGGCCCCGGATTATCCGAATCCCCCTGCCGCCGCATTGGTTGCAACGGCCGGATCCATTGCAGAACGGGCATGGCCTGACTTGGCTGTTCGTGGCTTGTCGCTTCCGAACGGAGAAGTACGAAGTTCCACCTCGGCCTGAGTATTCTACTCCTGAAACGCAGAATGGGCGAGGGTTTCGCTGACCACCGTGATATACCCGCACCCGGCGGTCGAGGAGTTCGCGGCAGAGGTCAGGGATCTGCCGTGGTAGACTGGGTCCTCTCTACCACTGGATCTCAAGCTCGCGGACGAAGAGGTGAAGTGTGAAATGGGCCTTCACGTTGGACCTGACAGGGCTGTCGTCGGATGTCCTGCACCGGAAAGTCGAGGAGCAGGCTGCGCTATGTGTGAGCCGCGTCGGCTTGGCCCCGTCTAAGTCCATTTTCAAGCTGACGATCAGCTTCCGGCTGGGTCGAGGGCGATACTTGACCGAAGAGCCCAAACTACCGAGAGAGGACCGGGGCGGGGACCTAGACAACCTGATCAAGTCGGTGATCGACGCGCTCGGCCCAATCATAGGGTATCGCAAGAAATGGCTACTACTCGAGGGTGGCGGATATCGGGAAGTGGGCACACGAACGGCCGCGGACGCCAAGGTCATCAACATCGTCGCGAGCAAGGAGAATAGCGGTTCGGACGAGGAACGGCTGGACGTTGAGATCGAGGCCGTGCGGGGGTGACCCCCTACGCGTACAGTGGCTCGAAACCAACCGGTTGTGGTTCTTCCGCCCGTACCGCTTCTACCAGCGGCCTCTCTCGGCTGTGCCCAACGTCTACCGGGCGACGAAGAACCTCTTCCTGGCGCAGCGGTTTGCGCGGCACGCATCGCCGCGACGACCATCGCATATACGCCCCCGGCGGACGAGGAGCTGGCGGATGAGGTGAGGGACCTGCCGTGCTGAGGGGAACTGCTTCCTAAACTGTCAATTAGCTCCACAGCGATCCACTCGAGGCCAACCCGAGTCCCAAGCTCGCCTTGTTGTCCTCCTGCAATGGTTCGCCCAGAATACGGTTCAGCTCGGCACCTTTCAGGCTATGCTGGATCTCCTGATTCGGTGCTAGGATGTCCGAGGTACGAAGAGTTTGATAACTCATGGAGGATGTGCAGCGATGAGACGTTTACTGGCGGCACTGACGGTTGTGGGTCTCATGGTGGGCATCGGTTCTCTTTACGCTGCCGAAACCGAGGGCGACACCTGGCACGGGATCATCACCGATGAGGGGTGCGGAAAGAAGCATGTAGAGATGTCACCGGAAAAGGCCAAGGCGTGCGCCCTCAGCTGTGCCGAGAGGGGTGCCAAGCTGGTTCTTTATAGCATGAAAGATGACAAGATCTTCATCCTTAGCGACCAAGCGAAGGCCAAGGAGTTTGCCGGTGAGCACGTGGTCGTGAGCGGAACCCTGAGCGAGGACGGCAATACCATCACCGTGACCGGGATCCAGAAGGGTGAAGAGAAAGTGAAAGACGAGAAGACAGAAAAATAAACCGCAGCGGCTTCCTAGCGGGGGAGGGCGTCAATCCTCCCCCGACCTGTTTTCAAGCACCTGTCGTTCCCTTCATCTTCTCGGCCGTTCCTTCCGTGCGATGCCGGAAACGTTCGGCAAGAACCGCCATCTCTCGCCCCGCGCCGCCCAGTGGCACTTCACCTGGTGGCAGCAGGCCGGCTTCGGCCGGCGGTAATACTTTCACGCGCTGCGGCACTCGGCGGTGACCAACGTCCACCGGGCGACCAAGAACCTCTTCCTGGCGCAGTGGTTCGCACGGCACGCCAGCCCCTTGACCACGATCATGTACACACACCCCGCGGACGAGGAGCTGGCGGCTGGAGTTCGCGACCTTCCTTGTTGATCGACAGCAGGAGAGCTTCGCGCCAACCGGCCGGTGAAACAGTTCGCCTCTACACGGCGGAGGCGTATGCTCCAAGTGACCCGCCTCTGGGAGGCAGGTCTACGCGGCCAGCGCCAGTCCCTTTCTTCGTGCATACTGCTGCCGGAGTCTTGCTCCTGGCGCACCATCCGCAAGACCTGCTTTGCCGCTCACAACGGCGATATATGTACCCTAGATGGCGGATTGCCTTCGTCGCCGAAGACAGGGTGTACCTCTGGGGCGCAGTTAGGTCATGGGGGACCACAGCCATGCAAGTCGATGCTACCTGGTCTAGGCCTGGCATGCACACGGGGATTCGATAGCTGGTCTGGGCATCCGGTGACGGTCGGCCGTGTATCAACCTCGTGCGACGCGGAGCCATCGACTTGGGCTTTGGCCAGGCGAACGAGCTGCTCGACCGTGCCGAGTGGAGAGGATGATGGGGCGGCACGGGGCCCAGGGTTCTTGGGAGGGCTTGCGCCTCAGTCGAGGGACGTCCGGGCCCTCGCCTCGGAGTCATCTCGCGCAGATAAGGAGAGCAGTCATGGCCCGTATCTTCGACAGCATCGTGGACACTATTGGAAGAACGCCGCTCGTCCGTCTAAACCGTTTGCAGAAGGGGCTCCTCGGGCAGGTGGTGGTCAAGCTCGAGTCATTCAACCCCATGTCGTCGGTGAAGGATCGCATCGGCTACTCAATGATCCAGGATGCGCTGGAGCGCGGCGCGATTCGGACCGGAGTGACGACGGTCATCGAGCCTACCTCCGGGAACACGGGCATCGGTTTGGCCTTCGTCTGCGCGGCGATGGGGATTCCGCTGGTCCTCACTATGCCCGATACGATGTCGCTCGAGCGGCGCAAAGTGCTGCAGGCGCTCGGGGCGCGGCTGGTGTTGACGGAGGGTGCCAAGGGTATGAAGGGAGCCATCGCCCGTGCGGAGGAGCTGCAGCGCGAAATCCCCGACTCGATGATCGTGGGCCAGTTCGAGAACCCGGCCAATCCCAAGGTCCATCGAGAGACGACCGCGGTCGAGATCTGGGAGGACACCGACGGCAAGATCGATGTTCTCGTCGCGGGAGTGGGCACTGGGGGGACGATCACCGGAGTGGCCGAGGTGATCAAGAAGAAGAAGCCCTCCTTCCGCGCCGTGGCAGTAGAACCCGCGGATTCCCCGGTGTTGTCTGGCGGCCAGCCCGGGCCGCACAAGATCCAGGGAATCGGCGCCGGGTTCATCCCCAAGGTCCTGAAGGCCGAGTTGTTGGACGAGATCATCCAGGTCAGCAATGAGGCTTCGTTCGAGACCGCGCGGCGGCTGTGCCGAGAGGAGGGAATCATGGTCGGTATCTCCTCCGGAGCCGTAGCATGGGCGGCCTTGCAAGTTGCGATGCGCCCCGACATGAGGGGCAAGCTGATCGTGGCGGTGCTGGCGAGCCACGGTGAGCGTTACCTCTCGACCCCGCTGTTCGACTTCCCGGAGACAGGGTCCGCCAACTGCACGGTCTGAAGGGCAGGCCACCATGAACCCCGGACCATCGGTGATGCCGAGCAGCTTCAGATAGGATATCGGGAGCGTCGTTTTCGTGGACGGCCTGGTTGAGCTGACCTGGAAGGGCATGGCTGATGCGCAGGCTGATCGAAGACATCCGGCTCATACGTCGGAACGACCCCGCGGCCCGCAACGTCCCGGAGATCCTCCTCTGCTACCCCGGGCTGCATGCTCTGTGGTTCCATCGACTATCGCATCACCTGGGGAGGTGGGGTGTTCCCGTTCTGCCCCGTTTCATCTCGCATCTGGCGCGCCTGCTGACCGGCATCGAAATCCACCCCGGCGCGACGATCGGCCGACGCGTGTTCATCGACCATGGTATGGGGGTGGTAATCGGCGAAACAGCCCAGGTGGGCGATGACTGCCTCATATACCAGGGGGTTACTCTGGGCGGCACGAGCCTCAAGCGGGAGAAGCGCCACCCAACGCTGGAGCACCACGTGGTGGTGGGTTCGGGGGCCAAGATCCTCGGTAACATCACCATTGGCCATCACTCGCGGGTTGGCTCGGGGTCGGTAGTGATCAAGTCCGTCCCTCCGCACTCTACCGTCGTCGGCATCCCCGGGAAGGTCCTTGAAGAGCAGGGTACAGACGAGCATCCGGGCGACGAGTTGGAGCATGGCCGGATCCCGGACCCCGTGGCCAAGGCGGTCACTGCCCTGCATGAGCAGGTGCAGGAGCTCTCGCGCGAGGTTGCCGAGCTGCGGGACCGGCCCGTGCAGGCGGTGTTGCCACCCGGCATGACGCTTACGGACATGGAGCAGGCCTTCCGCGCCATGAGCGAAAGCGCCGAGGATTCGTTTCCCACTGCACAGTCGTTCCACGATGGCGGCGGCATCTGAGCTTCTGAGACTCTGTCCCCCCGCGCCGCCCAGTGGCGCTTCGCTTGGTGGCAGCAGCAGGCCGGGTTCGACCGGAGGTACTCCTTTCATTCGCTTCGTCACAGCGCGGTGACCAATGTCTACCGGGCGACGAAGAACCTCTTCCTCGCGCAGCGGTTTGCGAGGCACGCGTCGCCGCTGACGACCATCGTATATACGCACCCGGCGGACGAGGAACTCGCGGCCGGCGTCAGGTGATTCAAACCACGGCGGCCTGCAGGCACATTCTTCGCAATTCGTGCCCCCGACATCCCCGACAGCCGCACCCTGCCCGGCGTGGCGAGCACGCAGGATACCTGCTGTTACACGGGGGTGTAACAGGCCGCGCCCGGTGATCTCCCGGCGGGCGATCCGTTCCTAATTCCATCCAGCCAATGGACTTGCCTGCCTCTGCCTGAGCGACCGATGCACCCGGGCTGGCCACGCAGCCGCTGGCACGCACACTGCAGTGTTCCCCACCGAGGCGGACACGGCGTCGGGGAGGAGGCAGAGACCCGGATGCCGCTCGAGATCATCGGCCGAAGCGCCGCGATGGTGAAGCTGTCGTCACTGATCGACAAGGTGGCGGCGAGTCATGTGAACGTGCTGATTGAAGGCGAGTCGGGCACGGGCAAGGAGCTGGTGGCCAAGGCGATCCACCGGGCGAGCCCGCGCGCGGACGACGTGTTCCTGGGTGAGAACTGCGCGGCGCTGTCGGAGAGCCTGATCGAGAGCGAGCTGTTCGGTCACGTGCGCGGGGCGTTCACCGGAGCCGAGCGTGACCGGCGGGGTCTGTTCGCGCTGGCGGACGGCGGGACGCTGTTTCTCGACGAGATCGGCGACATGAGCCCGCGGATCCAGGCGAAGCTGCTGCGGGTGCTGCAGGAAGGGGAGTTCCGCCCCGTCGGGGGCCGCGACGTGATACGCACGGACCTGCGGATCATCTCGGCGACGAACCGGGACCTGGCGTCGATGGTGGAGAGGGGGGAGTTTCGGGGGGATCTGTACTACCGGCTCAACGTGATCGGGCTGAGTCTGCCGCCGCTGAGACGGCGGCGCGAGGACATCCCGCTGCTGGCGGAGCACTTCCTGTCGAAGGTCCGCGGCGAGGCGCCGCGGGGGATATCGCGCGAGGCGATGGAGATGCTGACGCGGTACCCGTGGCCGGGCAACGTGCGCCAGCTGCAGAACGTCATCGAGCGGGCGGCGGTGCTGGCGACGGGCGAGGCCATCGGCGTGGACGCTCTGCCCGAGGCGGTCATCGACTACGCGCTGGCGGAGCGTGGCCGCAGCTACCCGGGCGGCGCGAAAGGAGACGAGGACAACCGGCCGCGTGAGGCGGTGATGATCGAGGAGGCGCTGATCCGCGCTCGCGGCGACAAGGCCAAGGCCGCGAGAAGAATCGGCTGGACGCGTGGCAAATTGTATCGCGCGATGCGCCGCCACGGCATCCCGGCAGGCTACGGCAGGCCGTGACCGTGGCATCACACCGGCCGCCGCGGCCGCGGTCTCCACGCGCCCCCGCACCGCAGCAGCGTGCGCTACCATGAGCGCATGGCCTCCGATTCCGCCGAATTCGTCCCCTCGCTGCGCCGGGCCCTGACCGACCGGCCGCGACGTGTCCTCGCGCGCGACGAACGTGCGGCCGTGCTGGTGCCGCTGGTCGCCGACGGGCATCGGCTGTCGCTGCTGCTGACGCGCCGCACCGATGTCCTGCCCACGCACCGCGGGCACGTCGCGTTTCCCGGCGGGCACGTCGATCCCGGCGATGCCGGCCCGGCGGCCACGGCGCTGCGCGAGGCCGAGGAGGAGATTGCCCTGCCGCCGTCCCACGTCGAGGTGATTGGTCTGCTCGACGATCACCTGACGCGCGAGGAGACCACCGCGGTCACACCGGTGGTGGGTTTCATCGCCGAGCTGCCCGTTCTGCACCCGCGCGCCGAGGAGGTGGCGCGGGTCTTCCGCATCCCGCTCGGAGAGCTGATGCAGCCCGATTGCTGGCGCCACGAAGGGCGCCTGCACCTCTTCGACCACGACGGCGAGGTGCTGTGGGGGCTCTCCGCGAGGATCGTGCTGCACCTGCTGGAGGTGGCGGGGGCGGCGGGCCCGATTCGAACCTGATACGCCGAGGAGACGGTGGACGACGCCCTGACCGTGCACCGGCTCCACTTCGCCTTCACGGTCACCTATCACTATCTCTTCCCGCAGCTCACGATGGGCCTCGCGCTGCTCATCGTGATCCTCAAGACGCGTCGCGCTCGCGCACCCGTGAGGCCCGGTACGACGACGCGGCGCGGTTCTGGGGGCGGATCTTCGCCATCAGCTTCGCCATGGGCGTGGTGACCGGAATCCCGATGGAGTTCCAGTTCGGCACCAACTGGGCGAGTTCTCCCGTCGTGCCGGCGGCGTGATCGGTCAGACGCTCGCGATGGAGGGGGTGTTCGCGTTCTTCCTCGAGTCGGCGTTCCTCGGCCTGTTCCTCTTCGGCGAGCGCCGGCTCGGCCCGCGCGGGCACTGGGTCGGCCGCGCTGCCTGGTCTTCGTCGGGCTCGTGGCTCTCGGGCTACTTCATCATCGCCACCAACGCGTGCATGCAGCACCCGGTCGGCTACCGGCTGCTGCGCCGACGGCGCGCTGCGCGCTCGACAGCTTCGGCGCGCTGCTGGCCAACCCGTGGGCATGGCTGGCAGTACGCCCACAACATGATCGGCGCCGTGGTGACCGGCAGCTTCGCGATGGCGGCGGTGGGCGCCTTCTACCTGCTCGTGGGCCGCCACCAGGACTACGGCACGGCTGTTCGTCAGGCTCGGCGTGATCGTCGGGCGCGGTCGCCTCGGTGGCGCAGATCTTCCCCACGGGCGACATGCAGGGCCGGATGGTCGCGCGAGCACCAGCCGGTGACGCTCGCGGCGATGGAGGGGCTGTTCCACACGGAGCAGGGCGCGCCGCTCGCGATCCTCGGCCAGCCCGACATGGAGGCGCAGACGCCTCGACAACCCGCTCACCGTGCCGCGGCTGCTCAGCTTCCTCACCTACCGGCGCTGGCGCGCCGAGGTGCGCGGGCTGGACGCCTTCCCGCGAGGAGGACTGGCCCGACAACATCCCGCTCCTGTACTACGCCTACCACATCATGGTCGGGCTCGGCACGCTCTTCATCGCGCATGCTGCTGGCCGCCGTCGGCCCTGTGGCGGCGGCACGCTGTTCGACTCGCCGGATGCTCTGGATGCTGATGCTGAGCCTGCCGTTTCCGTTCATCGCGAACACCGCCGGCTGGATCACCGCCGAGATCGGCCGGCAGCCGTGGCTCGATCTACGGCCTGATGCGCACCGCCGAGGGTGTCTCGCCGACGTGTCGGCGGGCAACGCGCTGTTCACGCTGATCGGGTTCATGGGGATCTACACGGTGCTGGGCATCCTCTTCCTGTTCCTGATCGGCGTGAGATCGCCACGGCCCGGCGCCGCGCGCGCGCCGCGGAAGGCGGGTGACATGGAGACGGCTCTGGTTCTGCCTCGTGACACTCATCCTGGCCCTTTACGTCGTGTTCGACGGGTTCGATCTCGGCGCGGGCATCCTGCATCTGATCGTGGCGCGCAGCAGCGACGAGCGGCGGCTGGTGCTGCGCTCCATCGGACCGGTGTGGGACGGCAACGAGGTGTGGCTCATCGCGGCCGGCGCCACCATCTTCTTCGCCTTCCCCACGCTGTACGCGGTGAGCTTCAGCGGCTTCTACCTGCCGCTCATGATCGTGCTGTGGCTGCTGATCCTGCGAGGCATCGCGATCGAGTTCCGGGGGCACCTGGACAGCCCGGCCTGGACGCCGCTGTGGGACATCGTCTTCTCGCTCGCCAGCCTCGCGCTCGCGTTCGTCTTCGGCGCGGCGCTGGGCAACGTCCTGCGCGGCGTTCCCATGGACGAGACGGGACGGTTCTTCGAGCCGCTCTGGACCGACCTGCGGCTTTCGGAACAGCCCGGCATCCTCGACTGGTATACGATCGCGGTCGGCCTCACCGCGGTCTGCGCCCTGACGATGCACGGCGCGCTGTGGCTGAGGCTCAAGACCACGGGGGATCTGCGGCGGCGCGCGCAAGCCGCGGCACGCATCGGGGCCATCGCCCTGGGCGCGTCGGCCGCGCTCACCTCGGTGCTGACGTTCATCGTGCAGCCGCAGGTTCTGGCCAACCTGAGGGAGAATGCATGGGGTGTCATCTTCCCCGCCGTGGCGGTGGGCGGATGGGTCGCGGCGCTGGGGCTCACGCGACGGCAGCGCGAGCTGCCCGCGTTTCTCGCCTCGTGCATCTGCCTGCTCGGGATGGTATCGAGCGCGGCGTTCGGCATCCATCCGTACGTGCTGCCGGCCGTCACCGGAGCGCAGCGGGCGCTCACGGCGGTCGATGCGGCCACGGGCGTCTATGGTCTGCGGATCGGGCTGATATGGTGGATCCCCGGCATGATGCTCGTCGGGGGGTATTTCGTCTGGACCTACAGGAACGTCGCCGGCAAGGTCACCCTCGAGGGCGACGGTTACTGAACACTCCACAGGAGGTGTCCATTGAACCTGAACGCCCAGGAGCTTCTCACCAGCCTGACGTCGATGATCTCGCAGTGGGGGCTGAAGGTGATCGGCGCGCTCGCCCTGCTGATCGTCGGGCTGATCGCCGCCCGGATGATCCGCAGCTCCATCCGCCGGGCGCTCGAGCGATCCCGGATCGACGCCACCCTGGTGCCGTTCCTGTCGAACCTCGTCTACTATCTCGTCCTGACCTTCGTCGTCGTGGCGGTGCTGAGCCTGTTCGGCATCCAGACGACATCACTGATCGCCGTCCTGGGGGCCGCCGGCCTCGCCGTCGGTCTCGCATTGCAGGGGACGCTCTCGAACTTCTCCTCGGGTGTGATGTTGCTGATATTCCGGCCCTTCCAGGTAGGGGACTACGTCGAGGCGGGCGGGGTGGCCGGGTCGGTGATCGAGATCGGTGTCTTCAGCACCACCCTGAACACTCCCGACAATGTCCGGATCGTGGTGCCCAACTCCGCCGTCTACGGCCAGACGATCCGTAACTACACCGCCAACGACACACGCCGCAACGACATGACCTTCGGCGTCTCCTATGATGACGATCTCGGCGCGGCGATCGCCACGATCGAGCGCGCGCTGGCGGCGGACGCGCGGGTGCTGAAGGATCCCGCGCCAGTGGTGGCGGTCGCCGAGCTGGGTGATTCGTCCGTGAACATCGTGGCCCGGCCCTGGTGCCGCAAGGAGGACTACTGGGGGATGCGGTTCGACCTCATCCGGAAGGTGAAAGAAGAGCTCGAGGCCGCCGGCTGCTCGATCCCGTTCCCGCAGCGGGATGTCCACCTGCACCAGGCCGGCGGAGGCGGGGAGGGCCGCGCCGCCTGACGCGTGCTAAGATGACCGGCCCATGCACCTGAACGCGGGAGATCAACTCGGGCCCTACCAGATCATCGCGCCGATCGGCTCCGGCGGGATGGGCGAGGTGTATCGTGCGCGTGACACGCGTCTGTCGCGCGACGTGGCGATCAAGGTGCTGCCGGCCGCCTATGCCGGCGATGCGGAGCGGCTGCACCGGTTCGAGCTCGAGGCGACCGCCACGGGTCAGCTCAACCACCCGAACATCATCGCCGTGTTCGACATCGGCACGCACGAAGGCGCACCCTACGTCGTCGAGGAGCTTCTCGAGGGCCAGACCCTGCGCGAGCGGATCGGCGGGCATCCGCTGCCCGCCCGCAAGGCGCTCGACTACGCCCGGCAGGTGGCCGAAGGGCTGGCGGCGGCGCACGCCAAGGGAATCGTGCACCGCGATCTCAAGCCCGAGAACCTGTTCGTCACCAACGACGGCCGGGTGAAGATCCTCGACTTCGGGCTGGCGAAGCTGACGCACCGGGGCGAGGCGGACTCGGCGCTCACCGGCGCCGTGACCGCGGCGCGGACCCAGTCGGGCGTCGTCATGGGCACGGTGGGATACATGTCGCCCGAGCAGGTGCGGGGGCAGGCCACCGATCACCGCTCCGACATCTTCAGCTTCGGCTCGATCCTCTACGAAATGCTCACCGGCAGGCAGGCGTTCTCCGCCGGCTCGTCCGTCGAGACGATGAACGCCATCCTCAAGACCGAGCCGCCCGAGATGTCCCGCATCGGAGGCGAGGTCTCGCCCGCGCTCGAGCGGATCGTTCAGCACTGCATGGAGAAGAGCCCCGAGGAGCGGTTCCAGTCGGCGCGCGACATGGCGTTCGATCTCGGTGCGGTCTCCTCGACCTCGTCATCTGCGTCGCTCGCGGCGGCCGCGTCCCCGGCGCCCGGCGGCGCGGGGCGGCGACGGATGATCCGGATCCTGGCGGGGATCGCGGTTCTGGCCGCGGTCGCCGGCGCCTGGGTGGCCGGGCGCGCCAGCCGGCCGGAGCCGGAGCAGCCGACCTACAGGCAGCTCACCTTCCGCCAGGGGAGCCTCTTCTCGGCGCGGTTCGCCGCCGACGGGCAGACGATCGTCTATAGCGCGGCTTGGGAGGGAGACCCGACACGCATGTACACCACACGCCCCGGCAGCCCTGAATCGCGGCAGCTCGAGGGGCTCGACGCCGGCGTGCTCTCCATCTCCCAGGCAGGCGAGATGGCCATACTGCGCAACTGGCGCTTCCTCGGCGGTTGGATGTACACGGGGATGCTGGGGCGCGCGTCGCTGGCGGGCGGGGCTCCGCGCGACGTGCTGCCGAACGTGCAGTACGCTGACTGGTCTCCGAACAAGGGAGACCTCGCCATCGTCCGGATGGAGAACGGCCGTTACCGGCTCGAGTATCCGACCGGCACGGTTCTGTACGAAACCGCCGGCTGGATATCCGATCTGCGTTTCTCACGCGACGGCACCCGGATCGCCTTTCTGGATCACCCCGGCCCCGGGGACGACCGTGGGCTGGTCGCGATGGTGGACCTGTCGGGAAGCAAGAAGGAACTGACGCCGATCTGGAGCAGCACCAGCGGGCTGGCCTGGTCGCCCGACGGCAGCGAGGTCTGGTTCACGGCAGGCAGAACGGGCAACGTCCGGGCGTTGCACGGGGTCGATCTCGACGGAAACGTGAGGCTCATCGACGGCGCGCCGGCCGATCTGGTGCTGCAGGATGTTTCCGCCACCGGCGACGTCCTGCTGACACGCAACACGGCGCTGCGGGGAATCGTCGGCCTGGCGCCCGGCGCCACCGAGGAGCAGGATCTTTCATGGCTCGACTGGTCGATGCCGTGCGACCTGTCGCGCGATGGCACGCTCATGCTGTTCAACGAGCAGGGCCAGGGGGGCGGCCCGGGCTACACGGTGTACATGCGGCCCACCGACGGCTCGCCGGCCGTGCGGCTCGGCCCGGGTATCTGCGACGCGCTGTCGCCCGACAAGAAGTGGGCCATCACGGGCTCGTTCGATCCGGCCGACAGGATCATCGAGGTCCCCACCGGCGCGGGCGAGCCCCGGGAGTACCATCTGACGGGTCTTTCCGGTTACGGCAACATGGTGTCGCTGCCTGGTGACAGACTGCTCGTGGGAGGGGCAGGCCCCGATCACCCGCCCGGGCTCTATCTGGTCGAGGTGAAGGAGAACATCACTCTCCGGCCGGTGGCCCCCGTCGGGCCCCGTGGCGGGTTCGCCGCCTCCGCTGACGGAACACGGGTGGCGTTCGCGGACGGCAATGGGAACATGTGGATCGCGCCGATCGAAGGAGGCGGTCAGCAGGAGCCGGTCGCGGGCGTCCTGCCGAACGAGACAGTGATCTCATTTGATTCCGATGGGCGCTCGCTCCTGGTCGCGCGCTCGCTGCAGCCGGGTGGGCTGGAGGTCGACCGTCTCGATCCGCAGACGGGCAAGCGCGATATCTGGAGAAAGCTCGCCCCCGCCGAGCCGGCGGGGGTCATCGATATCGGGCCGATGTTCATCTCCGCCGACGCCCGGGCCTACGTCTACTCCTACCGCCGTGTCCTCGGCACGTTGTATCTGGCCCAGGGGCTGCGCTGAGATGCGAAGCAACCCTGCCGCCGGCTAGACTGCGCTCATGACATCCCCCAGCTTCGAGCGAGCACTGGCGCGGCACGGCCTCGAGCCGTTGCGGCGCGCCGCGGTGGCGACCCTCCAGGTCAACGTCGGCAAGCGCTGCAACCAGGCGTGCCATCATTGCCATGTCGACGCCGGCCCCAACCGCACCGAGATGATGGACCGGCGCACCGCCGAGCGGGTCGTCGAGGTGATGGCGGCCAATCCGTCGATCGAGGTGCTCGACATCACCGGCGGAGCCCCGGAGTTGAACGCCAGCTTCCGGTTCCTGGTGACCGAGGGTCGCAGGCTCTCGCGCCGCGTGCTCGACAGGTGCAACCTCACGGTGCTGCTGACGCCGGGTCAGGAGGAGACGGCGGAGTTTCTGGCTGCCCATGAAGTCGGGGTGATCGCCTCGCTTCCCTGCTACACGAGAGAGAACGTGGAGAGACAGCGCGGCGCCCATGTCTTCGACAGGAGCATCGAGGCGCTGCGGCGTCTCAACGCGCTGGGCTATGGCCGGCCGGGTTCATCGCTGAGGCTCGATCTCGTGTACAACCCGGTCGGGCCGAAGCTGCCCGGAGAGCAGGCGGGGCTCGAGGCGGACTACCGCCGCGAGCTGGGCGCCGGCTTCGGCGTCGAGTTCAACCATCTGCTCACCCTGACCAACATGCCGATCGAGCGGTTCGCCGCCGACCTCGCGCGTAGCGGCAAGCACGAGGAGTACATGTCGCTCCTGGTGAACCACATGAACCCGGCGACGGTCGACTCGCTCATGTGCCGCACCATGGTGTCGGTGGGCTACGACGGCGCGCTGTACGACTGCGACTTCAACCAGATGCTGGATATCCCGCTGGGTGGGCGGCCGCGAACGCTCTGGGACATCGACGACCTGTCCACAGTCGCCGGGGCACCCATCGCCACCGACTCGCACTGCTTCGGCTGCACCGCGGGGGCCGGCTCGAGCTGCGGTGGCGCGCTGGTCTGATCCCGCACACCTTCCTATTGACCGTAACCCGGGATCCCGGTATTGTTTCCGCGCGTGTCCATCCTGCCCATGGACCGTATTTTCCCGAGGGCGCGGGTCGCTGACAGGCTCGCGATGCAAGGGGAGGAGAATGCGGACGCCGCTCGCCCGCAAGGCGGCGATTCGGGGTGCAGGATCGCGCGTGGCCCTGGGGTCGGGCGCGGGCGTGTCTCTCCAGGAGGCCGCCTGATGCCCGAGCCGGACCGCTCGACGTTCGCGCGTCTGCTCACACGTGTCCCCACCGACCCGGAGTCCCGCAAGCAGCTCTTCGCTACCGTTTACGACGAGTTGCGCGCGCTCGCCCGTGGCCTGATGAAGGCGGAGCGCACCGGCCATACCCTGCGTCCCACCGCGCTGGTCAACGAGGCCTACCTGCGGCTCGTCGAGCAGGACGGGCTGGCCTGGCAGAGTCGAGCCCACTTCTTCGGCATCGCCGCGCGTGCCATGAGACAGATCCTCGTGGATCACGCCCGAGAGAAGGCGGCGCGCAAGCGCGGCGGCCGGCTGACCCGGGTCACGCTGGACGAGGCGCTGGCGCTGGCGGCCCCGGCCGACTGCGAGATACTGGATCTGCACACCAATCTGGAGAAGCTCGCCGCACTCGACCGCCGCATGGCCCAGGTCGTGGAGCTGCGTGTCTTCGGCGGCATGTCCTCGATCGAAGTGGCGCACGTGCTGGGTGTGTCGCGACGCACCGTGGACAATGACTGGAGCTTTGCGCGGCTGTGGCTGTCGAGAGAGCTGTCCAGGAGAGCGTCGTGATGACACCGGATCGGTTTTCGCGTCTGAAGGAGATGGTGCTGACGGTCGGGGCGCTGCCCGAGGAGGAACGGGGAGCCTATCTCGACTCAGCATGCGGCGGCGACGCCGAGCTGAGGCGCGAGGCGATGTCGCTGCTCGCCCAGCGCGAGGGGGAGCGCCCCCCCGTTGCGACCGAGGGGCTCGCGCGTCTGCTGAAAAGGGCGCTGGACACGAGCCTCGCAGGGGCTGCAGGCGGCACGACGCGGCGGCGGCTGCCGGAGCGCATCGGGCCGTATCGTGTCGTGGGCCTGCTGGGCGAGGGTGGGATGGGGGCGGTCTACCGCGCCGAGCAGAGCGCGCCGATAAGGCGGGAGGTGGCGCTCAAGCTGGTGCGCTCGGGGCTGGACTCGGCGTCGGTGCTGGCGCGGTTCGACGCCGAGCGTCAGATGCTGGCGCGGATGGATCACCCGAACGTGGCCACGATCCTGGACGCGGGCACCGCCGATGACGGCCAGCCGTACTTCGTGATGGAGCTGGTGCGCGGCGTGCCGATCACCGACTACTGCCGGGCGGGCCGGCTGCCGCTGCGCGCGCGGGTGATGCTCTTTCTGGATGTGTGCCGGGCGGTTCGCCATGCGCACCGCCGTGGGGTGGTCCACCGTGATCTGAAGCCGTCGAACATCCTGGTGACGGTGGTGGGCGGCCGGCCGGTGGTGAAGGTGATCGACTTCAGCATCGCGAAAGCGCTGGATGCGCCGCGGCTGGAGACGGCGTTTCGGACACGGACGGGCCAGATGGTGGGGACGCTGGAGTACATGAGCCCGGAGCAGGCGCGGGGAGCCGTGGAAGCGATTGACACGCGGTCGGACGTGTATTCGCTCGGGGTGGTCCTGTACGAGCTGCTGTCGGAGCGGCTGCCGATCGATGTGGACGAGCTCGCGTTGCACGAGGCGGTGCGGCGGATCGTGGAGGAGCCGCCGGCGCGTCTTCGAGGGACCACTGCCGGCTCCACGACGGGTCCGATCGACGCGGACCTGGCGACGATCGCGGCGAAGTGCCTGGAGAAGGACCCGGACCGGCGCTATGGCAGCGCGCTGGAGCTGACCGACGAAGTCGAGCGGTATCTCGACTCGCGGCCGATCGCGGCGCGTCCGCCGAGCCGTGCCTATCTGCTGCGCAAGCTGATCGGTCGGCACCGGGTAGCGTTCGGGGTGACAGCGCTGGTCTTCGTGCTGCTGGCGGCATTCGCGGTGACGGTGTCCGTGCAGCTTTCGATCCAGAGCCGTGAGCGCGCGCGCGCGGAGGCCGAGGCGCGCAAGGCAAAGCACGTCGTGGCGTATATCCAGGAGGTGTTGCTCGCGAGCCGGGAGGATCGTGCGGGAAAGGATGTGACCATCCGCGAGGCGCTCGAGTTCGCCGCGGGCAGGGTTCATAAACAGCTCGGCAAGGATCCGGAAGGAGAGGCGGCCGTTGAGGAGACTCTCGGGATCCTGGATCGTGGCCTGGGTCAGTACGATAGGTCCGAACAACACCTGGAAAAAGCGCTGCGCATCCGCCGCGACTACCTCGGCGACTCACATCCGGATGTCGGTGCCACGTGGCTGGAGCTGGCCAACCTGCGTTTCTTCGAGGGGCACACCGAAGATGCCGAAAGCCTGGCGCGGCGAGCGATCGGCATCCTCGAGCGGGCGCCCAACCGTGACCTCCCGCGCCTCGCGGACGCGTTCAATACACTCGGCCTCGCCTTGAGGCAGTCGGGGCGGCTGGAGGAGGCCGCGCAGGTGCTCAGGAAGGCGCTCGATGCCCTGCACCTGATCGCCCCACCCACCGAGCAGAACCGCTACGAGGAGGCCAATGCGAGTGAGAGCCTCGCAGGCACGTTGAGGCGGTTGGGTCGATATCGGGAAGCCGAGACGCTGCAGCGCGCCGCGCTGAAAGGCAAGACGGTTTTCGCCGAAGGCAGGTTCGATTCAGGCGTGGCCACGTCGACCTATAACCTGGCGATCATCCTGCATCTCGAAGGGAGATACGGGCAGGCCGAGAGACTGTTCCGGAAGACACGGGAGATGGAGGCGGGGCTCTACGGGGAGGATAATCCGTATCGCGCCGTCACCACGGCGGCCCTCGCGGACACCCTGCGCGCCGAAGGCGAGTATGAAGAGGCGGAGGCGCTCGTGCATGAGGCGATCGACCTTCATCGACCGGCGGGCGATTTCATACGAGGCTACCTCGCGAGGGACTACGCGATCCTGAGCCGGATCCTGGCCGCCACGGGCCGTCCGGATGAGGCGGTCGAGGCCGCCGCAGAGGCGGTCCGTGTCGCGCGGGAGGTGCGGGGTGAGTCCCACCCGACCACGGCCGAGGCGCTGGCCGCGCTCGGCGAGGCGCAGGAGGCGGCCGGCCGGTGGCAGCAGGCGCGCGACACCCACCGCAAGGCGCTCGCGATGCGCGGCGACGTGCTGCCGGCGGCGCATCCCGACACCGCCCTCAGCCGCGTGGCGCTCGCACGGACGCTGCTGCATCTCGACGGGATGGAAGAAGCCGCCGGCCTGCTGTCCGAGGCGATTGCCAGTCTCGAGGCCAGCGTCGGCCGCGAGCACCCCGCTTATGCCGAGGCGCTGAAGGCCGACGCCCTGCGTCTTGAGGCGGCTGGCCGCGCATCCGACGCCGAGGTTGAGCTCCGGCAGGCCGCCTCGATCGAGGCGAAGGTTCGCCGGCTCTCCCCTTGAAAGAAATCGGCGGGGCCGATGGGCTGCCCGATGCCATCGGCCCCGCCGTCTCCCCGAGGGGGGAGGGATCGAATCACCCTACGGAGCCACCTCCTCGACGGGCGGATGAAGCGGATCGTCCTTCGTCGTCGACTGACGCGGCTGGCGCGAGGTTCCCATGACGTATGCTGCGTCCACGATCACTCCGTCCACCGAGACGGCCGCGGCGTACGAGCCCGGAGCCACCTTGCGCCCGGTCGCGTCCCGACCGTCCCACTCGATCGCGTACTCACCGGGCTGATAGCGGCCCAGGGCCAGCTCCCGCACGGTGTCGCCGTTGCCCCGCTTCATCATCAACAGGACATCCGACGTCGTGTTGACCCGGACCTTGAGTGTCCAGTTGGCGTCGTGCGCCGACGGCTCGATCCAGCCGATCAGCTCCGCCGGCCGCTCTGCCCGCGGGTCGAGCCCCGGCTCGGGGATCGGATCCCCCTGAGCGTCGAGCCGGTGACCCCACTGATCGAGGTGCTTCTGTGCCGCAAGGGTGGGATCCAGCTTCACTCCGACCCGGCTGCGGATGATTTCCTTGCGGGCCCCGTGGAGCAGTGTGTGACGAACCTCCGCCGGTACCCAGTCGGATCCCACGTCGGTGATCGTGAACTGCAGCGCCCTCGTGTCGGTACTCACCTCGGTGGACAGGGCCTCGTAGTCGGACACGAAGCCGTCGGGTGGCGTCACGCTGGCAGTCACAGACCAGTCGCCGAGGCTCTCGAAGACGAACGGGTAGGCCTCCTGCGTGCCGGTCCACTCTATGAATTCCGGCTCGATGACGAGCAGCTCCGAGCCGGTGCGCACGCTGGTCCTGGCAGGCGTGTGCTTTCCATCCGCGGTGTCGAGCCTCTGCAGGTACTTGTTCTTGGAGGCATTGCACTCGACGTCGCCCACCGAGATGCCGAGGTGCTTCTCGGTGCCGTCACTGCCGATGGCGAGGTAGTTGCCCGGGGGCAGCTCGAACACGATGTGACCGTCGGCATCGGTAGGACCCTCCGCGGGGGCGGCCGGATTGCCGACCATGACCGGCTGACAGCTCGTTACGATGCAGGCGTACTCCTGCCACGAGATGCCACCACACACCGTGCGGGCGCACGAGGTATCCGACTTGTCGTAGATCCCCACCAGCAGGCCGGCGTACGGGGTCTTTGTGGAGCCGGGGTTCGACCCGGCGCCGATGGTGTGGATGTCGGCACGCACGTCGAGCGTCCCCTCGTCGATGATCCCGTCGCAGTCGTCGTCCTGCCCGTTGCAGACCTCCGTGGCCCCCACCGTGGGTGGCTGGCAGGTGTCGATGATGTCTCCGGCGTCGCACTGCGTCTCGCCGGTCCCGATGCAGGAGCCGCCACCGCAACTGGTCGGGGTGGAGACGAAGTCCTCGTCGGCCGTTCCGTTGCAGTCGTCGTCAACGCCATCGCAGGTCGCGTCATCCGGAGCCGGCGTGCCCGGCGTGCAGGAATCGGCGATCGTCCCTGCGACGCAGGAGGTGCTCCCCGCGGCGCCACAGGCTCCGATGCCGCAGGAGGTAGTCGTGGAGACGTAATCCTCGTCCACGGTGCCGTCACAGTCTTCGTCAACCCCGTCGCACAGCGCGTCGGATGGAGCCGGTGTGCCCGGCGTGCAGGAATCGGCGATCGTCCCTGCGACGCAGGAGGTGCTCCCCGCGGCGCCACAGGCTCCGATGCCGCAGGAGGTAGTCGTGGAGACGTAATCCTCGTCCACGGTGCCGTCACAGTCTTCGTCAACCCCGTCGCACAGCGCGTCGGATGGAGCCGGTGTGCCCGGCGTGCAGGAATCGGCGATCGTCCCTGCGACGCAGGAGGTGCTCCCCGTGGCGCCGCAGGCTCCGATGCCGCAGGAGGTAGTCGTGGAGACGTAATCCTCGTCCACGGTGCCGTCACAGTCTTCGTCGAGACCGTCACAGACGGCGTCCGATGCGGCCGGTGTGCCCGGCGTGCACAGGTCGACGATACTCCCCGAGACACAGGCCGTGGATCCGGTGGCCTCACAGGTCCCGGTGCCGCAGGAGGTGGCGGTGGGCACGAAGTCCTCGTCCACCGCGCCGCTGCAGTTGTCGTCCACGCCGTTGCACAGGTCCACCGCGGCCGGGTTGATCGACGCGTCGCCGTCATTGCAATCGGGTTCCGCGCCGGCGGGGCAGGTCGGCTGCCCCGGATAGCCGTACCCGTCGGCGTCCTGATCCTGGCAGAGCGGCACGTCGACGGCGAACGCCGCCACGGCCGAGCAGGTGTCCGCCTGTCCCACCACGAACAGCAGGTGTCGTCCGGCCGGAGTCGTCCCGTCGATCGACACGGTCAGGTCCGCGGCGAAAGGCATGCTCAGAGGTGACGCCGGGTCGAACGACGACGTGAGCCCCGACAGCGGCCCTTCCGCGGATACGACATCGAGCGACATGACCGTCGTGATCGCGGTGGCATCCGAGCCGGTGACTGTGAGGGACGCCGGCTGGCCGGCCAGCGGCTGCAGGCTGGTCGCCGACAGGTCGAGCGTGCACTCGGCGGTCCCGACCGAGATCGCCTTGGTCGCCGCGTCGTTCAGCGTTGGCTGCGTCACGCTCGGGAAGACCTGGACCTGGATGATCCGGGCGCCGAGACTCTGCGGCGTGTACGGTATGCAGACCTGGCCGATGCCGCCGCCGGCCGGCAGGTCGACGGTGCAGGGCGAGCCTCCGCAATCCAGGTCGTTGGTGATGAAGCCGCCGCCATTCGGGATCAGCTCGCTCACGACCACCGACTGGCCCGTGAGCGCGTCCGGCCCGTAGTAGCGGATGGTGGCCAGCACGCCGATATCGTCACCCGGCTCGGGGTTGGCGAACAGACCGGTGGTGCA
This sequence comes from uncultured Acidobacteriota bacterium, assembly GCA_963806495.1. Classification (GTDB taxonomy): domain Bacteria; phylum Acidobacteriota; class Polarisedimenticolia; order JACPZX01; family DASXTC01; genus CAWDYA01. The sequence goes on along the minus strand of CAWDYA010000008.1, from coordinate 181,069 downwards.
GGACGGGTCCCCGAGGAAGGCGATGTCCTCGGCGTACAGATAGACGTCGCGTGACGGCTCGCCCGATGATGGCGGCGGCGGCACGCCCACGGAGCCATCGGGAACGCCCGGCGGGTCGCAATGGTACATCTGCTGTCCCGTTCCGACGAGCGTCCCGTCGTCAACCATGATCTCGAGACGGTAGTCGCCGGCGGTGGCCGAGCCGTTCGTCCCTGTCCGAATCGCACCGAACGCGTTCGTTCGGGCGCCGCTCGTGCTGCTGAACTGCGTCCAGCCGTTCGGATCCGCGGCACTGTCGGGGTTGTAGTAGAGCGTGGCCGTCACGGCGGCACACCCCGTTGGCACCGGTCCGTTCGTCCCGGCGTAGGTGGCGAGCCCGCTCGCAGACAACCATCCGCCGCAGGTTCCACCGATGTTGAAAGACACGTCAACCGGTGTGGCCGGCTGTCCCGTACCGGCCCGCAGGCCGCGCGTGGCGTCATCGTCGCTGGTGGACTGGCTCACGGTGGGCTCGATCCGGACCTCGACGACATGCTCGCCGTCGGGAACGTCCGTCCAGACACGCTCGATCGTGGTCGAACCGCTTGCCGGGAACTCGACCTTGCCGCTGAAGAGCGTCTGCGCGACCGAGCCTCCCAAGGCTTGCCTTTCGTGGAGGATGATCGACACTGGCTGCGGACCGAAGTCATCCGTCCCGTGGTTGTGGACGACCGCGCGGACGCAGACATCCGTGCCCGCCGCCGGATCACCCGAGAGCGGCGTGGTGCAATCCGATTCGAGGAACGTGATGTCGCCGCCGCAAACCGCCGGGTCGTAGCTCAGCGCGTGCGGCGTCGGCGGTGACGGCGGTGACGATGTGCACGTGGAGCTCGGACGGCACGGTCAGCGGTATGTCCGCCGATGTCCCGCTCACGCTGAAGTCCGTGACGTCAGCGCGCACGATGTAGTCGCCCTGGGCCGAGCCCAGAGCCCTGAACGAGAAGCTGCCCGTCGTCCGCGTGTGGGTGACCTCGCTGATGGTGTCGATGAGCGTGGTGCCCGTGGCGTCGTAGACGCGGAACGTCACGTCGCCTCCCTGCACGGGGAAGCTGGACAGCGCGCCGTTCTCGTCCACGAGCCAGTAGTCGGCGCGGCCGCCCAGGTCGACCGCGATCGACCCGTTGCTCGCGCACCGTGCGGTGGCCGAGCCGGAGACCACGATGGTGGCACCGGAGACGGTGGGCGTTCCGACCTGGAGCACCGTGCTGGTGGCGTTGTTCGCGGTGGTGATCTCGCCGCCCGCCGGCGGCGAGACCTCGACGCGGATCAGGTGGGTGCCTTCGATCAAGGTCCCGCCCGACACGTTGAGCGTGGAGACGAGCGAGGCGCCGTCGGTCAGTCCCGCGGTCTCGTTCACGGAGCCGAGCAGCGTGCTTCCCGGCGAAGAAGTTGACCCGGAAGGCGCCTGCCGCCGCCGCGCCGATGTTGGTCACCGTGACCGAGACATCGAAGCTCTCGTTGATGTCGACCGGCGCCGGCCCGCTGGTGCCCGAGATGGTGACGCCCGTCGCCGAGATCGGTGTGAGGTCGGGCAGCGGCGCAGCCGCCACGGCGATCTCGACCGGATGGTCCACGATACCGCTGGGCCCGCCCACTTCCAGGCTTCCAGCGTAGCTGCCTTCGGCGGCTGCCGTGGCATCGACCGTCAGGTGCAGCGTGGCGGTCTCACCCGGACAGAGGCTGAAGGGCAGGGTGGTATCGTTCGTCACGTACGGGGTGCTCGATGAGCCCGCGAAGCTCAGTGAGTCGATGCGGACGCCGTCGGCGCCGGCGTTCGTGATGTCCACGGTGAAGCCGGTCTGGGTGTCCGCGGGCAGGGAGACGAGTGTGGTCGTCTCGGAGAAGAGCAAATCGTTCACCGAGCCCGTCACTTCCTCATCGATGTCCCCGTCGCAATCGTCGTCGAGACCGTTGCACACGGCGTCGTCGGCGGCCGGCGTCACCTCTCCGTCACAGGAGCCGAAAGTCCCCGCCGTACAGGTCGAGATGCCGCCCTGGCAGACGCCGACCCCTTCGGTGCCCGCGGGGCCGGTGTAGCAGGCCTGAGTCACGCCGTTGTCAACGGCGCCATCGCAGTCGTCGTCGATGTTGTTGCACGTTTCCACCGAGGGCGCACCGGGCGTGCAGGTGTCGCTCGTGGACCCGCCCGAGCAGAATCAGCGAGCCCGCGCTCTCGCAGGCGCCCACGCCGCATGACGTGGCGGTCGCGACGTAGTCCTCGTCCACGCCGCCGTCGCAGTCGTCGTCGACCGCCGTCGCATGTGGGGTCATCCGGGCCGAGAGGCGGACCGGGGATGCAGTTGTCCACCACCGTGCCGCTCACGCAGTCGGTCACGCCGGTCGACTGGCAGGCGCCGACACCGCAGACCACACCGACCGGGACATAGTCCTCGTCGGTCTGGAAGTCGCAGTCGTCGTCGATCCCGTTGCAAATCTCGGCCGACGGCGGACCGGGCCGGATCGGACAGGCATCGCACACGTCGCCGAAGCCGTCGCCGTCGAGATCCTCCTGCAGCGCGTTGGCGGTGGCGGGGCAGTTGTCGCACGTGTCGCCCACGCCGTCTCGCGTCCGAGTCGATCTGGGAGGCATTGGCCGCCGTCGGGCAGTTGTCGCAGACGTCGCCCAGGCCGTCGGCATCGGTGTCGGCCTGATTGCCGTTTGAGACGAGCGGGCAGTTGTCCTCATCGTTGGGCGCGCCGTCGAAGTCGACGTCGACCGGTCCGGCGGCCACGGCCTCGATGAGACCCGGTGTCGGGTCGACCCAGGCGTCCACGACCACGGGGCCCGGGACCGGGAAACACGGTCGAGGGCGGCGCGTAGGCGTCGAGGGCGTAGAGGATATCGCTCGACGGGTCGTTCGTCGACACGAACAGCAGGCCGCCCGTGGCGTCCATTCCGTTGACGCGCCGGTTGAGGATGCCGCCGGGCACGTCGGTTGCCGCGGGCGCCGTCGTGTTGCACACGGCATTCGGGCCCGGGAGGATCACACGTCCGGACACGATGTCATCGCCCTGCGGGATGGTCTCGATGGTGCCGTCGGTCCCCGCGTCCACGCAGCCGGCAACGTCGTCACCGAGCGTGGTCACGGTATCGCACACGCCGTTGATGCCGATCTGGATCTCGTTGGCCACGATCTGATCGTCGCCGGCGGGAGTGGTGTCGAGGACACCGTCAGCGCCTGGCGAGACGCATCGTGTTGGCGCCAGGAACCGCTCGCCGATGCCGAACGAGAACTCGATGAGCTGAATCTGCCCGACGTCGACAGCGGGTGCGCTCACGCCCTGGGTGGTCGCGCGGGAGAACCAGCCGGCGTGATCGGCCGGATCGGGCGATTCGTCGAGGCCGCCGACGGCGGCCTGGTTCGCGAGATCTCCGGCGCCGACGAGGAACCCGACGCTGAAGTCGAGGCCGCTGAAGGGCGACCAGAGAAGCTCCGGCGTGTTCGGCGGCTGCACGGCGAGAGAGATCAGGCCGCCGCCGCTGCCACCGAGACCGCTCATGCCGGCAAGACCGTCGACGTTCGTCTGCGGGAAGGAGTTCAGGACTGTGCCCGCGATCGGGTCGAGCTCGTAGATGGTCGGTGTGCCGGCCGTTGTCCCGTTGGTGTAGAAAAGGGTGCCGCGATGCGTGGAGTAGGCCAGGCCCGAGCCACCACCGATGGCGGGCTCGGGCGTCGGGAACGAATTGATGATGGATCGTGTCGTCCGGTCGAGCTGATAGATCGTCCCGCCGTTGGCCTCGTCGACGACGAACAGCGTCTCGGGTGCGTTGGTGTTCGGCGCTCCGTCACAGACATCGCCGATACCGTCGTGGTCGCTGTCGTCCTGGGAAGCGGAAGCCGTCACCGGGCAGTTGTCGCAGGCATCGCCGACGCCGTCGCCATCCGAGTCCCCCTGCCCGGCGTTGGACACGAGCGGGCAGTTGTCGGCGCCGCCCGCCACGCCGTCTCCATCGAGGTCGGGTATCGCCGCCGTGACATCCAGTCTCGGGTAGCTGTTGCCGTTGCGTGGGTCGACCACCGGCACGCCCGTGGAGGTCAGGCGCGCCTCGATGTCGGCCGGCGTCAGGCCCGGCTCACGCTGCAGGAGCAGCGCCGCCGCACCGGTGGCATGAGGCGTGGCCTGCGAGGTCCCGCAGTACGAGGCATAGCGACCGTTGGCGTACGAGGACATGACACGGCATCCGGGGGCCAGCAGATCGAGGTACCCCGCGGGCGCCGTGTTGGAGAAGCAGGCGACCTCATCGGCGGCCGTGCTGTCGGTGCAGGTGCTGCTGTCGTCAAAGGTCCAGGTGAACGATCCCATGGGGGCGTCGTACACGGCGCCGACGGTGAGGGCGTCAGCGACGCAGCCAGGACTCGCCATCGCGCCGTTGAGCCCCTGGTTGCCCGCGGCAACGAACGTGACGGTTCCGTTGATACTCTTCAGCGACGCGAAGGCATCCGAAAAGAGCTGGTTGATCGTCGCGATCCCTTCGCAGGGCAGCGAGTAGCTCGCATACGACTGCAAGCTCATGTTGACGAGATCGACATCGGGCCGGTTGTTGAGAATCCAGTCGAGTGCCTTGATCCAGTCGGAGAGGTACCCGGATCCGGTCGCGTCGAGGACGCGCACAGCGACCAGGCTGGCCGCCGGGGCGACGCCCGCGGCAGAGAGGTCGTTGTCTCCGCGAGAGAGAATGATCCCGGCGACGTTCGTCCCGTGGCCGGCCTCGTCGTTGGCCGAGCCGGCCCCGGACTGTGTCTCGAGACCGTTGGGACAGCAGCCCACGCCGTCACCAAGCACCGACCCCTGGCAGTAGCATTGCTGCCCGATCACCGCGGCGGCCAGGTCGGGGTGATCGAGATCCACGCCCGAGTCGATAGTCGCCACGACGACGCCATTGCCGCGCAGGCCGGCCTGACGCGGCGCGATGGCGTTGACCAGCTCCTCGCTCTGGGAAGCCGATGCGCCGCCCTTTTCGTTCGGCCCGATCGAAGCGACGAGAGGGGAGTGCTCCAGCCGGGCGAGCTGACCGGCGTTGACGTGAGCCACGATGGCGGGAAGCATGGAGAACCGGTGCAGCCCCCTCAACTCTCCGGGGCTGAAGCCGCGAAGAAGGTCGTCCTGGATGGCCTTCACCCGCGCGGCGCGCTCGGCCCGCCCCTTCCCGCCCGGCTCCTTCAGCACGACGATGGCGTCAGCGCTGCCGTTGGCGGCCACCTGAGCGCGCAGCCGGCGCGAGATACGATCCTGCGGCTGTGTCATCGTTGCGCCTGCCGATTCGCCTTCGCCGGCCGCGCCCGAGGCCGGGCCGGTGTTCGAAGGACCGTTCATGATAGGCACGTCACTTCCTGCCGATTGCGCGAAGCGCACCGTGGTTCCTGCCATGGCGATCAGGACCGCCAGGAGCGACGAGACGACGAGCCGACTCGGACGTAGTGGAAACATGCTCTCCCCCTCCACAGACTTGTGTGACCGCTCAGGCAGGATGTCGGAACCGGACCCATTCCCCGATGACACATGCGGAATCGGGCGCTCGAATGTGCAACGGAGTTCGGGGGGGGAATCCCTCAGCCCTTCGCCGCCCAGCGGACGGCGCGGCCGACGGTGAGCCCCTGCACGAGGATGGAGAAGACCACCACGCAGTAGGTCACCACCAGCAGGAGCTGCCGCCAGGGGGTGACGGGAAGCGACAGCGCCAGGGCGACCGAGATGCCGCCCCTCAGGCCGGCCCAGGTCATCAGGCTGATGGTGCGGGGGCGGAAGGGGCGGAAGATCCGCAGCACGGAGATCGGCAGCCCGACGCTGATGAAGCGGGCGGTCAGCACGATCGGGATCGCGAGCAGACCCGCCTCGACGTAGCCGGGCGCCAGGTCCAGCACCAGCACCTCGAGTCCCAGCACCACGAACAGCATGGCGTTGAGGATCTCGTCGATCAGCTCCCAGAAGGTGTCGAGGTGCTGTCGTGTGCGCTCGGACATGCCGAGCAGCCGCCCGTGGTTGCCCACGAACAGGCCGGCCACGACCATCGCGATCGGCCCGGAGGTGTGCATCTCGATCGCCAGCGCGTACCCGCCGGCCACCACCGCCAGTGTGAGCAGCACCTCCACCGTGTAGTTGTCCACGCTGCGCAGCATCCGGAACGCCAGGTAGCCGAGAGCCAGGCCGTACAGGGCGCCGCCGATCGCCTCCACGAAGAACAGCTCGGCGGCGGAGACGATGGACGCCTCATGCCCGCCGGTGGCGAAGCCGAGAAGCAGCAGGAAGACCACCACGCCGACCCCGTCGTTGAACAGCGACTCGCCGATGATGTCCGACTCGAGGTCGGACGGCGCGCCGGCGCTGCGCAGGATGCCGAGCACGGCGATCGGGTCGGTGGGGGAGATGAGGGCGCCGAACAGCATGGCGTGGATCAGCGGCAGCTCGATGCCGATCAGCCGGAGCGCGAAGTGGAACCCGAAGCCGATGAGCAGAGTCGAGGCGACCACACCGAGAGTCGAGGTGGTCAGGATGGACGACTTGCGTTCCAGCAGACTCCCCAGATCGACGTGCAGGGCGCCGGCGAACAGCAGGAAGCTGAGCATCCCGTCGAGCAGGACGTGGGAGAAGTTGATTTCCCCCAGGACCTTCGTGGCCCACACGTTGACGTCGGTGCCGGCGCGGCCGAGCAGCATCAGGACGAGCGACAGGCCGAGCGCCGCCGTCATGATTCCGATGGTCGGGGGCAGGCGGATGTATCGCTCGTTCGCGTAGCTCAGGAGCGCCGTGACCGTGATCAGCAGCGCGAAGAGGGTGAAAAGGTCCATGCGGCTGATTGCACCACGTGGGGGCGCCCGGGTAAAGCCCCCGGGCGCAAAAAAAGGGCGCTCGCGAGAGCGCCCTTCATTTGCCGGAATGTCGAGGTCGTCTTACAGCCAGCAACCTCCCACGCCAATCCTCGGTCCGCAGCCACCCACGCCGGTGTCGGTCACCAGCGGATCATCCTGCTGCGGCAGGCTCTGGCCCTGGTGCTGGCCGTGACCCTGGCCGAACATCGCCCGAAGGAAAGCGGTCATCTGCACCGGCAGCGCGCCGTCGAGGCTCTCGAGCAGCGTCGGGCTCGTCGCCACGCGGGTGTTGGTGGTGACCATCCAGCAACCGCCCACGCCGTTCCTCGGGCCGCAGCCACCCACGCCGGCCATCGCCGGCTCGGACACCATCACTGCAATCACCGCCACCGCCATCAGAATCGCCAGCTTCTTGCCCATGTCGTCCCCCTTTTGCCGTGCCTGTTGAGTGTCCAGGACCCTTGCGCCCCACGCTCGGGTTGCCCTTCCTAAAGCACGCTACGTGCCAGGTGCGGCTCGTCTCGGGCGGGGCCTCACAACCTACATGGAATCAACAGCTTAAGGGGTATCTCTCCCGGTCCGGTCGCAATTCCTGACCACCCTCCGAGTCTCGCTTTGAGACGATCGACCGGGAGCGGAGTCGTAACATATTGACAGCGAGCGGCTTGCGGCTATGGAGGCCATGCGCCGGCCATCCTCAGTGTGAGATGCCGTACTTGCGGATCTTGCGGAAGATGGTGGCCCGGCTGATCCCGAGCAGTTCCGCAGCTCGGCCCCGGTTGCCGGCCACCTCCTTGAGCGCCTTCACTATCTGACGGCGTTCGAGCTCCTCGAGCGGCGTGAAGGTGTCCTTCTCCTCGAGGGAGGTGATCTTCTCGAACAGCTCGCCGCTCTCCATCACGTCGTGCTGGGTGATGACCTCCCCGGCGCACAGCACCGCGAGACGCTGGATCTCGTTCTCCAGCTCCCGCACGTTGCCCGGCCACGAATAGCGCAGCAGGAGCTGGAGCGCCCCGACCTCGATCCGCCGGGGAGCCTTCTCGTTGTCGCGCGACAGCTTCCTGAGAAAGTGGTCCACCAGCAGGGGGATGTCCTCCTTGCGGTCCCGCAGGGGCGGCAGCGCGATCTTCACCACGTTGAGCCGGAAGAAGAGATCGGGGCGGAACTGCCCCTCCTTCATGAGCTGCTCGAGGTCCTTGTTGGTGGCGGAGATCACGCGCACGTCGACGTGGCGCGGCTCCTTGCCGCCCACAGGGCGTATCTCTCCTTCCTGCAGGGCGCGCAGGACCTTGCTCTGCATCGGCAGCGACATGTCTCCGATCTCGTCGAGAAACAGCGTGCCGCCGTCGGCGAGCTCGAACAGGCCTTTCTGGTCCTTGTCGGCGCCGGTGAACGACCCGCGCATGTGCCCGAACAGGGTGCTCTCGAGCAGCGTCTCCGGGATCGCCGCCACGTTCTCGGAGAGGAACTTCCTGTTCTTGCGCGGTCCGCTGTAGTGCAGCGCACGGGCGACGAGCTCCTTGCCGGTGCCGCTCTCTCCCACGACGAGCACCGGGAGATCCGAGGCGGAGACCTTCTCCATCAGATCGTAGACCGCCTGCATCTTCACGTTCTTGCCGATGATGTTCTGGTACTGGTTGCGCTCACCCGCCTCGCGGCGCAGGTATGTGTTCTCCAGGGCGAGACGCTCGTTGAGCCGCGCCATCTCGATCGCGCTGCCCGCGAGATTGGCGAACGCCTCGAGGAAACGCAGATCCTGGTCGGAGAATGGCACGCCCTGGCGCCTGCTGTCGACGTAGACCGTGCCGAGGATCCGCTCGCGCACCTTCATCGGGACGCACATGAGCGACTTGATCGCGTACAGGCTGACGCTCTTGAACTTGCGCAGCCGATCGTCCTCGTGGGCGTCGAGGGCCACCAGGATGCGGCCGGTGGCGGCCTCATTGACCACGCTGTGGCTGTAGGCGAGCGCGTCGCGCACCGTCTCGTCCTCCAGGTCGCGTGCGGCACGCACCTGCTGCTCGCCCGTCGCCTCGTCCACCAGGATGATCAGGCCGCGCTCGGCTCCCACGATCCCCAGTGCCACGTCGAGAAGCTGTTCGAGCATGGCCTCGGGCCCCGAGCTCGAGTTGATGATCCCCGACAACTCGTACATGGCGGCGAGCGCCCGGCCGGCCGAGCCATCGTCGGTGGAGACGCCGCCCCGGCGCGCTCCGGCGCCGAGCGCCGACGCGCGTCGCAGCACTTCGGCGCGGCGCGGCTCGCCGACCCAGGCGATCCGGATCGTCTCGTCCTCGATGGTGTCGGCCACGGCCTCGAGGATGCCGGCCGCGCGGGTGATCGCCTCCCGCTCCGCCGTGCGCCTGCCGGCGGCCTGCTCGATCGAGGCGATGAGCGCGTGCGCCTGCCACGCCGTCAGGGCCAGTCCCTTCGCTTCCGCCGACCGGGCGGCCCGGCGGGCGGCCGAAGCCGCCTCCTCCGGATCGGCGGCCTCGCCGCCGGCCAGCAGGCACTCCGCCAGGAAGAAATCCGCCGCGGCCTCCACGTCGGTCAGCCGGCCAGCGAGGGCGGCCTCTCTGGCGGCGTTGGCGTGCTGAATCGCCTCCTCCCGATCCCCACCGGCGAGCGCGGCGCGGCCGAGAGCCTCGCACAGACGCGCCTGGAGGCGGGAGCTCGAGATGCGCGCGATCAGCTTGGCGGTCTTGCGGAGCATGTCCTTCATGGACCGCATCGCGGGGTCGTCGAGCGCGGCGCCCGGACGAAGGCGGTCGAGAGCGAGCGCGACCTGGGCGTAGCCTTCCTGGCTCGTCAGGCCGGCGCGGCGGGCAATCGCCACGGCACGCTCGTGCGCCTCCTGCGCCGCGGCGGTGTTGCCGAGGTCGCGCTCGACCGAGCCGAGACAATCCAGCCCCTCGCACAGCAGCGACTCGTCGCCGATAGCGCGCGCGCTGGCGACGGCGCTGCGGGCCGCGGCGAGCGCGCGGTCGATCCGCCCCTGGTCGTGGTAGATCCCGGCGAGATTCGCCTCGCACTGCGCCTGCAGCCAGCGGTCGCGGTGCCCGCGCGCCATCTCGGCCGCCTCCTCGCTCCGCTGGGCGGCGCCGGCCAGATCGCCCCGCTGCCGATACCAGGTCCCGATATTGAGGAGCACCTCGGCGCCCGCCTGCAGGTCGGAGAGCTTCCGGCGCAAGTCGAGCGATTCCTCGAGCAGCGCGCGCGCGTCCTCGGTCGGGCTTTCCAGCATCTCGATCAGCCCGAGGTTGTTCAGACTCGCCGCCGTTCCACGGACGTCGCCGGCGGCGCGGCGCAGCTCGAGCGCGCGGCGGCTGAATTCCTTTGCGGGCTTGAGGTTGCCGCGGCTTCCTTCCAGGCTGCTCATGATGTTGAGCGCGAAGGCGAGATGGACCGGATCGTCCTCGGTCTCGAGCGTCTTGACGAGCCGCTCGGCGCCCCGCATCGCCTCGTCGTACTGACCGATACGGGACTGAACGTCGAGCAGGTGGCAGGTGGCCTTCCACGCGATCGGCTTGAGCCCCGCGGCACGCGCGCCGCGGATCAGACGGTCGTACGTCTCGATCGCTCTCTTGTGCTGGCGTGCCTGCCGGTATGCGTCGGCCAGGTTGAGCTGGATCCCGAGGCGTCTCGCCGCGTCGGCGGGGGGCACCAGCTCGATCGCGCTCTCCAGAAAAGCGATCGCCCTTTCGGAGGCGCACAGCTCGAGCGCCCTGCGACCGGCGCTCTCCGCGTAGTCGAGCGCCCGTTTCACGTCCGCCGAGTTGACGAAGTGATGGGCCAGCTCCTCCACGCCGGCCCCCCCGCGCGCCTCGAGGGCCAGACCGAGCCGGCCGTGCAGCTCGCTGCGGCGCGCCCAGTCCATCGACTCGTAGACGTGGCTTCGGATCCGGATGTGATCGATCCGCACGGTGAGCCCCCCGTCGGCGCCGACCTCCCGTGCCGCCAGGCGGCGGCGCACCAGCGACTCGATCGCCGTCTCGAGCGCGCCCGCTCCCGCAGCGGCCTCATCCAGCGGATCGAGCACCTCGTGGAGGAGGCGCTCGTCGACAGGTGTCTGGGCGACCGCCATCGCCTCGATCGCCAGAGTCTCGACCGGATCCAGGTGAGCCGTGCGACGGCCGATCGCTTCCGTGATGCTGCGGGGGAACGGGATGCTCTCGAGGAGCGAGATGTCCGCGTCCCAGCCGGCCTCCGGTCTCGCCAGCGCGCGCTCCTCGAGCAGGGATTCCACGGCCACCTGCACGAAGAACGGGTTGCCTTCGGTCTCCCGCAGCAGCGCCTCGACCAGCTCGGATGGCGGGTCGGCCACGCCGAACATGCCTCGCACCATCGCCGCGACGTCGTCCCGGTCGAACCGGGTCAGCTCGACGCGGGCCCACTCGGCGGCCCGCTCGAGCCGCGGGAGCCACTCGGCGAGGGTCGCTGTGTCGGCTTCCTCGGTTCGATAGCTCGCGGTCACCACGAGCCCCGCGGCCGGCGGCGCATTGCGCGCGAGGTGCTCGAGGAGCTTGAGCGAGGCGGTGTCGGCCCACTGCAGATCCTCGACGCATACGAGCAGCGGTCCGGCCGCAGCGGCGGAGAGGATCGCCTGGGTGGCCGCGTCGATGGCACGAAGCTGCTCGTGCTCGGCGGTCCACCCCGCTGCGGCGCCCGTGCGACGCTCGGCCGGACGGGGCGCGAACAGCGGCGCCATCACGCTGTCGCGGGCGGCGTCGGGAGCCACCTGTCTCAGGATCTGGACGAACGGATGAAACGAGGAGCCGGAGCCTTCATAGCACTGGCCGGTGGCGACGGTCGCGCCGGCAAGCTGGGCCTGATGCCGGACCTGTCCGAGCAGCCGGGTCTTGCCCACGCCGCTTTCTCCGCTGACGAGTGCGAGGCGGACGCACTCGCCCGGTCTGTCGTGTGCGGTGCGGAGAATTCCCTCCAGGAGCTGCAGCTCCGCCCGCCGCCCCACGAAGGTCCCGCTGCGCGCATAGGAGGCAAGGGTCGCCGGCGTCTCCACCTCCATCGCCCGGCCGGTCGCTTCGGCCAGGCGCCGGATCACCTCCGCGGCGCTCGCCGGTCGTCCCGCCGGATCCTTGGAAAGGAGAGCCATGATCAGATGCTCGATGGCCGGCGCGATCGACGGCTCGATCCGTGAGGGCGGCTCGGGCTCGGCGGTGGTCGCCCTGGTGAGGATCTGCGAAGGCTCGCCGTCGAACGGGAGCCTGCCGGTGAGAATCAGGTAGAACAGCACGCCGAGGGAGTAGAGATCCGAGCGCCGGTCGGGCTTCCCACCGTGGATCAGCTCGGGTGCGAGATACTGCAGCGTCCCGCGCAGGCCGCGCGACGATTGCGGCGCCGAGGTGATCCCCTCGGCGAGGCCGAAGTCGGTGAGCTTGCACACGGGGGGCGTGGTCCCCGTGACGATGATGTTCTGCGGCTTGAGGTCGTTGTGGATGAGCCCGCGCGCGTGGATGTACTCCAGGCCCCGGCAGACCTGGGCGAGCAGGTCGAGGCGTTGCGGACCCGGCAGTTCGAGGGCGGCCTTTCTCAGGTCGGTTCCCTCGATGTACTCCAGCGTGATGTAGTGCTCGCCGGTCGCCGCGTCGCTGCCGAAGTCGTACACCTCCACGACATTGGGATGGCGCAGGCGGGTCATGGCCTCGAACTCGGCCTTGAAGGAGTCGATCGCCGCCGGGCTGAGGGTGGAGGCGTGCAGCCGTTTGAGCGCTACCGGCCTGGTGTCGGAGGCGAGGTCCGCCGCGAGGAAGACGGTTCCCATGCCCCCCTCGCCGAGCACCCGGACGAGACGGTAACGCTCGCTGACGATCCTGGCTTCCGGTTGCGCCATCCGACGCCCTCAAATGAGGCTCGCAGGAGGTTCAGATTGTGCCTTGGGTATGGTCGCGTAATCATACCCGCACGAGTCTCAATATGCAACCGAAAATCCAGAAAAGGAAGAGTGGATGCAGGATGGCGGGAGCAGGCGCTATCCGGTGGGGGAGCGACTATTCGGAGGCGGACTCTTCCTTGCCGCCGAGCAGGAAGGTCACCCCGATCGCTCCGGTGGCCTCGACCTCGTTGTTGGCGATTCCCGGAGTCGTCTGCACGAAATCGATGGTCGCCGAGAAGCGCAGCGCCAGATTGTCGCGGACGAAATAGCGGAAACCGCCGCCGGAGTAGACCAGGAAGTGTGAGACGTTCTCCTGGAGGCCGGACGGGACGCCGCTCGCGGGGGGGTCGACAGGGTTCAATGCCCAGGAGCCGGCTCCGAAACGGAAGAATGAGACGAACTTCTCCTTCGGGTAGGCGTTGAAGGTGTAGCCGAGCCGCAGCACGTTCACGTTCACCGGAAAGGACGGTCCGGTATCCGGCGTGGCGTTGAACGAGTCGTAGAGGAGTTCCATCCCGTGGCGCTTGGTGAAGTTGTATCCGAGGATCATCCGGGGATTGAAGTGGCTCTGGAAGTCGGCGTCCGGATCGACCCGAGTCCAGATCAGGGCGCCCCCGATCTCCAGCGAATGGGCCTTCGTCTCGGCCCAGGAGGCTACCGGTAAGGCGGTGAGGATGGCGAGAGCGACGGCCAGGCGAACGGGAAGGCTACGTGACGGCATGAAATAGGCTCCATCTCGTACGAGTGTCCGGTGCGCGGTCTGAAAAGAAGTGCCATATTGACCTGCCGGGATGGAGGCTGTCAAGAGGAGACTGGCTGGGAAGGAGTGCGGGACCCTAGCGCTTGATCGGCTTGTCGGGCAGGCGGTCCGGCTTGCGCCTGGGACCGCGCCGCCGTTCGGGGCCCTTGTAGTCCGGCGAATCCACGATCCGGCGATCGACGCCCGTGCGGCGTTCATGCGGCTTGCCGTTGCCGCCGTTGCCCCCGTCGCCGGGCTTGTCGGTTCGCGACGTCATCACCGTTTTCTCCGGGCCGCCGGGTTCGCGGGCAGGAACCGGGAGCGGGCGTCCACCAGTCCCCGGTGCAGGGCCTTCTGGCGCTGCATGCGCCCGCTCGCCGCCGCCATCAGGCTCTCGAATTCATCGCCGTCCTCCGGCATGGTCGCGTAGCCGAGCGACAGCGTCAACTGCACCGGGCGCCCCGGTCTCGCCTCCATGCAGTACTCGCGCGCCGCCTCGACCAGGCGCTCGACCACCGCGTCGATCTCCGTGCCGGCGAGCCGCGGTAGGATGGCCACGAACTCGTCGCCGGAGTAGCGGATGCAGGTGTCGCAGGTCCGCATCTGAGCCCGTATCGCCTTGGCCATGCCGATGAGGAACCTGTCACCGGCGTGGTGGCCGAAGTCGTCGTTGATTTCGCGGAAGTTGTCGATATTCATCACCATCAGGGTGAGCGAGGTCCCCTGCTCGCGTGCCCTCATGGCCTCCTGATCGAAGGCGATGAACATGTAGCGGGAATTGGGCAGTCCCGTCAGCGAGTCGGTCAGGGCCATCTCCTGCGTCTGCTCGAACAGGAGAGCCGTGCGTACCGCCCCGGCGACCTGCCGCGCGATGAGCGAGAGGAGCTGCTCCTCCTGGGGCGAGTAGGGGAGCGTGGCATCGTCATAGAGCGCGATGACGCCGATGAGACTTTCACCGAGCAGCATCGGGGCGACGAGGCAGGATGTCAGCACGGCGATCTCGGGGTCGTCGTGCAGGTCGCTCAGGTCCGATTGGCTGCCGTCCCACTTCGGGGCGTCTTCCGCCGTGGAAGGGGCGGCGGAGGAGCAGGCGCGCCGCTGCAGCGCCGCCCACCCGGAGGTCTTCCGGCCCAGCGGGATCGTGAGCTGGAGGATCCTCGGGGCCCCCGGGCCGGAAGCATAGCGGGGTCGCAGGATGCCCTCCTCGGGTTCCATGACGTAGATCGCGCACGCCGAATAGTGCAGCAGGCGCTGGATCTTGCCCATGATCAGGGCCAGCGACTCCTCGATGTCGAGGGTCTTGCCGAGGGCCTGGGTGATCTCGTGAAGCGAATAGATCTCCATGTGCGACGAGGCGATCCGATCGAGCACCGTCTGGAACGGCACCTTGATCCGGATCGTCTCGGCATCGGGGGCCGTGCGCCGCGGCTCGCGCGGCACGTCTTTGTCCTCGCGGCCGTTCGCCTTCTCCATCTGCGACTCGAATTCGGCGTGGTGCTCGACGAGCACGCGGACGACACGCGGGTCGAACCGGGACCCGGCGTGACGCTCGAGGAAGGCGAGGGCCTCGACCACCGGAAGCCCCTTGCGGTACGGACGCTCCGACGTGAACGCTTCGTAGGTATCCACGGCGGCGAGGATGCGCGCGCCGAGCGGAATCTCCATCCCGATCAGCCCATCGGGATACCCGGTCCCGTCGTACCGCTCGTGGTGGTGGCGCACCATGGCCGCTACTCCCGACGACAGCGATGTGGTCTGGAGGATCTCCGCGCCCACGCGGGCGTGGCTCGCCATCATCCGGAATTCCTCGTCGGACAGGCCTGCGGGCTTCGAGAGGATCGACTCGGGAACGACCAGCTTGCCTATGTCGTGCAGGATCGCGGCGTACTCGAGCGCTTCGGTCTCCTGGGGGCTCATGCCGAGACGCCGCGCGATGCCGAGAGAGTAGACACGCATCCGGCGCAGGTGGCGCTCGGAGGTCCGGTCCTTCGCCTCGATGGCCAGCGCCAGCGACTCCACCAGGGCGATCCCGGTCTCGGCGCGGCGGCGCGCCGCGGCTTCGCGACGGGTCTGCCGCCGGAGGAGGCCGCTGAAGGCGATCGCGGTGAGAAAGGACGCCGAGAGGCAGGCCAGCGACGATTCCTCGCCGAAGCGGTTCATCGCGCCCGCGATCAGCAGACAGGCCGCACCGGCGAGCACCGCGGCCCCGGCTCCGGCGAGAAGCCCCGGCAGCGTTCGCGAGCCGCGGCCCGTGGATCGGCGGGCGACCTCGAGCGCCAGATAGAACGCGATCGAGACCACCACGAGCAGACGCATCGCACCGTCGGGGGCAGGCGCGTAGGGTGTGGAGGTGGTGAGCGATACGAGGCTGAACCGGCTGAACCCGCTGGCCACCATCCCGGCGGCGAGTGAGAGGGCCCCGGCGACGGCGAAGGCTTCCGGCAGATGCGACCGGAGCCGGGCCAGAATCCGTTCGAATGCCGCCTCGTCATCCGCGGCGAACAGGGTCGCCATCCCCGAGAGGAAGCCGGCGGCCGTCGCCTCGGTGGCGCCACTCGTCACCGCCAGCGCTCCCACGAGGGGAAGACTCACCGGCAGCGGGCCGAGACCGGGGATGCGCAGCGGGACGAGCCCTCCCAGCACGCAGACGCCGAGCAGGCCCAGAAGGCCCGGAGTGAGGGGTGCGGGCTCGGACGTCCAGGACGCGAGGCAGAGCGTCAGACCGGCGAGCCCCACGAGCGTCCGCGCGATTTTCATCTCAGCCCTTCGGGGAAAGGCACACCCGGGGCCCCGGCTGCAAGCCACCTCGCAGCCGGGACCCCGGGCGGAAAGTCCCCAAAGTCACTCCCTCTCCCCGTTATTGGGGCCCTGCCAGAGGCGAGCGGCTTCAGGGAACCCGTGGAATCCTCGTTTCATGAAGACGCGCCGACGGCTACCACGAACAGCTCCCGCCCGATGCGTCGTTCTGCCAGATGATGCCGTTCTGCCAGACCAGACCGTTCTGCCAGATGATGCCGTTCTGCCAGATGATCCCGTTCTGCCACACCAGGCCGTTCTGCCAGACCAACCCCTCTCCCGTCATGCAGGGGTCGTCGAACAGCGCGTAGTTCTCCGGGATCTCCTCCTCCCACAGCGCGGGCTCTCCGTAAAGTGCATCGAGACTCCACAGGCCTGCGTCACCCCATGCGCCGCCCGTCTCGGCCACGATGACGCCGTCATCGCCTTCGCTCACGGCGGGAGAGACCGCGCCCGCGGCGTGGCCGCCGGCCGCCAGAGCCGCCGTCAGGTCGATCGAACCCGCGCCGCGCGTATAGATATCGATGCCGGCGATATGCGTGGAGGACCGCATCAGGCGCGCCTTGATGTCGTCGGGTGTCAGGGTCGGATCGACCTCGAGCATGAGCGCCGCGGCGCCGGACACGACCGCCGCCGACATGCTCGACCCGCTCATCTCGAAGCAGCCCGCCCCGAAAACCGGACCGTTGCCGTGCCCGCCTGAGCCGACCCTCGCTTCGGGCGCCGTGCGATCGAGCGTTGACTGCGGTGAGCGCAGAGAGACGATGTGGGTGCCGGGAGCGAGAAGATCGGGTTTGACCGTCATGTCGAACCGGGTCGGCCCGCGCGAGGAAAACGGCGCCGCGTCGTCGTCGCGCCGGTCGGCTGTGCCCCTGTCGTCCAGGGCGCCGACGGTGATCGCCAGAGGATCGTTGCCCGGGCTGGAGATCGTCCCGTAGCCGACGCCCGCCTGCCCCGCGTTGCCCGCGGAGGTGACCACGACGAGTCCGGCGCGCCAGGCGCGCTCGACCGCCTGAGCGAGCGGGTCGGTTCCTGCCGGCTCGACCACTTGCTGACCCAGCGACAGGTTCAGGATCCTGATGCCGAACTCGTCCCGGTTCTCGAGACACCACTCGATGGCGGCGATGGCGTCGCTGCTGCGCCCCATCCCGTGGTCGTCGAGCACTCTGAGCGAGACCAGATGGGCACCGGGGGCCACACCGCCGGGCCATCCGCCGCCTGCGGGGGAGGCGAGCGG
Source organism: uncultured Acidobacteriota bacterium (assembly GCA_963806495.1). Lineage (GTDB taxonomy): Bacteria > Acidobacteriota > Polarisedimenticolia > JACPZX01 > DASXTC01 > CAWDYA01. Next base: position 163,556 of record CAWDYA010000008.1, on the reverse strand, counting down.
ACGGCCGGCGATGATCCCGGCCACGTGCGTGCCATGGCCGAACGGATCCGCCGTCATGGCGGTGACCCGGCGATTCGGGTTGATCAGATCGACCCACGCGCTCACTCCGCCGGCGAGAGCGTCGTGTGGATACACGCCGGAGTCGATCACGGCGATGCCGACACCCCTGCCGGTGGGCCCGCCGGCCACCGACGGCGCATCGATCGGCCAGGTCGGGGCAGCGGCCGGTTCCGCCACGTTCATCGATGTGAAGACGGCGCGGTCAGGAGAGAGCAGAGTGACGCGGGGGTCGTCAGCCAGAGCGGAGACCTCGGAGAGGCTGAGTGTCGCGACGAAGCCGTCGACCAGGGGTAGATCCCGGCCGGTGACGCCCCCGCGTCCTCTGATGTGCGAGCGAACAGCGGGAAGATCCCTGCTTTCTCCCTGCACGATCACATCGATCAGATCGTCGCCCGGCGCCGAGGCGATCCGGTCGGCGAGATCTCTCGACACCCTGGCACGATGAGACGCCGCGGTCTGAGAGCCGGTGGCAGCCAGTCCGGTGACGAGCAGGATGATGAGGACGTGAACGCGCACGGTTGGGGCTCGCATGCTGTTCTCCTCGAAGCGGATTCCGTGAGCACCCGTGATTCGAGGACAGAGTATGGGGGCCGAATTTGCATTGGTCAATTCTGAAAGTTACAAATTCAAAATCTTTTTTTAAAATATGAAGTTGACCTGGTATCAAGAGAAACACGACTCTTAAGTTATTGATATAAATAGGCTTGACAAGGAAAGGACGAGTGGCCCGAGGGTACCGAGAACGGAGAATGAAAAGAGAGAGCCAATGCGCCATTGAAAGCGAATATACGCATGGCTATACTGCGCCCATATCTGAACCGACCCTCACCCATTGATCGGGGAGAACGGCATGTATACGACCAACGAACAGGTTGCGAGGAAGGTCTACAGGAGCCTCAAGACCGCCTCCGACGGGGACCGGAAGACCGATCCGATCCTGGCGTTCCATTTCCGCGGGAAGGACGATTTCATCCTGATGCGATGCAACAAGGATCCCGAGATCACGATCAAGGGAAAGGACCAGCCGGCCGGTGAGGTGAAGTTTTTTGCGTACAGTGATTTCGCCGACTATGATGAGAAGGACGTCCTCTTCAAACTCAAGGATCAAATCGATCTCATCGAACTCTACCGGAAGGGTGCCATCGAGGCGCTCTCCTGGCATTCCTGGAGTGAGTTCACCCGATGGCTCGACACCCTCGACGAGAATGGCGTGCAGATCTCTCTCAAGCTTCCTTGCCTCGTCTATCGCGCCGTAAAGGGACAGGAGCCGTCCATGCAGAACTTCATCGTCGAGGCGATCAAGCGAAGCCTCAAGACGATAGAGGGGTGATCCCCCGCCGGCTGCTCGCGCTCTCGGCGGCCGTCTGTCTGCTCGCGCTGTCCCCCTCGGCCACGCGTGGTGCCGAGCCCGTCCCCGGCGCGACGATCCCGAAGATGCCCCTGTCCGAGGTCAGGCCCGGAATGGAGGGGGTGGTGCGGACCATCTTCGAAGGGGACAACATCGAGGAGTTCAAGGCCGAGATCGTGGCGGTGATGAGCAACTTCCTGGGCCCCAACCAGGATCTGATCCTGGCCCGGCTGAAAGGCCCGCGAGTGGAGTTCACGGGCGTGGCCGCGGGGATGAGCGGCAGCCCGGTCTACATCGATGGGCGACTCGTGGGCGCTCTCTCGTACCGGCTCGGCTCGTTCATGAAGGAGCCGATCGCCGGCATCACGCCGATCGAGTACATGCTCGACGTCAATCCGGAGGACACGACACCGGGGCCCGGGACGACCGTGCCCGCCGAGCCGGTGGCCGCCACGATGCCGGGAGGTCTCGAGCCGATCGAGTCTCCTCTGATGATCTCGGGAGTCCCCTCCACCGCGCTGGCGGAGTTCGCACCGGACCTGAAGCGGCTAGGGCTGTCCGGAGCGCTGATGGGGGCCGCGGGAAGCGGCGGGGTGGCCGCCGGCGTGGCCGGAGCGCCTCCGCAGCTCGTACCGGGCGATGCCGTGGCGGCCGAGCTCATCTCGGGCGACGTCTCGTTCGCCGCCACCGGGACGGTCACCGCCGTGGAAGGCAACCGCGTCTTCGCCTTCGGGCACCCCGCGTTCCTCTCGGGCGCCACCGAGCTTCCCATGGCGCGCGCGCGGATCTACATGACGATGCCGTCGCTGCAGGCCTCCAACAAGCTGGGGCAGGTCCTCGACACGATCGGAACGTTTCGTCAGAGCCGGCTGCCAGCCATGACGGGGCTGATCGGCCCGAAGCCGAGGATGATCCCGGTGGACCTGGAGCTGACCGGGTTCGGAGGCCTGAAAAAGCACTTCCACTACGAGGTGGTCGACCATCAGATGTTCACGCCCACGCTGCTCGGGATGGTGACCGCCGCGAGCCTGATGAACACGCCCGGGTTCTCCGACGAGATGACGCTCGCGCTCTCCGGCCGATTCGAGCTCGAGGGACTGCCCGACCTGGTGCTCAACGATGTCTATACCGGCTTCTCGGCCAGCCAGTCGCCGGCGGTCGCGCTCGCCCGGGACGTGCAGGGACTGTTCTCGGCCGTCTTCCAGAACCGGTTCGAAAAGCCGAACGTCCGCGCCGTCAGGCTCTCGGTCGGATCGGTCGAGAAGGCGAATCTCAGCGTGGTCGAGGCCGTCTACCCGACGCGCACCGAGCTGGATCCGGGCGACCCGGTGGAGTTCCGCGTCCTGATCCGCCCTTACCGCGGCGAGGCGTACACGAGGACGTTCAGCTACAGACTGCCCGAGGGCACGCCGAGCGGGCCGATGATCGCCTACGTGGGCGGGTCGAACGTCCTGGAGGTGGTCGAGCGCAACACCCTGACGCGGCAGGTCCGCCAGGCCGACGGGCTCGGACAGATCATCTCGCTGGTGAACAGGCTGCGCACCAGCGACCGTCTCTATCTCAAGATCATCCGGAGGCACGAGGGAGCGATCGTGCAGAACGAGATCCTCCCGAGCCCTGCCTCCATCCATCTTCTCGACGCTCAACGCCAACCGTGGAACCGGCGAGGTCACCCCGGTCGCGGACACGACGATGCTCGAGGAGTCGATCCCGATGAACCAGCTCGTCGTCGGGGGGACCGCGGTGCCGCTCAAGGTCCGATGATCCCCGCCGCGAGTCTTCCATGAGAACCCCACCGGAGAGCCACATGACACGTCACGCCCCGCTCGGTCTCAAACTCGCGCTCGTTCTCGCCGCCGCAACGGCGGTGGCCACGCCCGTCCTGGCGTCCTCGTCGAGGGCATGGGTGTTGCGCGACCCGGATCACTTCCAGGACGCGCGGCTCGAGGGCGTGGCTCTGACGACCGATGGGGCGCTCCGGCTCTCCGCCAGGGTGACCCCGCTCGGCGATCCGGCTCAGCTCAACATCTGGTGTCTCGCCAGAGCCGCCGATGGAACCCTCTACGCCGGCGCGGGCAACGACGGCAAGGTGTTCCGCTTCGACGGGCCGGAGGGCAAGCCCGTGGTGGTGTTCGACTCGAACGAGCTGGAGGTGCAATCGCTGGCCTTCGACTCGAAGGGGCGGCTGTTCGCCGCGACGGCCCCGCACGGAGCGGTGTACATGATCGGCGAAGGTGGTCTCGGGGTGTCGGTGTTCAGGCCTGACGACACCTACATCTGGTCGATCCTGTTCGACGATCGCGATCGCCTCTATGTCGCCACGGGCCAGCAGGGGCACGTGTATCGCGTGGACTCGCCCGGGCCGAACGCGGCCGGGAAGGTGGTCCTCGACGGCCGCGAGGATCACATCCGATCCCTCGCGCGCTCGCCGCGCGGCGCCATCTACGCCGGGTCGGATCAGAGCGGGATCCTCTACAGGATCGGGGCCGATGGCGTCGCTGCGGTCGTGTACGACTCGCCGATGCAGGAGATCGCATCGATCGCGATCGGCGAGGGCATTGGCGGCGACGACGAGATCTATATCGGCGCCCTCGCGCCTGTCGCCTCCCAGCGGGGCGTCGGGCCCGGCCGGGCGCAGAACGGGGGAGTGACGCGCGTGCGTGTCACCGCAGAGGACTCGGGCCCGGAGCCCGACATCACCCCCGGGGATCAGGACCAGGAGGAGAACGAGCAGGCACAGCCGCAGCGGCAGCGTCCCCAGCCGCGGCCGCCCACCACCACCTACAGCGGCGCCATTTTCGCCATCGGTCCGGACGGCTACGCCAGGAAGCTCTGGGACTCGCGCGAGGCTCTGCCCCTCGCGCTCGTCGTCGTGCCGGACGACAGCGCCGCGGTCCGGGCCGGGACGCCCCCGGTCTCCTCGTCGGGACGGGCAATGCCGGGCGCGTGCTCCTGCTCGCGCCGGACGGTGACGTTACGGAGTTCGTAACGATTCCCTCGCAGCAGATCAACGCCCTCATCGACGACGGCTCGGGCGGATGGTACGCGGGGGCGAGCAATCTGGGACAGGTGGTGCGCATCGAGCCGGGGGCCGCGGACAGCGGCACCGTGACCGGCGGCGTGCTCGATGCCGGGTTCACTTCCTCGTGGGGCGCGATCGCCTGGGACGAGCAGGCGCCCCGCGGCGCCTCGGCCAGCTTCCAGGTGCGGACCGGGAACACCGAGATGCCGGACGATTCCTGGTCGGACTGGTCGCCGCCCTACGGCAACGCGGAGGGCACGCCGATCGAACGGCCGCGCGCGCGGTACCTGCAATGGCGGGCCACGCTCAAGAGCGGTCAGCGCGGGCATGGTCCCGTCGTGCGCAATATCCGGATCAACTATCTCCAGGACAACCTGCCGCCCGAGATCAACGCGGTGGAGGTGATGCCGCCCGGTATCGTCCTGAGCGGCACGGGCGGGAGCTCTCCCGACCAGGGAGAGGGCAGCCCTTCATCACGCCGCGCGAACAACCAGCCACGTCGCTCCTTCGAGAAGGGGAAGCTGTCGGTGGCCTGGAAGGCGGAGGACGGCAACGACGACGCGCTTCGTTTCGACCTGTTCTTCAAGGCCGAGGACGAGACGCTCTGGAAGCCGCTTTCACGCGACATGTCCGACGAGTTCTACAGCTGGGACGCGACGGCGATGCCCGACGGGATCTACCGTGTCAAGGTGACCGCCACCGACGCACCGTCAAATCCGTCCGGAGCGGCACTGACCGGCTCCCGCATCTCCGCGGCGTTCGACGTGGACAACACGCCGCCCGTGGTCGGCGAGCTGCGCTACGAGCTGACTGCGGCGGGCAGCGCGGCAGACGGGCGGGTGGCGCGGGTCACCGTGACCGTGACCGACACCTTCAGCGTCATCGGCGACGTCGCCTACTCGATCGACGCGGCGGACTGGCTCCCCGTGCTGCCCGTTGACCGGATCGCCGACTCGATGAATGAGACCTACCGGTTCTCCACCGCGGCGCTCGAGCCGGGCGAGCACACGGTGACGGTGCGGGCGAGGGACCGTGCAGGAAACACCGCCGCGAACAAGGTGGTGATCAAGGTCGGGAAGTAGCGAGGCGGCTGTTCCAGAATCCGTAGCCGAAGTAGATCACCAGGCCCAATAGCAGCCAGACGCCGAACCGCTCCCAGGTGACGCCGGGCAGGCCGTCCATCAGGTAGAGGCAGGTCCCGATGCCCGCCAGGGCGAGGTCGGTCCGCAGCCACTCGCGCACCCGGCGTCCGGAGAGCTTCTCCCGGAGCGCCGCGGCGTTGAGAGCCAGCCCCAGCAGGCAGACGATCACCACCTCGGCGCGAAGCGCCGGGCTGAAGCCCCCCGCGGCGCCGTGACCCGCGAACATCCCGTACAAACCCAGGATCCAGATCGGCGTCAGCGGGACCCAGGGCATCCTGAAAGGACGGACGCGATCCGGGTCCTTGGCGCGCAGAATGATGACGCCGGCGCACACGAGGACGAACGCGAACAGCGTGCCGATATTGGTCAGCTCGACCATGATGTCCAGCGGGCTGAGGCAGGAGAAGACCGCCACCATCACACCGGTCCAGATCGTGGTCACATGGGGCGTGCGGAACCGCGGGTGGACGCGTGCGAAATACCGCGGCAGCAGACCGTCGCGTGACATCGAGAAGAAGATCCGCGGTTGGCCGAGCTGGAAGACGAGCAGCACCGCGGTCGTCGCGACCACCGCTCCGAACGCGACGAGACCGGCGGCCCAGTCGATCCCGATCGCGGAGAAGGCCTTGGCGAGCGGCTCGGCCGTGTTCAGCTCGGAGGCGGGGAGCATCCCGGTCAGGACGGCGGCCACCGCGATGTAGATCAGCGTGCAGATCACCAGTGAGGCGATCAGACCGATCGGAAGATCCCGCTTCGGGTTGCGCGTCTCCTCGGCGGCGGTCGAGACGGCGTCGAACCCGATGTACGAGAAGAAGATGATGGCCGCCCCCGCCTGGATTCCGGCCCACCCGCTCGGAGCGAACGGCGACCAGTTCTCCGGCTTGATGTAGGTCATCCCCACGAAGACGAAGAACGCGAGGATGATCAGCTTGAGAACGACCATGCCGGCGTTGAACCAGGCCGACTCACGGATGCCGATCACCAGCACCACCGTGAGCAGACCGACGATGAGCACCGCGGGGAGGTTGAGCACGATCGGAAACGATCCGAGGTGCGGCGCCGAGCCGATGAGGGTCTGGCAGGCGGCCAGCTGGTCGGCGGCCGCGCCGGCCGTGTTCGCGAGCACGTCCCTGCAGGCGAGCCCGGTGTGGACGTCGCTTCGCAGCCACAGCGGAATCTCGAACGAGACGCCGCCGATATGGATCCCCCGCAGCAGCTCGTTGAAGTAGCCTGACCAGGAGATCGCCACCGCCACGTTTCCGATCGCGTATTCGATGATCAGATCCCATCCGATGATCCAGGCGATCATCTCGCCCAGCGTGGCGTACGTGTATGTATAGGCGCTGCCCGAGATCGGAATCAGCGAGGCCAGCTCCGCGTAGCACAGGGCGCAGAAGGTGCAGGCGATGGCGGTGACGATGAACGAGATGATGATCGCCGGCCCCGCGCCCGGCCGGTCCGCATTGCCGGCCGCCGCCGTGCCCACCGTCGCGAATATGCCCGCGCCGATGATCGCGCCGATGCCGAGCGCCGTGAGCTGGATGGGGCCGAGCGTGCGCTTGAGGCTCTGGCCGGGGGCCTCGGAGTCCTTCATGATCTGGTCGAGGGATTTTGTCTGGAGGGCCCGGCGCAGGAGGCTCATGAGGCGGGTATCCTACCAGAAAAACTCTCTCACGGCATGGGTGGGAACTCGGGGGAGGCAGCGGCAGCGGTGGGGCCGTCACATAAAAAAACGGGGCCCGGGAGGTTGGGTCCGGGCCCCGTTGTGGGCACGTAGGAGTTGTCCAGGCTCCCGCGCGCTTGGGGGGGTACCTGGGGAGATGCCGCGTGGGGGTTCCTGGGGGGACCGTCCGGGAGGAGAGTCGCGACATCTCCCGAGATTCCTTTTTATTCGTGCGCTATCGCGCGAACTCCTTCATATCAGTGATGGGAACGGTGTCCGCGAATCTCGGTCCCGCGGCGATTGCCGTTGCCCTTTCGATTTCCATGTCCGTTGTCGTGCCCATGCCCACGCTGGTTCGAGTACCCGCGCCTGGATACCTCGTGTCCGCGAATGTCGTGGCGCGACTGTGAGCCGTAGTAGGCTCGCCGATAGTTGTGCTGGCTGTATGCCCTCGTGTAGTAGCCGTGGCTGTGACGCGCGACCGGGCGGTAGTAGTTGTAGTAGACGTACCGGGGCGAGTAGAGCCCGTACACGTGGTACGCCGGGTAGTAGTACAGAGGCCCCGCATGACAGTCGACAGGATTCGCGTACACGGGACCGACGAGGTACGGGTTGCCGTACGAGAATCCCAGCACGGCCCCCGGCGTCGAGATCACGATGTTCCCGCTCACCGCCACGCCCGTATGGGCCTCGGCGGGGGAGCTGGTCGCCATTCCGGCGAAGGGAGCGAGTGTCAGGATCGCTGCCATCGTCAAAGTCTTTCTGAGCATTGCCTGACCTCCTTCCTGCGGCGTCGGACTTCCGTGCCGCGCTCCATCCTTTTGCACATCACGTGCCAGAATGCCGGGTCAGGGGTGCCAGCGCAAGTCCTTTGTTTGCAGTACTAGGGCGGCCGCCCCCCGGGCGCATCCTGTCCACCGCAGGCGTCATCCACTGTCCGGCCGTCCAACGAAGTGGTCACGGCCTCCCGGCGCCCGCCGGCAGGTCTGCGGGGCTATCCGCCGCCTGTCTCATCTATTACTATCTTGACGCTGGCCGGGACGGCCTCCCTCTCGGGGCCGCCGGCGTCCCGGCGGCGGGGGGATTCTCGATGGCTCGGCGCCTGTACCGCGAGGATGCCTACCTGACGCGATGCGCGGCCCGGGTCGAATCCGTGCTGCCGGCGTCCGGCGGGCTGCTCGATGTCGAGCTGGACCGGACGGTCTTCTATCCGACCGGCGGTGGCCAGCCGCACGACACCGGAACGCTGGGAGGCCTGGCGGTGGTCGATGTGGCGGAAGTGCAGGGCGGCCGGATCCGCCATCGTGTCGACACGGCGGGGCGCACGATGCTCCTCGAAGGCGAGGTCGTCGCCGAGATCGACTGGCAGCGCCGGTTCGATCACATGCAGCAGCATACGGGCCAGCACATCCTCTCCCGCGCTTTCTCGGCCACCGCCGGTGCCGCGACCACGTCGTTCCACCTCGGCGCGACGGAGTGCACGATTGACATCGCCCTGCCGGAAGCGACCGAGGCGGTCGTGCGGCGCGCCGAGGGGGCCGCCAACCGCGTCATCTTCTCCGACGTCGAGGTCGCGGTCAGGCACCTGCCGGCCGGGGAGGCCGGTCGTGTCACCGCCGACCTGGACCTGGTGCGCGAGCCTGCGCTCGCGCCGGGCGAGCCCGTCCGGATTGTCGCCGTCGGGGACTTCGACGAGACTCCCTGTGGGGGGACCCACGTGCGCCGCGCCGGGGAGGTCGGATGCGTGGCGATCCGCTCGTTCGAGCGGTTCAAGGGAGGCACCCGCATCACCTTCGTCTGCGGCGGCCGGGTCGTAGCCGGGTTCACGGCTCTCGCAGCCGTGGTGGATGCCAGCACGAAGCGTCTCTCGGCCCGGCCCGAGGAGCTGCCCGCCGCGTTGGATTGTCTGGCGTCGCAGCTCGCCGGGGCGCGGCGCGAGACCCGGTCGCTCGCCGAGGCGCTGACGGGATGCGAGGCAGTGGCTCTCGACGCATCGGCGAGAACGATGGGCGAGACACGGGTCGTCGTCGAAACGTTCTTCGGGCGCGACGCCGACGAGGTGCAGGCGCTCGGGCGCGCCTACGTGCAGTCGCCGGCGCGGTTGGCGCTGCTGGCCGCGGTCGACCAGGACGGCGGAAAGGCGAGCCTTGTCTTCGTGCGGTCGGCCACGGGGCTGCCTCCCGGTCTGAGGATGGGTGAGCTCCTCTCCGGCACCTGCGGCGCGCGCGGCGGGCGCGGCGGCGGCAGCGATGCGATGGCTCGCGGGGTGGTTCCCGCCGGCGAGGCCCAGGCGGCGCTGGAGGATGCCTGTTTGCAACTCGCGGAGCGTCTGGGAGGATGAAGCGGACCGGAGTCCCAGGCTGGGTCGTCCCCGCGCTTCTGGCCCTCTTCGTCATCATGGTCACGAGCGCCGCCGCACAAAAGTCGGCCACGTTCGACGAGTCGGTCCACCTCTACTCCGGGTGGCGGATCCTGACGGCGGGCGACTTCACGACCAACCACGAGCATCCTCCCCTGATGAAGGTCCTGGCGGCCCTGCCTCTGATGTTCATGCACGTGGAGCCGCCGCGGAGCCAGGTCAAGCGCGAGGTGGACGAGTGGAACGTCGCGCATGACTTCGTCTACCACGCCAACGACGGAGATCGACTGCTCGCGGCGGCCCGGTTTCCGATCACGCTGCTCGGCGCGCTGCTCGGCTGGGTCCTGTTCCGTTACGCCGTGGCGCCATGGGGCGGAGCGCTCGGGGCGGTCGGGGGGCTGACGGCGACGGCCCTCCTGGTGTTCGAGCCGAACATGCTGGCGCATTCGGGTCTGGTCACGACCGACCTCGGGATGACGGCGATGTCGTTCTTCGCGTTCGCATCGTTCGTGCGCGCCATGAGGGACGGCTCGCGCAACCGGACCCTGGCGGCCGGGGTTCTCTTCGGGCTCGCGCTGCTGACGAAGTTCACGGCGGTCCTGATGGCGCCGATCCTCGCATTGACCGGGGCGCTCATCGTCGCCCTCGATGATTCGGTGTCGTGGCGTCATCTGGTCCGGACGCTGCTCGTGGTGGGCGCGGTGGGCCTCTTCGTCCTGAATCTCGGTTACGGCTTCGGCGGCACCTTCTCGAGCCTGCGCGATTTCAAGCCGGAGAGCCGTCCGTTCGCCGAGTACGCGGCGGGGCCGCTGGGAGGCGTGCCGCTGCCGGTGCCGGTCGAGTACGTGCGCGGCTTCGATCACGCCGAGGCGGGCGGACAGCGATGGTGGGCCTATATGTTCGGGCAGCACTCCATGACGGGATGGCGTTCCTACTACCTGACCGCGCTGGCGGTGAAGACGCCGCTGCCCCTCCTTCTGCTGGCGATCGCCGGGCTGCTGCTCTGGCCTTTGGCGACGCGCGGCGGGAGCGCGCGACAGCCGGGTGGCGAGGCGCCGGTGAGGCCGCTCGACGCGCTGCTGCCGCAGGTTCCGTTGCTGTGCTTCCTCGCGGCGTTCACGCTGGCCAGCAACCTGAAGAACATCGGGCTGCGGTACATCCTGCAGGTGTATCCGTTCCTGTGTCTGATCGCGGCGCTCACGACCCGTATGAGGCCCGCGGCCGCCTGGCGCCGCGGTGTGATCGCGGCCCTGGTGGTCTGGCAGGCCGGGGCGGCGCTCTGGATCTACCCCGACTTCCTGACCTTCTTCAACATGGCGGCGGGCGGTCCTTCCAACGGCAAGGAGGTGCTGCTGGATTCGAATCTCGACTGGGGGCAGGATCTGAAGGGCCTGGGACGGTGGATCCGGGATCATCATGTCGATTCGATCTACGTCGACTACTTCGGCCGAGCCTGCATGAGGTACTACGGGGTGAAGAGCACGCCGGACTTCGAGGGAGGGTGGATCGCCGTGTCGGCCACCAATCTCAAGGGAGTCTACTCGCAGGACCGGGACCGCTACCGGTTCCTCGAGGGAGTGCGTCCCGAGGCGGTCATCGGGGGATCGATCTTCATCTACAATGTGCCGCGTCCGCCGGGCTGGAAGACACCACCCGGCCGCGGAGGGGATTCGTGACGGCCGGGCCTCGCCGGCACGACCGGTGGATCTGGATCATCCTGGTGTGCGCCGCCCTGCTGCGTGTGGCCTACCTCGCGGACTACCATGCCCACTCGGTCTTCTTCGGCTCGATGATGCTCGACGCGGAGGTGTACGACAACTGGGCGATGAAGATCGTCGGCGGCGACTGGCTGTCCGGAAACCAGGTCTTCCCGCTGCCGCCGCTGTACCCGTACTTCCTCGCCGGCCTCTATACGATCTTCGGGCACAGCTATGCCGCCGTGTACGTCATCCAGTCCCTGATGGGCGTGCTCAACATCTGGCTCATCTACAGCATCGGGCGGAAGGTGTTCGACGGCGCCGCTCCGGTCATCGCCGCGGGCATGGCCACCCTGTACGGCTCGTTCATGTTCCTCGACGCGAAGCTGATGAGCAACACGCTCGCGCTGACGCTGGGGCTCTGCCTGATGCGGCTGCTGCTCGTCGCGGGGGAGCGGCAGACGCTGACGCTCTGGGGGGCGTGCGGCGCACTCCTGGGGCTGACGGCCCTGGTGCGCGCCGAGACGCTCCTGTTCGTCCCGCTCGCGGGATGGTGGATCTGGCGGGTCACGCGCCGTCCGGGCATGAAGAAATCCCCGGTGGTGATCGACCAGTACGCCCTGGCCGGCCGCCAGCCCTGGTTTGCGCTGTCCGTGTTCGTCGCCTTCGTGGTCATCGCGGTGTCCCCGGTGACCCTCCGCAACTGGATCGTGTCGAACGACTGGAGCCCGTCGAACCTGATCTCCTCGCAGGCGGGGATCACCTTCTATCAGGCGAACAACGAGAGGGCGAAGGGGCTGTACGAGTTCCTTCAGCGGGAGGGATTCTCGGGCAATCCGCACACGCAGGCGGAGGAGGAGAGGACGATCGCCGAGAAGAACACCGGCCACGAGATGAAACGGTCCGAGGTCACACGGTACTGGATGAACCGCGGTCTGAAGTGGATCGTCTCGGACCCAGCGGCGTTCTTCGTCCTGGAGTGCAAGAAGCTGCAGCGGTTCCTCGGGTCGTACGAGTACTCCACCGAGTACATCATCTACCCCGAGCGTGAGTCGGTGTGGACGCTCTGGCTGGCCTCGCTGCCGTTCGGCGCCATCACGGCGCTCGCCCTGATAGGGATGCTGCTGCAGTGGAAGGAGGGTTTCAGACCTCCCGCCCTGCTGCTCGTCCTGTTCGTGGCCGCCAATTTCGCGGTGGTGATGATGTTCTACGTCTCCTCGCGGTACCGCATGCCTTCGGCTCCCTATCTGATCCTGTTCGCTGCGTCGGGTGCGGAGCGGCTGTGGCACGGGCTGCGCAGCCCGCAGTCGTCGGCCCGCACCGAGGCCTGGATCTACGTGGCGATCGCGATCGGGCTCTTCGCGTTGTTCCACTCCCAGGTCGACGACGCCGCGAAGATCCAGGAGGCGAACACGCATTACAACGCGGGCAACCAGTACTACAACGAGAAGGAGTTCGAAAAGGCGATCGAGGAGTATGACCGGGCGATACGTGGCGACCGGAGTAACTGGCGCGCGTATTACAATCGCGGCAACGCCCTCGACGCGCTCGGCCGCCGGGAGGAGGCGATCGAGTCGTTCCGCCAGGTGCTGTTGCGCAACAAACGGTACGACGCGGCGCGCCGCCGGATCAGGGCGCTGGGCGGGACTCCCTGACGCGCCCGTGCCCCTGCCGCACCAGCGTCTCGAGCGTGATGGAGGCGAAGGTGTTTCGCGCCAGCTCGTCGACCTCGTCGAACAGGCGGCCGAGCCGGCAGGCCGGGAAGGTGTCGCACGGATCCGCGCCGTCGGTGAGCAGGCACCGTCCGGGCGGGCGGGACGGCTCGAACACCTCCAGAACGTCCAGCACGGTCACACGGGACGCGGGCCGGGCCAGACGATACCCGCCGCCGACCCCGCGCGTCCCGATGGCGATCCCGGCCCGCACGAGCTGCTGGAACACCTTGGCGAGCGCCCCCTCGCTGACACCGTAACGTCCGGCCACCTCCGACACCGTGACGGTGTCCTCTTCGTCGGCCAGGGACATCTCCATGGCGGCGTACAGCGCGTAGCGCGTGCTCTTGTTGAGGTTCATCCTCTCTCTGGCTCGCGACGCGGCCTCACGGTGAGATCCAGGTCGAGGCAGAACCGCGGCGCCGGCTCGAACCCCTCGGAATGGAAGAACGCGACGAGGTGCTGCTCGTCCCAGCCGACCTCGGTCTGCAGCCGGGGCACGCCGAGACCCGACAGGTCGGTTCTGAGCTGATCCATCAGCGCCGCCCCCACGCCCTTTCTCTGGAAGTCGGGGTGCACGCCGATCGTATCGAGCACCGCCACAGGCTCCAGAATCCCGAACTCGCCGTAGTAGACGCGCGCGAGCAGGAAGCCGGCGAACAGACCGTCGAGCTCGGCGGCGAGCGAAACAACGATCCCGGTGCGGGTCAGGTTCTGATCCAGCTTGAGCTTGAAGTACTCCGAGCGGCTGCGGCCCGTGATGCGGGCGTCGAGGCCGATCACCGCCTCGAGGTCGGCCGGCAGCAGGCGGCGGACCAGGACTCCGCGGGCAGGGCTGGTTTCGTATGGCATCGTCATCGTCCTTTTTTCATCAATCCGTCCGGGCGGGGAGGCTCAGCCGATGAGCTGGCCCCCGTCCACACGGAGTACCTGGCCGGTGATGTGGCGGCTCATCGGCGCGCACAGAAACAGGATGGCGGCGGCGACGTCGTCCGGCTCGCCGGCGCGTCCCAGGACCGACTCGTCGATCGACTTCTGCACGACCTCCTCGGGCAGCGTCGCGGTCATCGGCGTGGCGATCAGACCCGGGGCGACGACGTTGACGCGGACGCCGAACCGGCCGAGCTCACGCGCGGCCGTGCGGGCCAGGCCGATCAGCGCCGCCTTGCTGGCCGCGTAGTTGGCCTGGCCGAACTTGCCTCTCTCCCCGTTGATCGAGGACACCAGCACGATCGAGCCGCCACCCGTGTCGCGCATCAGGCCGGCGGCGTCCCTCAGCAGGTGGAAGGCCGAGTCGAGGTTGACGCGCATCACCTCCGACCACGCGGCGTCGTCCATCTTCCACAGCACGGCATCGCGTCGGATCCCGGCGCAGTGCACCACCGCGTCGAGCCGCGATTCCCGCGAGCGAACGTCGTCGATCAGCCTCCGGACTGCCGCCGCGTCGGTCAGGTCGCAGACGACGTGACGGGCGGCAGGCGAGTCGGGCGCTCCCGGCCGGTCCACACCCACCACGTGCGCGCCCGCCTCGGACAGGAGCGCGGCCGTCGCAGAGCCGATCCCGCCGGAGGCGCCGGCCACGAGCGCGGTACGCCCCTCGAGCGCGAGAAGCCGAGCCGGGCCGTCCGGGCTCATGCCGCGCCTCCCACCCCCAGGTCGAGCCCCTTTTCGGCCAGTCTGCGCACGCGGAAGGCTCCCCAGATGGCGGCGCCCAGGGCGCCGGCGATCACCGATTTCTCGTGCCCCACGAGCGTGAAGGCGGCCTTCTGCTCCGCCACCGACTCGTTGAGAGCGGCCAGCAGCCCGATGTCGGATGCCAGCCCGCCCGTGACGAGCACCTTGCCACGCGCACCCACCGAGGACAGCAGGCGCATGTACCGCCCCGCCATCGACTGATGGATCCCCTTGATGATATTCGAGGTGCTGATGCCGCGAGACACCATGTTGATGACGTCGGTCTCCGCCAGCACGGCGCAGATCGACGAGCAGGTCTCGGGATGATCCGCCTCCAGCGACAGGGGGCCGATCTCGTCGATCGTGATGCCGAGGTACCGGCTGATGTTCTCGAGGAACTGGCCGGATCCGGACGCGCACTGGCTGGTCATCCGGTATCCGAGCACCTTCGCCCGCTCGTCCATCAGCACCGCCCGTGTGTGCAGGGCCCCGATGTCCACCACGGCGCGCGCTTCCGGGCAGAGATACAGGCCGCCGCGCGCGTGGGTGGTCATCCCGTAGAAGTGGCCGGTGCGGGAGGGCATCATCTCACCCTCGCCGGTGGTGGCGATGTAGGCGAGGGCGTCGCGTCTGAGCCCCGCGTCGGAGAGCGCCTCCTCGAACAGCTCCACGGCCACCTTGTGGGGGTCGCGGCGCCGGATACGCTCCGATCGGTCGAGCAGGATCCGCCCCGTCGCGTCGCCCGGGGGGTCCTCGAACAGCACTACTTTTATGGAGGCCGAGCCGACGTCGATGCCGGCCACGAGCAATGTTTCGTCCGTCATGCCGGTCATTGCGCGGCTCCTTCCTGCGACGGGCACGATCGGGACCAGTCCCGGTGCGCGAACAGGGCGGCGCCCAGCGCGCCCGTGTAGATCGAGTCGGGAGAGATGTTTATGGCCACGTCACCGTAGTTCTCGCTCACGAGCTTTCTGAGCGCCTCGACCGCCGCGGGGTTCTTGGCCACGCCGCCGGTGAAGGTGAACTCGTCGGCGATCCCTCCCGAGCGGGCCAGAAGCGACATCGCCCTCAGGATGATCGCCCGGTGCAGGCCCGCCAGGATGTCCTCGCGCGCTTCGCCGAGCGAGAGCCGCTCGCGCAGCTCGGCGCCCGCGAAGACCGTGCAGGTGGAGTTGATTCTCACGGGCCGGGTCGACTTGCAGGCCATCGGGCCGAGCTCGTGCAGACCGAGATTCATCTCATCGGCGATGTAGCCGAGGTATCGACCGCACCCGGCGGCGCACCGGTCGTTCATCTGAAACGAGGTGACGATCCCCTGGGCGTCCACCTGAATCGCCTTGGTGTCCTGGCCGCCGATGTCGAGCGCCGTGCGGGTGCCCGGGAACATCGCGTGGGCGCCCAGCCCGTGACAGAGGATCTCCGAGCGGATCTGCTCCTTCGGAAAGGGAAGCGTCTGACGCCCGTAGCCGGTGCCGACGCTGGCGACCTTCTCGAGGGTCTGCTCCGCGGCGTGCAGAACGGCCGATTCGAGCTGCGGCGCGGCATCCCCCATGGAGTCGAGCGCGGCCCGGATGTGGCGCCTGAAGTCCTCCTCGCTGCCCGTGTGGTTCTCGACCTCCAGGATCGCCTTGTCGTACAGGCCCACCAGGTGGTCGAAGGTGATCGCCCCTTTGCGCGCCAGATCCTCGGCCAGCCGGATGTACTGGCTGCCGGCCAGGTCGCGGAAGAAGTCGCTCTTGCGACGCGCCCCCGCCGTGAACAGCGCGCCGGCCCCATCCTCCATCCGGGCGACGATCGTCTCGATGGTGTCGCGGGCCTCGGCGCCGGCCAGACGCCGCAGGATGCCGGCCAGGACCTCCAGCGTCGATCGGTACTGCTGCTCGCGAAGCGCCAGCTCCAGTCTCGACAGCCACTCCTCCTGGAGGCCCGCCTCCACGCCGAGCGTGTCGAGCTGCGAGGCGATCAGGCCGAAGCGGGCGCTGATGAGCGCCTCGCCCAGCGCCACCTGGCAGGCCACGGTGTAGTTGCTCCGGCTGTTCGTGATGCCCCGACCCAGGACCCCGCCGTCCTCCCGCAGCACCACCGCCTTGGTGGTCGTCGACCCGAGATCGATCCCGACGCAGTATCTCACGCGCCGCCTCCCTGCCGCTTCTGCTCGATCATCTGGAAATACGACTCGAGCCGGTTCTTGATATTCGAAGCCGAGAAGTAGCGCGGGTCGACCAGGTCGCTCTCGATGAACCCTCCCGGCTTGCCGGTGCGCTTCTCGATCTCCCTGAGGATCATGAGCTGCCCCGCGCTGAACGAGTTGCAGCTCTTGATCGAGTTGATGAGCAGCCCGTCCGCGTCGTAGTCGGTCAGGTACCGGCTCAGCATCTCCACCCTCCCGGGGAGGTTGATGTTTGTGTAGCAACCCATGCAGTACTCCGCGAGGCTCTCGAGCGGACGGTCGGGGTCGTGTCGGAAGCCGTTGTCGTAGACTCCGCCCACCTTCGTGTAAGTGGAGGCCACCACGACGGCGCCCTCGTCCGAGAACATCTTCCAGAACTGGCGGAAGCTGGTCCAGTTGGGCGGCCCCTCGACCACCACGCGGAACCGCTCGCGCTCCATGTCACCGTCGGGCGTGACGGGCCCCTTCCCCTCGGCGATCCGCTGTGCGACCTCCTCACGCAGCTCGCGGTAGTAATCGACCGCCTCCTGGGTGCCGCGGAAGGCGGTGAAGATCGGACCGATGTAGTACACGCCCCCGAAATAGGCGTCGATGGGGGAAGGGCGGTGCTTCGCCGACTCCAGCACCCAGACCAGATCGTCCTCGGCACGCGCGGAGCGGCCCAGCATCTCCGCGAGCCGGTCCTCGTCGTACCTGCGTCCGGAGACCTTCTCCAGCGCGGGGATGACGGTATCCCTGAGCTGATCGCACGACGTAGTCGCGCATCGCCGGCGTGATCTCCCCGTCGCCCTGGTAGGGCACGTGCAGCATCACCACCGGGACAGTCGTACTCCTGCTTGAGGATCTCGAACCACTTCATGAAGGTGAAGCAGCCGGTGTACGACAGGAGCAGCATGTCGGGATCGGGGATCTTCTCCCCGGTCGGCCCGATGTTGCCCGACTTCATCATCCCGACGTCGCACTTGACGTAGGTGCAGACGTCCTCGGAGTGGCCGAGCTTCTCGGCGAGCGAGATGTAGTCCTTCGAGGCTTGCCCCGCATCCCCGACTGCAGCGCGTTGATCTCCGGGAAGCACCGGCAGCAGGCCGAAGCTACGCACCAGCTCGGTGAGGTTGCCGGGCACGAAGGTGTAGACGCACTTCTCGCCCGTCTCCGGCGCCCGCGCGAGCCGATGGAAGTGATCGGCGATCATCTGCTTCTGGCGAAGCTGGCTTCTGTCCTTTTGTCGCGGGTTGGGCCGTCGGCTTCATGCTCCACTCCATAGCTTGATCGAATCGGCGAATGTGCCTGCCTGCTCGCGGATCACCTGGAACTGGCCGTTGTTCTCCGCGTACTTGAAGGCGGTCCACGGGATGCCGGCCTCCTCCACGGCCTTTACGGTCATCGGCTGGTCGAGCAGCGCCGGGTCGCAGAAGCTCGCCGCGCAGAAGATCACCCCTTCGGCGGCGCACGACCTGACACGGTCGATCAGGTCGCGCCCCTTGATGTCGTCTCCGATGTAGCGGACCGGGCTGGGGATCGAGCGTGGTGAGAAAGGCTTCCGTCAGGTTGCCGATCGGATCCCCCTCGACGGGGATGTCTCCCCGGATCCAGCGATGGACCTGGACGAAGTCGTCGTCCACGATGTAGCAGCCGGATCGCTCCAGCGTCTTGATGAGCCCGAGCGGCGGCTGCTCGCAGAACGAGCCGGTCAGCAGCACCCGCGCCTGGTCCATCGGCACGCGGGCCGGGTCGCCCATGACCGCGTCCCGGTACTCGGAGAGCATCGTGGTCGATTCCTCCACCGGGATCACGAGGGAGGCGCGCAACAGGACGTACAGCTCCGCCGTCGGGACCTTCCACGGCCGGGTCCGGCGCAGGGCGTACAGTTCTTCGACCAGCCGCCGGTTCTCGTTGTATATCGCGATGGAGGCACGCAGCGCGGCGGGGTCGAAGGGAAGCGCCCCGCGCGCCTCGAGATCGGCGGCCAGCGACTCCAGCTCCTGGCGATAGAACATCCCGCCGACCGCCGGGTCGAAGTTCTGCGGCACGTCGAGATACCGTACGAGCTGATCGGGAAACTGCAGCTTCCACATTCCCGACAGATTCCGTATCACGTCGCAGATGGCGGGGAAGATCATCCCGTCCAGGCAGTCGAGGGATCCGTTGAGCCCCAGCTCGATCGTGCTGCGCGGGATGTGGCAGATGTAGGACTGGTAGTAGGCGTCGCCGCGGATGATCTCCAGATCGTCCCCGCCGCCCATGATGCCGACGGGCAGGACGCCCTGGGCGTGCAGCAGCTCGCGCGGGATGTAGATCGGCATGAAGCCGATCGCGGGCCTGCCGGTGCGCTCCTTCCAGCGCCGCACGGAGGTGAGGCGGTAGTCGCGGTACAGCCCCTCGGCCCGCGCGAGGATCGCCCCCGGTCCGGCGGCGGTCACGAGTTGCTCCAGGAGGGCTTGCGCTTCTGGAGGAACGCCTCGAGACCCTCGACTGCGTCGTGCGTCGTCATCAGCTCCTCGATGTAGATCCGCTCCACGGCCTCCAGCTCGTCGAGGAAGCTCCGCGCGAAGCCGTGGTGAAGCGCCCTCACCCCGAGTCTCAGGCTCGACGCGGAACGGGGGAGCAGGTACTGGCGCGCATACGCGAGGGCGGCGTCGTGGGGGTCGGCGGCGATCTCGTCCACCAGCCCGATCCTCTCCGCCTCGTCGGTGTGGATGATCCGGCCGCTCAGACAGAGATCCTCGGCGCGGCTGCGGCCCACGCGGCCCGCCAGGGCGACGGACGCCACCGGCGGGAAGACGCCGAGCAGGATCTCCGGCTGCCCCAGCTTCGCCTCCGGCGAGGCGAAGACCCGGTGGCAGAGGCTGGCCAGCTCGAGGCCGCCGCCGAGGCACTGCCCCCGCACCGCCGCGAGTATCACCACCGAGGCGTCGAGCATGCTGCGGAACATGGCACCGAACGCCGGGATCATCGTCTCGAACTGTCCGGGCATGTGCTCGGCCACGTCGGCGCCGAAGCAGAAGTGCCCGCCCTCGCCCTCGAGGATGATCGCCTTGAGCCCCCGGTCGCCGCGCGCCCGGTCGAAGATTCCGGTCAGCAGCCGGATCTTCTCCAGGTCGAGGATGTTCGTCTTCGGGGTGGCGAGCAGGACGCGCCACAGCGCTCCCTCCTCGCGGGTCTCCACACGCACCGGGCCTTCGCCCGGAAGCGGCCCGGGTGTCGCCGCGGTCATGGCCGTTCCTCCTCATCGAGGTTCATCTCGAGCTGCACGAAGCTGCCTCCCACGAAACCGTTCGAACGGAAGAACGACATCACCGGGACGGCCTCGCGTCGCACCATGGTGCGCACCGTCTTCACGCCGGCCCGGCGGAAGCGGCGCGCGGCCTCGCCCAGCAGCGCCGAAGCGATCCCCTCGCGCAGGTGCCCGGTGTCCACGCCGACGGCGAAGATCCAGCCGCACGGCTCGGAGCCGAACTCGAAGGCGCGCACCTCGCCGAGCAGGTAACCGACCATGCGCGGGCCGTTCTGGGCCGCCAGACCCACCCGCCGGGCGCCGCCGCCCTTGCCGAGAAACGATCGGAAGACGCCTCGCCAGTAGGCGGTCTTTGTTTCGCCGGTGTGCAGCGCGTCGAGGCGGATCACCTGGTCGAGATCCTTCGGCCCGATCTCCCGTATCCCGATCGCGGTCTTCTGATCGACGGCGCTCATGCCCGTGGAGCCCCCTTGCCGTGCGCCTTCTCCAGGATCTCCTCGGTCAGGCTGTCGTCCCATGTCCGTCCCTCCGCGAGGCGCTGCCTCAGGAGGATGAAGTCGGCCTCGCGGCACTCTTTCGTCCCTTCGTGGAACGCACGGAACCCCGCCCGCCCCTCGGTCATCATGTTGAGCGCCAGCCAGGCCCGGTTGCTCTCGCGGTTCCGGTCCCAGTGGGCCAGCTTGTGCTTTCTCACGCTCTCGATCGTCTTGGTCAGGCAGCCGGGCATCGTGCGGGCCAGCCGCCAGACGAGGGATTCGACCTCCGCGTCCAGCGGGCCCAGATCGATCTCCCCGCGCGCGAGAGTTCCCTTGGCCTCCTTCAGCGCGTCGCCCTCGAGCGGCTCGCCGAACACCAGCCTGCCCGTCGGATCGATCCAGCGGTCGGTGATCACCATCGGGTTCGGGACGAAGGCGCCGTCCACCTTCAGCGCGGGGACGATCCTGGACAGAAGGCCCAGCCGGTAGGATTTGTGGGCGCTCCAGACCTCGCACAGTGTCGCGCTCTCCATGGCGGCCTCGATGCCGATGAACAGCGGCAGGAAATCGGTGCTGCCGCCGTCCGGCGCGGAGCCGTGTCGCGGTCCCGCCTGCCCGAACAGAGCGAGGTCCTGGCTGATCGAGAAGTCGCACGCCATGCCGATCTCCTGCCCGCCGGCGATGCGCATGCCGTTGACGCGGCAGATGACCGGTTTGTCGCAATGCAGGATGGCGGTGACCATGTCGTTGAACAGCCGCATGTACTGCCGGTACTCTCCGGGCCGGCCGGCGTAGTACTCGGCGTACTCGGCCGTGTTGCCTCCCGTGCAGAACGCCCTGGTGCCGGTGCCGGTGAAGACGACGGCGACACAGGCGCGGTCGTTGGACGCCTGCCTCATGCCCAGAATCACGCCCTTGACCATCGCGGTCGTGTACGAGTTGAGCTGCTTCGGGTTGTCGAGGGAGATCCAGGTCGTGTGAAGCTCCTCGACGGGTTTTCCCTGCGGATCGCAAAGAGGACGATTCTCGATGATCACTCCGGGGACGTCGACGCGGTCGGTGAGATCGTGATTCTTGAAGTCCATGGCTCAGGGCTCCGGTACGAGGATGATGCGCCGGCGGACCTTCCCCGCGTGGATCTCGGAGAAGGACTCGCCGATGCTGGAAAGGGGACGATGCTCGACGAACGGCGCGAGGGCTACCTTGCCGGACAGCACCATGTCGACGACGGCGGGGTAGTGCTCCGGCATGCACCCCCAGTTGCCCTGCGCGGTCGCGTCGAGGGCCATCAGGTTCGACAGCCGGATCTCGGTCTTGTCCGGGGTGAACCCGACCACGCCGAGATACCCGCCGTGAGACAGCAGTCCGAAGGCGGTGGCCTGGCCGCGGGTCGACCCGGAGGTCTCGAAGATCTTCACGCGCCAGCCGGGCACTCCGCGTTTCTTCGCGAAGTCCCGGATCGCGGCGCGCAGGTCCTTGAATGGCGTCGACGCGGGCAGCGTCAGATCCGCTCCGTGCGAGGCGATCAGGCGAAGCCGCTCCTCGTCGACATCGATGGCGGCCACCGACGCGCCCATCGCGTGGGCGATCTGGACGCCGAAGCCTCCCACCCCCCCCGCCCCGACGAACACCGCGAGATCGCCGGCGCCGACCCCGGCACGCAGCACCGCCTGGTAGGGCGTGGAGACCGCATCGGCGATGACGGCGAGCGAAGCGAGCTGCGTGCCGTGCGGGTTGCGGCGGGCATCGGACAGATCCCCCACCGGGCACAGACCGCGTGCCGGCACCCGCAGGTGCGTGGCGAACCCGCCGTCCACGTCGTTGCCCGGGAATATCTGCTCCGGGCAGATCGAGCCCCGCCCGTCGCGGCAGGCGGCGCAGACCCCGCACGGAATCACCGCGGGCACCACGACGGCGCGACCCTGCCACTCCTCTGCGCCCGCGCCGGCGCGAGCGACGGTGCCGCTCACCTCATGACCCAGCGCCAGGGGGAGCGGGTGCCGGGTGGGCACTCCGTCATAGTAGAAGCCGAGATCGGTGTGACAAATCCCGCAACCGGCCACCTCGACGAGAACCTCGCCCGGGCCGGGTTCGACGTCATCTTCCACGAGCCTCATCGGCTCGCCCGGGGCGCTCACCACCCAACGGCTGATCTTCATCGGACTCCCTCCCGCGACACCAGGGTCTTGAATCGATAAATAGTATATGAATTTCCTATTTGAGTGGCAAGACGAATCCTCCGACAACCGGAAGCCTCGGGATAACCGCATTCCGGTTCCGGTGGACGCCGCCCGGCCCCGTCCTATATTCGAGGCCGAGCCCCGTCGCGAGCCCCGTGCGCAGGGCTCGCCTCACGAGGAGGTACGCTCATGCCGCAGGATCAGGACATCTACACCATCTCCGACCACGACGTCCTCGACGCGTCGATGCTGGATCTGGCCCGCTCCCGGGAGGCGGACCGGCGGGATGCGAAGGCCGCGGGACGGCGCAGGCAGGCCGCTTCCTTCAGCCCCGGGGGGGCAGCACCCGTGGCCGCCTCGTCTCTTTCGATCGTGGCTCTCGGTGCGGGGCAGGCGTACAACGGACAGCGCCAGCTCGGCGCCCTGCTCTTCCTGACCGAGGTGCTGGCCGCCACGGCTCACTGGTCGATGCTGCGTCTCTGGCCGTCCCTGATCGATCTGGCCGCCCTGTGGGATGTCACCGAGTGGGGGCTGATCCAGACCATCGCCATGATCGACCTCGCGCTGGTCGGGCTGGTGCTGGTCACGGTGTTCCAGGCATACCACTACGCCGAGACGATGCAGGGCGGCTTCGACGGATTCGGCAACCCGCTGCTGGCGGGCGTGGCCTCGTTCATCCTGCCCGGATGGGGTCAGATCATGAACGCGCAGATCGGTAAGGCGTTGTTCTTCCTCGGGGCCCAGCTCACGGGTGCGTACATCGGCGTGCTGATGGTCTTCACACCATTCGTCCGGATGATGCGCCAGCAGTACGGCGATGCGCCGATGGTGCAGCAGTTCTCCACCGGGGCGCTCGCCGCGCTTTGCGCCTGCGCGATCCTCTGGATGATCAGCGTCTACGACGCGGTGCTGGTGTCGGGCTATCGGCGGCGCGGCTTCTGAGGCTCCTCAGAGGCCGAGCGTTTCGCGGATCCAGCCGGCGCGTGGGTGCTCCGGGTTGAGCCTGAGGCATTCGCGCAGATGGGAGCGCATCGCCGCATCGTTGCCGAGATCGCGGTAGATCATCGCCTCGCCGAAGTGCGCGTCGGCGCGATCGGCATCCGGGACGTCTCCGGGGTACAACAGGGCCTCCTGCACCACGCCGAGCGCCTCCTCCGGATGGCCGGCGTGATGAAGCGACTCGGCGAGATGCATCCTGAGCCGAAACCGTCTCACGGGCTCGACCCCCTCGGGCAATGCGGCCGCGGCACGGCGGTACAGCTCCGCGGCGTCCTCGAGCCGGCCCTCTTCCGCGCGTTCGGCCGCTTCGGTCGACAGCCGCTCCGCCTCGTCCGGTTCCGACGGCCCGCCGGGCGGGCCGGCCCCGGCGAGCGCCGCGCGTTTCTCCCACGCGGCGGCCGCGCTGCCGTGGCCGCCGGCACGAAGGACCGAGGCGCGTGTGGCGTACGCCTCACCCAGCACGACATAGAACGTGGCGCCCAGATCGGGACGGCTGCTCGAGCCGCGGGGAGACACCCCGTGCCCGCCCTCGCCCAGGGCCCCGCCGGACTCGGCGTAGAACCCTTCCAGCAGCCGGATCGACTCGCGCGACTCGGCGTCCGCCTCCCCGGGCCGGCCCGAGCGCAGCAGGAGCTCCGCGAGCTGCGCATGGCTCTGACCGAGATACACCGGATCGTTCTCCAGGTCGAGGCCGACGAGACCGAAGGCCAGGAGCCCAGCCAGTGCGGCGAGCGCGATCCGCCCGTAACCGGCCTGCCTGAGGACGGCCGCGGCGCCGATGACCGCGTACCCCGCGAAGAGCATCAGCACCGGGACGATCGGCAGCCGGAACCTCCCGAAGTTGAAGAACAGCATCACGGTGCCTGCATACGCTCCGCCCGTGACGTACAGCACAAGCAGATCGCGCCACCGCAGGGCCGACAAGGCGATCCCGGCGGCCGCCAGCGGCAGCAGCAGACCGAATGTCAGCAGGGGGAGCTGCAGGATCGGCAGGAGGCGCCGGTGATGGGCGTAGCTCTGATTGTCGGGAAGCTCGTAATGGTTGAAGAAGAGCAGAAACTTGCGGACGAGCAGCACGGCATACCCGACGGGGTGATGCCCGATCCATGAGAGGCCCTGCCGGAACCAGTAGTCGGACGAGTCGGCCGCGCTCACCTCGTCGAGCGGCAGGCCCAGCCGACGTGCCGCCTCTCGCCGGAAATCCTCCAGCTCGTTGCCGCCCGTGGCGCGGAGGAACGGGGGTGGCACGTAGTGGCCGTCCGCCTCGGGGTTGTTGCCGATGTAGAAGTTCTCCCCGCCGCCGGCTCGCAGCAGCACGAATCGGCCCGTGACGTGGTAGTTGCGTGCCGCGAGCGGCCCCAGCACCAGCAGCAGCCCGAAGCCGAAGGCGAGGACGCGCGACATGCCCTCGCGCAGCCGGTCGCGTCCCAGGGTCACACCGCCGAGCCAGGGGTCGATCGCCATCCAGATCGCCAGAGCCGGAGCCAGCAGGATCAGATTGTCGCGCACGAGAGTGCCGAACCCGAGCGTCAGGCCCGCGGTGGCCAGCATCCCCCGCTGCGAGCCGCTCGCCACCACGATCTGATACAGCGTCGCGGTAAGGAAGAAGACCGTGAAGACCTCCTTCATCAGCATGCCGTCGTAGAAGAGAAAGGGACCGTACGCCGCGGCCATCAGCCCCGCCGCGAGACCGGCGCCCGTGGAGAACAACTGCCGGCCGGTCCTGTAGATCAGCACGCAGGTCAGGGAGCCCACGACGATCTGGATCAGACGCGGCGCCATCAGGCCGGCGCCGAACAGCTTGAAGACGATGGCGAGGTAATAGGCGTAGAACGGGCTCCACTGGAACAGGCCGTGGCCCATCCACTCGCCCGAGGCGATGCGCAACGCCCAGTCGCGGTAGTAGCCGAGGTCCACGGGCAGGTCCCCCCACAGCGGCGATCCGACGAGCTGCTTGAGATAGGCGGCCCTCAGCAGGAGGGCGAGACCGAACACCATCCAGAGGAAGTGCCGGTCGAAGCGGGCCAGCCGGTCGCGGGCCTCGTAGAGGATCGGCGGCTCGTCTCCCTGGGTGCGCCCTCCCATCAGCCACGGCCCCCGAGCGAGGCGAGCCGGCGGCGGATCCAGTCGGCCCGGGGGTGGGAGGGATTGAGCCTGAGGACCTCGCGCAGGTGGAACACCGCCCGCTCGCCATCGGGCAGGTCGTGCAGGTAGATGAGCGCCTCGCCGTAGTGCGCGTCGGCGCGCAGCACCGGGTCGGCGTCGGGCATCTCGGCGAGAGCCTGCTCGACCGTCTCGAGCGATTCACGGGCGCGGCCCGCCTGATGCAGCGATTCGGCCAGCAGCAGCCGGAGCCCGAAGTCGTGCGGCGCGGCCTCGACGGCGCCGGTGTAGGCCTGCGCCGCTCCGTCGGAATCTCCGGCCGACGCCAGCATTTCTCCGAGACGCGCCAGTGCGTCGCGTCGCAGGTCGGCGTCCGGAGCACGCGCCGCCGCGCGCAGATGCGACAGAATCTCCGCCCGGGGCAGCGCGTTGCCGCCGCGGGCCGCCCGCATGTCGGAGGCCAGGACCATGCCGTAGTGGGCGGAGGCGATCACGCGCAGATACTGATCACCCGCAGAGTCCCCCGGATACCCTTCGAGCATCCCGATCGCCTCATGCAGGTGGGTCATCGCATCGTCGGGCCGGCCGGCGTACAGGAACATCTCCCCGAGGATCCCGTGGTTCTGGGCCTCGAAGGCCAGACTGTTGCCGGGGTCCCGGTTGCAGAACAGGATCAGTACCACGACCAGAGGGACGCCCCAGACGAGACGGCGGCGGTCGGCGCCGGCCGCCGAGCGGTACAGGATCACAGCGCCGTGCGCGGCGAACAGCGCGAGCAGCGGCACCATCGGCATCCGGTAGCGCGACTGTGTGAAGAACAGGAGCGCCGAGAGGAGATAGGCGCCCATCGTCGCGTAGAGGGGGAACAGGTCGGGCCAGCGGCGCGCGGAGAGAACGAGCCCGAGCAGCCCGAACGGCGCCACCCAGCCGAAGCCCGGCAACGGAAGTCGCAGCAGCGGGACGAACTCACGGAAGTTACCGTACGAGAAGTTGTCCGGCCGCTCGTAGTCGTTGAGGTAGGTCGAGAGCTTGTCCCACAGCAGGGAGACGTAACGGCCGGGATGCTCGCGGATGAACCGCATCCCCTCACCCCACCAGAAGGCATCCGACTCCTTCCTGGTGATGTCGCCGGGGGCGCGGCCCAGCCGGCGCGCCGCCTCGATCCGGAAATCCTCGTGCTCGAAGGACGGGTCGGGCCGAACGAACGCGGGCGGCCGATAATGACCCGAGGCGTACTCGTTGTTGCCGGTGTAGAAGACCTCGCCGCCCCCCGAGGTGATCAGAACGAAGTCCCCCGAGACGGCGTAGTTGCGGATCGTGGCCGGCGCGACGACGCACGCGAAGGCGGCCACCAGCGCCAGGCCGCCGGCGATCCGCCTGCCGGCGGGGGCGCGCCACGCAACCCAGGCGAGCAGGAACGGCAGGGTCACGTTGATGTTCTCCTGCGCCAGCGCCGTCAGACCCAGGAGCGCGCCCGATACCGCGAGCAGCCCCGGCCGCCTGCCGCCCGAGAAGTACAGCGCCGCGGCCGTCGCCGTGGAAAGGGCCACCGTGAGCACCGTCTTCATGATTTGTGTCTCGTGGAACAACGATGGGCCGTAGCAGGCCAGCACCGTCCCGGCGATCACCGCCTCGGCACGCCCGAAGATACGCAGGCCGAGAACGGCGACCAGCGCGCACGTGCCGGCGCCCAGTGCCGCCTGCAGCAGGCGCGGCAGCAGCAGGGAGTCGCCGAAGAGACTGAACAGCCCTCCGAGAGCGTACGCATAAAGCGGCGTCATCTCGTACGTCCGGCTCCCCACGATGTCGCCGCCGGCGATCCGCACCGCCCAATCGTGGTAGTAGAGCGGGTCGAGCCGCAGGTAATCCCAGATGCCGGACCGATGAAGCTGCATCAGGAAGACGAGGCGGAACAGCAGGGCGACCGCGAAGACGCCGAGGACGAGCCATGTGGCGCCGGGCGCGCGGTGGGTGGGGGAGCGCAGGGCCATACGGAGCGGATGCTAACACATGGGAAACTGCCCGACGAGCGTGCACCCGGGTGTCCGCGGGCGGGCAGGTGATTGGCCGCCGGCGTTCGCCGGCGGCCACATGGGTCGGGCGTGCCACGGGGTCGAGGGTCTGCATCGGTCTGAGCTGCGGGCCTTTGTTCTGCTGAGCGTCGCCTGGCACGCGATTTTCACTTGCCTCCGGTCTTTCATCCGGAGGAACCCTCATGTTCGAGCCACCTCGCTGTCCCCGTCCCGCTTGTGCCTACCACGCCCGGCCCGTCGGCCGGTTCTACCTGCGCAAGGGGTTCTATCACCCGCGCTGCCGCAGCCACCCGGTGGCACGGTTCCGGTGCCGCGGCTGCGGGGGCGGCTTCTCGCGGCAGACCTTCCGGGCCGACTACCGCCACAAGAAGCCGCACATCAACGCGCGGTTTCTCGACCTGATGGTGGCCTGCGTCGGGCAGCGCCAGGCGGCGCGGGTGCTGCGGGTGGCGCGCCGGACGGTGGAGCGGCGCTTCGTGTGGCTGGCCCGACACGCCGCTCACTATCATCGCAACCGCCTGCAAGGCGTCGTGCTGCGCGGCCCGTTCCAGCTCGACGAGATGGAGAGCTTCGAACTGAACCGCTTCCAGCCGGTCACCGTGCCGGTGCTCATCGACCGCAAGACGATGTTCATCGTGGCCACGGCCGTGGGGCCACTCAGACGCAAGGGCCGGCTCAGCCCGGCGCAGCGCCGCCGGCGCGCGCAGCACGAGGAGCAACACGGGCGGCGTCCTTCCGGCTCGGCCCGAGCGGTCCGGTGGGTGATGCAGCGCCTCGCCGCCGTGGCCCCCGCCCACGTGGTGCTCGAGTCGGACCGCAAGGTGCTGTACGGCGCGCTGGCACGACGGGTCGTCGGTCCGGGTGTGGTGTGGCGGGCCCATGACGCCACCGTCCGGCGTGACCGGGCCAATCCGCTGTTTCCCATCAACCATACCAACGCGCGGCTGCGCCACTTCCTGGCGCGGCTGAGGCGACGCACCTGGTGCGTGTCGAAGAAACGCCAGGGGCTGCAGCGGCACCTCGACATCGCCGCGCTGTGGGTCAACTACGGTCGCGGGATCACCAACCGCACCCGGACCACGCCCGCCCAGGCCCTCGGGCTGCTGGCAACCACCAGACGTCCCGAGCAGCTCGTCGACTGGCGCCAGGACTGGAGCGCCCTCAGCCCCCGGCCCCCGGCATGACCGCCAACCTCAGGCGCACGCTCGTCGGGCATTTTCTGCTAGGATGAGCGGGCAAAGCGGCGTCCACGGCAGGCGTGCTCCGGCGGAAACCCGCACCGCGGGCGCCCGTTCCCGCCCGCGCGACGGGTGCAACGAGGTCGAGCATGAAGGTCGAAGATCGGATGACACGCAAGGTATTCACGTTGACGGAGGATCAGACTCTTCGCGAAGGCGATCGCCGTCATGCAGCGCAACCGGATCCGCCATGCTCCGGTCGTCTCCGACGAGAAGGTCATCGGGATCCTCACCGACCGGGACGTCAAGAGGGCCTCGCCGTCGGCCTTGTCCGGCATCGACCAGACCCAGTACGACCGAGTCCTGAACGAGACCCGGGTGGGCCAGGCGATGACGCGCAATCCGTTCACCGTCACGCCGTCCACCTCGATCCGTGACGCCATCAAGGTGCTCATCGACCGCAAGTACAGTGCCCTGCCGGTGGTCGAGGGCGACCGACTGGTGGGGATCATAACGGGCACCGACATGCTCCGTCTCTTCCACGAAACGCTCGACGAGTAGGCATTCCCCGAGGACAATCTCCATGGCCGTGCCCCTCAGGAAGGGACATATTCCGGGATGTCTGCATTGACGACCTCGCCTTCGGCGGCAAGGGTGTCGGGCGCGTGGAGGGTTTCGTGGTGCTCGTGAACGGGGCCGTCCCGGGAGACACCGTCAAGGTCCGGGTCGATCGCGTGCGAGGCAACTACGCCGAGGGGAGCGCGGTCGAAGTCGTGGCTCCATCGCCCGACCGGGTCGAGGCGCGGTGCGAGCACTTCGGACTGTGCGGCGGCTGCCGGTGGCAGAACCTGCCGTACGAGCTGCAGCTCGACTACAAGCGCCGCCAGGTGGTCGAGGCCCTGCGGCGCATCGGCGGCCTTCCCGACCCGCCGGTTGACGAGACGCTTCCTTCGCCCGATTGGTTCTACTATCGCAACAAGATGGAATTCTCGTTCGGGCAGGATGCGGAGGGGAGGCTCACCCTCGGCCTGCATCCCGCCTCGAGCTACATGAGCGTCTTCGATCTCAGGGCGTGCCACCTGCAGTCCGCCCTGTCGAACGAGATTCGTCGCCGCGGTGCGCGATGCGTGCCGCGAGGCGGCGCTGCCGCCGTACCACGTCCGGCTTCACACCGGCTTCCTGCGGTATCTGACCATCCGGGAAGGGAAGTTCAGCGGCGAGGTGATGGTGAATCTCGTCACCGGGGAGGGGGGCGCGCACGAAGCCGCATGGTCGCGGTCGCTGGCGGAGATGGCCGGCCGGATTGGGGCGGATTTCCCCGCCATCCGGTCGTTCCTGCGCAGCGTCAACGCCACCCGATCCACGGTCGCCTTCGGCCAGCGCGAGGAGGTGCTCTACGGGGCGGCCTCGATCCGCGAGACGCTGCTCGAGCGGTCGTTCGAGATCACGGCCAACTCGTTCTTCCAGACGAACTCGAGACAGGCCGAGCGGCTGTACGGAACGGTCCTGGAGATGGCGGATCCGGGCAGGAGGATCGGGTGCTGGACCTGTACTCCGGCACGGGAGCCATCTCGATCCTGGCGGCCTCGCGCGCCGGCGAGGTGAGGGGGGTGGAGTCGCTGTCCGAGTCGGTGCGCAATGCCGAACGGAACGCCGCGATCAACGGCGTGCGCAACGTCTGGTTCATCTGCGGCGAAGCGAAGAAGGCGCTCGCGGCGATGACGGGCGATCCGAAGCCGCCGACGATCCTGATCGCCAACCCCCCGAGGGCCGGGCTCAACTCGGCGGTCATCCGCGGCATGCTGAGGCTCCGTCCGAAACGCATGGTGTACGTCTCGTGCAACCCTACCACCCTCGCGCGCGACCTCAAGGAGATCTGCGAGCGGGACTACCGGCTGACCCGTGTGCGCCCGGTGGACATGTTCCCGCACACGTATCACATCGAGTGCGTCGCCCGGATCGAGGCCGTCAGGGAGCTTTGACTCGCATCAGGACGTGTGATTAGATTGGTGCGTCATGCCTAACAGCAGCGGCACCTGGAAGACGGGCGAGCGGGTCCTCAAGACCGCCACCTACGAGTGTCTCAACTGCATGCAGATCGGCAAGTCCACCCATGTCACCCTCGAAGAAGGCGCGCTGTTTCCGTACTGCGCCGGCTGCGAGCTGAAAGACAACACCTACAAGATCCTCGCCGAAAAGAAGTGACCTCGCGTCCGGCTACTCGTCTCGCCCTTCCGCTCGTCATCGTGGCGGTCCTCGTCGCGGGGGGGTATTACCTCCTCTATGGCGGCCGGACCACCTTCCGTGGTGACACGGGCGACGCCAGCGTGCTGCTCATCACACTCGACACGATGCGGGCCGATCATCTCGGGGCGTACGGCTACCGGCAGATCCGCACGCCGGTTCTCGACGACCTCGCCGCCCGTGGCGTCCTGTTCGAGAACGCGATCACCCCGGCGGTCATGACCCTGCCGTCGCATGCCTCCATCCTCACCGGCACCTATCCGCCCGCGCACGGTATCCGCAACAACGGCGACTACCGGCTCGGCGCCGGCGCGCTCACCCTTGCGGAGGTGCTGCGTGCCCGGGGCTTCAGGACGGGGGCGGTGATCGGCGCGTTCGTGCTCGACTCCATGTTCGGGCTCGATCAGGGATTCGACCAGTACGACGACGCGTTGCCGGCGCGCGGGCCGAGCGAGAGCTTCTACGCGGAGCGTTCCGCTCGGGGCGTGACCGACGCCGCCCTGCGGTTCATCGAGGGCGCGAAGGGGTCGCGGTTCTTCCTCTGGGCGCACTATTTCGACGCGCACCACCCGTACATGGCCCCCTCGCCCTTCAGGGAGCAGTATGCCAGCCGTCCCTATGACGCCGAAATCGCCTACATCGACACGGAGATCGGCCGTCTGATCGACTCGATGCGCCGGCTCGGGGCGATGGACAAGACGCTGGTGGTGGTCGTCGGGGATCACGGGGAAGGGCTGAACGACCACGGCGAGGATTCTCACGGGGTGTTCGTCTACGATGAGACGAGCCGCGTGCCCTTCATCGTTTCGTTTCCCTCGTACGTCCCCGGGGGTCTTCGGCCGCGCGCGGTGGTCAGCACCGTGGATGTGATGCCCACCATCCTGGATCTGGTCCGCATCGACCCGGCGCAGGCCGCCGCCCCCGTCCAGGGACGCAGCCTCTGGCCGATCATGGCCGACCCGAACGGGGCGGCGGACACCTTTGCCGCCTATTCCGAGGCGATGGTGCCGCTGCTGCAGTACGGATGGAGTCCGCTGACGTCGATCCGCGATCGGCGATACCGGTACATCGAAGCGCCGCGGCCCGAGCTGTACGACCTGACGGCGGATCCTCAGGAGAAGGACAACCTGGCATCGGCCCGCCCCGAGGTGGCGAAGAGCTACGCGGAGAGGCTGCAGTCGCTCAAGGCCGAGGTGGCGCAACCCGAGACGAAAGCCGAAGTGCTGTCGCTCGACTCGGAGGCGCAGGCCCGGCTGCAGTCGCTCGGTTACGCGGCGGGTGGCGCCGGAACCGGCTCCGCGTCGGCGGCCGGACGCACGGGGCTTCCCGATCCGAAGGACATGATCCCGATGCTCTCGCGCATCAATGACGTCTACGTCCTGTTCGGCGCGGGGCGCTACGAGGCGGCCCTGAAGGAGGCGGAGTCTATCCTCGCCGAAAACCCGTCGAACAACTCCGTTCGCTACTATCTGGCCGGCTCGCTCTCGAAGCTCTCGCGGTACCCGGAGGCGATCGAGCAGTACCGGATCATGCTGAAGGATGCACCGCGCAACACCGAGGTGCTGTCCAACATCGGCTGGTGCCAGCTCAACATGGAGCGCTTCGACGACGCCAGCGCGACGTTCAGGCAGGTACTCGAGATCTTCCCGGATCACATCTACGCGATGGCGAGCCTCGCACACGTCGCCTTCGTCAAGGGGGACTTCCCCGAGGCATCGCGTCTGTACAAGCAGGTGCTGCAGAAGGAGCCGAACCACATGCCCTCGATCCTGACCCTGGCCGGGATGTACGAGGCGGCGGGCAAGCTCGAGGAGGCGCGGGTGTTCTACGCGCACGCCACGGAGGTCGACCCGGGAAACGTGGATGTCTGGATGAACCTCGGGTGGGTCCTGTTCCGGCTGGACAGGAAGGAGGATGCCCTCGACGCGCTGGAGAAGGCGCGTGCCATCGCACCCCAGCTCCCCGACCTGCAGGTAGCCACCGGCGACGTCCTCTTCTCGCTCGGCAGGCTCCCCGAGGCGCGCACCGCCTACGAGAACGGCATCAAGTCGGCGCCGCGGCTCGCCGGCGGCTACTACGGCCTCGGTCTGATCGCCCTCAAGGAGGGGGACGCCTCGAAGGCCGTCACCCTGCTGGGCGATGCCGTCGAGCTGCGTCCCGAGAACGCGGCGTGGCGCGAGGATTTGGCCCGGGCGCTGGCCGGCGTCGGGCGATACGGGGAGGCGGCCGACCAGCTGGAGAAGTATCTCGCCACCGGCAAGGTCCCGGCGGCCCGCCGGGATGCGATCCAGCGTGACCTGAGGAAATACCGCAGCCGCAACAACTGATGCCCCGGGCCCCGGGCCTGTCTACCTTTCCTCCCCCCGTGGTGTTTATCCTCGTGAAGGGAGGAACCCGCCATGAGAGCAGCCCTGACGATACCGGCAGCCGTGCTCGTGCTGCTGTGCGCCGGATGCTTCACCCGCGAGGAGACGATCGTGATCCGCCCCGACGGCTCGGCATCCATCACCTACAAAATGGACGGGGATCGAGGCGACCTGGACAACGGCGACGCGGTCCCCACCGGGGCCGGCTGGCCGTTCACACAGACGAGGAAGACCGGGCGGGACGGCAGTGAGACGGTCACCACAACATGGACGAAGGAACTGGAGGATCTGAACGACTATCCGCCCTCCTTCGCGCGGCCGGGCGATCCTCACGGCGGAACGGCGATGCGGATGACGACCCGGCTCGAGACGGAAGAACGGCCCACGCGCACCCTCTATCGTTTCCGCCGGACCTACGTCGGGCGCCGTGCCGGGAAATTCAAGGAGCTGCAGAGCGGCTCGGTGCCGCAGAAGCTCCTCGACAAGGCCCAGAAGGACGAGTCGTCGCTGACGCCCGAGGAGCGTGAGAAGATCTTCACCGGGCTCGCCGAATACGAGGGGCTGGCGATGCTGATACGCGCAACGGACGCCCTGGGCCGCGCCACCGAGGCGGGCGTCCTGGAGGTCGCGACATACAGGACGACGGTTGAGGGTCTGCAGGGATGGCTGGAGGACCGGCTGACGGGGGACTACCTGCGGCGATTCTTCCTGATGCCCGAGGAGGAGCAGAACCGCGAGGAGCGGGCGCTCAAGGCGGACTTCCGCGACGAGGTGGAGCAACGGCTCACGCCGCGCGAGAGGCAGGCGGTCCGATTCTATCTGGACGACGAGGAGCGCGCCTTCGAGGTCACGCAGGATCTCAACGACGAGGAATTCGCCCTGACGGTCGATATGCCGGGCACCATCGTATCGGCGAACACCTGGCTGATCGACGGGGGCGAAGCCTCCTGGACCTTCCACGGCGAGGATCTCACCGAAGGCGACCGGATCCTGGAAGCCGTCAGCGTGGTGGAGCATGAGCCCGCGGCTCGCTGACGCGCAGCTCGAGCAGCATGGGGGCTTCGTCTGGCGCGTCGCCTACCGCTTCCTGCGCAACGCGCAGGACGCCAGCGACGTCGCCCAGGAGGTCCTCCTGCGGCTGCACCGCGAGCGCTCGGTTCCGGCGGGGGATGGACTCGGTGCGTGGCTCTATCGCGTGACCGCGAACACCGCGCTCAATTTCAGGCGCGATCGAGCCCGGATGCGGCGGCGGCACGACGAGGCGGCATCCGTCGCGGCCGTGCGGGTCGAGGCGACGGAGACGGCCGGTCTGGCGCGCGACATCACGCGCGCGATAGGCGGGTTGCCGAAGCAGCAGCGGGCCATCGTGACGCTCAAGCTGATGGAGGAGCTGACGTTTCGCGAGATCGCAGCGATCTTCGGGGTGGCCGAGGGAACGGTCAAGGTGCAGTTCGCGCGCGGGATGCGGCGCCTGCGCGAGTGTCTGGAGGAATGGAGATGAAACGGGACGAGGAGACGGGGATGACCCGGTGCGAGGAGGTGGAATCGCTGCTGGCGATCCACGCGGTCGAGGAGACCGACGTCGGCGAGGCGCTCCGTGTCGAGCAGCATGTCGACACATGCGCGGTCTGTCGCGAGGCGCTGCGGGCGTATGGGACGATCCGGGAGACGGTGCGGCGCGATCTGCGTGACGTGCCCGAAGCGCCGGCGCTGCAGCTCGCCGGGCGTGGCGGCGCGAGGAGAACGGCGCGTGTCTGGGCGCCGCGGCTCGCCGCGGCCGCGCTGCTGCTCGCGGCGGGGCTGCTGCTCGGCCGGTGGAGCGCCCCGGCTCCTGGGCCCGGGGTCCCGGTTCTCGCACCGCGGGAGGTCGTGGCGGCCGCTACGGGCCGGGAGCGGGCTCTCGCGTTGTCGGTGTTCTCTCCGGCGGCTCGGCCGTACCTGGAGAAGGCGGCTCGTCCCGGCCCAGGCGGCGGCGCAGCCTCCCGCCCAGCAACTGCCCCGTGAAATAGGCGCCGATCAGCACGGGAAACGTGACGAAGGCGAAGCCCAGGCCTGAGGCGAAGCGCAGAGCCACGACGATCGGCACCGGCGCGTGCACGGCGAGAATCCAGGAGAGGCTGAACTTCCTGACACCGGCCCGCCACCAGCCGAACGGCAGGTTGATCACCGCGACGATGAACGCAACGACCCAGAGCTCAGACATGAGCGTTCCTCACAATGTCCGTCACGGCCGCGGGAACAGGCCGATCGCCGCCGGCAACCTGCGCCGCGCCCCGGGCAGCGAGCGATCGCCGCGCGCATCCACGTTCCACTGACCGAACGAGAGATAATCGGTCCCGCCGGCGCGCACGCACATCTGTGCCTCGAACCCTCCGTCGAGCGAGAGGGCCTGGGTCACGCCCAGGGCCGAGCGGTCCAGCCAGTCGGCCAGATCCCACAGAGTGTACGCTCCCTCGGTGTGCACCACCAGCACCCTGCCTTCGTCGTCGGTCGCCACCACGGTGCGATTCGCGTGCCAGTCGCTGTGCCGCACCCGTTTCCTCCCGTGGCGATCCAGGAGCATGAATGACTGCACCGCGACCCGATAGGGAGTGGCGTCCGGATCGAACGTGTCGTGGTCGAGATCGATGATGGTGGCGCGTGGACGGGTCTCGGCGTCGTCCGGCTCCGCAACGAGCACCCCCTTCCACGAGCGGTGGGGGCTGGTGCCCAGGTTCCGGCCGCCCTTCACGAACAGGCCCATCGGGACATGGTCGGGAGTGTATTGCCCCGCGTTGAACATCACGGCCGCGCCGGTGCGCTGCTGCCAGCGATCGATGTCCGCGGAGCCCGCTCCGTCCTCGGACTCGTGGAACAGATCGATCTTCCACCTGACCGGGTCGAAGCGCACCACGGCGATCCGGTGCGAGCCTTTGCGGCAGGCATCGCCGCCGTCCATCATCCGGAGCTCCAGCCCGGAGGCGAGCGTGCTCCAGGACGAGGCGGAAGACGCCCCGGTGGTGGGTGGCGGCGCCGAAGAGCCGGGCAGGAACGCGCCGAGCAGGGCCGCGAGGAGGATCGGATCGTGAAGGTGTGGCATCTCCTCCATCCTCGCCCAGATTGTCGTCCGCCGCAAGCGCCGTTGACCCCGCCGGAACCGCTTCCTATAATGGCCTTTCCCAAAGGAGCATCCATCCGTGAAAATCCACGAGTATCAGGCGAAGGGCATCCTCCGGAAATTCGGCGTCGCTGTGCCGCGTGGCGATGTCGCGTACACGCCGGCGGAGGCACGTGACATCGCGCGGAAGCTGGGCGGGCGCGTCGTGGTGAAGGCGCAGATTCACGCAGGCGGGCGGGGCAAGGGCGGCGGCGTGAAGGTTGCGGAGACGCCGGACAAGGCCGAGGAGACGGCCAGGGCGATGCTGGGGATGAACCTCGTCACGCCGCAGACCGGGCCGGAAGGCAAGCTGGTGCAGCGCGTGCTGGTCGAGGAGGCGCTCGACCGCGACCGCGAGCTGTACCTGGGCATGGTGATCGATCGGGCCACCGAGCGCACCGTGATGATCGCCTCGAGCGCCGGCGGGATGGACATCGAGGAGGTGGCGGCGAAGACGCCGCATCTGATCCTCAAGCAGCCGATCGAGCCGTCGATCGGTTTCCAGCCGTTCCAGGCGCGCAAGCTGGCGTTCGGTCTCGGGCTGACCGGGGGGCAGGTCGGGCAGGCGGTCAAGATCATGACCAACCTGTGCCGCGCCTTCGAGGCGAGCGACGCCTCCCTGGCGGAGATCAACCCGCTGGTGACCACGAAATCGGGCGACGTGCTGGCGCTCGATGCGAAGTTCAATCTCGACGACAACGCTCTGTACCGGCACGCCGAGATCAAGGAGCTTCGCGACGTCTCCGAAGAGGAACCGCTCGAGGTCGAGGCCTCCAAGTACTCGCTCAACTACATCAAGCTGAACGGCAACGTCGGGTGCATGGTCAACGGCGCCGGACTGGCCATGTCGACCATGGACATCATCAAGCTGGCGGGCGGAGACCCGGCCAACTTCCTCGACGTGGGCGGCGGCGCCACGGCCGAGCAGGTGACCAACGCCTTCAGGATCATCCTGTCGGATCCCAACGTGAAGGCCGTGCTGATCAATATTTTCGGCGGGATCATGCGATGCGACATCGTGGCGGAGGGCGTCGTCCAGGCCTCCACGCAGGTCGGCGTCAAGGTGCCCGTGGTGGTCCGTCTCGAGGGAACCAACAAGGAGCAGGGCCAGAAGATCCTCAAGGACTCGGGTCTGGATTTTACCGTCGCCGACGGCATGAAGGAAGCGGCGGAAAAGGTCGTCCGGCTCGCCGGTGGCGCGCGATGACACGGGAGACACGATGAGCGTCCTCGTCAACGAGAACAGCCGAATCGTCGTTCAGGGGCTGACGGGCAAGGAAGGCACCTTCCACGCCCGGGCATGCAAGGCATATCACGACACGAAGATCGTGGCGGGGGTCACGCCGGGCAAGGGCGGGCAGAAGGTCGACGACATCCCGGTGTACGACACGGTGGCCGAGGCGGTCGAGAAGCAGAAGGCCGACGTCTCGCTGATCTTCGTTCCGCCCGCCTTCGCGGCCGACGCCATCCTCGAGGCGGCGATGTCCGGGGTCAAGGTGATCGTCTGCATCAGCGAGGGGATCCCGACGCTCGACATGGTCCGGGTCAAGGCGTTCCTCGCGCAGACGGGCTCGCGGCTGATCGGCCCCAACTGCCCGGGGATCATCTCGCCCGGTCGCGCGAAGGTGGGGATCATGCCCGGCAGGATCCACGCACAGGGCCCGATCGGCGTCGTCTCGCGCAGCGGGACGCTCACCTACGAGGGTGTCGACCAGCTCACGCGGCGGGGTATCGGCCAGAGCACCTGCATCGGGATCGGCGGAGACCCGATCATCGGCACGACCTTCATCGACGCGTTGACGCTGTTCGAGAAGGATCCGCAGACCGAGGCGGTCCTGATGATCGGCGAGATCGGCGGTACGGCCGAGGAAGAGGCCGCCGCTTTCATCAAGCGCGAGTTCACCAAGCCGGTGGTGGCGTTCGTCGCGGGGCGCACCGCGCCTCCGGGAAAGAGGATGGGGCATGCCGGAGCCATCATCGCCGGGGGGCATGGGACCGCGGCGGAGAAGGTCGAGGCCCTGCGCGCCGCAGGCATCGCCGTGGCGGACAGCCCGGCGACACTCGGAGAGACGGTCGAGAAGGCTCTCGCAGACAGGAGATGAGAACGACATGCCGCAACGAACGCTGACCATCATCAAGCCGGACGCCGTGCAGCAGCGCGTCGCCGGACAGATCATCGGGTACTTCGAGAAGGCGGGCTTCCGGATCGCGGCGGCCCGTCTCGTTCACCTCACGCGCAGGGAGGCGGAGGGGTTCTACGCGGTGCACCGGGAGCGTCCCTTCTTCGAGAGCCTCACGGCCTTCATGTCTTCGGGGCCCTGCATGCCGATGGTGCTCGAGGGAGAGGACGTGATCGCCCGGTTGCGCAAGCTGATGGGGGCCACCGACCCGGCCAGGGCCGAGGAAGGCACCATCCGCAAGGCGCTGGCCTCCTCGGTGGAGAAGAACGTGGTCCATGGATCCGACTCGCCCGAATCCGCGGCTACGGAGATCCGGTACTTCTTCTCAGACCTGGACCTGGTGTGAGGCGGATGGCAGGATAAGCTCTTCCCTGTCATTGAGTTGAGCGGAAGTGGACACCTGCCGTCGGGGGTGCTACAGTTACCCACCTGAGAATTATTACTAAACAGGAGGGCGCCCCGGTTTGATCGATACGAAGCAGGTTCTCGACTCGTTCGCGGCCGCCTGTCGCGCCCGGGGTCTCAGCGTGACCCACCAGCGGATGGCGGTCTATGAAGCGTTGATCGGGACCGATACGCATCCCGGCGCCGAGGAGATCTACCGCACGGTCCGGTCGCGGTTTCCCACCATTTCGCGCGGGACCGTCTACCGCACTCTGGAGACGCTCTGCAGGCTGGGACTGGTCGCCGACGTCGGGCAGACCCGCGGCACCGCCCGGTTCGAAGCGGCTCTCGAGCCGCACCACCACCTGGTCTGCCTCTCCTGCCGGTCGATCATCGACGTGAAGGGCGAATCGCTCGAGGGGCTCCGCCTCGAAGGATCGGCGGGCGCCTCCGCGGAAGACGAGCAAGGCGTTCCTCAAGGGTTCGAGATCACCGGATATCAGATCCAGTTCGTCGGGTACTGCAGGAGCTGCCGGGATGAGCACGGGCGGCACCCTGCATCGAAGGAGCAACGGAACAAACAAGGAGGAAGACATGGCAAAGGAACTGAAGGGCACCAAGACGCATGAGAACCTGAAGGAGGCGTTCGCCGGCGAGTCGCAGGCGAACCGCCGGTACCTGTACTTCGCCAAGGCCGCCGACGTGGAGGGGCATCCCGACGTGGCGGGGCTGTTCCGTGACACCGCAGAGGGTGAGACCGGACACGCGCATGGACATCTGGACTACCTGAAGCAGGTCGGCGACCCGGCGACGGGCGAGCCGATTGGCTCCACGCAGATGAACCTCAAGTCGGCCGTCGCGGGCGAGACGTACGAGTACACCCAGATGTACCCCGGAATGGCCAAGACGGCGCGTGAGGAAGGGTTCAGCGAGATCGCGGACTGGTTCGAGACTCTGGCACGCGCCGAGCGCTCCCACGCCGGCCGGTTCCAGAAGGGGCTCGACACCCTCGGCAAGTAACGCACGAGAACAAGGAGGCAGGCGGTGGCGGACCCGATCGTCTACGACATACGAAGCCCGGAGTATCTCGACGAGAATTCGGTCGAGAAGGAGATGCGGCGTGTGTTCGACATCTGCCACGGGTGCCGGCGCTGCCTGCCCCTGTGTCCGTCGTTTCCGGATCTGTTCGACCGGATCGACAACAATCCTACACAGGATGTGGACGGGTTGACGGCCCCCGATCTTCGCAGCGTCGTCGACCTGTGCTATCAGTGCAAGCTCTGCTACAACCACTGCCCCTATCATCCGCCGCACCGGTGGATGCTCGATTTCCCCCGGCTGATGCTCCGGTCCCGCGCCTCCCGCGCGAAGAAGGAAGGGGTGCCGCTGCAGGACCGGATCCTCGGAATGGCCGACAGGATGGGGCGGATGGGGTCGATGCTCGCGCCGCTGTCCAACTGGGCCAACAGGCTGAAGCTGAACCGCGTCCTGATGGAGTCGGTGCTGGGGATACACCGGGACAGGAACCTGCCGAAATACCACCGGCAGACCTTCTCGAAGTGGTTCCGCCGGCACACGAAGGGCCGGCAGCCGATCTCCGGCACAGGCGCGAAGGTCGCGCTTTTCCCGACCTGCTCGGTGGAGTACAACGAACCCGACATCGGCCGGGCGACCGTCGAGGTTCTCGAGCGCAACCATATCGATGTCTCGCTGCCCGGCCTGCAGTGCTGCGGCATGCCGTTTCTCGACGGCGGCGACCTCGACAGCGCGCTCGATCTCGCGCGCCGCAACGTCGACTCGCTCTCGCGTGCCGTGGCCGAGGGCCGCGACATCGTCGTCCCCGGCCCGACCTGCTCGTTCACGCTCAAGCACGAGTACCCGCACATGGTGGGCACCGACCAGGCGGCCGAGGTGGGGGCGCACACATATGACATCTGCGAATACCTGATGAAGCTCCACAAGGAGGGCCGCCTGGACACATCCTTCACGGCTCCGGTGGGCAAGGTGGCGTACCATCTGCCCTGCCACCTGAAGGCGCAGAACATCGGATACAAGTCGCGCGACCTGATGGCCCTGATCCCGGGAGCCGAGGTCGAGATGATGGATCACTGCTCGGGCATCGACGGCACCTGGGGATTCAAGAAGGAGTATTTCGACCTGTCGCTGAAGGTGGCTGCCCCGCTGATTGAGCGGATCGACGCTGCGCGCCCGGATGTGACCGCATCGGACTGCCCGCTGGCCGGGATGCAGATCGAGAAGGGTTGCGGGACGCGGCCGCTGCACCCGATCCAGATCCTGCGTAAGGCCTACGGCGACTGAAAGGAGAACGCGACCATGGAGAAGCTGACGATCGCCGATATCAAGGACCTCACCGAGTACGAGAAGACGCGGGAGGCGTTCCGCAAGCGGATCATCGATCTCAAAGCGCGCCGCCGCGTCGAGGTGGGGCCGCGGGTGACCCTGGTGTTCGAGAACCGGGAGACCGCCCTGTCTCAGGTGCAGGAGATGGTGCGCGCCGAGAGGATGGTGAAGGAGGAGCAGATCCAGCACGAGATCGACACCTGGAACGAGTTGATCCCGGAGCGCGGAGAGCTCTCGGCCACGCTCTTCATCGAGATCACCGACGCGGCCGACATCCGCAAGGAGCTCGACGGTTTCCTCGGGTTGGACAAGCCGGGCGCGGTTTACCTGGAGATCGAAGGAGAGGGCAGGGCGGTGGCGCAGTTCGAGGCCGGCCACAGCACCGAGCAGCGGATCAGCGCCGTGCACTACGTGAGGTTCCGGCTCACGCCGGGCCAGGCGCACGCGCTTATCGAGGGGCGGGCGCCCGTGACGCTGGTGATCGATCATCCGCGCTACCGGGAGCGGGCCGTCATCGAAGGGGAGATCAGGAAATCGCTGGCCTCGGATCTGGCGGTCTGAGGATCGTCTCGGGGATCGCCTCGCGAACCCTCTGACCGAGGCGATCCAGCCTGCCGGCGAAGTCGTGCCCCGTGCCGGTGACCGGGAGCACTCTCGCGCCGCCCGGCAGCGCCGCCGCCAGGGCCATCAGAAAGGGGAGTGGGCCGAAGCGGTCCTGGTCCCCCTGGATGAACGCCATCGGCCGGCCGCACGATCCCAGGTAAGAAAAGTCGTACAACCCGACCGGCATCCCGATGCCGATGAGCCCCGCCACACGCGGCTCGTCGCAGCCGGCCCGCAGCCCGACCCAGGCGCCGAACGAATAGCCGGCCACGACGAGCGGCAGGCCGGGGTACAGGCCGGACAGATGCCCCAGCACGGCGCGGACGTCGCCCGTCTCTCCGGGGCCAGCGTCGTGCTTCCCCTCGCTCATCCCCACGCCACGGAAGTTGAACCTCAGCACCGGCAGCCCCTCGGACGAGAGCGCGAGCGCGGCCGCATGCACCACCTTGTTGTGCATGGAGCCGCCGAACAGTGGATGGGGATGGCACACCAGCGCCGCGCCGGGTGGGCGGCGATCCCCCGCCGGCGTCTTGAGCAGGCACTCCAGCCTGCCGGCGGGGCCGTCGATGAGGAACGTCTCGATCGGCATGATGGCGCCACCGTAGCACACGGGGCGCGGCCTCCCGCGGGCTTGACGGAGTGATTTCAGAGTGATATCATATCGAAATCACATTGGAGGATGCCATGATCAAGGAGCGGGTTCGTTCGGTTCCCTCGGGTGGTGTGGTCCTGATCGTTCTTCTGGTTGTGCTGGCGCTGTGCGTCACCGGCTTCATCCGCGGTCTCGTCGTCCAGCAGCCGGGTCTCTCGATCGGTGCGGGGCTGGCCGGTCTGGTCGACCTCTTTCTCATGATGGGCCTGTTCATGGTCAACCCCAACGAGGCGCGGGTCCTGCAGCTGTTCGGCAGGTACGTGGGCACGGTGAAGGAGCAGGGCTTCCGGTGGGCCAATCCGCTCTACACCAAGGGGAGGATATCGCTCAGGATACGCAACTTCGAGAGCGGCCGGCTCAAGGTGAACGACACCGACGGCAACCCGATCGAGATCGCCGCCGTGGTCGTCTGGAAGGTCGTCGACACGGCGGAGGCGGCCTTCGAGGTGGACAACTTCGAGAACTATGTCCACGTCCAGAGCGAGGCGGCTCTGAGGAACCTGGCCACCAGCTACCCCTACGACACGCACGAGGACGACAAGAAGTCGCTGCGGGGCAATACCGCGGAAATCGCCGAGCACCTCAAGGCCGAGATCCAGGCGCGTCTGACTCGCGCGGGCGTGGAGACGATCGAGGCCCGCATCAGCCATCTGGCGTACGCACCCGAGATCGCCTCGGCGATGCTCCAGCGCCAGCAGGCCGGCGCGATCATCGCGGCCCGCACGCGGATCGTCGAGGGGGCGGTCGGCATGGTCGAGATGGCGCTCGATTTGCTCAG
The DNA here is from genome assembly GCA_963806495.1 of uncultured Acidobacteriota bacterium. Lineage (GTDB taxonomy): Bacteria > Acidobacteriota > Polarisedimenticolia > JACPZX01 > DASXTC01 > CAWDYA01. The sequence goes on along the minus strand of CAWDYA010000008.1, from coordinate 119,801 downwards.
CAGGCAGAAGATCGTCGAACTGGACGAGGAGCGCAAGGCCACGATGGTGAGCAATCTCCTGGTAGTCCTCTGCTCGGAGAAGGCGACGCAGCCGGTCGTGAACACGGGAACCATCTACCAGTAAGGGGCCGGCATGGGCGAGCGCAAGGCGTTTCTTCTCAGGATCGATCCGGCGGTCCTGCTGGCGCTCCAGCGGTGGGCGAACGACGAGCTTCGCAGCCTCAACGGGCAGATCGAGTACGTGCTGCGGCGGGGGCTGAAGGAAGCCGGACGGAAGGTCGAGACGAAGGAAGGGGGAAAAAAGAGCCCGCTTCCCCCCCCAATGACCGGAGGGAAGCGGGCTCGTCGTCCCTAGTTCAGGCTGTTGCCCGCCGCGTTGGCCGCGAGCACCTTGTAGTACATGATGGCCGTACCGGAGTGACCGGTGATCGGCTCGAGGAAGCTCTCACCGGTGGACGTGCCGATCTCGACGAACGGCCCCTGCGGGGAGTCGGACGCCAGGATCCGGTAGTGGTCCGCCGGGCCATGGGTCAGATCGGACACAGGCTGCTTCCAGTACAGCATCAGATCCGAACCCATGATCTCCATCCCCAGCGTGTCGCCGATGACGTTGGGCGGCATCAGCGTCGTGGCCAGGGTGAACAGGTTGTCGCTGCCGTCGTAGCCGACGACGCCCTGGCTGTCGACCGCCACGACCCGAACACGCGCGTTGACGGTCGGCTGGCCGTCCACGGTCCAGTCGTACGACGTCCCGGAGAGGTTCGATGCGATCATCTCCCACGCCACCCCGCCGTCACGCGACAGGTAGACGTTGTAGGTGACCGGTGTGCCGATCGGCGCCGCCTGCCAGGTGACGTGCATCATCTGGCCGGCCGCGTAGTACTCGCCGCCGTTCGGCTGGGTCACGTGCGGGCGCAGCGCGCGGACGGTCGTCGTTCCGCGGAACCACTGCACGTCGGTGATCTCGAACTGGACGGTCACCGGCACCGCGCTGCCTTCCGCCAGCGTGGCGCTGACGGCCGCGCGGTTGAACTTCACCACGATCTCCTCGATCCCGTTGTTGTTCTCGTCGGTGAAGGTGACGGGCGCCGGATTCGCATGGACCGTGTCGTTCAGCGTGATGCTGCCGACGTCGATCAGGTGCGGGTCCCAGCCCGCCGGCAGCTCGATCACCATCTTCACGGTGTTGCCGGGCGCCGACAGGTTGAGAACATCCGGGTCGAAGTTGAGGTAGGTCGGAGCGATGACACCCACGTTGAGGGTCACCGGCACCTGCACCAGCGGGTTGTACGGGTCGTTGCTGGACAGGTCGATAGTGGCCTCGTGGACGCCGTCATCCAGACCCATGGCGTTGAGGCTGACGAGCAGATCCTGGCTGCTGCCGGCCGGGATGACTCCGCCGGTCGGCGACGCCGTCACCCACTCGGGTGTCGACGCGATCTCGATCGCCAGGCTGTCGTGGATGTACGGCATGTCGTACACGATGTTCAGCCCATCGTCCCTTGCGTCGTTCTGGGTGCCGATGGTCGCCGAGTCGAGCGTGCCGCTGTCCATCGTGAGATACTGGTACACGATCCTGCCGTTCGGATAGAGGATCACCTCGAATGTGAGGTCGGTGTCGTATTCCGCTATCCGGTAGAAGTTCTCGTACTGCAGGATGAACCGGGTTCCGTCGTTGTAGTAGTAGGCCATCGACGGAACCGGCTCGCTGCCCGTCCCATTGCGCGAGACCAGGTCGTCCCAGAACACGGCCAGCAGGTTCTCCGGCCCGCCCGCGCTGGGCAGCGGGTCGTTGGAGTAGTCGGTGGTCGTGTTGGTGAACGAGAACCACCCGTTGGTGGAGGCCCTCAGCTCCGAGAACGTGTTGCCGTAGAACGGGAACGAGAACCCCAGCGGGATCGGTCCCGTGTTGCAGTCATCGCAGTATCCGGTCGAGCTGAACTCGATCGGCGTTCCCACGCCGCTGATGTCCACCCAGTCGAACGTCGGCCCGCCCGACTCGTCCGAATCCGACCAGCGGTACCCGAACATGTCCGGTCCACCGCATCCGAGGATCCCCGGACGCGGGTCGCTCTCGCCCTTCAGGAGGTCGAGCGCGGGATGGACCGTCACGACCGGCTGCACCGAGATGATGTTCGTCCCGGTCGGACCATTCCAGGTCGCTCCCGCCGTTGTTGCTGAGCGTCAGGGTCTTGGTCCGGGTCCCGCCCGGGGGCAGGGCCGTGTCGATGAAGGTCGGGTCCATGCTGGCTTCCGGCGGAACCAGCGCCAGCCCTTCCAGAGGCACCGTGAAGGTGCCTTCGTCCGGGTCGTCGCTCTGGACGACGATGCTGCCGGCTCTTGGGCCGTCCACCGTCGGCATGAATGTCACCTCGAGGTCCATCGTGCCGCCGACCGGAAGGTCGATCGGCGCGGTGAGGCCCGTCGCGGTGAAGTCGCCGGTGATGGATGCCGCCGAGATGTGCAGCACGTCCGTGCCGGCGTTCCTGATGGAAAGGGGCAGCGTCGACCCGAACCCGAGGTACGTCGTGGGGAAGGTCAGCGATGCCGGCAGGGCCTCGATATCCGGGCACCCCCGTCACGTGCAGGTGCACCGGAACGCTGATCGCCGCATGGCTCGGGTCGTTGGTGGCCAGGTCGATACTCGCGTCGTAATCCCCGCCGATCATGCCGGTGGAGTCGATGCGGACATCGAGATCGACCGAGCCGCCCGCCGGGACGACGCCGCTGCTCGGCGTGACGGTGAGGTAGTCCACCGGCGGCCTGATCTCGACCGCCATGTTCTCGTGGACGTAGTCCGCGTTGTAGACCACGGTGAGTCCGTCGTCACGGGCGTCGTTCTGGATGCCGACCGTGGCGGAGTCCAGACTCGCGCCCTGCATCGTCAGATACTGGTAGACGATCCTCCCGTTCGGATAGAGGATGACCTGGAACGTGAGATCGACTCCCGTCGACGGCGAGATCCGGCCGAAATGGTCAAACTGGATGATGAACCGTGTCCCGTCGTTGTAGGTATAGGCGTTGTTGGCGGCATCCCTCCTGTGCAGGTCGTCCCAGAACACAGCCAGGAGGTTCTCGGGTACCGAGGTGCCCGAGTTGGGTAACGGCTGGTTGGAGTACGCGGCGCTGCCGCTGGCCGTCGTGCTGGTGAAGGAGACCCAGCCGTTGGTGTTGATGTGGACCTGGTCGAAGTCGTTCCCGTAGAACGAGAACGTCATTCCCATGTCGATCGGGTCCGAGATGGTGTCATCGAGGCTCGTTCCCACCCAGGTGACCGGTGTGCCGATGCCGCTGATGTCGGTCCACTGGAAACTCGGCCCGCCCTGCTCGTCGGAGTCCTTCCAGGCGTAGCCGAACATGTCGGGACCGCCCGCGCCCAGGACGCCCGGACGCGGATCCACCTCGTCCTTCTTGAGCTCGAGTCCGGGGTAGATCGTCACGGGCGCTCCGCCGAGCGCACGCAGCGAGGAGCTGAACTCGAGGTCGCTCCCGCCGCTGTTGGTCAGGTGAAGCTGCCGGGTGACGATGTCGCCGGAGGTGAGCATTTCGGTGAACGACGACGGCGACCAGCCCGCGATCGGCGCCGCGATAGCGACGCCGGTGACGTCCATCGCGATGGTCGGATTGTCCGGGTCATCGCTGTGGACGAGCACCTGTGCCGTGAGCGTCCCCGGTGTGCTCGGCAGCCAGGTCATTCCGTACAACCGCGAGGCGCCGGGCGCGAGAGCGTAGCCGGCCGTCGGACCCGGCTGCTCGAACACCTGGAGCTCGGGGTCGGTCGAGACGACGTCGGTGACGTTGAGCACGTCGGTGCCGTTGTTGATCACCTGGAAGTTCGTCAGCTGCGCGAACCCGGCGTAGACGGTGCCGAAGTCGTAGGTTGCCGGGGCGATCGTCGCCTGCGGGGCGCCGATGACCGTCAGCGTTGCCGGGATCGGGATCGTCTCCTGGCCCGGGATGTTCGTGCCGAGAACCACGTTGCCGTTGAGCACACCGCCCACCCGGTCGGTGGCGTCGAACGTGACGTCGAAGTCGGCGCTGGTTCCAGGAGGAATCGTGGCCGAGGACGGCGTCACCGCCAGCCAGTCGGGCGTGCGGCTGAACTGCACGGCCATGTTGCCGTGGACGTAGTCCGTGTTGTAGTTGGCCTCGAGTCCGTCGTCCCGCGTCTCGTTCTGTATCCCGATGGTGGCGCTGTTCAGCGACCCGGACATGTCCAGATACTGGAACACGATCTTGCCGCTGGGATACAGGATGAACTCGAAGTTCATCAGGCTGGTGCTCGCCTGGCCGTACTTCGAGACGTTCTGATACTGGACGATGAACCGGGAGCCGTCGTTGTACGTGAAAGCCTGGGCCCCGTTCGCCGCGTAGAACCTGAGGTCGTCCCAGAAGGCGGCCAGCAGGTTGTTCGGCGCGCTGGTGCCGCCCGAGGGCAGATTTGTGTTGCTCAGGCTCGTGGACGTGCTGGTGAAGCTGATCCAGCCGTTCGTGCACGCCCGGATGCTGTTGAACGCCTGACCGTAGAAGTTGAAATCGAAGCCGATGTCGATGGGGCCGTAGTTCGTGTCATCCGGCTCGGTACCCGCGAACGGGATCGGCGTCCCTACGCCGCTGATGTCCACCCAGCTGAAGGCCGGGCCTCCCGGCTCGTCAGAATCCCTCCACTTGTAGCCGAAGGCATCCGGTCCGCCGGAGCCGAGGGTGGACGGATCGGAGAACACGATTCCCGCGCCGTTGCCCAGGTCGGCGCCGACCGTGAGCTCCAGGTCGCTGCCGCCCGTGTTGGACACGTGCAGGTTGCGCGTCACCATGCCGCCCGAGAAGAGCGTCTCGGAGTAGGACTGCGGCGAATAGACCACCACAGGAGCCGGGATGGCGTTGCCGGTGATCGGGATGTCGATGACCGGCTCGCCCAGGTCGTCGCTGGCGACGCTGAGCGTCGTCATGAACGGCCCGAGCACTGCGGGCGACCACGTTACCGTGACCTGTTGCGCCGCGTGCGGGTCGAGATCGAACGACGATGGCGAAGCTGCGACCTCCATGCTCGGCGACGAGATGCCCGAGACGTGCAGGACATCGGTGCCGTCGTTGAACACGGTCAGGGTCAGCGAGTTGGGAACGCCGAGGAACGCGTCACCGAAGGCGAGCGAAGTGGGCGTCACCACGGCGTCGGGAGCGCCGGTCACGACGAGCGTCACGTCCACCGTGACCACCGGGTTGTTCGGGTCGTTGTTCTGGATGTTGATCTGACCCGGGTACGTGCCCCCCTCGAGACCGGAGGCGTTGATGTGCGCGTTGATCGGGACCGACCCGCCCGCGGTGATCCTTCCGGATGTCGGCGATGCGGTCAGCCACTGAGGCAGCGCTGTGAAGGCCACCGCCAGATTGTCGTGGACGTACGCCGAGTTGAATGCCACGGTGAGCCCGTCCGACTTCGCGGCGTTCTGGATCCCGATGGTGGAGGAGGTCAGCGTGCCGGACATGGACAGGTACTGGTAGACGATGCGCCCGCTCGGGTAAAGGATTACCTCGAAGGTCAGATCGGAGCCCGTCGCGTAGGTGTCGACGTGATCGAACTGCACGATGAACCGGGAGCCGTCGTTGTAGTAGTACGCGTGCTCGGCGCTCCTGAAATGCAGGTCGTCCCAGAAGGGAGCCAGCAGGTTCTCGGGCGCCCCGGAGCTGGGCAGCGACTGGTTGCTGTAGCTCGTCGCAGCCGACGTGAACGACACCCAGCCGTTGGTCGAGACGTGCACCTCATTGAAGAGCGTGCCGTAGAACGGGAACTGGAAGCCGATCGGAAACGGCCCCGAGTTCTGGTCGTCGCCGGTGAGGCCGGTGATCGGCGTGCCGACGCCGGTGATGTCGACCCAGTCGAAAGCGGGGCCGCCGGTGTCATCGGAGTCCTTCCAGCGATAGCCGAACATGTCCGGTCCGCCGGAGCCGAGAACGCCCGGCCGGGTGTCGGGCTCGCCCTTGTCGAAGAAGACGGGCGGTACGATCGCGAGCGGCTCGCTCAGAGAAGGGGAGGGGATGGTGAAGTCGAGCGTCCCCACGCCGTCGTTGCGCAGTGTCACGACGTGATCGGCCGACTCGCCCGTGAACAGCGCCTCGTTGATCGTCGTGGGGGAGAGACCGACCGTGGGCGGCGGCAGCGTCGAGGCCATGGCCACGTTCGAAACCGGGCCGGCGATTGCCCCACTCGTCGAACGCCTTCACCGCGAAGTAATAAGGGGTGCTGTAGCTCAGTCCGTGCACCTCCATGCTCTCCGTGGATCCGGAGGGCTGGGGGTTCGGCTCGTTGCCGGCGCGCGTTGCCATCGAGAAATTGTTCTCATCGATGGGCGAGGTCGAGTACCGCACCTGATAGAAGGTCGCGGTACCGGTTGTGCCGTCGTCTCCGGTGGCCGTCCAGGTCAAGCCCATCGTGTTGGAGCCGGGGCTGGTCGTGGCCAGATCGCCGATCGAGCCGGGAGGCGTCGTGTCCGGGTCCGCGATCGCAAAGAACGCGTTGAGGCGGCCGCCGCTTGCGACTGGATGCGAGCCCGTCGTCGAGAGCGCCGGGATCGGGTCCGCGCGCAGCATCAGGGCCTGCTTCACCTGTGCGGCGGGGATGTTCGGGAACCGGGACTTGAGCAGCGCGACGACGCCCGCGACGTGCGGCGTCGCCATCGAGGTACCATCGTAGGCGCCGTAGGAGTTGCCGGGCAGCGTGCTGAGGATATCCACGCCGGGCGCGCCGATGTCGACCGATACCAGCCCCCAGTTGGAGAAAGAGGCGATCTGGTCGTTGTGATCGGTGGCGGCGACGGAGATCAGGTTCGTGAGATCGTAGCTCGAGGGGTAGTGCGGCGAGACGTCGTTGTTGACTCCGTCGTTGCCTGCCGCCGCGACGAACGGGATCTCGGCCGCGCCGGCAGCCGCGATCGCGTCGTACAGGGTCTGTGAGAAGCCGCCGCCGCCCCAGGAGTTGCTCGTCAGGTCGACGCCCATCATCGTGGCGTACTCGACCGCGCGCACCGCGTCGTCGGTGCTGCCCGACCCGCCCGAGCTGAGGAACTTGAGCCCCATGATGCTGACTTCCCAGTTCACCCCCACCACACCGACGCCGTTGTTGCCCACGCCGCCGATCGTGCCCGACACGTGGGTGCCGTGGCCGTTGTCGTCGAACGGGTCGCCGTCGTTGTTGATGAAGTCGTATCCGTGGACGTCGTCGACGAACCCGTTGCCGTCGTCATCGATCCCGTTGCCGGGGATCTCTCCCGGGTTGGTCCAGATATTGGCCGCCAGGTCGGGATGGTTGTAGTCGACGCCGGTGTCGATGACGCCCACCACCACGCTGCGGCTGCCGCGCGACACGCCCCAGGCCATATCGGCGTCGATGTCGGCGTCCGGTGTGCCGCCCGTCTGGCCGGTGTTGAGCATGCCCCACAGCTCGTTGAACCGCGGGTCGTTGGGGGTCACGTCCACACTGACGATGTAGTTCGGCTCGGCGTACTTGACGTGCGGGTTCTTCTTCATCCGGTCGAGCGCCTGCTCGACGGTGACTCCCGGCCCGAGGCGCCATTTCTCGGCGCCCGTGTGGAACGAGCGCACCTTGGACGCGTTGAGCTGCGCCTGTGCGTTGGCCCGATCCAGCCCGCGCGCTCCAGGCTGGAACTTGATCAGGATCTCGCCCGGGACGTGCGCTGCGAGCCCATGCCCCTGGCCGTTGGCGGCGGCGGGCGACGGGCTACCGCCGGCGACCGCGAAAACGAGAGCGAGGAGTGCGAGACAGGACATACCGAGACGAACGCGTGACATGCTTACCCCCTTGCGCCGGCGCGTCAGTGGCCGACGGTAAACAAGTGCAGCGTGCGGAAGATTCCGGTGGGCGCAAGGCCGCCGGTATCGGGGGGGATGGAGTGGCGTGACCGCTACTTGTCGTGATGCGGAGCGAGCGGGATCGGCCGGGAGACCCCCTGACTCGAAACGGGCATGCGCGTGTAGTGCGCATCCAACGGCTGTGCCCTTTTCGCTTGCTTATACCGGTGTCGAAGTCATCGTGTCAAGATCTGTTTTTCGGCGAAGAGGTCTCACGCGGCGAAAGTCATGTGCATGACGATCGCAGTCGAGCATCCATCGAGCTGAAACTCCCTGCTGGCAAGGACGGAGGCGGGTACGTCCTCGCGCGTGATGCGTTTGAATCCTTTTTTCGCGGCCAGAGCCGCCGCGGAAAAAGTGAGCAGATAGGCATCGGTGCAGCCTGCCTCACGCGCGAGATCGAGCGACCTGTCGATCAGGAGGTGAGCTATCCCTCGTCCCCTCGACGACGGCTCGACCGCCAGGCTGCGCAGGACGCATGCCTTGCCGTGCACCTCGACGCCCGTGCAGCCGACGAGCCGGCCTGATTCACGGGCCACGACGAACCGGCCGAGGTGATCGGGCACACCGTCGGCGGGCAGCCCGCAGCGTGCCAGCAGCGCGAGAATGGACGGCAGATCCCCTTGGTGCGCGGGCTCGAGCATGCCGGTGTAGACCGACGCGGGCCGACGGGCCGTCACCTTGATCGACCAGACGTGCCCGGCGGTGCCTTCCAGCTCCGGCACCTCCCAGGGGAAACGATCAGCGACCGTGACGTCGCCGAACCCGGCCTGACGGATCGCATCCAGATAGGCCGTTTCGTCCGGCGCGCCGCCGATGCATTCGCAATACTTGTCCTGATCGGAGAGGATCTCGTCAGGCAGGTTCTCGCCCACCAGGTCGGTGATCGAGAGGCTGCCACCGGGTCGCAGCACGCGGAAGATCTCCGCAAACACCGCCTTCTTGTCGGGGACCAGGTTCACCACGCAGTTGGAGATGACCCGGTCGATCGAACCATCCTCGACCGGAAGCCGCTCCGCGTCTCCGGCACGGAACTCGACGTTTTCCATGCCGGCGGCACGCGCGTTCTCACGCGCCTTGGCCAGCATCGCCTCCGTCATGTCCACCCCGATCACCCGGCCGGTGGGTCCGACACGCCGCGCGGCGGCGAGGGCATCCGCGCCCGGGCCTGAGCCGATGTCCAGCACCGTGTCGCCTGCCTGCAGCTCGAGCATCGAGAGCGGGTCGCCACAGCCGAAGGAAGTGCGGATGGTCCCTTCGCCACCGTGATCCGGACCGCAGCAGGTCTCCCCGCGGGTGACCGCATCACCATAGACATCCCGGATCTTCTGCCGTATCGATATCGGATCCATGAGTTTCCCCTCCGAGGCCCTCCCGCAGGCCCTCCCAACGAAACAGAATATCATGGCGGGAAATTCCGCTTGTTTCCCAGACGGCGGTCCGATGTATGATCCGCGCCGGGAGGCGGGCGCAGGACATGGATTCCACCGGATCGAAGGCTGCCTGGCGGCTGGCCGCCGCGCTCGCTCGCGCCCGTACGGAAAGCGATGCGGCCGGCGCGGTCGCGAGAGTGGCCGCTACCATGGCGGGCGCCGAGTCGGTCCGCGTGTGGCTGCTGGATCACACGCACGGCTATCGCTACGCGGGGGCCTGGCCCGATGAGTCGTACGAACCGGGCGCTCCGCCCGATGAGGTCCCGCGAACGCTCGCCTTCGGGGTTGCCTCGGTCTCCGCTGCCCCATCTCCTTTCAGATCCCGTCTCGTTGTCCCGCTGCTGCGTGGGCCGAGGCCCCTCGGCGCGGTGGAGATGCTGGAGAGCCGCCGGGCGCAGGGCGCCTACTCGACCGAGGATGCCGCCATCCTTGCTCCGCTGCTCGAGGCGGCCGACGCAGCGCTCGCGGAGGTCCGCGAGCGCGCCCGGAAGGAGCGGGGTCAGATAGAGGCGGTCGTTCGTCTGACGAAGCTTTTCGACCTGGGACGCTCGCTCACCCTGGCTGAGGGAACCGAGGAGCTGCAGAGCCTCCTGGTCGACAGGGTCCGGAGCGTGCTCGAGGCGCGCAACGCGTATCTCTGGCTGGTCGACGCGCGTGGCGAGCGGGTGACCGTCGTGGCCGCCGCCGGCCCCGAGGCGGAAGAGGCTCTAGGCTGGGAGCTGCCCGCGGGCGAGGGATTCGCCGGCCAGGCTCTGTCCTCCGGGCGGCCCATCCTTGCCGACAATCCTCTGGACGTCTCCGACGCGGACGATCGCCCCGACGTCCGGTCGGGGATGGAGCTGCTGTCGGCCGCGGCCACTCCGCTCGTGGAGGAAGACGGGCTTGTCCGCGGGGTGCTCGAGGTGGTCAACCGGGAGGGTGACGATCCGATCCTGGAGACCGGCGACCTGGCTTTGCTGGAGGAGATGAGCCGAACCGCGGTCGTCGCCCTGGGCAATGCGCGGCGGCTCGAGGCGGAGCGGCGCGCCGGAGACCTCGGCAGCCTGCTGGAAGCGGCGCAGGCGCTGAGCGGCAGCCTGGACGCCGCGCGGATCGCCTACACGCTGGTGCATCAGTCGGCGACCACAATCCAGTACACTCGCGCAGGCGTCGGGCTTTTCCGCAACTCCCGGCTGGAGTTGGCCGGGGTGAGCGGCCAACAGGTCATCGACGAGACACAGCCGGATCTGCGACGCCTGCGAGACCTGCTGGCCTGGGCCGCCGGTCTCGAGGAAGGGCTGTACGTCGTGCAGGAGGACGACGGCGAAATAGACACGGCGCGTCCCGAGGCGCGCGAGAAGTTCCGCCAGTACTTCGAGGCGACCGGGCAGCGGAGTTTTCTCTCTGTGCCGCTCCGTGACGAGGAGGGGGGGCTGGGTGTCTTCGCCCTCGAGGCGGGGCAGCCGTATGCCTTCTCCGGCCGCGAGATCGAGGCGGCCGAGCTTCTTGCAACGCACGCCACGGCGGCCCTGCGCAATGCCATCCTTTACCAGCAGATCCCGCTGGCAAACATCTTCCAGCCCTGGGCCAGCCGCAAGCGTCGTCTCATGGGCATGTCGTGGGCGCGTCGTGCGGGATGGATGGGCGGCTCGCTGTTTCTTGGCCTGATGCTGTTCGCGGTGCCCGTCCCGTTGCGTATCGCGGGCGAGGCCCGTGTGCTGCCCGAGCTGAGGCGCCCGGTCGTCTCGGAGGTGGAAGGGCGGGTCGCGCGCGTGCTGGTCCGGGAGGGGGACCGGGTCACCGCGGGGCAGGTGCTGGCGACGCTGGACGATGGGGAGTATCGCGCGCAGAAGGAGAACGCCGACGCACAGTACCGGATGGCGTTGAGGGAGCAGAGCCGGCTGAGGTCGGAGGGACGCACGGCGGACGCAGCCGTCGAGGCGGCACGGATCGACGGGCTGCGGGCCGAGCTGGAGCTGTCGAAGAGCCGCATGGACCGGACGCGGATCCGATCGTTGGTGGCCGGCACCGTGGCCACGCCTCGGGTCGAGGAACAGGTGGGGATGCGTCTCGAGCGCGGTGATGTCTTCTGCGAGGTGGTAGACCCCGCGCGACAACGGGTCGAGGTCATCGTGCCGGAGCAGGATGCGGGGCTGGTGTCCGAATCGATGCCCGTGAAGCTGAAGTTGCGTGCCTGGCCCTCACGTTCGTTCCACGGTGTCGTGGAGCGGGTCGGGGTGGCGGCCGTCGTAGAGGAGGGGGAGCGTGTCTTCATCGTCAGCGCGCAGCTGGACGATCCGCCGGAGACCCTGCGGTCCGGGATGACAGGGCGGGCGAAGATCACCACGGGTCCGGCCAGCGTTGCGCGCGTCGTGTTCCGCCGGCCCGCCCGCTGGATCTGGGGGATCGTGTGGGGCTGGCTTCCTTGAACGTCCGTCCCCGCGTCCGCCCCGACGTGGTGATCATCCGCATCCCCGCGAAAGAGGATCCCTACGTCGTCGTCAAGGACCCCGTCACCCAGAAGTACTACAAGTTCGAACCGTGGGAGCAGGATCTGCTGGAGCTGATGGATGGCACCCGGGATCCAGCCGAGGTCGTCGCCACGTACAACGCGGGCCATCCGGCCGCCGGAATCGACGAGCAGTCCCTGGCCGAGTATGTGGAGGGGCTCAAGCGGCTGGACCTGATCGAGAAGTCCGAGCAGGAGCGACACCTCGCCATGATGGAGCAGATGAAGGCGTTCCGGAGGAAGCGGTTCTACGACGCGGAACGGTCGACGCTGTTCCAGGTGCAGATCCCGCTGTTCGACCCGAACGAGTTGATGGGCCGAACGATACGGTGGATCCGGTGGTTCTGGTCCCCCTGGTTCGTCATCCCCTGGTTGGCGGCGTTCGCCGCGGTGCTGGGTTTTCTGCTCGCGAACTGGGATCTGTACTGGGCCAGCTTCTGGCATCTGCTCGATGTCAGCCGCAAGGGGCCGGGTGACTGGGTCCTGCTGGTGGCGCTGATGTTCGGCACCGGCATGTGGCACGAGCTGGGGCACGGTTTCACCTGCCGGCGGTTCGGCGGGGAGGTGCACAAGATCGGGATCATGATCTTCTATCTCGAGCCCGCCTTCTACTGCAATGTGGACGACTCGTATCTCTTTCCCAATCGCGCGCACCGTTGTTACGTGGCGTTCGGCGGGGCCTACTTCGAGCTGATGCTCTGCTCGGTTGCCCTGCTGGGGTGGCTGTCGACTCCTCCCGAGTGGTGGATACACGGGGCCTTCCTGATCATCGTGCTGTTCAGCGGGCTCTCCCTGGTGCTCTTCAATCTCAACCCGCTGGTGCGTCTGGATGGGTACTACGTGCTGATGGACTGGCTCGACGTTCCCGATCTGCGCGAGGACAGCTTCGCGTACATCGGCCGCCTCATCAGGAAGCACCTACTGAAGCTGGCGGTCCCCGACAGGCCCGTCTCGCGTCGCCGGCGGCGTATCTACCTGTGGTACGGGCTGCTCTCGGTCCTCTACACGTCCACGTTGATGGTGTTTCTCTTCGCCTGGGTTCGCGGATACCTGGTGGAATGGTTCGGCCCGGTCGGCTATCTGCTGATGGTGGGGCTCGTGCTGGTGGTGTTCCGGCGCAAGGTCAGGGACGGTGCCCGGTTCCTCCGGCATTTCTGGCTCGACAAGCGCGACTGGCTCCGCTCCCGCCGCGGGACAGGCGCAGCCGCTGCGACCATCCTGGCCGTGCTGCTCCTGCTCCTGGTTCCGCGGACGGCGACGCGTATCGATGCCGCCTTCAGCGTCGAGCCGGGAAGCAGGGCGATCGTCCGCGCGCCGGCTGAGGCGATCGTCCGCAAGGTCGAAGTCAGGGAAGGCGATCGAGTGGAGCGAGGCCAGCGCCTCGGGATCCTGGAGAGCCGCAGCATCGAGGCGATGGAGGCGCGCGCAACCGCGGACCTCGAGCTGGCGCGACGCGAGGCGGTGCTGGCGCTCAGGGAAGGGGACACGGCGACCGAGCAGGAGAAGCGACGCGAGGAGGACGCGGCGCTGGCCCGGCTCGGGGCCCTGGACGTGAAACTTGCCGCGCTCGACCTGACCGCGCCGCTGGACGGGATCGTCGCGAGCCCTCGCCTCGAGGAGTCCGAGGGGCGTCTGCTCCGGGAGGGGGAGACATTCTGCATCATCGACCGCCTCGACACGGTCCTTCTCGCGGTGGCCGCCTCGGAGCTCGACATCGAGGAGGTGCGACCTGCGTCGCCGGTCAGGCTGCTTGCCAACGCGTTCCCTGGCCGCCCCATGCGTTCGCGGGTCATCTCGATCGGTCCCGTCGCCCGCCCACCTGCAGAGGAGGCGGCCGCGGCGCCCGACATCGTCAGAAGGTCCAACAGGGTCCGCGTGCTGATCGAAGTCGGCAACCAGGAAGGGCTGCTGCGTCCGGGGATGACCGGCCGCGCGCAGTTCCTCGGCAAGAAACGCACACCGGCCGGAAAGATGCTGAGGCGGCTGCGGCGGTGGGTGGCCACGGTGATCTGGTAGCAGCGTCCCCAAAAGGAAAGGCCGCCCGGGGCACGGCGTTCCCGGGCGGCCCTTCATCCTGTCCGATGCGCGGGGGGGAACCCTTGCTTGCGGAGCAGGTCTTCGAAGCCGAGACTACTTGAGCATGCGCTTGGCGTTGGTCCTGGCGCCCAGGGCGCTCTTGGCGTTGACGCGTCCGCCCAGGACCTTCTTGCCGGCGGCCTTGGTGCCGAGAGCGCTCTTCGCGTTCGTTCTCGCGCCGAGGGCGCTCTTGGCGTTGACGCGTCCGCCCAGGAGCTTCTTGCCGGCGGCCTTGGTGCCGAGCGAGGCACGCTCGAACTTCACTTCGGCATGCTCCTCACCCGTGGCCCGCTTGATCTGCGCCCGCTGTTTTTCCGTCAGCTTGATCGTGACGCTGTTCGATTTCGGCATGGCTGCCTCCCCTTTTCCGCGGCCCGGGATGTCCGGGCTCGAGTCACGGCATCAGACACAGCAAGCGCCGTGCCACCGGATCCGTGCGGTGCCTTCCTCGCAATGCCTTGAAAACAGAGGATGGGCGGAACGCCGTCATGCGGGGGTGGTCGAGAAAGTCGACCTTCGGGGGATAAAAATTCGACCGGTCAGAGCCCGTGCTTCTTCACGAAGTACTTCATCTGGCCCGGCGCCAGACCTAGAGTCCGGGCCGCCCGGTTCCGGACGCCACCGCAGCGCTCGATCGCCTCGGTGAGGAGCGTCCTCTCGAACTTCTCTACGGCATCCTTGAAGCCGAGCGAGAGTGCCTGCTCTATCCCCAACCCGTCATTCGGCGTGATCCGGGGCCGGGGCAGGTCGCGCAGACCGATCATCTGCGAGTCGCACACGAGCGCCACCGCCTCCACCACATTTTGGAGCTCCCGGACGTTGCCCGGCCAGGCGCGCTCCAGGAGCGCACGACGCGCCTCCGGGCTGAAGCGCCGCGGGCCGTCTCCGCCGCGCCCTGCCGACCGCAGGAAATGGTCGGCCAGCAGAAGGATGTCCTCGCCCCGCTCGCGCAGGGGAGGCACGCGCACAGGGAACACGTTGAGGCGATAGAACAGATCCTCACGAAACGAGCCGCTCGCGACCTTCGCCTCCAGATCGTCGTTGGTGGCGGCCACTAGCCGGATGTCGACCGGGCGGATCCTGTTTGAACCGAGCCGTTCGACCGAGCGCTCCTCCAGGACGCGCAGCAGCTTCATCTGGATGGAGGGGCTCAGGCAGCCGACCTCGTCCAGAAAGAGCGTCCCCGTGTCCGCGGCCTCGAACCGGCCGATACGCATGACGTCGGCCCCCGTGAACGCTCCCTTCTCATGGCCGAAAAGCTCGGCCTCCAGCAGAGTCTCGGGGAAGGCGGCGCAGTGTACCGGCACGAACGGACGCTCCCGACGGACGCCGTTGTAGTGCAGGGCCCTGGCCACCAGACCTTTACCCGTGCCGCTCTCGCCGGTCAGCAGGACCGTCACGGGGGAGTCCTTGACTCGCCGAATCGCCTCGAACACGGGTCGCATCGAAGCGCTCGTGCCGACGATCCCGTCGATCCCGAACCGTTCGTCGATCTGTTCGCGCAGGCTCCGGTTTTCGCGTTCCAGCGCGCGGCGCTCGAACGCGCGCCCGATCACGACACGCAACGAAGTGAGGTCGAGCGGTTTGGGGAAGAAGTCGTATGCTCCTTCGGCGACGGCGCGCAGCGCATCGCGCCGCTGGTCGGTGGCGGACATCACGATGGCGGTGGCGTCGATCTCCGGCTGCCGCGCGGCCCGCAGGATCGTGAACCCCTCCTCGGGGACGTTGTCCGGGGGTAGGCAGAGATCGAGCAGCACCACCTCGGGGCGGTACTTCCGGATGTCCGCGAGCGCTCGCGGCCGATCGTGCGCCATCCGGATCCGGTAGGTGTCCTTGAGCCCCCAGCGGATCTGATCGGCGAGCCCGGGGTCGTCTTCGACCACGAGGATCTCGGGGCGCACGCCAGCCACAGTCTCAGCTCTCCTCAACGGGGAAGGTGAACCGGACCCGGGTCCCCACCCCCTCGACGCTGCGGATCGTGACCGTCCCCCCGTGCAGCTCCGCCACCTGCACCATGGTATACACGCCGAGACCGAGTCCCTCTTCCTTGGTGCTCGAGAACGGGCAGAAGAGCCGTTCCCTGAGGAACGAGCCGCTCATGCCGGGGCCCGTGTCCGCCAGCTCCACGATCAGCTTCTCGCGACCGCGACGCCTCGTGCGCCGGGTGGCCAGGATCAGGGTGCCCCGGCCGCCCATCGCCTCCAGAGCGTTCTCCATGGCACAGGCGAAGGCCCGGCGCAGCAGAAAGCCGTCCCCCCAGATCGCCGGCATCGCCACCGTGTCGAAGAGCACTTCGACATCGCCGGCGAGGTCGGGGCGAACGTCGAGCATCGCCTCCTCGAGAACCTTGTTGAGGTGGATCCGCAGCTTGATGAGGAGCCGTCCTTCGCGATCCCGGAGATCGGAGGCGAGCCCCTTGAGGTGCCGGACGGTGTCGTCGAGGATGTCGAGGGCGGTGGGTTTGAAAAGCGGATCCTCGAAATGAAGGTTCAGGTTCTGGCATAGCGCCGAGAGACGGGCGGCGAGGTTCTTCAGGTCGTGCACCACCAGGCTCGACGGAGCCTCCGTCGGCGCCGGTCCCCGTCGCGCCCTGCGGCGCGGGCCGGGCCTGGGGCGGGCTCACAAGTGCGGCCTCGTGCGGAGCGACGGTGGCGCCCTACGCGATGTCGTCGCCGAGGATCACGAGGTCCCCGGGCGTGATCGCGCCGGTGACCAGAACCGTCGTCCCATCGGACCCGAGCACCCGCACGTGCGGGACGAGGCTTTCCCGTCCACGACGACCATCACCGTGGCGGCCTCCTCCGCAGTGGCTCGACGTCTCGTGCCGTGGCGCAGCGCCTCGCGGGGTAGCCGCAGCGGGGCATCATCCGCATCCGCGGTCCCTGACGCCAGCGTCACATGGGCCCCGCCCCTGGCCGCAGGCCGCCCGAGGCCTCGAGCTGCACGATGACCTGCGCCGTTCCGCTCGCCGCGTCGATCGCGGGGCTGACGAAGACCACACGCGCCGGCAGCGGCGCTCCGCGACCGGCGACTTCGACGGACGCCCCGGAGCCGATACGGATCCCGCGGAGTCGCTCCTCGGGGACGTGAAGACGCGCACGCAACGCCTCGCTGCCGAGGAGACGGAACAGCGGCGTCCCGTCGTCCTCCTGGACGCGCTGACCCGGCGTGGCCCAGCGCTCCACGATCACCCCCGGGAAGGGCGCACGCACGGTGCAGCGATCCAGTGTGGCGGCTGCCAGGTCGCGGCGGCTGAGCGCCTGGTCCCGTGCGATCTCGGCATGGAGGAACTCCTGCGGAGACACGATCGCCTGGTCGTGCAGCGGGCGGAGGCGTTCGTACTCCGCCACGGCCAGTCGGGCGGTCTGCTCGGCGATCTCGAGCTCCTTTTCGGCCAGATCGGTCTCCGAGCACGGCGAGCGGCTGTCCTTTCTTCACCTTCTGCCCCCGGTCGGCCAGCACCTTGCTCGATGACGCCGGAAGCGCGGGCCGCCAGAGTCACGTCGCTCTCCACGTACAGGCTGGACGGGATAGGAGGGCGCGCCGGCCCTGCCGGGGTGCACGACGCTGACGGGCACGGCCGGGTCTCGCTGGGGAGGGGAGGCTCGCGCGGACCTTCGGAGCCGCCTCTGCGCGAAATCGGTGGAGCAGCCGGCCAGAAGGGCGCCATGCCGACGGCGAGTAGAATTACGGTTCCGCGCACTCGCGTGCCCTCGGGAGGCTCTCCGAAGCTGCTTCCGGCGCCGAGTGGGCAGGGGGGAAGGTGGCGTCTACGTCTCCGCGGCGACCGGCTGTTCCTCTGGTATCCGGTACGCAGGAGAATGTACCACGAAACGGCGCCGCCGCCCCATCAAAATAGGGCATGAGGACATGGCAGGACCTAGCGGCGCCTTCTACGCGCTCGCTCCTCGTCCCGGACGTACCTCACGCCCGGGCTGGAAAGCAGGCGCCGGGTCCCCGGCTCGTCCAGGTCCTCCAGCACGGTCATGGTCATCGGATCGCCGTGGAACAGACGCTCGTTGGCGCTCGCCAGCAGCGCATTCAGCCTGAGATAGGTCCGCGCCGTGGGCTCCTCGGCAACGACGGTGAACTGCCCATGGTGAAAGACGATCAGCTTCACCTCCCTCAGGCCCGGAGGCCCTCTTCACGAACCGCTGCACCTCGCGCTGTCCCCGATTGCGGAACCTGCGGAACATCAGGGCGCCGAACCCGACCAGTCCCAGGATCGGCCAGAAGCTGGTGACCCCCTGGGACAGGAGGAACGAGATGCCGATCCCGCCCAGAACCGCGCCACCGACCGCGGCCCAGACCAGACCCCGGCTCGACAGCCCGCCCAGCAACGTCCGTACCCGCTCCGCCACCGGCACCCCGCCCGAAACCCCGCTCTCGATCTCGCGCTTGACTCCCTTGAGCCCGGTCACCACCTCGCGCAGATCCTGGTACCTGTCATCCGGCTTCTTCTGCAGGCAGTGATCCACGATCCGCTGGAGCGACCAGGGAACCTCGGGCCGGACCGTCGTGACGGGCTGCGTCGGGTCGAAGGCGATCGCGTGCATGGTGTCGAGCGCGCTCGAGCCCTCGAAGGGGAGCTTCCCGGTCACCATCTCGTACAGCACAATCCCGTACGAGAAGATGTCGGATCTCTTGTCGGCGGGCAGCCCCCGGGCCTGCTCCGGGCTCATGTAGGCGATGGTGCCGAGGATGACTCCCGCCTGCGTGCGCGCGATCGTCTCCATCTGGCTCCGGTCCGCCCCCGCCTCCGTCCCGGCGGCGGGAGGGTCGAGCAGCTTGGCGAGGCCGAAGTCGAGTATCTTCGGATGGCCGTCCCGGCTGACCATGATGTTGTCGGATTTGATGTCGCGATGCACGATGCCGGCCTCGTGCGCGCGGGCCAGGCCGTCCGCGACCTGCGCGCCGATCTCCACGGCGGAGGCGAGGTCGAGCTCCTTGCGGGCGATGAGCTGCCGCACCGTGCTGCCGTCGACGTACTCCATCACCATGAACGTGATGTCGTCCTGCTCCTCGATCTCGTAGATCTGCGCGATGGCGGGATGGTTCACCGCCGAGGCGGCGCGAGCCTCCTGGACGAAGCGGCGGCGGCGCTCCGGGTCACGCATCAGCTCGGGCGGCAGCACCTTGAGCGCCACGGGGCGATCGAGCCGCGTGTCGCGCGCCCGGTACACCACCCCCATGCCGCCCTTGCCCAGCATCTCCTCGACCTGGTAGTTCTTCAGTGTCCGGCCGATCATCGGTGCCGTGTCCTCAGAGATTGTCCTGGATAAAGCGCGTGATCTTCTCGAAGAGATGGGTGCGCGCTTCCCCGCCCGCGATGCCGTGCTTCTTTCCGGGATAGAGCATGAACTCGACCGGCTTGCCCGCGCCGATCAGGCGGTCGAGAAGCTGGACGGAATTCTGCATGTGTACATTGTCGTCGGACGAACCGTGCACCAGCAGCAGCGGGGCCTTCAGGTTCTGCGCCTGGTTGACGGGCGAGCTGTCACGGTATCCTTCCGGGTTCTCTGCCGGGGTGCCCATGTACCGTTCCGTATAGATCGTGTCGTAGTCGCGCCAGTCGGTCACCGGAGCTACCGCCACTCCCGCGCGGAAGATGTCCGGCGCATTGAACAGTGAGTAGAGCGTCATGTATCCACCGTACGACCATCCCCAGATCCCGATTCGCGCAGGGTCGACCCAGGGGCGCGTCTTCAGCCAGGCGACCCCGGCGAGCTGATCCGCCAGCTCGTGGCCTCCCATCGCATGATGGATCGGCGTCTCCCATGCGTGCCCATAGCCTCCGGCACCGCGGTTGTCGAGCGTCCAGATGATGTAGCCGCGCGCCGCCATCATCCGATGCCACAGGGTTCGTGCCCCGCCCCATGCGTCGCGCACGTTCTGCGCGTGGGGGCCGCCGTACACGAAGATCAGGACGGGGTAGCGTCGTGCCGGGTCGAACTCCGGTGGAAGCGTCATCATAGCCGGCAGACGGGTGCCGTCGGGCGCGGGCACATCGTGAAACTCCACCCGGCCGGCCGGGTAGCCGGCGATCGCCTCGATGGCGGTGTCGTCCAGCGTGGCGGCGACGGTACCGTCGGGGCGCCGCACGGTCACACGCGGCGGGATGACGGCGGTGGAATGGGAGTCGACCCAGGCTCCGGTGGCGGCCGAGACGACGACCTGATGCCAGCCGCGCTCCTCGGTCAGCCGCGTGAGCCCCGAACCGTCCAGGCGGACGCGGTACAGATGTCTTTGAGCCGCTCCGTCCCGCGACCCGGTGAAGTAGACGACACGGCTCTTCGGGTCGACCGCTTCCAGCGACGCGACAGCCCAGTCGCCGCTCGTCAGGCGCCGCAGAAGCCTGCCGTCGCTCCCGTACAGATAAAGATGACGATAGCCGTCCCGCTCCGACCCCCACAGGAGGCGCCCGTCGGCGAGAAACCGCCAGTCGTCGCCGATGTTGATCCAGTAAGGGTCGCTTTCCTCAAGGACCCGGCGGGCCGCGCCGGTCGCCGGGTCGCACACGAGAAGATCCAGGTGGGTCTGCTGCCGGTCGAGCCGCATGACCGCCACCCGCCCGTCCGGGGTCCAGGAGACACGCGGGAAGTAGATATCGGGAGAGGCGGCCACGTCGATGAAGCGGGACGCGGGCACCGAGGTCTCCGCGGCGGCGGCCGGTGCCGCGGCCGGCACGACGCCGATCCGCACCGTCGGGTTGGCGTCGCCGGCCTTTGGATACCATTGCCATCGCACGTCGGGATGGATCGGGATCCAGTCGACGATCGGATAGCGCGGGACGTCGCGCTGGTCGAACTGCAGATAGGCGATGCGTGCGGAATCGGGGGACCACCACCACGCGGTGTGCAGATTGAACTCCTCTTCGTACACCCAGTCGACGCTGCCGTTGAGGATCTCCTCCGATCCGCCCTCGGTCAGCCTGCGCTCGCGCATCGACTCCGGATCGATGACGAAGAGGTCGCCGTCGCGCGCGAACCCCACCCACCGCCCGTCGGGGGAGAAGGCGGCGTGGTCCTCGGTCGCGGAGGTGGAAGTGAGCCGCCGGGGGAGCGCCGGTCCGTCTCCGGTGAGGTCCGCCAGGTAGAGATCGCCCGCCGCCTCGAGCAGCAGGCTCCTCCCGTCGGGCGACCAGGACCAGGAGGACGGGGCCGTCTTCGAAGAGCCCTCCCCGGGATCCATCACCGGCACTGTGCGGCCGGTGGCGACATCGTGAACGTAAATCGGCCGCGAGAGGCCTTCGGGCTCGCGTCTCGAGAAGGCGACACGCGTTCCGTCCGGCGACCAGACAAAACCCGCCACCGGCCGCCCGTCGAACGCGCCGGACCAGATCGCGTCGTTGGTGATCCGCGCGGGGCGGGGACGCTCCTCGTCGGAGGCCCGCACCAGCGTGAAAGAAAGGAGAAGAAGTCCCGCGCAGCCGATCGCGTGGACGCGCGTTGATCGGACCCTCGCACTTCCGGACGCCGTGTTCACGATGATTCCCACCTCCGGGAGCCGCATTATACCGCCGGCCGGAAATCGGTGGTTTATCCGCTTCATGGCACTGGGCTTGCATGTTGAGAGGGGTGCCAGAGCCGGGCCGCTCCGGGCGGCAGCGGCGAGAGGCCCGCGCGCCCGGTGGGCCGCCTGAAGTCAACTGCGGGCTGGAGGAGTCCCATGATCGAGCTCCGGATCCACGGACGAGGGGGTCAGGGGGCCGTCATCGCCTCGAAAGTGCTGGCTACGGCGCTGTTCAGGGAGGGGAAGTCGGTCCAGTCGTTTCCCGCATTCGGCGTGGAGCGCCGGGGCGCTCCGGTCACCGCCTTCCTGCGCGTTTCCACGGGTCCCATCCTTCTTCGGTGTGAAATCACGCAGCCGGACACCCTGATCGTGCTCGATCCGACCCTGGTGGAGGCCGTGGACGTGACGACCGGCCTCAAGAATGGTGGAAATATCCTCATCAACTCCGAGCGCGCTCCGGAGGGGTATGTGGCGCTGCTGGACCGGTACGATGTCGGGACGGTCGACGCCGGCGATATCGCCCGCCGGCACGGGCTGGGATCGAAGACACAGCCGATCGTCAACACCGCCATCCTGGGAGCCTTCGCCGCGTGGTCGGACATGGTGGATCTCACTTCCATCTGCGAGGCGATCGCCGAGGAGGTTCCGACCCACCCGGAGGCCAACATCGAGGCGGCTCAGGAGGCGGCCAGGGCCGTGCGCAGCGCACCCATGCGGGGGGTGACCCATGCCTGAGCGGGATCGACAGGACGACCTGGTCCACGGCGTGCCTCCTCTCGCCGTCAGCAGCACCAGCACGCTGGTCAACAAGACCGGCTCGTGGAAGTACATCCGGCCTCTCTACCGCGATCTCGTGGCCCCGTGCAACGCCGGCTGCCCCGTCGGGATCGACATCGAAGCGTACATGAACCTCATCCGGGAGGACCGCCTCGACGAGGCGCTGGAACTCCTCATGAAGGAGAATCCGCTGCCTGCGACCACCGGCAGGGTCTGCTATCACCCCTGCGAGGAGAGCTGCAACCGGCGGCTCCTCGATGCGTCGGTGGCGATTCATGCGGTCGAGAGGATGCTGGGCGACAGGGCGCTGCGGCTGCCGCTTCCCGAGCGGATCGAGCCGACGCGCGGCGAGAGGGTCGCCGTCGTCGGATCGGGGCCGGCGGGTCTTTCGTGCGCCTTTCATCTGGTGAGGATGGGGTACGCGGTGACGGTGTTCGAGGCGGCCGACGAGCCCGGCGGCGTCCTGCGGCTCGGCATCCCGTCCTACCGCCTTCCGCGGGAAGTGCTCTCCCGGGAGATCGCGAGGATCGAGGCGCTGGGAGTCGAGTTCCGCTGCGGAACACGGGTCGGCACCGATGTTCCGTTCGCGACGCTGGAGGGATTCGACGCGGTCTTTCTCGCGACCGGCGTTCATCGGAGCCGCACTCTCGGCATCGAGGGGGAGAAACTCGACGCGGTGCGCCCCGGTCTCGCCTTCCTTCGCGAGGTGAACGGCGGCGGGAGGCCGTCGCTCGGCACGCGCGTCGTGGTGGTCGGTGGCGGGAACACGGCGATCGATTGCGCCCGGACGGCCCGGCGGCTCGGCTCGGAGGTGGACGTGATGTACCGGCGGAGCCAGGCCGAGATGCCCGCGAACGAGCAGGAGATTGGCGAGGCTCAGCGGGAGGGGGTTTCGTTCACGATGCTCGCCGCGCCGGTCGCAGTCCGCGCCCGTGACGGGCGGCTCGAGGGCCTCGAGTGCGTGCGGATGCGGCTGGGGGAGCCCGACGCGTCGGGGCGGAGGCGTCCGGAGCCGGTCGAGGGGAGCCGGTTCTTCGTGCCGGCCGACACGGTTCTGACGGCGATCGGCGAAGCCGCGGATTTCGGCGGCTGGCCGCCCGAGCTGACACGGGACGATTCGACGATACCCGTGGACGGCCTGGGCGAGTCGGGCCGGCCCGGCCTGTTCGCCGGCGGCGACATCATCGAGCAGCCGCACACCGTGGCGCACGCCATCGGCTCGGGAAAGCGCGCCGCGATCGGCATCGACCGCCGCCTGAGGGCGAAGGCCGGAGAGACCGTCGAGCAGGAGCCCGCGTCGACGACATTCGGCCCCGACGGAAACGTGAGCATGGCGCGCTGGCGCGGCGAAGATCCGATCGTCCGTCATGGGTCGATCGACGAGGTCGTGCGGTTCGAGCAGCTCAACACGAACCACTTCAGGCACGTCATCCGGAACGAGGACCGCCATCTGTCCGCCGCCAGAAGCCGGACGGGATTCGCCGAGGTGAACGAGGGGCTGAAGCACGACGAGGCGGAGGCGGAGGCGCTGCGTTGCCTCAACTGCGGCGTGTGCAACCGGTGCGAGGTCTGCCTCATCTTCTGTCCCGACGCCGCCATCACACGCGACCCGGCCGGCAACGGCTTCATCATCGACTACGAGTACTGCAAGGGGTGCGGGGTGTGCAGCGCGGAATGCCCGCGGGGTGCCATGACGATGACGAGGGAAGGCTTATGAAGAAGGTCATGATCGGCAACCACGCCGTTTCGTGGGGAGTCCAGCTCTCTCGCGTCGAGGTGATCTCGGCGTACCCCATCACGCCGCAGACGCAGATCGTGGAGGAGTTGTCGGAGATGTGCGCCGACGGGCGGCTTCCCGCGCGGTTCATCAAGGTGGAGTCGGAGCACTCGGCGATGGCGGCCTGCATTGGCGCCTCGGCCGCGGGGGTCCGGGCCTTCACCGCCACCTCGGCGCAGGGGCTCGCGCTCATGCACGAGTTGCTGCACTGGGCGGCGCTCGGCAGGCTGCCCGTGGTGATGGCCGACGTGAACCGGGCGATGGCGCCGGGCTGGAACATCTGGACCGACCAGAACGACAGCCTCTCGCAGCGCGACACAGGCTGGATCCAGCTCTACTGCGAGACGAACCAGGAAGTGCTCGACACGACGGTGCAGTCGTTCCGGTTGGCCGAGGCGGTCGATCTGCCGGTGATGCTGGTGCTGGACGCGTTCTACCTGTCGCACACATCCGAGCCCGTCGACATCCCCGGGCAGGAACTCGTCGACGGCTTCCTGCCGAAACGCGAGGCGCGTTACCGGCTCGACGTGGACAACCCGCGTGCGTTCGGCGCGCTGACGCGGCCCGACGTCTACATGGAGATGCGGCTGCGCCAGCAGGAAGCGATGGACGAAGCCAGAAAGGTCTTCGATCGCGTCGACGCTGAATGGAAGACCCTGACGGGCCGGGGCTACGGTGCCATCGAGCGCTACCGGGCGGAAGGGGCCGAGCTGCTGCTGGTCACCTCGGGGACCATCACCTCGACTTCACGCTACGTGATCGACGAACTGCGCGATCGCGGCGAGGCGGTGGGGCTCGTGAAGGTGAAGATGTTCCGTCCATTTCCCACCGACGCGTTGCGCGAGGCGCTGGCGCCGGCGGCCCGTGTGGCCGTGCTGGATCGCAACATCTCTCCGGGCCACGGGGGGATCTTCGCCGAGGAGATACGGTCCGCCCTCTACGATCTGGCGCCGGAGAGACGCCCGGCGCTGTACGGCTACATCCTCGGTCTCGGGGGACGCGATGTCACGCCGGAGACGATTCACGACGTGGTGAGCCGGACGCGCGCGGCGGGCCCGCCGGTGCGCGAGGACACCTGGGTGGGGGTGACGGCATGAGCCAGGAGATGATCAAGGACCGGATCCCGAAGGAAGAGCTGATGACCTCGGGCCACCTGGCCTGCCCGGGATGCTGCGCCCCGCTGGCAATGAGGATGGTGCTCAAGGCGCTCGGGCCGAGGACGATCGTGACCCTGCCCGCGTGCTGCTGGTCGATCATCGCCGGCCCCTGGCCGCAGTCCTCACTCAAAGTGCCGCTGTTCCACACCGCGTTCGAGACGGGCGGGGCCGTGGCCTCGGGGATCAAGGCCGCGCTCGATGTGAGGGGAGACAGCGAGACGACCGTCATGGCCTGGGCCGGCGACGGCGGGACGTTCGACATCGGCCTGCAGGCACTCTCGGGAGCCGCGGAGCGCAACGAGGACATCATCTACTGCTGCTACGACAACGAGGCGTACATGAACACCGGCATCCAGCGCTCGTCGTCGACGCCCTGGGGAGCCTGGACGACGACCACACCGGCCGGCCATCCCGAGAGCCAGCCTAAGAAGGACATGATCGCGATCCTTGCAGCACACAGGATCCCCTACGCGGCCACGGCCACCGTCGCCTATCCGGTCGATCTCGTGGAGAAGCTGACCCGGGCCCGGTCGATCCGCGGAACGAAGTTCATCCAGATCCTCTCCCCCTGTCCGCCGGGGTGGAAGACGGCGGACGAGGATTCGATCCAGCTCGCACGCATGGCGGTGCGTTCCCGTGTCTTCCCGCTGATGGAGATCGAGAACGGAGAACGATGGCGTTTCACCGCGGAGCATCCCGGGGACCCGGTCGAACCGTACCTGCGTCGGCAGGGACGGTTCCGGCACCTGACCGGAGAGCAGATCGCCCGCATCCAGGCCGACGTCGACGCGCGCTGGGAAGTCCTCAAGCGCCGCGTGGAACACGGCACCTGATCGGCACGGGCGGCATGCAGAGGATCCGTCGAAAAACGGGACAGCCATGTGGAACTTCTCGACAGCGACCCCTCCCTTTGATGACAGGAACTTGCGTTCGATCGCGGGCGGACCGCCCGAGAGCGTGGAAGGATTCGACACCCGCCTGATCCGAAATCCCACACTCCCGAATCGTGCAACTCATCGCCGACAAAGGGAAGTTGGTCTTGCCGGCGGCTCCTCCGCGTGGTGGCACACGCCTTGCGGTAGAGAAGATCGGAGCCAACCGCCGGACTCCCGGCGTGAGCTGAGGGCTCCGGGGGACGCGACGAGTCCCCCATCGGGAAAGGGGGTCCACAATGTCAGTCCTGCTGGTCATCCTGATGTTCTCGGTGTTCATCGGTCTGGATTACGTCGTGGGGCGCAGCCGCGCCCGGCGCGGCATCGGCGCGCCGGCCGAGGCGCCCGTGGTCAGGGAGCCGGCACGCACACCGGCATTCGCGGTCGAGCCGGTCTGGGTGGCCGGCTATCAGCTTCCCGACGACTTCCACTATCACAGCGGCCACACCTGGGCGCGAGCGCTGGGTCCGAATACGGCGCTGGTCGGGATGGACGACTTCGCCCGCAAGCTGATCGGTGGAGCGAAGAGCCTCGTCACGGCGTCGCCCGGCTCCCGCGTGAGGCAGGGGGCGAAGGGGTTCAGCGTGACGGTGGACGGCCGGGCTGCGGACTTCGTCTCGCCGCTGGATGGAGAAGTGGTCGAGGTGAATCCGGAGCTGCGGAAGAACCCGTCGCTCGCCACCGACGACCCGTACGGCCGCGGCTGGATCATGAAGGTGCGGAGCCACGATCTCACGAGGAGTCTGCACAACCTGCTGTCGGGCAGCCTCGCGCGCCGCTGGATGGAGGATTCCCGCGAGCGCCTCGAGCTCCAGCTCATGGCGCTGTCGGGAAGCGTGCTGCAGGACGGCGGAGAGCCGGTCGCGGACTTCGCGCGGCAGCTCGAGGAGGAGGATTGGCGGCGGCTGGTCGGCGAGTTCCTGCTGACATGAGCGCCGCACCCATTCCGGTCATTGACGAAGGAAACGGGTCGCCGGACGGCGGCACCGGATCACTTCGAGGGAGAGCGAGATGAGTCGGGAATCGAAGGCTCTGCTCGTCGACATCACCAAGTGCATCGGATGCCGGAGCTGCATGGAGGCATGCAAGACGCTCCACGCGCAGTCCGGCAATCCGTTCACGACCGAGGAGCTCTCCGCGAGCACCTACACGGTGGTGGCCGAGCGCGAAGGCAACTACGTGAGAAAGATGTGCATGCACTGCGAGACCCCCTCCTGTGCGAGTGTCTGCCCCGTGGGGGCGATGCACAAGTCGGCCGAGGGCCCCGTGGTGTACAACAGCACGGTCTGTCTCGGATGCCGTTACTGCGTCCAGGCATGCCCGTTCGGCGTGCCGCGCTACGAATGGGACAAGGCGGTTCCCTCGGTAGCCAAGTGCGACATGTGCATCGACCGCCAGCGCAAGGGCCAGGTCACGGCCTGCACCGAGGCGTGCCCCACCGGCGCCACGATCGGGGGCACCCGCGGGGAGCTGCTGGCCGAGGCGCACCGCCGTATCGCCGAGTCGCCGGACGACTACTTTCCCCACGTGTACGGTGAGACCGAGGTGGGGGGCACGTCCGTGCTGTTCCTCTCGCCGGTCTCGTTCGCGGCGCTCGGGTTCAAGGAGGGGCTGGGTGACGAACCGCTTCCGATCTACACACAGGAGGCGCTCGAGAGGGTGCCCGGCATCGTGACGGTCGGTGGCGCCCTCCTGCTCGCGATCTGGTGGATCACGCAGAGGCGGGAGGAAGTGGCCCTCGCCGAGGCGGCCGAGACCACGACGGCCGGCGGTCACGCCGTCGCCGGGAAAGGAGGACGGCGATGAACGGCCTGAACGGATACAGGCTCAGCTTCTGGAAGGGGATGTTCTACCTCCTGCTGGCGCTCGGACTGGTGCTGACGGTCGTCCGCTTCACGCAGGGGCTCGGCTCGGTGACCAATCTGAGCGACAGGTACCCCTGGGGTCTCTGGATCGGGTTCGATGTGCTGTGCGGCGTCGGGCTGGCGGCGGGCGGGTTCACCATCACGGCGATCGTCTACATCTTCAACGTCAAGCGGTTCCAGCCGATCGTCCGCGCCACCGTGCTGACCGCCTTTCTCGGCTACCTGCTGGTCGTGGTGGCGCTGCTGTTCGACCTGGGTCGTCCCTGGAACCTCTGGGCGCCGCTGGTGATGTGGAACCCGCACTCGGTGATGTTCGAGGTGGCCTGGTGCGTCACCCTGTACACCACGGTGCTGGCGCTGGAGTTCTCCGGGATGGTGTTCGAGAAGCTCGGCTGGCAGCGCGCGGCGCGGATCCAGCACGGCTTCACGGTGCCGCTCGTGGTGATGGGCGTGATCCTGTCGACGCTGCATCAGTCCAGCCTTGGCGCCCTGTATCTGATCGTGCCCGGCAAGCTGTACCCGCTGTGGTACACGACGGCCCTGCCGCTGATCTTCTACGTCTCCTCCGTCTGCGTCGGTCTGGCGATGGTGATCGTCGAGTCGAGGCTCTCCGCCCGGGCCTTCGGCAAGCACCTGGAGGTCCCGCTCCTGATGGAAGTGGGGCGGATCCTCATGGCGGTGCTCGGCCTGTTCGGCATCGTCCGGCTCTATGACCTCTGGTCCCGCGGAGTCCTCCCACTGGCGTTCCAGCCGACATACGAGGCGTCGATGTTCCAGCTCGAGTTCATGATCGGCGTCCTCCTCCCGATGGTGCTCCTGGCGATCCCCTCGGTGCGACGCAACGTGCGTGCGTTGTACGGCGCGAGCCTCCTGGTCGTGCTCGGGTTCATCGTCAACCGTCTCAACGTCAGCATCACCGGTCTGGAGGGAGCGCAGGGCGGGCACTATGTGCCGGCCTGGTCGGAGGTGGTGATCACGCTCATGCTCGTGGCGATCGGGTTCGGCGCGTTCAGCCTCGCCGTCCGGTATCTGAACGTCTATCCGCCCGAGACGCCCGAGGAGGCCGGGCCGGACGCCGGCAAGTCGCCGCCCACGATCCCGTTCCGGCCGTCGGCCGGGACGAGCGGAGCCGGTGGATGAGCCCCGGCCCGGCGAGCCGGAAGCGCCGCTCCCTGCTGGACCACCTCTCGTTCCGGCTGGGAGCGGCGCTGTGTCTGGGCGCCGCCGCGATCCTGATAGCCGCCACCGCCTGGAACCTGCGGATGCAGCGCGCCCATCTCACGCAGCTCATCCGGCTCGGGGGCGAGCAGACGGCGGAGGTGGTCCGCCGCTCGACCCGGGAGGCGATGCTTCGCAACAACCCGGGCGATGTGAGCAAGATCATCGAAACGATCGCCACGCAGGAAGGGATCGAGAAGATTCGCGTGTTCGACAAGCTCGGCCGGATCAAAACCTCGAGCCGGCCCGAGGAGATCGGCGGGCTGGTGGATACCGACGCGGAGGAGTGCTACGCCTGTCACGCGCGCAACGAGCCGATCGAGAGCGTGGACCAGGAAGGGCGGATGAGGATCTTCCGCAAGGCGGGCGGCGGCCGGGTGCTCGGGGTGATCGCGCCGATCCGCAACGAGCCGGCCTGCTCGAACGCCGCCTGCCACGCCCATCCCGCGTCGCAGCGCGTGCTCGGCGTGCTGGACGTCCAGCTCTCGCTCGCCGCGATGGATCGCAACCTCGCGGCTTCCGAGGAGCAGATGATGGCGGCGGTCGTCGCCACCGTGGTGGCGGTCCTCGCTCTCGCCTGGTTCCTGATCTGGCGGATGGTCCTCAAGCCGGTGCGCGGGCTGACACGGGCGGCCGAGCGTGTGTCGCAAGGCGACCTGTCCGCCGAGGTGCCCGTGACCGGCAGCGACGAGATCGGCGGGATGACGGTTGCCTGGAACGGCATGGTTCGCGACCTGACCCGCGCGCGGGAGGAGCTCGAGGAATGGGCGCGCAGCCTGGAAGTCCGGGTGGCCGCGAAGACCGATGAGCTGGAGAAGGCGCATCAGCAGATGCTGGTCGTGGCGAAGATGGCCTCTCTCGGCAAGCTCGCGGCGGCCGTGGCCCACGAGATCAACAATCCGCTGACCGGAATCGGGACCTACGCGCGTCTGCTCCGCCGGCGCGGCGCGGGTGAGGCACCGCCGGGCCCCGGCGGCGGGCCGGCCCACGACGCGGAACGGATCCTCAGGCTGATCGAGGAGGAGGCAGGCCGCTGCGGCAACATCGTACGCAACCTGCTGCTGTTCAGCCGGACGCCCGGCGCGCGCTTCGCCCGGACCGAGCTGTCCCCGATCCTGGACCGGTGTGTGATGCTCCTGCAGCACCAGGCGCAGCTCGAGGACAAGACCATCCGTGTCGACCTGCCGGACGGTCTTCCCCAGCTCACCTGCGATGCCTCGCAGATCCAGCAGATGATCCTCGCCCTGGCGATCAACGGTCTCGAGGCGGCGCCGTCGGGCGGCACGGTGGTGCTCTCCGCCGCCGCGCGGCCGGAGACGGATTCGATGGTCCTGAAGGTCGCGGACGACGGACGCGGGATACCGCCCGAGCAGATGGACCGGATCTTCGAACCGTTCTTCTCGACCAAGGAAGTCGGCGCGGGGGTCGGGCTCGGTCTCGCCGTCGTGTACGGTATCGTCACCCGCCATCACGGGAAGATCGAGGTCGATTCGCGGCCCGGGGCGGGCACGGTCTTCTCGATCACCCTGCCGCTGAGCCAGGAGGCGGGGAGCCCGGAGCCGCAGGGGGAGCCTGAGGAGGTTGTCCGATGACCGACGGTGAAGCCAGAAAGCTCATGGCCAGGATCCTGATCGTGGATGACGAGCCGATAGTCGTCGATTCGCTCGCTGAGTGGTTCCGGCAGGACGGCTATCACGTCGATACGGCGCGCAGCGGCAAGGAGGCGCTGAAGATGGTGGGGCGCGCGCCCTACGACATCGCGCTGCTCGACATCAAGATGCCGGGCATGGACGGTCTGGAGCTGCAGGGACTGCTCGCGTCGGCCAGT
Source organism: uncultured Acidobacteriota bacterium (assembly GCA_963806495.1). GTDB lineage: Bacteria > Acidobacteriota > Polarisedimenticolia > JACPZX01 > DASXTC01 > CAWDYA01. The sequence goes on along the minus strand of CAWDYA010000008.1, from coordinate 88,872 downwards.
CCCGACCTGACGATCATCATCATGACGGCCTACGCTTCGGTCGAGTCGGCCGTCAAGGCGCTCAAGGCCGGCGCGTACGACTACATCACGAAGCCGTTCGACCCGGACGAGCTCTCGCATCTGGTGCGCCGCGCGAGCGAGCATCGATCCCTGCGCTCGGAGAACCTGAAGTTGAAGGAGTCGCTCGAGACGCTCGCGCCGCCGCCGCACATCGTGGGAGCCTCGACGGGGATGCAGCGTGTTCTCGGTCTCATCAACGCCGTGGCGCACACCGACGCGACGGTGCTCATCAAGGGCGAGTCGGGTACCGGCAAGGAGCTGGTGGCCCGCGCTATCCACGCCGCCTCGCCGCGCCGCTACAACCCCCTGGTGGTGGTGAACTGCGGTGCCCTGGCGGAGGGGATCCTCGAGAGCGAGCTGTTCGGCCACGAGAAGGGCGCCTTCACCGGCGCACAGTACCGTCACAAGGGGAAGTTCGAGCTGGCGGACGGCGGCACGATCTTCCTCGACGAGATCGGGGCGATCACCGCGCGCGTGCAGGTTGAGCTGCTGCGGGTCATCGAGGACAAGGTGATCACGAGACTCGGCGGCCAGTCGCCCACGCCCGTCGACTTCCGGGTCGTCGCGGCCTCCAACCAGGATCTCGAGGCGATGGTGAAGTCGGGAGAGTTCCGCGAGGACCTGTTCTGGCGTCTGAATGTCTTCGTGATCGACATCCCGAGCCTGCGCGAGCGGCCCGAGGACATTCCGCTCCTCGCCGAGTACTTTCTCGAGCAGTACGCGCGCGCGATGAACCGCAAGCCGATGAGCCTGTCGCCCGAGGCGCTCGAGGCGCTGAGGGGCTACACGTGGCCGGGGAACATACGCGAGCTGCAGAACGCCATCGAGCGGGCGGTCGTCGTGGGCAAGCCGCCGGTGGTCGGCGTCGAGGATCTCCCGGTGCGGGTCACACGGGTCGCCCCCGCGCCGGGCCGCGGATCGATCGCGGAGGTGGAGAAGGCCCACATCCTCTCGGTGCTGGAGTCCACCGGGTGGAACATCAGCAACGCGGCGCGGATCCTGGACGTGGATCGTGGAACGCTCTACAACAAGATCCGTAGCTACGGGCTGACGAGACCCGTGAATGCCGGCTGATGACGGGGCCCCCGGGTCGCGGGCGATCACGCTGGCGACCATCGATCCCTTTCCGCCCGTCCGGGTGGAGAGCCTCATGGCGAGCGTCAGTCGCTACTTCGCCGCGCCCTGCCGTCTCAGGCACCTCCCGCTGGTGGATGCGGCACCCCTTCTTCCGGGCCGCGATCAGATCGATTCAGACTCCCTGCTGGAGCGGATCGAGAGTCTCGCCCACGAGACGGGGGAGATCGTGGTGGGCGTCACGGAGCGGGATCTCGGCACGAGGATCTTCACCTTCGTCTTCGGACGGGCCCGCCGCGAAGGGCACGTGGCGCTGGTTTCCCTCGCCCGTCTGGGGCCCGAGTACTACGGTCTGCCGCCGGACCCGGATCTCGAGATGCGGCGGGCCGTGGCCGAGATCGCGCACGAGATAGGGCACGTGGCGGGCCTCGACCACTGCGACGACACCGGCTGCGTCATGCGCTTCGCGACGAACGTCGAGTCGATCGACCTGCGCGGCGGGTCTTTCTGCGCGGCCTGCTCGCAACGCCTTCCCGACGGGCTCGTCCGGCGTGCCGCGCCCCGGGCCCGGACACTCCCAGACGCTGCAGGCTGACGGCGATCAGCTCGGCGACAGCCTTCGTGTCGGAACCGGCGAGCGCCTGGTTCACCTCGACCTCGATGCCCAGGTAGCGGTCCTCCGGACAGCGTCGTCTCAGATACGTCGTCAGCCCGTCGGCCGTGCCCCGGTAGGGGGCGTTGCGCCGGATCCGCAGGTCGGGACGCATTCTCTCCAGCAACGCCGCCCACCGCCGGCACAGCAGGGCCTCGTGACGCCGGGCCGGGTCGTACAGCAGACCGATATCCACGTTGCGCCGCACGCCGTCGAGCACCGGCGTGAAGGAATGGACCGAGAGATGGAGCACCAGGCGTCCGCCCGCCGCGAGACGCGCGATGTCCCGCTCGACCCCCTCGCGGTAGGGGAGATAGTGCGTGGCCGTGATGTCCTGCCGGACCGTCGCGTCGGCCGGGCGGACGTACTCGGAAAAGCGGCGGCGGTGGCCCGGCGACCGGTTCAGATCGACCAGGAGCCGTGTCACCGAGGCGACACGGAGCGGAGCCGACAGGCGGCGCGCCACCTGGCGGGCGATCACCGCCGCACCGATGTCGTGGCCTCGGTGGCTCGCGAGGGCCGCGGCGGCGCCGCGGAACAGGGCGCGGTATCGACGGGGGACCCGGTTGCCGCCGTGCTCGCAGGTCATCAGCAGGACGTCAGGCGCTGGCATGAAACATCAGGCCGTCGGCGAGGCAGCGGCACAGGCGCCGGTACACCGGCTCGAAGGCGGCGCCGGGGCCGCCTTGCTCGAGCGCCGTCGTGATCCTCCGCGCGAGCGTCCCTTCCGACAGGATCACCGCGAGGGCCGCGGACACCTCGGGATCGAGCGTCCCGTCGGGCAGGGTCGCCCGGGTCAGGTGCCGCCAGACATCCGTCGCGGGCAGAGGATCGCCCGGGAGCCCGACGGTGGCCAGGAACTCCGCGTCGTCCACGATCGCGGATTCTCCGTTCCGTATCGTCTCGCTCAGGATCGCCGCGAGCGCCCCCGTGTCCAGCCGCTCCTGCCGCTCGCGCCCGCCGAGCCGCCCGAGCGCGAGAGCCATGACCGCGGCGACCGTTGCCGCCGCGATCGCCATGTCCGCCGCGGGGCACTCCTGCACGTCGATCACGCGGATCTCGATCGAGCCGCGGTCGAAGCGCGCGATACACCCCCGTGCGTTGACCCACTCCGCCCGCAGGATGCCCTCGGGGTCGAGCCCGGCCATGTCCTGGTATATACGCCCGAGGATCTGCTTCTCGTAGGCTTCCGGGGTGAAGACCGCCTCGGGCACGACCGCGCCGGTGACGGAGGGGACCCGGGCGGCGTTGCCGCGGTACACCTCGAGGCGGGTGTCCATCAGACCGCTGAGAGCGCCGTCCATCGCCGGAGAGCTCGCGGCGAGCGCCGGCAGCAGCGGGAGGATGGTCCGGATCGCCGCGTGCAGCCTGCCGAATGCGTCGGCGTCATGAAAGGGCAGGTTGATGTGGCTGCTCTGCAGGTTCGCCCACCCGTGGCCGCGACAGTCGAAGATCCGGTTGAACGCCTCGTACACCGGGTTGTACTCGTGCGGCCAGAGTTTCAGCTCGGTGTGCGGGTTCATCCAGGGGTGCATCCCGGTGGGCATCAGCATCGCGCCCATCGGGCGGAGGCGGTCGTTCATGCGGCGCACCTGCTGCTGGAACCCGGCCGCGAGTCCCTGCAGAGTCCGAGCGGGGCCGTTGGTCTTGATCTCGATCGCGTGGAGCGCCAGCTCGTTGGACCAGGCCATGTCGCCGAGCTCGATCTCCGACTCGTACGCCCCCGACTCGGCCCGGATCAGCTCGTCGGCGATCGGCCGCACGGAGAGCGAGCCCGCGTCGACGATCATGTACTCCAGCTCGACGCCGGTGGCTTCGAAGAGGCGGTACGGCCAGACGGGATTCACGAACGGCCTTCCGCGGCGCCGCGCGCGTCGATACGCTCGCGGAAGAGCCGCATGATGGCGAGATACAGCTCGTCTCCGATGACGCCGTCCTCGTACCCGGCGTCGATGCTCGGGTTGTCGTTCACCTCCATGACGACGTACCGGCCGCCGATGTCCTTGATGTCGACCCCGTACAGACCGTCGCCGATCAGCCGTGCGCAGCGCTCGGCCAGCCGGCGCGCGCGGACGGGGACGTCGGCGAGGGCGAACGCCTCGACCTTCCCGTACCGGCGTCCGCCGCGGCGGTCCTTCCCTATGATCTGCCAGTGCCCGCTGGCCATGTAGTACTTGCAGGCGTAGAGGGCGCGGCCGTCGAGGATGCCGATCCGCCAGTCGTAGGCGGAGGGAACGAACTCCTGTGCGATCACGAGATCCGACTTCTCGAGGAAGCTCGCCAGCGAGGCGCGAAGCGTCTCGGTATCCACGGCTTTCACGACTCCCTGCGAGAAGGAGCTGTCTGGCCGCTTCAGAACGCAGGGCAGCCCGATACGCGAGGCGACCTCGCCGATGTTGTCCCGGGTCACCACCATCGTCTCGGGGGTGGCGATCCCGTGGCGGGCGAACAGCTCCGCCTGATACACCTTGTTGGTGCACCGGACGATCGACTCGGGGTCGTCGATCACCACCAGCCCCTCGGCCGCGGCACGCCGCGAGAACCGGTAGGTCCGGTGGTTCACGCTGGTGGTCTCGCGGATGAAGAGGGCGTCGTACTCGGCGATCCGGCCGTAGTCGTCGGCCAGGATCCTGAACGCGCTGATCCCGACCGATCGCGCGGCCCGGATGAACTTGCGGATCGCCCGCTCGTCGGACGGGGGCTCGGGGTCCGCCGGATCCCAGAGGATGGCCATGTCGTAGCGCAGCTGTCTGCGGCGCCGTGAACGACCCGGCCGCGAGAAGAACTGCTGCGCCTGCTGGATCACGAACGGGCGGTGCGACTCGGGGATCTCCGAGGTGGCGATCGGGCGGATCCCCTCCAGCCTCCACTGCCCGTCGAACCGGAACGAGGCCCTCAGGAAGGGCGCGGGAAACTGATTGAACAGGGCGCGGCTGAGCCGATCGTAGCGCTGTGCGACGTTGCGGCCGAAATAGATGCTCAGCTCGAAGCCCAGGGACTTGAGCGGCGAGAGGGACGACTGAATCAGCTCGTCGAGACCCTCCGACACGATCCGGATCAGCGGGGCCATCCGGACGTCCTGCAGGGTGGAGACCGACGGCAGCGGACGGTGACCGCGCGCCGCCGCCAGCAGCGAGACGTAGTAGCCGTTCGACTGGTAGCCGTACTTGCGGCACAGGTTGTACACCGTGATGCCGCGCATCGAAGAGAACCGCGGCTCCGTGAGATACGACCGGGCGGAGACCACTTCGGCTCCCCGAAGATCGAGGGGCCAGCGACGGGGGCTCTCCACCACCACGAGCGCGTTCATGCCGGCTCCAGGACGAGCAGGTTGGCGTCGAAGGTCAGGACGCCGAGAAGGATGGCGCCGATCAGCCGGTCCATGCTGACCGTGTAGCTGTGGGACCCGAACCTGGGATTGTCCAGGTACGGATCCGCCACGAGCACGCGGCGCCGATCGGCGCCGTAGCCGTGCAGAACCACGAAGTGGCCGGTTGGCGTTCCACGCACGTCGTCGTAGGCCAGCTCCGTGTTCCCCACCTCGCGCGGGCACCGGTACAGGTAGGTTGCGCTGAGTCCCGTCAGCAGGGGCTGCCTGCGGTCGAGGTGCCGGCGGATCAGCCGGGGGCGCAGCTCCTCGTAGCGGAGACGTCCGCCCAGTGAGAGAAACTCCAGATAGGCTCGCGTGGCGGCGCGGAGCTTGCGGTCGGGCTTGGCGCGCGCCTGCTGCTCGAGACGCCGCGGGATGTCCACTGCATCGTCCTCGAACCAGGATGGATCGAACACGGTCAGGTTATAGGTGTAGATGGTGGCCCTGTATCCGCGTTTGAGCGCGTGGCAGGCGAGCTGCACCGCCAGGGTGCCGCCGGTCTCCAGGGGTGAGACCTGGGTGATCAGAGAGCGTAGCGGGATCGGGTCCCTGTAGTAGCTGTAGACGGCGTGCAGGCAGGTCGGCCCGCAGGTACTGTCGTCGGGCTGCTGGAGTATCTCCAGTTTCAGACGCTTCGCCACGCCATCCTGTCTCAGCGCTGTCGCAGGAGATTGCGCAGGACGTACTGGAGGATCCCCCCGTGGCGGTAGTACTCCACCTCCTGGGGCGTGTCGAGGCGCACCAGCGCCTCGAAGGTCTTCTCCGGTCTGCCGGCGGAGGCCGCCGTGACGGTGACACGCGCGCCCGGGGCCAGTCCCGAAGCGATCCCTTCCACGGCGTACGTCTCCTTGCCGGTCAGACCGAGGGAGGCGACGCTCTCACCCGAGGTGAATTGGAGCGGGAGCACGCCCATGCCAGCCAGGTTCGAACGGTGGATCCGCTCGAAGCTCTCGGCGAGCACGGCTCGGACGCCGAGCAGCACCGTTCCCTTGGCGGCCCAGTCTCGCGACGATCCTGTGCCGTACTCCTTGCCCGCGATGACGAGAAGCGGTGTCTCCTCCTCCCGGTACTTCAGCGCCGCCTCGTAGATGCTCATCGGCGCGCCGTCGGGAAGATGGACCGTGTAGCCACCTTCGGTGTCCGGCGCCAGTCTGTTCTTCAGACGGATGTTGCCGAAGGTGCCCCGCATCATCACTTCGTGGTTGCCGCGGCGGGATCCGTACGAGTTGAAGTCGGCCGGCTTGACCCCCAGCGAGACCAGGTATCTGCCGGCGGGGCTGTCCTCGGCGATCGAGCCGGCCGGGGAAATGTGATCGGTCGTCACCGAATCGCCGAGCAGGGCCAGCACACGCGCTCCGGAGATGTCCGACGGTGCGGACGGCTGGTCCGGCATGCCCTCGAAGAACGGCGGCCGCTTGATATAGGTCGAGGCGTCGTCCCACGCGAAGGTCGAGCCTCCGGGGGAGTCGAGGGCGCGCCACCTTTCGTCGCCCTCGAACACCGACGCGTAGCGGGTGGAGAACATCTCCGGGTCGAGCGATTCGGCCACCGCGTTCGCGACCTCCTGCGGGGTCGGCCAGATATCGTGAAGATAGACCGGAGCCCCGGAGGGATCCGTGCCGAGCGGCTCGCGGGTGAGATCGACGTCCATGTCCCCGGCGAGAGCGTAGGCGACCACGAGGGGAGGCGACGCGAGATAGTTCGCGCGCACGTGCGGGTTGATCCGTCCTTCGAAGTTGCGGTTGCCGGAGAGCACGGAGGCGGCGACCAGTTTCTTCTGCTTGATCGCGCCGGCGATCGTGTCGGGCAGCGGGCCCGAGTTGCCGATGCAGGTCGTGCACCCGAATCCGACGAGATGGAACCGAAGCGTCTCCAGATCGGACAGCAGCCCGGCCTTGGACAGGTAGTCCATGACCACCTGCGACCCCGGAGCCAGGCTGGTCTTCACCCAGGGCTTCACCCTCAGCCCCCGCGCCACCGCCTTCTTGGCCACCAGTCCCGCGGCCAGCATCACCGCCGGGTTCGAGGTGTTGGTGCAGGAGGTGATCGCCGCGATCACGATCGAGCCGTGATGGAGACGGCAGGTCCGGCCGTCGATCGAGATCTCCACGCTCTCGTTGAACTCGTCCGTCGATGCGCCCTCGGCCATCGAGGGCGGCACCTTCGATGTGTTGCCCGACTCGTCCACCCACCGCGAGAGCCTCTGGGGGTCGACGGACGGGGTCGTCTCTGTGATGACCGCCGCGAGAGTCCGTCGGAACGCGGGCTTCGCATCCTTGAGCAGGATGAGATCCTGGGGACGCTTGGGCCCCGCGATGCTCGGCTGAACGGTCGACAGATCCAGCTCGAGCGTGTCCGAGTAGATCGGTTCCGGCGATGTCTTCGTGTGGAAGAGCCCCTGCTCCTTGCAGTACGCCTCGGTGAGCTGGACACCCTTCTCGGGCCGGCCTGTGAAGCGCAGGTACCGCAGTGTCTCGTCGTCCACGGGGAAGAATCCGATCGTGGCGCCATACTCCGGCGCCATGTTCGACAGCGTGGCCCGGTCCGGCAGCGAGAGGCCGGCGAGGCCCGAGCCATGGAATTCCACGAATTTGCCCACGACCCCTTTCCGCCGGAGCATCTGCGTGACCGTCAGCACCAGATCGGTGGCGGTGGCGCCCGCCGGCAGGGTGCCGGTCAGCTTGAAGCCGACCACGGCCGGGATCAGCATGGAGATCGGCTGGCCCAGCATGGCCGCCTCGGCCTCGATCCCGCCCACGCCCCAGCCGACCACGCCGAGCCCGTTCACCATCGTGGTGTGCGAGTCGGTGCCGACGAGGGTATCCGGGTACGCCTCCGCGTGACGCGTGCCGTCGGCCTTGCGGAACACGACCTGGGCGAGATACTCGAGGTTCACCTGATGGACGATGCCGGTGTCCGGCGGCACGACGCGGAAATCATCGAACGCCTGCTGGCCCCATCGCAGGAAGGCATAACGCTCCCGGTTGCGCTGCAGCTCGATCTCGGCGTTGCGCCGGAAGGCCTCGCCGCTGCCGAAGAAGTCCACCTGCACCGAGTGGTCGATCACGAGGTCGGCGGGCTGCAACGGGTTGATCCGCGAGGCGTCGCCTCCCATCTCCCGGATGGCGTCGCGCATCGCGGCGAGATCCACGACCGCGGGGACGCCCGTGAAGTCCTGCAGCAGGACCCGGGCGGGCATGAAGGCGATCTCGCGGCTCGGCGGCCGTGAAGGATCCCATGAGGCGAGCGCGGCGATGTCGTCGCGCTTGACCGTCACGCCGTCCTCGCGCCGCAGCAGGTTCTCCAGCAGCACGCGAAGCGAGAAGGGCAGCCGCTCGGGGTGCCCGACACCGGCCTTCGACAGCGCGTCGAGCCGGTGTATCTCCCAGGATTGGCCGCCCGCCTCCAGACGGGTGCGGCTCCCGAAGCTGTTCGTGGGTGTGAGGTGCATGAGGTCCTCTCCAGCGATTCCGGAAATGTCGCTCTATTATAGTCGAGCGGCGCACACGCGGGGGCGGCCCGCGAGCCGCCGGGCCGGGCGCGGAGCCCGCGTCAGCCGGCGTACAGCAGGTGGGGAGCGGCCTCCCTGCGGAACTCCCGGATCCCCGGGCGCCAGTCCGCGGCGAGCCGCCTCAGATCGCCGCCCGACTCTATCGCCTCACGCACCTCGGGGTCACCGGTCAGCACGTCGATCGGCAGCCGGTCGGTGACGTACTCGTAGGGCGGCTGCTTCCAGGCGAACGTCCCGGGATGCAGCCGCGCCGTCTCCTGCAGCAGGGCCAGACTGGTCAGATACGGCTGGTAGCGCGCTCGGTCGGTGACGTGCAGCTGGAACCCGCGGCAGACCTCGCCCACCCACTTGTGGAAGGTCGGCTCGAAGTCGTGCCGTCTGAGGACGCAACCGGGCAGGCGCCGCCTGCGGAACCTGTCTTCGATGGTCGTCGCGTCGAGCCACGGAGCGCCCCAGATCTCGAACGGCCGCGTGGTGCCCCTCCCTTCGGAGAGGTTGGTTCCTTCCAGGAGCACCTGGCCCGGATAGACCGCCGCGGTCGACGGTGCCGGCATGTTGGGGGAGGGGAGGACCCAGGGCAGTCCCGTCTCCTCGAACAGCATCCGCCGGCGCCATCCCTCCATCGGGACGACCGTGAGCTCGCAGGCGGGAACCCCACGCCGCCCGGCGAGCCGCGCGTTCACGAGGGCGGCGATCTCGCCGAGCGTGAGGCCGTGCCGCATCGGGATCGGATACAGACCGACGAACGATTCGTATCCGGGACGGATCAGGTTCCCCTCCATGATGAGCCCGCCGAGCGGATTGGGCCGGTCCAGGATCACCACCGGCACGCCCGCCTCCGCGCACGCCTCGAGCGCGAGCGCCGTGGTCCACTCGAAGGTATAGACGCGCGTGCCGACGTCCTGCAGATCCACCACGAGCAGGTCGATGTGCTCCAGCATGGCGGCGGTGGGACGGCGTGTCTCGGAGTAGAGGCTGAACACGGGTATGCCGAGTTCGGAGTCGACGCCGTGCGCCGATTCGATCATGTTGTCCTGCTTCTCTCCGGCGATACCGTGCTGGGGGCCGAACAGGGCGGTGAGGCGGCCGCCGCACAAGCGGTGCAGGACGTCGCGCGCGGAGACGAGATGCCGCGTGATCGACGCCTGGTGCATGAGCAGCCCGACCCGGCGGTCCTTCAGATAGCGGGGTCGGCGGCGGGCGAGAACCTCGAGGCCCGGCACGACCTGTCTGCGTCCGGCCAACGCCGCTCTCAGTGGATCGAATCGTCGGTGCCGGCGTCGCGCGCCGGTCCGAACAGCTCGCGGTGGAGGAACTGGGCCTGCGAGAACTCGCGCGTGGCATCCTCGAAACGGCCGAGCGCGAGATAGAGCCGGGCGAGGTTCATGTAGGGGTAGTGCTTCGGCTCGTAGCGCGGCGCCTGCTTGGCCCGCTCGAGCCAGTCGATGGCTTCCTCGAGCTTGCCCTGCTTCATCAGATAGGAGCCGATGTCGTTGTACGGGTTGCCGAACGAGGGGTCGATCCTGATGGCACGGCGGCACTGCTCGATCGCCTCGTCGAGACGGCCCATGAAGCTGTAGGTCCACCCGAGAAAGGTGTGGGCCTCGGCGGTCGGATACTCGGCGATCGACTCCTTGTAGAGTCGTTCGGCGGCATCGAACCGCTCGGCCTTCTGCTCCTGCAGCGCCGCCTTGAGGAGCTGTCCGGCCCGTTCCCTGTCGCCCTGCACGTCCATCCTGGCTCCCTGCCTTCACCGCGGGATCGTCGCGGGAGCCCGCGCGGTGGCCGGATCTCCCGAACAGATACTACAACAAGCGTCGCGGCTCTGCCCGGCCGTTGCCGCCTTCCCAAAGGGTCCCCGCCGGGTTAAACTGCCAGCTCCGCCGCAGCGCCCCGTCCGCGCGACCGCGGCCGTGAATGCGAGGAAAGCATGAAATACAAGCAGAAGGGGTACCGGGAATCCGAGCAGCGGGATCGGAAGGACCGCAGGAACGAGCCGCAGCAGCCGCGCACGCCCGAGCAGAAGCAGCTGCGCCACATGATGGAGCGCTCGGCCAACCTGGTCCTCAGGTGCCATCAGTGCAGCACCAGCGCGGCCTCGACCGAGGGCCTGACCAGCGCCTCGACCTGCTCGAGCTGCGGTGCCGCACTGCATGTCTGCCGCAACTGCGGCCATTTCGACACGGGAGCACGGTGGGAATGCCGTGCCCCGATCGCGGCCCCGGTGCTGGACAAGACCGCCGCGAACGAATGCGCGCTCTTCAAGGCCAACACGGTGCTCGACGCGACGGGCCGACGGACGGGGACGGCCTCCCCGACCGACGCACGCGCCGCCTTCGACAATCTCTTCAAGAAGAAATGACCCTCGCACTCCTGCTCTCGAGTCTCCTGCTCCTGCCGGGTCCGGCGATCCAGGCGGCCCCCGCTCCGGCGGAGAGGCCGTCGCTCGTCGTGGTGTTCGTTCTGGACATGCTGCCCGAGGGGGCGCTCGAGAGGGCCGAGCCGGCCCTGACCGGCGGGCTCGCGCGGCTGCTGCGCTCGGGAAAGCATTACACCCGGTGCGAGCACGACCACGCCGGAACCGAGACGGGCCCGGGGCACGCCACCCTGCTGTCCGGTCTGTATCCGAGCCACAACGGGATCGTGCTCAACGACTGGTACGATCGCGCCTCGGCGTCGGACGCGTACTGCGTGGGGGACACCCGGCCCGGAGCGCGGCCCGACTTCGACGATCCGGAGTCGAGCCCGATCGGGCCCGGAAACCTCAGGGGCGAGAATCTCGCCGATCTGGTCAAGCGGAAGATCCCGGGGGCCAGGGTGTACTCGGTCGCCGGCAAGGACCGGGCCGCCGTGCTGATGGCGGGCCATCACGCCGACGGGGCGTTCTGGCACAGCCGATCCTCGGGCTGGATGACCAGCAACCCGTCGATCGTCGCCGCGCTGCCATCCTGGGGGGCGGCCTTCTGGGGGGATGTGACCCGGAAGTCCCCGTACATCGACGGCATGCCGCAGGAGTGGTCCTACCCGCTGCGGCCCGGGGCCCGGCCCGATGACTACCCGTACGAGAGCCAGGCCTTCTCCCGGGTGTCGCCGCACCCGCTTCTCGCGCCCGAGCCGGAGGAGTCCGGCCCCGGTCTGGTCGACAGGATCACGTTCTCTCCCTGGTGGAACTGGCCGGTGATCCGGCTCGCGAGCCGCATCCTGGATGCGGAGTCGCTCGGCGCGGATCGCGAGCCCGACCTGCTGCTCATCGGGCTGTCGGCCACCGACGCTGTGGGGCACATCGTACGGGCCCGGCAGCCAGGAATACCTCGACGCCCTGATCCGGCTCGACGGGTGGCTGGACGATTTCATGCGCGAGGCGGAACGGCGTGCGGAGAAGACGGGCGGTGTCCTGTTCGCGTTGAGCGCCGACCACGGGGTTCTGCCCCTGCCCGAGACGATCCCCGGCGCCCGGCGCATCGACGCGCGCGACCTGAGGCGACGGCTCCGCGACGCCCTGGTGGCGTCGATCGGCAAGGAGGACGCGCGGGACCTGGTCGCGGCAGAGAAGAGCGGCAATGTCTACTTCGATCCTGACGCCCTCGAGAAGCTGGGAATGACCGCCGATCAGGCAGCCGACGCGGCGCGGCGCGCGTTCTCGGGTTTCTGGGAGATAGCGCGTGTGTTCAAGGCGTCGGAGCTCGCCCCGTCGTCCGCGGGCGACACATTCCTGGATCTCCAGAGGCATTCCTTCGATCCCGAGCGGAGCGGGGACCTGGTGCTCCAGCCCTGCGAGAAGTGTCTCGTGGCGTCGTCGGGGGCCGGCACCAGCCACGGCTCGCCGTACGAGTACGACCGGCGGGTGCCGCTGATCCTCATGGGGCCCGGGATTCCGGCGGGTGAGGACGACGGGCAGTGCCGCACGGTGGATCTGGTCCCCACGATCGCCCACCTCCTGGGCATCACATTCGATCAGCCGCGCGACGGTCGGCCGCTGGAGCTCGCTCCCGCACGTCCGTCTCAGGGCACGCGTTGAGGGGCGGCATCTGATGGATACGTCGACGATTGTCCAGATGGCGCTCAGGTGGGCGCACTTCGTATCTGGGATCACATGGATCGGGATTCTCTATTTCTTCAATCTCGTCAACCCCCGATTTCTCGGTGCTCTCGACGCCGGGACTCGCTCGAAGGTGATCTCCCGGATGATGCCGCCCGCGCTGTGGTACTTCCGTTGGGGCGCGCTCGTGACCGTGCTCTCGGGGCTCGCCTACTTCGCCTGGATCGTCGGCGCCGAGGGAAGCCATGCGGCGCTGGGGAAGTGGCTGGGCGTGGTGGTCGTTCTCTACCTTGTGATGCACGTGCTCATCGATGTGGTGAAGGTGGACAGCGGCCCGGTGCTGGCGGTGGCGATCCTGATCCTGCTGGTGGTGCTGATCGTCGCCGTCCCCGCGCTGACCGGGCTGATCAGCAGCCGCGCGAAGTCGATCGGCATCGGCGGCGGGATCGGGATATGGATGCTGCTGAACGTGTGGGGGGTCATCTGGCGGGCGCAGAAGAAGATCATCGCCTGGAACACCGAGCACGCCGAGCGGGGGACACCGATCCCTCCCGAGGCCGCCCGCGTGGGGCGCGTGGCGTTCCTCGCGTCGAGGACCAACGCATGGCTGTCCCTCCCGATGCTCTTCTTCATGGGAAGCGCCAGCCATCTGCCGCTGTTCGGGTAGCTCGACGCGCCGCCGTCGCGCTGGCGGCGGCCGTGCTGCTGGCAGTTGGATGCGCCGGTCCGGCCGAGGGGCCGCCTCCCGTGCCCGAAGGCGCCATCCCGGCCGGGGCGACCATCGGGGAAGCTTCGATCGAAGGGACCGTCCGCTACACGATGACGCCGCCGCCGCCGCGCGCGATCATCGACATGCAGTCCGACGCGGCGTGTCACGGTGGGAAGGGGACGCAGCGCGAGAATCTGATCGTGGGCCCCGACGGCGGCGTCGCCAACGTCTTCGTCGCGGTGGTGTCGGGGCTGGGGGAGCGTGTGTTCGCGCCTCCCGCCGAGCCGGCGCGCCTCGAGCAGCTCGGGTGCACCTACCGGCCGCACGTGCTGGGCGTGCAGGTCGGCCAGCCTCTCGAGATCCTCAACGCGGACCCCACGCTCCACAATGTCCATGCCGTCACCTCGATCAACCCGGCGTTCAACTTCGGCATGTCTGTCCAGGGCCAGACCGCGACGAAGTATTTCTCCCACCCGGAGCTGATGGTCCATCTGAAGTGCGACGTCCATCCGTGGATGGGAGCGTGGGTCGGCGTGACGGGGCATCCGTTCTTCCAGGTGACCGGGCCGGACGGCGCTTTCAGGATCGAGGGCCTTCCGGCCGGCACGTTCGTCGTCGAGCTCCGGCACGAGACGCTCGGCACACGCCGCCGGACCGTGACGCTGGCCCCGGGCGAGCAGGGCGTGATCGACGTCTCCTGGCCGGAGTGAGACGCCGCTTTTGAGTGAGCTTCGGGACGGGATGCCCTTATACTGTCACCCGCGTCGGGCCGCGTCCGGCCCCGGCGCGTCACCCGGGGGGCCCGCAGGATGGCGAAAAGAGTGAGGAAGAGGAAGCAGCCGGGGATGGCGCCGGGAGTTCTCGTGCTCACCGGCGATTCGATCGCTCCCCGCATCCACGGCATCCGCTACACCACCGAGACCCTCGAGGAGAAGGACCTGTCGTCGGCCTCGGAATGCGTCTCCTTCATCGCCGGCAGCGGTGTGACCTGGATCGACGTCCAGGGGCTGGGCGACCTCGACCTGCTCGGCAGGCTCGGCGCCTCGATTGGCCTGCACCCGCTTGCCCTCGAGGACGTCGTGAGCGTTCGCCAGAGGCCCAAGGTGGACGACTACGACTCCCACCTCTACATCATCGCGCGCATGCCGGTCAGCGGCGAAGCCGTCAGGACGGAGCAGATCAGCATCTTCCTCGGCCCGAACTACGTCCTCACCTTCCAGGAGCATCACGGCGACTGTCTCGACCCGGTAAGGGACCGGCTGCGCAAAGGCAAGGGGCTGATGCGCCGGTCGGGGCCCGACTATCTTGCGTACGCTCTGATCGACGCCCTGATCGACAGCTTCTTCCCTGTGCTCGAGATGTACGGCGAGCGGCTGGAGGCGCTGGAGGACGAGCTGGTGGAGAGTCCCGACCGGGAGAGTCTGGAGAAGATCTACGACGCCAAGCGGGACCTGCTCGTGCTGCGCCGGGCCATCTGGCCGATGCGCGACGCGGTGAACAGCCTGGTCCGGGAGGAGAGCGATTCTGGTGACGGCCCAGACCCGTATCTACCTGAGGGACTGCTATGACCACTCCGTGCAGATACTCGACATGGTGGAGACTTACCGCGAGCTGGCTGCGGGGTTCGTGGATATCTACATCTCGAGCCTGAGCCAGAAGCTCAACGAGGTGATGAAGGTGCTCACGATCATCGCCACCATCTTCATCCCCCTCACCTTCATCACCGGCATCTACGGCATGAACGTGGCGATCCCGGGGCAGGACTGGAGACCCATCTTCGTGCTGATCATGCTGGCGATGACCGGCGCCGGAATCGGCATGTTGTGGTACTTCAGGCGCAAGGGATGGCTGGGAGGGGACGACGAGAGGATCGTGCCGCCCCCGGTGCCGGGGGCGCCCCCTACGGAGCCACGATGAAGGTCACCGCGTCCACCCCCGTGTTCCCGTTCGAGGGGTCGAAAGCGTAGACGATCGCCTCCCAGACGCCGGGAGCGTCGGCCTCCACCGTCCCTTCGAACCGGCTGACCGTGCCGGCATAGTGGAGTGTGATCTCGCCGGCGGGTTGCCCGTCGTGCTTCAAGAGCGCCTTCACCTCGTAGCGGTCGGCGTCCCAGAGCCCCCCGGGCTCTATCGGGCAGCCTCAAAGCATCGTGAGATTCGCCCTCAGTGTGACCGATTGCGGCACCCCGGCGAATCGCGTGTGGGCCGCCGGCTCCAGGACGTCGAGCGAGAACCCCGGCAGCACCAGCAGAAGGGCGTCCCCGGAGTCGATGCTCCGGCCGGGGATGAGCCACTGGGTGACGGAGGCCCTCGCCCCGGTCTGCGGCTGCGCCATCGGGCCGAAGGCGCTCACCTCGATGCGGCGCGGGGCGTCAAGATCGATCACGGCGGTGAACTTGGCGGCATCGGGGGTGGCGAGCGGCTCACCCCGTTTCCAGGGTTCCTTCATGATCCGCGTCGTGTCGCCCGTTCCTCCGGTGGTCAGCCCCTGGGCCAGGATCTCCCGAGTGTCGGCGTCGCGGATGACGATCCGCGCGCCTCCCATGGAGGTCCCGACGAACTTCGCGTCCTTGCTCAGGACGCGCACCGTGACGGTCGTCGGCGCGCCGAGACAGGGCGCCGACGCCAGGAACGCGGCCGCGAGGACGGACAACGAAACGAGAATTCTGCCTGACATGAGCGCCTCCGTGCGACGATTGTCGGCGGGCGGGATCCCGGCGGCGGCCGGAGTCCGCCCATGTTACGCTTGCG
Organism: uncultured Acidobacteriota bacterium; assembly: GCA_963806495.1. GTDB lineage: Bacteria > Acidobacteriota > Polarisedimenticolia > JACPZX01 > DASXTC01 > CAWDYA01. Next base: position 72,706 of record CAWDYA010000008.1, on the reverse strand, counting down.
GCTATCCTCGATGCAGCTTACATGATTCCGCTCCCGCAGCGCGGCGTCGCTCAGGAGGCACCTTGGTCAAGGGACGGTTCAGGCCACTCGGGTTCGAGAAACCCCCGGCCCGGCGCCAGCAGCGCCGGCTGGGCGAGCACGCGGAGCGCATGGCGAGCCGGAGGAGCGTGCGCGACTATTCTTCAGAGCCGGTCCCGATGGCGCTCATCGAGCGGGCAGTGCGCATCGCCTGCGGCGCCCCCTCGGGCGCCAACCTCCAGCCCTGGCACTTCGTCATCGTGAGCGATCCGGAAACGAAGCGGGCCATCCGTCTCGCGGCCGAAAGGGAGGAGCGTCTCAACTACGAGAAGAGGTTCCCGCCGGAATGGAAGGAGAAGCTGGGTTCGCTCGGCACCGACTGGCACAAGGAATTCCTGGAGATCGCACCCCATCTGATCGTGGTGTTCGCCGTGATGTACGAGCGCGACTACCGGCGCGGCACGCCCGGCGAGATCGTGAAACACTATTACGTTTCCGAGTCGGTCGGGATAGCGACCGGCTTTCTCATCACCGCCCTGCACCTGGCCGGACTCGTGACACTCACCCACACGCCGAGCCCTATGGGGTTCCTGCGCAGCATCCTGGGCCGACCTTCCAACGAGAAGCCCTACCTGCTGCTGCCGGTGGGATACCCGGCGCCCGATGCGGTCGTGCCCGTCATCGAACGGAAGCCGCTCGACGAGGTCATGACGGTCTTCACGCCGGATTCCGGAGAGGAGTGATCGGATGGGTGGGGAGACCCCGGCGATCGTGATCCTGACGGGGTCGGGGATCTCGGCGGAGTCGGGGCTCGACACCTTCCGCGACGAGGGCGGGATCTGGTCACGCTACGATATGGAGGATGTCGCCACGCCGCGCGGGTTTGCGCGCAACCCGGAGCTCGTGCACACCTTCTACAATGAGCGGAGACGGCAGCTCCTCTCTCCGGACATCACCCCCAATCCCGCGCACGCGGCGCTGGCCGCCCTCGAGACGCGGCTGGGAGGACGCCTGCTGCTGGTGACCCAGAACGTCGACGACCTGCACGAACGGGCGGGCAGCGCGCGGGTGCTGCACATGCACGGCGAACTGCGCAAGGTGCGATGCGTGCGCTCGAGCCGGATTACCGCCTGGGATGGCGATCTGTCGGTGGAGGATCGGTGCGTCTGCTGCGATCCGGCCCAACCGCTCAGGCCGCACGTCGTCTGGTTCGACGAGATCCCGCTCGGGCTGGACCGGGTCCACCGGGCGCTCGCCGGCTGCGTGAGGTTCGTCGCCATCGGCACCTCGGGAACCGTCTATCCTGCCGCGGGGTTCGTGCAGATCGCGAGACAGCACGGGGCCCGGACACTGGAAATCAACCTCGAGGCGACCGCGGTCTCACCCCTGTTCGAGGAGCATCTTTTCGGGCGCGCGAGCGAGATGGTCCCTCGATGGCTCGATCGGACCCGAGAGGAGCACTGACCCCCCGGGGCCATCACGGTGGCCGGGGAGGAATCCATGCTCTAAGCTGCGGTCGGATGAGAGATGATGCGAAGAAGCGGGGAATGACCCGGAAACGGAATCTGCTCGCGGCGATGTTGATCACCGCCGTGGCGTCGAGTGCGGCTGTCGCCCGCAAGACGGCGGCGCCCGAGGGGGACGATCTGCGGGGCTGGTCCAGTCTCACCCTCGGTGCCGAGCAGGCGCTCGTGCTGTCGGCGACCTCAACCCTCGGGGTCACGCAGGGAAGCCATCCGGAGACGGGGAAGCCGGCCATCATCCTCAAGACCCGATTGTCGGCGAGCCTGCTCGGCGCCAAGGGGTTCGAGGAGGAGACGATCTCCTACATCGATCCGCGCAGCCACCACCCGCTCGAGTTCGTGCAGATCCGGCCCGGCAGCACGGCCCGGCGCTTCCGGTTCATGGGCGAGACGGTGAGACAGTCGATCTGGGCGCCGCCCGAGGGATCGCCCGATGCTCCGTTCGAGTCGTGGCTCCGCACCGAGCAGAGTGATCGGCCTCTGGTCTACACCGACGGGAAGCCCATGGCCACCGGTGACTGGCCCACGGACTTCTACTCGCTCATCTACCTGCTCGGTGATCTCGATCTGTCCTCGGACGCGGCAACATCGCGCGAGTTCACGGCGTTGTACCGTCGCCATCTGATCCGGATCCTGGTGACGACCGGGGAGGGCCGGCGCAACGAGCGGACGGTTCGCAACGAGTCGACCGGACGCCAGGAAACGCTGCATCTCGACGAACGGGCCATCTCGGTCCGGCCCGTCGGAGAGGGCGCCGATTCGTTCCGCGGGATCCTCGGCATGCAGGGAGAGGCGCGGATCTGGGTCGACGAAAAGAGCGGCGCGATCGTGGAGATCGATGGACGTGCTCCCGCACTGGGAGCGACGCAGGTGACGCTGCGGTCCTTCTCGAAAGCGATCCCGCAATGAGGCGTGGATTTGGTGGTCAATCCGGCCGGAGTTGATTGGCCACGCGACGGGCGGAATGTTATATTGCGCCCATCCTGGCTTCATTCGGATTCCTTTCACACTCATTGATTCGAGGTTGACAAATGCCGCGTTCCAGCACCGCCCTGGCAAGAGAGATCAGGACCATTCGCACATCGTTCAGGCAGATCGCACGTTCGTTCGGTCGGATCGCGCCCCTTCTCACGGACGTCGCGGCCACCGCCGATCGGTCCGCCGACTCGAACGGCGGACGCCGCAAGCCCCGCCTGAGCCCCGACCAGCGCCGCGCGTTGAAGCTGCAAGGCCAGTACATGGGCACGATGCGCGGCCTCAAGCCGGCTGAGCGGGCCAGGATCAAGAAGATCCGCGCATCGCGCGGGATTCATGCGGCTATCGCCGCGGCACGGAAGCTGTCCCGCTAGACACTGTCATCGCGGAGCGTGAGGGGCGGCTCGAGGGCGAGGCCCTCACGGTCCGCGGCAGGCCGCCCGCCCAGCATCGTTGTCAGAGACCTCCCTATGTCACTTTCGCGATCTCCATCATCCGGAAGCCGTCATCGCCGCCGCTATGGCCGTATGGCCTTCACCCTGGCGGTCACGGCCGTGGCTTTCTGGTTCCTCGTGCGGGTCTTCCGCGGCGTCGGGCTGCAGAACATCTCCGAGAGGCTCATGGGCGCCGATCCGGTGCTCGTCGCCCTCGCCATCGCCGTCACGGTGATCCGCTTCCTCCTGCTCGCGCTTCGGTGGGAGACGTTCGTGCGCCGCGAAGCGCCGATCGGGCTGCGCCAGGTCACCCCCGTCCTCATGGCCGGCAACTTCCTGGGGCTCGTGACGCCCGCGCTGCGCGTGGCCGGCCCGATCCTGCGGGCCTACTACCTCTCCCGCGAGACGGGCCGCTCGCGCGCCCGGTTCTACGGGACGATCGTGGCGGATCAGACATCCAACTTCACGATCTGGGCGGTGGCGATGTCGGTATGCGGCGTCGTCGTGGCGACGCCGGCGTCGCTGCGCGTATCTCCGGTCCTCGGAGGCTCGATGCTCGCGGCGCTGATCGGCGGGCTCTCGGTGGGATACTTCCTGCTTCGCCGGGTGCATCGCGGCCACGACCCCCGGGTCGCGGCCCTGATCGGGGCCGTCCTGGGCAAGGGACGGGAGGGAGGGTGGCGCGCCCGGGTGGTCCGCTGGTGGGAGGATCTCGTGCGCGCGCTGGCGACGTCGGTGATCGAGTCGGGCGCCTGGTGGCCCTCGCTCGCCCTGTCCAGCCTCGTGTTCGGCGCCGTGGTGGCGGTGCAGGTGCTCTCGTTCGCCGCCGTGGGCCGGCCGATCGGCGCCACGGAGGTCGCGTTCGCCATCGCGGGCGCCGGGCTGCTGCAGGTGATCGCGGCGGCGCCCGGTGTCGCAGGGACTGACGGAGGCGTCCCTCATCGGCGTGTTTCTCGCGCTCGGCGTGGACGGCGCGTCGGCGTCGGCCGCGGTCCTTCTGGCCCGCTTCACCAACTACCTCGTGCTCCTGCCCTGGGGCGGGATCGAGTTCTTCCGCCTGCAGCGCCGCTACGGCATGCCCCCGAACGGCGCGAGCGAAGTGGCCGCCTAGCCCGCCATTTTCACCAGCCGCCGGCTTGCGGTGACGCCCGGGGAGAATTGCGGGCCGGCCTGCCACGTCGCGGCCGGTGGACAGGTCGAGTCGCGGGGATATATTCGGCCCCATGATCACCCGTCAGGGACGCAAGATTCTGGCTGTCGCGCCATACGGGCGTCTGGTCCACGAGATCCGGCTCTCGCTCGAGGACGGCGTGTGGCGCGCCCGGGTGGTCACGCTCCCGAGGCAGATCTGGGTCGAGCCGGGCGGGAAGAGAGCTCTGGCTTTCGAAGCGGCCACACCGGAGAGAGCCGAGGCGCTCGCCGCCGCCTTCATCCAGGCGGACTGCGTCGCGCGGGGGCACCGGATCGCCGAAGGGGGTACGCCGCGCGAGGAGGTGGCGGCCTGGGCACCGGCCCGCCGCGTGATCGCGACCTACCCGCTCCGTTTCGTCCCGCAGGGGCCGCCCGCCGCGCAGGCCGTGAGAAACTCCGTTCCCGGCCTGACGGCGAACCTCAGTGAGACCGGATTGTTCGTCACGGCCAGCAGTCTGGTGGTCCCTTCCTCACACCTCAGTATCGATTCGAGGCTCCCGGGTCTGACCGAGAGGCTCGATGGCGAGGTGGTCTGGACACGGGAGCATGCCGGGCCGGGGCTGTCGAGCGGTATGGGGGTCCGGCTGATCGAACCGTCGCTTTCCTACCGCGCGCGGATCCAGAGTCTCCGCTGAGGGCTCATCCCCCGTAGTGCCCGGCCGGTCCGTTCGAGCCGTCGCTGCCGCGCCCCACCACGATGAAGAACTCGGGTGAGGTTCCGCCGGGCGGCAGCGTCACGGTCGGGGCGGTCGTCGTCATCACCTCGCTGAAAGCCGGATCGACCGGGAAGCTCCCAGGCGGGGATGCGGGCAGAGCGGTGGCGGCCTCGTAGACGCGATACACCGGGGGTGCGGCAGTGAGGCACGGGTCGGCGGGCGGCGTCCAGGAGAGGGTGATCTGGCCGCCCGCGTCGATCGACAGCTCGAGATCCGTCGGCTCGGCAAGCAGGTCGCAGGCGTAGGCGGCGGTCCATACCTGATCCGAGGGCGGCGTCACGATCTCGTGCGACCGGGCGCCCGCGTCGGACCAGCCGGCAAAGATGTACGTGTGGCCGTCTCCGGGTGTCTGCGGCGATACCGCCTCGATGGTCCGTCGCACGCCGACCACGCCCACGACGTCGCTCGGCGGGACGAAAGGCTTGCCGTCCAACGTCAGGCCGAGGTCGTCCCGAGGCGTGGTGTGGAAGCTCATCGTGCTCAGGTTGGGATAGACATTGACGATCTTCGTGTCGGAGACGGCGCCGGCCGCGCCCAGCGGCACCCCGGTGTCCGTCGCGGTGAACCGGATCTCGTACCAGACATCGGGGTCGGTTTCGCCGGCGTCGGCGGTGGTGAAGGTCCCCCCGGCGATCGCCGGAGTCGGGCCGAGATACGGATGCGTGTGTGTGTTGTGGTGGAAGACGACCCACCAGGTGAAGTCCGCCGCCGGGAGAGTCCCTTCCTCCGGGTCGACCGCCGAGCCGCTGAACGTGATCACGTCGCCGCCATTGAAGTGCGCGCCGTCGGCGGGAGAGAGGATCGTCGCCGTGGGGCCCCGGTTGCCGGAGACGACGCGGGTCCGCGCCGTGGATGAGTCCTGGCCGTCGCTCACCGTCAGGTTGGGATGGAACACGCCTGTCGCCATGTACGTGTGCAGCGGGCTGACGGCCGTCGAGGGGGGCGTCTCATCGTCGAAATACCACATGTAGGTGAGGGTGCCCCCGTCGGGATCCGATCGACGCCGAGCCGTCGAGCTGGACGTTGAACGGCGGCAGTCCGCTCGTGACGTCCGCCGACACCGCGGCAACGGGGGCCTGGTTGGTGCCACCGACGTATGCGACGCGATAGATGGTCCCCGTCAGGATGCTGGCGTAGTACAGCGCGCCGTCCGGGCCGACCCGTATGTGCACCGGCCCGCTCGCGTTGCTGACGAACTCGACGTTGCCGGTCGGCAGGTTGCTCGAGTCGAGCGTCATCCGGAAGATCTTCTCCTGCGAGTAGTCGCCGTAGAAGTAGTCGCCGACGTACTGGGCCGGGAAGTTGCCGGCCACCATGTGGTCGCCGCCCGTGATCGCGGCCGTCCCTCCGTTGTGCGGATAGGAGAAGATCGGGTAGGTCATGCCCGCCACTCCGGCGGGCTCGGGCCCCTCGACCAGCGGATACCCGTAGTTGGCGCCGGCCACCCCGAGATCCAGCTCCTCCCACTTCCCGTCGCCCACGTCGCCGATGAACAGGTTGCCGGTGGACGGCTGGACGTTGAAGCGCCATGGATTCCTCAGGCCGTAGGCCCAGATCTCCGGCCGCGCGTTCGGATCGCCCACAAAGGGGTTGCCGGGAGGGATCGACCCGTCGGGTGCGATCCGCAGAAGCTTCCCCAGCAGATTGTCGAGCTGCTGCGACACACCGGGATGCGCGTTGTCACCCATGGTGATGTAGAGCAGACCGTCGTCGCCGAACCGCAGGCATCCCGAGTTGTGAAATACCGTCGTGAGGGGCGGCCCCTCGAGAAGCACCGTCTCGTCGAGGAGCTGGTCGCCGACTGAATGAAACCGCGACACCCGGTTGAAGGGAGCGGTGGTCCCCGGGACGGTGTAGTAGAGGTACACGAAGCCGTTGACCGGGAAGTCGGGGTCGAGCGCCAGACCGAGAAGGCCGCGCTCGTCCGTGGTTTCGACGGTGAGCTGGAGGATCGGGATCGGGTTTGTCGTGCCGTCCCGGACGACGCTGACGAGCCCTCCCTTGTCGAGTAGCCACAGATCGCCGTTGGGCGCCCACTCGAACGCGTCGATCTGTCCGAGCCCGGAGAGGAAGACCGTCTCCTGGAAGCCGGCGGGCGGTATCCCCGCCCGGACGGGCCCGGCGAAAAGCAGGCAGACCAGAGGTGCCAGAATGACGCCACACTTTGTCACGATGTAGATCCTCCCGTTGAATGACCTGTGACCGCGGCCCGGTTCCGGTGCCGCTGCGGGGTCTCTCGCTGCGATCGGTGACCTACGACGGACAGCCCGGCGAGATAGTCGATCAGATCGATTTGTGTCAGGACGGCCGTGGTCCGGCCGTCCTCCTGAACCACCGCCACCTTGCCCTGGGAACAGATATGCGAGAGCCTCGACACCGGGGTGTCGGGCGCCACCGTCTCGTGCGCCTGCACCGCGAGCTCCCTGACGGGGCGGTCGACGGAGGCGGGGTCGTCGAGCATGGCCTGCAGCAGCCTCAGCTCGGTGATCATCCCGACGAGCTGGTCCCCCTCGAGCACCGGGACCTGGCTGATGCCGTGTTTCTTCATGAGGGCGATGATCGCCTGGACTCCGTCGGCCGGGCCCGCAGCGATCAGCGGCTGTCGCTTGCGCGCGAGCAGATCGGCGATCGTGCCTGGCATCGTCTCGCCCTCGAGAAACGAGTTCTCCTTGAGCCACTGGTCGTCGTAAACCTTGCTGAGGTACCGCGAGCCGGAGTCGGGCAGCAGCACCAGAACGGTCTTCGCCTCGGGGTGGGCTTCGGCCCATTTGATCGCCCCGGCGACCACGCCGCCGCCCGACCCGCCGGTGAACAGGCCCTCCTTGCGGGTCAGCTCCCGCGCGGCGAGGAAGCACTCTTTGTCCGACACCTGCACCACCTCGTCCACGAACGCGAAGTCCATCGCGCCGGGCAGGAAATCCTCGCCGAACCCCTCGACCTTGTAGGTCTTGGACATCTCCGGCACCTTCCCCGTGCGCCAGTAGTCGTAGTAGATCGAGCCGACAGGGTCGACGCACACCATCTGGATGGCCGGCTTGTGCTTCTTGAGCACGCGGCCGATGCCGGTGATCGTGCCCCCGGTGCCGGAGGCGATCACCATCGCGTCGAGCGACTCTCCCATCTGATCCCAGATCTCCGGGCCGGTCGTCTTCTCGTGCGCGAGCGGGTTGGACGGATTCTGATACTGGTTGGTGAAGACGCAGTTGGGCGTCTCCTCGGCGATGCGCCGCGCGACCGAGTAATAGGACCGCGGATCCTCCGGGGAGACGGCCGTGGGCGTGGTGATGACGCGCGCCCCGAACGCCCTGAGAGCCTTGATCTTCTCGCTGCTGACCTTGTCCGGCATCACCAGGATCGTCCGGTATCCCTTGACGGTGCCGACCATGGCGAGCCCCATGCCGGTGTTGCCGGACGTGCACTCGACGATCGTGCCGCCGGGCTTGAGCTGCCCCTGGGCCTCCGCATCCGCGATCATCTGCACCGCGATACGGTCCTTCACGGAGCTTCCCGGGTTCAGATACTCCAGCTTGGCGTAGAGCACCGCCCCGGTCTTCGGGCGCAGTCGGTTCAGTCGAACGATCGGGGTGCTCCCGATCAGGCTGATGACGTCATCGTGGACATTCGGCATGGGTCCCTCGGAAAAGGGGGACGGTGCCCCGCAAAGCCCCTATTCTACCGGAACCGTGGCGGCGGCGCACCCTCAGAAGGTCATCGACAGGCCCATTTCCCAGCGGCGGCCGAAACTGCGAAAGCCCCGCAACCCCACCCCATTCCTGGCGGCCACGTTGTACTCGGAGAGGATCAGCTCGTCGGAGTCGGTCAGATTCTGGGCGAGTATGTAGCTGGAGGCGATCAGCTTGCCGATGGTGAACGATTTCTCGAGACGGGCGTCGATGAGCCACTGACCGCCGTTGCGCTGATCGTTGCGCTGGCCGGTGGGATAGAACTGGCGGTAGATGATGTTGCCCGTCTGGTCCTGGTCGCTGATCCGCTGGGTGTACGAAAAAGGCGTGCCGGAGGCCCACTGTATCGACGTGCCCAGGCGGACCTGCCCGGGGAGCATCGTAACGGCCTGGAACTTGAGCACGTGCCTCTGGTCGTAGTCCAGGAAGCCCTCCTCGTCGTCCTTCGTCTGCGGGTCGTTCCCGATCTGGGAGGCGAAACTCTCCGCCTGGCCGAAAGCCCTCGACCAGGTGTAGCTCATCTGCATCTGCCAGTTCCGGTGCAGCCGCTTGACGACCTTCACCTCGTAGGCGTCGTACTGGCTGGAGTTGTAGTTGCCGATCCGCAGGACCTGGTTGAACGCGGGGCTGACGGTGTACAGATCCGGCACCCCGTTGGGTCCGCTGGCGCCGCGATCGAACGCAAAGCTCCCGCCCTCGACGCTTCCCGAGCCGGACTGGATGCCGACGCTCCCGAAGGTGTCGGTCTCGAGACCGCCGGCGCCACCGCAGATTTTCGAGGGGTCGATCCCGAACACCGGTCCGTAATCGAGACATGTGACGTGGTTGAGATCCTGATCCTGGAGGAGGTCCTTCCCGCGCCGCCGGATCCAGGTCACTCCCACAGACCACTCGGGCGCGAGCTCCCTCTCGAACCCGAAGGTCACCTCGTCCGTGTGTGGGGTCTTCAGGTTCCGGTCCACCTGCGTGATGGTCACCGCGGACGCGGATCGCGACACCGAGCCGGGCTCGATATTGTGCCGCGTCGGGTCGGGGAAGAAGGCGTAGCTGACCTGGTCGGGGCCGATTTCACCGGTGACCGTGCTGAGGAACAGGCAATCGTAGAAGCGTCCGAACGTCCCGAAGATCTTGGTCTTGCCGTCGGCGAACGGGTCCCAGGAGAAGCTGAGCCGCGGCGAGAGGTTCGAGTTGGTGATCGAGAAGTTGGATGTTTCCCGCGAGGGGAAGTCCGTGAACGCATCGAATTCGGCTGCGCCCTCCGCGCCGGTCTGGTCGATGAATCCGTCGTGGTTGAGGTCGAGCGCCGCCACCGCAGGATCGACCGGGTGATTCGGGTCGTCGGCTCTCAAGCTGTTGGAGATGTCCCGGGGAGGGTTACCGTCGTAGTTCGCCGGATCGTGGCAGTTGGAGTTCGCGGTATCGAGGGACTGGTCACGGGCGGCGGCGCAGACCTTCTGCCAGAGCCGCATCGCGGCGCGCCGCTCGGCGCGCGGGTTGAACACGGTGAACCCGGAGGTGTCGATGTCCTCCCGGTCGATCCGGACGCCGAGATTGAGCGTCAGGTTGGGTCGCGGCTTCCAGGCGTCGAGCAGGTACATGGAACTGTTGAAGCTCTGCGCGTTCTGCGGGGTCTGCAGTGGCTGATACGTCAGCAGCACCTGGTTCCCCATGATCTCATCGGGCCGGGGCGGCGTGGAGCCGCTGACTATCGAGGGCCGACGGGGCGTGGTGTCGTCCAGCAGAATCGGGTTGTTGATCGGATAGTCCTCGAATTTCTCGTCGGCGAACTCGAACCCCGATTTGATGGAGTGCTGGCCCCAGGCGTCCTCGATTGTGTAGGAGAGATCGGTCTTGATCGCGTTGCGGATCCGCGAGTCGTCCGTCTGCGTCGGGTAGGGCCCTGTGATGCGTCCGTCCAGGAGATCGACCCTGTACACGAGCTTCTCTCCGTACTGGGGGTCGCAGTTCACCACCTCGCAGGGATACAACGCCTGCGTCGTGTTCGTCGTGGCGGCTCCCTTGACCAGCACGACCGGGGTGGGCGCGAAGTAGCGCGAAATCGGCGTCACCGAAATTCCCGAATCGAAGGCGGTGACGGTCGATTCGAGCAGGAGCTGTGGTGAGATGAGAGCGGTCCACTTGACCTGGGGCGTGAAGCCTCCCTGCTTGAACTCGAAGTCGGAGTCGGGTGACACGCCGAGCTGGAGACCCAGCCCGGTGAACTTGCGTGGGTCGGCGACCGCCTGGAGCGTCAGCTTGTCGGAGGAGTCGGCCTGCCAGGTGAGTTTCCCGAACGAGTAGTTGCCTCGCGAGGTCACGAGAATATCGGATCCGATCTGATTGATGGGGGTCTGTGTGTCCAGGATCTCGACGGAACCGATGTACCAGAGCTTGTCCTTGACGATCGCCCCGCTCACCGTCAGGGACGGACGCAGATCGTGGTAATCCGGAAACGTGTTCTCGAAGGTGTTGACGTCGTTGTTGTTCGCCCCGTCGCCATTGAGGAACTTCCCCTGATAGAAGACGGAGAACTTCCCCTCGAAGTCGTTGCCCCCCGACTTGGTGATCAGGTTGGCGAATCCGCCGTCAGCCCGCCCGTACTCGGCCGAAGCGCCGGAGGTGATCACCTCGATCTCCTCGATGATGTCGGAGTTGAGATTCTGCCCGAACGTGCCCGAGACCGGGTCGGTGATGTTGCCGCCGTCGAGCCGGTACTGCAGGCCGGTGTCTCTCGCACCATGGACATTCGGGTTGCCGTCGCCATCGGTGTCGGTCACTCCGGGCGCGAGGGTGAGAATGTCCTGGTAGTTGTGGCCGATGATAGGCAGACCCTCGATGAACTCCGCGTTGTACGAGGTGCTGGTCTTCGTCGACTCGGTGTCGACGGTGCTGCCGCGGGCCTCGACCTTGACGGTCTCGGTCGACTCCTCGCGGGTTCTCAGGGTGATGTTGAGCAGCCTTGTGCCGCCTGCGTTCAGCTCGATCGGGCTCACCTCGACAGGGGCGAACCCGGGGTAGTTCACCGACACGACGTAGTCGTCGGCCGGGGGCAGGAGCGGGATCCGGTAATTCCCCTCCACGTCGGTGACTGTCTGCTGCTTGCTGCCGCCATGGGAAGGGCTCTCGCACATGACCACGACCCCCGGCAGGCCCGTGCCGCCGGTGTCGAAGACACGTCCTTTGAGGGTGGCGGTCACGGCCTGGCCGAAGGCCGCGGACGACAGGGCGGCCATGAGGCAGACCGCCATGAGGCGCAGAAACGGACTTTCGCCGGAGGGGAGGCTTCCCCTCCGCGTCTTCGATGGTGGCATGCCTGCGGGTTCCCCCTGGTGTGTGACGGGCGCGTAAGTATACGACGAGGTTCCGTGAAAGGGGAGCATGCCCCACGGACCCGGGTCGGCTCGACCGCATTTTGCTCTTGCATTCCCCCCGGCGACACGGGTATAAGACGCTGTCACGCGCCGGCCGCCGGCTCTCCCCGTGCCGCGGCCCCGACCCGACAGAGGGTATTCCGATAGAAAACCGGCCTTTCCCGCGGATCCCCGACTCGATTGTCAGGGGAGCCGGTGTCCCTCCGCCCGGAGGGATGTCCCGGGGGGCCCATCGCAGAGGAGGACCCGGATCGTACCGGTCACGTGTGCACCATTCACCCACCGGCTGTCCCTGCACGGGACAGCCCGCCAGATGAGGGGACTCAGGGATGAGATCCAGACCAGGGTACATGGCATCCTTCGTCGCCGCCGCGCTCCTGCTTTCGTTCGGGGCCGGCCCGGCGGTCGCATCGATGTTCCTGAAGGAGGACGTTCAGAGCCTGAAGAACCGGGCCGAGGCCGTGGTTCGCGCCTCCGTCGTCGATGTCCGCAGCTACTGGAACGCGGACACCACGATGATATTCACGGATGTGACGCTCACCGTGAAGGGGCGCCTGCGTGGCATCGCCGACGACACGATCGTCGTGCGCGTGCCGGGCGGCACGGTGGGCGACTTCACGGTCGAGATGGAAGGCGCGCCTCGGTTCGAGACGGGCGAGGATGTGGTGGCGTTCATCGCGCGCTGGGACGACGGTGCACCGAAGGTGGCCGGCTACTTCCAGGGTGTGTCGCGGGTCCGGTCCGACAAGGCCGGCAACGAGATGCTGCAGGGCGGCGTGGCCGACGGCCTGCCGATGTCCGAGCTGGCGCGCCAGCTCCATCAGCCTGGTCGATAGGAGGAGACGACGATGAGGAACACGATCCGCACGAAACGACTCGCCATCGCCGTCGCCTTCACGGTCGCGGCGCTGATGATCTCCTCGGCCGCTTCGGCATACGTGCTGCTCAACCCGCCGCGCCGGTGGTTCAACGCCGACACGCCACGGAACGTGCGTGTCGACAACGGCGGCCTGTCCAGCGTCACCGGTAACGACCCGGACCACGGCGTCACGGCAACCGTCAACGCCGTGAAGGCGTGGAACGGGAGCGGTGTCAACGTCACGACCGCCAATTCGGCCAACGTCAGCTACACGCTCGGCGACGGCATCAGCGATCTGATCTTCGCCGACCCGAGGCACATCTGCACCGGAAGCTGCATAGCCGCGACGACCACGGGCTACTACGATACCGGATCGACCGGCACCTGCGGGGGCCTCAGCGTCGTCCAGGTCACCGATTCGGACGTGGCGTTCAATCTCAACTTCGACTACGCGACCGTGGCGCAGGGCTCGTGCTCGAGCGAGATCTACCTCGAGTCGGTCACCACCCACGAGATTGGGCATCTGATCGGCCTGGCCCATTCGAGCACCCCGTCAGCGTTGATGTACCCGTCGATCGCCTACTGCGACAACAAGGGACTCACGAGCGACGACATCAACGGCCGCAACACGCTGTACAACTGCACGCTCGACGAGGGCGGAGGCGGAAGCTGCAGCTCTCGCGGCGAGAGCTGCACCTCGAACTCGGACTGCTGCTCGAACAGCTGCAAGGGGAGATCGGGACGCAAGACCTGCAAGTAGGGCGATGACGACGAACTGACCGGAGCCCGGGAGCGCCCCCATGGCGCTCCCGGGCTCCGCTAGGTCTCCGACTGGATCCGCCTCAGGAGTCTCTCGACCCCCTCGGCGAACACTTCGGGCGGCGGCAGCAGGCTCAGGACCAGCATCCCCTCGGCATCGAAGTTGAAGAAGAAGCCGGGATGGACCAGAACGCCATCGCTCTTCAGAGCCCGGATCACCCACTCCTCCTCGGTGCGGGTTCGCGGCACCTCGATCAGGGCGCTCCATCCGCCCTCCGTGGCCGGGAGCCGGCAGGCAGGATGGGCCACCACCCGGTCGGCAAGGGTGCGCCGGTTGGCGGCCAGCCGCTCGCGGATCGTCCGCTGGATCGGGCCCCGCATCGCCAGCAATTCCGGTAGCGCCCGCTGGACGGGGGTGTTGACCGACAGGAATGTATCGGAGATCAGCTCCAGACGGCAGATCGCTTCGCGCGCGGCCGGCTCCGGGCCGCCCACCGCGATCCAGGAGAGCTTGAGCTGAGGCAGGGCCAGCATCTTGGACAGGCCGTTGAGCGCGAAGGTGAGCGCGGGCGCCGGGCCGGCCAGGGTGGCGACGCGATCGGGGTCCTCCGCGAACGGGAAATCGGAGAACACCTCGTCGCTGATCAGCGCGATCGCACGATCGCGGCACAGGGCATGCAGCGCGGCGGCTTCGCCCCGTTTGATCCAGGTCCCCGTCGGATTGCCCGGGTTGACCACCAGAATCGCCCGCGTGCGGTCGTCCACACGCGTCACGAGCGCGTCGAGATCGATGGCGAAGTCGAGGCTCCGCGTCAGCGGATACCGTCCGAGCGTGACGTCGCTGATGTCCGCGAGGTGCTCGAACAGCGGGTAGCTCGGGGTGGGGACGAGCACGTTGTCGCCCGGATTCGCCAGCAGGCGGAACAGGTGCGCGTACGCCTCGCTGGTGCTCGCGGTCAGCAGCAGCCGGTCGGCGGGGACCGCAACGCCCCGGGCACGGTAGTCGGCGGCCAGGCTCGCGCGTGCGGCAGGGTCGCCCATGGGGTCCGGCTCGTATGCCGCCGCGGCCCCGCGGGAGATCGCCGAGGCGAGCGCCTCTGCGGGCGGACCGAGCCCGCAACGGGTCGGGTTCGTCTCGGTCAGATCGAGGATTCGGCGCCCGCTTTCACGGCATGCGGAGAGCGTGGCGGAGATCCGGTTCGGGCTGAGATCCCACTCGGTGCGTCGGGAGAACATCACAGAACCTCGTTGCCGGAGGATGCCGGCGGAACCTTGTCACAGGTGGACCCTGTCGTGCTATCTTATTCAGTCGCCCATCGGGCCATTCCAAGGAGCGAAGGAAGATGACCTATACCGTTTCAAGACTGTGCCGGGACTGCAAGGATACGGCGTGTGTTGCCGTCTGCCCGGTCGACTGCTTCTATGTACCCAAGGAACCGACCGAGGACCTGCCGGACCAGCTCTATATTTCGCCGGCGGAGTGCATCGATTGCGGCGCCTGCGAGCCGGAGTGCCCCTGGGAGGCGATCACGGCGGAGGATGCCGTCCCCGAGCCGTTCACCGACGACACGCCGCTCAATGCCCGCTGCGACACCGAGCGCGACCTGTTCGAGGTGGCCAAGAACATCGAGAAACCGAAGCCGAGCGTCGAGGAGGTCCAGGCCAACAAGGCCAAGTGGGGCCTCTAGTTAGCTGGGGGCCGGCTCCTGCCGGCCTCCTTCCATCCCTCCTTCGCGCCGGAGCGGGCCACTCCCTTCGGTAGCCAATCGCCCGCGGTTCTGCTATTTTACCCGGCTTGCTTGAAGACATCGTACGAGGGGACCGTCCGGACACCGGCGGCTCTCCAGGGAAAGGGAGTCCGTGATCACCGATCTGCATAAAGTCCGAAACATCGGCATCAGCGCCCACATCGACTCGGGCAAGACGACGCTGACCGAGCGCGTCCTGTTCTACACCAAGCGCATCCGTGTCATCCACGACGTCAAGGGAAAGGACGGCGTGGGGGCCAAGATGGACTCGATGGAGCTCGAACGGGAGAGGGGCATCACCATCGCCTCCGCCGCCACCTACTGCGAGTGGGCCGGGTACCACGTCAACATCATCGACACGCCCGGGCACGTCGACTTCACCATCGAGGTGGAGCGCTCGCTGCGGGTCCTCGACGGCGCGATCCTCGTGCTGTGCGCCGTGGCCGGGGTCCAGTCGCAGTCGATGACCGTCGACCGGCAGATGCGCCGGTACAAGGTCCCCCGGATCGCCTTCGTGAACAAGGCCGATCGCTCGGGCGCCAGCCCTTACCGGGTCGCGGCTCAGCTTCGCGAGAAGCTGAAGCACAACGCGGTGCTGATGCAGATACCGATCGGGCTGGAGGCAGCCTTCGAGGGCGTGATCGACCTCGCCTCGATGAAGGCGATCTATTTCGACGGTGACAACGGCGAGAACATCCGTATCGAGGAGATCCCGGAGGCCTTGCGCGGGGAGGCCGAGACGAAGCGTCACGAGATGCTCGACGCCGTCTCGATGTTCTCCGACGAACTGATGGAGGCGGTGCTCGAGGAGAAGGTCACCGAGGAGCAGATCCACGAGGCGGTCCGACGCGGCACCCTCTCGCTGGAGCTGACGCCGGTGTTCATCGGCTCGGCGTACAAGAACAAGGGGGTCCAGCCGCTGCTCGACGCCGTGGCGAAGTATCTGCCTTCGCCCACCGAGGTGGTCAACGAGGCCCTGGATCTCGAGCCAGGACGAGACGAAGATCACTCTCAAGCCCGACCCCGAAGCGCCCCTGGTGGCCCTGGCCTTCAAGCTCGAGGAAGGGCGTTTCGGCCAGCTTACCTACATCCGGATCTACCAGGGTTCGCTGAGGAAGGGTGACACCATCGTCAACTCGCGCACGGGCAAGGACGCCAAGGTCGGGCGTCTGGTGCGTATGCACGCCGACGAGATGGAGGACATCACCGACGCGATGGCGGGAGACATCGTCGCGCTTTTCGGCATCGACTGCGCCTCCGGCGACACGTTTACCTCGGACAGGATCCAGGTGGCGATGACCTCGATGCACGTTCCCGACCCGGTCATCCACATCACCATCAAGCCGAAGGACAAGAAGGCGCAGGGAAACCTCTCCAAGGCGCTCGGACGGTTCACGAAGGAGGACCCGACCTTCCATGCCCGCGTCGACGAGGAGTCGGGCGAGACGATCATCTCCGGGATGGGCGAGCTGCACCTCGACGTCTACGTCGAGCGGATGAAGCGCGAGTACAACGCCGAGGTCGAGACGGGCGCCCCGCAGGTGGCCTACCGCGAGGCGATCAGCCGGCGGGCGGAGTACAACTACACCCACAAGAAGCAGACGGGCGGCTCGGGGCAGTACGGGCGCGTGGCGGGATACGTCGAGCCTCTCGCGGAGGGAGACTTCGAGTTCGTCAACGAGGTGTACGGTGGGGCGATCCCCTCGGAGTTCATCACATCGGTGCAGAAGGGCTTCAAGTCGATGCTGAAGAAGGGGAGGATGATCGGGTTCCCGGTCACCGGGCTGAGGGTGGTCCTCGACGACGGCGCGGCGCACTCGGTCGACTCCTCCGACAACGCGTTCCAGGCCGCCGCCCGGGGCGCCTTCCGGGAGGTCTATCACAGGGCGAAACCTCAGATCCTCGAGCCGATCATGAAGGTGTCGATCGAGGGTCCGTCGGAGTTCCAGGGAGCGTTCGTCCGCACCGTGATGCAGCGCCGCGGCATGATCGTGGGGACCACCGAGTCGGAGGGGTTCGTCCGCGTGGATGCCGAGGTCCCGCTGGCCGAGATGTTCGGCTACTCCACCGACCTGCGCTCGAGCAGCCAGGGCAAGGCGGAGTACACGATGGAGTTCGCGCGTTACGCGCCGGTCCCGGCCGAGGTCTCACAGGAACTGGTCAAGAAGTACGGGACGGGGCTCGATGACGAGGATTAGGAGCGTGTCCGAGTATTGGCTCGGGCCCGATCCTGGGAGGACCCGATGAACTATCGCAAGGATCTCAACGAACGCAGCCCGCTGCGGGTCCTGGAGAAGTCGATCCACGGCGGCCTGGGGCGCGGCAACATCGGCGTCGCGGTCGGCCGGGCCGGGGTGGGCAAGACGGCCTTCCTCGTCGGCGTGGCGCTGGACGACCTGATGCGGGGCCGCAAGGTCCTGCACGTCGCGCTCAACCAGCCGGTCGAGAAGATCCGCGGATACTACGACGAGATCTTCACGGATCTGGCGAAGTCCTCGGGGCTGACCGACGTCGACCGTGAACGGCTGGAGATGGAGCGCAACCGGAACATCCACACCTACATCGGCAACGCGTTCTCCATTCCGCGGCTGCGGGAAGGGGTCGCCTTCCTGCGCGAGCACGCCCACTTCCACCCGGACGCCCTGATCATCGATGACTTCGACTTCGGCTCCGCGCAGGCCGCCGAGCTGGCCGAGCTGAAAGCGATCGCCGGGGAGCTCGATGCCGAGCTGTGGATGTCGGCGGTGACCCACCGTGACGCGCCGCGCAACGAGCGGGGTATCCCCGAGCCGCTCGCACGGCTGGAAGGATCGGTGGACGTGATCGTCTTCATGGCGCATGATGGGCGGGCGGTCCACGTGCGTCTTCTCAAGGACCACGACAACCCCGAGGTCTCCGAGCTGAGCATCGCGCTGAACCCGACGACGATGCTGCTCATCCGGGAGTGACCGGCCGGGTCCGCCGCGCGGGCCCCGGAGGAGGGGAACCATGGGAGCCTTCGACGTCAGCGCCTGTCTCGTGATCCTCGTGCTGCTGATCTACGGGATGGTGCGGGGAGTCATCCGCCTCACCCTCGGTTTCGCGGGACTCGCCGCCGGATGGGCGCTCGCCGTGCGCTACGATGAGCCGCTCGCGGCCAGGCTCGCGGCGCGGCCTCCCGAGCCGCCAGCCGGTCCCGACCTGCTCCGGCTCGCCGCGGCGGCGGGCATTTTCGTCGCGGTGGTGCTGGCCTCGTGGATCCTGGCCTGGCTGATCGCCCGCGCGCTGGGTGCCGTCAAGCTGCGCTTCCTGGACAGGATGGCGGGGGCCGGGCTGGGCGTGCTGATGGCGATCCTGCTGATCTGCGCCCTCACCATACCGCTGCTCGCCCATGTGCCCCCCGACGGGGGGCCGCTGATGCGTCATTCGGTGCTGGCACCGTATGCGATCGCCGGGGGCGACTATCTGACAATCCTCGTTCCCGACGATCTGCGAGCCCGCTTCAGCGCACGGGCGCGGGCGTTCTTCGCGGGGCCGCCGCGGCCCGCACCGAAGCCGGCGCGCGAGGGCCATTGAGAGCGGCTCGCCTTCCTGCCGTGCCTTCTCAGCGTGCCGATGCCAGGGCCCGCCCCCCGTCGACACTGAACGTCCCGCCCGTCACCCAGGAGGCGCGCTCCGAGGCGAGAAAGAGCGCCATCTCGGCCACGTCTTCCGGCCGGCCCACGCGTCCGATCGGGTGCGTCGTCCTGCCACGTTCGAGAAATGCGGCGTAGTCGGTCTCGCTCATGCCGCCGGCCCTGTGCAGCTCGGTGACCACCACGCCGGGGTTGATCGCGTTGACGCGGACCCCCCGGGGCGCCAGGTCCAGTGACAGGCAGCGCGTGAGCTGGTCCACGGCGGCCTTGCTCACGCAATACGACAGCAGCCCAGGGTAGGGGCGGAGCCCCGCCACGCTCGAGATGTTGATGATGTTCCCCTTGCGCGCGACCAGATGAGGCACCGCGAGGCGTGTCAGGTCGAAGACGGCGCGCAGATTGACGTCCATCGTCCGGTCCCAGTCGTCGAGGCCGGTCCTGTCGATGCCGCCGCCCTGCAGGATGCCGGCGCTGTTGACCAGGACGTCGAGCCCCCCCTCTGCCGCGATGACGTCGTCGACGAGTCTCGCCCGGTCCTCACGGCGCGTCATGTCCGCGACGACCTGGCGGATGCGTCCCTCGGGCGCTGCCGCGACGACCTCCTGCAACGGCTCACGCCGCCGGCCCGCAATGATCACGCGGGCACCTTCGCACGCGTACGCAAGCGCGATGGCCCGACCGAGACCGGTGCCGCCGCCCGTCACGAGCGCCGTCTTCCCTTCGAGCTCAGGCATGATGAGCGTCTCCTCCTGGATGTGACCGATGCCCGACATTCTAGCCTCATGACCCCTGCCAGGAAAGCGCCCGGGGGTATGACGACGAGAAATGCCCCCCATGGTTGTGAAGGGGTATGGACTGAGGCCGTCATGAGAGCCTGTCGAGAGGCCTGGGGAGGATGCGTCCGGCGTTGTGCCCGTGGTGGCGCCACCGGAGCCATTCAGCGAGGGAGAGTTTTCTCTGGGCCAGGCCGAGGGCTTCGGCGGGGCTGGCGGTGGCGGTGATGGTGACGCCGCGGCAGAAGTTGAACCATCCGGCCCAGGCGTGAAGGGCCCGCTCGAGCCAGGCGCGTCGTCGGGAGACGCACCAGGTGCGTCGGCGCAGGCGGGCGAGGCCATAGCGCGCCATGGCATTGGTGTGGTTGATGGGGAACAGCGGGTTGGCGCGGTCGCGCCGTGCGGTGGCGTCGAAGGTCGTGTGGCGGAGCCGGTCGCCGAGCAGCCGCCGGGCGATGCGATGGTAGGAGGGTTTGCGGTCCGAGTCGAGCGGGACGTCGCCGGCGGCGTGACGGCTCAGGACGGCCAGACAGCGGCGCACGGCGAGGTCGGAGTGGGAGGGGCGTCGGCCGTGGAGCTTTTCGAAGGCGGCGCGGCGGGCCTTCTGGCGCGCGGTCATGCGGCCGCGCCGGCGCAGCGGGGCGGTGGCCAGCGAGGCGATGAAGTAGGAGTGCTTGTCGATCAGGATGGGCACGGTGACGGGCTGGTAGCGGTTCGACTCGAAGGTCTCCAGCTCGTCGAGCTGGAAATGACCGCGCAGACCATGCCGGCCCATCACCGCGCGCTGCTGGCGAAGGGCGTGATGTCCGAGCCGGGCGAGCTTGCGCGAGACGGTCTTGCGATTGACGCCGAGCAGCCGGGCGGCCCCGCGCAGACTGACGCCGTTGCAGAGAAGATGCAGGAGACGGGCGTCGACGTGGGGTTTTTTCTGCCGGTAGGCGTAGCGGAAGGTCATCAGCGAGAAGGTGAGTCGGCACGAGCGGCAGCGATACCGGACGAGAGGCCTGGGAAAGGACGCGGAGCGGTACACACCGTGTCGACGGGCAAAGCCTCGCTGGCGTCGTTGGTTGAAGGGGCAGCCACGGCGGGGGCAGAAGGGAGGAGTGAAGGCCATCGGGGAGGTACCTCCGGCGAAAGGGGCGCCTGCGGGAGCGCAGGCGCACGACGCCGGTGGGCATAGAAAGGAACGTGCCAAAGGACAGCGAGCCCCGGCACAGCACCAAGTCATTCGTGAGACAGGGCTTGCCCGATCAACAGCCCACGGGCCCCTGTCCGCCGGCGGACAGACCGGACACATCCGCCCCATACACCCGATCACATCGCTTCACACCCATGGGGGGCATTTTCCCTTGACAAGCACGTACGCCGCTCTTATTCGAGATGGCGCACCAAGAAAGCGTACCGGAAACGAACTCACGAAGGAGGACGAAACCATGTACCGCAGAACAAGCCCATTCGACGATCTCTTCAGCGTTTTCCGTGACTTCGACAATCTCTTCCGCCGTACGTTCGAGACGTGGCCGGCCGCCGGATCCGTCGACGAACAGCGGCTCCTCGCGCCGGAAGCGTCGGGCAGCGAGAGCCGCGCGCTGACGGCCCCCGCGGGGAGCATGACACCCTGGCGTGGATGGCAGGCCGGGCTCGTCCCGCCTGTGGAGAGCTTCCTGCGTGGAGACGATCTGGTGGTGAGGGCCGAGTTGCCAGGTGTGAGCCCCGATGACATCGAGGTGAAGGCCGAGGGCCGCTACCTCCTCCTGCGCGGCGAGAAGCGCGAGGAGAAGCGATCGGGCGAGGGCGAGCCGTTCCTGCAGGAGATCATGCGCGGCCGTTTCGAGCGCTCGTTCCTGCTGCCGGAGGGGGCGGAGCCGGACAGGATCAAGGCCACCTACACGGATGGTGTGCTCGAGATCACCTGCCCGGCCGTGTCGCTGGCGAAGGCGGCGAAGAAGATCCCGGTCGAGACAAAGTCCTCGGGCGGGAAGAAGGACGTCAGGGCAGCCTGAGCCCCGATGCATCGAGCCCGCACTGCTCGAGGAATCCGGGCGGGAAGGTGAAGCCGGCGCGCAGGCCTTCCTCGGCGCGCCGGCGCGCTTCCTCCCGGTCGCCCCGGGACAGCGCGTCCTGGGCCAGATTGAAGAGGGCCGGCCCGTGGTCCGGATCGATCTCGAGGACGGCGCCCATCTCTCTTCGGTACGCCTCCCCGTCGCCCTCCTCGAGCCGCCGCAGGCCGAGCAGGTAGTGCGCCTGCGCGAGAGCCTGACGCACCTCGGGCGCGCCGGGGACCGACTTCGAGAGACGCTCGAGGAGCCCGACGGCCTGCTCCTCGCGGTGTGTCCGCGACATCACCTCCGCCAGGCCCCGGATCGCCTCGGGGTTGCCACCGAGAGACAGCCCCAGCGCCTTTCTGAACGACGTTTCCGCGTCTTCGAGATGCCCGGCCGCCGACTGCGCGAGACCGAGCCCGCTCCACGCCACCGAGATCCCGTCGTCATGCTCGATCACATGACGGTACCACCCGATCGCCTCTTCGGGGTGTCCCAGTGCCATATAGCAGCGCGCCAGTGCGACGCCGGCACCGGTGAGACCCGGAGCGATCGAGAGCGCTTGACGATAGGCGATGATCGCCTCCTCGATACGCCCCGCCCGCTGCAGCGAGAATCCGCGGTTGCTGTGCGCCTTGGCGCTGCGGGGGCTCGTCGCGACGGTTGCGCGGAACAGGGTCTCGTCGTCGACCCAGTCCGCGGCCCGCGTCATGGAACGTCCGGCATACAGACCGATCAGGACGGCGGTGAGGGCGACCGCGGCCGTGCGGCGCCGCGATGATCCGGCGCCGAGGCGGATCAGCCCAATCGCCAGCAGGAGAGCAAACCCGATGGACGGCAGATAGAGCAGCCGCTCGCCGAAGATCGTGCCGATCGGCACGAGCAGGTTCGAGACGATCAGGTAGGTGAGCGCCGACCAGGACAGCGCGAACATGACTGCGGGAAACCGGCGCGCGGTCCACAGCACGAGCGCCAGGTACCCCGCCGCGAACGCCAGCGCGAGCAGCTCCGCCGCCCCCAGGCCCTGCGAGACCGGGATCTGGTCGTAGGAGTAGTCCGCCGAGAGCGTGAGCGGGAAGATCAGCCTGCCTGCGCCCATCACGGCCACCCGAAAGGCGGTGAGGATCCGATCGAGCGGACCGGCAAACTGCAGCGGGTTGTTCACGAAAGCGAGATAGGCGGTCGAGGGGGTCGAGGGAGGCGTCATCCGGTAGACGTATCCGAGGATCCCGAAGCGCAGCAGCATGATCATCGCCAGCACGAACGCCTGGATCCCCACCAGCGTGATCCCGGTCGCGAGGTACTCCCGATCCTGTTTCTTCGTACCGCTGTGGCGCTGCCGGTCCACGCCGAGGACGCCTACCGTCAGAAGGGGAGCGACGAAGGCGCTCTCCTTGGCGAGACCACCGAGAAAGGTGACGGCGGCGAGGCCGAGCCCGCACACGAGGATGAAGATCCCGCGCCGCCGCGAGGCGTACAGGGCGAGCAGACCGGCCGCGAGCAGACAGGACGTCGCGAGAAGATCGGCGCGGCCCGCCACCGGTGCGAACGCCTCGGTGGCGATCGGATGAACCGCGAACAGCACTCCCGTCAGCAACGCCACGAGGGGCCGACCGAACAGCACGCGGACGAGCGCGTAGACCAGCAGGGCGTTGACGGCGTGCAGCAGCAGGTTGGTGGCGTGCATCACCACCGCGGACTGCCCGAACAGACGCGCCGGAATCGCCAGGCTCAGGATGGTCGCGGGCCGGTACAGCTCGTTGGGAGAGGCTTCGTCGGCCGCTCCCCAGTACCGGTAGGTGAAGGCGCTCGAAAGCGACGCATCGCCCAGGATCACGGGCGCGTTGCCACCGACGAGCAGATGGTCGTCGAAGACGAACCCGTGGCCGAGCGTCCCGGCACTCACCAGGACGGCGGCGAGCAGCACCAGAACGGCATGCAGCGCCGCCGAGGTGGCGCCGAGACGCAGTGACATGCGGCCCGGGCCTACGATTGGGCCTGCTTGATCGTCACGCTCCGGATCACGACCGGCTTGATCGGCCGGAAGTAGGGCGGGTTGGACTGGCCGGAGGTGGGGATGTTCTCGATCGCCTTGAGAGTGTCCTCGCCCTTCGTGAGCTGGCCGAAGATGCTGAGCGTGCCGTCGTACTTCTTCGCCGGCCCGAGCGTGATCACGAACTGCGATCCGTTGTCCTGGCCCTCGCCGCCCAGCTTCACCATCGAGAGCGTCCCGCGCTTGTGCTCCAGACCGGGCGAGATCTCCGGCTCGAGGGCGTATCCCGGCCATCCGTTGCCGGTGCCCAGGGGGTCGCCGCCGCGCAGCTCGACTCCCTTGATCACCTGATGCAGGTAGGTGCCGTCATAGAACCCCTGCATGGCGAGGTCGTAGAAGTTCTGCACGTGCTTCGGGGCCTTCTTCGACAGGAGCGCGAACTCCAGGTAGCCGTAATCGGTCTCCATCACCGCCACGTACGATGCGTCGGGATCGTACTTGGGGATCACCTTCACCGTCACGGGGGCCGCGGTGACGCCGACGCCGCTCCATGAGATGTTGTAGGTGTCGGCGCCGGACAGATCGGGCGCCACGGAGGCGACGTCCTGGATCACTCCGAAAAAACCGCCGGGCGCGATCTGGGCCGGCTGCTGTTTCGCGTCGATCTCGAGGCTCTTCCCCTTGAGCGGAATGTTGCCCCGTGAGACGCCCGTGACCTTCAGGCCGCCGACGAGATTGATCCCCTTGCTGTTGTCGTACGGCTTGTCGCCCGTGTTGAACACGGCGAGCCTCACGAGCAGCGGATCGCCCGCGTAGGTGAACGGCTTGAGGATCTCCAGCGTCGCCTGCAGCGGCTCCGCGGGGGTCTTCGCCTCCTCGGCGCGCGTGATGCCGGCGGGCAGCGCCGCGAGCAAGGTGACGGAGACGAGAGCCGCCGCGGCGGCCCGGTGGAACGTTCGCATCGCGTATGAACCCATGATTCCCGATACCCCTCGTCAGTGAATGCGCGCGCGCGTCCGGGCCGGTGCCGCGGCATGCACGCTATGAACGCCCGCCGCCCTCAGGGCGCGGGCGCACTCCCTCATCGTCGCTCCCGTGGTCACCACGTCGTCGATCAGCAGGACATCCGCCCCCGAAAGCCCGGGACGCGCCGCGGCAAAGGCCCCACGGACGTTGTCGGCCCGGTCCCGCCGGCTGCGCCCCGTCTGGGAGCGTGTGGAGCGAATTCTCTTCAGTACGTCCGGGCCGATGTCGAGCCCGAGACGGCCCGCAACGCGCCGGGCGATCACCTCCGCCTGGTTGTACCCGCGCCGCCAGCGTCGCCGCCAGTGCAGCGGAACGGGGACGACGATGTCGGCATGCACGCGTGACGCCTCCAGTCGCGAGCCCAGGGCCTCGCCCAGCGGAACGCCGATCCCCGGCAGATCCCCGAACTTCAGGCACCGGATGATCGCCCGGAGCCGGCCCTCGTAGGCCCCCACCGCCGTGAGGCTGGCGGGGAACCGCCCCGGCATGGCCCGCAACGATCCGCCGGGGGATCCGTCCCGTCCCAGAGCCTCCCGCCAGCAGGGCCCGCAGATGCCGGCCCGGGGCTCGCCCAGCGGGCCGCCGCAGGCCGGACAGTCGGCCGGCAACGTGGTCTCCACGGTGATCCGGGAGAGCCACTTCGCCGCAAGAGCGGTGCGACGGACGCATCCGGGCAGGGACCGAAGCATCATAGCGGGCGCTGATCCTCTTATCAACGAGACGGGCGGCGGGCCCGGCCCTCATTCGGGACGATCGATCTCGAACAGGCTCCGCCCCGTCATCTCCGCCGGCTGCGGGATTTCGAGCATGGAGAGCATGGTCGGGGCGACGTCGGCCAGGGCGGCGCCGCCGCGCAGCGGGGGGCGCGCCGGGCCGGAGCGCTTCTCGTCCACGACGATCACCGGCACCGGGTTCAGGGTGTGGGCGGTGTGCGGGCCGCCGCTTGCGGGATCGATCATCTGCTCGGCGTTGCCATGGTCCGCCGTCACCACGGCGCGCCCTCCCATGGAGAGCACCTCGCCGACGACGCGCCCGACGCATTCGTCCACGAACCGGCAGGCACGCACCGTGGCATCGAAGTCGCCGGTGTGCCCCACCATGTCGGCATTGGCGAAATTGAGGATGACCACGAGCTCCCGGTGGTCGGAGCGCAGCCGATCGATGAGGGCGTCGGTGACCTCGGCGGCGCTCATCTCGGGCTGCCTGTCGTAGGTGGCCACCTTGGGAGAGGGGATAAGGATCCGATCCTCGCCATCGAACGGCTTCTCCTCGCCGCCGTTGAAGAAGAAGGTCACGTGGGCGTACTTCTCGGTCTCGGCGATACGCAGCTGCCGCAGGCCGGCGACGGACAGCACCTCGCCCAGGACGTGACGCGGAGCGGTCGGCGGAAAGGCGATCGGCAGGTCGAAGGAGGCGTCGTACCGGGTCATGCAGACATAGGAGGCGAGCTGCGGCGGGTCGGGCCGCTCGAACCGATCGAAGCCGCTCTGTGTGAAGGCGCGCGTCATCTGGCGCGCCCGATCGGCGCGGAAGTTGAAGAAGATAATCGCGTCGCCGTCGCGCACCAGCCCGGGGGCGTCGCCCGGCTCGGCGTCCTCGTCCACGATCACCGTCGGCTTGACGAACTCGTCGTCCTCGCCGCGCTCGTAGGCGGCGCGCAGCGCCGCGGCCGCGCCGGCGGCCCGGTATCCCTCGCCGCGGGTCATCGCGCGATAGGCGCTTTCGGTGCGCTCCCAGCGGTTGTCACGATCCATCGCCCAGTACCGGCCGATCACCGTGCCGAACGCGCCGGCATTCCGTTCGGAGAAGAACTTCTCCATCTCGTCGATGTACTGCATGGCGCATCGCGGCGGTGTGTCCCGGCCGTCCAGGAAGGCGTGGAGGAAGATCCTCTCCACACCACGATCGCGCGCGGCCGCAACGAGCCCCTTCGCATGATCGATGTGGCTGTGGACCCCGCCGTCGCTGGTCAGCCCGAGAAGATGCAGCGCGTGACCGCCGGCGGCGACGGCGTCCATCGCCTTGACGAGCACCTCGTTGTCCGTCAGCTCGCCGTTTTCCACGGCGCGGGAGATCCTCAGAAGCTCCTGCAGCACGACACGCCCGGCTCCCATGCACATGTGACCGACCTCGGAGTTGCCCATCTGCCCCTCGGGCAGCCCCACCGCCAGTCCCGAGGCCGACAGAAGCGTGCTCGGATACCGTGCGGCCAGACGCTCCATGTTCTTCGCGTTGCATCGCGCGATGGCGTTGCCTTCCCTGCGCTCGCTGAAACCCCAGCCGTCCAGCGAGATCAGAACCAGCGGGAACATCGTCTCCTCCCGGTGGGCGCCCGGGTCGGTGCGGCGCCCTTAGGCGGTCTGGCTGTAGACGGGGCCGGTCGAGAACCCCAGATCCTCGAGGGTGGGATCCTCTCCGAAGTCCAGCGCGATCTGGTTCCACTCCCCGCACACGCCGCAGCGATCAACCCACGAGGCGTACCGCTCGTCGCAGATCTGGCAGCGATACTGCAGGTTCAGGTAGTCGAGGTCCTTGATCACCTGACGGTACTCGGCGGCGGACTCGCGGTACTCACCGCGCCGCTCGTGGACGAACCCCATGTAGGCGTGCAGCGTCGGAGAGGCGGTGGCACGCGACGCCAGCGTGCGGAACTCACGATGCGCCTCGTCTATCATCTCGAGCCGCAGGTAGAGCTTGGCCAGGAAGAAGCGGGGGAGGAAATCCTTGCGCGAGCCCGAGACGGACCGCTGGAGGGCACGGATCGCCCCCTCCGGGTCCTCCTCGGCGAGGAAGTGCTCCTCGATGGTGGCAAGAAAGACCGGCGCTCCGGTCAACTCGAATCCGGCGGCCCAGACCTGGACGGCCGCGGGCTCGTGCCCCTGCCGGTTCAGGATCTCCCCGAGCTTGAGGTGCGCCGGAACGAAGTCGGGCGACGCCTTGGTGATCTTGCGCAATCCGTTGAGCGCGTCCTTCCCGCGTCCCTCCCTGGCGTCGGCGCACGCCATCTCGTAGCGAATACCCACGTTGTAGCGGTGCTCGGCCTCGAGCTTGTACGGGGTCTTCTCGATCTGCCGCTCGATCAGCCCCTGCAGATCCCAGGCGCCCGCCCAGTCCCCCTCGCGCATGGCGTAGCGGCGGAGCTTGCGATAGGCGGACAGGGCGCGGCGGGGGCGCAGCTCGATGATACGGTTGAGCACCACCTTCGCCTTGCCCACCTGGTCGAGCGCCTCGTAGTCGCGCACCAGCTCGTAGAGCGGCTCCATGGCCGTCTCGCGCAGACGGTGGGCGCGCTTGTGCAGGTCGACCGCCTCGGGCGTCCGCTTGAGGCTGCGCAGGACGGCGCCCGCCTTCACCAGGGCCGCGAAGTTCTCCGGCTCGCGCGAGAGGACCGACTGGAAATGCTCGAGTGCCTTCTCCTCGCGTCCTTCGAGCACCGCCTCCATCCCGCGGTTGTACAGCTCGTCGACCGCCCGCCCGGCGCGCCGTCCCTGCAGTGCACGCCATCGCTCCACCAGGTCGGCCGAGCCGCGAAGCAGAAAGGCGACGATGAACGTCAGGACGCCGGTGACGTACACTCCCAGCATCACCGTCCAGAGGGGAAGAGCCTTGGTGGGGGTGACCTGGAAGGAGCGCTCCAGCAGCGGCTGGTTCAGGTATCCCAGCGTCGCGAGGAACGCGACGAGCGCGAGCGAAGCGAGAATGCCGAGAAACGTCCGGATCTGCATAGTCTGCCGGGCGGCGGCGGCCGGAGGATCCCTGCCGGGCTCGGTTCTCCCCCGGGCGTCACCTGGAAATCAGTCGGCGACCTCTTCGCCGACTCCTTGTTCGATGCGCTCCTTGCAGGGCACGCAGTAGCGCGCCCATGGCACGGCGTCGAGCCGCTTGCGACTTATCCTCTGCCCGCACTCGTCGCACACGCCGTATTCCCCCTCCGCCATGTGGGCCAGAGAGGCCTCGATCTCCGACAGGATGCTGCGCTCCGTGTTGCTCAGGGAGTAGAGAAACTCCTTGGCGTAGGAGCTCGACGCCTTGTCGGCGAGATCCTGGGACCCGCCTTCGTCCGATTCCCTGCCGTGCTGCCGGTTCTTGGTGTAGGCGGCCATCAGCTCGCGGCGCTTGTCCAGCAGTTTCTTCTTGTACGACTCAACCGTCTTCTTGTCCATCTTCGTTGCCGTCTTGCCCACCGAAGCGCCTCCTTACCGGTGATACCGCGCACCCTTGAGGATGCTCAGGCCCCGGTATATCTGCTCCACAGCGACCAGCCGCGCCATCTCGTGTGTCAGCGTCATTCGCGACAGCGCGATGGTGTGGTCGGCGATGCGTTTCGTCTCCGTGTCGAACCCCAGATGCCCCCCGACCACGAAGGTCAGGCCCCTCATCGACGACGAGGAGGCATCCAGCCTCGCCGCCAGAAACTCCGCGAATTTCTCCGATGTCATCTCGCGGCCCCCCGGGTCCAGAAGGACCACCTCGTGACCGCGGGGAACCTTTGCCCGGATTCTCGCCCCTTCGCGTTTCAGCGCGAGGGCTTCCGCATGGCGATCGGCTCCCGGCTCCTCCTTCACCTCCAGCACGGATACGGTCAGATACCGGCCGATCCGCTCCAGATAGCCCTCGATCGCGGCCCGGATGTTCCTGTCACGGGTCCGCCCGACCCACAGGAGTCCGAGCTTCAACGCGCCGAGCTCTTCAGCTTCTGCAACAGGGTCTTCCTGTTGATTCCGAGTATCCTGGCCGCGCGCGACTTGTTGCCGCGCACCGCCTTGAGCACGTCCCTTATGTACGCAGCTTCGAGCGCGCGCAGGCTCCAGCGCTTCTCGAACGCCTTCCTCGCAAGCTCCTCGGCCGCGGTGCCCCGCGGCAGTGGAAGCGCCTCGGGGCCGAGCGACCCGCCGTCGGTGGCGATCACGGCCCCCTCGAGAACGTTCGACAGCTCCCGGACATTGCCGGGCCACGCGTATGCCTTCAGCGCCCTGCGCGCGTCGGCCGTCAGCCGGCGCCGCCGTCCTCCGTACACCGCCCTGAGCCGCTCGAGAAAGAACGTCGACAGCGGCACGATGTCCTCGGGCCGCTCCCGAAGAGGCGGCAGCGCGAGATTGACGACGTTGAGCCGGTAGAACAGGTCGTCCCTGAACCGCCCGGCCCGCGCATCCGCCTCGAGGCCGTCGGATCCCGACGCGATGACCCTGACGTCGACTTTGACGACCCGCGTGCCCCCGAGACGCTCGAACGACCGTTCCTGCAGCACCCTCAGCAGCTTCGCCTGCAGGGGGCGCGTCAGGGCCCCGACATCGTCGAGGTATATCGTTCCGCCATCCGCCGCCTCGAACCGCCCGGGCTTTCGCGACACGGCATCCGTGTGCGCGCCCGGCTCGTGGCCGAACAGCTCGCTTTCAAACAGCTCTGCCGGGATATTGGCGCAGGGCACCGTCACGAACGGCCCTTTCCCGCGCTCTCCCAGCGTATGGATATATTCTGCCAGAAGATTCTTGCCCGTGCCGCTCTCGCCGGTGATCAGGACGCCGGCGTCCGTACGAGCGACCCGGGTCGCCAGGTTGATGACTCCCGACATCGCCGCGCTGTGATAGACGATGGAAGGATCCATGGCAGACCCCCCGCGCAAGAGGGGTAAATCTAGTCAGTCTCTCCCCGTTTGTCAAAACTCTTCGGGGCGCCGTCCCTCCACCCTCGCCGCCGGCTCCGAATCGATCGGGACGCGCGGCGCGTCGGACCATAAACGGTCCAGATCGTAGTAGTTACGCTTTTCCTCGGAGAAGATGTGGATGACGAAGTCGCCGTAGTCCATCAGGATCCATTCGCCCTTCGCATAGCCTTCGATGTGCCCCGGCCGCTTGCCGGCTTCCTTGAGCCGCTCCTCGATGCGGTCGGCGATCGCCTGCCCCTGACGGCTGCTCCGGCCGTGGCAGAGGAGAAAGTAGTCGGTGATGGAGCCGAGACGGCCCAGATCGAGCACCGTGACCCCCTCGGCCTTCCGGTCCAGTGCCGCGTCCACCGCGATCTCAAGGGTCTGGTTAATCGGTCCCTCCCTCCGACTTGCCGTGATAGATCCCGTGTTTGTGGATGTACCGCGCAACCGCCGGCGGGACAAGACCCTCGATCGACTCTCCCGCGCGGGCCCGCCGCCGGATGTCGGTGGCGGAGACGTCGATCTCGGGCCCCGCGAGACGCAGCACACGGGCGTCTCCCGGCATCCTCCCGGCGAGCTGTGCCGTGTCGAATCCCGCCCGCGGATAGACGGCGAGCCGCGTCAGCTTGACGAGGCGGTCGCCATCCTTCCAGGTGTCGATTTCGGCGAGCGAGTCGGCTCCCATGATCAGCGTCACGTCGTGGCCCGACTCGAGGAAGTGATGCACGGTGTCAATCGTATACGATGGCCCCTCGCGCAGCACCTCGAACGCGGAGACGACCAGCCGCTCCTCGCCGTCCACGGCGAGAGCCGCCATCGCGAAGCGGTGGAACGGGCCGGAGATGCCGCCGGGATCCTTGTGCGGGGGAATGCGCGCCGGTATGAGGGCGACCTGGTCGAGGCCGGCCTGAAGCGCGGCGAGCGCGACGGTGACATGCCCCCGATGGGGCGGATCGAACGTTCCCCCGAGAAGGCCTAGCCGCAAGTCTCCTCCACGGGCAGGGTCGCCTCCCGATCGGGAGGCGGCATCGCCTGGAGCATCGAGCCGATCCTCCTCACGAGCGCTGCCACTCCCTCGCCGGAGACGGCCGAGATCGCCGCGAACGGGATGTCGCGGCCGGCGCAATGGTTCTTCAGAGCCTCCAGAGCGGGAGACGGATCGGGGCCGAGGGTATCGATCTTGGTGGCCACGACGATCTGCGGCTTGGCCGTCAGGTCGCCGGGCGATGCGGCGAGTTCCTTGTCGATGATCCGCATCCGCTCGACCGGCCCGGTCTGCGCCTCCGGCGAGACATCGATGAGGTGCACCAGCAGACGCGTCCTCTCCACGTGCCGCAGGAACCGGGTGCCGAGCCCCGCGCCGGAGGCGGCGCCTTCGATCAGACCGGGAATATCGGCCACCACGAAGGAGAACGTGTCGTCGAGGACGACGTTTCCCAGGTGCGGCGTCAGCGTGGTGAACGGGTAGTCGGCGATCTTCGGATGCGCCTCGGAGATGCGGGAGATGAAGGTGGACTTGCCCGCGTTGGGGAATCCCACCAGGCCGACGTCGGCCAGCAGCTTCAGCTCCAGGGTGTACTCGCGCTCCTCGCCCTCCTCGCCGGGGTCGCACCGGCGGGGCGCCTGGTTGGTGGAGGTGGCAAACCGGGCATTGCCACGGCCGCCGCGGCCGCCGCGCGCGGCAACGAACCGCTCGCCGGGACGGCGCAGGTCGGCGACGGGATCGGGGGAGCCCGTCTCGAAGATCAGAGTGCCTGGCGGGACGCTCACGAGCATGTCATGCCCGTTGCGGCCGTGCCGTTTGGCTCCCTCCCCGTGCCGGCCGCGCTCGGCGCGGAACAGCCTGACGTAACGGAAGGAGACCAGGGTGGACTCCTGCGGGTCGGCGAAGAGTATCACCGAGCCGCCGTCGCCCCCGTCACCACCGTCGGGGCCCCCCTTCGGGACGTACTTCTCCCGGCGGAAGGACATGCAGCCGTTGCCTCCCCGGCCGGCCGATACCTGGATTCGCGCATGATCGACGAACATCTCTGTAGCCTTGATCCGTGCGGGAAGAGGCCGGCGGAAGGGTGGGCGAGGGCCTCAGGACTGCGGCTGGATGCTGACGAACCGGCCCTTGCGGCCCTTGTCCTCGAACCGCACCACCCCGGTCACCATGGCGAACAGGGTGTCGTCCTTGCCGCGCCCGACGTTGAGCCCCGGCTTGATCGGGGTGCCCCGCTGCCGGATGAGGATCGAGCCGCCATTCACCAACTGGCCCGCGAACCGCTTGACGCCGAGCCGCTGGGCGTTGCTGTCACGCCCGTTCCGGGAACTGCCTCCCGCTTTCTTGTGAGCCATGGCTCAGCCTCCTGCCTCGATCCCCTCGATCCTGAGAGTCGTGTACTGCTGCCGATGCCCGCGGGTCCGGCGATACTGCTTTCTGCGCTTCTTCTTGAACACCAGCACCTTCTTGCCCTTGACCTCGCCGAGGACGGTGGCCTTGACCACCGCGCCCTCCACGAGCGGGGAGCCGATGCGCACCGTGTCTCCGTCCTTCACCATCAGGACGCGCGAGAGCGCCAGTTCGGTCCCTTTTTCCGCCTCGACCGAGGCGAGGCGGTTCACCCGGATGGTGTCGCCCGGGCTGACCTTGCGCTGCCCGCCGCCAATCTCGATTACCGCATAGCTCATCTGGACATGTCTCCACAGCCGCACGGGCCGGCCCGGCCCCCCGGGGCCGTACGTGCCGCCCATCGGACATCGCTGGTTCCGGCAAGCCACGCAGTCTAGCACCGGTCCGGGCAGGGGTCAACGGGGAAGGGGGCCTCTTCTGTGTCCGGCCCAGTCGCCAGAGCGGATGTTCCAGCGCACCCATGCCGAGGTAGTCTACCTATGGGGTGCGGCACTCGCTGCGGGCAGGCCGCCGGCGCGGCATCTCCAGGTACGTGCACGCCTCTCCCAGTTCGAGAGACTCGCACCGCAAGAAAGACGGTCCACGATCAGGGAGGCCATCGCCACGTGGGTCGTCCCACCGACCACTGCACGTCGCGCCTGCTCAGGTGGGGCGCTAGGGTACGGGGGTGGGCTCGCCGGTCGGCTCGGTGCGCCTGTGGGCTGCACCGATCATCCAGCGGCCGGGATGCCGGCTCAACGGTCCTTGCGGGACCTGCCGCACACGCCGGGGGGACTTGAGTCAAACCGCACTGTCCTGACCTCCACACGATGCCCCGCTTGGGTCGGCAAGAACAGCCGCAACTCACACAGCCGCACCACATCTACTCCTTACCTCGTCTCCCGCCGATCCCTCCCGAGACCCCGGCACGCCTGTTGCATCTCCGTTGACGTCCATACAGAACGAATCCGGTTGTCCCGCTGGCATTCCCGAAGGGCCAGTCCCCATGAGCGCGATCAGGCCTCGCCTCGCGCCAGGAAAACCAGGTGACGGCCGCCGCACCGGCTCCCATCCAAGTGTCCTCACGCGCCGCCCATCCTCGATGATGGCGCGCCGCATCCCCTCCAATCACACCACCCGGAATCCCGCCTCGGAAGGCGAGGAGAAGTGCCATGCGATCCCACGGTGTGCCGCTCGTCGTTCTGAGTCTTGTCACGATGGTCTCTCTGCTTGCTCTCGTCGGCCATTCTCTGCCCTCCGTACAGGCGGAGGGTGCAGGTCCTTCCGTTGGTTACGTCCCCGGCGAGATCCTCGTCAAATTCCGGCCCGAAGCGGGGGAAACGGCCCGGCTGGATGCGCGAGGGGATCTGCAGGCCGTCGCGCGGCACACCTTCCGCAGCGGCGCCGAGCACTGGATCCTGGGCGGAGGGGTCAACGTGGAGGATGCTCTCTCAGCGCTTCGCAGCAACCGTGACGTCCTGTACGCCGAGCCCAACCTGATCGGCACCTTCGAGAAGACCCCCGACGACGACCAGTACGCGAACCAGTGGGCGCTGCCGATCATCGACGCGCCCGGCGCGTGGGGCATCACCACGGGCAGCAGCAGTGTCGTAATAGCCGTGCTGGATACAGGTGTCGAAACAGGATACCCCGACCTGCTTCCGAATCGATGGTCCAACCCCAACGAGATCGCGGACAACAGCATCGACGACGACGGCAACGGGTACGTAGATGACAAGTATGGCTGGGACTTCGCCGACGACGACAACGACCCGACCACTCGCGACTACTCTTCCGCCTACACCAGCCACGGAACACCGGTCGCCGGCATCATCGGCGCCACAGCCGCGGAGTCGGGAGGTTTCGGGATGGCGGGGATCAACTGGTCGGTCAAGCTGATGAACCTCAGGACGGGCCGGACAACTGCGATCCTGGGTGCCGTCATCGAGGCGGTGGACTACGCGGTGGACAATGGCGCGCACATCCTCAACATGTCGATCGCGTTCACCTGCACGCCGACGTGCAGCCAGGCGTTAAGAGAGGCGCTCGAGCGTGCCGCCGAACGGGATGTTCTGGCCGTCGCGGGCGCGGGGAACTCGGGGGTCGACATCGACGCCGACCCCAACTTCGGTCTCGCACCAGCCTCCTATGACCTGGACAACATCATCGTGGCCGCGTCATCCGACCCGAACGACATGGCTGTGTACTATCCGCCCAATCACATCACCAACTACGGTGCCGTCAGCGTCGATCTGGCCGCGCCCGGCCTCAACATTCTGTCCCTCGCGGATCCGTGTTTGGGGGATCCCAACTGCTCTCTTCAGGATCAGGATCCAAACGATCAGTACGATTACTTCAATGGCACTTCCTTTGCGACCCCGCACGTCACGGGAGTGGCGGGGCTGGTCAAGTCTCTCAACCTGGGCATCCCGTACGAGCTGATCAGGCTGCACATCCTGGATCCCAACAACCTGGATTCTGTCTACAGCCCCGATCCCAACTTTGCCTTTGTCACAGTCACTGACGGGCGTCTGAACGCTTACAAGGCCGTCGCGGGCTACGACCCGAACGCCCCGGCCCAGATCACGGATCTGTCCGCCGGCACCACCACGAAGCATTCCGTGCAGCTCAACTGGACGGCAACGGCTGACGACGGGTCTGACCCGAACAGCGGGGCGACGACACTGAACCAGCTCCGCTACTCCACATCGACCATTACGAGCGGCAACTGGCTACTGGCGAAGAGGCTGGGCGGTCTTTCCGCCCCTGGCGACCCGAACAGCGCGGAGTCAACCACGGTGGACGGCCTGGCCTGCAACACGACCTACTACTTCGCTCTCAAGTCGTTCGACGAGTGGGGCAACGGGCCGCTGTCGAACGTCGTCTCACGGTCCACGTCGGCTCCTCTCTGTACGGTGAGCTTCTGTGCTTACGAGGAACGGCGCTGCACCTGGTCGGGCCAGTGTGGGCCCGGTGACTGCTGCGTCTACACCTGTCATTTCGATGAGACCTGCACGGGCGCCGACACCTGCCCCACCAACGCCTGCAACTGCTCGTAAGGCCCGATATGCGATATGATGCCCAGATACGGGAAGGTGCAATGAAAATCATGCTCCACCGGTGGCGGGTGCTTGTCCTGGCCGTGGCGGCGCCGGCGGTTCTCTCCCCGGCGAATGGCTCGCCCCCACTACACAGGGAGCTGACATTTCAGGAGCGCATCGATTGCCAGCGGGCGATCGAGCGGGTCTACTACTCCCATCAAATCCGCGCCACACGGCCGTTCGAGGAGGCGGTGCCCGAGGAACTGCTCGAGCGCAAGGTGCGGACCTACCTCAGGCAGTCGGTCGCGCTCGACGAGCTCTGGCACACGCCGATCACGGCGCCGATGCTGAAGGCGGAGCTGGATCGGATGGCCGCGGGGTCGCAATTGCCCGAGCGGTTCGAGGAGATCTACACGGCCCTCGGCCACGACCCGCTTCTGGTGATGGAGTGCTTCGTCAGGCCGGTGTTGGCGGACCGGCTCAGCCGCAACTTCTTCGCCTTCGACGAGAGGATCCATGGCAAAGCCCGGGCGCGCGCGGAGGGTTTGCGTGAGAAGCTGGTGCGGGGCGAGGTGGATCCGTGTCGGGAGCACCCCCTGCGCAGCGTGGTGGACGGGCAGACCACGTCACCGATGCCGCGCGTCCGTGAGCAGGAGGACGCTTTCGTCCTCGACGCGTCGCTGGCTGGTGAGCCGAACGACGGACATATGGCCCGGTACAATGTCCCCAAGCGGAGCTGGGACGACTGGTGGCGTGGAGAAAGCGTCCGGTTCGACGAGGGCCAAATCAGAGCCGTCCCCCTTCCCGTGAGCACACTCCTTCCGCCGGGGACAGGGGCCGACAGCATCGATCCGATGTGCGCCGCCGACGACACCTGGGACAACGGATCGTTGTCAAAGGTGCCGCAGTCCGGGACAGGTCCGGCCGTCTGGACCGGGACGCACATGCTGGTTGTCGGCTCATCACCCTTGCTGAAGTACGATGCTCTGACCGATACGTGGACTGCGAGTGCGGTGGCGAACCCGGTCTTCTTCCAACCATATTCCACGGCCGTCTGGACCGGCTCGGTACTGATCGTGTGGGGGGGCGGTTCCCGGCCAGGCAACTCCGGTGCCCTCTACGACCCCACTGCCGACAGTTGGAGGCCCACATCCACTATCGGGGCTCCCTCTCCCCGGTGGTTCCACACCGCGATTTGGACGGGGTCACAGATGATCGTCTGGGGTGGCAGCGGCCAGAACACGGGAGGCACGTATGACCCGGTGGGCGACACCTGGACACCAACATCGCTGGTCGGTGCGCCTGAGGGTCGTTCATGGCATTCTGCGGTGTGGACGGGTGACCGGATGATCGTCTGGGGAGGCTACGGCTCGGGATTTCTCGACAATGGCGGCGTATACGACCCGGCAACCGACTCGTGGCGGGCCGTCTCGACGGTTAACGCGCCCGCTGCCCGGATCAGCCCCAGCGCCGTCTGGACGGGCGACCGGATGATCGTGTGGGGTGGAACCGATCCCGTCAATGGCGGCGGCGGCATTGATACCGGTGGCGTTTTCGATCCTGAGACCGACTCCTGGCAGCCGACCTCGACGGCCGGCGCGCCCCAGGGGCGAGCGAACCACGCAGTCTTCTGGACTGGCCAGGAGATGCTTATCTGGGGTGGCGAGCTCATCGGGCCGGAAGAATTCGGCGGAGCAGGGCCCGGAGGCCGCTACGACCCGGCCACCGACACCTGGCGTCCAATCACAACCGACAACATGCCGGATCCGCGCAGGGATTTCGCCGCGGTCTGGACCGGCGACCGGATGGTGGTGTTCGGAGGGTACGACCCGAACGAGTGGGTGTACGGATATATCTGGCCGTTGTACACGGGCGGCCGATACGACCCGGTCACGGACTCCTGGACGCCCACGGCGTCCACCTCCAACGGCCCCTCGCCGCCGCGATTCGGGCGCGCCGCCATTTGGACGGGCAACGAAATGATCCTGTGGGGCGGAGGCGACATCAGGTACAACGCCTTCGCCTCGGGCAAGAGGTATGATCCCCTCACCGACTCGTGGAGACAGATGTCGATGATCGACGCTCCGGAAGGCCGTGCAAACCCGGCGGCGGTCTGGACGGGCGACGAGATGATCCTGTGGGGAGGGGATCACCGGATCTTCACTCACAGCGAGCCGCTCAGTACCGGGGCGCGGTACGATCCGATCTCGGACTCCTGGCGCCCCCTCTCCGGGATCGGAGCGCCCCAGGCGCGGGCCCTGCCCTCGGGAGTGTGGACGGGAGAGAGGATGATCGTGTGGGGGGGAGCCATCATCGGGGGTGTGATCAACACGGGTGGCATCTACGATCCGGAGGCTGACACATGGTCGCCCATGACCACGGTGGATGCGCCTGAAGGACGGTACTTCCATACGGCCGTGTGGACCGGGGACCGGATGATTATCTGGGGAGGCGACAATGGCCTGGAGACCGCCTCCTTCGACACTGGGGGCGCATACGACCCTCTGACCGATACGTGGCATCCCACGTCAATGGCAGGAGCTCCCAGCGCGCGGTATGGACACGCGTGGGTCTGGACGGGTCGGGAGTTGTTCGTCTTCAGTGGCGCGTTCGCCCACTATTACCCCGCGTTGGAAGATGGGGCGCTGTACGACCCGGTGCTGGACCGGTGGAGACCGGTATCTGTGATGGGGGCGATTTCCGGCTTCGCGCTGACGGCGGTCTGGACGGGGCACGAGGTGCTCGTGTGGGGGCCGGATGACCGTGGTGGGCGTTATGATCCGTTCCGTGACGCTTGGCGACCGATCTCGACCATTGACGCTCCTGACACCTCGGGAACTACGGCATTGTGGACGGGGACACATATGCTCGTCTGGGGTTCATGGGGCTTCGGCGGCCGCTACGTGGCCTACTATCCGCCCGACGACGATATGGACGGGTTCACCACGTGCGGCGGCGACTGTGACGACGCGGATCCTTCCATCTATCCCGGTGCCACGGAGATCTGCGACGGGAAGGACAACGACTGCGATAACCTACTGCCCGCAGAAGAGGTGGATGCCGACGGCGACGGGTTCATGGTCTGCGCGGGGGACTGCGACGACAACGACGCCCAAGTCAACCCCGCGGCGGCCGACCTGCCGGGCAATCGCGCCGACGAGAACTGCGACGGTGTGCTGGCCTGCGACCCGGATGCCCCTTGGGCCAATCATGGTGGGTTCGTCTCGTGTGTGGCAAGAGAGTGCCGAGGTCTGGTCGAAGCCGGCGCAGTCACCGCCGAGGAGTGCGCGCGGCTTCTTTCTCAGGTCGCAAGGGTGCGGCCGGCAGCCTCACGACGGCGGGCTGTTCCATGAGGGAGGCACGCCCCCGCTGCACCACCGGATGACCCCGGCGCCCTAGGCGCGCGTTTTCCCACCGCCATCTGAGGGCTCAGAAGGCCGCTCAGCTGGCCTTCTTCAGGGTGATCAGCACCTGGCGGGCCACCGCTTTGAGCGTCTCGAAGACGCCGGTGCCCCGGGGGGCCACCGCCTCGAAGTAGTCCTCGTTGCGGAACCGCAGCGCCTTGAGCATCGTGTCGACCGGCGTGGCGCCGGGGATGTCGCGCTTGTTGAGCTGCAGCACGTAGGGGATGGTGCGGAGCTCGAATCCCTGGAAGCGCAGGTTGTCCCCGAGGTTCTTGAGCGACTCGACGTTGGCGTCCATCCGGGCGGGCTGTGAGTCGGCCACGAATATCACCCCGTCGGCCCCCTTGAGGATCAGCTTGCGTGAGGCGTCGTAGAAGACCTGCCCGGGAACCGTGTAGAGATGAAACCGCGTCTTGAAGCCGCGGATGGTGCCCAGCTCGAGCGGCAGGAAGTCGAAGAAGAGGGTGCGCTCGGTCTCGGTGGCCAGCGAGATCAGCTTGCCCTTCGCGTTCGGGTTGGTCTTGGAGTAGATCCACTGCAGGTTGGTCGTCTTGCCGCACAGACCGGGGCCGTAGTACACGATCTTGCAGTTGATCTCGCGCGAGGCATAGTTGATGAAGGTCATCAGGCGAACAGGCTGTCGATGTCCTCGTCCGTGATCTCGGCGAACGGGGAGGCGCCCGATTCGCCCTGGGAGACCTGCTCGGCGTGCCGTTTGTCGACGGTCTCGAACACCGAGGTCAGGTCGGCGCTGGCGGTGCGCACCCGCAGCCTCACGAGCCCGAGCGATGAGCGCTCATCGAACAGGACCAGCATGATGATCCGGGAGTTGACCAGGGAGATGTGGAGGTTGTCCTTCTCTCCCTCGTGCACGAGGTTGCTGAACTCCTTCTCGCCGATGAGCTGGGCGATGGCGTCCGTGGAAGCCACGTTGCCGGCCGTCAGGGAGGCGAGCGCCGTCGCATCGATATCCTCGGCGTTGTCTCCGCTCCAGGCGATCTGCTGGCCGTTGCGGTCGATCAGAAAGGCGGCGCGCGCGTTGGCGTCGGCCCGCAGGCGTGAGAGCACAGCGTGGATCTGCCCGAGCTGCTCCTCGTACATGACCGTGTCTGAAAGCGGCATCCGGGGTGCTCCTCCACAGATTCTGCGAACAGGGGGGCAATAGATGTGGCGATCGGGGCGGCGGCAAGGACGGGGGCCGAAAACCGGGACAAAGCGGCCGGGCCGGGCCCTCGTGCGGGCGATGGCCCGAAAAGCCTTGCCCCGCAGTGAGTTTGGGGCGTTAGACCGAGCGCCGACCCTCGAGAGCCCGGCCGATTGTCACCTCGTCGGCGTAGTCGAGCTCGGAGCCGACCGGCAGCCCCATCCCGATCCGGCTGACCGCCACGCCGCGGGGCCGGATCAGGCGGCTGAGGTACATGGCTGTGGCCTCGCCGTCCACGGTGGGGTTCGTGGCCACGATCACCTCGGTCACCCCCTCGAGCCGCGCGAGCAGCTCGGGGACCTTGAGCTGCTCCGGGCCCATGCCGTGCATCGGGGAGATCGCCCCGTGCAGGACGTGATACAGCCCCCGGTACTTGCCGGTCTTCTCGATCACCATGACGCTGCCCGGATCCTCGACCACGCACACCACCGTCCGGTCGCGCGTCGCGTCGGCGCAGATGTCGCACGGGTCCTTGTCGGTGATGTTGCAGCACGACGAGCAGAGGGTGATCCGGTCGCGGGCCTCGATGAGGGCGCTCGACAGCGCCTCCACCTCGGCGCGCGGCACCTTGAGGATGTGGAAGGCGAGCCGCTGGGCGCTCTTGGCCCCGATTCCCGGCAGCTTCTGCAGCGCCTGCATCAGCCGCGCGAGCGGCTCGGCGGTCGGTTTCACGCGCGGGCCGTCAGATGGGCGGGGTGAAGCCCGGAGGCATCATCCCGCCGAGATTCTGCTGGAGCTCCTCGTCGACGCGTCGCAGCGCCTCGTTGAACGCCGCCTTGACGAGATCCTCGAGCATCTCGACGTCCTCCGGATTGACCGCCTCCTTCTTGATGGACAGCGACAGCAGCTCCTTCTTGCCGTTCATCGACACGGTGACCGCGCCACCGCCGGAGGAGGCCTCGATCGTGAGCTCCTCCATCTCGCGGGCGAGCTTCTCCTGCATCTCCTGGGCCTGCTTCATCAGCTTGTTGATGTTGACCATCGTCTCGATTGACCCTCCCGGATGTCCACGATCCGGCCCTTGAACATGTCCATGACGGTGCGAACCACCGGCTCCTTCAGCGCCTCGTTGATGAGGCGGTCGTGCTTGCGTGAGGCCTCGTTGCCCGTCTCGGCGTCGGCGATCGATGCCAGGTCGTCGGACGCGGGAGCTTCGAACTCGAGCCGGAGAGTCGCCGGCCTCGAAAACACAGCGGACGCCTCCTCCTCTATCAATGACACGTTGTCGGCCGACTCGAGCGCCGACCGCAGGAAGCCCTGCTTCTCCACCATCGTCACCACCACCGTGTCGCCCTCGAGCCGCATCCCCCGGGCCTGCGAGAGAAACGTGGCGAGTGACACCTTGCGCTCGGAGATTCGGGCGAGGATACGCTCGAGCTCCCGCTTCCGGGCGGGCTGCGCGGTGGGCTCATCGGCGGGAGTCGTCGCGGCGGGCGGCTCCGTGATGGGCGGCGGCTCGGTCCCGGCGGCAGCGCGCCGGCCGCCTTTCGGGCCGGGCTCCGGCCGCGTGGCCCCGCGGCGCGGCGGTGCCGTCGCGCCGCTTCCAAGAGCCTTCACCAGGTCCTCGATCGGCGTGAGATTGGCCAGCCGGATCATCCGCAGGGCCGCCGCCTCGAGAAGGAACCGCGGGTGCTCCTCGCGGCGGATCCGGTCGGCGAGGTCCAGCATCGCCTGCATCAGCCGAAGCAGGCCGTCCGTGGAGAACAGCTTGGCAAGCGTCTCGCACTCCGCGGCCTCGTCCTC
Organism: uncultured Acidobacteriota bacterium; assembly: GCA_963806495.1. Lineage (GTDB taxonomy): Bacteria > Acidobacteriota > Polarisedimenticolia > JACPZX01 > DASXTC01 > CAWDYA01. The sequence continues at coordinate 30,568 of CAWDYA010000008.1, read as the reverse complement.
GCCCAGCCCGAGATCGCGCGCCGCGGCGGCGCCGGCCGCCCGGGTCACCATCACGTCGCGCACCCGCGAGAGCGCCTCGCGCGAGAAATGGGTCAGATCGGCTCCGGCCTCGGACAGCCGCTCGATGACCGCGAGCACCCCCGGGGCGTCCTGGCGGCCGATCGCCTCGATGAAGTCGCGCACGATCCCGCGATCGATCAGACCGAGGGCGGTGCGCACCGTCTCACCGTCCACCGCGCCGCCCGAGAAGGCGATCGCCTGGTCGAGCAGGCTGAGCCCGTCGCGCATCGAGCCGGCGGCGAGCCCGGCGATCAGGTCGAACGCTTCGGGCGTTCCCTCGATTTCCTCCGCCTTCGCGGTGCGCGCGAGCGCCGCGGCGATCTCCTGGCGGGAGACGCGGCGGCAGGCGAGGTGAAGACACCGCGACATGATCGTGTCGGGGACCTCCTCCGGCTCGGTGGTGGCGAACAGGAAGAGGGTGCGGGGCGGCGGCTCCTCGAGCACCTTCAGCAGCGCGTTGAAGGCGGTCTCGGACAGCATGTGCACTTCGTCGATGATGAAGATCTTGTGGCGGTCCCGCGCCGGGGCGTACCGGGCCGCCTCGCGCAGCGGGTCCACGTCCTCGACCTTGCGGTTCGAGGCGCCGTCGATCTCGATGACGTCCATGGAGGAGCCGGCGGCGATCTCGACGCACGGATTGCAGGTGCCGCATGGCTCGGTGGTCGGCCCGTTCGCGCAGTTGAGCGCGCGGGAGAACAGACGGGCCAGCGTGGTCTTGCCCACGCCGCGCGTGCCCGAGAAGAGGTAGGCGTGGTGCAGCCTCTGCTGCTCGATGGCGTTGCGCAGCGTCATGACGACACCGGGCTGGCCGACCACCTCGTCGAAGGCGCGCGGGCGATACTTGCGCGCGAGAACCTGATACGGGACGTGCTCGGTCATCGTGGGCCGCTCATCACGGGTTGCTGGGTCGCTCGTTCCCGGCCACCGCGCGGATCGGGGTGGGCGAGTGGTCGTGCACCCTCCATCGAAGCGCGCATGCCGGAGATGCTCCGACGGCAGAACTCAAGGTGACCCGTGGCACCTATGAGTGTCCGCTTACCGCTGCTCCCTTCCGGGCCTGACGGGGTTCACGGATTCATAGTGCACGGGGCTCGAGCCCGGAACTCCGCCTCACGTCTCCGCCACCGCCTTCCCCTCAGGGAGGGAATTCAGCCCTGCTGTAGCGGATTGCAGGTGACAGGGCACCGCTAGCTCCCCGCCTAGCACGACCAAAACCGGAACACGCCGGAGAATACCCCCGCTCGGCGCCGCGGGTCAACCCGCCGACGGCGCGAAAACGGCCGTCGACGTTGCAAGCCCGGGCCGGCATTCCTATAATTTTTCGGCTGTCGCGCCCATGATGATATCACTCCTGATCGCCGCGCTGATGCTGATGCCGACCCCCGGGGGCATGGCTCCCGAGGGAGAGGTGACCCTGCCGATCGATATGTCCCGGTTCACCGTGCGCGGGCAGCCCTCCGCGGGCGTCCTCGTGGCCGAGTTCTCCGATTTCAAGTGCCATGCCTGCGAGAAGTTCAACCTGACCGTCATGCCGAACCTCGAGAAGGAGTTCATCGAGCCGGGCAAAGTGCAGGTGATCTTCGTCGACTTCCCGCTCGTGGACGAGGAGCACTACACCACCGTCGCCGAGTCGGTCCACTGCGCGGGGGCCCAGGGCAAGTACTGGCCGATGCACGACCTGCTGTGGGAGAAGATCGGGGCGCTGTCGGACCAGCATCTCGCCGGCTACGCGGGCGAGCTCGGCCTCGACGTCGCCGCGTTCACCCGCTGCCTCGACACCGACCGTTTCCGCCAGCGGGTGCTCGACGATTTGGCGTTCACCTACGGCCTCGGCCTCTCGTCACGCCCCACCTTCTTCGTGGGCCGGCGGGTGAGCGGCCCGAAGGGGCCGGTGTGGCGCGGCCGCTACGTCGTGGGCGCCCACAACTACATCCTGTACAAGTCCCTGATCGAGCGGATGATGGACAGCGGGGCCGGCTCGTGACGAGCCTGCTCGCCGCCGCCCTCGCCGCGGGGATCGCCGCGGCGCCCGTCGCCGCCGAGGCCGCGCCGGGTGGTCTGGCCGGCTACGAAGGGTCTGAAAGCTGCGGGAGCTGCCATGCCGCCGAGATGGCGTCCTGGAAGGGGACGCCGCACGCCCGGACGGTGCACGAGGCGACCGACGTGGAAAAGCAGCTCCTGGCCCGCTCGCTGCTGTGCGGCGATCGCGACGCGGAGCTCGTGCTGGGCGAGCGTCATTCCCGCCGCTATCTCGTGGATGCCGAGGGTCGGCCCGGGATGCACCTGCTGCTGCCGTGCCGGTACGATGTCGGCGAGGCCGAATGGGTCAACCTGCACGAGACCGACTGGCAGGAGCAGACCTTCGAGAAGGGATGCGGGGGATGCCACGCCACCGGCTTCTCGTCGGACGATTTCACGTCGCGGGAGCTCCGGGTCGGCTGCGAGGCGTGCCACGGGCCGGGCGCCCGGCATGGCGCGCATGACGGCCCCGGCGGGATGATCTCGTTCGCGGCGATCGAGCCCGCGCGCGAGGCCGGTATCTGCGCCGCCTGCCACCTGCAGGGAGGGAAATCCCGCGCCACCGGCCTGAGCTACCCGCGCAACGTCGCCGCCGGCGAGGACCTGTTCGCCGACTATGTCTTCGACTGGGGCTCGCTCGACACGAAGCCGGGTGACAACGGCAACCCGATCGACATCCACCAGAAGATCCTCATCCGCGATCTCGTCAAGGGCGGCGCCGGCTCCGGCGGACTGCGGTGCACCGCGTGCCATTCCATCCACGGCAGCGGCCACGAGAAGCACGCGTCCCTCGATAGACGGGATTTCTGCTACCTGTGCCACGAGAAGGAAGGCTTCTCGGTCAAGGAGTACAACCAGTCATGCAACGTCTGCGAATTCTGACCCTCCTGGCGGCTCTCGCGGCGATGGCGGCGGAACAGCCGGCCCCGCCCGCCGGGCCCGTCGCGCCCGGCAGCCCGTTTCCCCCGATGACCGTGCAGGCGCTGATGCCGGGCGCCTCCGAGCTGAGCCCGGTCGACCTGGGGGCGTCGCTGGGCAAGCGGCCGATCGTGGTCCTCTACTTCGTCCTCGGGGAGTCGCTGGGCGAGGAGGGGTTCCTGCACATGGAGGCGCTGGCGGGAAAGCTCGGCGACAAGGCCGCGGTGTACGGCGCGATCAATCTGGGCAGGCGGTTCACCCTGGCCGAGGCGGTGGATCGGCTGACGCTGCTCGGGGCGACCATCCCGGTGATCGTGGAGCAGGACCTGACCCTGGCCCGCAGCCTCGGGGTCGCCGCGGCGCCGAGCATCAACCTGATCGACGCGAAGGGTGTGTTCCGGATCCGGGAGGCGAAGAGCCTGAAGCAGGATGTGTCACGCGGCATGACGATGAGCGGGGCGATCGAGTCGGCGGCGCGCGGAGGCCCGACGCCCACCGTGGCGCGGCTGCCTCGCTATTACCCGGCCAACGAGCTGGTGGGAGAGCCGTTCCCTGACTTCATCCTGAAGCGTTTCCAGTCGACCGAGCGGATCAAGATGTCGGACGTGGCCGGTAAGGCGGGCGGTGAAGGCAGGATCACCGCACTGCTTTTCTGGCACCCGAACTGCCCGCACTGCAAGCGGGCCATGCCCGGTATCGTCACCGCCTGGCACAGCTACGAGAAGTATGTCGAGGTTCTCTCGGTGGCCAACCTGGCGAATGCGAACGAGGAGCGCAACGCGGCCGACACCATCCGGGCGCACGGGATGGGGTTTCCCGTGCTGGTGGACGAAGGCAAGCGCGTGAGCGAGCTGTACAAGGTGGTCTCCACGCCGACCATGTTCTTCATCAGGCCGGACGGGATCGTCGACTCGGTGTACACGAGCGGCAACGCGAACTACGTCCCCGTCTTCAGCAGCCGTATCCAGGCGATCCTGCGCGACGGCGGGAAGCGTGACTGAGGCGGGGCCGGACGCGGGGAAACAGGGTCAGCGGGGCGGGCCGCCCCCGCGGGAGTTCTTCTTCCGTGACATCTGCTCGATAAGCTTCTCGTCCGGCCCTATCACCTGCAGGATGGTGCGCTTGCCGCCGTCACGCACAGGCGCGCAGCACTCCCGCCGTCGCGTGAGCCAGCCGTAGCCGACCTGCAGCTTGCCCCCATCGATCGCCATCGGCCACAGGAGGCAGACCGAGGGCTTGATCGCGTACGGGCCGGAGAGTTTCTTCTCTCCGGCGACCTGCAGGGCGCACAGCCTGTCCTTGCGCAGGAAGACGCAGCCGCCGCCCGACACGCGGGTGAAGGTGGCCTTTCCTGCGGTGAAATCGTCGTCGCGCATCAGGCGCTTGCCGAACCAGCGTGATGGGTCCCGTCGCACCGGCGAGGTCATGTACTTCGAGACGGTGCGGGCGTGCTTCAGGATCGCATCACGCTCATCCACCGAGACGGTCGTGCCGCCGAGGCAGCACTTGCCGTCGCACTGACGCACCGAGGCGCCCGCGACGTACACCTTCTGCGTCATGTTCGGGGCGATCCGGTCCACGTTGAAACCGAGATGGTCGCGCACGACGCCGTAGATTCTCGCCAGCCGCGATTTCATGAGACCTCCTGCGCCCCGGGCGGAACGCCGTGGCGGGCGCGCCCGCGACTATAGCATCGCCCGCGGCGCCGTGGTCAAGAGTGCCGGGCCTGTTGCAGAGCGGCCACGCCGTTCGTACAATGCATCCAACCCCGCTCCCTCGTGGAGGCGACCCGAATGACGACGAGAACCAGGAAGCTGATCGGCGCCGCGGTCGTGGCCGCGATGGTGCTGCTGTGGCCGCGCATCGCGCACGGCGCGGAAGAGGGCAAGGACGACTCGGCGAAGAAGGCCACGGTCACATGCGAGATGAAGTTCTCGCTCAAGGGCTGGTCGGCCTTCTACAAGACCTCGAAGGGCGATGGCACCATCACCTGCAGCAACGGCCAGTCGGCCGGCGTGAGCATCAAGGCCACCGGCGGCGGCATCACCTTCGGCAAGTCCGAGATCGTGGACGGGACCGGCCACTTCACCGCGGTGAACGACATCAGCGAGGTGTTCGGCTCGTACGTGCAGTCCGAGGCGCACGCGGGTGCCGGCAAGTCGGCCGACGCGCAGGCGCTCACCAAGGGCGAGGTCTCGCTCGCGCTGGCCGGCACGGGCCGCGGCGTGGACATCGGCTTCGCCTTCGGCAAGTTCACCATCTCGAAGGGCAAATAGCCCCGGCCTCACGACAACGGAGACAATCGCTCACCCGCCCTTCCCGGGCGATTCCTCGCCCGGACGCCCTCCCTCTCCCGATTCCTCGGCGGTTTTTGACTTCGACCGATCACGGCCTAGATTGCCGAGGGGCGGTTCGCCGGCGGGAGGTCTCTATCCACTATGGGCGTTGGCCGGATCTTCACGAGTATCGGGCTCGTCGGCGGCGGTCGCTCGCGCGCGAAGAAGAAGGGGCGCCGCGGGGCCGCGCCGCGCTCGGTCGGCCGCTATCTGCTCGAGGAGAGCATCGGCGCCGGCGCGTTCGGTGAGGTCTGGCGCGCCGTCGATCCGCACATCACGCGCCACGTCGCCGTCAAGATCCTCAACATCCCGAAGGGGCTGAGCAGGAAGCAGCGGACCGAGTGGGAACAGCGGTTCCTGCGTGAGGCGCGCGCCGCGGGGGCGCTGTCGCATCCCGGCATCGTGACGATCCACGACGTCGGCGTGGCGCGCGACGGACGGCCGTTCATGGTCATGGAGCTGGTCGACGGCGTGAGTCTCGACACGCTGCTGTCGCGCCGGCCGCCGCCGGAGGCGACCGCGCTCGAGTGGGGGGCGCAGATCGCCGAGGCGCTCGGTGCCGCGCACCGGCGCGGGATCGTCCACCGGGACGTCAAGCCCGCCAACGTGCTGATCGATCGCGAAGGGCGGGCGCGGATCGCCGACTTCGGCATCGCGCGTCTGTCCGAGTCGGACCTGACCCGCGAAGGGCTGTTCGTCGGGTCGCCGGCCTTCGCCTCGCCCGAGCAGATCCGGGGCGGAACGGTGGATGGCCGGTCGGATCTCTTTTCCCTCGGCTCGGCGCTGTACACGCTGCTGTGCGGCGAACGACCCTTCCGCGGAGAGGATCTCACCAGCCTCGCCTACACGATCTGTCACGTCGAGCCGGCGCCGCTGCGCCGCGTCGCGCCGAAGCTGTCCTCGGCCTGCGAGGCGGTGGTGATGAAGATGCTGACGAAGGATCCGGGCGGGCGCTATCAGAGCGGCGAGGAGCTGGCCGAGGATCTGCGGCTGGCGGCTGCGGGGCGCGCGCCGAAGCAGGCCTCTCTCGTCCGGCGTGTGGAGTCCACCGTCGTGGGCGGGCAGAGCGCCACGACGGCCGGCGGCACCCCGGAGGGCGCCGGGCCGAGGCGGCGTGCGGCGCGGGGCGATGCGAGACCAGTCGGGCTGGCCGGCGGCGCCGCGCTGGCGATCGTGCTGCTGATGGCGATCGGGGCCGGTGTCATCGGCAGCTCCCTGCTGACCCGCGGGTCCGACTGGACGCCGGCCGGCCTCGCCTCGGCAGGGATGCCGGCGGTGACGCCCCGCCAGGCGCTTCCCGCCGAAGCACCGCGAACCGGCACCTCGATGCTCGTCGTCCGACTCACTCACGACCTGCGTGACGGCGTCGTGACCATCGGATCGGGGTCGCAGCGACTGCTCCAGGAACCGTTCGAGTCGCTCGCACCCGGCTCGGTGGTCTTCATGACGGGCCGGGCTCCCGTCGATGCGGACGATGAGTGGGACACGCGGGTTCCCGAGGGCGATCAGGTCCTGCACGTCGAGGTGAACAGCCCGTCCGAAGGGATCGATCTGACCGGCGACCTGCCGATGACCGTTGAGAAGGATCACCGGTACGTCCTGAACGTGCGGGTGAGGCGGCACCCGAGCCCCAAGCTCGATCTGATGTGGGCCGGCGACTGAGGAGGAACACGACCATGCCGAGACGCGAAGAGACCGTGACGAGGACAAAGCTGGACAAGAACCTGCACCGGCCACGCATGAAGGCCGGTATCGTGCCGGCCGACACCCGCATCTACCTGAAGGTGGCCGAGGGGCCCGACAAGGGGAAGGTGTTCGATCTCTCGCCGGGCGGATCCTACCTGGTGGGCCGCATGGCGGGCGATGTTCCGCTGGCCGACGAGAAGGTCTCCTACCGTCACGCCGAGATCAAGATCCTCGGCCCCGAGGCGTACTTCCTCGTGGATCTGGCCAGCACCAACGGAACGTTCCTCAACGGGACGCGCGTGGAGCGCGAGAAGTTCGGTCACGGCGACGAGGTGCGGATAGGCGACTCGCTGCTTCAGAATCGCGGTGCTCGAGGGGACGCGGCCCGTATCGAAGTGAGGGCGGCGGGGGCGGGTCCAGGGCGGCGCGCTGGCGGAGAGAGTGGGATTCGAACCCACGGTGGAGTTTCCCCCACACACGCTTTCCAAGCGTGCTCCTTCAGCCACTCGGACATCTCTCCGCGTCGCGGCCGCTGCCTGGGATTCCGTGTTGCTTCGAGGCGGGCAAGGGTACCGCATGCCTCGCCGCAGGGTCAATGAAGCCGGCATCGTCGTCTATCGGGCGGCGGAGAACCATGGAGATCCTCCGCCGGCGATGGTAGTCTCTGTCTCCGCGTATTCTCCGCCTGACCCCTGACCCCTGACGCCCTGGCCCGCCTGTCGACAACCCGTTCACCGGAGCCATCCGGCTTCGCGGGAACACGGCATCAGCTCTGACGCGGACACCGCCCGCGACCCTGCCGCGCGGGGTGCCTGCGCGTTGGAGCGGAAGGATCCTCTCATGCGCCCTGATCCGGACGCCTGGCTGCACTCCGTGCGGCGAAAGGTCGTTTTCGATGTGAACACGTTCGGCTGGCACGTCATGCAGGTGCTCGGCGGGCCCGACGTTCCCGGATGGTCGTACACCGTCGGGCTGTTCAGTAACTACGAGCACCCCGAGGTCGCGATCTTCGGTCTCGACATGAAGGTGATGCACCAGGTCCTCAACCTCGTCGGCCGTGCGGTTCAGGGCGGCGACAGATTCGCTGACGGGGCGGAGACGAGCGTGCTGCTCGAGGAATACGGCTGCATGTTCCGGCACGTGAGCCCGGTCTGGATCCCCGAGCTGTTCGTGTTCGCACGCTGGTTCCATGGCTCAGCCGCCTTCCCGATGCTCCAGGTGTTCTGGCCCGACCACGCCCGGCGCTACCCGTGGCAGAGAGGGTTCGATGCGACACTGGCTCCGTATCAGCCGTTGCTCTTCGCGTCCGATCCGGATGCGGCCGGTGTCCGGAAGCTCGTCTCACCCGAGGCGTGAGGCCGCGCGGCGCTCTGACCGCGGGCTCAGGGTGACGGCGGGCACTCGGCGGCGCGTGGCCGTCGATCCGAGGGCTCAGGGGCTCGAATTCGTTCCGGGGAGCGCTCTCGCGGGCGGGCTAGTTCCACACCGCGGTGGTCAATGGGATCGCCGATTGCGGTGCCGCGGTTCTTCCTGGCCGCGCTCTGCTCGACCCCGTCACTTGAAGGCTCGCCCTGTGGGAGCTCGTGGAAATCCCTGCGGGATTCCCACGAGCTCCCACAGGGCCTGCGGCGGCGGGGATGTCTGGGGCCGCCTCCTTTCCGCACCGTCTTCCTCTTTCCTCGATGAGGCGCTACGGTGGATGGGGCGCTGACGGCGCATCCGCCGGTCATGCGGTGACGAGGACGGCCGGGGCCGCGTCCGGTGTCGGCGCTTGCGTCGGTCATGACCGGCCTGCAGCTCCGCGGATTGCGGCGACTCGTCTGGCCGGAGACTCGCCCCACCTGCGGGCTCGCCCTTCCGATTCCACACCATTGTGGTCCAATGTGAGCCCACATTGGAAAAAGTTTCTGGTTACGTGGGAATCCGCTTGACACTTTCGTCTCATGATCGTATATAGAGAGCGTGTGCAGGTTCTCTCACCCCGCCGGTTCGAACACGCTCACCGGAGCTGCTCATGCCGACTCTGGCACCGCCGCGTCCATGTCCCGTCTCGCTGCCGTCGTCGATCGATTTGCGGCGCTCGCTTGGGGTGCATCTGGATTCGTCGCTGCTGCGCGGGTGCGCCCCGCCGGCCGGACAGCCGCGCGATCGATTCGTGCGCAGCGACACAGCGCTGCGGTGGCTGATGGCGTCGGATCGTCTGGTGGGTGACGAGGTGGCGCGGGCGCTGGTCGAAGTGAAGGAGGGTCGTCTGTATCACGCTCACGGTCACGCGCGCTGGTCGGCGTATCTGAGCGCCTTCGTGCCGCTGACGTCACGCTGGGCGCAGCAGGAGATGAAGCGGGTGCGGGCGCTTGCCGAGTATCCGGGTCTGGCGGCCGACTACGAGCAGGGGGTTATCAGCCGGTCGCATCTGCGTGTGGTGCTGCGTGTGGTGACACCGGAGACGGAGACGCTATGGCGCGAGCGGACGGCGTCGATGACGGTGCGACAGTTGGAGCTTGCGGCCGGGGAGGCGAGGCGGATCGGCGAGGAGAAGGCGTGCGAGGAGGGCGGGCCGGTGCCGTGTGCGGAGCCGGACCATTCCGACGAGGCGTCACCGGCGCGGGCGCGCGTGGTGACGGCGCCGCCGGCGGTGGCGGGTCTTTTGGCACAGGCGGTGGAGCTGGCCCGCAGGGTGGAGGGATACCAGATCGGCGTGGGCCAGGCGGTGGCGATCATGGCGATGGAGACGGCGGCCGGGGCGTCTCCACCAGCCCTCAGACCCGACCCGATCAATTCGCGCCCGCGAGGGAACACACGCCGGGGCACGGCTCGCCGCCCGCCCGGCGGTCGTCTCGCCTCAGCATCCGCTCGACCACGCGCGCCCGGCGCGCGTCCCGGTCTCGCTCCTGATGGCCCCGACGCGTGTTTCCCGCGGGCGCCAGTAGCAGGCGTGCCAACGACCCGGCGAACGGAGCCTGCCGAGGGCGTCGCGGACCGAGCCTGGTGTCGCCCTCGGGGGGCGACGGGCGAGGGAGCGCGAGGGGGGCGCGGCGCCCGGGGCTCGCGCAACCCCGACCTGAGGCAGGGTCTCGTTCGCCGGGGAGTGCGGGTGCTCCGGTGAGGTGTCCGCCAGCGGGCGCGAGGTGGGAGCGAGGCGCAGGATCTGATCCGTCTGGACCGGGCGCTGATGGAGCTGCCGGTGGCGTTTCGGATGTACGCGGCGGGCAGGTTGGGCAAGCGGGCGGCGTGGGCGGTGTCGCGGGTGGCGAGCCGGTGGACGGACCGTGCCTGGACGCGGTTCGCGCTGACCCACACGCTGCGACTGCTCGAGGCGGTGGTGGAGTCGGCGGTGCTGAGACGGCACGTCGACCCGGCGGGGTGGCGGGCGTCGGGAGGTCTGCCACCGGTGGATGTCTCGTATGCGGAGGCGGTGCGCGCGTGTTCGTTTTTGGGGTCGACGGGTGAGACGGGCGAGACGGGAGCGGGCTCGCCGGGTGGCGGGGGGAGTCTCAGCGGCGTGATGGTGCGCATCCGGCTGCCGTTCGACGAGGAACAACGCGCGGTCTTCGAGCAGACGAGCGCGATGCTGAGGGCGGCCTACGGGCCGGAGCGGCCCGAGTGGTGGTGTCTGGCGGTGATGGCGCGTCACTTCATGGACTGCTACGAGCACGCGGACCGGGATCACGTCAGCGTGTCGCTCAGAAGGGCGATCTGGCGGCGTGTGATCGAGCGTGACGGCTTCACGTGTCTGGCGGCGGAGTGCCGGATGCGATCACGCCTGGAGTCGGACCACATCGTGCTGCGCAGCCAGGGCGGGTCGCTGGAGACGTGGAACCAGGTGCCGATGTGCGCGGCACATCATCGCACCATGAAGCACGGGGTGGGCAGCCTGGGCATCCGGGGTGTCGCCCCGGACGACCTGTGGGTCACGATGGGCGAGAGGGTGTATCGCAACGATGCGATCGTGGTGCCTGCCTTCGGAGAGGCGACGCTCGACGAGAATCCGTGGGAGCCGTCCTGAGCCCGCTACTTCGGGATGCAGGTGACCAGCGACCAGAGCCGCAGCAGGTTCACCTTCTCGATCCGCTCCACCGTGAACAGCCCCGACCCGCTGACGACCTCGAAGGGCAGGTCCAGCACGAAGCCGAGCTTGCGGCTCAGCGGCGTCAGATGCCGCTCGCCCCAGGCCATGATCCGGTTGCGGCTGTGGAAGTGGTTGAGAAAGTACACCCGCCCGCCGGGCCGGCACACGCGGTGCACCTCGCTCAGCACCTTTGCCGGGTCTGCCACGCAGCTGATCACGTAGGGCAGCAGCACCTTGTCGAAGGTCGCCTCGGGCCAGAGCAGCCGCTCGGCCGACATCTGCAGCAGGTCCACGTCGAGATCGGGCAGCGCCTCCGCACGCTCGGCGGCGTGGCGCAGCATCGGCCCCGAGATGTCGATCCCGGTGAGGCGACAATGGGTCGGGTAGTAGGGAAGCGACAGTCCCGTGCCGACTCCCACCTCGAGGATCGTGTCGCCGGGACGGATTGCCATCGCATCGATGGCGCGTCTGCGGCCGGGCTGGAGGATGGTATCGAACAACAGATCATAGACGCCCGAGTACGATGAGTAGATTTGCTCGGCGCGCTCTATGGCCATTCTTCCTCCTGCGATATCGGGTTCGTGGAGTGCGGGACGGCTCCCTCATTATATTGACCGTGTCCGGGGGCGTCCATATACTTCGCGCGTGATCCCCATCAAGGTCGCGATCCTCTGGCACCAGCATCAGCCGCTGTACCGGAGCCCGAGGACGGGGCGCTACGCGCTGCCCTGGGTCCGCCTGCACGCCTTGAAGGATTACTACGACATGGCCGCGCTGGTGTCGGAGTTCCCGGGGCTGCGCGTCACCTTCAATCTCGTCCCCTCGCTGCTGGATCAGATCGATGACTACGTCGCGGGCGGAGCGATCGACGCGGTGATCGATCTCGCGCGCCGTCCTGCCGCTGATCTCGACGAGGCCGAGCGGCTGCTGATGCTGGATCTGTTCTTCAGCGTCCCGTACCGCACGCTCATCGCCCCCTGGCCGCGCTACGCGGCTCTTTACCACCGCCGCGGGCCGAAGCGGCGCGACACGACCTACCGGGACGCGCTGCCCCGCTTCGGCGCGGGCGACCTGCGCGACCTCCAGGTCTGGTTCCACCTGGCCTGGTGCGGCCCCACGCTGCGGGCCCGGCCGGAGATCCGCGAGCTGTTCCGCAAGGCGAGCGGGTTCACCGAAGCGGAGAAGACCGCGCTGCTGGCGATGCTGCACGAGTTCATCGGCGAGGCGATCCCGATGCACCGCCGGCTGCAGGATCGAGGGCTCGCCGAGCTGTCGTGCTCTCCCTACTACCATCCGATCCTGCCGTTGCTGTGCGATGTCGCCTCCGCGCGCGAGGCGGTGCCGGATCTGCCGCTGCCGGGCCTTCCGTACGCCCACCCGGAGGATGCCGAGGCGCAGGTGCGCGAGGCGGTTGCGTCGCACGCGGCGCGGTTCGGATCGCCCCCGGCCGGCATGTGGCCTTCGGAGGGGAGCCTCAGCGTCGAGACGGTGGCCATCCTGGGCCGTTGCGGGATCCGCTGGGCCGCTTCGGACGAGGCGGTGCTGCGGGCGTCGGTGCGCTCTGCCGACGACGCGGGCCTGATCTACCGCCCCTGGCGTCTCGAGCCCGCGGGCGCCGACAGCCCCGCGCTTTTCTTCCGCGACCGGAAGCTCTCGGATCGGATCGGTTTCACCTACGCCACCTGGCGACCCGAGCGGGCCGTGGCGGATTTCCTCTCGCGCCTCAGGCGCATCGGCGAGCGGGCCCCCGGCGCGGTGGTGAGCGTCATCCTCGACGGCGAGAACGCGTGGGAGTACTACCCGGACAACGGCGCGCCGTTCCTTCGAGCCCTCTACGGTGCCCTGACGTCGGCCGACGACATCGAGACGGTGACATTCTCCGGCGCCCTCGAGGCCGCCGGGGAGCCGGCACGGCTCGAAGGCCTGCGAGCGGGCTCCTGGATAGGGGGCAGCCTCACCACGTGGATCGGGCATCCCGAGAAGAACCGCGCCTGGGAGCTGCTCTCCGCGGCACGCAACAAGGTGGCGGAGACGCTGGGGCATGGCCCGGGGCCGAAGCCGTTTTCCGCCGAGCCGGTCTGGCGGAGCCTGGCGGCGGCGCAGGGGAGCGACTGGTTCTGGTGGCTGGGCGACGATCACACCTCCGAGCAGGACGCCATCTTCGATGCCGCGTTTCGCGAGCTGGTTCGCGCCTGCTACGAGGCGGTGGGGGCCGAGCCGCCTCGCACGCTCGACGAGCCGATCCGAAGGACGCGCGTGCGCGCCTGGAGCCTGCCGACCGGGCCGGTCCGCCCCGAGCTCGACGGCGTCATCAGCGACTGGTTCGAGTGGCTCGGCGCCGGAGAGTGTGATGCCGGGGCCGCGCAGGGAGCGATGCACGAGGGCGCGGGGCTGATCCGCCGGGTCGCATTCGGTACCGATGGGCGCTCGCTGTTCGTCCGGGTCGACCCGGACCGCGGAGACCTGGCCGGCCTGCTCGCGTCGGTCGATCCGGGCCGGCTGGTGGTCGGCCTCACCGCCCCACGATCCATCACGATCCCGTTCCGGCTCGAGGCGGGGCGGGTCGTGTGCGAGGATCCGACCGCGCGTTTCGGTGCCGGCAGGGTGCTGGAGGTGGAGATTCCCCTTCAGGCCGCCGGTCCTGTAGAATTGTCCGTCTCGCTGGAGGGCGCGGGGGGAGTGGTCCAGCGCCTGCCGCGGGAGGGTGTCATCGCCTTCTCACCCGAGGAGCCGCCGGACTGGAGCGTCTGAGCCACCCCGTGCGGCGTATGCCATAATAACGACTTGCGGAGACCAATCCATCCATGTCCGAGTTGCGCCACGACCCGATCCAGCACCGGTGGGTGATCATCGCCACCGACCGAAGCAAGCGTCCCAACGACTTCCTGCAGGACCAGGGCGGGATCGCCGAGGGCGCGTTCTGCCCCTTCTGCCCGGGTCATGAGGACAAGACCCCGCCGGAGATCACGGCCCTGCGCGACAACGGCTCGGCGCCCAACACGCCCGGCTGGCAGGTGCGCGTCATCCCGAACAAGTTCCCGGCGCTGATGATCGAGGGCGACCTCGAGCGCCGGGGGATGGGGATCTACGACCGTATGCAGGGAATCGGCGCGCACGAGGTGATCGTCGAAACCCCCGAGCACAAGCTCTCGCTCGCCGACATGCCCGTTGACCGGTTCACGCACGTGGTGGATCTGTACCGCGAGCGGCACGGCGATCTGCTCAACGACCGGCGGTTCAAATACATCCTGATCTTCAAGAACCACGGGGCAACGGCGGGGGCGTCCCTGGCGCACACCCATACGCAGATCATCGCCACACCCGTGACGCCGCGCACCGTGGCGATGGAGCTCGAGGCTGCCAAGGCCCACCATCAGCTCAAGGAGCGCTGCCTGTTCTGCGACATCATCGATCAGGAGATCAGCGAGGGGCGCCGCGTGGTGTACCTCGACGACCAGTATGTCGCCTTCACCCCGTACGCCTCGCGTTTCCCGTTCGAGGTGATGCTGGCGCCGCGCAGGCACCGGCACCGCCTCGTCGACATCGAGGGAGACGAGGTGGAGGGGCTCGCGCGCGCCCTCAAGGACGTCCTGTCACGGCTCAAGCGAGCGCTCAGGGACCCGCCGTACAACTTCATGTTCCACACGGCGCCCAACACCGAGACGATGCAGAAACGTTCCCATTACTGGGAGAGCCTCCCGTTCGACTACCACTGGCACGTCGAGATCCTGCCGCGCTTGACGAAGGTCGCCGGGTTCGAGTGGGGAACAGGCTTCTATATCAACCCGACCGCCCCCGAGGAGGCGGCCCGATTCCTGAAGGAGATAGAGCTCTGAAGATCGCGATGATTGCCACCGAGATGGCGCCGCTGGCGAAGGTCGGCGGGCTGGCCGACGTCGTGGGCGCGCTGTCGCCCGCGCTGGTGCGTATGGGGCACGAGATCCGGGTGATCCTGCCCCGATACGCGACCGTTCCTCTGGGTGACACGGAGCCCCGCGGCGTGGCGGCCTTCCCGGGGGCCACGATCACGGAGATCGAAAGCGGCGGCGCGACCGTCACCGTCTATCTGATCGAGAGCGAGCAGCACTTCGGCCGCCCCGGGATCTACAACGACCCGAAGACGGGTCTCGGATACCCCGACAACGCCGAGCGGTTCATCTATTTCCAGAAGCAGGCGCTGGCGCTGCTGCGCGCGGTCGGTTTCACGCCGGACGTGATCCACTGCCACGATCACCAGACCGGGCTGATCCCGGCCTATCTCAAGCTGGCGCCGCCCGAGGACGCGTCCTTCCAGTCCACGGGGACGCTGTACACCATCCACAATCTCGCCTACCAGGGTTTGTTTCCGCCCGAGACGCTCGATATGGCCGGGTTCGACCGTTCGCTGTTCTACCCGACCAGCCCGTTCGAATTCTGGGGGAAGCTCAACTTCATGAAGGTGGGGCTCACCTTCTCGGACGTGATCACCACGGTCAGCCCGACGTATGCCGACGAGATCTGCACGCCCGAGCAGGGGTGCGGGCTCGAGGGCGTCCTGACGACCCGCCGCAGCGATCTGCATGGCGTGCTCAACGGGATCGACGACAGCTACTGGAACCCGTCGAGCGACAGGCACCTCGAGCACCATTTCGACGCGGCGAAGACGGCCGGCAAGACGAAGTGCCGCTCACAGCTTCTCAAGACCATGGGACTGCCGGTCGGGCGCAAGCGGGTGCCGGTGATCGGGATGATCTCCCGGCTGACCGAGCAGAAGGGGTTCGACCTGCTGGAGAAGGCGCTGCCCGATCTCATGAAGCGGGATCTCAAGCTGGTGGTGCTCGGAGCGGGCGAGGAGCAGTACGTGAAGATGCTCACCGAGGCGCAGGCCGCCCACCCGGACAGGGTCGCGGCCCGTATCGGGTTCGACGAGAAGCTGGCCCACCTGATCGAGGCCGGCTCCGACATGTTCCTGATGCCGTCGAAATACGAACCGTGCGGGCTCAACCAGATGTACAGCCTCGCCTACGGCACGGTGCCCGTGGTCCGATCCACCGGCGGGCTCGCCGACACGGTCCGCGAGGAGGAGTCGGGCGGCGAGGCGGCCAACGGCTTCGTCTTCTCCGACTACGACGCCGCGGCGATGACGGCTGCCATCGACCGGGCCCTCACGGCTTTCAACGACCGGGCCGGCTGGGCCCGGCTGATGAAGGCGGGCATGCGAGAGGATCATTCCTGGAGCCGCTCCGCCGCGGTGTACGCGAGACTGTATGGCGCCGCGTTCGAGCGGGCGCGCGACCGTCTCGCGGCATCCACGCACCATGGATGAAGCCCTCGCCGGCGCCGCGTCCGGGAGCCTCCTCGATCAGCTCGGCGACGGGCTGAGCAGCTCGGGGATCGCAGCGGTCCTGACCGACGCCGGCGGGGGGATCACCTGGAGCAACCGGGCGTTCGACGCGCTCGTCAGGGACGCGCTGCCCGGCCCGCCGTCGGGAGCGCTCGTCGACGATCTTCTCACCTCGGCCTTCGATTCCGACGCGCCAGGCACGACCGGTGTGGTCTCTCCGCGCGACGCCTCCGACCGCTTCCTCAGAATGCTGAGCGCGCCGTGGGAGGGGGCGACGTTGCGTCTCTACGTGGACTGCACCGTGGAAATCCGCGGCGAGCGGGAGCGGCGCCGGCACGAGCTGTACCTCTCGCGCGGGGTGGAGGAGTCTTACGATGCCATCCTGAGCATCGATACCGCCGGCGTGATCCGATACTGGAACCGCGGGGCGGAGAGGATGTTCGAGTACACCGCCGACGAGGTGGTGGGCCGGCCCTATGTCCTCCTGGTCCCGCAGGACCTGCGCGAGGAAGGGGAGCTCGAGCGGATCGAGGAGATCCTGAGACAGCAGGGCGCGCTCAGGAATTTCGAGACCGTCCGGCTCGCCCGGGGCGGTCGCCCCGTCGAGGTCGACCTGACCGTCACCGTGATGCGCGATTCCTCCGGTGGTCTTCTCGGCCGCTCGATCATCTACAGGGACATCTCGCTGAGACGCCACCTGCAGGAGCAGGTCCAGGTGAACGTCGGACGGCTCGAGGCGTACAAGGCCGAGCTGTTCGACCGGCTCGAGGAACTGCGTCTCGCCAACCAGGCGCTGAGGGAGAACCAGCGCCGGCTGATCGCCATGGAGAAGCTGTCGGCGATCGGCGAGATGGCGGCCAAGGTGGCCCACGAGATCCGCCAGCCGCTGGTCACGATCGGCGGCTTCTCCCAGACGCTGCTGAAGGACGTCGAAGCCGACCCCTCGCGGAAGCGATACCTGGAGATCATCCGCGACGAGGTGCGCCGGCTGGAGAACATCGTCGCCGAGATCCTCGACTACGTGAAGCCGGAGATGCGCATGGAATCATGCGACGCCAACGAGATGGTGGAGGGTGAGCTGCTGCGCCACCTGCCGGTGATCAAGTCGGCGGGGATCACCGTGGAGCGACGGCTCGGCGACGGCCTGCCGCCGGTGCAGGTCAACCGGGACCAGATCCACCAGGTGCTCACCAATCTGATCATCAACGCCGTGCAGGCGATGAAGTCGCAGCGGTCTCCGTGGAAGGAGCCGGCCGCTCCCGGGCAGGACCGGCTGACCCTGAGCACCGAGGCGGGGGACAACCATGTCCGTGTCTCGATCGCGGACACGGGGCCCGGGATCCCCGAGGGCCACCGCCAGCGAATCTTCGAGTCGTTCTTCAGCACGAAACCCGAGGGCTCCGGGCTCGGGCTCGCCATCGCGGCCCGGATCGCGGCCCTCAACCACGCCACGCTCACATTCGATTCGGAGGAGGGGGGTGGCACCGTGTTCCGCCTCTGTCTTCCTACCCGGCGGGAGTCATCGGACGATGAAGACGATCTTCGTGGTTGACGACGAGGCGAACCTGAGACTGTTCTACGAGAAGGAGCTGACCGACGAGGGGTACAGGGTCCGCACCGCTGCCGACGCGAAGGAGGCGCTGGCGCTTCTGGAGGCCGAGCGCCCGGATCTGGTGCTGCTGGACGTCAAGATGCCCGGTATGGACGGGCTGGAGGCGCTGGGCCGCATCCTCTCACAGGACAACTCGATCCGGGTCATCCTCAACACCGCGTTCTCCAGCTATCGTGACTCGTTTCTCTCCTGGTCGGCCGACGCCTATCTCATCAAGTCGTCCGACCTGACCGAGATGAAGCGCACGATACGCGATCTGATCGGAGAGCCGGAATGAAGCGCGACAACCCCCTGACCATCATCCTCGCAGGGGGACAGGGCGAGCGGCTCTACCCCCTCACCAAGGAGCGCTCGAAGCCGGCGGTGCCCTTCGGGGGGATCTTCCGGATCATCGATTTCACCCTTTCGAACTGCCTCAACTCCGACCTGCGGCGGATCCTCGTGCTGACGCAGTACAAGTCCCACTCGCTGGAGCGGCATCTGCGGCACGCCTGGCACATCTTCAGCCCCGACCGGGGCGAGTTCCTGGATACCGTGCCGCCGCAGCAGAGGATGGGGGAGCGCTGGTACCAGGGGACGGCCGACGCCCTCTACCAGAACCTCTTCTTCCTCGAGGCCGAGCGGCCCGAGCACGTGATCATCCTGTCGGGCGATCACGTGTACAAGATGGACTACGAGGAGATGTACGAAGCCCACCGCGCCCGCAACGCCGACCTGACGGTGGCGGTCGTGGAGACCGAGGTGGAGCGGGCGGCGAAGCAGTTCGGGGTGCTGCAGGTGAACGAGACGGGCCGGATCGTCGGCTTTCAGGAGAAGCCGGAGCGGCCGAAGCCGGTGCCGGGCAACGATGCCGTCTGCCTGATCAACATGGGGGTGTACATCTTCCGCACGGAGGCGCTGGTGCGGGCGGTGGTGGAGGACGCACGCAAGCCGACCCAGCACGATTTCGGCCGTAACGTCATCCCCGAGATGGTCCACTCGCATCATGTCCACTCGTTCCGTTTCGTCGACCGCAATGGGAAGCAGCAGAGCTACTGGCGCGATATCGGGACGCTCGACTCTTACTACGAGACGAGCATGGATCTCGTGCAGGTGGACCCGCAGTTCAACCTCTATGACAGGGACTGGCCGATCCGCACCTACCCGGCGTTCGATCCGCCCGCCAAGCTGGTCTTCGCGGGCGGCGCCGGCGACGAGAGCTCGAAGGGAGGCCCGCCCCGCATCGGGATGGCGCTCGACTCGCTGGTGAGCAACGGCGTCATCATCAGCGGCGGGCGCGTCGAGCGTTCGATCCTCTCGCGCGGCGTGAGGGTGCGCTCGTACGCCCGCGTGGAGGACTCGATCCTGTTCGACGGCGTGGAGGTGGGGCGGCACTGCCGGATCCGCCGGGCCATCATTGACAAGGACGTCCGGATCCCTCCCGGCACGTCGATCGGCCTCGACCCCGTGGCGGACGCCCGCCGGTTCACCCTGTCGCCCGGCGGCGTCGTGGTGATCCCGAAGGGAGCCGATCTGTCCGAGGCCTGATGGTGCGCCCGGTCCGGGTCCTGCTCTGTCCCGACAAGTTCCGCGGCACCTTCACGGCGGCCGAGGTTTGCGCGCACCTCGGCCGCGGCCTTCGACAGGCACCCGTTCCCGTGGAGGTCTCCGCCCTGCCCCTGGCCGACGGGGGGGAGGGGACGCTCGAGGTGGTGGCGTCGCGCCGGGGAGGGCAGCGAGTGTCGCTGACGGCACCCGGCCCTGCGGGCCGACCGGTGCGCGGGGAGTACCTGGTCGCTCCCGACGGGACGGCGTGGGTCGAGTCGGCGCGGTTCATCGGTCTCGAGCTCGTCGCGGGGCTGGATTGGGATCCGATGCGGGCGTCGAGCCGGGGTCTCGGCCGGGCGGTGGCCGACGCGCTCGACGCGGGGGTGGCGCGCCTGGTGATCGGCCTCGGCGGCAGCGCGACGGTGGACGGGGGCGCGGGGATGGCGGTGGCGCTCGGGTTCCGGCTGCTCGATGCCGACGGGCGCGACGTCGGGCCGGAGCCCCGTTATTTGCCGCGGGTGTACGCGATCGACGCGACGACCGTGCATCCGACGCTTCCGGCAGCACACATTACGGCTCTGTGTGATGTCCCCAATCCGATGCTCGGGGTCGAGGGGGCCGCCCGGGTGTTCGGTCCCCAGAAGGGCGCGGCGCCGGAGACTATCGGGCTGCTCGAGGAGGGGCTCGAGGCGCTGGCCTCCGCGATGGGCCGCCTGAGGGGGCTTCCGCCCGGGTCGCTGACGTCGCTGGCCGGTGGGGGAGCGGCCGGGGGGCTGGGAACGGGATGCGCGGCGTTCTTGGGAGCCCGCCTGGTGCCCGGCGCGGAGTACCTGATGGAGGAAGCGGGGTACTCCGCTCTCCAGGCGTCAAGCGATCTGGTGGTGACCGGCGAGGGATCCTGCGATAGCCAGAGCCGATCGGGGAAGGTGGTGGCCGGCGTGGTCCGCGCGGCCCGCGCCGCCGGAAAGCCGGTGATCGTGGTGGCCGGAGAATGGGACGGAACCGCACCTGCCGGGGACCGGCGGGTGGAGGTCATCACAGGCCGGGACCTCGATCGGGGGCCTGGACGGCTCGGACCGGACGGCCTCGAGACGATCGGGAAATGGATCGGGAACGGGTCTCCCGATGGAACCGCCCGTGAGCAGGGCATCCACGGAGGTGAATCGGCCGAACCGCGCACGGGCCGCGAATCCGCCATCAGGGGCCGAAAGTGCTTTCAGGTCAGCGACTTTGGAGATTCCCCGAATAGAAATATTTTGCTAACAGGGGCTTGACAGTATCGCAATACCAGCGTACAGTCCAATGTAACTACAGGCACGTCCGAGGCGAATCCCGGGGCAGTTTGTGCCCGCACAAGTCCCCGGGCAAGTAAAGCTGCTCGCAGGCCCGACACTCCCAGATCGACCTCTTTCAGCCTCCGGGCGAACGACTGTGACCGCCGCGGTCAGGTCGGCCTGCAGCCAGCGTCGAGACGGAGGTATACCTCAAGAGACGACTGTGAATCGCGCCGGAAGCCGGAGCGGGTGAAACCTGGAGAGTGTTCAGCCGTCTCAATGGGTCCGGGACCAGACCTTCTCATACCCGGCATCCAAGGTCAACGACAGTCGCGGGATACTCCGAGTGCCCTTATCACATAGAGAGTCAGCCGGTTCCTCTGACACGATCAACCCTGTGTCCGTCAACCACTCCGGGAGTAGGAGCACTGCGTGAGGAAGGGAACGGCGCGTCGCGGTCGATCCGGGGAGGTACGGATGAAGCGGGGCCAAACGGTTCTGGCGAACCGAAAAAGGAAAACAGAGGACATGGACAAGCAGGATATGGAAATGAACGAGGATGGCTGGGGTCGCGGACAGTGGGAGGGGGGGCTCGCCCGCCAGTCCGCGGCGGTCGGGATGAACAACCCCGCGCTGCGTGGTGAGCTGACCTTCGACGACGCTCCGCCGTTCGAGGGCACCTTCATCGACCGGCAGGCTTCCGACACGCTCGATCCCGTCGAGACGCCCGACGCGAACGATGCGCAGGAAACGGCCGAGGGAACCGACGATGCCGCGGCTGACGCGGCTGACGCGGCGGCCGAGGCGGCGGAGACTCACCACGAGAAGGACGCCGCGAAGCCCG
The DNA here is from genome assembly GCA_963806495.1 of uncultured Acidobacteriota bacterium. Taxonomy (GTDB): domain Bacteria; phylum Acidobacteriota; class Polarisedimenticolia; order JACPZX01; family DASXTC01; genus CAWDYA01. The sequence goes on along the minus strand of CAWDYA010000008.1, from coordinate 8,900 downwards.
AGGACGACCGCCAGGCGGGCCTGCTGTCGATCTACTTCCGTGACATGAGCGCCTCCTCGCTGCTCACCAAGGAGCGCGAGGTCGAGCTCGCCAAGAGGATGGAGATCGGCAAGAAAGGCCTCGACGGCGTGATCCGCAAGACCAGCGCCCTGTGGAAGAAGACCGTCCCGTCCGACGTGAACAGCTCCTTCTCGAAGGGGGAGATCCCGCGCCAGCACCTCGACCCGTTCATCAACCGTCTGATCAACGATTCGCGCGCGATCCGCAAGGCCGAGAACGAGATCCGCTCGCTCAAGCTCCGCGCCGGCCTGCGTGTCGAGGGTGTGCCCCGGACCAAGCAGCGCAAGCGCAAGGCCCTCAGCAGCGCCCGCGTGCAGAAGATCCGCTCCAAGATTGACGCCCTGCGCAAGGACAACCGGCGCATCGCGCGGGAGCTGTCGATGACCCCGAAGGAGCTCGTCGAGCGCGCAGCCGTCGCCGCCGAGGCGAGGGAGACGCTCGACCGGGCGCGCGAGGACATGATCCGCGCGAACCTGCGGCTCGTGGTGTTCATCGCCAAGCGTTACGTCAACCAGGGGCTCTCGCTCATGGACCTGATCCAGGAGGGGAACCTGGGGCTGATGAAGGCGGTGGAGAAGTTCGAGTACCGCCGCGGCTACAAGTTCTCGACCTACGCTTTCTGGTGGATCAAGCAGGCGATGGACCGTGCGATCGCCGACAAGTCGCGCATCATCCGCATCCCGGTCCACATGAACGAGAAGTACAAGAAGGTGTCCGACGCCGTCAGGGAGCTGACCAAGTCGATGGGCCGCGAGCCTTCCTCCAAGGAGATCGCGCGCAAGATGCACATGCCCGTCGTGAAGATCAAGGAGATCCTGGAGCTGGTCAAGGACCCGATCTTCTTCGAGCGGAACACCGAGGACGACGAGGGCGGCGGGCTTCTGCGCTTCGTTTCCGACGACAAGGTCGAGTCCCCGTTCGAGCAGGCGGTCAACCGCGATCTGACGGAGAAGATCCAGGAAGCTCTCAAGACGCTTTCCGATAAGGAAGAGCGGGTGATCCGGATGCGCTTCGGCATCGGCGAGAAGCACAACTACACGCTCGAGGAGGTCGGGCGCGTCATGCAGCTCACCCGTGAGCGCATTCGCCAGATCGAATCCAAGGCGCTCAAGAAGCTCCAGCACCCGCTGAAGTCCAAGAAGCTTCGTGAGTTTCTCAGCTAGGGCTTGTCGGGCGACCTCCTGAAGCCACAGAGATCATGACAGGCAGGAAATCAGCCAGCCCGGGTGCCCGGTCTTCCGGCCGGGAGCGGGGCAAGACCGCGAAGGCGGAGACGCCGGCGCCGGTGGCGGCCTCCGCCCCGGCGGCGGCTCCGGCCGTGGCGTCCGACTCGCGCACGAACTACAACCTGCGGTTCCTCAAGGAGGCCGGGGCGGCCGACCTGGTGAGGATCGCCCAGGATCTCGGGATGCACGGCGCCTCCTCCATGAAGCGCCACGATCTCATCTTCGAGATCCTCAAGCACCAGACCGAGAAGAACGGGCACATCTTCCTCGAGGGCGTCCTCGAGGTGCTGCCCGACGGGTTCGGGTTCCTTCGCGCGCCGGACAACAACTATCTGCCCGGCCCCGAGGACGTGTACGTCTCCCCGTCTCAGATCCAGAAGTTCGACCTTCACACCGGCGAGACGATCTCCGGCCAGATACGGCCGCCCAACGAGGGGGAGCGGTACTTCGCGCTCCTCAAGGTGGAGGCGGTGAACTTCGAGCCGCCCGACCGGGCCCGGCAGCGGGTCTTCTTCGACAATCTCACCCCGCTCTATCCCAACGAGAAGCTCCGCCTCGAGACGACGCCGGAGAACTCGTGCGGCCGGCTGATGGACCTGCTGGTGCCGATCGGCAAGGGGCAGCGCGCGCTGATCGTTGCGCCGCCGCGCACCGGCAAGACCATGCTGCTGCAGGCGATCGCCAACTCGATCACGACCAACCATCCCGAGGTGGTCCTGATCGTGCTGCTCATCGACGAGCGGCCGGAGGAGGTCACCGACATGGCGCGCACCGTCGACGGAGAGGTGATCGCCTCGACATTCGACGAGCCTGCGACGCAGCACGTCCACGTCGCCGAGATGGTGGCCGAGAAGGCCAAGAGGCTCGTCGAGTACGGCAAGGACGTGGTGATCCTGCTCGACAGCATCACCCGCCTGGCGCGCGCCTACAACACGGTGGCCCCGCCCTCGGGCAAGGTCCTCTCCGGCGGCATCGACGCCAACGCATTGCAGAAGCCGAAGCGGTTCTTCGGCGCCGCGCGCAACATCGAGGAGGGGGGGAGCCTCACGATCGTGGCGACCGCTCTCATCGACACCGGCAGCCGCATGGACGACGTGATCTTCGAGGAGTTCAAGGGGACCGGCAACATGGAACTGCACCTGGATCGGGCCCTCGTGGACCGCCGCGTCTATCCGGCGATCGAGATCTCCCGGTCCGGCACCCGCAAAGAGGAACTGCTGCTGAGCCGTGAGGAGCTCAACATGATCTGGATCCTCCGCAAGGTGCTCAACCAGCTCTCGCCCGTGGAGGCGATGGAGCTGCTGCTCGACAAGATGGGCGGCACCCGATCCAACGCCGACTTCCTGAAGCTGATGGTGGAGTCGTCGCGGGTCGCGTGACGACCGGGGTCATCCCTCCAGCATCAGCCGGCGCACGGCGCGCGGCGGGATCGTCCCGTACGACAGCAGCCGCTCGTTGAACTCCTTGAGTGAGAACGCCTCGCCCTTCGCGCGGCGGTACGCCTCCATCAGGTCCGCCAGCTCGACGAACCCCACGAAATAGGTGGATAGCTGCGTGGAGGAGACCTTCGCCCGGCGCAGCTTGCCCACGGCCTCGGCCTCCTCCTGGAAGCCGTAGCGGCGCATCAGGTCGAGCGCCCACCGGTCCGCCTCCTCGTCATCCATCCTCCCGGTGTGGAGCCTGGCGTCCAGGATGGCATTGAGCGGGGCGCGCAGCGCCATCTTCCGGTGCACGAGGAGCGCCTCCGGACCGTCGCCCCCGTACCCCTCGTCGAACATCTGCTCCTCGCACAGCACCGCCCATCCTTCCGCGAAGCTCAGGCTCGCGAAGACCTTCTTGTATATGGAGGCGATCGGAGAGGCGAGCGCGTGGTAGAACTGCACGTAGTGCCCCGGGAACGCCTCGTGGATGACGAGGTTCTGCAGGTTGTAATCGTTGTACTCGCGCAGGTACGAGGCCGCGCGTGCCGCGTCGGCCTCGGGGTCGCCGGTCCTGGGGATCGACGACACCCAGAACGACTTCTTCATGTGCGGCTCGAAGGCCGGTGCCGGGTTGAAGAAGGCCACCGCCATGCCGTCGAGAAACGCCGGCGTCGGCTCGATCACGAAGTTGTCCCCCTCGGGCGGCAGCGTGATCAGGTCCCGCTCGGCGATGAACGCTCGCGCCTTCGCGACCCACCTGCGGCAGTCGTCGAGGAGCCGATCCGGCGCGGAGTGGTGGATGGAAACCTGGTCGAGCACCTCGCGGACGATGGCGTTGATCCGATCGTCTCCCTGCTCGTCGTGCCGGTGTGAGGGGAACATCCGGTCGTGCATCGGCAGGGCGAGGTCCAGCATTTCCTGGCGCTGTCGCGTCAGATGATCCCAGGCCCGCTGCTCGATCTCGGAGGGAGTCATGTCGCTCTGCAGGACGTGGTGCAGCTTGCGCGACCAGAGAGCCGTCCCGAGCCGCCAGTCGCCGGTGGAGCGCCGCAGCAGATCCCCCTCCAGGAAGGCCTGGTATCCCTCGAGCGCCTCCAGCGTGCGCGGCAGCGCGCGCTCGAACCGGGTCTTGAGGGCGGGGAAGCCGTCGTACAGAGAGGGGGCGGTCTTCTCGAAAAAGGCGATATTGCCCCGGTTCTGCTCGATGATGAAGCGTGTCACGACGCCCGCCGGCTCGCGCAGGTTGCGCCGTGCGTCATCGAGGAAGCGGGGTACGGCATCCATCCGTGACAGCAGCGCCTCGAGCCGCGCGGGCCACACCGCCGACCCCGGCTCCAGGATCGTCAGGTAGAGGGTCCCGTATCCGAGGATCTCGTTGTACACCTGAGGGTCGCGCTCGTGGGACTTGAGCTCCTCGAGGCCGAACAGGGCGGACTCGACGTCGGCCAGGATCAGGTCGTGATCGATGGCAGCGCCCGTGCCCAGGCTCTCCCGTTCGAACCGGGTGAAGTCACGTTTCGCCTCGCGGTAGAAGGACACCCGGCTCGCGATCCCCTCGGGACTCAGGTCGTCGAGCAGGTGGTCGTAGTCGTGGTAGCCGAGAAGGGTCGCGAGGAAGGGGCTCAGCCTGAGCATGCCGTCGAGATACCGCTCGGCACGCTCGTAGAACCGGCCATCGGCCTCCCAATCGGTCGGCGGGCGCGGTATCCGCGTCCGCCCGGGTCCTGGCGCAGCCTGACTCACGGTGGCTCCTGCCTCGCGGGGATTTCGATGGAGCGCAAGTGGCGGAGAGGGTGGGATTCGAACCCACGTAGGGCTTTAGGCCCTAACCCGCTTTCGAGGCGGGCCCGTTGCGACCACTTCGGTACCTCTCCGCATGCGGCGCACGGAGCCGCTCCTGCGCGAACGGGCAGTCTATCAAGCGCGACGGGACGGGGCAAGACGGCGGCGCGGCCCGAAGAACTCCCTGAGAAGGGCCGAGGCCTCCTCGGCGAGGACCCCACCCGTGGCCCGGAACCGGTGGTGCAGCAGACCCGCCACCGCCGGGGACCGTGCCGCTTCGAGCGCTCCCCGCTTGGGGTCGGGGGCGGCGTACACCACCCGGCCCACGCGGGCCTGCACGATCGCCCCCAGGCACAGAAGGCACGGCTCGAGGGTGACGTAGAGGGTGACCCCGGTCAGACGGTAGTTGCGGGTCCGTCGTGCGGCGCGCCGCAATGCGACCACCTCGGCGTGCGCCGTCGGGTCATGCCTCGCGATCATCAGGTTGTGGCCGCGTGCCATGATGCCGCCCCCCGCCTCCACCACGACCGCGCCCACCGGAACCTCGCCCATCCGTCCCGCGCGCCGCGCCTGTCCCAGGGCGAGCTTCATGTACCGGACGTCATCCATCGCTTTTCTCCGCCGCCGCCACGCCGGCAGTGTATCCGCTGGCCCACGCCCACTGGAAGTTGTATCCGCCGATCCGGCCATCGACGTCCAGGATCTCTCCGCAAAGGCTCAGACCGGGAGCGACACGCGACTCCATCGTCCCCAGCCTGATCTCGGACAGCGGCACGCCCCCCGCGGTCACCTCGGCGTGAGTGAAGCCGCGATGGCCGGTGACCGGCAGCGTCATCTCTGTCAGGGCCGCGGCCAGCGTCCGGCGGGACTCGCGGCTCAGCCGGTGCCCCGGGGTGGACGGGTCGACGCCGGCATGGAGGCAGAATCGCGCGCGCCAGACGCTCGGGCATCCGGTCGCGAAGCCTTCCCGGGATCGTCCGGCGCCCGGGATCGCGCAGCATCCTGTCCGCCTCCTCGCGAGGCGTCCGACCGAGCCAGTCGACCCTCAGGCGGGCTCCCGGGTCGTCCTGGGCGGCGTCGATGAAGTAACGGCTGATGTCGAGGGCGGCCGGCCCCGAGATGCCGAAGTGGGTGCAGAGCATCGGCCCGCCGGACGACGCGATCTTCCGCCCGGTGGGACCGAGCACTTCGAGAACGACCTCCTGGCTCAGGCCGCTCAGGCCGCGTACGAAGCAGCCGCTCTCGAGGGTCAGGGGGACCAGCGCCGGGATGATGCGCTCTGTCAGCGTGTGGCCGAGAGAGCGCGCCAGATGATAGCCGTGGCCGTCGGAGCCGCTCTTCGGCAGGCTGCGCCCGCCTGTAGCCAGCACCAGCCGTCGGGCGCTCAGGCCCTCCCAGCAGGCCGGGCCGGACGCGGGGCCGGCGACGAGGAACCGGCCCGCTTCCCGCCGGATCGACTCCACCCGGCAGGGGTGCCTCAGCACGGCGCCCCCGGCGCGCGCGGCCCGCAGCAGGGCGTCGAGCACCGTGCGGGCGCTGTCGCCGACGGGAAACAGCTTGCCCGTTTCCTCTCGCTTGAGCCGGACGCCGATCTCGGCGAAGAACGCCACGGTGTGCGCGACGTCGAACCGCGACAGCACCTTGCGGATCGCCGGCCGCGGCGAACCGGCAAAGGCCGTCGCGTCCACCGTGTCGTGGGTGACATTGCATCGGCCGCCGCCCGAGACGAGGATCTTGGCGCCGGGCCGGCGCGCCGAGTCGAGCAGCACGATCGAGAGACCCGGCCGTCTGCGGCCCGCCTGGATCGCCGCCATGAGGCCGGCGGCGCCGGCGCCCACGATGGCGAGATCGACGGTGGTTGGATGCGCGGGCATCACCCGATCTAGCCGCCGCCGGCACGTGCCGTCAAGGGCGGGTTTGACGGCGAGAAGCCCGTCTGGTACGGTCCGCCACCATGACATCCGGTGGATCTCCCGGCGTGCGCAACATCCCTCCCGACGAAGCGCAGCGGCTCATCGAGAGCCACGCGGTGCGTGTGATCGACGTCCGCACGGCGGGCGAGTACCGCTCGCTGGGCCACATCCCCGGCGCGATGCTCCTGCCGGTTGACCTCATACCGGCCGCGGCGGCGACCCTCCCGGCCGACGGCCCGCCCATCCTGCTGGTGTGCGAGCACGGCATGCGCAGCGCGCATGCCGCACGCTTCCTCGCGAGCGCGGGCTTCGACGGCGTGCTGAACATGACCGGCGGCATGTCGGTCTGGCGCGGCGCGCGCGACTTCGAGCCGGGCGATCCGTATCACGGTGCGGGCCCGGCGTCATGGCTCGTGGAGAACGCCGCGCTGCTGCCGCAGGGAGGCGAGGTACTCGACCTCGCGTGCGGGTCGGGACGCCACAGCCTTCTGCTCGCAGCCGCCGGGTTCGCGGTCCGGGCTGTCGACGCGGACGCCTCGAAGGTCGAGCGGCTGGCGTCGCTGACTGCCCGGCTTCGGCTGCCCGTCCGGGCCGAGGTGCTCGATCTGGAGCAGCAGGGCGTCGACCTCGGGCGCGGGGCCTTCGATCTGATCCTGGTGATCCACTATCTGCATCGTCCTCTCTTTCCTGTCATTCTGGAAGCGCTGAAACCGGGCGGGTTGCTAATGTACGAGACGTTCACCGTCGATCAGGCGGGACGCGGCCACCCGCGCAATCCCCTGTATCTGCTGGAGCACGGCGAGCTGGAGCGGCTGGCCGGCGGGCTCGAGATCCTGGCCCGGCGCGACGGCGAGTTCGAGGGGCGCTGCGTCGCCGGCATCGTGGGCCGCAGGACCGCCTGACCGATCGGTGGACAAGACACCGATCCTGACCTAGATTGGGGCGGGTCGATACCCATGTCACATCACCCGCCGGTCTCATCTCCCCGCCTGCTTCGCCGATGGACGCTCGTGCTCGCCGCCTTTGCGGCGCTCGCGATCGCGGCGCCGGCCGCGGTGTCTCTGTGCCGCGGCGAGGACGCCTCGGTCGACCCCGACATCCCCGAGGGGCACGGCTTCGTCCAGGTCGAGAAGGTTCAGATGGTGATGGTGCAGGCGGCGGTCACCGATTCCAAGGGGAGGCCGGCGCTCGGTCTGACGCGTGAGGACTTCAGTCTCTTCGACGAGAATCGCCCGCAGGAGATCGAGTTCTTCGCCACCGAGTCGGAGGCGCCGATCGCGCTCGCGTTCCTGCTCGACATCTCCGGGAGCATGCGCCAACCGGGCAAGCTGGACGCCTCCCAGGATGCGATCGCCTCGTTCGTCGACGCCCTCGGCGCCAGGGATCGGTACGGGCCGATCTGCTTCGCCGACCACCAGGTCTCCTGGATCACGCCCTACATCTCGAACCCGTCGCTGTTCAAGCTGCGGCTCGGCGCGCAGCGGGCCTACGGGAAGACCGCGCTATACGATGCGCTGGCGGCCAGCCCGCGTCTTGCCGACGAGGACATCCAGGCCCGCAAGGCGATCGTGCTGTTCACCGACGGGCTCGACAACGCCAGCGAGCTGAATCCGCTCGATGCCGTGTTCCTCGCGCGCCAGGTCAGCGTGCCGATCTACACGGTGAGCTTCATCCCCACCGACCGCACCATGCTCTCCGACGACAGCCGTGACAGCCTCCTGCTGCTGGAGCGATTCTCCCGGGAGACGGGAGGGGCGCTGTTCACCATCCGGCGTCCCGAGGACCTGGACGGGGCGATAGACCGGATCCAGCAGGATCTGCGCTCCCAGTACGTCATCGGCTTCTCGCCCGATTCCAGCGTCAGCAAGCGGGCTTTCCGGCATATACGCGTGGAGACCCGCCACTCACGCCTGCGGGTGCGCACCCGTACCGGCTACAACCTCGGCTCCTGACCCGCCCCTTCGCGCGGGACAGTTGACCTCCACCGGCCCTGCGGATAAGGTGATGCTTCGGGAACGGGTGCGGGAGGAGAGGTTTCTCTACAGTGGAGGTCTAGACATGCGTATTCGTGGGCGGGCGGCGCTCGCCGGCCTGGTCGCGGTCACCGTCATGGGTGGGTGGGGATGTGTCACGAAACGACAGTTCCGCGATAACGTCGAATCGGTGGATGGGCGCATCTCCTCCGTGGAAAGCGGTGTGGAGGCCAACGAGAAGCGGATCCAGGACCTGAGGTCCGAGACCGACAGCAAGGTCGGCGCAATCGACGAGAAGGCCGGCAAGGCGCTCCAGGTCGGACAGGAGGCCTCGAGCAAGGCCGAGGCGGCCCAGGTCGCGGCCGACAAGGCGGCGAAGGGCCGGCTGCTCTGGACGGTCACCCTGACCGACGACGCCGCGAAGTTCGGCTTGAACCAGTACAAGCTCGGGCCCGACTCGCAGCAGGCGCTCGACGATCTCGCTGCCAAGGTCAAGGCGTACGGCAAGGCGGTCTACCTGGAGAT
>CAWDYA010000007.1:0-456094 GCA_963806495.1 uncultured Acidobacteriota bacterium | reverse complement strand
GCTCGAGACCACCGCAAGCGTACCCGGAAAGGGGTGCCCCGCAGCGTAGGCCGCGGGATCCTCGAGGGCCTCGAGCGCGTCCGCGTCGGGCGCCTCGGCCACCTCGTCTCCCAGGTCCCAGCCTCCCCGCGCGAAGAAGGGAGCCAGATGGAACCGGCCAAGACTCATCGCGGCCTGGCTGCGGGCCTGGATCTCGACCCGCGTCCCGGAGGGAACTCCAACCAGGAAGGAGCGGTAGGGCAGCTCCGGGCGTCCCGCCTCGTGAGTCGAAGGCAGGTCGGCGATGGAGGCCCGGAAGTAGCCCGGCGGCAGTCCCGGCCCTGCGGCGAGCTGCGGGGCGTCGGTGACCACATCCACCAGCAATCCGTTGCCCGCCTCACGGGTGGTGAGGCTCGAGGCGTTTGCAAGGGTACAGAAAGCCAGCAGCATCAGAACAACCGCCGGCGTGACGACGAACGTGCGGGTATCGTGACGCATATCGCGTTTCATTGTCCTCTCATCCCCACTCGCCCCCTCTCCCTGGCCAGGTCGAGGATCAGGTCGGCGGTTTTCGCAGGGCTGCCCGGACGCATGCGGTAGCCGCGCGCGCCCTGCAGCAACGTTCCAAGCTCGGACACCAGAGCAGGGAGACCTCCGCAGGAGGCCATCAAGGCACCCGTTTCCGATCGGTTCAGCAGATCACGGGCCAGATCCATCAGGAGCGACGACCACCGCGCCTCGGAGAGCTCGGGGATCTCCGGCCGGGTCGTGCGGGTGGTGCGTCCCTCGTCAAGATAGAGGACGATGTCGCGGTTCGCACGGCAGAACTCGGACAGCGCGCGCATCGGGTGCGCATCGCGCCGCGCGGTGAATGTGAACACGGGGAAGGGCCTCTCGTACGCCAGTCTCACGTCTTCCACCCCGGGGACGGCGCGAAGTCTATCGAGGAGCTCGGGATCCTGCTCCACGAGGGCGATTCGAGAAGACGCCCCCGACCCGCGTCCGCCGGATCCGGATCCAGGAACACCACGAGGTCCACAGGGCAGGGCGCGTCGGCCGGCCCGGCGAGCCTCACGCCGAGAGCCTCCGGATTGACCAGCCATTTGTGAGGCAGAGCGTGGATGGCCTTCTTCGGCAGGCGCTCCGGGTCGAACCAGGGAGACGCTGCCGTGTCTCGCCGGATCCCGACCGCCCGGGGGAAGGCATGAAGGAGGCCCGTCTTCCGGTCCAGGGGCGCCACGTCGTCGCTGAGGAAGGCAACGTCACGCCGGGTCAGTTCGGTGACGAGAGTCGACTTGCCCGCGGTGGGCGGACCGGCAAGGAGGATCCCTCTGCCGTCGACCGAGACGGCCGCCGCATGCAGGATCACGAATCCACCGATACGATCCATCAGGGCGTTGAGCAGGAACAGGAAGGCCCGGTTCTCAGGCATCGGTCGGCCCGCCAGATCGATGACGGCCTCGCCCGCCGCGGCATAAGGCCCGCCCGCCCGCGAGCCGATCACCGCCACGAGCGCCAGAGTCCCCTTTTCCGATCCCGCGCGCCCCACCCGGAACCGGCTGTAGGCGGCACGGAAGAAATCCCGCACCTGGTCGCTGTCGGTGCGCAGCGAGAAGTCGACCCCGAGGAGATGATAGTGATCCTCCCTCGGGAGGCCGGCCAGCCGCCGTTTTCGTTCGACGTCGGTTCCGTTGCGGGGATTTGTCGCCATCATGCCTGGATTCGGCCTTGTCTTGTGATGAAACGCCCAGAAAAGTCAAAAAGGGAATGAAGCGGTGACGGAGTCTATTCCGTCGTAGCTTCATTCCCTCGAGCTTGTCGCCTTCTATTCGTTACTGCCCTGTGAGACGTTCCCCTGCTCGCCGTCGCCGCTGAAGCGGCAGTCGGTCAGAAGCTGAAGGGCAACGCCCCGCTGTACGCCTGCGCCGGACCGATCTCTTCGAGAATGTCCTGATCGCTCAGGGTCTCGACACACGGTTTGACGTAGGGCACGGGAGCATCAAGATTCTTGATATTCATGCTTCATCCCTCTGAGGGGCCTCGTCGGCCCTCCGCTGTGATCCTGCCTGCCGGGGCTGCGTTCCGCTACCATTTTCCAGGAGCCCCCGCTCCTCGAACTGCGCCAGGAGCGACTCGATATCGGCCCGGACATCGTGTCCGTCCAGACCGGTGAACCGCTCCCTGATGATTGACTCGAATCCCGAGAGGCCACGCTCCCCGTCACACGCCTTCCAGATCTGCAGCGCGGTGACGTTGAGGATGTGGATCAACTCACCGTCCCGGTCGTAGAGAAGGCCTTCCTTCCCCACTTCCTGGAGGACGAGATCCTTTCGCGCCCTCGGGATTTCAACAGCCGCCATGGCCATCGCGTCTCAATCTCCCGGACCTTCAGTCCGTGACGTTCAGGACGTATACGTCGCTGTGGACCTCGCGGCGGTTGGCATCCCGGCCGACCACCCTCCAGTACACGCCGCCGTCGCCCAGGGCCGCCATGTCGCTCACATCCCTCGCTTCCTTGCGGGACAGCGAGCGTGACGTCGTGGCGCCGACGCTGATGCTCATGGTGCCGCCTTCGGGGAACGTCGGATCGGACGAGATCTCCAGCACCCGCCTCGACGTGGCCACCATGGAGCTCCAGTCGAGCTTGATCCGGCCCCGGCTGCTGACGGTACCGTCATACGCCGGGGAGTTGAGCTTGATCGCCGGGTGCTTCGGGTTCGGGACCACGGTCACGAAATGATGCATCGTGTTCTGACCGTCGAAATCCCAGTCCTCCAGGCGCAGCTTGATCTTCTTGCCGTTGACCGCGCTGGTGTGATCGTAGGTGTACACCGCGCCGCTCGTGGGGCTGCCCTGAGCCGGGATCAGCGACTGGTTCAGCCGACGATACTGGCCGTTGCGGGCGCCCTGTTCCAGGACGGCAAAGCCGGCGTTGTCGACCTCGGAGGCCGTCTCCCAGCGCAGCCTGACAACGCCGTCGTCGACGTCCGTCACCTCGAGGTCGCTGATCAGATCCACGAGGAGGTCGGTCGGGAGACAGGGTCCGGCCCAGGCCGAGCCGCCGCCCGCGCAGGCCTGGAAGCGACCCACGGCGATCGACGTCTTGTCACCCGGGGGGATGATGCTCGCCACCGACGTGAAAGAACAGGCGGTGATGTTCGCGAGAGTGCCCCCGACCGTGAAATGGAACTCGACGGACTGGCCGGGTGCGATGCCGGAGTTCGGCGCGCCTCCGCCGAAGCCGGTGTCCACGCCCTTGTTGCCGCTGAAAGCGAAGAATCGGCCGAACCCGTCGCACTTGATGTTCTTCATGTTCGAGCCGGTCGGGATGTCGATCAGACTGTCATTGCGGTCCTGGTCGAAGGCGCCGCTCCAGGTGGCGTTCGGATCACTGTCCGACACCAGCGTGAGGCTCGTCACATCGGAAGTGACGTTGAAGCCGAACCCGGTCAGGCTGCCGGTGTACGGAGACGACGTGTTGTTGGTGATGACCACCTTGAGATCACCCGTGCTCCGCGTGAATGTGAACTGGTACAGGGCGGCGATCTGGTTTCCGGGCGTCCCGCCGTCACAGGTTGCCGGGCTCGTGTTGTTGCTGCTGATCGAGCCGACGCCGCCAATCTGCACCTGGCTGGTCGTGACGTCCCCTGTGCCGCAGCTCGAGCTTGGCACAACGCACGTCTGATCCGCCCAGGACATTCCGGCCGCGCCGATGATGAGAAACGCTCCAACCAACCCGTATGCGATCTGTTTGCGTGTCATTGGGCCCCCTCGACCCTCGCCGGCTGACCGGCCAGAACAATTTACGTGCGATGCATAGCGTGAGACGTGTCCAGGGAGACACGCCCGCGCTGATTCGACGTGGCGCTGGCGAACAGGTTCTGAAGTCTCCATCGGGGGCCAGTGGCGTGGTCCCCGTGATGTACGTGGGCCAGTTGCATGATCTTATACTCCAACCCCGATGACCGGTCAAGTTAAATCCAACGTATGACGGGAGATTCCGCGGATCGGACTCCCAGTTACGGATGTCACATTGCTGTTGCATTCCAGGAAGAAAAGAAACAAAAAGAACACTCTCGAACGATCGTCCCGGCCGGATCAGGGCGGATGTTCGGAATCATGACCCGGACGGTCCGGTAGGCCTGTTTGAACAGGCCGGGCGGTTGTGGTTCAATCCCCGTCTGCCCGCGTGGTCCGGGCGCTTGCCGCGTGGAAGACGAAAGTGACGTTTCGCTCTCCTGTGGAGAATCCCCTCCCGTGACGGCGGTCCGTTTGTCCATCATCGTTCCGGTGCGCAACGAGGCCCGGTTCATCCGCCCCTGCCTCGAGTCGATCCTGGCGGATGCTCCCCGAGGTGGCATCGAGGTCCTCGTCATGGATGGCATGAGTGATGATGGGACGGCCGAGATTGTCGACAGCATCGCGGCCGCGGACCCCCGCGTGCGGCTCATCCCGAACCCTTCCCGGTTCGTCCCCCAGGCGATGAACCTCGGTATCGAGGCCGCCTCGGGACCGTATCTCGGGCGGGTCGACGGGCATTGCCTCGTGGAGCCCGGCTACTTCGAGGGCTGCCTCGCACGGCTGGAGGCGGGTGATGACGATTGTGTCGGAGGCGTCATGATCCAGGAGGGACGCACTCCGGTCGGCGAGGCGATCGCCGCGGCCACCTCGAGCCCCGTCGGCGTCGGCGGCGCCCGGTTCAGGACCGGCGGTGCAGGCGGCGAGATGCTGGTCGACACGCTGCAGTACGGGGTGTACCGGCGGGAGGTGCACGAGCGGATCGGGTTGTTCGACGAACGGTTCGTCCGCAACCAGGACGACGAGTTCAACCTCAGGCTCACGCGTTCCGGGGGGAAGATACGGCTGGTTCCGTCCCTTCGCATCCGGTACGTGGTCCGGGACTCGATCCGCAAGCTGTGGCGGCAGTATTACCAGTATGGCTACTGGAAATGGCGGGTGCTGCGCAAGCATGGCCGGCCGGCCTCGGTGCGCCACATCGCGCCGCCCGTCTTCGTGCTCACGATGGCGGTGCTGCTCGTCCTGTCCCCGCTGCTCGCCTGGGCCCGCATCGCCGGGGTGACGCTCATCCTGGCATGGCTCGCGGCCCTCGGGATCGAGGCGATGCGCCAGAAGCTCCGCAGGGGCTCCCCCTGGGGAAGGACGGTGCTGGCACTGGCCACCCTGCATCTGTCGTACGGAGTGGGCATGCTCGCCGCCATCGGACGTTCGGCTCTAGGAGGTACGGGCGATGCGCATGCGGAAGGCCCGACCGCGCTGACGCGCTAGGCTCCGGCTCGCTCATCCGATGTAGTCGCTGTCGCCCCCGGTGACATACCAGGCATCGAAATGCGGGGACGGCTCGAGAGCCTGGCGCGGCAGCCACACAGAGCAGAGCCGCGTGCGTCGACGGGGGTACCGGGCCACGAGGCTCCTGAGGTCTGCGGGCATGCCCGCGAAGGAGATCAGGTCGGCCCCCGCCACTCGCGCCATGGCGGGCAGCGCCGCCACCACTGCCGCCGCGGTACCGGCGTCGCCACGCGTGGTGTACAGGTCCGCGAGAACGAGCGCGTCCATCCCGTGCATCCGCTTCCATGCCAGACCGAACAGCGCGCCCAACTGCCCTCCTCCGCTCCGCACCGAGAACAGCTCGCCGCCGCCGTACGGGTGCTCGCGATAGCGCCAGACGAGGAGATCCCAGTCACGTACCACCGAGAACTCGTACCGGGACCGGCACGCGGTGATGAAGCGATTCAGCCCGGCCGGATCCTCCCCCGGCTCCCTGCGGCAGCCATCCAGGCAGGCCGCGATGCGCGGTGCGAGCGGAGGAAGGGGCCGGGGACGATCCTGCTCCTTCTCGCGCCCGAGTGCCCACCGCACCGTCCGCAGGGAGGTACTCGCCGAGAACCGCATTCGGGTCATTACCTCCATGTTCGGGATCGGCGTGTACCCCAGCTTGAGGTAGAGATTGTGCGCCACTTCGGTGGAATGAAGCATCAGGCGCAGGGGGCAGGCGTCGGCGAACCGGGACAGGAATCCCTTGCCGATCCCCTTGCCCCGCAGGTCGGAGCGGACGTGCGCGTCCACCGCGACGCCACCGGCCCACTCCCGCTCCCGGTACAGAAACCTCAGCGGCTGATTGCCGAAGATCCCGGCGACCTCGTCGCCGCTGCGTACGACCCACATCCGCGGGATCCCGGCCGGGCAGCAATCCGGGAGCCGGCGCTCGTATTTCCAGAGGAACAGTTCGCGATCGGTTCCCCAGACCAGCCCATACTCGGCCGCGAACGAGAGGACCGCCTCCCGCATGGATGGCTCGTACTGGACTATTTCCATCGGCTCACCGAGCGAGGCCCACCTTCAGGGCGACCACGTCCTCGGAGTCCTTCTCGTACAAGGGTACTCTCGGGAGAAACCCCGCGTGTGCGTCAGCCGTCCATCGGCCCCGCACCATGGTCACCGAGGACCGGAACAGCTCCCGTGCCAGGTCGGGGGCGCGTGTCCCGATTTGAGGCGCCTCGCCGAACGGAAAACAGAAATGTTCCACGCGCCGCCCTGTCATCTCCTCGATCCGCGCGCGACTCGCCTTCATCTCGCAGCGCACCGCGTCGTCGTCGAGCCTCGACATCGGCAGATGATGCACGGAGTGAGCCTCGAACGACAGTTCATCCCTGGATGCGAGCTCGCGCAGCCGGGGCCAGGTCGGAGGCGCGGGAAGGGGCAGGTCGGAAGGCCGGTCCTCCGAGCCGGTCAGGGCGAGCCGGACCTCGCGGATCAGCCCGTCGACCTTCTCGAACGAGTCGAGCCTGCGGAACAGCTCGCCGACCTGGTCGCGCGCCCGCAGCCGTTCGCCCCTGCCGGTGAGCCGGTATTCCCGGGTGCCGAGCCGGAGCCGGTCCGGCTTCGCGCCGATGATCAGTGGAGTGAGCTCGGAGAACCAGTACGGCTCTCCGGTGTCGACATACCGGGTGGGGATGTAGAAGGTCATCGGCCAGCCGGCACGCGCCGCAAGATCGGCGGCCGCCTCCATCGCGTCGGAGAGTCCGTCGTCGAACGTGATGGCGGCCAGGCCTGCCGTCGACCGCCCCGACCTCAGACGCTCAGCCATCTCGCCGAGCCTGACGATCCGGTACCTTTCGGCGACGACGGTGATCTGCCGGGCGAGGGTCTCTGAGGTGATGTCGTGGTAGGCGAGGACGAGGCCGCCGGCACGTCCGTTGAGCCGATCCAGCCCGCCGGCCAGCCCGCTCCTCGAAAAAGTCAGCGCCAGGCAGCGGAGCACGTTTTCGCGGATCATGGGCTCACGCTAGCCGCAGCGCGGCGAGCCTGTCAACAGCCGTTACTGGCCGACCGCCGAGCCGCCGATGTAGGTCATCCCGGTGATCGCCACGGGGACGCCGCCCGACAACGTCACGAGGGCCGTGCCGTTGATGTTGTCGGTGGACACGAAATCCATGCGCCCGAGTCCAGCCGACTTCACCTTGAGCGACAGCTCGACGATGTCCTCGTTGCCCCCGTTGCCGACCGTGTCGTTGGTTCCCGGCGCCTTCTTGCTGAAGGTGCCGAGGATCCGCCCCGTGCTGTTGTTACAGGTGCACTGCGGCTGTGAGGTCAGCAGCGGCGAGCCGAGGACCGTCCCCGCGGAGCAGGGGTTCGAGCTGGCGCACTCGACGACGGCCGTGTCGAACGAAATCTCGAAGTTGACGCCGTAGATTCCGAGCGAGCCGTCGCAGTCGGTCACCTGGATGCCGACGTCGAGCGAGGAGCCCAGAGCGCTCACCTTGCGCAGGGACAGACCGTCCGGGCTGCCGGCGCAGACCGGCGAGGAGTCGGCCACGAAGTTGGAGCTCACGCTCGACTTGACCGGGTCCTTGCCCCCGCTGTCACCGCCGCCGCCACAGGCCACGAGGGCCACCAGCATCAACGCGATCATCAGTTCAGGCCTCCACCACCCGCCGCATCTCCCTCTCCATCCCCCTAGAAGGGCCCCACGGACCCGAAATACGTGATCAGGAGCGCGACGTCCGTTCCGTCGACCACTCCATCGACATTCAGATCGATCAACACCGAGTAGTTCGGGTCGTTTGTCTGGGAGGCGAATCCTGCCGCCACCTGCACCATATCTCCGCCGTCGATCCGGTTCGACGCGTTGATATCCACCCGGGAGACGTCGAGCAGCACGGTGAATCCGTTGCTCTTCGTCGACGTGGCGTTGCCCGCGTTGATCACCGACACGTTGCGGGCGCTCACCTCCGCCAGCGCGGAGACGTCGACATGGGCGACGAGGCGAGTCGGCACCTGGGACGTATCGAGCGATGTGACGGTGATGCCCGGCCCGAAGTCGACGGTCGAGGTAGCCTGGAAATTCGATCCGGTCAGGGTGATCGAGAGATTGCCGGTACCCTGCTTGGCCGACGTCGGCGAGAGTGACGTGAGCGTGGGCGCCACGAAGGGCTGCCCCGAGGCGACGTTGGAGAAACCGCTCTCGTTGGAGCTGGTGTCGATGGCGGTGACCGCCGCGTAGTAGGTCTTCGAGGTGTCCAGCGATGTGAAGGTCGTCTCCAGCGTGGACTTCGTGACGAGCCGCGTGGTCGCCTGCGACATCGCCTGCGCCGGCGTCAACGTGAATATGCTCGAATCGGTCGAGAGATAGACGCGATAGCTGGCCAGATCGGGATCGGTCGTGTTGGCATCCCACTGGATGGTGATGCTCCCGTTCGTGGCCGCAGTCGCGGGGCGGGCCCCCGCCATCAGCGCGACGCCGAGGGCCAGCACGGCAATCAGGAGTCTTCTACTGTATGGCGACATGGGAATCGTTCCTCCTGAATTCCACCACCCGGCCGGACGAGTCGAGCAGCTTGCTGCCGGCCGTGACGATGGGGGTATCACCCTCTGACCTCGCGACGAACGTCAGCGTGCAGAGCGTTCCGCTGCCCGAGATCCCCCGCGCGGGAGGCATCCGGGACAGCGCGATCTGCACTTCGCCCGGCGTCGGAGCCGCCTGGGCGATGAACTCGGTGCCGGCGCCATCCATCGAGAGGAACGGCCCTTCCTCGGCGCCGACGAACTCCAGAACCGCGGGATCGTACTGGACGCGCACCGGAGCGTGGGCGATGCTCTCGGCGCCGTCGACCATGATCGGGAAGCTCACTGTGTCGCCCTTCCGTGCCGTCACCGGCCCCAGCACCATGAGCTGCGCGCCTCCGGTGTCGTGCTCGAGCGCCGCATCGGACACCCCCGGGTCGACGTTGGCAGCATCATCCGGCTGCAGGACCTCTGGTACCGGAGCGATAGCGTCTACCGTCGCGGGCGGCACGTCGGGGCTGAGCCTCCGCCACGGGATCGAAAACCCGGCGGCCTGGCAGCCTGAACCCGGCCGCAGCCCCGGCCTGATCATCCACGGACGCGTTCGGCTCTTCCACCCGGTCCGCCCTCCCGGCCTGCCCAGCGACGAGACCCGGCACCGGCGAATGCGCGCGCGAAGTTGCGAGTCCACCTGTTCCTGAACCATCCGTCACGGGAAACTCCGGCGCGAGCGATGCCGACTCGAACACGTCCCGGCGTGATCCAGGCACGGTCGACGCGATGTCCCGGGCGGTCAGATCCTCGGCCACGGACGGCGTCCCGCGACCACGGCCCCGCCTCGGGGAACCGCAGTCGCAAGCTGCCAGGGCCGGGCGGCCCGGAGCCGCCTGCGACGCCACGCGACCCCTCGCCTCGGAGGCATGCCGCGCCGGGCCGAGCCTGACGGATTGCTGCGCCTCCCCGTCCCGTTGCATCAGGAGGAGCTGCGCCGCCGAACCGACGGCGACGAGCGTCACGAGCACCACGAGACTGCCGCGACTCTGCGTGCGCTCGCCGAGATGACGGGCATTCGCGTCACTGGATCACCCTCACGTTGGTCGGCGGGGCGGGCGGTATGGTGTCACGAATGGTGAAGCTGAAAGAGGTGTCGAGACCCGGCGGCGTGGCGATCTGATCCTGCGCCGTGATTCTTACGGTCACCGTCGAACCGCTCGCGAAAGCCGACGAGGGGGTCCAGGTCAACGTGTAGTCGGTGGCACTTCCCGTGACAGCCGGCGTGACCTGCGAGCCATTGACATACATCCGAATCGTGCTCTGGTCGACGCCCGGCGAGTCGTCCTTGACATGCACCGTGATCGTGGGCGTCGGGGTCACACCCTGGGCGCCAGCCGCCGGCGAGGTCGTGCCCAGATACGGCGGCTGCGGGCCCGCGGTGGTGATGCGGAACCGGACGTTGTGATCGGACCACGAGCCGGCCGTGTAATCGTTATCGTCCCACTGCCTCACGCGGATGTAATAGTCACCCGGCGAAAGAGCATTGCTGTTGGGCACGGTGAATCCCTCGGTCAGAGATCGACACCTGCCCCGAGTCGAGCAATGGCCGCGTCCCCCCGACGCTGTCGAATGTCCGCGTCGGATCGATCTGGATCTGGTACTTCGTCTGATAGTCAGTGTCGCCCGGAGCGAGGTTGTTGATGAGAGAGTCGAGGTCGTTGTCGACGTCGTGGATGTTCCAGGTGAACCGCGGGGTCTGATCCGCCACGGTGAACTTCGGCTCGTACTGGTAGGGAACCGTGCCCCGGCGCCGTACTCGTACCGTCCGATATCGACGCGCGAGCCGCCGCCGACCGGCACGGGCGAGATGCGGATCACCGGCATCGATGGCCGGACTGCCGGATTGAAGCGTGAAGTCCCCACCAGCGGCGTTCACGAACATGGGATTGCAGGAGCTCCCGCAGCAGTTGCCGGTCTCGGGATGCATGTATGGCTCGGCTGTCACGCTTGTCGATATCGGTCCTGTTGTTGTAGAAGATGTTGTAGTCGACCACGGCACCGCGCGCGGTGCCACCGGGCGAGGCCGACGTGGTGAACAGGATCCCCCGGCCGCAGTTCATGAAAATGTTGTTCCGGTAGCTGCCGAAATTGGTGTATTCGAGCAACTGTATGGCGGATGAGTCGATGTCGTAGAAGACGTTGTTCTCCACCGACAGGAGTCCGCTGCGCAGCACGACTATCGCCCAGCTGTTGCTCGTGCTCCCGTAATGTTATCGAATACATTGTTGACCACGCGCGTACCGGCGCTGCCGACGTACATGAACAGCGCGCCCTCGATCACGTTCATGTCATGGAAGTAGTTGTCAGCGATTACGTTCGGCTTTTCGCGCTGCCGTGCGATTGGATGCAGTGCCGGTAGCACCCGACGAACTCGTTCTCACGGATCTGGATGCTGTTTCCGCTGACGGCCTCGACCCGTCCCAGATCGGCTGATCGAACACACATCTCTTGATCAGACGTGTCCTCGGCACCTGCGTCGACCTTGATCGCGTCGAGCTGGTAGGAGGTCCTCTGGGGTATGGTGCTGTCGAACCGGCAGTTCTGGATCGTGACGTGGTCGGCACCGTTGACGAAGATCCCCGCCACGGACACCGAGCTGCCGCCGATCGTCAGCCCGTCGATGACCCAGTCCGTGATCCCCGAATCGAGCCTGATAGTCGATCCACTGGAGGTCGCTCGCACGGTCGGCGTCTCGCCGGGGTAGGCCTTGACGGTAATGGGTCGGTTCGGCTGGCCGGTGGAGTATCCCCCGGAGGGACTGATGGTGACGTTCTCGTTGTAGACGCCACCGCGCATGAGCAGGGTGTCGCCCGCCGACAGCGCCTTGCCGCCCGCCCAGGGTCTTGAAGGGAGAGCCCTGCGTGCCGGAGTTGTTGTCGTTGCCGCTGGTCGATACGTAATAGGTGGAGCCGCTGACGGCGGAAGGCCATATGACACGACCGGATCGGCTGGACGAGGACGGTCGGCCGTGACCGAGACGTTCTCGGGCATGCTCGGGTACTGGTTCATCTTGAGCGCCGACTCGGCCCAGGGACCCCACGTCCCGTTCACCTGCACCCGGACGCGCCAGTAGATGAGGCTGGCCCGCCGGTCGAGCGTGAGGCAGTGTGTACCCGAGAGCGTCGCGCTGCACATCTCCACGCACCGGGCCGTGTTGGGGTCGATCCCTTGTCGGCCTGTCCGCTGTCCCAGAAATAGGCGTACGGCTGGCTGGAGCTGTTACCAGAGAATGAAGTTCGGGTCGTTCTCGACCTGGATCTGCCAGTTCTGCTGATTGCCGGAGTAGTCCCAGCAGTACTCGGGGAGTGAAGTCGAGGACGTGCATGTTCTGCTGGACGTTGTCGACCCTGAGGTTGCGTCGGCGTCTGCGCCAGCATCGGGGAGGCAGCGCCACCAGCATCAGCACCAGATCGTACACAGGTATCGGACGGCTGCAGCGTGATGGCCCATGTGGCGGCTTCCTCCAAGCTGTCAGATATCGCTTCTATCGGTGCTGATGACCCACGAGCCGGGTCAGACTTTCGGCCCGGGGTTGCGACGCCGGCTAGCGGGGTGAAAGCCGTCGTCTGCTATCGCGTTCCGTGCGGGGAACGGATGTCTTGCGTTCGTCGATCATTGCGATTGTTCTGGATCGCGACGCCGGGATGAATATATCCGTTCAGGAACCGATGTCAAGCCTAAAGACCCGTCAAACGTCCTCCCGGCACGGCTTGCACCACGGGGAGGGATCAATCGGACGACTGCTTCGATGCGCTTTTATCGATATTCGAGATTGTGAAATGGAACTTGCCCGACGGTCCCGGCGGAATCACGTTCACGGCCTGCCAGGCTATCCCGAATGCCGCATCCGCATGCTCCCTGATCGCCGATTCGAGCGCCGCACGGTGCTCCTGCGGTGAACGCATCCTCGCCCACGTAACGGACGACAAGGCGATCCGCGGCGACCTGCTCCACCTGGAAACGCCGGACGCCCGGCATGCCATAGAAGAGGTGGGTGAAAAACTCCCCGTGGATCAACCGCCCGCCGGGGATCGAACCACATCGGATACCCTGCCCTGTCACGGGTCCAGCGAGCGGAAGTCCCCGCCGGCAGGGGCATGGCGACGCATCCGGGACGCCGACCATATCCTCGTTGCGGTACCGGATCAGCGGCATCGCATGGTTGTTCAGCGTCGTGAGGACCACCTCCCCTGATCTCGGCTTCCATCACCACCGACTCCGCATTGAGTGGCCCGTCCCCTCCGGGCACTCATGGGAAACGACACCCGGCCTCCCGGCAGCCGTAACGGTCGAGCACGCGGCAGGTGAACGCAGACTCCATGTCATGGCGAACGCGTGGCGCAAGCATTTCGGCGGAAGTCTCGATGCCTCCCGCCACCCGGATCGACCCGTCCGGTCTCGAGCGCCCGCGCCGCAAGCAGATGGAGACTCGAGGGATATCCGATGATCGACTCGCGGAGCGGAACCGTTCGATCACTTCGAGTCGCGGTCGAGACCGGCCGTTGTCAGCGCTGAAAGCATCGACCCAGAGCACGCCGGCCATCTGGTCGCGCATCCGGCCGACAGGCCGCGGTGCTCGGTCGAGTCGATGTCCGAGCCCCAGACATAGGCCGTCCGGTCGCCCAGCCGCCATCCCAGCCACCCGAGATTGCGGTAAATGTGGGCCGAACGGGCCGCCATCTCCTCGTCGTCCACCAGAAAGCGCAGCGGGCGCCCGGTGGATCCACCCGTGGCCCGGACGCGTGCCGAGGGTGTGCTCTCTTCGGAGCGCAGCTCGTCGAATCGCGCGGTCAGGGTCTCCCTGTCGAGCACCGGCAGGCGACGCAGATCCTCCACGGAACGGACTCCGGCTGGGTCGAACCCCGCCTGACGGAACATCTCCCGGTAGTAGGGAACCGTCCGGCCCGCGTGGGCCAGCACCTCGCGCAGCTTGCCCAACTGCAGCATCCGGATCCGCTTCCGAGGGAGCCACTGCGAATCCTCGATCCCGCGAAGATATCGAAGCATCGGGCGAGTCCTGACCCGCGCGTATCCCGCCGTAGATTGCACGCCGGATCATGGCCTGCCCGCCCGGTTCGGCCACTCGCAGGTACAGTTCCTCGTACTGCCGGACCATCCGCTCCACGGTGTACAGACGGGTTACGCGCGCCCTGGCCTCGGCTCCCATGCGCCGGGCCCTCACCGGATCGGACAGCAGTGTCCCGAGGCCCCGCGCCAGGGCCACGGGATCCCTGGCAGGCACCAGTATCCCCGTCTCCCCGTCGACCACCGCCTCCGTGTTCCCCCCGACGGCCGTGGCGACGACGGGCCGTGCGGCGGCGCCGGCCTCGATCACCGCGTTGCTGAACCCTTCCGCGTGTGAGGGCACGGCCACAACCTCCATCCGGGGCAGGAGCGCGGGAACGTCGGTACGCAGCCCGAGCAGATGGACCGTATCCGAGCAACCGAGCTCCCGAGCCAGTGTCTCCACACCGCGGCGCTGCTCGTCAGAGGCGCCCCCCACGATCACGAGACGCGCCTGGGGAACCTCGCCGCGACCATGCGGCCAGGCCCGCACCAGATCGAGGTGCCCCTTGATGGGATGCAGCCGCCCGACCGATCCGACCACCCGGGCGCCCCGGCGGCATCCCTTCGATGGCGCCGATCCCCCGGACGGATCGGCGAGAAACGCGCGATGTCCACTCCATTGTGGATCTTGACGAGCCTGCTCCTCGCAGACGCCGCGCCGCGAGCGAACCATCTCAATAACCGCGTCGGAGTTGCACACGATCGCCATCGATCGCCGGTAGTACCATGGCTGGAACAGCCTCTCGCGCAGGGACCTCGGACGCGTGGAGGTGAACTCATAGGCGATCAGACCGGGCGCTCCCGCACCTCGGGCCATCACCGCGGCGTACAGGGCCGCGTAGACTCCGAACGCATGCAGAACGCGAATGCGGTGCTCCCGCAGATAGGCACGGGCACGCAGCGAGCGCCCGGGGGACGCGGGGAGACTTGAGGCTCGAGAACCCGAGGGGCACCATCGGAATACCGGACGCCTCGTAGTCCGCCAGCATGTCTCCCGTGCGCTCGACGTAGAACATATGCAGGTCGAACCGGTTCCGGTCCACCCGCCGCAGCAGCTCCAGCAGATCGCGCTCGGCACCACCCCGGCGGAACGTCCCGCCGAGCAATGCGACGCCGGTTCTCACGTCAGTTCCTTGTAAAGATCGAGGTGGTCGATCGCACCATCGCCTCGACGCTGAAATCCCGGTGCGCAGCCTCGAGCGCCGCGCTCCCCATCCGAGCCGAGGACTCCGGCTCGGTGAGGATCCTCCCGATAGCGGCCGCCCCCGCGCCGGCATCGCCGTGCGGGAACAGCATTCCGGTTCGCCCTTCGCTCACGATATCGGGGTTGCCGCCCACTGCGGTGGCGACGACGGGCACGCCGGTAGCCATCGCTTCGAGGATCGCGTTGCAGCAACCCTCCCTGTACGATGTGACGACAGCAAGATCCAGGGCCCGGAAGACTTCGGGCATGTCCGGGACGCAAGCCGGCCAGCGTCAGCCGGTCGCCCATCCTCAGTCGCTCGACCTCGGCCTCCACCTCGGGGCGCAGCTCGCCATCTCCCACCATCACAAACCGCGCGGTGGGATGCGCGCCCGCGACAAGCGCCGCCACCCGCACGAACAGGCATGGGTCCTTGGCCTCGCGGAATCCGCCCACGAACCCCACCAGTCGACTGCCTTGCGCCGCCCCGCCGAGCCACATCTCCCTGAGCGCGGAGCCGCCCGGCATGAACGCGGACGTGTCCACCCCGTTGAGGATCACCCGGATACTTCTCCGCGGGGATACCGGTGCGCTCGGCGATGTCGTCCCGCACGGTGGGGGCATTGGCGATCACCAGATCGGCGCTCCTGAGGGCCACGCGGTCCATCACCCTCAGCCGCGCGGACATGGCCACGCTTGTGCTGCGCACGGCGCAGATGACCGGCTTCACGCGTGCCAGACGCGCGGCCAGCACGGCCCGCCAGCTCGCCGAGAACAGATACGCGTGCACGACGTCGATTCTCCTGCTTCGCATGATCGATACCAGACGCCCCAGCGCCCGCGGCTCGCGCGCGCCCGACTTGTCCATGACGATCACCTCGATGCCGGCCTCTCGAGCATGCGGTGATACTCGGCGTCCGGCTCGTAGGTGACGACCAGCGGGAGCACCTCGGCGCGGTCGAGCCGGGTCGCCAGCTCGTACACCTGCCGCTCGGCTCCCCCCCTGCGGAGCTGCGCTATCACGATCAACAGGCGGAGCGGCTCCGTCGAGGCCTCGCATCCGGCTCAGCCCGCGTCTTCCGAGGGACAGAATCACCAGGAAGCGTGCGCCCGATGATCGCGAGGTCTCCCAGCCAGCGATCGCGTCCGGATGTACTCGAGGTCCTGCTCCAGCTTCTCCGGAAGGACCCTCTCGATGTAGAACCGGTTCGGATCGGAGGCCGTTTCGAGCTGCGCCGCCTGGTTCGTGGTGTAGTGGATCTGACCCGGGCCGGTCAGCCCCGGCTTGACCGACAGGACCTCGAGCTGGTGTTCGTCGTAATGCTCGACGAAGTTCGGCGTCTCGGCACGCGGCCCGATCAGGGTCATCTCCCCTCTCAGCACGTTGAAGAGCTGTGGCAGCTCGTCGATCTTGCTGTCCCTGAGAAACGACCCGATACGGGTGACCCGCGGGTCTCGCCGGCCTCCCATCACCACGGGCCGGGACCCGGTCTCCACCCTCATGGTGCGGAACTTGTAGATGGTGAACGGGACGGCATCCTTGCCGACGCGGGTCTGCCTGAAGAGAGCGGGCCCCTTCGAGTCGAGCCTGATGGCGGCCGCGGCGAGCAGCAGCACCGGTGACAGGATGACGATGAGGACCGCGGAGATCAGGATGTCGAGCAGCCGTCTCACCCGGTCTCCCGCGCGACGACGAACGCCTCCGCCGCGGCCATGCCGACCACGCTCCCCCAGGCCCTCGCCCGCGCCTCCAGCGCCTCGCGTGAACGCGGATGCGGGTAGGGCCTGACCTCGCTGGTGTAGAGCGAAAAGGCGTCGAGCTTGCGTGCGAGGACGTCGCCGATGTCGAGGAATCGCTGCGGGTGAAACGCGGGCAGCCCCATGGGCGGCCCCCACTCGGTGGACGAGGGGGTCTCGAAGCAGTGGAGCCCGCGCACACCCGGCGCCGCGTACGGACGAGCGGCCACCATGACCGCCTCGCACAGGATCCGGTGGTCGCGATTGATATCTCCCCAGAAATGCGTGTAGATCATCTGTGGATCGACACGCGCGATCGTGCTCTCGATCCTCTCCGCCACCTCGGTGAGCGTCATCCGGTCCAGCCCCTGATCCGGCAGGTCGCCGAACAGGACCTCACGGGCTCCGAGCATCCCCGCCACTTTCTCGCTGGTGGCCCGCAGGCGGCTCGCCTCCCGCTGATCGTAACGCAGGTTGCTCCCGCAGCAGGCCAGCAGAATCGTCACCTCGTCTCCGGCGGCTGCATGCCGGATGATGCTGCCTCCCGGCCCGAGGACCTCGTCGTCCGGATGCGCCGATACGACCAGAAGCTTCATGCCACCCCCTCAGGTTTGTCGAAGCGGGCTCCGGCGAAGCCCGAAAGCTCGGCACCGTCCACCTCCGCTCCGCCCTCCCACTGGACACGCCTCAGCGCGAGCGATCCGTCGCCCACGGCCACGAGCAGGTCGCGCCCCCGTGTCCCCAGGATCGTGCCCGGCTCGCCGCCTGCCCCGGGCGGCTCCGCCCGCGCGGTCCAGACGAACAGACGCCGTCCCTCCAGCGAGGAGAAGGCACCCGGATACGGGTGTGTCAGGGCGCGGACCCAGTCGTACAGGGCCGGGGCGGGCCGCCCCCAGTCGATAACCCCATCCTCGGGCCGGCGTCGCGGCATCACCGTGGCGAGGGAATGGTCCTGCGGGACACGCGGCGCCCGACCTGTCTTCAGCAAGGGGAGATTCTCCTCGAGCATCCCGATGGCCGAGTCCGCCACCTTGCGGTACAGCGAGGCGCAGGTGTCATCGTGTGCGATCGGGATCCGGCGCTGAGCGATGATATCGCCGGTGTCCACCCCCTCGTCGAGAAAGAACATCGTGTTGCCGGTCTCCTTCTCACCGTTGATGATCGCCCAATTGACCGGCGCGCGTCCCCGGTACCTCGGCAGCAGGCTGGCGTGGAAGCCGATGCAGCCAAGACTCGGGATCCGCAGCAGGCCGGCGCCGAGCAGCCGGGTCCACCCGATGACCAGGATCAGGTCCGGTGACAGCGCGCGCACCTTGTCGACGTTGACGGGAGCGTTGAGATCCCGGACCTTGAGCAGGGGGATTCCCGCCGATTCAGCCGCGTCGTCGAACGGCACCGCCCCCGATGTCGTCGCCGCCAGCTCGTCCTTGAGTGTCACGATCCCCGCGAAACGCTCGCCTCCCTGCATCAGGGCGTCGAGACACCGCCGCCCCTCCTCCACGGCGCCGACGAACAGGACACGGCAGTCGGGGCCCGTCACCGGCGGTGCTCCCGCGCCACGTCCCGCACCGCCTCGATGACCCGCGTCACGTCCTCCTGCGGCATCGAGGGGTAGAGCGGCAACGACAGCGACCGGCGATACACAGCATCCGCCACGGGGAAAGACTCCGGGGTGACGCCGAGCAGACGCTGGTACAGCGGCATGCGACTGAGGGGAATGAAGTGGACGCTCACCCCGATGCCGCGGTCCGTCAGCTCGGTGATGAACCGGTCCCGGTCGATCGCCAGGGTCTCCGGCCGA
This sequence comes from uncultured Acidobacteriota bacterium, assembly GCA_963806495.1. GTDB lineage: Bacteria > Acidobacteriota > Polarisedimenticolia > JACPZX01 > DASXTC01 > CAWDYA01. The sequence continues at coordinate 437,471 of CAWDYA010000007.1, read as the reverse complement.
AGCCTCAGGATGTACAGATGCCACGGGTGGTCGATACCGTCGCGCACCGGGGGAGTCTCCAGCCCATCCACGCCGGAGAACGCTTCATTGTAGGCGTGTGCGATGCGCGAGCGCGCCCTCTGCATCCCATCCAGCCTGCGAAGCTGCACGAGGCCGAGGGCCGCCTGGATATCGGACATGTTGTACTTGAAGCCGTCCTCCAGGATCTCGTAGTACCAGGCGCCGCGGGCCGTGTAGCGCTGCCAGCCGTCGCGGCTCATCCCGTGGTAGCCGAAGACGGCCAGCCTGTCCTTGAGCCCGTCGTCGTCGGTGGTGATCATGCCGCCCTCTCCGGTGGTGAGATTCTTGGTGGCATAGAAGCTGAAGACGGTGAGCGGGCTGATCGTGCCGATGGTGCGTCCGTTGTATCCGGCAGGGAGCGCGTGGGCAGCATCCTCCACGACGGTCAGGTTGCTCCGCAGCGCTACATCCGCGATCGGATCCATGTCGCAGGGATGACCCGCGATGTGCACCGGCATGACGGCACGGGTACGCGGCGTGATCGCCGCCTCGATGAGGGAGGGATCCAGATTCGCCGTCTCCTCCTCCACGTCCACGAACACCGGACGCGCCCCGGCGTGCAGCACCGCCGCTGCGCTGGCCGTGAATGTATACGGCGTCGTGATCACCTCGTCATCCGGACCGACGCCCGCAGCCACAAGGCTCAGATGCAGGCCGGCGGTCGCGGAGGAAACCGCCACGGCGTGACGCGCACCGATGCGGGCCGCGAACTCCTGTTCGAAACGGCGGGTGCGAGGGCCGGTGGTGATCCAGCCGGAGCGAAGCGCCTCGACGACCTCGGCCACCTCCTCCTCGGTGATGTCGGGACGGCAGAACGGTATCATCCGGCTCACACGGAGTCCTTTCGCGTTCCGGGGGCGCTCATGTGACGAGCTCATACAGAGGACGCGGCCCGGGATCGGGGGTCGGCTCGCCTGTTCTTTCTTCCTTCGGCTCCTCGGCGTCTATCCGCCGAAGCTGCATCGCGATGCCGAGGAGCAGCCACTGCTGCCCGTTGATCTCCACGTTGAAGAAGAAGCTGTAGAAGAACGACGAGATCGCCATGGATATGGTGGACGCCAGGGCGCCGATGGCCACGGCCTTCAACCAGGGATCACGGCACCGGCGGAATGCCAGCCAGCACTCCCTCATCATCAAACCCAGGAGCAGGAGGAACGACAGCAGGCCGAGGACGCCCGTCTCGGCGGCCAGCAGCAGATACGTATTGTGCGCCGCGCGGAACCGGTAGACCGGTGAGTAGGCCGGCAGATAGTACCGGAAGAGGCCGTACCCCACACCCAGGGGATGATCCTCGATCATCTTCAGGGAGGCCATCCAGACGTAGAGCCGAATCTGACTCGAGGAGTCCAGTTTGATTCCCCCCTGGTTCGGATCCCCTCCTCTCCACCCGTGAGGTAGGCCTGCAGAGCCTCCATCTTCTGGACTTCGGAGATGTCGCCGGCGTTGCGTACCTGCGCGGTCTCCTCGTCCACGTGATCGAGCGTTTCGTCGAGACGGTTCTGCGCCTTGTTCGGCAGCCAGAGATCGTGAGTCACGAGGGCGATGATAATGAGGATCAGGACGCGTCGATCCCTGAGCACGGCGACGAACGACGCTCCCGCGACCGCCGCCAGCCAGTTGCCCCGCGACAGCGTGAATATGAGACCCACCGCGCAGAACCCGACCGTGCCGATCGCCAGACGGCCGGCCCATCCCGAGAGCCCGAGAGCGAGCAGCACCCCGAAGCCGAGAGCCACGGCCCAGGCGAGATACGCCCCCGCGCTGTTCGGCTCCGCGAGATGGCCGTTGGCGCGCGCAGGCCCGTGCAGCACCACCTCGAGGCACACGAAAAGCCCTTCGAACGCGGTGCCTGCCAGCAGTCCCATGACGGCGAGCCGGACGTCCTCGGCGCGGCGCGCAACGAGACAGCCGAGAGCGTAGAGCAGAAAACACGTCAGCAGGCACTTGTACGCCAGGGTAACCTGGTACGGATCGTAGCGCCTCGCCCACTCGTTGGGGATCCAGAAGAACTTCGTGGTGAGGTAGGCCGCCGTCACGAGGAAGATGAACATGCCGATCGGGACGGCGAGCTTCAGGCGCCCCACCCTCCCCTGTTTGGCCGAAGTGGCCAGCAGCCAGGCGAAACCGGCCAGCACCAGGAAGTTCTGCATGTTGAGCGTCGGGATCGGCAGACTGGGCAGACGCGCGGAGAGCGGGATCAGAAACGCCAGTGCTGCAATCCCCCATCGTGCCCCGCGCAGGAGCAGCGCCATGGCGACCACGGTCATCGCGATGTAGAGCAGGCTAGTCATCGCGGTCGCCCGTCAGCGTGATGACCGTGGCCTCGGGCGGCGCGAGGAAACGCGCAGGCAGCCGGCTGGTGCCGATACCCCGGGTCACATAGAGGAAACGCCCGTTGCGACCGGAGAGCCCTGAAGCCCTGTCGCGCCCCACGCTCGTGTCGACGACGATCGGGCCGAAGAACGGCAGTCGGATCTGCCCCCCCGTGTGTGGCCCGCAAGCGTCAGCGGCACGTCCAGCTCGGCCGCGTCCTCGTAGATATCGGGCGTGTGGGAAAGCACGATCGCCGGTGTCCCCTCGGGCACCCGGGAGAGCAGGCCCATGAGGAAGTCCGCGCCCTTCGGCTCCTCCCAGCGCCCGGTCCCGTCCCCCGCCGTGATCCTCAGGTCGGAGAAGGTCTTGACTCCGGGCCCCTCGCCGTACAGGCCGACGGTGCCCGACTCGATCCGGGTGTCGGTGGCGTCGAGATAGTCGAAATCCCACCCTTCGGGCTCGCTCTCGGTCTCCCGCCACGCCCGCGCCCGGAAACGGACGCCCGCGTTGGTGGTCTCCACCTTCGCGTGGAAACGGTGCCAGACGCCGGCGCTCATCTGCTCGGCCCGCGTGAAGGTGCCGCTGGTGTAGACGGTGCCGTGCGCCGAGACCCCGAGGTAGGGCAGATAGTCACGACGGACACCGAAGTAGAAACGGTCCTCCCGCTTTCCCAGCCGGCTGTGCACCAGGAAGCCGGCCCAGTCGTGGGGGCTCCCGAAACGCATCCTGCCGCTGAGCTCATAGTCTCTCCACGCCGCGCACCCCGGCTCGCGGTACTCCACGTAGGACTCCCGGTTGCCCGGGCCCTCCGTGATGACGCCGTCGTGTCCCACCGTCCACTTCCCCTTCCCCGCGTAGTCGTGGATCCGTACGCCGATCAGCGCGAGCGAGGCGCCCTCTCTTTGAATGAAGGCCACCTCGTTGAGGAGCGGATGCACGCCGCCCGCCTCCAGAGCGCGCAGCAGATCCTCCTCGTCGATCCTCGAGGCGCTCTCTCCGTGCCCCTGCGCGAACCAGACGCCGTCGGGCGCCGGCAGGCCGCCGAGGTACGCCGCCATCTTCCCGTATGCCCGAACCCTCGGCTTGCCATGGATACCCTTGTCCACGAGGTCCCCCGCCACCAGGATCAGATCGGGACGCGCGCGCGCGGCGATCGCCGCCACCTGACGCTCGCGCGTTCCGGGAGCGTCCGCCTCGAAGTCCGATAGGAGAAGGATCCTGTAACCGGCCAGCGGACCGGGCAGGCCGGTCAGCGGGATCGAGACATCGGTCTCGATCACGGTCCAGGGCTCCACCGCAACGGCGTACAGGGCGACACCCGTCAGCAGCGCCGCGCCGGCTCCCGCCAGCACGCGCAGGACGGCCCCCCACCTCAGTCCTTTTTGAAGACGATGCGGTTCCGATCGAGCCACTTCATCAACTCCACCCTCTTGTATCGAAGGGCGGAGGTTTTCCCGTCCCCGATCCTGTAAGCCGGAAGATGTCCGTTCTTCGTCAGCGCCCAGAGCTTCGTTCTGCCTATCTTGAGAAGCTTCTGTGCCTCCCGGCTCGTCAGGATCTCATCGCCGTCTCTGTCCATGTGCCACCATTCTCATGATCTCCCCTCCCATGGTGCTCTCACGTCCTCCACCGTCGGCTTTCAGCAGCGGTGCCCTAATCGGATGAGGTCCTTCACCTCCAGCTCCACGCAGGTCGAACGGTCGAACAAGCTCAGCAGGACCCTCACCCGCTCCCGAGCCGTGCTCGGTGACTCCACCACCCCGAACAGACCGGAGAAGCGGCCCGTACCGCACCTCGACGGGATCTCCGGCATGCAGCTCGGGCCGCTGCACAAGATATCCGCGGTGCCCCATCCGACCCGCGATCCCGACGACGAGAGCGTCGTCCACGGGCTCCGGCTCCTCGCCGGCTCCGAGCAGACGGCGCACACCCGGAGTCCATTGCACCTTCGGATAATCCCGGGGCCCGGCCATCCGTACGAAGAGGTAACCGGGGAAGAGGTGCCTGACCTGCTCGCGCATCCGGCCTCTTCCCGTGGACCACTCGAGGACCATTGGAAGGAACGCCTCCAGCCCCTGCTGCTCCAGCATCACACGGGCGAACTCCTCCCGGCGCGGCCGAGTGCTCACGACGTACCATCGGCCCCACCACCGGCGATCGCCGGGCGCTTCATTTATCCCCCTTCGACGTACCGGCGTAGTACTGGTAGTAGTACTTGCCCATGCGGCTCTCGGTGACGCCGTTGAGCAGGAAACCGATCAACTTCTTCTTGTCGATTGAGGCCAGCGCCTTCGCCACTGCGGGCCGGGGTGTGATACCGGCCCGGACGACCATGATCGTGCCGTCGCAGATATCGACGAGCGCCCCGGCGTCGGCCGTCGGCAGCAGCGGGGGTGCATCGCAGACGATGAACTCGTAGCGGCCGGCCAGGGCCTGGAAGTGGTCCTTCAGCCGCTCCATCGGCAGGGAGGTCGGACGGCTGCCGTTGCTGCGCTGGGCGCCGCACAGCGCCACCAGATCGAGGTTGCCCCCGGGCATGGTCACGGTGGCCTCCTCCACCGTAGCCTTCCCTTCGAGAATCTCGACGACGCCAAGCCTCGGGGCGATGTCGATGTGGTCCTGGATCCGCGGCTTCCTGACATCGCAGTCGATCAACAGCACCCGGCGCTGCGGTTCGTTCGCCATGGCTAGCGCGAGATTGGTCGCGCAGGACGTTTTCCCCTCGCCCATGAGCGGGCTGGTCACCACGACGGAGGTCATCTTGCCGCCGGTGGCGTTCTTGAGCGCCCGCAGCTTGACCTGAAGCTTGCGGAACTGCTCTCCAGCCACACCGGTGGCGTCGAACAGGCTGACGAGGACCGGGTCGCGCCGCCAGGCTGCGGTACTCATCGGCCCCACCCCGTCATCAAACCGATCACGGCCACGGCGGTGATCAATGCGACGAGGATCCCTGTCCCGAGCAGCAGCCTGCGGCTCCACGTCGTCACATTTCTCGGCCGATCGGCCACAATCGACGGGATGCTCACCAGCACCGGGATCCCGTAGGCGGCCGTCAGCTCGTCCTCGGTGCGGAACCGCGGACGCAGGAGGTCGAACAGGAAGGCGATGCCGATGCCGCCAAGGAATCCGATCGCGGAGCCGATCCCGACGATCTGCGTCAGGTTGGGCTTGTAGGGACGCGCCGGAGGCACCGCCTTGTCGAGCACGACGAACTGCTCGCCCTGCCTCTCCTGCTCGAGAGACTCGGCCATCTCCGCCTGCGTCTTGTTGCGCAGCAGCTCGAGGTAGCTCTGCTGCATGATGTCGTAGTCGCGTTGCAGCGTCAGGAGCTCCTGCTCGTTCTTCGGGGCGTTGGCCAGCCGGTTCTCGTAGTCCTGGATGTCGTTCTGCAGCCGGCCTGCGTCGCGCTTCAGATCCTTGAGGCGCAGGTCGCTTTCCGCGATCTGCTGCGTGAGCTGCTGCTCGCGCAGAGACGGCGCGGCGGGCGCAGCCGCGTTCGGGTCCTTCTCGGCCTGCTGGGCCGTCAGATCCTGCTCGAGCTGCGCGATCTGCCGCTTGACCAGCGTGACCTCGGGATGCTGCTCGGTGTAGATCCCGCGCAGCTCAACCAGCTTCTTGCGGAGATCCTCGAGCTGCGTGGCGAGCGTCTGCTTGCTGGTGGCGCCGCTTTGCGGCAGGTCGGCGAGCTGGGACTGGAGAAGGATCTTCCGGTCCTCCTCCTTGCTGATGGCGTCCATGGTCGTCTGCAGGCGTGCGCGGAACCCCTCCAGCATCCTGAAGTTGACGTCCCGCTGTGTCGGCAGCTCGGCAAGATGTGTCTTCTTGAACTCCGTGATCAGCTTCTCCTGGTGCTCGAGCGCTCGTCTTGCTCTCGCCGAGCTGCTGCTCGAGGAAGCTGGTCGTGCTCTTGGCCTCGGCCTTGCGCGAGTTGACGTTTTCGCTGATGAACAGCTCCGCGAGGGCGTTGGCAACGCGCGCCGCGACCAGGGGATCCCGATCCTCGTAGTAGATGCGGAACGTGCTCGTCCCCCGCACCTCCAGGCGGATACCACGGTTGACGCGTGCGACCAGATCCTCCATCGGAACCCTGTCGCGCAGGTTGGCGTACAGATTCTCCGACTCGATGATCGTCTCGATGCGGCTGCGGCTCGTCACCTGCTGCTGGATTGTCTTCAGCCTGTTCTCGATCGGTGTGGTGACGATCGGCTTGACGTAGTTTGTGGGGATCTTCTGCGGCTCGACCAGGATCAGCGTGTTCGCCTGGTAGATCTTCGGCAACTTACGGCCGAAGTCGATGGAGAACCCGATCCCGGCGAGCAAGCGTCAGGATCGGGCACCCACCAGAGCCGCTTGAGGCTGTTGAGCAACGCCGGGATGTTGATCAGGTTCTCCATCAGCGATAGCTCCATGAGACACCGAGCCAGTACCGGTTGCTCCTCACGTCGGGCGCGGTCGAGACACTCGGAGGACGGCTCTGCCTGTAGTGCGTGAACGAGGCAGTGAGGCGCCAGTCCTGCGCCAGCTGGTAGCTGAGGGAGGTCCGTCCGTTGAAGGTCCTGACCGTGTCATTCGCCTGGGCGGTGCCCGTCGAGCCGGCGATCCGCTCGTTGACGTTGTAGGTGGCCATCATCTCGGCATAGATGGTGCGGAGTCATGTCCCAGCGGATGTTGCCGAAGCTGTTTGCGGCCCGGGACGCTGCGAAGACGCCGCCCCCCTGACGGATCCCCCGTGAGTATCCCAGGTTCCCGCGAGTCGGACCCGAGTGGAAGCCGACCGTGGCATTGGTGAACAGACCATCGGAGTTCTTCTGGTTAGGGTCGTCGGGCACCAGCACGTTGTAGCCGACTCCCAGGCGCCGGCGTGGAAGGCGGGGCCGAAGGCCAGAGCCGTACCCCACGTGGACGTTGTGGTGATCCGCCCCGGGGTACCGTCCCTTGTAGTTGAACAGGCCGAAGTCATATCCGGTGTTGAAGGAGCTGAAGCGCCCGAGCATCCGACGATACTCCATGCCGGCCTCCTGCTCGCCGGTGTCGATGTAGTTGTCGGAGCTGAAGGCACGCTCGTTGGACCTGAAGGTCCAGTTGAGCGTCGTCTTGTGACTCTTTTCGAACACCAGCGCGCCGCGGAAGTTGCTGATGGTGGTCGTCGTGCGCTGCACGATAACCGTGTTCGAGCTCAGTCGGTTCGGATCAACGTCCTGCTCCGGCGTATAGGTGACCAGTTCGCTGAGACTCAACCTGGCGCGCGGCGAATAGTCATGACGCCAGTTCGAGGTGAGCCGGTGGCTGGCATTGTCCAGACCCGAGAACCGCTTGTAGTAGTTCAGGCTCGGCGAGTAGGTCACGTCGAACGACGTCGTGGCCCAGGCGCCCGACAGGCCCCCGTTCAGAGCTCAGGGATCCGCTTCTCGTGCCGCGCCGCGCCTCGCTCGGGGTGGTCTGCTGGCAGGCGGACGCGCCCGGATCGTACAGGGGGTCGCTGGGGTTGCAGACCGGCGAGTTCGGATCGTAGTTGGGATTCGTCTTGCTGACGAAGCCGGGGTTTTCGGTGTAGCCCAGATTGAGCCCCACGCCGCCGTGGAAATCCCACACGTCCGCGCGTGCCGGGTCTCCTGTGCCCGATGCCACCACGACGGCGGTCACGATCAGGATCCCTCCGAATGCCTTGCCGATCCGCACGGGGCGCACGCCGCGCTCACGGCACGATGACCGTGTCGCCCGGCAGGAGGACGATGTTGTCCTCAGGCCGGCTGCCCGACACGATCTTCTTGTAGTTGAATTCCATCCGCTTCTCGTTGTTACCCGTGGCTCTCAGCACGATGATCTTGGAACGATCGGCGAAATTGGTGAAGCCCCCGGCCAGCGAGATCGCCTGCAGCAGGCGCGTCTTGCCCTTGAGCACCAGGATCCCCGGCTTGGCGATCTCCCCCACCATGTAGACCTTCAGGCTGTTCACCTGGGTCACGATGACCGAGACCTCGGGCGCCGTGATGAACGACTTCCACCGCTTCGTCAGCTCCTCCTTGAGCTGCAACGGCGTCAGCCCGACGGCGTCCACGTCGTCGATGAGCGGCAGCGTGATCTTGCCGTCCGGTCTCACGGGCACCTCGCGCGACAGATCCGGGTTCTTCCACACCGAGATGTAGAGGACATCCTCCACCCCGATGACATAGTCGGATGCAGCCTCGGCCGCGAGCACGTTCGGCGGCGTCGCCCCGGGGACGCCCTCGACGGCCTGCGCCTGCTGGTCATCATCCTGGGCAGCCGCGAGAAGACCCGTCCATGACGGCGGCGCGAGCAGCACCATGGCGGCACAGAGCACGGCCGGAAGCCCTCCCCTCGCATCGATATGGAATGGACCGGTCATGTACGGCACGTAACGCCTCATGTCAAGGAAGAATGAACGAAAATGAACAATCGAACCCAAAAAATTTTCCCCTAGATATACGCGGCGCGAACGGAAGGCCGACCCGGCAGAGGCTCCCGGGTGTCCTTGGGCTTGGGACCCTTGAACTCGGGGATCAACTCGTCGAGAGCGCGTCTCACCACACCGTCCATCTCGGAGGCGGGAGAGTTGAGCAGCGCGTGCTCCATCAGCTTGAGCCTGGCGAGGACGCCTGCCGGCGCATGATGCCCGTTGCCGAACTTGAGGATCTTCTTGTGCGTCGTGTCGAGCCATGCCTCGCCGCGGTAGTACAACTCCTCGTGGAGCTTCTCGCCAAGCCGCAGCCCGGTGAACACGATCTCGATGTCCTCGTGCGGCCGGAAGCCGGACAGCTCGATCAGGTTTCTCGCCAGGTCGACGATCTTGATCGGCTTGCCCATGTCGAGAAGGAAGACCTCCGAGCCGGTGCCCATCGTCACGGCCTGCAGCACGAGCTGCACCGCCTCGGTGATGGTCATGAAGTAGCGCGACACCTCCGGGTGGGTGACGGTGACCGGCCCCCCCTCGGCAATCTGCTTCTTGAACAGGGGGATCACCGAGCCGTCGCTGCCGAGCACGTTGCCGAACCGCACCGAGACGAACCGTGTCGTCCCCGGGATCTCCTGGAGCACCAGCTCCGCGAGACGCTTGGTGCCGCCCATGACGCTGATCGGGTTGACCGCCTTGTCCGTCGAGATGAGCACGAACCGTTCCACCCCCAGCTCGGCGGCCTTCTCCGCGACGTTGCGCGTGCCGAAGACGTTGTTCTTGAAGGCCTCGGTGGCGTTGACCTCCATCATCGGCACGTGCTTGAACGCGGCGGCATGGAACACGACGTGCGGCGCGGCGCTCTCCATCACCTCGCCCAGCCTCGGGCGATCCAGGATGTCGCCGACGATACAGTCGATCGCGACCGCGGGGAACCGCTTGCGCAGCTCCATCTCGGTGAAGTACATCGAGTTCTCGTTGCGATCGTAAACGACCAGACGCTCCGGACCGAGCTCGGCCACCTGCCTCGCCAGCTCGCGTCCGATCGAGCCGGCGCCGCCGGTGATCAGCACGCGCTTGCCGCCGAGGGTCGTCCGGATCGCATCCATCTCGACGTTCACCGGATCCCGCCCGAGCAGGTCCTCGAGCTCGACGTTGCGGATCTGGCTCAGGCTCAGCCGTCCCTCGAAAAGCTGGCTCACCGGGGGCACGGTCTTGGTTCGCACGCCGGCCGCGCGACACGCCTGGTAGATGCTGGTGAGCTCCTGCCCGGTAGCAGAGGGGATGGCGATGATCGCCGCGCTGACATGCCGTTGCGGCGCGATCATCGGGATGTCCTTCGTGCCGCCAAGCACCGGCACGCCGTGGATCCGGACGCCCCACTTGCTGGGGTCGTCATCGACGAAGCCCACTGGATTGTAGGGCAGCGTCGTGTTCCCCTTGAGCTCCCTGAGAATGATCTCACCCGCGTCGCCGGCGCCGACGATCAGCACCGGTGTCTTCTTCCTCAGGCTCTTCTGCTGGGTCCTCTCACGCTGGACGCGCGTGAAGAGCCGGATCCCGCCCACCGCGCCGAGCAGGAGTATCGCCTGGAGGATCGTGGTCGAGCGCGGCACGCCGCGATCGTATCCGAGGAAGATGAAGAGGGAGATGAGCACGATCGTGCGGGTGCCCACCGCGTATGTGATCAGCTTGAGGTCGGCGATGCTCGCATAGCGCCAGACGCTGCGGTACAGCCCCATGGCATAGAAGACGATCGGTGTGATGACGATGTCGAGGAGCAGCCACTTGCTGAAGTGGGTGAACTCCGCGGGATAGACCTGGTCGAAACGCAGGTAATTCGCGCCCAGGGCCGTGCCGAACACCGCGAGGATGTCGAGGATCAGAAGCGCGTGGGCTTTTCTGTCCAACGTCACCTGGACCACTCCTTCTGCGGAGACCCGCCGGCGGAGGGGGACATACCCCCGCTCGACCCGACTCCGGGGCGTCCGGACACCGGTCTGGACGTCAGCATCCGCCGCCGCAAAAAGCGCGTCGGCAGCTATGGTTGTTACGGTTTACCTGAACTCTCTCACGAGGGGGATACACGCCCCCCTCGATCGTCATCCTCAGTTACTGATAGTCGAAGCTCTGGCAGGGTTGGTTCGCTTCGAAATTGACCAGCGGCTTCCGGCTATATACCCCGTCTCTGCAGCGCAGTCAATGTGGATCCGTCCCCACCCTTCGATCGTGCCCCTCCCCGACCGAATGTTCGGTCTGAGGTGACTCGAACGGAGGATCAGGGACCCCGTTTCTCGTCCATGTACGAAACGATCAGTGGCGTTGGGCGAACTCTACGCCGACCGTGGCGGGATTGTCAAGACCTTCGGGTGATTTACTTCTCTCCCCCGACGATCCAGGTCACCGCCACCGAGACGACGTATTCGTCCTGGTTCATGTCGAAGGTGTTATGGTGGTTGTACCGGCCCTCGTAGCGGATGGCCCAGTTATCGGTGAAGAAGGTGCGGGCGCCCACGCCCAGGGTGAGCAGGGCGGCGGAATCGAACGATTCGAGGACCTGGTTACCGTTGGAGTCCTTGTAGGACTTGATGGTCTCGTTGATGACTCCCAGCCCGGCGGAAACGTAGGGGATCGTATTGGTCTCGCGGTCGGTGAGGAAGTTGCCGGTGATGAGGGCGGCCGTCCGGAGGAAGTCGGCATCATGGCCGTAGACCTGCGTGCTGCTCCAGCCCGCATGGACCTCCGCCTCGATCTTGGCGGAGAAGTGGTAGCCGAAACGGATGGTGGGGCCTGTGGAGTTGTCGATCCCCTCATGGCTGTCCGCGTCCACATGGGCAAAGCCCAGCCCGAACTCGTAGGAGTGGTCCCGGTTCTTGGCGTTGGCCGCAGGAAGGAACATGACGCTTGCTATCAAGGTCAGGAAGAGGGGCGCCTTCCTCATTTAATGTCTCCTCGTGGCTACGTGCGGGCACGTCCATCGAAAGTGTGTCGGGAAAGGTCGCATTATAGCCCGGAGTCGACCCCTGTCAACGTGGTCTGGTCGGGGGGCCGACCCCGCCGGACTCGGGGCCATTCGCCAGAAGGAAGGGCACCATCCGCCGAGCCGCGACGTTGAGGCCAACCGCCCCCCGTTCACGCCGAGTCGGTAGCAAACTGGTAGCAGGTGGTGACAAGAAGTAGTTGACCACCGCTTCCGCTGACCTTCGGAAATAGGCACCTGGACGGACCTGCCACCGCCCCCCTACCCTCGCTCGCCTCCCGTGCAGTCTTCAGGTGCGCCTGTCCAAGGCCCCGTTGGCCAACATGGCAGGCCGTTCCAGGCCTGCGTCTCCCTGCCTTCCTGGTCGCTCGCTCGGGCAGGCCGAGGGGGGATCTCCATCCGGCGAGGCGGCAGGGGCACCTCGCGCTGGGGGGGGCGTTGTCGGTCTTCGGCCCCCCCTAGCAAACGAGCCGCGCGCCACAGGCTCGCTTGGCGCGTCGGCTCCATTCGCGTTTTGGGCTGCATCGTGCGCTCGGGGACTCCCCGCAAGCCGCCTCCCATCTCACATCACAGGGCGTATCCTGATTGCACAGGGATCGGATTCGGGGTCAGCTCGAACGCGGGCCGCGGACGACATTGACCAGCGCAACGAGGGCGACACCGAAGCACATGCCGGCGCCAACCAATTGCAGAACGTCCGTCGTGTGAAACGTCTCGAACCGGGGTTTGCCGGCGATGTTGGAGATGGCCACGACTCCCATGAACCCTATGACCAAGAAGGTCAGGACAGGGTTGCGCCGATTGCTCATAGCATGTCCTCCGCACGGTACCCTGCGGCTGGCGACGGTGCGGACGTAGTCCGCGCCGAGCCCGACGGCCACCCGTCAGGTTGAGGCTGTAGCCATGCGCCGGCAACCCTCACGGCCAGGGTCTTGTAGCCATCGCCAACCAGAGGTGCCCCGAGGTCGATGTAGTATAGTCGTGCGATGACCGACACGCCCCGCATCAGGTTCGCCCGCCGCGCCGAGGGTCTCGTCCAGTCGGACATACGCCGCATGTCCCGCGAGTGCGAGAAGGCCGGCGGCATCAATCTCGGCCAGGGGATTTGCGACCAGCCCACTCCCGATCCGGTCAAGGACGCCGCGATGGAGGCGATCCGCTCCGACCGGAACATCTACTCCAAGTTCGAGGGTGTCGACGACCTGCGCCGTGCCGTCGCGGACAAGATGAAGTCGTACAACGGGATCGCCTGCGACCCGGACACCGAAGTGCTCGTCACCGTCGGTTCCACCGGGGGCTTCGCCATCGCCTGTCTCGCCCTGCTCGACCCGGGCGACGAGGCGGTGATCTTCTCCCCGTTCTACTCCTACCATGTGAACATCCTGAAGATGTGCGGGGCTGAGCCGCGGTTCGTCAGAACGCGGCCGCCGCAGTGGGGGTTCGACGAAGCGGAGCTCGAGGCGGCGTTCGGCCCCCGCACCCGGATGGTGGTGGTCAACACGCCATCGAACCCCTCCGGCAAGGTGTTCACGAAGTCGGAGCTGGAGCGGATCGGCGGGCTGTGCCACAAGTGGGGCGTTATCGCCCTCACGGACGAGATCTACGAGTACATCCTGTACGACGGCAACCGCCACGTCAGCCTCGCCTCACTGCCGGGAATGGAGGATCTCCACCATTACCCTCTCGGGGTTCTCCAAGACCTTCAGCATGACCGGCTGGCGGCTCGGCTACGCCGTGGCCCGGCGCGAGCTCACCGCGCGTATGGGAGTCCTGAACGACCTGCTGTACATCTGCGCGCCCACACCGCTGCAGCACGCTGTCGTGGCGGCCTTCGGGCTGCCCGACTCCTACTACCGCGAGCTGGGCCGGTCGTACGCCGCCAAGCTCGACGCCCTGTCGGGCGCCTGCGAGGCGGCCGGTCTGGGGGTCATCCGCCCCCAGGGGTCGTACTACCTGCTGGCGGACGTCTCGCGGCTGGGATGCGCCTCGGACGCGGAGGCAGCGGCCCTGCTGCTGTCGCGCGCGGGGGTGAGCTCGGTGCCGGGCTCCTCCTTCTACGCCGATCCCCAGGACGGCCGCAACCAGGTGAGGTTCTGCTTCGCCAAGACGGAGCACGATCTCGCGGAGGCCTGCCGGCGGCTGAGGTCGTTGTAGGCTAAGGCACGGCCGGGGCAAGCTCGTACAGCATCAGGTCGTGCCGGCCCGGCTCGGCGACCACGGCGTCCTCTGGAAACGGCGGCCTGAGGTCGTCGAGCAGACGCAGGTCCTTCGGACGGAAGGGAAACCGCCCCAGCAGCCGCACCCGTCCTCCGAGCCTCTCGAGGCCTGCGTCACCGTAGAAACCGGTCACCACGTAGACCGGCTCGGTCTCCCCCGCGGGGATCACCTTGTCCTGAACGTCGCGCAGCGTATCGAATCCCAGCCCGTAGAGGTACCAGGCGACGGGCGGCTCCTCGATCACCTTCACGCGACTGCCGAGCGGTATCAGATGAGACATCAGCGACGCGGCCTCGGCCGCTCCGCGCGCGGGTCGGAGAGGATCGCGGGCCGGCCCCGACGGCCGCGGGAGCAGTCCGACCACGATCGCAACAGCAATACAGCCGGAGGCCGCAGCGCGTGCCCCCGAGGGTCGCGCCTGACCGCTCGCCGCGAGTACCGAGAGCGCCAGCCCTGAAAGCAGACATCCGATGACGGTGATCGGCAGGAACAGCCGGGCATACGGAAAGTAGAGCGGCGTCAGGGCCGCGAAGACGACCAGCCACGCCCCGGCAAGCCAGGAGGACAGATGGTCCGGTCGCGCCGCGAGCGCCACCGCCCCCGCCGCCCCGGCCGCGAGCATGGCGACCCAGCCTCCTGCCAGCCAGCTCAGCAGCGCGATCGCACCGAGAATCGACGCCGTCCTGTAGCCGGGCCGGCGCCCCGGCATGGCCACGAAAGCCAAGCCGGCCGCGATCATCACCGAGACATCGGTGAGCCGCCCGTCGAGGAAGATCTGCTCGCGCGCGTGCCGCAGGAGGTTCGCGCTCCAGCGGAAGTCGAGAAACGCCCCCTGCCAGGCGGTGAGCGCCGCGTAGCCTCCCGGCTGGCGCTGCACCCATACCGCCCAGGGGAGGTACGACACCAGCGCGATGCCACCGATGATCCCCCAGGCCGCGGCCGCCCTCCGCCACCCGACCGGCTGTCTGCGCCACAGGACGAAACCTGCCCAGGCGACCAGGCCCAACGCCACCGCCAGCCAGCCGTGGTACTTCGTGTTCCAGGCGAGCCCCGTACACAGACCCGCCAGAGCCGCGAGAAGAAGGCTGTCGCGGTCGAAGGCGCCGACGATCAGCGCGACCGCCGCGAGCAGGAAGAACGCGAACGTGACATCGGTCAGCGCCGCGCGGGACAGTGCGATGTGAAAGTCGCTCAGCGCCAGCATTGCCGCGGCCGCCAGCCCTGCGGCCGACCCGAACCAGCTCCGACCGATCCACCAGAGGAGCCCGACGGTGAGCGTCCCGAACAGCGCGCTCACCAGCACGGCGACCCGGTCGAGGGAGCCGCCGACCATCGCGTGCGCCAGAGCGACGAGCGCGACGTACAACGGAGGCGAGAAGAACATCTGATCGGGATAGAGCCGGTGTCCCATCCCTGGCTCGGACAGATCGAAGGCGCTGATCACGTAGACACCTTCGTCGTAGTGCTCGATGCCGACAGAGCCGGGCGCCCAGAATCGCAACAGCCCAGCGACGAGCACGATCGCAACCGCGGCGATCAGCTCGGGCGCGCGCCGCCGCTCATCCATCGGTCAGGACTCGAGCGCGGCGCGCCATGCGGCGTCGATATCCCCGAGCGAGGCGCCGAACACGCGCCGCACCGGCGCGTCGATCGGCGCCGCCGGATCGGCCGCGGCCAGGGCGGCCAGCAGGGATCGAATGGCGTCGATCCCGCCTCGGCGGGACATCTCCTCGACCGCCAGCAACGCCATGTCTCGCGCGTCCGTGTAGACCTCCGGATCGTTCCATGCCTTGTCCATCCGATCGTCGAGACCCGACAGCGGGCCGAGCGCGCCTGCCTCGAGGCGGTGCTTCAGACGGGGTCGATCCACGATCGCCGCATCCCCTTCGATGTACCGTGCGAGCCCCTCGGCCAGCCACCAGGGAGCGGCGCCGTCCGACAGACGTTCGATCGCATGATGGGCCATCTCGTGCGTCAGGATCGAGACCCACTCGACGGTGGTGGTCGATGGAGTGATGAAGACGCTGATCCGCCCGCCGCCATAGTACCCCTTCACCCGCGAGCCGACCCGGTAACCCGCCTCCTCGCGAAACGAGCGCGCGTTCGGATAGACCAGGATCGGCAGATCGCCGTTGAGCGCGTCACGCCCGAGCGCGGTCTCCACGCGGAGCCAGGCTGCCTTCACCGCGGTGTCGAATCCCGGGCCCGGGTCCTCGCCCGCATAGCTCACCTGCACCCGTCCGCGGGACACCTCGACCACCCGCGTGGAAACCGCGGCCTGCTTCGGAGCGGCCACGGACGCGAGCCGATCGGCCAGTCCCGGCACGTCGGAATGCATCGCTCGCAGCCTCATGTAGTACGTGCGGGCTTTCTCCCAGGCGCCGACATCCGCGTACAGATCGCCGAGGGCCAGCAGATCAGCCGCACGGCCTGGCTCGGCGGCGAGAGCCTCCTCGTGAGCGGCCACCGCTTTCTCGAAGAAGCGCTGCCTCACGGCCGCGGCGCCCCGAAAAGCCTCGCAGGTGCTCTCCCAGCGGGGGCTGACGGGGCAGACCTCCGCCAGGTAGCCCTCGATCCGGGCGAACTCGGCGCGGTTGAGCGCATCCACCGCCAGGTTGTACATCGCCGTGGCACGGTTCTCCCGGCACGACGCCTCGGCCGACGCCCAGACCGCCGCGTTGCGATCTTCCGGTCGCGCCTGCCCCATCCGGTGGAACGCCGCCCCGGCCTGCGCGAACAGCGAGGCCGCCTCCTCGTACCGTCTCGCCCTGAATACGAAGGTGGCGAGATCCATCCGCGCCCAGGGCGAGCCCGGATCGACCGCCACGGCCCTGCGGAGCGAGGACTCCGCCTCCTTCAGCCTCTCCGCCGCCTCGGCGGCCAGCCCGGCGCGGCCCAGAACAGGTGCCGCCTTCTGCAGGGCCGCGGCCAGCTCGCGCTCCCTTGCCGCAGAGGGATCCAGGTCCCGCGCCTTGCTCAGGAGATCCACGGCCGCCGTCACCGCGCGGGCGGTCTCAGCGGCAGCCTCCCCGGGAGCCGCGTCCGCCGGAGGTCCCGAGAGGGCGATCCGGAGCGCCACGCGTCCCTTGCCCGCGAGCGCCTCGGCGCTTCCGGGCCGGGCGGCCCAGGCGTGATCGAACGCGGCTTCGGCGCCCGGCAGGTCGCCCGTCGACAGCCGCGCCTCCCCCAGACCGATGAACGGGCGGGGATCTTCCGGAAACAGGTCCCCCAGCAGTCCGTACACCTCGATCGGCCGGTCGATCGATCCGGTCGAGACGATGAATCCGGCTACCGACAGCGAGGAGTCGGCGAGACGGGAGCGGAACGCCTCGTCACGCATCCGCGGAGTCAGCCGCATCACGTCGAGCGCGTCGGCGAAACAGTCCAGGGCGCCTGGCGCGTCGCCGGCGTTGTTGAGCCGAACGCCGAGGTTGTACAGCCCCAGCCCGAGGTAATCGGCCAGCTCCGGATCCGGCGTGCGGCTGCGGCCGCCCGCGTCCGCGACGAACGCCTCGGCCGCCGCGTGCATGGCCGCGCGGGCCTCGGGAATCTCGCCGGCGTCGAGGTGCCGCCGTCCCTGCAGCGCCAGGTCGCGGGCCGGCGCGGTCGCCACGGCGGGCGGCGCGGCGGCCAGCAGCGCGAGCGCGACCATCGCCGCCGGGACGGCGCTTTCCACGCGGCGGAACATCTGCCATACTTCCGCGCTGAAAAGAATGGAGGCCCGGTTGAAAATCCTGAGCGCGCCCCTGGCGAAGAACATCCTGCTGTCGGTCGTATCCACCGGCCTCATGCTGTTCCTCATCGAGATGGTGCTCCGGGTCACGGAGGTGGTCCCGGCGCACACGCTGGAATATGTGTCACCGGAGCAGTGGAATTCCACTCCCGGGCCGCTCCTGCCCGGGCAGAGCTTCACCGACCGGTTCAAGATGGGGCTGCCCTACCGGATCTCCGTCAGCAACATCGGGTTCCGGGGCCCGGACGTGACCGTCAGCAAGCCGGCCGGCACCTATCGTATTCTCTGTCTCGGCGATTCATACACCTTCGGCGCCTACGTGAACGACGAGCAGACCTGGCCGTTTCAGCTCGAGACACGTCTGCGGGAGGACCTGCCCGGCCGGCCGCTCGAGGTCATCAACGCCGGCATCAGCGGCTTCACGATCGTCGACGAGCTGGGCTTCCTGAAAGAGCACGGGCTCGACCTGAGGCCGGATGCCGTCGTGGTGGCGTTCGTGCTCAACGATCTCGCGGACCTGACCCGTGGCAGGTCGTCCCGCGAGGTCCTCAAGCTCTCTGTGGAGGAGAACGCGCGGGACCTGCTCGGCCCGCTCAAGGTTCATCTGCGGCAGACGGCGATCTACAACGCGCTGTTTCTGCTGAAGGCCTACGCGCGTAAAGCCACCGGCGAGGACGACACCATCCAGAAGATCGACATCCGCCATCTGATCCGCCTGCCGTACGATCAGACCACGCTGGATCTGTTCGACGAGTACCGCGGCTACCTCGCCGAGATGAAGCGGATCCTCGACGAGCGCCATATCCGTCTCGTGTTCGTCATCTTCCCCTACTGGGAGCAGATCAGCCGCGACGCCCCGGCGGAGGCTCAACGACGTCTCACCGAGATGGCCGAGGGACTCGACATCCCTGTGGTGGATCTCCTGCCCGAGTACAAGCGGCAGGATCCCACCGGGCGCAAGTTCTTCCACATGCCGCTGGATCACCATCCTTCGGCACGCGGATACCGGTGTGCGGCGGGAGTGCTGGCGGGCACATTCGAGCCGATGATCGCGCGGGACACGCAGGCGCCGGAGTCCCTGCCCGCATCGGCTCCGGCCGCGCCCTGAGCGGAGCGGGAGGAGCGCATGGACGAGCAGGAGAGATTCGAGAGGCTGCGAACGCTGTTCGGCACTCTCGACGACCTGTGCCAGCAGCGCCGCCGGAGCTATACCGCCTGGGCGACCGGGAAAGTCGAGCCGGACGCCTTCGTCGCCACGATGACCGACAATCTGGCGCGCACGCGCGAGGCGTGCGAGACGCTGGAGGGGCTGCTCCTTCGGAGAGGATGAGGGGGGCGCCGCGGCGAAAGGCGCTGCCTCCCGCCGCGGGCGTGGCGATGGATCAGATGTCGTAGGTGACGACCCGGTGGACGCGCGTGACCGTCTCCTGCTGGTCGTGATCGAGTTCTTCGAGCTTCTCCCGGATCTCCTGCTCCATCTCCTTCTGCTTCTCGTGCTGCTCCTTCATCTGGAGGTGCATCTCCTCCATGGCTTCTTTCAGCGCGCGCTGGGCCTCCTCGACCGCCCGCTGAATCTCCTCTTCGTCGACCGAGACGACGCCCTCGCCGATCCCGATTGCATCCGGACCAACGTAGAAGGCGCCGTGACGCGGATGACCGAACGAGTGCTCCTCGTCGAGTGTCACGTCCAGCGTCACGTCGTTGCCGTCGCGCACCACCTTCACCGGCACGCGGTCGCCCGCCTTGTGGTCGGACAGCGCGTCACGGATGTCGCCCGAGTCGGAGATCTCCTGCCCGTCCACTTCCAGGATCACGTCGCCCGCACGCACGCCGCCGCGATCCGCGGGTGAATCCTTTACCACGCGGTTGACCAGCAGACCCGAGTCCTTCGGTGCGCGGAAGTGGGCCCTCAGATCCTCGCTCATCGGGAGGATCTCCACACCCAGCATCGGCCCGGAGGTGAGCACCATGAACTGATGGTGGCCATGGCCACCCTCGTCGTTGAAGATGACGTTGGGGCCGTCCATATCGTCGTCCCCCTCGCCCTTCCACTCGAAGCGCTGAACCATCCGGCGCTTCGACTCGCCCAGCGTGGCGCTGAGGGTCTCCTGCGAGCCGTCCCGATCGACCTTGATCTTCACCCGATCGCCCGGTCTCAGGCCCCGCATCACGTCCATCAGGTCATCGGACTCGTCGATGCGGCGCCCCTCGAACTCGACGATCCTGTCGCCGCGCTTGAGTCCCGCCTCGTCCGCGGGGCTGTCGCCGACGACCGAGCGGATGACCACGCCATCGCCCTGATCGCTCAGCACGACGCCCAGCCAGCCGCGGTGATCGCGCTCGCGGGGAGCCGGTGGCGCGGGGGCCGCCGGGGAGGCTGGAGGCGCCGGCGGGGCCGGCGGTGCGGCGGCCGCGATGGTGTCGGCCGGGTGCGCCGCGAGGGCCGCGGGAGCCGGGGCGGCGGCGACCAGAAGCGCCACTCCGGCGGCCGCTGCGATCGCCACGACGGCGAGGTGCCTGAAATACCTTGTCCTGGGGGTTTTCTCCGACATGGGCGACCCTCCTGAGTCGAATGGCCTTTGTGCCCCGCGGGGGCCGCGGGACGCTGTAATCATAACTACGGGCGGGATGCCGGGATGGTCGAATTATTTTGGAAAATGCCCCCCACTGGTGTGAAGGTGCGCAGCACGAGCCGCCTCCACCGTGCCGTTCACCGGGGGCAGGCGCCGGCAAGCCGGGAGCGACTGCAACCTGCTCAAATAATTCAACTTGATCGGTGTTTCTTCACACGAGTGGGGGGCATTTTCCCATTGTTCTTGGCCCGCTGGCGGTGTCACCTCGGCGAGAGAACCTCAGACGCGCCGGTAGCGGCGGGGCCGGCTTGGCGTCCCCAACGGGATTCGAACCCGTGTTGCAGCCTTGAAAGGGCTGTGTCCTAGGCCTGGCTAGACGATGGGGACGCGCGTCCCGGGACAAGCGGGGGCGTAGGGTACACCACCCCGGCGTGGCGCCTCAAGTGGCCGCCGCCCCTGGCCCGATCCGGTGACGGCGCTTCATCGGCTGCGGGGGCGGCCCGGATCACTTCCGATGACGACAGATCCGGCGAGGCTCGCCCTCCCTCTTGAATCTTTTTGAGCATATGCTCATAATATGGAAGAGCGTGCCGCAGCGCGAAATAGAGAGGAGGACCCGTCATGAGGATCTGCGTTCCCACGGAGACCAACCGGGGACTCGAGGCCGTCGTCTCGGACCACATCGGACGTGCCCGTTTCCTCACCCTGTTCGACACCAGCACCGGGGAGGTGACCGTCCTGCCCAACCTCCCGCACGGCGAGGCCACGTGCGCGCCCGCGAAGCCTCTTGCGGGACGAGGCGTGGAGGCCGTGGTCTGCCGGGGCGCCGGCAAGCGGGCGGTCGGTGCCCTCAACAAGGCCGGCATCCGCGTGCTCGTCACCGGGGCGACGCGGGCGAGCGAGGCCGTCAGCGATTTCAGCCATGGTCTGACGACCGTGCTCGACGCGAAGGACGCCTGCGATGGACGACACGTCCTGGGCGAGCCGGCGGGTCATCGGCACCGCGGCGGGTGTGGAGGGTCCTGAGGTGCCTCGTCGCCCCTGTTGCCGCCGTGTGGCCGGCCCTCCCGGATACGATTATTTCAAGCCGCGGGGGGTTCCCCTCAAACGTCTCGAGGAGGTCGCCCTCGGGATCGACGAGCTCGAGGCCGTCCGTCTCGCTGATCTCGAGGGTCTCTATCAGGACGCGGCGGCCGAGCGGATGCGTGTATCGCGCGCCACCTTCGGACGGATCGTCGCGGCCGCGCGGCGCAAGATCGCCGAGGCGCTGGTGAGCGGTAAGGCGATCCGCATCGCGGGCGGCTCGGTGGCGTGGGCCGGCAATCGGCGTCGCGGCCGGCGACACGCGCCGGAGGAGGAGAGGGAGCAGGCGTGATGGACCGGGCCGGCGATGTTCTCGCCGAGGCGATCATGGTGACGGGGTTCGTCTTCGTCATGATGATCCTCGTCGAGTACGCCCAGGTCGTGACGGCGGGATTCCTCGGCCGCTGGCTGCAACGTGGCGGCGTGACGGCCACGGCGGCCGCCGCGCTGGTCGGAACCGTCCCGGGCTGTCTCGGCGCCTTCACCAACGTCACCCTCTACACGCACCGGATGATCCCGTTCGGCACCCTGACGGGAGCCATGATCGCCTCGAGCGGCGACGAGGCGTTCGTGATGCTGGCTCTCTTCCCCAGACAGGCGCTCCTGCTGTTTCTGCTGCTGCTCGCCTACGGCATCCTCGTCGCGCTTCTCGTGCAACGCACCACAAAGCCGCGGTTCTACGACTGCGAGCCCTGTCCGGATGGCATCGCCCTTCACGGTGAGCAGCAGGAGCTGGTCCGCGCGCGATTGTCGGTGACCTCACTCGTCGACTGGAGCCTCGCCCGGGCCACTCTCGCCACGGGCCTGATGATGCTCCTTCTCGCGCTCGTCGTCGGCTGGCTGGGGCCGCCGGACTGGAGCTGGATCCGCATCTCGGTGGTGCTCGTCGCCACCGCGGGACTCGTGGTGGTTCTCATCGCCCCGGAGCATTTCCTCCAGGAGCATCTGTACAGGCATGTCGCAAGGAAGCATCTCCCCCGCGTTTTCCTCTGGGTGCTCGGGATCCTGCTCGTCCTGGCCTGGCTCGAGTGGGCCGAGATTCCTCTCGCCGCATTCGTCGAGCATCGGAAGGTGTGGGCGCTGCTGGCCGCCACCGTCGTCGGCATCATTCCCGAATCGGGTCCGCACATGATCTTCGTGACCCTGTTCGCGCAGGGAGCGATCCCCTTCTCGGTGCTGGCCGCCTCGTGCGTGGTGCAGGACGGCCACGGCATGCTGCCGCTGCTGGCCGAGTCGCGTCGCGAGTTCCTCCGGGTCAAGGCGGTCAACACGATGGCGGGGCTCGCGCTCGGGGCAGGGATGATGGCCGTGGGTCTGTGAGGTTCCTCATGCCTGTTCGATCGATCGGGTAGAATGGAATAAATAGGAGACACGTCATGCCGGAGCACCGTTCCCGACGTCCCGACACCCTGGCCATTCACGGCGGCCCCGAGCCCGACCCGCAGTACGGCGCCGTGTCCGTGCCGATCTACCAGTCATCCACCTTCTCGTTCAGGGACACCGACGAGGGCGCCGCCCGCTTCGCCGGCCGGGACCCGGGCTTCAAGTACACCCGGCTCGGCAACCCGACCACCCGCGCGCTCGAGCGGTGCGTGGCGGAGCTGGAGGGCGGGTACGATGCGCTGGCCACGGCGTCCGGGATGGCGGCGATCTCGACCGTGTTCCTCGCGACGCTCGCGGCGGGCGATCACGTGGTGGGGACGGACGCTGTCTACGGGCCCACGCGGGTGCTGCTCGAGAAGCAGCTCGCGCGGTTCGGGATCCTCTCGAGCTGGGTCCCGACCGAGGACATCGACGCCGTGCGTGCGGCGATGCGTCCCGAGACGAAGCTGCTGTTCATCGAGACACCGGCCAATCCGACGCTCAAGCTGACGGACATCGAGGCCTGCGCCCGGCTCGCGCACGACACCGGCGCGCTGCTCGTGGTGGACAACACCTTCTCCTCTCCCCTGGTGCAGCAGCCGTTCCGGCATGGAGCCGACATCGTCGTGCACAGCATGACCAAGTATCTCAACGGCCACAGCGACGTCGTGGCGGGTGTCATCGTGGCGAACGACGAGGCCGCTTACGCCGGACTCTCCTCGATGCTGCGCGGGCTCGGCGGGACGATCGATCCGCATCAGGCGTGGCTGGTGCTGCGTGGCATCCGGACGCTGTCGCTGCGCGTGCAGCGGGCGCAGGAGAACGCGGCGCACCTGGCCTCCTGGCTCTCGGAGCATCCGGCCGTGGCGTGGGTCTCCTACCCCGGGCTTCCCACGCACCCCCAGTTCGAGCTCGCCCGTCGCCAGATGAGCGGGTTCGGCTCGATGATCACCTTCGGCGTGGAGGGAGGCTTCGAGGCGTCGCGATCCGTCATCAACGCGCTCCGGCTGGCCACGCTCGCCGTCTCGCTGGGCGGGGTAGAGACGCTCGTCGAGCATCCGGCGTCGATGACGCACGCCTCGTTGCCGCGTGAGGAGCGTGAAGCCGCCGGCATCCGCGACGACCTGATCCGCCTGGCGGTCGGCTGCGAGGCAGTCGAGGACCTGCGGGACGACCTCGAGCAGGCGCTGGCGTGCGTGCCCGTGGCAGAGGCGGGCTGAGGTTGGTGAGCCGTGCTGGACTCGAACCAGCGACCCTCTGCTTAAAAGGCAGATGCTCTACCGACTGAGCTAACGGCCCACCGGCGCCGATCCTACTACACCATCGGCGGTTGTGGCACCGGTCAGCGACACCGCCACGACGCCGAGTTGCGGGCGACCCGGCATCCTGCGACGATGGGGCCATGTCACGGTACGACGTCATCGTGATCGGCGCGGGCATCGCCGGGCTGGCCGTCGCTCACGGCCTGCGGCGGCGGGATGCCGCGTCACGGATCGCGGTTCTCGAACGGTTCGCCGGACCGGCGCCGGCGCGCGGGAGCTCGCATGGCCTTCTCCGCATCATCCGCAGCGCCTACCCGACGATCCTCGAGACGAGCGCGATGCGACGCTGTTTCCTCGAGTGGCGTCGGCTCGAGCAGGATATCGGCGGTCCGCTCATCCGACTCAGCCCCATGTGTCTGTACGGCGCGCCGTCGGGCGTCATCGCCGATTACGCCGCCGCCATCGAAAAGGTCCACGCCGGGACCACCAATCCGGCCATCCGGCGGATCGATGCATGCGGCGCTCGTCGTCTCTTTCCCCAGTTCGCATTCGACGACGACGCGATCGTCCTCGAGGACCGAACCGCCGGCATCCTGTTCGCCTCGGAGATCATCCGCCGGCTGGCCGAGACCCTCGCGCGGGCTCGCGTCGAGTTACGCTACGACACGCAAGTACTCGAAATCGAACGGGAGTCCGGTGGCTACCGGGTGCACACAGATGGTGGGGCGCTGCGCGCACACCGGCTCGTCGTGGCGGCCGGCCCCTGGACGGGCGGGCTCGTCCCCTGCCCTGCCGGCCGCATCACGCCGATCCGTCAGACGGTGGCGTACGTGCGAGTCTCCGGCCTGCCCACCGGGACCGCGGTCGGCGCGTTCCCGCCCTGGGCGCACGTGGGAGACGGGGCGAATCCGATCCACTACGGGCTGCCCGCCTTCGCGCCGCAGGGCCTCAAGGTAGCGAGGCACGTCACGGAGGGACCCGCAACCGATCCCGAGCCCGACGATGCCGACGCGGATCCCGCCGAAGCGGACCGCCTCGTCGACTTCGTGCGCTCCCATCTGAACGTGACCGGGGTGGAGCTGCTCGGCACCGAGCGGTGCATGTACACGTGCGGTCGGGACGACCGGTTCATCCTCGACTGGCTCGACGACTCGCGGCGTGGGATCGTGCTCGGCGCCGGCAGCGGCCACATGTTCAAGTGGGCTCCCGTTGATCGGCCTGATGGTGACCCAGATGCTGACCGGCGGCGAGCCGGAAGATGAGACCGCGCGGGCGTTGCTTCCGCTCTGGTCGCTACGGCCGGACCGGCCATCGACGGCCTGAGCCACGGGGTTCCGCCGGCCCTAGCCCCCGAGCTCGGCGAGCTTCCTCCCCACCTCGGGCTGCTTCGGGTCCGCCTGGAGCGACCGCCGCATCGCCTGCCGGGCGTCGTCCTTGCGCCCCAGCGCCAGGTAGCACTTCGCCAGGCCGTTCCATACGCGCGGGTTCTTCGTGTCGATCGCGCTCGACTGCTCGAACCGTTTCGCCCCCTCGGCGGGGTTGCCGCTTGCGAGCTCCACCTCCCCGAGGATCATCAGCGCCGCGGGGTCGCGCGCGTTCTTCGCGAGCAGGACGTTGAGCATCCGCCGCGACTCGTCGAACTTCTTCTGGTCCGAGAGCACCAGCGCAAGCGAGAGCTGCAGCTGGTCGTTTCCCGGCTGCAACTCCAGCAGGCGCCGCAGGTACTTCTCCGCGTCGGCCGGGTTGTGCCTGGCCATGTTGATACTGACCAGGTTGGACAGCGAGCCGATGTGGTCCGGCTCGCCCTGCACGGCGGCTTCGAGCTGCGCGACCGCCTTGTCCACGTCGCCCTGAGCGTAGTAAAGCGAGGCCAGGCTGTTGCGAAGCATCGCATTCTTGGGGGCCATCGTCGTGCCGAGCTCGAGCACTTCGAGTGCCTTGTCCATCCGCCCGGTCTCCCGGTAGATGATGCCGAGGTTGTTGTAGGGCCCCGTGATATCGGGCGCGACCTTGATCGCCTTCTCCAGCGAGGCGATCGCCTCATCGGTCCGGCCCAGCTTCTTGAGCACGACGCCGATCTGGTTGTAGGTCTCGCCCGAGCTGGGGTCCAGCTCCAGGGCGCGCTGGAAGGCGGCCAGCGCGTCGTCCCACCGCGACTCCTCGGCGTACAACCGGCCGATGTTGAGCTGCGCCTCGTCGTACTTCGGGTCGGACGAAAGCGCGCGCTTCAGCAGGGCCTCGGCTCCCTTGTAGTCCCTCAGATCCCGCCGCAGCAGCGACATCTCGTTGTACACCCGCGCCTCCTTCCAGCCGCGCTTCATCAGGATGTCGAGCTGCTCGGCGGCCTGCTCGGGCTTGTGGCTCAGCCGGTACGCGCGGGCGAGGGCGAGGCGCACGTCCGGGTCGTCCATCTTCTGCAGCGCCGTCCTGAACCCCTCGATCGCCTTGTCGTACTCGCCGGTCTGCATGTAGACGGCGCCCTGGTTGAGATGCGCCGAGGGCTGATCCTGCTCGATGTAGCCGAGCGAGCGCAGCTTCTCGATCGCCTCCTTACCCTCCTCCGAGGCGTAGTCGAGCTCCGGCGCCGGTTCCGCCTCGCCGGTTTCATACGTCGCCACCTGCGAGGGCTCGTGAGCCGCGAGAAAGTCCTCGGTCAGCGCCATCGTCAACGGTTTGCCGTCCATGTCCTCGGCGACCGGCATCCCGTACAGGTAGAGAAGCGTCGGGACGATGTCGAGCACGTTGGCGTTGAGGATGCGGGTGCCCTTCTTGATGTCCCTGCCGGCGAGAACGATCATCCCGTCGGGAGAGTGCCAGTCGGCGGCCTTGCCGTGGCTGATGCGGGACTCGGTCTGCGGCCGGTCGTCTCCGAATCTTGAAACCGTGATCGGAGGAGACGAGGATCGTGGTGTCGTCGTCGGCGAACGCGTCGAGCAGCTGACCGATCAGCTCGTCCTGGTAGACGTAGTACGCGTCCACGACGCCCCCGAACCACGCGGCCTTGCTCGCATCGACGGTGCTGACGGGCGGCGGGACGAACGGCATGAACAGGTGCGAGGCCTCGTCCGGCCCCTCGAAATAGACCACCCTGAGGTCGGTCGGACGCTGTTCGAACAGCTTCTTGGCGATGGCTGTGTAGGTCCTCGATGCCGCCACCGCGGTGGCGAACTCGTGCACGCGGTCCTCGTCGTCGGCCGAGAATCGCGAGGCGTAGCGCTTCATGTCGATGAAACGTGAGAGGTCTTTCTCGGTGATCGAGGCCGGCGCCGTGATCAGCGGGGAGATCGTCGGGTACAGATCGGCCGGATACGTCTTGAACGGGTCGTCGGACGACTCCTCCTTCGTGACCTGGTTCTTGAACAGCTGGTACGAATCCGGTCGGTTGCGATGAATCCGTCCACCTTCTCCGCCGGAAAGCTCGCCCACCACGCCACCACGCCCACCGAGACGCCGCCGTCGCTGAGGATGTTCCAGAACGCGCGCGCCTTTCGCAGCGAGCTGGTGACGGGCACCAGCGCCCCGGTCTTCGGATCGCTGGCGACGAAGTCGATGATGCCGTGCTTCTCCGGTCGCTTGCCGGTGGCCGCCGAGGTCCAGACCACGGGCGAGAGGATCGGCACGATCGTCCGCAGATTTCCCCAGGCCCCCTCGTCCATCAGTCGCTTGAGGTTCGGCATCCGGCCCGCCTCGATGAGAGGGCGTGCGATCTTCCAGTCGAACGAGTCGACAGCGAACCAGATCATCCTGCGCCGCACGGTGGCGCGCGGGGCGGCGGCGACCGCGGCCCCTTCGTAGCCGAGTCGGTCCAGACGCATCCCGTCGATCCGCAGCCCGTCGCCGCCCGCCGAGTCCTCGAGGATCTTCAGGCCTGCGGCCTCCACGTCCGGGATCTTCGACGCCGTAAGCGGAGAGAGCCCGGGCCGCGACAGCACCTCGGTGAGCGCCGCGCGGACGCGATCCAGGAGCCAGGTCTCGAGACGGCCGCCACAGCGCGCGTGCAGGGCCGCCGCATCCTCCGGCTCGACCCGGTAGCTCAGCGTCCCGGCCCCGACGACCTTCGCACCCTGGGGCGTGACGAGCTGGAACGGCTCGTCCTGCCCGAACGCGAACGACGCCGGCCCCGCCGGATATCGCGTGAGGCGGTAGAGCCCCCGGGGCACGAACCGCCATCCCGCCCCCACCACGGTCGGCGGCCCGCCGGACAGCAGGCTCTCCCGCACCGCGATCTGATCGGAAGGGACCCGCGTGACGCTCGAAACGAGGTAGGCGGCGGTCGCCAAGACCGCCACCATCAGCAGGATACGGAGCCTCGACATGCCGGGATTCTAGCACGCGGGTTCCGGCTTCCTGCGTGCGGCCCCGCGCCGGCGCCGGGCGGAGGCGCCGTCCCGCCGCCCCCGAATCCCGGCCAAACATCTTCTGCCTGTCGCGCGAAGGAAACCGGCCCCGCCGGGTGTCTGACGGTCGTGACCTGGCTGATGAGCGACGATGATACCCCGCCCAACCTTCGAGGGAACCCGATGACATCCGGCTCACGACGACGTCTCTACCCGGCGCTCCTGTGCATGCTCTCGCTGCTCGGCGCCGCTCCCGCGACGCCCCCTTCCCCGGCGCCGGCCCTTTCCGCAACGGCCGACACCGAGCCTGCTCTCCCTGCCGACTTCAGCTTCACGGACATGAGGGGCGGGACCCACACGCTGGCCGAGTTTCGCGGCAAGCCCGTCCTGCTGGAGTTCTGGGCCTCCTGGTGCATCCCCTGCCGCAAGGGATTCCCGTGGCTCGATACGCTCGCCGCCCGATACCACCCCGAAGGGCTGCAGGTCATCGCGGTGTCGCTCGAGACCGACGATGACGCTGTGTACGACTTCATCACCTCGTTTCCGCCCACCACCTTCCTCGTGGGGCGCGACCCGTCAGGAAAAGGCGGCGAGGTGTTCGCGGTCGCGGCGATGCCCACATCGGTGCTGCTCGGTCCCGACGGGCGCGAGATCGCCCGGTTCGAGGGAGGCACCGAGACGGTTCACGGGCAGACGGAGGAGGCGCTCGATGCCTATCTGCACGGCGACGTGCTCCCCGCCTCCGCCTCCGAGGCCGGTGGCAAGCGCAAGGGGCCGAACGGGAACCTCCGGGCGTGGCAGCGCGGCTATCTGGCCGACCCGATCATGAGCCTGGACGGTGACATGCTGACCCGCTCGATGCGCGAGCACATCCACGCGAGCAAGGAGGGCGCCGCGGGCAACGGAGGCGTCTCGGGGGGCGGCTGTGGCTGCAACTGACGGCAAGGCGGGACGCAATCTCGGGCTGCTCGCCGCCGGCATCGGGGCCCTGGCCGGCTCGACGGCCCGCGCCGATACCACCGTGGACTTCCGCTTCCTGCATTACAAGGAAGGCGACGGCCGGACCCAGGTCAGCAACCCCGAGATCTACATGCTCCAGGACTTCGGGGAGAAGGGACAGTTCGGCCTGCTCCTCTCCTATGACTCGATCTCGGGCGCATCGCCCACCGGCGAGATGCCGACGATGGACGCCACGGCGAGCGCCTCGTCGTCCTCGTCGAGCAGCATCCCCAAGGCCCAGTACACCGACACGCGCCAGGCGATCACCGGCTCGTACTCGAAGCGGTTCGGCTCCCAGCTTCCATCGATCACGCTGAGCTACTCGCACGAGTCGGACTACCTGTCGCGCGGCGTGTCACTGGTGGATTCACTGGATCTGTTCGGCGGGCGCTCGACCCTGCACGGGGGGATCGGTATCACGCGCGACCAGATCGACCCGGTCGGCACCAACGACAGCTTCACCAAGAGCAGCGACTCGTACTCGATCGGATGGACCCAGATCCTCGGCCCCAGGGACCTCGTCGACTTCTCCTTCGGGCTCGACAAGCTCAACGGGTATCTCACGGACCCGTACAAGCGGGTGACCCTCGACCCGAACACGAGCGTCCCCGAGGTGCGCCCCGACACGCGCAGCCGCAAGAGCGCGGTGATCAAGTTCGGTCACTACTTCACGACACGCGGCGCGCTCAAGACCAGCTACCGCTACTACTGGGACGACTGGTCGATCCGCGCCCACACCATCGACCTCACCTTCGATCAGCGGGTCGGCGACAAGGTGATCGTCACGCCCCGGCTGCGCTACTACAGACAGAGCGCTGCGGAGTTCTTCGGCTACGAGTTCTCCACCCCGCAGCCGTACATGAGCGGCGACTACCGGCTGTCCTCGTTCTGGAGCTGGCTGGCCGGTATCGGGCTCACGGTGGAGGTGAGCGACCGGGTGTCGGTCATGTTCGAGGCCACCTACGCCGACCAGACCGGGCTGGACCGGGTGCGCCCGCTCGGCACGCCCACGCTGCTGCTCAAGCCTCCGGTCACGTCCCTGGAGAACGAAAACGAGAACGAAGGGGGCGGCTCGAGCAGCGTCTCTCCGGCCGACCTGCAGACGCTGACCGCCACTGTCGGCCTCAGGTTCAAGTTCTGATATGGCCGCCGCCGACCGCGCTCTGTACAACAAGTGGTTCCGGGCGATGGGGAGCTGGGGCCTGCTTCGCTTCGTCGACGATCGCGGCGAGCGGCACGCCGAGGCCGTGGCGACCGCGGCGATGAACGAGGCGGACCGGATCGAGCGCAAGTTCTCCCGCTACATCGCATCGAGCGTCATCGGCCGGATCAACATCAACGCCGGCCGCACCCCCGTGGCGGTCGACGAAGAGACCGTGGCGCTGGTCGGGCAGGCGCTCGCCCTTGCCGCCGACACCGGCGGCGCCTTCGACCCGACGGTCGGGGTGCTGCGGCGGGTCTGGGACTTCAGGCACCAGCGCGTCCCCTCCCCCGCCGAGGTCGACGCGCTCCTGCCCCTGGTCGACTACCGTCAGGTGTCGGTACGCAACGGGACGGTTTTCCTGAGACGCGAGGGGATGGAGCTGGATCTCGGCGGCGTGGGCAAGGAGTACGCGGCCGATCGTGTGGCCGACCGTCTCCGGCAGGAGGGGGTCGAGTCGGCGGTGGTGAACCTCGCGGGCGACATCCGAACCATGGGCGCGCGCGGCGACGGCAAGCCCTGGCGAATTGGCGTGCTCGACCCTCGCATCCGCACCCGATGCCGATTCTCCGTCCGGATGGTGTGGGATGGCGGGGTCGCGTCCTCCGGCGACTACGAGCGATTCTTTCTCCGTGACGGCGTCCGGTACCACCATCTGCTCGATGCCCGCACCGGCTGGCCCGCACGGGGCGTGGCCGCGAGCACGACTCTGGCCCCGGACGCGTTCCGGGCCGGGCTCGCCGCCACCGCCTCGTTCCTGCTCGGCCCCGAGAAAGGCATGGAGCATCTCGAGCGGGTCGGCGTCGAGGGGGTGCTCATCACCGAGGGAGGTGACGTCCTCACCACACCGGGAATGGTGCGCTACTCCGACCTGCCCGGCTCCCTGTACGAGCGCTATCCCGCGATGTGAGACGCCGGCCCGCTCAGTCCAGCCGCAGCTTCAGCACGACCGGCCGCTCGAGCCGGTCCATCGGGAAGATCGTGCCATCGGGCTCGAACCGGCTCCACTGGCTGTTGGCCACGTAGAAGAAATCCCGGCCCACGATCACGCCGAGCGTCGGCTCATCGAAGTGCGGGTTGTTCATCTCCAGGATCTCCGCCCGCTCGATCCGCGCCATGCCGGCGTCGAGATGCAGGCGCACCACACGGTGCGGACGCACGCCGTTCTGGATGGCGATCAAGGAGCCCTCGAAGAACAAAAGCCCGTCGATGCCACGACCCGACATGCCGGCAGGCTGTTCCAGCCTCAGCGGCTCCGCATCCGGCGGTGCGAGCCGGTGCAGGCCGCTCGCGTAGTCCGCGACGAACAGATACCGGCCGTCGGCGGAGAAGGCCAGCCCCTGGGGCGAGCGCAGCCGCCCGGCGGGCACGAACTCCGTCAGCCCCGCGCCACCGGGGGCCAGACGCAGGATCTGCCCAGAGATGGCGTCCGAGACATACACGTCGCCTTTGGGCCCGATGGCCAGATCGTTGCAGTTGTGCTCCGGCTGCCCGCCCGCGAGCGGATAGCGTGCGAGGAGCTTTCCCGTGGCGAGATCCAGCTTCAGCAGAGAGGCCCTTCCCTTGTCGGGCGCCGCCAGGTTCGCCGTCTCCGCCATGCCGCTCGTGCAAGCCCACAGGAGCTTGCGAGGTGTGTCCACGGCCATCCCCAGGATCGACCAGACGCCCGCCTCACCGTCCCGCGTGAAGCCGGTCTCCCGGCCTTTGCGATCCACTCTCACGATCCTGCCGAGATGCACGCTTCCCACGAAGAACGAACGGGTGTCCGGGTCGTAGGCGATCCCTTCGGGGATGAAGTCTCTCTCGCGCAGGCGGAACGCCTTCACGCTCGTACCGATCGGCCTCTTCAGCGCAGCCAGATCGGCCGCGACGTCGCGGAACTCCGGCGTGCCACGGATCGGATCGAGGTCGTGCTCGACCTCCACGTCCTGCCAGACCTTCATCTCCACCAGACGCCGCAGGGCCGCGATCGACTCGACGGGTCGCCCGGTCAGAGCGTCGGCCCCGGCGAGATCGAACACGTAGGCCGGATGATCCGGCGCGAGTCGCACTGCCTCGGCGATCGACGCGCGATACCCCTCGAAGTCGCCCGCCTTGTAGGCGGCTACGGCCTTTCTGTAATGGTCGACGGCGCTTTCGGCCGCGAGCACGGCGGCGCACGTTGGCAGCATCAGGAGCATCGCCGCGGCCGAACGTCGGATGGCATGCCTCATGGAACCCCCTTTTCCGGTACCGGGCCGTGCCGGGCTCGACCGTCGCAGTATAGGCGAGACGTGCGCTCCCGCGTGGTACAATCCCGCCGCCATGACACCCCATCAGCCGCCCGATCCGCCCGAGATCGAGCCCCGGCTCGCCGCGGCTCGGACGCTCCCATCGACCTGGTACACCGATCCTTCGGCGCTGGCCGCCGAGCGGGAACGCGTGTTCGGACGCAGCTGGCAGCTCGCCGCCCACGCCGGGAGCCTCTCGACCGCCGGCGACTATCTCACCACCGAGGTCGCCGGCGAGCCGATGCTCCTGCTGCGCGACGCCGGGGGGAGCCTTCGCGCGATGTCGAACGTCTGCCGCCACCGCGCCGGGCCGGTGGCCTGCGGCTCCGGCAACAGACGCTCGCATCAGTGCGGGTATCACGGCTGGACCTACGGCCTCGACGGGGCCTTGCTCAGGACCCCGGAGTTCGAAGGGGTCGAGCGGTTCGACCCGAAGAGCGTGCGTCTTCCGCCTGCGGCGGCCGATGTCTGGGGCCCGCTGGTGTTCGTGAACCTCGATCCGGCAGCCCGGCCTCTCGAAGAGACGATGCATGCGGTCGCGGAGCGCGCTCCGGACACGCCGTTCGACCGTATGCAGCCGGTACGCCGTCGCGACTACGAGATCCGCTGCAACTGGAAGGTATACGTCGACAACTACCTCGAGGGGTACCACATCCCGGTGGTGCATCCGAAGCTGTTCCGATGGCTCGACTACGACGCCTACCGGACCGAGACGTTCGGCCTCGGCTCGGTACAGGTCGCGCCGCTTCGCGAGGGCGACGACCGCGCGCTCTACTTCTGGGTCTTCCCGAACCTGATGCTGAACGTCTACCCGGACAACTTCTCCACCAACCTGATCCTGCCGCTCGGCCACGATCGCACGTTGACGATCTTCGAGTGGTACTTCCTCGAGACCGGCACGCCCGAGGCGCGTGCCTCGATCGAGCACACGGTAGCGGCGAGCCACGGCATCCAGCTCGAGGACATCGCCATCTGCGAGGCGGTGCAGAAGGGCCTGGCCTCCCGCACCTACGATCGCGGTCGGTTCTCCCCCGCCCGGGAAGCCGGCGTGCACCAGTTCCACCGGCTGCTCGCGGGATGTCTCGGCCCGGCGGGCACGTGCTGACGCGCACGGCGCGCTGCCTGATCCTGGCCGCCCTGCTGCTCGGCGCCCCGCACGCGTGGGCGGCCGGGATCCCTTCGCCGGACGACTTCCTCCACGCAAAGGTGGGCGCCGACCGTTATCTCGCTCCCTACCCGAAGGTGGTGGCCTATCTGCACGCGCTCGCCGACGCCTCGGACAGGGTGTCGGTGCGGCTCGCGGGCAAGTCGACCCTCGGCAACGACATGCTGCTCGTGGTTCTGACATCCCGGAGCAACCAGGCGGACCTCGACCACTACAGACGGATCGCGGCGCGCCTGGCGGATCCGGCGGGTCTGTCCGACGGCGAGGCGAGCCGTCTGATCGACGAGGGGAAGGTGATTGTCCTCGTCACCTGCAGCATCCATTCGACCGAGGTCGGCTCGACCCAGATGGCGATGGAGCTCGCGTATCAGGTGGCCACGACCGACGACCCGTCCATGAAACGCTGGCTCGACGACGTCATCCTGCTCGTCATGCCCTCCATCAATCCCGACGGGCAGGTGATGGTCGTGGACTGGTACGACAGGTATCTCGGCACGCCCTACGAGGGGGGGCCGATGCCGTGGCTGTATCACCCCTACGTCGGTCATGACGACAACCGCGACTTCTACATGCTCACGCAGAAGGAGACCCGGGTCGTCAACGACGTGCTGTATCACGACTGGCACCCGCAGGTGTTCCTCGACGAGCACCAGATGGGC
The DNA here is from genome assembly GCA_963806495.1 of uncultured Acidobacteriota bacterium. Lineage (GTDB taxonomy): Bacteria > Acidobacteriota > Polarisedimenticolia > JACPZX01 > DASXTC01 > CAWDYA01. Next base: position 402,845 of record CAWDYA010000007.1, on the reverse strand, counting down.
GGCAGCAGCGTGCGGATGTTCGTCCCGCCGCAGACCGACCCCGTCGACCCCGGAATCGATTCGATGGTGCTGAGGCACGCCGACCTGATCGGCACGACGATGGCGCTTCGCCTCGAGGAGGCCGGCAAGGCTGGGGTGGGCAGCAACATGATCTATGACAGCTACTGGCCAGGCGGAACACGCAACACCGCATGGTGGAAGAACATCGTGGGGCTGCTGACCGAGGTCGCCAGCGTGCGGATCGCCTCGCCGGTCTACATCGAGCCGGGAGAGCTGCGCGGCGGCGTCAAGGGGCTGCCCGAGTACGCCCGCCGCGCCAACTATCTCACCCCCTGGGAGGGAGGATGGTGGCGGCTGCGTGACATCATCGACTACGAGCTGATCGCCACGCGCGCGCTCCTGGAGACCTGCTCCCGGTACCGCAGCGATCTGCTGAAGAGCTTCCATGACCTGGGAGCGAAGGCGATCCGGCGCGGCCGATCGGAGCCGCCGTACGGCTTCGTGGTGCCGGCCGGCCAGCACGACCCGGTGGCCGCGGCCGGGATGATTGAGCTGCTGCTGCGTCACGGCGTTCGCGTGGATATCGCCGCGTCACCGCTGTCCGTGGAGGAGGGCCGGGCCGACCCGGACGGCGTCGCGACCCGCACGCTTTACCCGGCCGGCTCCTACGTGATACCGGCGGCGCAGCCGTTCCGTCAGTTCATCCTGACCATGCTGGAGCCGCAGCGCTACCCCGAGGTGTCGGGCGCGCCGGGCGGCGACATCCTGCCGCCGTACGACGTGACCTCCTGGTCGCTGCCGATCTCGATGGGTGTCGATGTCGTCCCGCTACAGCGCCCGGTGCCCGATGCGGGTCTCGAGCCGATCCGTGCGCCCGCCTGGCCGGGCGGGCCGGTCACGCAGGCGCCGGGCGGATGGATGATCCCGCACGCGGCCGACAGTGTCTACACGGCGCTCAACCGCCTGCTGGCCGAAAAGCGAAGGGTGTACTGGCTGCGCGACGGCGCGACGCCCGGTGACATCTACATCGCTGCCGGGGCTGCGAGCGGGGCCGAGCTGGGCCGCCTCTCGGCGGAGCTGCATCTTCCGGTCCGCCCGCTCGACCGGGCCCCCTCCGGCCGGGCCTTCTCCGTGCGGCCGGTCCGTGTCGGCCTGTACAAGCCGTGGATGGCGAGCATGGACGAAGGATGGACCCGCTGGCTGCTGGAGCAGTACGGGTTCACGTACGTCAACCTCTCGAACGAGGAGATCCGCGCGGGTGCGTTCACGGGCAGGATCGACGTCCTGCTGCTTCCGGACCTGGACAAGGAGATCATCAAGGAAGGCAAGCCGCCCGAACCGGCGCGCGCCTCCTTCTCTCCCCTTCCGCCCGAATACGCAGGCGGGCTCGACCCGGACGGCAGCGCCTCCATCAGGAAATGGGTGACCGAGCAGGGAGGCACGGTGGTCGCGCTCGACTCATCGGCCGACTATCTGATCGAGCTTCTCGACCTTCCCGTGACCAACGTCCTGCAGAAGGTCACCCGCGATCAGTTCAACTGTCCCGGTTCGATGCTGAGGATCCTCGTCGACACCGACAACCCGATCGGATACGGGATGCTCCCGGATGATGCCGGCTATTTCGCCACGTCCCCCGCCTTCCAGACCCGGCTTCCCGACGCGCGGTTCGAGCGGCGCGTGGTTGCGAGGTATCCCGAGTACGACGACCAGATCCTCGTGAGCGGCTATCTGAAAGGGGCCGACCGGCTGCGCCGTCGGGCCGCCGTCGTCGACCTGACGGTGGGCAAGGGCCGCGTGGTGCTCATCGGGCTGCGCGCCCAGCATCGTGCGCAGACTCACCGGACGTTCAAGCTGCTGTTCAACGCCCTGTACCTTCCCGGTCTGCAGGAGGCCACGCTGCCATGAACCACGACCATCTCGTCTTCGGAACAGTCCTTCCGCCGCTCCTCAGCGGAGCGATTCGTCTCGCTCTCGCCTCGGGGCTGCTTCTCGCCGGGGCCTCGTGGTCATTCGGCAGGACCGACGCACCCGATGAGGACCGCGCCGCGTGGAGTGCGGCCGCGGAGCAGGCGGCGCGCCGGCTCCACGCGGCTCATGACACGGCGGGCCCCGCGGAAGCGGCGCGGATCGACCAGGGCGTCGCGCAGGTGCTCAGGGCGTGGCGGCCCTCGGACGGGGATGCGGAGGCGCTTCGCGGGTTCCTCCAGGACGAGTTCATCCCCCGCGGCGAACTGTACGACGCCACCTTCGACCGGCTCGAGTTCTCTTTCGAGCGGATTGGCGGCTACCTCACCTCGATGGAGCGTGACCTGCGCCGCGGCGTGGATCTCGACATCGGGCCGATCCTGCCGGTGGACCGCATCCTCGCCGCCTACTCCCCTCGCGCCCATGTCACCGAGGATCTGTTCGGCAACAAGCTGGCGTTCGTGGTGCTGCTCAACTTCCCTCTCACCACGCTGGACCAGCGGATGACCGATGGGGCCTCCTGGAGCCGCCGCGCCTGGGCCGAGACACGGCTCGCCGCGCAATTCTCCTCGCGCGTTCCCGCCGACGTGAACCAGCGGATCGCCGAGGCGTTCGCGGCGGCGGACACGTACATCAGCGGGTACAACATCTTCATGCATCACCTGCTGGACGACTCCGGACAGCGGCTGTTCCCTGAAGGCCTCCGCCTCATCACTCACTGGGGGCTGCGCGACGAGCTGAAGGCGCGCTACGCCGACCCTGACGGCCTGGCCCGCCAGCGCATGATCCAGAAGGTGATGGAACGCATCGTCCGGCAGGAGATACCGGCCGTGGCCATCGACAACCCCCTCGTGGACTGGGATCCCTACGCCAACACGGTGGCGGTGTCGCCCATCCCGGACACGCCCGCGCCGGAGGGACGACGTGCCGTGGCGGACACGGCGCGCGAGCCGGACGAGCGCTACCGACGCTGGATCGCGGTGTTCGAGGCGGTGCGTAGAGAGGATCCCGTATCACCCGGACAACCCGACCTTCATCGATCGCCGGTTCAACGTCGACCGCGAGATCCCGGAAAAGCAGGTCGAGAAGCTCTTCGAGTCGGTGCTCTCCTCACCGCTCGGCACTCGCGTCGCGGCGCTCATCGCGCGACGGCTCGGCAGACCTCTCGAGCCGTTCGACATATGGTACGTCGGGTTCAAGCCGCGGGGCCGCTACTCCGAGTCGGAGCTCGACGCCCGCACGCGCGAGCGGTACCCGACCGCCGAGGCGTATGCCGCCGATATGCCGCGGATGTTCCGCGAGCTCGGCTTCACCGTGAAACAGGCGGCATTCCTCGCCGAACACATCACGGTCGATCCGTCGCGCGGCGCGGGCCACGCGCTCGGAGCCACCCGCCGTGACGACGACGCCCATCTGAGGACCCGCGTCGGACCAGGGGGGATGGATTACAAGGGTTACAACATCGCCGTGCACGAAATGGGGCACAACGTCGAACAGGTCTTCTCGGTGACGTCGATCGATCACACCCTGCTCCAGGGCGTCCCCAACACCGCGTTCACGGAGGCGCTCGCCTTCGTCTTCCAGTCGCGCGATCTGCAGCTTCTGGGCCTCTCCGGGCCGGACGCCGACTCGCAGAATCTCGAGGCCCTGGAGACCTTCTGGGCCACCCGCGAGATCGCCGCCGTGGCGCTCGTCGACATGGGGGCATGGCGCTGGCTATACGAGCACCCGGACGCCTCCCCGGCACGGTTCCGCGAGGCCGTCGTGTCCATCGCCCAGGACGTATGGAACCGGCATTTCGCCGCGATGTTCGGCGTGAAGGACGTGCCGATACTGGCCGTCTACTCGCACATGATCGACGCGGGGCTGTATCTGCCCGACTATCCGCTCGGGCACCTGATCGCCTTCCAGATCGAGAGCCACTTCAGGCAGAGTCCCGCCCTCGGGCCCGAGTTCGAGCGGATCTGCAGGCTGGGCTCGATCACACCCGACGTCTGGATGCGACAGGCCGTGGGTGAGCCTCTTTCGGCGCAGCCGATGCTCGAGGCGGCTGCCCGCGCGGTCGAGTCACTCGAGTGAAGCGTCCCCTTCTCACGGCGGCCGCGGCCTGCCTCGTCATGGCCGCGTTCGGCGCGGTCGAAGCGGCGATCTGGCTCGCCAGATGGTCGCCCGTGCTGTATGACAGCCGCGCCGACTCGCTGACGTTCGCCTGGTGGGGGATCGCCCTGGCCGCCGTGTACGGCGCCGTCGCCGGTTTCCTCGCTGGGACCCTGCTCGCCCGCCGCCTCGGTGTCGGCCCGACCGCCCTGATCCCGCTGATGGCGCTGTTGCTCGCGTGGGGAGGATCGCGGGCGCTCCAGCCGGTTCTCGGGATCCCGGGAGCGACCTGGACGATGCTCGGCGTGGTGACGCTCGTCCTGCTCGCGACCGCGGCGCTCGCGCCCCGGCGTACCGCTCCTCTTCGGATCTCCTGGGTCGCCGCCTCACTGCTGATCGTCGTGACGATCTCGGTGCCCGCCTTTCTGAGCGCGCGGATGGCGCTCGGCGCGCCGACGCCTCCCGAGGGGGCCCGCAGCGTGCTGCTGATCACGATCGATACGCTGCGCGCCGACGCCCTGGGCGCTTTCAGGGGGCAGGGCGAGCTCCCGCCCGGGCTCGAGAAATCGCGCACGCCCGGCCTCGACGCCCTGGCCTCTCGTTCGTTCGCGTTCCTCGACACGTCCACGCCGATCCCCAAGACGCCTCAGGCGATCTCCTCCCTGATGACCGGTGACTACACTTATCGTCACGGTTTCGAGAGCCTGTTCTCGACACTCGCCTGGTCGAACCGGACGCTGGCCGAGGAGTTCCGGAGCCGTGGGTGGGTCACGGCGGCCGTCCTGACAAACGGCCTCATCGATCGCGGCAGCGGCATCTCGCAGGGCTTCGACACCTACCAGGGGAGGCTGGGCCTGCGCGGCCAGGTCAAGCACCTGGTGCTTCTCGACCTGCTCGCCAGGCTCCACCCCCGTGCCGTGACCTTCTTTCTCAATCGCTTTGACACCACCCGCCCGCAGTCCGAGGTCGCCGACGTCACCACCGACCGCGCGATCGAGATGCTTCACGCGGTCGAGGGCCGGCCGTTCTTTCTCTGGGTCCACTACTTGGACCCGCACTGGACCTATGAGCCGCCCGAGCCGTACCGCGATGAGGTCGACCCGTCGCCCCGACAGCCGCTCACGGTTTACGACGAGATCGAATCTGGGAAGCTCACGATAGGCGACGTGATTCATCACAACACGATGCCCGCCGAGGAGGTGGAGCGCCTCGACTCCCTGTACGCGGGGGAAGTGCGTTTTCTCGACGATCAGGTGAAACGGTTGGTCGATGCCGCGACCGACGGGCCTGCCGGCGGGCGAACAGTTCTCGTGGTCACGGCCGATCACGGAGAGAGCCTCGGAGAGCACGGGTACTTCTTCTCCCACGGCGACCGTGTCTACCAGCAGAGTCTGCATATCCCCCTGATGTTCCATCTGCCGGGCCAGACCGACGGGCGCAAGATAGATGAGCCCGTTAGCCTCATCGACGTCACGCCGACGTTGCTCGACATGTTCGATATCGGATATGCGTCGGAGCGCGACGGAATGAGCCTCGCGGCGGTGCTCTCTCCGGGAGGCGAGCACGCCCTCCCGTGACATAGGCAACCGCGAGATCTTCAGCGAGTCGGACCTGTCCTATCTGTCGCAGAACCCCCTTCCCACGATCCCGGGCGAGGCGGGCAAGCTGCGCTCGATCCGGCTCGGGCGGTACAAGCTGATCCTGGTGCCCCACGACCATGCCAGGGCCACGCGCATCGATCCGGCTCTCGGGGCCGACGACATCAAGACGAGTGAACTGCTGGGCTTCAGAGAGAGGACGGTTCTCGGCCCCTCGGCGCCCGACGCGTACGAGTTGTACGATCTCGAGGAGGATCCGGGCGAGACGAGGGATTTGTCCGCGGCCGAGCCCGAGCTGCTGAGGCTTCTCGCAGGCCGGCTCGACGACTTTCCTGGTGAATTCGCTCGGAACCGCATCGAGCGATCGGGACAAGAAGGACGAGGAACTTCTCGACACCCTGAAGTCGCTCGGCTACATCGAATGACGCCACGAAAGGAAGGAGGAAACATGAGACCGGTAGCGACCATCCTGACTCTCGGCCTGACCGTCGTCCTGACGGCCGCCGCGACCGACAAGCCGAACCTCCCCCCCGCCGAGGAGACCGCCAGGACCGCGCTCGACAGCTCGCCGCGCCACGGCGAATGGGTGGATGTCGAGGGGGTGAAGACCTGGGTGGTCTACCCGGAGCGGAAGGACAAGGCGCCGGTGGTGATCGTGATCCACGAGATCTTCGGGTTGAGCGACTGGGTGCGCAGCGTGGCCGACTCGCTAGCCGCCGAGGGGTTCATCGCGCTGGCGCCCGACCTGCTGTCGGGCAAGGGGCCCTCCGGGGGCGGAAGCGAGTCGGTGGCGAGTCGCGACGACCGGGTCAAGCTGGTCGCGGCCCTGGATCAGGACGAGGTGACGAAGCGTCTCGATGCCGTCCGCCGGTACGGACTCGGCCTGCCGGCGGCCGACGGCCACAGCGCCGTGATCGGGTTCTGCTGGGGCGGCTCGCGCAGCTTCGCCTACGCCGCGAGCCAGCCCGGCCTCGACGCGGCCGTCGTCTACTACGGCACCGCGCCGACGGAGGCCTCGGCCATCGAGGCGATCAAGGCCCCCGTGCTGGGACTGTACGGCGGCGACGACGCCCGGGTGGGAGCCACCATCGAGCCCACCGTCGCGGCGATGAAGGCCGCCGGAAGGAGCTACGAGCATTTCTCCTACGAGGGGGCGGGGCACGGCTTTCTGCGGGCGCAGTCGGGCCGTGACGGCGCCAACAAGAGGGCGGCCGAAGCCGCCTGGCCGAAGACCATCGCCTTCCTCGAACAACACACACGCTGAGGCGGCACCGGCCTTTATCCATTGGCGCGCCCGTTCCGGGGGACGCTATATTGATGCCTTCCTTGAAACCCTCCAGCGGAGGCCTGACCCGCGACCATGTGCGGCATCTGCGGAATCGTCGACTTTGCCGGCCCGCCCGAGCGCGAGGTCGTGAGCGGGATGACCGCGGCGCTCAGGCACCGCGGCCCCGATGACGACGGCCTTCACACCAGCGGGCCAGCGGCGCTCGGCTTCCGGCGACTGAGCATCATCGACCTGGCCGGCAGCCCCCAGCCGATGTCGAACGAGGACGACTCGATCTGGCTCGTCTTCAACGGAGAGATCTACAACTATCGCGCGCTCCGGGAGGAGCTTGTCTCCAGGGGACACGTATTCAAGACGGGCGGCGACGGTGAGACCATCCTGCACCTGTACGAGGATCACGGGCTCGATTTCGTGGATCACCTCAACGGGATGTTCGCCATAGCTCTGTGGGACACGCGGCAGGAGCGTCTCGTTCTCGCGCGAGACCGTCTCGGGATCAAGCCGCTCTACTACGCCTGCCAGCCGAATCGCCTCCTGTTCGCCTCGGAGACCAAGGCGCTGCTCGGGGTACCCGGTCTCGATCTGAGCCTGGAGCCGCATGCGATCGCGGCCTACATGAACTTCTCCACCGTGCCGGCGCCGCGTTCCACCTTCAAGGAAATCCGGAGGCTCGAGGCGGGTCATGTCGCGACGTTCGATCGGAATGGCTTCGCGGATCGGAGATACTGGGACGTCCATTTCGATCGCAAGCGAGATTGGGAGGAGCGGGAACTTCTGGACGCCCTGGATGAGATGCTGCAGGAGTCGGTGCGGATCCGGATGGTGAGCGACGTACCGATCGGCGTCTTCCTGTCCGGGGGTGTGGACTCGTCACTCGTCGCCGCGATGATGTGCCGGTTCAGCTCTCAGCCCGTCGAGGCCTTCTCCATCGGCTTCGGCGAGGAGGGAGCCTATATGAACGAGCTGCAGTATTCCGGGGAAGTCGCTCGGCAATATGGGATGAAACACCATCAGATGATCCTGAAATCCGAGGATCTGCTGAGAGACGTGGAGCGGGTCGTCTGGCATCTCGACGAGCCGTGTGGCGACAACGCCGCTTTCCTCACTCTCGCCGTGAGCGAGTTCGCCAGGAAACAAGTCACTGTCACGCTTTCCGGACTCGGCGGCGACGAGTTGTTCGGCGGATATCGTCGATATCTCGCCGCAAAATATCACGGCCGATACCTGAGGATCCCTTCTTTGGTGCGCTCCAGCCTGATCGAGCCGCTTATTGCGATGCTGCCCGAGCGACACACCAGCCGAGTGACCAATACGATGCGCATCGCCAAGAGATTCGTCAGGACCGCTCACGGGGACATTAGGCGCTCCTGGGCGAATGCCACATCCTATCTGCCGCAGGACTATCCAGGCTCGTTTTTCGCCGCTGGATTTTGCGACCTGACGCGTGCGACCTTTCAGGATGACACCTTCGAAGGCTACTGGAGCCGGATTGCGGACTTGGACGATCCTGTCGATCAGGCTATGTACATGGACACTCACATGACGCTTGTCGACACTCTTCTTCTGCTGCAGGACAAGATGAGCATGGCCGTATCCCTGGAAGCAAGAGTCCCCTTCCTCGATCATCGCCTGGTGGAGCTGGCGGCGACGATCCCCGCTTCCATGCACATTCAAGGACCTCGTCTGAAGTGTGTCCTCAAGAAGCTTGCGGAACGGTACATCCCCAGACACTGCATCTATCGTGAGAAAAAGGGCTTCGCGTCACCTTTGGAGACCTGGCTCAGGGGGGCGCTGCAGGAGCAGGTGTACGATGCCCTGGCTCCCGCGCGTGTCCGCTCGCGTGGAGTCTTCGACGTTGGGTTCACTGAATGGCTCAAACATCAATTCTACGAGAATCACCGCGATCTCACGACCACGCTTTCGCAGGTTTTCTTCCTCGAGTTGTGGATGCGCCTCTACCTCGATGGAGAAGGCCGGAGGTTCAGCTGACAGGCCTGCATAGAGGTGACGCGAGATGAAGGTCGCGCTGGTGGCGCATACCAACGCTGTCTGGACCAGACACTACGCCCGCCAGCTCCTGCAACGCGGCCATCAGGTCCTCGTGCTCTCGTTCAGCCCCAACCCGCTGGAGGGTGTCCGTGTCGTCCACCTCGATCGGCCCGTCCGTTTCGAGATGCCGGGCCCGCTCCGGTTCCTCGCCAGGGTGCCACGCGTCCGCCGACTGCTTTCCGGCTTCGCCCCCGATGTCGTCCTCGCCACCTATCTGAGCTCCAACGGGATGACGGCCGCCCTCGCCTGGAGGGGGCCGCTGGTGGTCTCGGCACGCGGTGGCGACGTGCTGGAACAGGCGGGCTATCTGCCGGGAGGACGTCTGCATGGGCCGATGATGCGATACGTGTGCGGGCGGGCGCGGCTCGTGCACGCCGTCTCCGAGGAACTCGTCGAGAAGCTGGTGGCCTGCGGCGTGACCCCCGAGAAGATCGCCTGCTTCCCCGTGGGCGTCGACACATCCTTCTTCGCTCCCGCAGCGGCCGAAGACGAGGCAGACGGGCCCATCCACATCGTCTGTACCCGCCGGCAGGAGCCGGTCTACGGCAACGAGACGCTCGTCGCGGCGCTGGCCAGGCTGAAAGGGGCGGGCCCGCCGCTGCGCTGCACACTGGTAGGCGGCGGACCGGACCTGGAGCGCCGGCGGTCGCAGGCCGCCTCACTCGGCTTGGGCGAGTCGGTCACGTTCGCCGGAGAGGTCGACCACGACACCCTGCGTGCTTTGCTCCGGTCGGCTCACGTTTACGTCTCCGCCTCGCTGAGCGACGGGACCAGTTCCTCGCTTCTCGAGGCGATGGCCTGCGGCCTGTTTCCCGTCGTGAGCCGGATCCGGGCCAACCGGGGATGGATCCGTGAGGGCGAGACGGGGCTGTTCTTCGAGCCGGGAGACGCCGTCTCGCTCAGCGTGGCCCTCGAGCGAGCGATCGAGGATCGCGCGTTGCGCAAGGCAGCGGCACCCGTGAACCGCACGCTCGTGGAGAAGGAAGGCGACCTTTCGGCCAACATGGATCGCCTCGAAGAGCTTCTGCGAAGGGCCATCCGCATGCATGGCGGCGCTCGCTGAGGCGGCGCCCCCGGTCAGGCCTCCTGAGCGGAGAGCCAGGCGGACAGCTTCGAGACATCGCGCAGCACGCTGCACTCCGGTGTCGCCCCGACCGATACCAGGTCGATATCGGTCTCGAGCAGATCCTCCAGCGTCCTCACATAGTCCTGCGCCGCGGCCGGCAGGTCGTCCCACGACCGGCAGCCGGTGGTCTCCTGCTTCCATCCCTTCAGCGTGACGTAGTCCGGCTCGCACGACTGCAGGATCGGCCACTCCGCCGGGATCTCCTTCAGCACGGACCCCTTGTGGCGGTACCCGGTGCAGACCCGGATCTCGTCGAACGCATCCAGCACGTCGAGCAGCGTCAGCGCCGCGCTGTCCATGCCGCTCACCCGAACGGCGTACCGCGCGGCCACGGCGTCGAACCAGCCGCAACGCCGCGGACGTCCCGTCACGGTGCCATACTCGCGTCCGCGCTCCCGGATCCTGTCGCCCATCGGGCCGAGCTCCTCGGTGGGAAACGGCCCTTCGCCCACCCGCGTGCCGTAGGCCTTGAAGATCCCCAGCACCCCGTCGATGGCGGTCGGGCCAATGCCAATGCCGGTGCACGCGCCCCCCGCGGTCGAGTTGGAGGAAGTGACGAACGGATACGTGCCGTGATCGATGTCCAGCATCGTCCCCTGCGCCCCTTCGAACAGGACCCGCGAGCCCGCCTTGATCATCCGGTCGATCATGCTTCCCGTGTCGGTCACATACGGGGCGAGAGCGTCGGCATGGCGCGCGCACAGCTCGATCGTGTCGTCCCCGGGAGGAACCGCGGACGACTCGCCGAAGAACGCCATGGCGGCGGCCAGCTTCGCCGGAAGCGCGGCCCGGTCGAACAGGTCGGCGATCCGCAGGCCGGTGCGAGCGATCTTGGCGGTGTAGGCCGGCCCGACACCGCGGCGGGTCGTCCCGATCTTCTGATCGGTCACGCCGTCCTCGCGGCGCTTCTCCCACTCCACGTAGCCCGGCAGGATGACGTGCGCCCGGTTGCTGATGAAAAGACGGCCGTCGGCCCGCACGCCCGATTCGCGCAGCTTGTCGATCTCCTCGAGCAGCGACGCGGGGTCGATCACCACCCCGTTGCCGATGACGCAGGTGACGTGCGGCGCCAGGATCCCCGACGGAATGTGACGCAGCGCGTACTTCGTCTCCCCCCGTCTCACGGTGTGCCCGGCGTTCGGCCCGCCGGAGTATCGGGCCACGATGTCGAAGTGCGGCGTGAGCAGGTCGACGACCTTCCCCTTCCCTTCGTCGCCCCACTGCCCGCCGATCAGGACGATATTCGCCATGAGATCAGCCTGCTCCCGTGATGTCGAGGTGGTCCGGTTCGACCGGTTGATGACAAGCGACGGCGGGCCGCGGACCGGTGGGACTGCGGTCCGGGGGCTCGGCATCGGGCCTCCAGAACGGCGTCGAGTATATCACAGGGTTTGCCGCACTATCCGTTGGGCGGCGTCGTGGCGCTGTGTTAGCATTCTCGCGTGCGCGCGCATCCCGCGCGTATCGTTTCCCCGGGAGCCCTGCCCTGCCACATGAGAACCATCGATCTCGACGGTGAGCATCTCACGTTCGAAGACCTCGCGGACGCCGCGTGCGGGTCCCTGCGCCTCCGGCTCGCCCCCGCGGCGCGCGAGCGCGTGACGGCATGCCGGGAGGCGCTCGAATCGCTGACACGCAGCGGAAGCGCCGTCTACGGGTTCAACACCGGCTTCGGTCTGCTGAGCGAGGTGAGGATCGACGACGCCGACGTGGACCGGCTCCAGGAGAATCTGATACGGAGCCACTGCGCCGGCGTGGGCGAGCCGCTCCCGGTGGAAACCGTACGCGTGATGATGCTTCTGCGGGCCAACGTTCTCGCGCGTGGACATTCGGCGGTGCGGGTGGATCTGCTCGAATCGCTGCTGGCGATGTTCAACGCGGATGTCATGCCGGTCATCCCCTCCCGGGGCTCGGTGGGCGCGAGCGGCGACCTCGCGCCGCTGGCACATCTCGCACTCGGCCTGATGGGCGACGGCGAAGCGATACATCGGGGCCGACGAACCGCCGCGGCCGATGCGCTGGCGGGCGCCGGCCTGAAGCCGGTCCGGCTCGCGAGCCGGGAAGGCCTCGCTCTCGTCAACGGGACGCAGGCGATGACCGCGATCGGCGCCAGGGCGCTGGACGCCGCCGGGCTGCTCATGATCGGCGCCGACATCGCGGGAGCCATGACGCTCGAAGGGCTGCTCGGCAGCGCTCGGCCGTTCGACGAGCGGATCGCCGCGCTGCGGCCCCATCCCGGCCATGCAATCGTGGCGTCCAACATCAGGCTCCTGCTCGAGGGGAGCGGGATCATGGACTCGCACCGGACATGCGGGCGGGTGCAGGACGCCTACTCGCTGCGATGCATGCCGCAGGTGCATGGCGCCGCGCGTGACGCGCTTTCCTACGTCCGCCGTGTTCTCGGGATCGAGATCAACGCCGTCACCGACAACCCGCTCTTCTTCGCCGAAGGGGCCGAGGCGCTGCCGGGAGGAAACTTCCACGGACAGCCGGTCTCGCAGGCGATGGACCTGCTCGGCATCGCCGTCGCCGATGCCGGCTCGATCTCGGAGCGGCGCACCGAGCGGATGGTCAACCCCGCCCTGAGCGGCCTGCCCGCGTTTCTCGCGCCGAGCCCCGGTCTCGAGTCGGGCTTCATGATGGCGCAGGTGACCGCGGCGGCACTCGTTTCCGAGAACAAGAAGCTCGCCCACCCCTCCAGCGTCGATTCCATCCCCACGGGGGCGGGCAAGGAGGACCACGTTTCGATGGGCGTAGCCGCGGCCCATTCGGCCGCCACCATCGTCGAGCACCACGAGTCGATCCTGGCGATCGAGATGATGGTCGCCGCACAGGCGATCGAGCTGCGCCGGCCCCTGAGGAGCTCGCCGGCTCTCGAGGCGGTTCACGCCGCGTTGCGGCAGCGCGTCCCGGCGCTTCAGCGTGACCGCGTGCTCTCGACCGACATCGCGGCGATAGGCTCGATGCTGCGCGACGGGACGCTGCGCCGCGCCGCGGAATCGATCACAGGACCGCTGGGATGATGGAGAAGACGACCATGAAAAGGACGATTCGCGCGCCGCGCGGTACGACGCTCGCGTGCAAAGGGTGGGAGCAGGAAGCCGCGATGCGCATGCTGATGAACAATCTCGACCCGGAGGTGGCCGAGAAGCCGGACGAGCTGATCGTCTATGGAGGCTCCGGCAAGGCGGCGCGCAACTGGGAGTGCTTCGATGCGATCGTCCGTTCGCTCAAGGAGCTGGGAAACGACGAGACGCTGCTCGTGCAGTCGGGAAAGCCCGTGGGGATCTTCACGACGCACCCGGGCGCTCCCCGCGTCCTCATCTCCAACGCCATGCTGGTGCCGGCCTGGGCCACCTGGGAGCACTTCCGCGATCTGGAGCGCGAAGGGCTCATGATGTACGGCCAGATGACGGCCGGCTCCTGGATCTACATCGGCACCCAGGGGATCCTGCAGGGGACGTACGAGACGTTCGCCGCCGCTGCTCGCCGGCATTTCGGCGGGTCGCTCAAGGGCAGGCTCCTGCTGACCGCGGGTCTCGGCGGCATGGGCGGCGCGCAGCCGCTCGCCGGGACCATGAACGAGGCGGTGGTGCTGGCCGTCGAGGTCGACCGGGATCGTATCGAGCGGCGTCTGTCCACCCGGTACTGCGACCTGATGGAAACGGATCTCGACAAGGCGCTCGAGACGGCCACACGGCACCGGGAGCGCGGCGAGCCGATCTCGATTGGACTGCTGGGAAACGCCGCCGATGTCTACCCCGAGATCGTCAGGAGGGGCATCGCTCCCGACATGGTCACCGACCAGACCAGCGCGCACGACAATCTCAACGGCTACGTCCCCAACGGGATGAGCTACGAGGAGGCGCTGCGACTGAGGGCTTCCGATCCGCCAGAGTACATCGAGCGGGCGATGGGCGCGATGGCTTCGCAGGTACGCGCCATGCTGGCGATGCAGAAGGCCGGCTCCGTGGTGTTCGACTACGGCAACAACCTGCGCGGTCAGGCGAAGACTGCGGGGGTCGCGGACGCGTTCGACTTTCCCGGGTTCGTGCCCGCCTACATCCGTCCCCTGTTCTGCGAGGGGAAGGGACCGTTCCGTTGGGCCGCTCTCTCCGGGGATCCCGGCGACATCCACCGCACGGATGACGCGATCCTCGAGGCGTTCCCGCAGGACGCGCAGCTCTGCCGGTGGATCCGTCTGGCGCGCGAGCGTGTCGCCTTCCAGGGTCTCCCGTCCCGGATCTGCTGGCTCGGATACGGTGAGCGCGCCCGGTTCGGCCTGATCATCAACGACCTGGTCGCGAAAGGCGAGATCAAGGCCCCCATCGTGATCGGCCGGGACCATCTCGACTCCGGCTCCGTCGCCTCCCCGAACCGCGAGACCGAAGGCATGCGGGACGGCACCGACGCGGTCGCCGACTGGCCGATACTCAACGCGCTGCTGAACACCGCGGCCGGTGCGAGCTGGGTCTCCGTGCATCACGGTGGCGGTGTCGGCATCGGCCTGTCGATCCACGCCGGGATGGTGACCGTCGCCGACGGCACCGACACCGCACGGGCGCGGCTGCAGCGGGTGCTGACAACGGATCCGGGAACCGGAGTGATGCGTCACGTCGACGCCGGCTACCCGGAGGCGATCCAGGCCGCTCGTGAACGCGGCGTGAGGATACCGATGATGCCGCCACCGGAGCGGGACCGTCCGTGACGACGCGCACGCTCCTCGAGGAGGAGCTTCTCGCCGCGGCGCTCGACGACACACCGCCGGTGCAGGTCGTGGAGGCGCCCCGCGGCGCGGGCAAGAGCACCCTCCTGAGGGCGATGCAGCGGCGTCTCGCCGCAGCGGGCTCGCGCTGCGCGCTCGTCGAGATGGACAGGCTGTGCGCCGGACCTGTGTCGGTGGCCCGTCATCTGCCCCCGATCGTGGCGCGCGCGCTTGCGCCGTCCGGTGATGGGTCCATGCCCTCCGAGCCACCGGCCCGCGACCTGCTCCACGCCATCGAGACGGAACGGGCCCGCCGGAAGCCGAATCCATCCCTGCTGCTCGATCTCGCCATGTCGTACCCCGGTGCGGCGGCAGACGAAGCCGGCGAGCGGCTCATCCTGCTCGTCGACGACCTGGGCGAGGCAGGATGCCTGTCACGTCACGCCGGGCTGAAGCAGTGGCCCTCGATCCTGGGGCGACGGCTCGCCGGGAGCGCTCATCTGGCGATCGTGGCCACGGCGGGCCCCGCCTCGCGGCCGGCGCCCCTCATCGACGAGATCGGCGCGCGGGCCGCCGAGGCGGGCCGGGGCCTGATGAGAGTCGCGCTGCCGCCGCTCGACGCGCTCGAGATCGCAGCCCTCCTCGATCGGTTCGGCGTCGCGCCGGCCGGTACGGGGGACGGGATCGACCTCTGGCTGAAGGCCACCCACGGCCATCCGGCATATCTCGAGATCCTGGCCCGGCGTGTCGCGACTGGAAGCGATCTGCCCGGAGCGCTCGCCGCCGAGCTGAGCCCGCCGTACGGCGCGCTGCATCAGGAGTGCCGCTTCGACTACCACCATCTGGTGGAACGCAGCCGGGGCCATGCCGCGGTGCGCAGCATCCTGCAGCTCCTCGCCTCCGAAGAGGGGGCGAATCTCTCGCGTGTCGCGCGTCACCTCGGCATCTCGCTGCCCACGGCGATCGACTATCTCTCGTGGCTGCTGGAGGTGGGGTTGATCCAGCGCGAGGGCCGCGGCTATCTGTTCGCCGATCCATTGCTGCGGCTCTGGATCACCCTCAACGGGCCCGAGCCGCCCGACCTCGCTCCCGAGGTCCGCCGTTTTCTGGCGGGGGCCCGGCAGACGGCGGCTGCTCCGGCGGTGACGAATCGGCCTTCCCCGCCCGCCCCGGCGCCCCGGCCTGCCGCGGCGGCCGTCATCCCCGAGATGCACCGGTCCGACCCCAGCGAGCGGCTGATGGAGATCGATTAGCCGGCGGGCACGGCATCCTTTATAATGCACCGGCCCGCAGCGGCGATCCGGCCGTTCACGGGGACACACCGAGGAGGCGTTCGATGGCGGCACGGATTCCCCGCACGCAGGTTCTCTTCGCATCCATGCTGGCGATCCTCCTGCTGGCTCCCTGCGCCCTGGTCGCGGGACCGCAGGGCCTGCCCAAGGCCGCTCCCGAAGGAGAGATCTCCCTGACGCTCCCCCAGGTGATCCAGATGCTTCGCGAGGGGGTCTCCTCGTCCGTGCTGATCTCCCGCATCAAGCGGACTGGCGCCACATTCGATCTGACGGTGGACGAGCTGATCCGGCTGAAGAAGGTGGGAGCCTCCAACGAGCTCATCGTGCGGATGGCCGGGACGATGGAGCCCGCGGCCGCACCGCCCGCGCCGCCACCGGAGGCGGAGACGGGGTCGGAGACCGCCACCGGAGCACTGTCGGTGAAGCAGGTGCTGAGGATGCACCGCAAGGGGACCCCCGTGGAAGAGATTGTGGCACGGGTGGCCGGCGAGGGGCTCGACGAGGTCCCCGACATCGACACTCTCCTGGCCCAGAGAGAGAAGGGGTTGCCCGACGAAATCGTGCTCGCACTCGCACGTGGCGGCGCGACCGTGGCGCCCGGGGCCACCGGCACGCCGCACGAGCCGATGACCGCCGACGAGGTGATCGGGATGCTGGAGTCCGGGGAGGAGCCGTCCGAGGTGGCGACGACCGTCGCCACGCGCGGCATGGCAGCGCCGCTGACACTCGAGGAGGCGCTCGCGCTTCGCGAAGCGGGGGCCACCGATGAGGTGATCAGCGCCGTGAACCAGGCCGCATCGGTGGCGCCCGTCGCGCCGCTCGTGGCGGAGGACGTCGTCGCCGTGCCTCTGTCCCAGGTGGAGGGTCCGCCGGCGCGGCCGACCGACCCGGCGCGCGATCGGGTCTGGGTGACCTCGGTGCCCGAGGGCTGCTCGGTCTACGTCTCACCGGCGGCCACCCAGCTTCGCGAGGCGACCGAGTACGACTACTACATCGGTCAGACACCCCTCGAAGTGGAGCTCGATCCGGGCGCCTACAACGTCCTCATCGAAAAGGACGCGGACGCCTTCGATGACGCCCTCCTGCCGGCCTGGCGGACGGTGCACGATTTGCCGGACACGCTCACGGTGCTGGACAACGCGAGCCTGACGTTCGAC
This sequence comes from uncultured Acidobacteriota bacterium, assembly GCA_963806495.1. GTDB lineage: Bacteria > Acidobacteriota > Polarisedimenticolia > JACPZX01 > DASXTC01 > CAWDYA01. The sequence continues at coordinate 385,568 of CAWDYA010000007.1, read as the reverse complement.
CCTGCACACTGCTGTCTGCCGGGGAGCGTCAGCGGGCGCGTCGATACGTATCCCGTCGAGCGTGAGCAGCCGCGCTCCGCCATCGGCATGGCCTTCGACGGCCTGCCCCCGTATCTGTTCGACTCGGAGACGCTTCAGCTCATGCGGGTCGAGGACGCGCAGGTGACCGAGACGACAAAGGTCTACCCGTTGCGCAAGAACGCGGGGGAATCGCGGCTCGTCATCGGCCTGTTCATCCCGGCCGAGGGGGACCCGCTCGATCAGGCGAGCGTGAAGGGTCTGCCCACGGACCACCCGTTCGAAAGCTATGTCGATGCGCCCGAGCTGTCCTACCTGACCGACCCGGCGGCCGCTCCCGGTTTCGCCGCAGCCCTGGGCGTCAGACAGGATCATCTCGCCGACGCCGTCTCGATGCTGCGGCGGGCCGGCAAGGCGATCCTTCACCAGCAGGTCCCCGATGGCGTCCGGATCGTCTCGCTCATGGTAGACGACGGCGGACGCCTGCGCCTGACGGATCGCGTGATCAAGCCGATCGATCCGCTCGCGGCTCCCCCCGCGCCACCGGCCAAGGGAAAGAAGAAAAAGAAGGCCAGGGCGCCCGAGCCACCGCCGCCCCTGCCGGAGATCTCCCGCGTCGTCGTCCCGGGACTCGGACTGCCGCGACTCGTCATCGACAACACCGGCGATCAGGGGGTCGGCCTGGTCTTCGACGACGGGCAGTTCTGCTACGTCGAGGGAAAGAAACGACGCGAGTTCGTGGTCACGCCCGGCAGCTTCGACATCCGGATGCTCTCGCCCGCGCCGGCCGCCACGGTGCCGCAGAGCCGGCTGCACTTCTCGTACCACGCGCGATACACGATCACCTTCTGATCACGGCAGACCGCGCGCCTCGAGAAAGGACGCAACGGCGCGTGCCGCCATTGCGTGCCCCCTGGCGGTCCAGTGCATGTCGTACGGGAAGTAGAGCGTGTCGCGATCCCCCTTCTCGAAGACGGGAAGCAGATCCAGGCAGGGCGTGCCGGAGCGCGCGCACCAGGACTTCATCATCTCCTGCGGCTCGCTGCGTGACAGGTCCTCCCCTTCGGCACCCGCCCACTCGACCCACGTACCGAACGCCGCGTCCGATGTCTGAAACGGAGCGGGGACCATGATGACGGCAAAACGCGCCCCGTGTGTCTCGACGCTGCGCTTGAGCGCGTCGAGGATCCGCCAGGCCCGGGCCCAGTCCGCGGCCCCTCCCCCGTCCGCATCGGGCTTGCGAAACACCGACAGATACGGCGTGTCGGCCGCGCGATCGTCCGTTGATTCCGCTGCGGGGCGGCGCCGGCCCGCCATCAGATTGTCCAGCCGCTTGCGCACCAGGACGTAGAGCAGCGAATGATCCCTGAACCACGACGAGACCGCCCCGGTGAGCCCGCGCGGGGCCCCGGCGTAGATCCTTCGCTATCATCTCCTCGCTCCGCTGGTACGAGACGGGCAACCCGTCCTCGCCGTACGTCACGTCGAGCTCACGCGCACGAGCCAGATCGTTGATGAAGAAGCCGACGAGCACCAGGTCGGGTTTGTACCGGTAGGCCCTGTCCTCGTACAGCAGGTAGTACTGGCCCAGATCGTAGCCGGGCGTCCCGGTGTTGATCACCTCCACCCCCGGCAGGAGCCCCGCCAGCCGGCGCGGCAGAGTGTCTTCCATCTCGACACCCTGCCCGAACATGAACGAGTCGCCGAGCACGAGGATCCGCTTGACGCCGGGGGCCGGCTCGAGCGCATGCTCGACATCCCGCATGCCGGCTGAGTTGATGGTGGCACGCGACGTGTAGGCGCCTCCGGTCACGAGGATCTGGGTGGAGCCCGGCTGAAGACTGAAACCGACCGGTGGGTCGATCTTGCGGAAGATCTGGCCCGCGGTCGCCCACTCCCCCCCGTGCAGCACCTTGTGGGCGGCGAACCGGAGCACCCCTTCCGCGAAGAGCAGGGCCACGAGGCTGGCGGCGCCCAGCACCGCGACGTTGAGCGCGAACCGCTTCAGATGGCCCACGGCGTCTCACTGGACATAGCCGAGGCTCCTGAGATTCTCCAGCAACCCTTCATCGATCTGCTCCTGTCGCTCATCCGGCGACGCGATCGAGAGTGCCTTGCGCCATGCCTCGACGAGCTGTCGCATCGCTGACGCCGCCGACGGATCCACGGACGCCAGATTGGTCAGCTCGCCCGGATCCGTCCGCAGATCGTACAGCTCCTCCTCGCCGGTGGAGGAGTGGATGTACTTGTAACGGAGGGTCCGCGCCGAGACCAGGTCCCGGTCGAACCGGGCGCCCCATCGCTCGGGCCAGTCCACGTTGCGATCGAGCTCCGCAAACGCCAGCCCGCGCCCCCGGACGTGCGACTCGGCCTGCCCGGACGCACCTGCGTCACCGTCCGGCTCGAGGAAGGCGAGCAGGTTCCGCCCCTCGACCTCTGGCGGCGTCTGAATCCCCGCCTCGGCGAGCACCGTGGGAAGGATGTCCGTGGGCTGCGCGACGACGTCCTCGACCACGCGGCCGCCGTCACGTTCCCCGGGCAGCTTCATGATGAACGGCACGTGCAGCACATCCTCGTACAGCACCCGGCTGTGCTCCCAGTGATCGTGCTCACCGAAGCTCTCGCCATGGTCTGCGGTCAGGATCACCAGGGCGCCGTCGAGCAGCCTGTTGGCGCGCAGCCGGTCGAGCAGCGCGGCGACATGCCGATCGACCCACTGGATCTCGCCGTCGTAGAGCGTGATCAGATCCGCAAGCGCCTCCGGCGTGTACGTGTAGTCGCCGATCAGCAGCCGGTCCATGTCGTAGTCGACCCGGATAGGAGTCCCGTCCGGCCGCTCGTCGAGCGGGGCCGGCGGGGCGTACGGCCCGTGGGGATCCCAGTAGTGGACGAAGAGGAAGAACGGTCTCGTGGATCCCCGGCGCTTTGCGAGCCAGTCGTCCATGAGCGGGTTCACCTCCCCCGCCGTGCGCTGCGCGTCGAGATCGCGGTCCGAGAACACGCCGAGGCGGTAGAGGACCCGGAACAGGAAGGACCGCGCGAACAGTCGCTCGCGCGCGCTCTGGAGTCGGTCGTACCGATCATCGTAGATGCGGAACCCCCTGTCGAAGCCGAAGTGCCGGCTCAGCAGCGGCCCGCTGACGAAGGCGGCCGTGTCGTATCCGCGCTCGCGCAGGATCTCCGCCAGCATCGGCGAGCCGGGACGGATGCCCCGCAGCGTGAAGCTTCCCGGATCTCGGTTCTGATACGTCGCGCCGTGGCTCGAGGGGAACTGTCCGGTCATCATGGACGCGTGCGCGGGGAGGGTGAAGCTCGCGGTGGACGAGGCGTTGCGGTACAGCACGGCGGACGCCGCGAACCCGTCGATGCCGGGCGTGGTCGGCCGCCCGTAGCCGTAGCACGACAGATGGTCGGCACGCAGGGTATCGATCGATATCAGGATGACGTTGGGCCGTCCCGGCTCGACGGCGCCGGCCTCCGGCAGACGAGGCTCGGACCCCGACCAACCCAGCATGTGGACGAAACCTGATCCGCAGTAGATGACCCACCCGACCGCGCTCGCGGCCGCAAGGCCCCGCACGAGCCACCGGGCGCCCTCCCCGCGTGAGGCGAGGGCGCGTGCCATCACGATCACGGCTGCCACAGCCGCCGCAACGATCACCGCCCAGAGCAGCCGGCCGCCGAAGCCTGCGGGCGGCCCGGGTCGGCCGAAAGGACCGGGGATGTTCCGGCTCGACGCCACCAGGGCCGCCAGCCCCGCCATACCGGCCCCGATCATCAGCGTCCGGCCTCCCCCCGGGGCCGGTCTCGCCGCCAGCATCCCGGCCGCCATGCCACCGGCGCAGGCCACGCCGACGACGAGCAGCTCCAGGACGGGATACGCCGCGCTCCCCTCTCCCAGGTTCGCCAGCGTCCTGATCCAGAGCAGCAGGACCACCCCGCCCCCGATCCCGGCCGCCAGCCCCCGCGACAGACCGGGCGCCGGAACCGCGAAAGCGACCATCAGGGCGGCCATCGCGATCGTCGCGGCATACGGCAACGCCAGCCAGGTGGCGGTCACGAGGATGTCGATCGACGATCCCGATGGAGCGCCGTGCTGCGAGAGGATCCCGGCCGTCTCCATCAGACCGAGGAGCAGACCCGAGGCGGTGGCCACCACCAACCCGGAAGTGACTCGCTGAAACTGCCCGACGACCGTGCGCTCGCCGCGCTCCATGCTATCCGACAACCCCTTGACTTCGTTCATCTTGGCGCCGCCCGGCGAAGACCTCGGGATGCCCCGGGCGCCGGCCCCGGCCGGCATGCGCCTGCCCCGGCGGCCGGCGGCCTTCCAACGCGCCGGCCGGGCCTTCCACACTGGTCGCCCCGTCCGGCCAGGCGCACCATGGTCGGGCAGTTTCTACTGGACATAGCCGAGGCTCCTGAGGTTCTCGAGCAGCCCCTCGTCGAGGGGAGTGTTCTCGTTTTCGAGATGCCGCGTCTGGGTGAGCCGCCAAGCGTCCATCAACTGTCGCATCGAGTCCAGGGCAACCGGGTCCGCCGAAGCCAGATTGATCGACTCGGCGGCGTCCGCCTGCAGATCGTAGAGCTCCTCCGCCCCCGCCGACGAACGGATGTACTTCCACCGCCCGGCCCGCGCCGCAAGCAGGTCGCGGTCGAGCGCGGGGCCCCAGCGACGGACCCAGCCGACGTTGCGGGCCAGCTCGGAGAACGCGAGCTGCCGGACGTGAGGATCGGGGGCATGCTCGCCGGCCGCGTCGCCGCCGTCCCCGCGGATGAGGCCGGCGAGATCCCTGCCCTGCGTCCCCGCGGGAGCACGGATGCCGAGCCACGAGAGAACCGTCGGCAGGATGTCGGTCGGCTGCACGATGACATCGTCGATGACGCGCCCTGCAGCCGCGCCGCCGGGGGGGCGGACGATGAACGGCACGTCGAGGAGATCCTCGTACAGGAGGATGTTGTGGCCCCAGTGGCCGTGCTCCCCGAAGCTCTCCCCGTGGTCCGAGGTGACGATGACCAGGCTGTTGTCGAGAACCGAACGGCCGAGCGCGTCGAGCAGGCGCGACAGCGCGCGATCCGTGTATGCGATCTCCTCGTCGTAGCGCGCGACCACCACGTCGCGAGCGCCGACTGAAAGCGTGTACTGGCCGCGCAGCAGCAGATCGAGATCGTACGCGACGTGACGGGGGGCAGGGTCCGTCTCGATCGGACGCCCGGGCGCGGCGTACGGCGCGTGCGGGTCGTAGTAGTGCACGAACAGGAAAAACGGCGCGGGCGCGCCGCGTCGGGCCTCGATCCAGCGCACGACCGCGGCGTTCACCTCGTCCGCCTTGCGCTCGGCGTCGAGATCCCGCGCGTCGAACATGCCGGCCCGCCGGAGCAGTCGGAACGGGGTGGTGCGCGCGAACATCTGCCCGCGCACCGAGCTGAGGCGATCATAGTGGTCGTCGAAAACCCGGAAGCCGCGCGAGAAGCCGAACTGCCGCCCCACCATGGGCGAGGCGACGAACCCCGCGGTGTCGTACCCCTGATCCTCGAGGATCTCCGCGAGGGTCGGCACGGAAGGCGCGATCGGAGCGATGACGAACGCATCGGGGTTCTCGCTCTGGTACTGCGCCCCGTGGCTGGTGGGGAAAAGGCCGGTCATCATGGAGGCATGCGCCGGTGTCGTGAAGCTCGCCGTGGAGACGGCGTGCGCGAAGAGGACCCCCGAGGCGGCGAGCTGATCGATCCCCGGCGTGGTGCGCCGCCTGTAGCCGTAGCTGGAAACATGATCCGCCCGCAAGGTGTCGATTGAGATCAGGATGACGTTGGGCCTCGATGCGGAGCCCTCCCCCTGAAGCGACGATGTCCACGCGACCTCCGGCACCGACAGCATCCGGGCAACACCGTTGCCGCAGAAGACGACCCAGCCGGCCGCCGCCACGAATCCGGCGATGCGAGCCATCCGGCCGGCCGCCGGATGCAGAGACCCGAGCCTTGGCAGGAAGCGCCTCGCCGCCGCCACCGCCAGACCCACGGCGACGGCCAGACCCACCCGCCAGGCGAGCGGCGCCGGTGTCCCCGGCGCGCCGAACGCGCCCGATACGTTGCCGCTCTGCGCCACCAGCGCGGCCAGGGCGGCGAGGCCTCCCCAGAGCAAGGGCCCCCGCCGGAACCCGCCCGGCCGGGCCCGACCGGCCAGCATTCCGAAGGCGGCCCCGGCGGCGCAGGCCGCTCCCGCCAGGAGCAGCTCCAGCACCGGGTACGCCGCGGTCCCCTCGCCAAGCCGCAGCAGGGTACGAAGCCACATCGCGAGAGCGACGGCGACGGCCAGCCCCACCGTCAGGGCCCGGGCGGCCTCCGGGGGGCGGACGAGCAGCGCGAGGACCGCCGCGAGCGCGCCCAGGGCCGCCACATACGGCACGGCCAGCCAGGTCGCGAGGACAAGGATGTCCAGGGGCGCGGCCCCGGGGGCGCCGGCGCTTGCGAGCACGCCCGCCGTCTCCATCAGCGCCAGCAGGATGCCCGTGGACAGGCCCGTGGCCAGTGCGACCCGGAGCCGGGGTCCCGCTCCGGACACTGCGGGCGTTACGGTTGTTTCGGATCCCAAGGCAGACGTCCTCCGCTCGCTCGGCAAGTCAGGTCGCGGCATTATAATGCCCATCCTGAGGATGGCCAGCATGCGCAACATACTCACCATCGACGTCGAGGAGTGGTTCCACGGCAACGATTTCGACCTGCCGCGCGAGCGGTGGTCCGCTCTGGAGAGCCGTGTGGAGGCGCAGACCGACCGCCTGCTCGCGCTGCTCGCCGAAAACGGCTCGACGGCGACCTTCTTCACCCTGGGCTGCGTTGCGGCCGCGCACCCCGGACTGATCCGCCGCATCCGCGAAGGAGGCCACGAGATCGCGAGCCACAGCTACTACCACGATCTCGTCTACTCCCTCACGCCGGAGGCGTTCGAGACTCAGCTTCGGGATTCGGCGGGAGTGCTGTCCGAGCTCGCGGGCGAGCCGGTGGTGGCATTCAGGGCGCCCTCGTGGTCGATCACGGAGCGGTGCCCCTGGGCCCTGCCGGCGCTGAGCCGAAGCGGCTACCGGGTGGACTCGAGCATCTTCCCGCTGCGCACCTGGATGTACGGTGTCAAGAACGCGCGTCTCGACATCCACCCGATCCAGGACGGCCTGACCGAGTACCCGCCGGCGGCCGTGAGGATCGGGGGACTGACGATCCCGGTGGCGGGTGGGATCTTCTTCCGGCTCCTGCCCTACACGCTCACTGCCGCCGCGCTCCGGCGGATGAACGGAAAGGGACGACCGGCCGTGGTGTACATGCACCCGTGGGAGCTGGATGCCGACCAGCCGCGCGTGCCGGGCCTGCCCGCGCGGCACACCTGGTATCACTACTGGGGTCTGCGCGGCGCGCTGGCCAAGTACTCCCGGCTCCTGCGCGAGTTCCGCTTCTGCTCGATCCGCGAGCATCACGCGGCCAGGGATGGATCGTGATCTCCGTCATCATCCCGGCCCTCAACGAGGAACTGACCGTGGGTGACGTGGTGCGGGGCGTCCTCGGCGCTCTCGGCTCCATCGGGGAGACCGGAGAGGTGATCGTCGTGGACGACGGCTCGACGGACGCCACCGCCCGTCAGGCGCGGCTCGCCGGCGCACGCGTGCTGAAACGGCGCCACGAGGGGAAGGGCCTGGCGGTGCGCGCGGGCCTGGCGGAGGCTGCGGGCGAGACGCTCGTCCTGATGGATTCCGACGGCCAGGACGTCCCGGCGGAGCTGCCGTCCCTCCTGGCCGCCTTCAGGAACACCGGCGCCGACTTCCTCAACGGCTCACGCTTCCTGGGCGTCTTCCGGGACCGAGGGATCAGCCCGATCGACAGGCGCGCCAACAGCGTCCTGACGGGGCTCGCCAACCTCCTGTGCGGCACCCAGATCAGCGACATCAACGCGTCGTACCGGGTCATCCGGCGGGAGGCGGTGCGCGGCCTGCGCTGGGAGTTCTGTGAATTCGAGGTGGAGTCGGAGATGATCCTCAAGGCGGCCAGGGCCGGTCTGGTGATCATCGAGGTGCCGGTGACCCGCGAGCGTCGGCTCGGTGGGATCCGGAAGTTCAGAAGAGTCAGGCACGGGACCCGGATACTGCTGACGATCCTGAAGGTCGCCTTCCTCTGGCGGCCCCCCGGGCTGCCGGGTGGCCCCGGGGCCAGGGACAATACGAACAAAAACGGACAATAGCGCGAAACTCCTTGACAGTTATACTCTTACCGGGTATAAGACAACTCACTGCCTACCCCTGCGGCACATCCCGGCGCCACCCCGAGCGGGTACGTGTATCCCCCGGCGCGTCGGATGAGCTTTCCGGATATGAGGTGTCTCGATGAAGCTCCTTCAGGAGATCACGACCGGGGCCAAGATCGCCCAGACGCATTTTCTGGGCACCAAACGCCCTCTCGCCGTCTCCTTGTCCGTTACGGACCGCTGCAACCAGCGGTGCGAGTATTGCGACATACCCCTGAGGAACATGCGCGACCTGAGCACCCCGCAGCTCGTCGGGATCATCGATGAGCTGGGCGAGCTCGGATGCGAGCGCGTGGTGATGACCGGCGGCGAGGCGTCGCTGCGCGCCGACATCGGCACTCTGATCGACACGGCCAAAGGCCACGGCATCTTCACCAGCATGAACTCCAATGGACTGCTGGCGAGACGGAAGATCGAGGAATTGCGCAAGCTCGATCTGGTGTTCATCAGCCTGGACGGCCCGAAGGAGGTCCACGACCGCCAGCGCAACATGAAGGACGCCTGGGAGAAAGCCCTCGAGGCGATCAAGGTGTTCCGTGAGATCGGGATCAAGGTCTGGACCTTCACGCCCCTCACCAAGGGCGATCTCGACTACGTCGAGTGGGTGGTGCGAAAGGCCGAGGAGCTCGATTTTTACTGCGATTTCGGAAACCTGTCGGACCACTATCTCGCCGGCGACCGGCTCGATCCGCTCTATCCCGACAAGGACGAGCACCGCCGCACGGTCGAGTGGCTGATCGAGGAGAAGAAGCGCAACAAGCACATCGGCGCGTCCGAGGCGACGCTCGAGTTCGTCCGGGACACGTACCGGCTCAACGGGACGTACGACAAGTTCCCCCGCTGCTACTCCGGCAAGCTGTTCTGCTACATCGACACGAACGGCGACTGCTACTCCTGCTTCGACATGCGGGGGCTCCCCAAGACGAAGGGGGGCAACTGCGTGCGGGACGGGGTGAAGAAGGCGTTCGAGTCGCTGCCGGACATGACCTACGCGCGGTGCCCGGAGTGCTGCTGCAACTCGGCGATCGAGATCAACTACCTCGGCGATCTCAACATCAAGTCGGTAAAGAACATCCTGCGCTGGGTATGAGGCATGGAGCCCCGATGATCAGAGATCGCCGTCGTTCCGGTCTACAACGAGGCGCAGAACCTCGAGCGGGTGCTCGCGACGTTCAGCGCCCGGATGGACCTCACGATCGCGGTCAACGACGGCTCGCGGGACGCCTCGCCCGAAATCCTGGCCAGGTGGAGCCAGGGGCATCCGCGCTCCTACGTCATCGACAACCCGGTCAACAAGGGGAAGGCCTCCGCGCTCAAGGACGGGCTCGCGCTCGTGGCGCTGCTTCTCGAGGACGGCGAACTCAGACCGGACGATCTCCTCTATACGTTCGACGCCGACGGGCAGCACACGGTCGACTCGATCGACAGCCTGGCGGAGACCACCGTCTCGAAGGATCTCGACATGCTCCTCACGCGGCGCGACTTCTCGCACTACCCGCGCTTCAAGAAGATCGGCAACTGGGGTCTCTCGCTGTTCGCCTCCCTGCTGAGCGGCTACCGCTACGCGGATGTCGAGTGCGGGCTGCGGGTGATCCGGGTGGGCAAGGTGCCGGAGCTGCTCAGCTACTACAACGGCTACAAGTACTCGTGCGAGCAGGAGCTGGGGATCATCGCCGGCAGCCTTGGGTACCGGATCGAAAACTCCTGGACCGTCGAGGTGCCGTACTACCGGGCCGGGACCAAGGTGCCCGACGGCATCATCAACGTCTCGCTCGGCACCCTCGCCTGGCTCCGCGTGAGGCTCGGGCTCAGGACCCGTCACGAGACGCTCGTGCACCGCCTCGGCCGGAGAAAGCTCATGGCGGGGCCGGGGGCGTCGCTGCCCCGCGTGCTCGATACCGCCCGTGCCGGGGCCGCCGTGAGCGCGAAGCGGCCCGCCGCCCGGCCGGTCGGCCTGGACCGCTGACGCCGGCTCCGGCCGGCACCCGCCTCAAGGCGCTCCGCCCGCCTGCGTGAGGCTCCGATCGACGTGATGCGCCGCGCTGATCAGCGCCAGATGGGTGAACGCCTGGGGGAAGTTGCCGAGGTGCTCGCCCCGCGGCCCGATCTCCTCGGAGTACAGGCCGAGGTGGTTGGCGTAGCCGAGCATCTTCTCCAGATAGAAGCGGGCCTTCTCCACGTCACCCGAGCGTGACAGGTTCTCCACGTACCAGAAGGAGCACAGGTTGAAGGTCCCCTCGCGGCCGGCCAGCCCGTCGGATCGCTCGTCCTCGATCTTGTAGCGGAACAGCAGCGAGTCGTAGGCAAGGTCCTCATCGATCGCCGCGAGGGTCGTGAGCCAGCGGGGATCCGTGGGGCCTATGAACCGGACGAGGGGCATCAGCAGGTTCGCCGCGTCCATCACGCCGGAGCCCTCGTACTGGACGAACGCCTTGCGCTTTGGATCCCAGAAGCTGGTGAAGATGTCCCGGTAGATGGAGTCGCGCACGCCGTACCAGCGGTCGAGCGGAGCGGGGAAGGAGCGTTTCGACGCCAGGCGGATGCCGCGATCCACCGCCACCCAGCACATCAGCCGGGAGTAGAGGAACTGCCGGGTCGCTCCGCGCATCTCCCAGATCCCGGCGTCCTCCCGTCGCCAGTTGGCGCACACCCAGTCGATCAGCCTCACGAGGTTGTCCCACAGGTCGTGGGAGATCGGCTCGCCGAACTTGTTGTACAGGTAGACCGAATCGAGGAGCTCGCCGTAGATGTCGAGCTGGAGCTGCCGGAACGCCTCGTTGCCGATGCGTACGGGGGACGAGCCGCGGTAACCCTTCAGGTGCGGCAGCGTCTGCTCCGACAGATCGTGCCGCCCGTCGAGCCCGTACATGATCTGCAGCGAGCCGTCCGGCTCGAGCTCGCCGCACCGCGCCTCGATCCACCTCATGAACGAGGCCGCCTCGTCCGTGTACCCGAGACGGATCAGGGCGTAGAGCGTGAACGACGCGTCGCGTATCCAGGTGTACCGGTAATCCCAGTTGCGCGAGCCGCCCACTTCCTCGGGCAGGCCGAACGACGGCGCCGCCACCATCGAGCCGTGCTCGGCCGAGGTGAGCAGCTTGAGCGTGAGGGCGGAGCGGTTCACCATCCCGCGCCAGCGGCCCGCATAGCTGCTCTTTCCTATCCAGCGCCTCCAGAAGTTCACCGTGTCCTTGAACGCCTCGGAGACGAACTCCGCGGACCCGGCGGGAGACTCGATGTCCTCGCGCGCCTCTTCCAGGACGAACGAGGCGGTCTCGCTGCCGCGCAGCGTGAACTCGGCCACGGCGGCGCCGTTGACGATACGGACCGGGACCGAACAGACGAGCCTCAGCGCCGTCCTGTCGTCGCCACGCGAGACGAACAGCACCTCCCTGCCTTTCTTCTCGACCCGGTGCTCCGCGCGCGCGTAGTCGAACCGGGGCGCGCAGGTCATCCGGAAGCGTACCTCGCCGCGGATCGTCTTGGCCCGGCGCACGAGATTGTGCAGGTTCTCCTCGCGCTCGATCGGCATGAAGTCCGACACCTCCGAGACCCCCTCGTCCTGGAGGAACCGGGTGAGCAGCACGTTGCTGTCGGGCAGGTAGATCTGCTTGCGCTGCCCCTCCTCGCTGACCGGGGCGATCCGGAAGCATCCCCCGTTTTCGTCGTCCAGCAGGGCGGCGAAGATCGACGGTGAGTCGAACTTGGGAAAGCACATCATGTCGATGGAGCCGTCGTTTCCCACGAGGGCAACGCTGTGCAGATCCCCGATGACGCCGTAACTCTCGATCGGCTTGTATGCCATCTTCCCCTCCGGGCCCGATGCCGCTCAAAGGACATCATCCGGGGCCGCCGTAGTCAAGCCGGCGCCCCTCCTGCCCGGCGGCTGCGCGATATCACGCGATCGGTGGGTGTTATGACATGGCAGCATCGGCGACCCAGGCGGATCTAACGGCAAATGCGCCTCCCGCAGGTGCGAGTGGTGACGTTTCGGCTCCCCCTTTGTGGGCGGTCCGGATGGCGCGTGGTTTGCACGGATATGACCGATTCAATCGAGCAGCGCTCCCTCCGCAAGGGGTGTTCCATGCCCACGTGGGGGAGACGAGCGTCATGGGGGGGGAAGGTTCGAGCCGGGTTGCGAACCGACCTCGAGGACGATTCATCGCTCAGACAGCTCTGAGGTCGGCATCACGGTGAACCGAGCGATTCGAAGGAGCCCATCACCCGCGGCATCAGGTCCCGTTCCGAGGCGGCGGCTCGCAGCCAGCCTCGCCGCGCCGGTGATGGCGCTGCTGTGCGCCGCGCCCGCCCTCCCCCAGCCACCGGCCGCCACCGGCCCCGCTCCCGCCGTGGTCTTCACCGATGTCTCCGCCGCCGCCGGGATCGACTTCGTCCAGTCATTCGGCGACGCCGATTTCAGCAACCTCATCGAGGCGGTGGGTTCGGGGGCCGTCTGGCTCGACTATGACGGCGACGGCTGGATCGATCTCTATCTGCTGACGGGAACCTGGCACGAGGGCGTCAGCTCGGGCGAGCGGCCCGCCTCGCCACCCCACAACAGGCTCTTCAGGAACCGCGGTGACGGCACCTTCGAGGATGTCACCGGCAAGGCCGGCGTGGCCTGCCCGGGATGCTTCTCGGCCGGCGCGGCCGTGGGCGACTTCGACAACGACGGCCGGCCCGACATCTATGTCGCGAACTTCGGGGCTAACGTGCTGTTCAGGAACCGCGGCGACGGCACCTTCGAGGACGTCACCGGCAAGGCCGGCGTCGGCAACACCGGCGACTCGGCCGCCGCCGTCTGGCTGGACTACGACCACGACGCGCGGCTGGATCTCTACGTCGGCAACTACATCCGGTTCGATCCCAAGTACAAGACGTTCTACTCTCCCGACGGCTTCCCCGGACCTCTCGCCTACGAGCCGGAGAAGGACGCCCTGTACCACAACCTGGGAGGGGGACGATTCGAGGACGTCACCGGCGCGCTCGGGATGGGCAAGACCGGCCGCGCCATGAGCGTCACCTCGTCGGACTACGACGGTGACGGATACGACGACATCTACGTGACCAACGACGCCACCGAGAACTTCCTCTGGCACAATCTGGCCGGCGCGAAGTTCGAGGACGTGGCGGCGCTGCTCGGCGTGGCCTTCAACGGCATGGGAGACCAGACGGCGAGCATGGCAGTCGACTTCGGCGATGCGGACGGGGACGGCCGGACCGATATCCTGGTCTCCGACAACGCCTTCTCCTCGATGTATCGCAACACCGGGCGCGACTTCACCGACGTGTCGGCCGAATCGGGTCTCGCGCGGTACAGCGCCCAGTTCGTCGGCTGGGGCGCCTTCTTCTTCGACCTCGATAACGACGGCGATCTGGACATCTTCAAGGTCAACGCCGATCTGTCGCGCGCCTTCGGCCAGGAAGACCAGGTTCTGAGGAACACGAACAACCGCTACAAGGACGTCTCCCGGTCCATGGGCCCGTACTTCTCCGAGGAGAGGATGGGACGCGGCGCGGCATACGCCGACTACGACAACGACGGGGACGCCGATGTCGTCATCAACAATCTCGGGGGTCATGCCGTGTTGCTGCGCAACGACGGCGGCAACCGGAACCACTCCCTGTCTCTGAGACTCGTGGGCAGCAGCGAGCAACCGGGACGGCCTCGGCGCGCGTGTCACCGTCGTTGCCGGAGGCGTCAAGCGGACGGCAGAGAAGCGATCGTCGGGCGGCTATCTCTCTCAGAACGACCCGAGGATGCTGTTCGGGATCGGTGCGGCCGTCACGGCGGATCGCGTGGAGGTGGTCTGGCCCTCCGGGAAAACCCAGGTGCTGGAGAAGGTCCCGGCCGGCAGGACCGTCACCATCGAGGAGCCATGAGGGGCATGCGTTCAGGTCGAGGCCGGTGGATCGTGACGCTGGCGGTGCTTCTGGCCGCCGCCGCGGGGATCGCGTCCCTGCTGCCCGGCGCGTCGCCTCCGGTCGGTGTTCTGATGACGCTCGCGACCGATCGGGACCCGGAAGCCACCGTCATCGCGTTCACCCCCTCGTCGGGTGAGACCGGGATCCTGACGGGCGATTTCGCCACGGCCCACTCCCCGGCGGTCTCGTTCGACGGCACGCGATTTGTCTTCGTGGCCCGTTCCGGGCGGCAGGAGCCGCCCGGGCTGTACGAGATGACGCTGAAGGGCGGGGGCCGCCGACTCCTCACCGCCGGAAACGGCGATCCATCCGATCCGGCATGGCTGCCTGACGGACGGATCGTCTACAGCGACCGACCGGCGGGGGACCCGTCCGGCCCGGCCGGGATCCGCGCGCTCTATGCCTTCGACCCGGCCACCGGCCATGCCACGCGCCTCACCTGGGACCGGTATCGCGACGTGCTCCCCGCCGTACGGCCGGACGGTCTGCTGGCGTTCGAGAGACGCGACGCCTCGGATGAGGGACAAGCGGGCGGCATCGAGATGACAATCCGGCCTGACGGGACCGGCATCACGCTGGCGCCCGAACCGACGCCACCGGGTGAGTCCGCCCTTCACGCATCGGAGATGACAGCCCCCACGGGCTACAAGGTTGTCGACGTCACACCCGCGGCTCCTCATGATGTCCCGCCGATGCTGACGAGCGTCGTCAACGCGGACATCCATGCCGGAACACTGCTGTGCCTCGACGTGCGCGCCTCGCGGCTGCCGGAGATCGCCTCGCTTCCTCCCGGTGCGATTGCCTCGGTGCGTGTGGCCGACGCCGGCGCACGACCTGATACCCCGCCTCTGGTGGAGGCGCCGGTGCACCCCGACGGATCCTTTTTCGTCGAGGTTCCACCCGACACGCCGCTCCGCCTCACGCTCGTGGGACACGACGGCCGCCCCCTCGCCTCGCTCGACTCCGGAATCTGGGTGCGGCCCAACGAGAACCGCGGGTGCATCGGCTGCCACGAGGAGCGGGACCGCGTGCCCGAGAACCGCACGCCCCTCGCCCTGCAGGGGCCGCCCGCACGCGCCACCGTCGCCACCGCATCCCGGGAGGGGCGCCCATGAGCCCCGCCCGAGCCAGGATCCTCGTCTTCGGCCTCGCGGTAGGGGTGGCGATGCTCGGCACGGTGACGGGCGCGCACCAGTGGGGCGTGACACACGTGGATCATTACACCGGCACCACCGGATGGTCCCCCGACTGCATCGCCTGCCACGTCTACGCGCGCGGCGGCACGCTGCTGGATCGGATCGAGAAGCCGGTTTACCTCTCCCCCTGTCTCTTGCAGTCAGTTCCGATGGCGCCACCCTCTATGCCACCGCAGAGGACGCCGGTTTTCTGCTCGTGATCGACACCGCGCGTCGCTCCGTGACCGCCAGGATACCGGTCGGCGCCAAGCCCAACGACGTCGTACTCTCGGCCGACGGCGGCACGGCCTACGTGAGCGTGCGCGAGGACGACGCGGTGCGGGTGGTCGATCTGGTGAAAGGAGAGGCCGCGGCGTCCCTGCCCGCCGGCTTCTCCCCCACCGGTCTCGCCCTCGAGCCGGACGGATCGCGGCTGTTCGTCGCCAACTCGCTCGGCGACGACATCAGCGTCATCGATCCCGCCACGGGGCGCGAGCAGACCCGTCTCGCCTCCGGTGTGTATCCGTACGGTGCGGCGGTCTCTCCCGACGGCGGGCTGATCCTCGTGGGGAACCGTCTCGCCCACCCCGCGCGCTCCACGGACAGGCCGGACGGCGAGGTGACCGTCCTGGACGCGCGCACCGGGCGTGTCGCTTCCCGCATCGCCCTGCCCAACGCGCATCTGCTCGAGGGGATCCGGTTCGTTCCCGGCGAGGATCTGGCGGTGGTGACGATGGTGCGGCCGAAGAACCTGATTCCGGCGCTGCAGGTGGAGCGCGGCTGGATGATGACCAACGGCTTCACGCTCATCGACGCCCGCTCGGGGAAGGCCGTTCAGCTCCCCCTCGACGACATCGATCAATTCTACGCCGATCCGTCCGATATCGCGGTCACGCCGGACGGGCGCTACCTGTTCGTCAGTCACGCCGGCGTGGATCGTGTGAGCGTGGTGGATTTTCAGGCCGTCCGGCGCCTCGTCCGTGAGACCCCGGAGAACGAGCTGCCGGAGCTCGCGAATCACCTCTCGGTGAGCAGCCGGTACGTCATCAAGAGGATCGTAACCGGAACAAACCCACGCGGGCTGGCCGTTTCGCCCGATGGGAGGTACCTTTACGTCGCCGAACGCCTCGACGACCGAATCGGCGTCATCGATGTCGATCGGCTCGAGATGGCCGGTGACATCGATCTGGGCGGGCCGCGGCACGAGACGGTGGTCCGCCGCGGAGAGAAAGTGTTCAACAGCGCCACCATCACGCTGCAGAACCAGTTCTCCTGCCGGAGCTGTCACCCCGACAACCACGCGGACAGACTCGCCTACGACTTCGAGCCCGACGGGCTCGGTCGCAACATCGTGGACAATCGGACGCTGCTCGGGATCGACGGCACCGGTCCGTTCAAGTGGAACGGCCACAACACGAGCCTGTACATGCAGTGCGGCGTGCGCTTCGCCCGGTTCCTCACCAGATCGCAGCCCTTCTCGCCGGAGGATCTCACCGCCCTCGTGGCGTTCATCTCGTCGCTCGAGGCGCCGCGCAACCGGTACCGGGCGGCGGACGGCTCGCTCACCGAGGCGGAGCGGCACGGCAGGGAGATCTTCGATCGCGTCGCCATGAAGGACGGCACACCGATCCCGCCGATCAATAGGTGCGCCACCTGCCACCCCGGCCCGCTGTACACGGACAAGCAGAGACACGACGTGGGGAGCGCCTCGCCCGGCGACAGCGACACGGCGTTCGACACGCCGCAGATGAAGGACCTGGCGATGACGGGCCCTTATCTCCACGACGGCAAGGCGCGATCGCTCGAGGAGATCTGGACCGTCTACAGCCTGAAGGACACTCACGGGGTGACGAGCGATCTCGGCAAGAGCGACCTCAACGACCTGATCCAGTATCTGAAGGGACTCTGAGTGAATACGAACGCAAGGCGAGCGCTCTTCATGGCCGGCGGCCTGGCCGCGATCCTCGCGCTCGCCGCGGTTGCGAGCCCGGCCGGCGGCGCCGACGCGGACCGCGCCCGGATCCTGGACCTGGCGCCCGACATGCGATGGGAGACCTTCACGACGGCCGACGGTCTGCCATCGAACCGCGCCTTCGCCGTGAGGATCGACGGCGACTCGGTCTGGGCGGGCACGACGCAGGGGCTCGCGCTGTACCGCGACGGACGATGGACCTCATACGGGACGGACGACGGCCTTCCCCACTCCGTTATCCTCGCGCTCGATGTCTGCTCGCGCACGGGGGATCTCTGGATCGGGACGATGGGAGGGCTGGCCCGCTTCTCCGGAGGACGCTTCGACACCTACACGCAGCTCAACAGCGGCCTGTCCAACGATTTCGTCCACGGTGTGCGTTGCGACCCGGACGAGGATGCGGTCTGGGCGGCCACCGCGATGGGCGCGTCCCGGCTGGATCTGCGCACCGGGAACTGGTCGGTCTTCACGCAGGAGAACACCCCGATGCACGAGCCCTGGACCTACTCGATCACCATCGGTGGGGGCCGGGTCTTCGTCGGCGCGTGGGGCGCGGGGATCCTGGAGCTGAACAAGCAGACAGGCTCGTGGCGCGAGTATCGGGACCCGGACAAGGAGTTCGAGATCGATCTGTTCCCCGACGACGGCCCCGTCAGCGACATCACCTCGGGCATCGACATGGCCGACGGGATCCTGTGGCAGGGCAGCTACTTCGGCGCGGCCCGGTACGACGGGCGCGACTGGAGGAACTTCTTCATCGCCGACAGCGGGCTGGCGAGCGACTTCGTCAACTTCGTCCGCGCCCAGGGCCCGTTCGGATGGTTCGCCACCGACCAGGGGTTGAGCGTCACCGACGGGGAAGGATGGGTACGGTACCGGCGTCTCGAGAACGGCACCGGAGAAACCACCCTGTTTTCGGGGAGCCGGCAGATCGGGCGCCACGTCGAGCGGACGGCGCTTCCCCACAACTACGTCCTCGGTGTGGACGCCTCCGGCGACGACGTCTGGGTGGCCACGGAAAAGGGGATCGGACACGGGGTCCGCACCGGCACGCCGGTTCCGCATCGGGCCGTGCCGGCGGAGACCGACGAGGAGGAGCCGGAGACGATCTCGCCCGGCCCCAGGTTCCACTACAGTCAGGCGCCCGATCCTCTGCTGCCCTTCGCGACGAGCACGCCCTACTATCAGCTATTCACGCAGAAATCGATGTTCCGTGGCGTGGGACGCGATGAGCCCGAGCCGAAGCCGGACTCGGTCCGGGTCGGTTTCATCGGTCCCCTGACCCGCGCCGACGTCCCTTCGCTGCCGCTGGCCGCGGCGGGCGTGACGGTGGATCCCTGGAAAGCCGAGACCGGCCGCCGGATGCTGCACGCGGTTCAGCTCGCCATCGATCAGGCGAACGCCGCCGGTGGATACAGGGGGATCCCGTTCGAGCTGGTGCCCCGGACCGACCTCGTCCTCTGGGGCCAGAGCAGCAACGAGCTGGTCGGCTTCAGCCTCAAGGACAAGGTGTGGGGGATCGTCACCGGCGTGGACAGCAACCACAACCACGTGATGTCGCGGGCGACGCTCAAAATCGAGCTGCCGATCGTGGCGGCGGGCTCGAGCGACCCGACGCTGGTGGAGCACGCGATACCCTGGCTCGTCCGGTGCATCAATGACGACCGCCAGAACGGGTTCCTGCTGCTCGACGAGATAGTCAATATCCGCCACCTCACCCGCCCGGCGCTCCTTCGGGTGAATGACCGCGACGGGCGAACGGGTGTCGACGAGTTCGTCCAGGGCGCGAGGCGGCTCGGGCACCCGGTCCTGATCGAGCTGAGATTCAACAACGGCGACACGGATTTTGGCGCGCAGCTCGCCAAGATCGTCGACGCGCGCGCCGACGCGCTCGTGCTCTGGGGCAACCCCGTGGAGACCGGGCTCATCGTGCGTCAGGCGAGAAAGATGGGAATCGACCTGCCGATCTTCGGCTTCGACCGGATGACGCAGGAGGAGTTCCTGAAACAGGCCGGAGAGGCCGCGGAAGGGGTCGTCGTCTCGGCATCCATGAATCCCGACAGCCGTGATCCATCGTGGGTGCGATTCCGGGACAGCTACCGGAAACGCTGGGGAGAGGAGCCGGGCTCGTTCGCGGCCCATGCCTACGATGGCATGAACCTCCTGATCAGCGCCATCCGTGAAGCCGGTCTCAATCGCGCACGGATCCGCGATGCGATGTACCGGCTCGATCGATATCACGGCGTGACGGGTGAGATCATCTTCGATACCAACATGACCGACATCGGGCCGCCCTGGCTGGCAACAGTCAGGGGAGGGCGGTTCGTCTACGAGCCGGCCCCGGCGTGGCCGTCCCCGGAGGGCACCCCGCCGCCCTCCGGAGTGGCGCGGGCCGGAGCTCGGGAGAAAGAGGGGCACCTCCCATGAGTGCTATACCACTGACCAGCCGGCAGGCGACGCCCGACGGGACCATCGTGCAGGTGGGACCGATCCCGGTGGGCGGAGAGCGTCTTGTCGTCATCGCCGGCCCCTGCTCCGTCGAGACCGAGGAGCAGCTTCTGGACACTGCCCGTGCCGTGAAGGCAGCAGGCGCGACACTGCTGCGCGGCGGGGCCTACAAGCCGCGCACGTCACCTTACGCCTTCCAGGGCCTGCGCGAGGAAGGCCTCCGGCTGCTGTCGATGGCCAAACGCGAGACCGGCCTCGGCGTGGTGACGGAGGTGATGGATGCGCGGCATCTCGAGCTGGTGGCCGCCCACGCCGACGTGCTGCAGGTCGGATCCAGGAACATGCAGAACTTCACCCTTCTCGACGAGCTGGGCGCCGTGGGTATGCCGATCCTGCTCAAGCGGGGGATGTCCGCCACCATCGAGGAGCTGCTCCTTGCGGCAGAGCGGATCATGGCGAAGGGCAACAGCCAGATCATGCTCTGCGAGCGCGGGATCCGCACCTTCGAGACCGCGACCCGGAACACGATGGACATCAACGCGGTTCCGTACCTGAAGCGGTTCTCACATCTGCCCGTCATCGTCGACCCGAGCCACGGCACGGGACACTGGTGGATGGTCCCCTATCTTGCGCGCGCGGGAGTGGCCGCCGGGTGTGACGGGCTGATCGTCGAGGTGCACGTCCACCCGGAACAGGCGCTCTGCGACGGGCCGCAGTCGCTCACGCCCGACACGTTCCGTGGAATGATGCGCGACGTGCGTGCCATCGCCGGTGCCATCGGCCGGGTGGTGTGACGGTGCCGGCACCCACCACGAGGCGCCTCCTGCCGGTGGTGTGCGCCGCGATCGCACTGACCGTCTCCCTGGCCGCCGGTGCGCCGCCGACGACCACCATCGGCCTGTTCGTGCCGCTCAACGGGCCGGACGCCCCCGAGGGGATCGAGACCCAACGGGGCGCCTCGATGGCGATCGAAGAGGCCGGCTCGGCCGGTCGCCGCTTCCGCCTGGTCTCCGCAGCGTCGGACGTCCCGTGGTCGGCCGCCACCGGAGCCCTCGTGCGGCTGATCTACGATCACAACGCCGCGGCCGTGATCGGGGCGCTCGATGCCAGAACCGCCCACCTCGCCGAGCAGGTGATCACCCGCGCCAGGGGTGAGGCGGTCTTCGTGACGCCCTGGGCGAGCGAGCCGGCGCTCACCCGGATCCAGATCCCCTGGTTCTTCAGCGTCGTGCCGGATGATCGCCGGCAGGCCGCGGCGCTGGCCAGAGAGGCGTACGGCACGCGTGCGGCGCGGAGGGTGGCCTTGTGGGTCGGCGGAGGTCTCGACACGAGCGCCGGCGCGGACGCGTTCGCTGCAGAGGCTCCCCCGGGCACGATCACACGTTTCGACGCCACCGATCCCGGGGCGCGCGATCGGCTCATCACGCAGCTTCATGGCGGCGCGTTCGATCTGCTGATCCTGTACGCGCCCCCGCGAGACGCGGCCGATCTGGTGGGCCGGCTGCGCGGACGCGGCGACCGCACCCCGATCCTGGGACCCATCGCGCTCGCCGCGCCCGGCTTTCTCGACGCGGGCAGCGTCGTCGATGACGTGGTGCTGGCCGCTCCCGCCCGCATGCCGACCGGTGCGGCGGATCGGTTCGCCGACCGTTTTCGATCGCGATACGGAGTCCCACCGACGATGCTCGCCCGGCTGAGCCACGACGCGGCGGCGGCGATCATCGAGGCGGTGCTCGGAGCGGACACGGATCAGGGCGATCCGCTCGCAGCGGCCCTGTCGGCGGGAACGGTCTCTGGCGCCTCCGGAGCGGTCCGGTTCGAGGCGCGGCGCGGCCGCGAGACCGACATCGGCATGAGCATCGTGAAAGACGGCGTGCTGGTCCCGATCGGCGGGTTGCGCGCCGGGGCCTCACGTCGAGGGACACCATGACCCGGCTCTCCCGTCCTCCCCTTCCGCCGTCCCTGGACGACTCGCCGGCCACCTCGGCCGGCTGGGAGGCTGCCACCCAGTGCCTGACCACCAGCCGCCCCGGAGCGACCGAGCTGCGGATGGTGGCCAGACCCACTGTCGGTTCCGTGGGCTTCGCCGAGCAGACCGCGTCGATGTACGAGAATCTCCTGTGCGCGCTGCGCTCCCACGGGGCGCGTCCCTCGGACATCGTCACGGAGAAGATCTTTCTTTCCGACGTCGCCACCCGGACCGAGGAGATTCTGGCTACCCGCAGACAGCATCTTCACAGGCAGGACGCGGGAGCAGCTGCCGCCCCCGCATTGTCGATTGTCGGCCAGCCGCCCGCCCTCGCCGGGCGGGGCTGCGAGATGCAGGCGTTCGTCGTCATTCCGAGCCGAGGCC
The DNA here is from genome assembly GCA_963806495.1 of uncultured Acidobacteriota bacterium. Classification (GTDB taxonomy): domain Bacteria; phylum Acidobacteriota; class Polarisedimenticolia; order JACPZX01; family DASXTC01; genus CAWDYA01. The sequence continues at coordinate 363,390 of CAWDYA010000007.1, read as the reverse complement.
GACGCTCCGCCGGACGGCCGGTCCGGGGACTGCCCGCGGGCGTCACGGGCCGCGCGATCGAAGACGATGAGCTGCGTCAGTTGTTCCTCTCGGGGTTTACAGGTGGCTCGCCGGGCGACGGAGCGGACTTCGTATCGCAGGCGACCTCGACCTTTTCGCGGGCGGCGGCGGCGCTCGTACCCCACGGTCTGGGATTCCGGGACGTCGTGCGCACCTGGCTGTATGTAGATGACATCGATTGGGACTACGATGCCCTCAACCGCGTGCGACGAGAGACCTACGCCCGCTACGGCGTCTCCCCCTCGCCCGCGAGCACGGGTATCCAGGGACATCTGTACCCGCCCGACCGGCTCTGCGGGATGGACCTGCTGGCTATCGAGCCCCTCGACCGCGTCCGTGTGCGCACCCTGCACTCCCCGACGATGAACGAGGCACCCTCCTACGGCGCGGACTTCTGCCGCGGCATGACCGTGGAGACACGCACCCGCCGGACACTCTATCTCTCGGGAACGGCGAGCATCGACACCGACGGCAACGTGGTGAGCGTCGGCGACATCGAAGGGCAGGTCGAGCGGATGCTCCTGAACGTCGAGCAGCTCCTGGCGTTCGAGGGCGCGACATTCGGCGACCTCGTGACCACGATCACCTATCTCAAGCGACCCGGGTACGCGGGGGCCTTCCGCGCGGCGGCCGCGCGCCGGGGGTTCGGCGAGCGGATCCCCAACACGTTGTGCGTGGCGGATGTCTGCCGGCCCGAATGGCTGTGCGAGATCGAGGGGATCGCCGTCACGTCTTGAGCTTCTCAGCGCTCTTTATCTGGACGAACTGCCAGCCGAATCGACCCTTGATGCAGAGGTGGCCCCGCGTGACGTCCTGTTCCAGCGGTGACATCGCCTTGACGATCCGGTTGTCCTGCACGTGCAGCGAGAGGGTGCAGCCGACGCCGCAGTAGGGACAGATCGTCTCGGTCACGGACTGTCTCGAAGGATCCCAGCGACCGTCCTTGCGCATCTCATACTCGCTGCGGAACATCAGCGCGCCCGTGGGGCACACGCCGATGCAGTTGCCGCAGAAGACGCAGGCCGATTCGGGCAGCGGTGTGTCGAACTCCGTGGAGATGGTCGCCTCCGATCCCCGCCCGGCCACGGTGATCGCGAAGGTGTTCTGCGCGTCCTCGCCGCACGCCTCCACGCATTTGTAGCAGAGGATGCAGCGGGCATAGTCGCGCACGTACAGATCGTTGTCGACCCTGGTGCCTTCCGGCGCCGCAACCGGGTCGGTCCCGAAGCGACCGGGCCGGGCGCCGTAGCGCGCCATGTCCTCCCGTGTCCGATCCGGGACCAGCGACAGGTCCACCGACGAGCCGAGAAGCTCGAACACGAGCCGTCGACTGTGACGGACGCGCTCGCTGTCGGTGTGGACGACCATCCCCTGCTCCGCGATTCGGGAGCAGGCGGGGACGAGCGCGCGCGAACCTTCCACCTCCACGACGCAGACGCGGCAGACGTTGACCGGAGTCAGGTTCTCCAGGTAGCAGAGCGTGGGCGTTTCGATCCCGAGGGAGCGGCACGCCTCGAGCAGCGTGGTCCCCTCCGAAACGCGCGCCGGCGAGCCGTCGATGGTCAGGTCGACCACCCTCATGCGCCTCCCTCCTTTCCGGCAAGGCCGAGCTTCTTCAGTGCCGACTGCACGGCGTTGGGCGCAGTCTGTCCCAGACCGCAGATCGAAGCGTCTCGCATGACCATCGCGAGGTCGTCCAGGAGGGCGATCTCGGAATCACCGCCCGGCGTTCCGGCACCGCTTCGCAGCCGGATGAGCGCCTCCTCCTGTCTCACCGTGCCGACGCGGCAGGGAACGCATTGCCCGCACGACTCCTCGCGGAAGAAGGCCGCGATCCTCAGCACGATGTCGGCCATGTCGATCGTGTCGTCGAACACCATCACAACGCCCGAGCCGAGCGACGCCCCGGCCGCGCGGGTGCCCTCGAAGGTAAGCGGCACGTCCAACTCATCCGGCGTGAGGAAAGTGCCCGCCGCCCCGCCGAGGAGGACCGCCGCCACGGTGCCGCCCCCGGTCGCTCCGCCCGCCGCATCGATCAGGTCACGCGACGTCGCGCCGAACGGCACCTCGTAGACCCCGGGACGGGTGACGCAACCCGACACGCAGAACAGCTTCGTCCCGGTGGAGCCCGGCGTGCCCGTGGCCGCGTAGGCGGGCCCGCCTTCCTCCAGGATGACCGGCACGTTCGCCAGTGTCTCGACGTTGTTGACCAGGGTGGGCTTGCCGAACAGCCCTTCCTGTGTCGGGAACGGTGGCTTGTTGCGCGGCTCGCCTCGGAACCCCTCGATCGAGTTGAACAGTGCCGTCTCCTCGCCGCAGATGTAGGCGCCCGCGCCGCGACGGATCTCGATGTCGAAGGAGAACCCTGATCCCATGATGTCGCCGCCGAGCAGCCCGCGGGACCGGGCCTGGTCGACGGCCGACGTGAGGCGCTGCAGCGCCAGCGGGTACTCGGCGCGGATATACAGGTACCCCTTCTCGCAGCCGGTGGCGTATCCGGCGATCGTCATCGATTCGACGATCGCGAACGGATCCTCCTCCATCAGGACGCGGTCCTTGAAGGTGCCCGGCTCCGATTCGTCCGCGTTGCAGACGAGGTAGTGCGGCCGCGCCGCCGCACCCGCGACAGCCTGCCACTTGCGGCCTGCCGGAAATGCGGCGCCGCCCCGGCCGAGCAGCTTCGAATCGGCCACGTCCCGCAGCACCGCGTCGGGACCGATCGACAGAGCACGTCGCAGGGCGTCGTAGCCGCCATCGGCCCGGTACGCCTCGATTCGAGAGGGATCGACGCGTCCCACCCGCTTCAGGAGCTTGAGTTCCGCGGCTTCGGGCCCTCGTGTCTGCGGCGCCGCGGGTAACCCCGCGGGGGGAGGTGTGCCGCCCGCGAGGACCGAGCCGATCGCGTCCGGCACCGCGGGGGCCAGGGCCGTGGTTCGGGACGGCGCGCCCGCCTGAACCACGAGAGCGGCCGGCGCGCGATCGCACAGACCGAGACACGGAGCGCGCAGCCACGTGATCCCGCCGTCGGCGGCCGGCTCGCCCGGTGGACCGAACCGCGCGGTGAGGTCCTCCTCGAGCCGGCGCGCGCCGCGGGTCCGGCAGACGATATCGTCGCACAGGTGCACGACAGCCGGCGGCCGGGGTGACAGCGAGAACATCGCGTAGAAGGTGGCGACGCCGTACGCCTCGGCGGGAGGAATCGTGAGCCGCTCGCAGATGTAGTTGAGCGCGCCGGGACTGATCCATCCGGCCGACTCCTGCGCGGCATGGAGCGCCGGAAGCAGCATGTGTCTCCTGAGACGTGCCTGATGCCCACCGCGCGCGACATGACCGTCGAGACCCGCGCGGCGGCGGCCCCCATCCCAGCCACCGGCGGGGGGACCGAGCACCGCATCCACGGCGTCCCGCTCCGGCGCGGTGGCGGCGGCCCCGGCGATGAAGCGGATGTCCACTCAGCGCTCCCCTGCCGGGACCGGGTCCTGCAGGCGGTCCACCCGGATCGCGGTGGCCTTGAACTCGGCGGTGCCCGACTTCGGGTCGGTGGCGTCGATTGTCAGGAGGTTCGTGGCAACCTCGTCCTGGAAATGCAGGGTCATGAAGGCCAGCCCGGGCCTCAGCCCTCGATCGATGCGCACCGGAGCGATGACTTCTCCGCGACGCGAGGAGACCTTCACCCGTTCCCCCTCGCTCACGCCGCACCCTTCCGCGTCCTCCGGAGACAGGTCGAGCGTCTCCCCGAGGCGCATCGGGGATGAGTAGCCGCCCGACTGCACTCCGGTGTTGAACGAGTCGAGACGCCGGCCCGTCGTCAGCCGGATCGGATACTCGGCGGTCAACTCGTCGACCGGCGGCTCGAATTCCACCGGCGTGAAGGGGGCGCGCGGTCCCTCGATCGGGTCCTTCCAGAGACGGCCGTGCAGGAACGGGCTCCCCGGGTGGGTCTCGTCGGGGCAGGGCCAGGGGATCCCCGACAGCTTCTCGAGCCGTTCGTAGCTCATCCCCTTGTGCCACGGGGACAGCGCGCGCATCTCGTCCCACGCCTCCTGCGCGGTCGGATGTCCCCAGTCATGGCCGAGACGCGAGGCAAGGGCGCTGATGATCTCCAGATCGTCCTTCGCCTCACCGGGCGGATCGAGCGCCTTGCGCACGCGCTGCACGCGCCGCTCGCTGCTCGTGACCGTCCCCTCGGACTCGCACCAGCCCGCCGCCGCCGGCAGGACCACCTGAGCCATCCGGGCCGTGCGCGTGAGGAAGATGTCCTGCACCACGAGGAACTCCAGGCCCGCGAGAAGCCGGCGAGGCACGCCCGCAGTCAGCTTCCGACTGCGCAGGGTTCTCGCCTATCAGGTACAGCGCCGTGAGATCGCCCCGCTCCATGGCCTCGAACATCCCCGTCAGGTGCCATCCCCTCTTCGGGGGGATCGGCCGCCCCCAGACCTTCTCGAACCGGGCGCGGTGCCGCGGGTCCTCCACGTTCTGCCCGCCGGGGAGCTTGTCCGGCAGCGCGCCCATGTCGCCGCCTCCCTGGACGTTGTTCTGGCCGCGCAGGGGGTTGAGACCCGACCCGTATCGTCCCACGTGCCCGGTGAGCAGCGCGAGGTTGATGATGGCGAACACGTTGTCGGCCGCGTTGTGGTGCTCGGTGATTCCGAGCGTCCAGCAGATCTCCGCACGGTGGGCCCGTGCGTAGGAATGCGCCATCTCCCGGATCGCCTCGGCCGGAACACGGGTGACCCGCTCCGCCTCCTCGAGGGTGTGTTTCTCCACGCTGATCCGGTAGTCGTCGAACCCCGTGGTGGCACGGTCGATGAACTCCCGGTTGTGCAGGCCCGCGCGGATGATCTCGCGGCCCATCGCGTTGGCCAGAACGATGTCGGAGCCGACATCGAGGCCCAGCCACACATCCGCCCACTGCGCGGAGCTGGTGCGACGCGGATCCACCGCGTACAGCCTCGCGCCCCTTCGGACCGCTTTGAGCAGATGGTGGAAGAAGATTGGGTGCGTCTCGCGCGCGTTGGACCCCCAGAGGATCAGCAGGTCCGTGTCCTCGATCTCCTTGTAGGAGCTGGTTCCACCACCCGCCCCCAGAACCGTCGTCAGACCGACGACGCTCGGGGCGTGTCAGGTCCGGTTGCAGCTGTCGATGTTGTTGCTGCCGAACACCGTGCGGGCGAATTTCTGCGCCAGATAGTTCACCTCGTTGGTGGACTTGGAGCAGCTGAACAGCCCGAACGCGGACGGCCCGTGCCGCTTCACCGACTCGCTCAACCCGGCCGCAGCCCGGTCGAGCGCCTCGTCCCAGGAAGCGGGACGCAGGACGTCCCCATCCCTGACGAGCGGCTCGGTGAGGCGCTGGTATCCGTGCTTCATGCCTGTCTCCCCTGCTTGGCGATCGTTAGAAGACGCCCGATCATATCACCCCTGCCGCCGCTTCACACAAGACCCGCGCCGTCGTACAATACCGTTATCCGTCATTCCTTCGAACGCGCACACCCACTCCACAGGAGGTGGATCATGGCGCTGCTGGATCCCGAAACGGTCGAGCGGCTCAGGTACGCCGCGCCCGAGGACGCCTACCTCGAGATCAAGAGGGCCGTGTACCGGTCGGGCGGGTCGTCCGGGGATTTCCTCGAGGCGTTCACCGAACTGGTCGAAGCGGGCGTGATCTCGTGGGAGCAGATCGAGGAGCTCGAATCGGCGGGGACACAGGAGGTCACCCGGCGGGGAATGTCGTAGATCGTGACGCCCGGGTTGCGATACGCCGCGAGGATCGGCAGATCCGGAGCGAGCGGGGCCGCCCGTCGCTCCGAAGGACCGTAGAACAGATAGCGGGCCCCGGTGGCCTCCATGATGGCTGTGCGCTCGGCCGCCGCAACGCCGGCATCGAAAAAGCGCACCACCTTCTCGCGCTTCCCGGCCTCGTGGATCGTGAGGAACCAGTGGCCCATGTACACCTTGTGCCCGGCCAGCCACGGGATGCGGTTGCTGCTCCAGTACCCCGCGAGCACCACACCGGGCGGCTGCCCCGACAGCCACCGGCACGCCTCCACGACCGACTCGGGAGCGTAGACGTCCTCGCCGGGCCCACGGAGCATCGAGGTCGCGAGTGCCGCCGGGGCGGACAGCCCGAGCGTCACGACGAGCACGGCCGCACCCACCGGACGCACGAGGGCGCGTGAGAACACGCCCGGGGAAGCCAGCGTGAAGACCAGGCCCCGGGAAGCGGCCGCCGCCAGCGGGGGAAAAAGCAGATACTGGAATTTCACCCCCGAAAAGAATGGATCGAGCGACAGCGCGGCGGCCGCCAGGATCCAGGCGAGGAGAAGATCCCCTGTCCGGCCCGGCGGGCGGGCCCCGGCCCTCAGACCCCGCCATGCGAGCGGCAGCAGAAGACCGTAGGCGATCGGGTACCACCAGATGCCGTACGTCACGGTCCAGCGGAATCCGTGCTGGCTCGCCAGCCGGAACACTTCGTCGCTACGGGCCCAGAGCAGATAGGCGCCAACCGGCAGGAACGAGAGCAAGGCCGGCATGACGCAGCGCATGCTCACCCGTGCCCGCTCCGGATCGCGCGCGAGCAGCGGAATCACCGGCACGAGACCGATCGTCAGCCAGGCCACCATGCCCGCGTATGGATGGATGAGCCAGACCGCCGGCGGCAGGACCAGCAGCGCCGCGTCGCGCCGCCACCCGGGCCGTGCGAGCAGCGCGTCGGCCAGGAGCAGGAACGCCGCGGCCGCCCAGACCCAGTGCCCGACGAACAGGGTCCCGAAGGCCGACCAGTTCCAGAAACCTTCCGACGGATACGTCAGGAGCCCCGCCCGGGGAACGCCGGCGAGTGACAACAGCTCAAAGAGCCAGGTGACGCCGCCGCCGAGGGCGAACAGCGCTGTCGCCATCAGCCGGTGCCGGTGCCTGTCCAGCCAGCGTTGGGTGAATCTCCAGAACGCAAGGATCAGGAACGCGCCACCCGTCACGCGGAAGCACTCCCAGACGGCCGGGATGGAAGCCCCTGTCAGTCGCGCGGACAGGCCGAGGGCCCAGAAGTACGGCATCAGGTAGGAGGGGCGCTGCGGCTCGCCGGTGAACTGATTCTCCATCAGCAGCCTTCCATCGTCGCGCGCCTGCCGGATGAACGACGCGTACTGGAAGTGGTCCACCGGCATGAACCGGAACCCCAGATACACTTCGCCGGCAGGAGTCGAGCGGGCCGCCTGCCACGAGGGCAGGAGGGTCAGGGACGGGACGGCAATCGCCAGCAGAAGGACGAGTGACGGGACGAAAGGTGGCTTCATCACGGGGAAGGCGGTTGGTGGACGGCAAGGGGCTCGAACCCTCGACCTCCGCGTTGCGAACGCGGCGCTCTCCCAGCTGAGCTAGCCGCCCACCGAGCGACGTATTTTATGGCATCCGCCGCGATGCCGTCCAGCGTCTGAGGGCCCTCAGGGGCGCCGAAAGCAGCCGCCCGAGCGCCTGCCAGGCCGTCGGCCGCATCTCGCGGCCCAGCTCGCCGATCCCGTCGGAGGGCTGATCGAGATACAGATACCGCCGGACGATGAACAGCGTCCGGGACGACAGCCGCCCGGGCGTCATCAGGCGCGGAGAAGACGAGCCGCTCGGCCGGCCGTGTCATCCGGCTGCGGGAGCGGACATAACCGAACAGGTTGCGCTGTGCCATCCGACGCAGCCGCTTCGCGTCAAAACCGGGACGGCAGGCCGGCGTCGAGGCGATCGAGGACCTCCCGCGGCACCGGCGCGTCCGAGATCGGCGAGCAGTCTCAGCGAGAAGGCGATGTGCGCCTCGGCCCGCGCCTCCTTCGCGGTCCGCTCGAGCTGGGCCCACTCGACCCCGCCCCGCCGGATCACCTCCCTCGCGTCGCACGCCTGACCCATCTTGCCGAAAAACGCGCTGCCGAAAAGATCGCGCAGAGGTGGAACAGGGTGTCGGCCGGCGTGAAGCACCACGACCGCGAGTCCATCCGGACGGCGCGGCGCCGCCATCCTCATCTAGCAGACCGGGCGGCTCCTCGACCGGCATCCGATCGTGCGATGCGGCTCGATCTTGACTGCGAGGTCGGAGTTGACCAGCGGCGCGACATGGTGGTGCCGCCGCAGGTAATGCTCCTTCGTCCAGAGCACCTCCATCGAGTCGAAGCCGCGCGACTCGAGCATGCCCACCACCTGTTCCAGGTCGGTGGCGGAGAACAGCAGATCGATGTCACCTATCATCCGGAACCGGCCGTTGCCGAAGTGCGTCAGTGTGAGGGCGCTCTCCTTGAGTAATAGATGCGGATCCCGGCCGCCGACAGCATCGTGGTGACTTCATCGACCAGCGCCGTGAGCCGGCGGTTACGCGCCGCAATGCCGCGGGAACGCGCTTCGAGCGTCGCGGCCAGATCATCGGGCATGTGACGCTGGAGGTCCAGGCGCGAGAGGTTGTGCCATGACCGCCACCGTGATATTGCCGCGTGCTGCGGCCTGCACCAGGGCTTCCCAGCCGATCGGCCCGGCGGCGAGACCCTCCGCTTCCCGATCCTCCGCCTCGGTCATGCGCGGGGAGGCGCACAACACGAGCAGCCGCCCCTCCGGGGTGGATGGGGTCACCGGATCGCGGCTTCCTGCGACGTCACGCGCCAGGCGGTCGAGGAACCCCTCCGGGCGCGCGATCCGCGGTCCCGGGCGACGAGAGGGCTCGCAGGAGTTCCGCCTCGAACCCGCCGTACAGGGCGTTGCCGGCGAGGTAGTCCCAGTCGGTGCCCTCCGGGAGTTGCGCCAGCCTCGCCGCGAGCGGCCTCGGGACGCATCCCCTTGTTCACCCAGAACTGCCAGAGGAGACGGTCCTCCGCCAGCACGTCCGGCCCGAGCCGTCACGTTTCTCTCCTCCGGTCACAGTCCCGAGCCGCAGCCGCCAGACGATCCATAATGCCTCGAGAATGATCCGGCGACTCATCTTGGATTGCCCGACGTGCCGATCGTTGAAGGTGATCGGCACTTCGGCAAGGCCGGAACCCCTTCCTGTAGGCCCTGTACTTCATCTCGATCTGAAACGCGTACCCGTTCGAGTGGATCCGGTCGAGGTCGATGCTCTCCAGCACGGCCCGCCTGTAGCACTTGAATCCGGCCGTGGCGTCGGTGATCAGGTCGCCGCCCATGCCGGTGATCAGGTCGACGTACAGGGTCGCCATCTTGGACAGCAGGAGCCGCTTGAAGGACCAGTTGAGCACCCGGACGCCATGGACGTAGCGGCTCCCGATCACCAGGTCGTGCCCCTCCTGGATCTTCGCGAGAAACGACGGGAGAGACTTCGGATCGTGGGAGAAGTCGGCGTCCATCTCGAACACCACGTCGACGCCGTTCGACAGGGCATACTTGAACCCGGCGACATAGGCGGTTCCGAGACCGAGCTTTCCCGAGCGGTGCAGGACGTGCACCCCGGGGTCCTTCGCCGCCAGTTCGTCCGCGAGACGCCCCGTCCCGTCGGGCGAGTTGTCGTCGACAACGACGATCTCGAAGTAGTCGGGCAGCGCCCGGATCGCCTCGACGAGCCTGGGCAGGTTGTCGGCCTCGTTGTAGGTGGGAATCACGATCATCGACTTCATGCCGCCACCCTCACCCGTGACACCGGCTTCATCACCCATGCGGCCGCTCCCATCAGGGCGACGCTGCCGCTGATGATGACGAAGTAGGCCAGGGAGAAGCCCAGAATCGCCGGCATCCCCACTCCGCCCGGCCCGAGGAACAGTGCCAGTGTGGCTTCCCGGGTGCCAATCCCCGCCACCGAGAAGGGCAGGAGCGACGTGATGCTGACCGCCGCGAGAGCCACCGACAGCGTCCAGAAACCGACGCCGAGACCCAGACTCACCGCGACCAGGTATCCCTGCAGGAAGGTCACGAGGGTCGAGACGACCGTGGTAACCGCCGACACGCCCAGCGCCGGCCGGGCCAGATTGGCGAGCCCTTCGATCGCCGCCCCTACTTCTTCGCCGGCCGCACCCATCGTGCCGAACGCGCTCACCAACCTCTCGGCGCCCCGACGGGCCGGGTCGCCCGGTGCCGAGCCCTTGGTGCTGCGAAACAGGAACCAGGCCGAGACGAAGGCGCAGATCAGACCCGCCGCCGACAGCCAGAATCCCGTGCCCTCCGGGGAGGAACGCCGCACCCACCGCCGCCACGAGCGCAAGCGCCACGGCATCGAGCAGCCGGTCGGCGATGACCGACGAGGCAGCCCGACCGAGCCCCACGCGGGTGTCACGCTGCACCGCCAGTGCCTTGCTGAAGTCCCCGAGCCTCCCGGGTGTCCACGCGCCGAGCGCGCAGCCGATGGCGTAGTACCGGACCACCGCCGCGTATCCGTACTCGATCCCCTGGATGTGCATCGAGAATCCGCCAACGCCACGCCTTCACGAGGATGATCACGGCGTTGAGTGCAGCGGCAGCCAACAGGAGCCGCGGAACACCGTGGCGCCAGACCTCTCCCACCTGCGACAGATCGGTCCACCAGAGGAGCACGGCGAATACGATCGGTCCGATGAGACGGTAGGCGAATCTCGCGGCCTTCTTCATGGACATGCTGGAGGGAAATCCTCGCATTGTGTTGACTTGATTGGGGTTCCGCAGGGGTGCGCTAAGTATACTCCCGAATCACGCTCCGATCAACCGCGATCGCCTCCCCCAGCCCCCTCTCCATGCGGCTTTCGGGCGACCGCCATCAGGTGGAACGAGGTGACCCGGACCCCCGGCACACGCGACAGGAGCCGATCGAGCCACACGAACAGCCGTGTCAGGGGCACCTTCCCCGGCAGATAAAGGATCACAGGCAGAACATCCGGAAACCCGCTGAACAGATACGACAGAAACCCGAACCTTTTGAATGCGGGCTTCTCGAAACCCGCCGCCGCCAGCAGCGCCTCCACCTCACGTCGCCGGAACGCCCGGTCGTGCTCGTCGAACTTCGAGGAGAAACGGTACAGGGCAGCGCGGGCCCACCTGACCGGCGGGAAGTCATCGGATGGCTCGGTCAGCGCGAACAGCCCGCCGGGTGCGAGCACCCGGAACGCTTCCTCGAAGGCCCTCTCGCGGGACGGGACATGGTGCAGCGAGCCGCGGCAGATGACCGTACTGAACATCCCGTCCGGGTAAGGAAGGTTCTCCAGGTCGCCCTCCCGGAGCCTGGCGCGCGGCGCCCGGGGGCCCGCCTGCGCCAGCATGTCCGGGCTGAGGTCCACTCCATGGACATCGGCGCAGCGGCGGACCAGGTCGGGCAGCAGGATACCGGTCCCGCATCCGTTGTCCAGCGCCGGGGCGGGTATCGACTCGGGCAGCAGCGACAGCAGCTCGTCGTTCCAGAACTGCTGGAACAGCGCCGCGAAAGGAGTCCCGTATCTCAGACGGTATCCCTCGGCCACGTGACGATGCAGCTCGATCTCACGTGCCTTGTGCTCCTCGCCCCCGGCGGAGGAGCGATGCGAAAGATCCGTCACTCCGCCCCCCCGTGCAGCCGCTTGCTGATCATGTCGGCCAGGACGCCCGTCGCCAGGAGCTGCATCGCGCCGAACATGAAGATCAGCGTCTTTTCGGTGAGGTCCTCCAGCACGAGAAGATCGTAGGCCAGCGACAGCACGAACAGTCCGCCGATCACGAGACTCACAGGCAGGAAGATCTTCAGGGGATTGAAGTACAGGATCGTCCGCATGATGAGGATGAGGAAGTTGAGCGTGTCGCGGATCGGGCGGATTTTGGACCGTCCCGTCCGCTTGCTGTAGTTGATCGGCACGTACATCACGGAGCGATCGCTGCACAGCATCGCCAGGGTGATCGTGGTGGTGAAGGAGAAGCCGGACGGGAGGATCGGAAAGTAACCGATCGCGGCGTCACGGCTGAAGATCCTCAGGCCCGAGTTGAGGTCGGGGATGTGCGACTCGGAGAGATAGATCGCGAGCCTCCGCAGCACCCCCTTGGCCAGACGACGCAGCAGCGGGATGTCCACGGATGGTCCGGTGCGCGCCGCCACGACCATGTCGTTGCCGTCGAGATGCGCGAGAAGCTCCGGTATCGATTCGGGGGGGTAGGTGCCGTCGCCGTCGCAGATCAGGATATGCTCCCCCGAGGCGGCGCGGATCCCCGTCTTGAGGGCGGCCCCGTAGCCCCGGTTCATCGGGTGGGAGACCACACGGACCCCGTGGAGGCCTCGGGCCACCTCGAGCGTACGGTCCCGGGAGCCGTCGTCCACCACGATGATCTCGAACGGCACGCCGCACCGCTCGAGGGTGCCCTGCAGCCCGTGCACCACCCGGGCAAGGCCCCCTTCCTCGTTGTACGCGGGAATGACGACGCTCAGGCTCATCCGGCCCCCTCCAGCCGACTACGGGCGCCCCACGGCCCCCGTCTGTGGCGGAGCAGAAGATAGAGGATAGGGACCCCTACGGCAACAGCCGTGGCCGCGAACCGTACCTTGACATCGGGGGAAACCGGCTCGAGCGCGATCCGGTGAATCCAGTACACCTCCAATGCCAGCACGGTGGCCGAGAACAGGGCGATGGCGCGCCGCAGCGTCACCGATGCCACGACAGCGGCAAGCCCGACGATCCAGACCACGTAGGAGACCCTCAGCAGCGCAGTGACGAACAGCAGGTAGTAGAACAGCAGCCGAGTGCCCGCCTCCACCGTATCGGGCAGGGTCCTGGTGGAGCGCACGCAGGCTCCAAGGAGCCACGCACCCAGGCCGATCGCCGCGATGACGGTGAAAACCAGCATCCCGCCGCCGACGGGCGTGCCGGGCCCCCTCTCGGTGCCGAGCAGCGAGGAGAGGGCGATCTCCAGCAGCATCATCAGCCCGCCCTGGTAGGAGGAGTGCTCATAGGGCCTCAGGAAATGCCCCGCATGGAAGCCGGACAGGTACGGTGCGTAGGCGAGCACGGCCAGAACGACACACGCTCCCACGAGCGTGGCCGCCTTCCGGATGCCCGAGGAACGGTACTGGTGGATCGCGATCAGGAAGACCAGAGGCGCGGTCACGTACTTGATCAGCACCGACATCGCCAGACCGGCGGCCCCCATCAGCTCGTCGTGCCGTTGAAGGAGCCAGACACCCAGGAGCACGAAGAACAGTACCACGACGTCGTTGTGGGCATCGCCCGGCGTCTGCGTGAGAACGAGCGGATTCCAGAGATAGAACGCAGCGGCGCGGATCGGCTTGAGGGGGCGTCCCGGGATGTCTCGCCATCGCCGGACGATGCCCATGATCAGCACGCCGTTTACGAGGTGCGCCGCCAGCAGAAAGGCCTTGAACACCATCACGGTCCCGAGAAAGCTGCCGCCGCCGAGCAGGGCCAGGGCCGCACAGAGGCTCCCCCAGGCCGGCCCGTACAGGGGCGTCGCCGCAGGCCAACCCATCGCTTCGGTGAACCGATCCGGGGGAAAGGCCGACGCCGGCGTCGTGAAGAGATTGGCGCCGTGCACCGCCAGGACTCTCCCGTGACCTATATAGTCGAACAGGTCCTTGGAGAGCAGCGCCGGCAGAAGGAGCAGCGTCACGCCGAACAGGAACGTCGTGCCGAACAGGATCGCCGCGTCCCTCGGCTGCGCGGGGCGCCGCGAGAGGTCCCTCAGAAGCAGCCCGTACGCGACAAACATGATCGTGATGCAGGCGGCGTAAAGGGCCGGACCGGCCATCGGTCCCGTCACCTTCCAGTTGCCGAACGGGAGCCAGGAGAGGATCGCCACCGAGTGCGGGAAGGACCAGCAGACATGGTAGTACAGGAGGCAGGCGACCTCCATGATCCCGGCGAGAGCGAGCGGCCGGCGCCAGGGCGCGGGCCCGGCTCCCATCAGCATCCGGCTCAAGAGGGGCTCCCGGGAAGACGCCAGATCACCACGCGTCTCCCCTGTCCCGCGTACACTTCCTCGAACCCTTCGGGCAGATCCACACCCTGCACGCCTTCCTCCTCCACCTTGAAGTGCGCCCGCAGTCCGGGATGGAACCTCAGGAGCTCGCGGCTCACCACCAGGTACGAAGCCCCGTAGTCTGCCGCGGTGGAGAGCAACGTGTCCAGTCCTCCTACCGGGACCCACACCACGGCACGATCGTAGAGAAAAGCGTACTGGTGAAGGAACGCACCCTCCAACAGGATCGCGTCGGGCGGCGTCTTCGAACCGATCCAGGCCGCCGCCTGCCGCGCGACAAGGTCCCTGGCGGTTTCGTCGGTAGAGACATACGACCGGAGCGGCCCGATCGAGGCCAGCCAGATCCCTGCGATCGCCGCGGCGGCCAGCGCGGCCGTCAGTATGCGGAGCCCCTCGCGTGACAGCAGCGGCTCCCGGGCGATCCGCTCGCCCTGCCGACGCTGCTCCCCGCGGCGCCAGACCATCTCGGGTATCAGATGCAGCACGGCCCCGACCACCACCAGATACATCCAGGGACGCAGCGGGAGCAGATACCGTGAGAGCGCGCCCGTCCAAGTCGGTACGCCGCACAGCATCAGCGCCGTGAACATCACGCACAGATTGCCGGGAACAAGGCGTCGCTGCCTCCACGTCAGCAGGAGGGCCACGGGGAAGAGGACGCACACGATGTTGAAGCCGCCCGTGTCGCCCCAGACGACGTATCGAACCGAGCGCGCGGCGCGGTGCGCGAGGTTGCGTATCAGCCCGGCGGCACCGTGCTCGCGCACGAAGGACCCGATCGAAGGGGGCTCCGCGCCCCGGGTGAAGAGCGCCCGCCCGTCCTGAGACCAGGCCACGTACTTCATGGAGGTGTGGGTCGGGCTGCCGAACACACGTTCGTTGCGAATGAGCCACGGCGAAACCACGAAGAGAAAACAGGCGGCAAAGAGCGTCGCGAGGGCAACCCTCCGCCCGATCGAGGCGGCACCGCCGGCACGCGGCAGCAGCGCGGTCGTTCCGATGGCGGCGGCGATCGCGAGACCGTTGGCGCGCAGGAGATACAGCAGACCGCATCCCGCGCCCAGCAGCGCCCATCGGGACGGTGGGAGCACCGGCCAGGCCCTGCGATCCGCGAGCAGCAGGATTCCGAGCACCATCACCGCATACAGCATCTCGGTCATGGTCCATGAGGAGAGGATCACCATGTCCGGGTTGAGCGCGACCAGCAGCCCCGCCAGCAGGGCGGTGGTCTCACCGAACAGCCGCCGGCCGAGAAAGAACGTCAGCACGATGACAAGACAGCCGGGGACGAAGCTCCAGATCTGCGCCACACGGTGCATCGAGGCGGGCTGTGCGCCGGTCACGAGGAAGGTGCCGGCCAGCAGGAACGGATAGAAAGGCGAGCTGATGTCTTCGGGATGCGGTGAGGCCGACCTCACGGGCGGCGCGAAGAAATGCGAGGTGTAGTGCGAGGAGAGACCATGTCCGTTGATGATGTTCACGGCGTTGTCGAGATACCGGCCCTCGTCGTAATCGATCGCCTGATGATGATCGTATGCGGCCAGACGCAGCACCATGCCCACGGCCAGGACCGCGAGGAACAGAGGGGCCCTCAGCCTGCCGAGCGAGCCGGTGGCTGTCGCGGCGTCTGTGCCGGCCGGCAGGGTCATGTCCTCAGCTCACGCCGCAGTCGCAATGCGGCCAGCATGGTGAGGGCGATCAGCATCAGGCCCAGCGCCCCCAGACTGAGCTGTTCGAGGTGCGTGTCGTACGGTTTGAAGAAGAAATAATCGGGGACCTTGCCCTCGCGGGAATAGTGGCCCATCTCGATCCGGGTATCGTGGAACTTCCCATCGCTCCATGCCCGGTAGACGAAGTCGATCGGCTTTCCGGTCAGCGCCTCGCTGACATCCGAGATGATCACGTGCCCGTGGAAGACGATCGGCGAGAGCCCCGGGATATAGTTCCAGTCGTCGTGCACGCGCCCCGCGTCGCTGAGCGCCCGGAGGTAGAAGAAGAAGTTCACCGTCATCCCGAGCGCGTTCACGACGAGGGCCAAAGCCAGCAGCACGGCGAACGCTCGGCGCAGGTTGCTGCCCCGCACGGCGGCGCGCGCCAGCGGCGCGAGCGACAGGACCATCAGCGGGATCAGCGGGAAGAGATACCGCGGCCCCCAGGCCCAGTCTCCATGCCACCAGTAGAGCGGGGAGAAGAACAGGAGCGTCGCTCCCGTGGCCAGCACGACCAGGAGACTCTCGCTTCGATGCGCCCTGTGGAACGGCCGGATCGCAAAAGGCCAGAGCAGGAGCAGCGGATTGTACAGGAACAGCGACTTGCCGGGGCTGAGGAGGAACCCGTACAGGCCCGCCGGCAGGTGGGCCACCCCGGCCCAGGGGGACGCCTCCTGCTCGTAGCCGGTCGAGGTGAACGACTCGAACTTGGCGTAGTTCACGCCGAGATCCGCCAGACCGAAGACGATCACGGGTGAGGCGAGCAGCAGGGTGTCGCGTGCCAGCCCGGCCAGCCCCCGCTCGCCGCGATCCCGCCTCAGGAAGATCATGTAGGCCCAGATGACCGGGCAGTAGATCACCATCTGGTACTTGGTGAAGAGACTGAATCCGAGCACCAGACCGGCCAGGAGAAGCCAGCCGCGGCGGCCGTCGTCACCGTAGCGTCGCAGGAAGAGCACCGATGCGAGCAACGCCAGGGCCGTGAGCGGATCGGCGAAGTCCTGTCGCGCGTAGACCAGCGCCATGGTCGACAGCCCGAACATCAGCCCCAGGCTCGCGGCCACGCCGCGCGAGTAGCCGAGCCGCAGCACCAGCAGGTACAGCACCCACCCGATTCCCGCCGTGACGAAGGCGTTGGTGGAGACGGTGACGGCCCGTCCGAGCTTCGCCTTGACCTCATCGTCGAGTGGCAGCGGGGAGGTGAGCGCCGAGCCTGCCGCAATGAACGGCGCCTCGACGAGGCTCTGGCCGAGCGGGTAGGGCCCGTAGAAGGCTCCGTTGCGGCCCGGGTAGCCCCAGTCCCTCTCGCCCTCTCCCCGCTGCAGCGCGAGGCTGCCTCGAAAGACGATGCTCTCGCCGGTTCGGGCCATCTCGATGCCGTCGCCGGAGTAGAAGTGGCCGCCGAGGGTGACGAGATACGCCCCCAGCAGCACGAGGAAGAGCAGGATGCCCGCGCGATCACGATGCATCGGCCACCTCATGTTCCGAGGGCCCTGCCGCCGGCGCGCCCGGCCCCCATCGCAACAGAACCAGGCAGCCGCCCCACAACGTCAGCGCGCCGAAGAGCGATGCCGAAAGCGCGAGACGCAGGGGCCCCTGCATGAACAGCTCGAAGTGCGGCTTGCGTGCGATGAGCAGGAACGCCAGACCGAACGCCGCCGCCAGCAGGATGCTGCGCCGCCCCGAGCGACCTGCGGCGGCAACGACGCTGTACAGCGGTATCAGGGCCAGCACATAGTGGTGGGACCAGGAGATCGGCGAGATGAGGAGCGTCAGCAGGAGGACCGCGGAGACCTCCAGATCCATACCGAGACCGTCCGGCGCCCGCCCCTCGCCGGACCAGCGGCTGCGAGCGAACCCGAAGGCGGTCGCGACCAGCAGCGCGGCGGAGCCAAGCGCCGCCAGCGCCCTCGCCGCCCCCGAAGAGGCGAGCGCCACCTGGCGGACATCGCCCGCCGAGACGAGACGATCGAACAACGCCGCCAGCGACTGATTGAGGAAGTAGACGGTCCCGCCGGACATCATCGGCACGATCTCCGTGTAGAAACGCACGTTCACCGCCGGCCCCAGGGCCGCCACGGCGCCCAGGCTGCAGGCGACGAAGGTCGCCGCGCCCCATGCAGCCAGCCGCGCCCGGCCCCTCCAGGCGAAATAGACGATGAGCAGCGCGGGCGTGAGCTTGATCGCCGTCGCCGCACCGAGCAGCAGCCCTGCCGGCACATCACGTCCCCGCTTCGCGAGCAGGATACTGCCGGCAAGCAGGAGCATCAGCAGGATCGTGGTCTGACCGATCGCCAGGGCCCAGATGAGCGGCAGGAACTCCAGCCCCAGCGTGACTGCGATAAGACCGATCTCGAGCGTCCCGGCTGTCGTGCCGTCCCTGCGTCTCCATGCGAGATACAGCACAACCCACCCCGCGCCCATCGCAAGATCCAGGGCGAGCCAGGCCAGCCGGGCGGCGCCGAACGGCAGGAAGCTCAGCGGCGCCGCCGCCACCGCGAAGAAAGGAGGATAGATGTAGTAGTGCTGGCGGGCGATACCGAGGCGATCCGCCGCCACCCTGTAGGGTCCGCTGGTCGCATCCCCGAGAATCGTATCTCCGGGCGCGACATCGTACAGCCGATCGGCCTGCCCGTTCCTCACCAGCCAGCCGGCGGTGTAGTACGACGACAGGTCGCTGCCACCGATGGGGCTCTGCAGGATGTCCCCGGGCAGCCGCATCAGCAGGAAGTAGGCCGCCGCATAGGCGGCCAGAACCAGGATCAGCCGTTCGCGCCTCATGCCGCCGCCACCGCGACGCCGGGTGCCTCGAGGCGCCGACGCGTCAGGAGCGCCGCCAGCAGCCCCCACAGCAGCAGGTTGCCCGCCAGATTGTACGAGGCCAGGACACGCAGCAGCCCGTGCTCGAACAGCCCCGGCGGCTTCACGTAGACGTTCACCAGGACGAACGAGAGACCGAGCAGGAGCGTCATGCCGCGGGTGACCTGCCCGTGCGCCACCAGCCACCGGGTGGCAAGGAGGAACGCCAGCAGCGAGAGAACCGAGTGGTGCGTCCACGAGATCGGCGACACGAACAGCGTCGTCACCACCAGGAGCGAGAACTCCAGGTCGATCGCCTCGCTCGATCGGCCGGGCCGGCCGATCAGCAGAAAGGCGGCCCCCACCAGCGCCAGACTGGCTGCCTTCGTGAGCACCTGTGTCCCGAGCGACGGGCTGGCAAGCGCCCAGGAGAAGATGTCGGGCGCATCCACGAGCCGGGTGAAGAACCCGGCGAACGACTCGTTGATCCAGTGAGGTGAGCCTTGCGACAGCAGCGGGACCATCTCCCTCGCGTAGACGAAGTACGAGCCCCAGCCGGCCACGAGACCGCCTGCCATGACGAGCGTCGCGAGGCATGCGGCTGCAGCCGTGAGCGCCCGGTAACGGCCGCGCCATGCGAGATACACGAGCAGCAGCACCGGCGTCAGTTTGACCGCCGCCGCGCCGGCCATCATCAGACCGGCCGGGATCTCCTTGCCGCGGCGCAGGGCCTCGAGTGCGCCGGCGAGCAGCAGCAGAACCACGAAATTGGCCTGTCCGGCGCCAAAGGTGAACAGCGAAGGCCACGAGAGCGCGATCAGCACCACGGGCATCGCCCGTTCCGCACGCGTGAGGCCGCCGTTCCCCGCCCCCCTGGCCCACAGGTAGAGCCAGACGAAACCGCCCAGCGCGAGCAGGTTGACCACGTACCAGAGGTTGTGCGCGGTCGCGTATGGTACCAGCGCGAGCGGGATCATGGCGATCGCGAAGAAGGGAGGATACAGGTAGTAGTTGGCATCCGGAACATGCCAGCGGGCGGCGGTCTCGGTCCAGGGGCTGGGCGTCTCGGCGCGCGCAAGGATCCTGTCGGGTGTATCCGGATAGTAGAGCGGGCCGCCGTCCTCGTCGAGAAGGGTCGCGGCGGCGACATAGTACGAGGTGAAGTCGCCGTAGCGGTACGACCGGTTGTACTCGAAGACTTTGAACAGGAAACCCGCGCCCACGAAGACGACCAGGAGCGCGAGCAGGGCCGACGGGACGGCGCCGGCTCCCCCGCGCTCCCTCTTCGACACATCGGGCAGCATGAGGACCGCCCACAGCACGGATCCGCCCGCAAGACAGGCCGAGGCGGCCGCCTGCCCCGCCATCCCCCCCCCGAACGCTTCGATCTGGCGCAGCCCGATGTACGAGCCGACGAGCGCCAGAGCCCCGCCCGCCAGGGCCGCCCGCCGCACGCTCAGGCTTCCGGTCGCCGCCTCCTGCGTCAGGATCCAGGCGGGGATGAGAGCCAGTGTGTAATGATGCTCCCACGAGATCGGCGACGACAGCAGGCCGGCCATGACCAGCAGGCTGAACTCCCGATCCTCGCGCCCGGGACGCCGCCACAGAAAGGCGAAGGTGGCCGCGATGAGCAGGAAGCCCGCGACGCGCGCCGCGACCGCCGCCGGTGAGGCCGGATCCACCAGGTCGGCGAGCCGCATGTTGCCGCCCCAGACCCGGGCGAACAGCCCCGCCAGCGACTGATTCGGGTAGAACGCGGTGCCGCCGGAGATCTGCCCGACGATTCCGAAGAAATAGGTCGCGTGCGGGCCGGAGCCGACCGCCGCCAGCGAGGCCGCCCCGAGGGCGGCCAGTCCGGCCGCACAGGCTCCCAGAGCCCGCCATCGACGCCGCATCACGAGCCACGGGAGGAAGATCGCCGGCGTGAGCTTGAGCATGATCCCGAATGCCAGACACAGTCCGGCCACGGCGTCCCCTCGCCTGGTGCGCCGCTCCAGCCCGGCCAGCACCGCGGTCAGCAGCAGCAGGAGGAGGAGGCTGCTCTGTCCCACCGCCAGGGTACGGCTCACCGGATAGAAGAGCCCGGCGAGGGTCACGCACACGGCGGCGGCCGTCAGGGTCCGGCTCGATGTGAACGGCGGCGGGAGGCGGCGCAGGATCAGCGCCACGCTGACTGCGAGGCACACCGCCCCGAACGCGATCCAGGCGACGTAGGCGACCTTGTACGGCAGCAGTGTGAGCGGAGCGAACAGGACCGCGAAGAGAGGCGGGTAGAGGTAGTAGTTGGGCTGTTCGATCCCCGCCGGGCGCGCCAGGTCGATCCAGGGATGCTGCTCGGAAGCCTGGGCGAAGAGTGATCCGACCGGGTCGGGATAGTAGAGCGCGTCGGGCATCCCCGCCCGCACTGCCAGACCTGCCACATAGTACGAGGTGAAGTCGTTCTTCACCGACGGCCGCGCGTTCGACAGCACCCCGTTGTACGCGAAGCTCAACGGGACGAACATCAGCACCAGCACCGCGAGGAGACGGACGGCGCGCGATTCCTGCAGATCGCTCATGCCGGAGCTTTCCCGCGATCCCGCGCGAGCGCCGAGGCGAGCATCCACCAGAGCAGGAGCCCCCCGTACAGCACGTACGACATGGCCGGGCGGCTGCCGCGCGGCAGACGCGTCCTCAGCAGCTCGAACGCGTCCACGGCCATCGCCACGTAGGCCAGCGAGAGCAGTGCGATCCGGCTCCAGTCGGGAGCCATCGCCGTCTCGGCGATCATCAGCGAGAGCGGTATCAGGGCCAGGACGTAATGATGCTCCCACGAAATCGGCGCGACAAGGAGGGAGGTCAACACCACCAGCCCGTATCCGAGGGCCAGCCGTCGCGAGCCGGCCGGCCGGGCCCCGGGACGCGCCAGAAGGAACGCCGCGGCCAGGAGCGCCACGGCCGTGAGCCGGGTCAGGAGCCAGACGATGTAGGGCTCGCTCGAGAAATCGAACACCGCCATACTCTCCCCGGTGAACATCCGGTTCAGAAACCCGTTGATTGACTGGTTGGCGTACGTAGCCGCGCCGCGCGCGAGGCTCGGAAGGAACCGGGTCACGTACAGCACCATGTTGCCCCACCCGGCAACGGCGATCGACCCCGCGGTGAGCGCGCCGAAGAGCCCCGCGCCCCAGGCCGCCGCCCGGCGCTTTCCCGCCCAGGCCAGATACAGGATCAGGACCACAGGTGTGAGCTTGATCGCGGCGGCCACCGCAAGACAGGTGCCGGCGAGAACATCCGCCGTTGGGGACGCTTCCCGTGTCAACAGCACCAGCGCCGCGGTGCAGAGGAACAACAGCACGAACCCGATCTGCCCGCATCGCATCGCGCGCAGTGTCGGGAAGAAGTCGAGGCACACGGATACCGCCACCACCGCCTGGAGCAGGCGCGACGTGTCGTCGTCGGCGCCACGGGTCGCAAGCCGCACCAGCATCACGACCGACGCGCCCAGAAGCACCGTGTTCAAGGCGAACCACGCGAGGTTGGCGGCGTGGTAGGGCAGGACGGTCAGCGGAGCCAGGACGACCGCGAGGAAGGGAGGATATATGTACGCACTCGGATGCGGGACGCCGGCGTCGACGGCGAACCTGACCCAGGGCTGCTCCGGCAGCAGCCCGAGATTGAGCCGTTCCGGGTCGGAGTAGAGAAAGCTGCCGGCCTCACCGGTCCGCACGGCCAGGGCGGCCGTGTAGTACGCCTTGAAATCGTTGACGTCGAAGTCGGGAGCGGTGACATGCCGCCACAGCCCCATGTAGGCGAACTGCCCCAGGCTGTGGATGAGGATGACGGCCAGGACGTACAGGGCCAGAGGGCGCACCCCCCCCTCGCGGGAGAGTGAGGAGGCTCTCCCCGCCTGGATCATCGCTCGATGTCTCCGAGTACCGGGATTACGCGCTCAGCCCGACGCTCTTGAGGAGATAGCCGCTGACCGATTTGTACACCACCCTCGGGTCCTTGCGGATGTACCGGCCGTACCGAGCCGCCGCGCTGACCGGGTGCTTGAAGGCATAGGTGACCCTCATCCTGAGATTCTCCCGGGCCACCATCCGCTCGAGCTCCTGGGCCGACATCTGCGGCGTGTTCAGGTTCGCCGTCGACACACGCAGTTTCGTGTAGTCGAACTCCTTGGAGATGTACTGGTGCTTCATCGCCTCTTCGTACAGAGGCGAGCCCGGAATCGGGTTGGCATAGAAGTACAGCGTGTTGTCCGCGTCGAGCTCGCGCGCGAAGCGGAAGGTCTGCTTGAGCTGCTCGCGAGTCTCGCCCGGCATCCCCACGACGAAGAACGCCTCCATCTCGATTCCCACCTGCCGGATCTTCTTCGCGAGGATGGGCACGTTCTTCAGCTTGAGCGGCTTGCGGATCACGTGCTTGAGCACGTACTCGTCGCCCGACTCGATGGCCATGAACAGTTTGTAGCAGCCCGACTCGGCCATTTTCTCGATCAGCTCCTCGTCGAGCGCCCAGAGCGCGATGCCCGACGGCGCCGTCCAGATGAGATCGTACTTGCGGTCGATCATCATCTGGAAGATCTTCATCGCCCGGCGCTTGTCGAGCGTGATGTTGTCGTCGTCGAAGTGGATCTCGCGGATGCCGTACTTGTGGTACAGCTCGTCGATCTCGGCCAGGACGTTCTCCGGCGACCGCGCGCGCCACTGCTTGCCCCACGCCGCGTGCACCGGGCAGAAGGTGCACTTGGCCGGGCACCCGCGCGAGGTGATCATCGGGGTGAACGGCGTGCGCCGCGTGGTCAGAAACGCGTTGCTGATGGAAAGATACTTGTCCATCGGCAGCAGGTGTCGCGCCGGGAACGGAAGGGTGTCGAGATCATCGACGTAGTTCTTCCGCTCGAATTTCACCATTTTGCCGTCACGCAGGAAGGCCACGCCTTCGAGCAGGCTCTCGTCCCCCGCTTCGAGCGCCTTGAGCAGGCTCACGGTCGGGATCTCGCCCTCGCCGAGGATGGCGAAATCCACGTCGGGCGAGGCCAGCGGGTGCTCGGGGATGGCCGAGGGATGCGGGCCGCCAAGCATGGTAAGGATCTCGCGGTCCACGGCCTTTACCGCCGAGCAGACCCGGATCGAGTCCTCGGCCGACGAGGAGAAGAGGTTCGAGACGCCCACCAGGTCGGGCTTGAACTCGGCCACCTTCTTCATAATCCCTTCGTACGAGAGGCCGTACCGGATGATGTTCTCCGCGATCGGCTCCTCGTTGTAGTAGTCCTCGACCACGCAGTCGACAATCCCGACGTCGTAGTCCTTCTCCAGAAGCGCGGCGATGTAGGCGATGCCGATGGGCGGATGTGTCCCCTTCGACTCGGTGGCGTAGTCGGTGTGTGTCGTCAGCGGCGGATAGATGAACAATACCCGTCGCATTTTCCGTGGTGCCTTGAAGTGTTCCATGGCTGCTCTCATCATGAGGCTCCCGTAGTTGTGACGGATGGGACGGTTTCGCGGACGACGTGGACCGACCGTATCCCCAGGAAGAACAGGGACACGGATCCGGCCGACGTCAGGATCAGCGCCATCATGAGATGCACCGCCACGACGGCGGCGCTGGCGAGATTCCTGTCGACCCCGAGAAACAGTGAGAAGATCAGAAGAAAAAGCATCTCCTGGCTCCCTACGAGGCCCGGCGGTCTTGGCAGGGCGCTCGTCAGGAACATCAGGGTGTAACCGCTCAGGATAACGGCCGGGGTGATGAAGTGCCCCAGCCCGATAAAGATCATTTCGAGAGACATCGCGTCGAGCGCGAGGGCCGCGAGCGTGATCCCGGCCAGCGCCAGGACCGTCCCCGCCCCCATTCTCAGTGCGGCCACCCCCTCGACGCAGGTGACCCCGAACCGCTCCACCCTGGGTCTCAGGGCGGCCGGAACGATCCGCGACACGCCGCGGATGAGATTCGAGGCCATCGCGGGGCGCGTCATGGACAGAAGCACGAGGCCGGTCAGCACCGAAAAGACGAAAGCCACGAAGGCCAGTATCGCCAGCACCGAGCCGAGCCCGTCGCGGCTGCCGAGGAACAGCGCCACGAGGAGCGCCGGCACCACCGGTGTGAGGTCGAACAGCCGGTCCATCACCTGCGTGGGCAGCGACCGCGAGAACGGGATCCCGTGGTTCCGTTTGAGGGTCATGCTCACGGCCGCCTCACCGGCCCGCACGGGGATAAGGAAGTTGACGAACATGCAGGCCATGAAGAGACCGAACGCCTCGCCGATCGGCACGGGCCGCACCCGCGACAGGATCACGCGCCACCTGAGGCTCCTGAGAAACGCCGCCGCGACCCACAGCAGCGCAAACATCGCGATCCACCGTGCCTCCACGACGGAGAGGCGCCGCACGACATCGCGCAGGTCGATCATGGAGACCCAGAGCCAGAGCAGCGCCAGGCCGCCGGCAAGGGCCAGCGCGGCCCGCATCCTCTGGTCCGACAGCAACCGCCTCACCCTATTCATGCCTGCCTCAGAAGCCCCTGCTGCCGGTACCACTCCACCGCGCGGCGGGTGCCTTCCCCGATGCCGATCCGCGGCTCCCAGCCGAGCGACGCTCGCGCCCGGCCGATGTCATAGGCCCGATCGGATGTCATGAACTTCACGGTCTCCCTCGTCAGCGGCGGCGTCAGCCGGGTGACCCGGTGCGCCGCCTCGAACAGGCCGCCCGCGGCGGCCGCAATCCCCTTCGGTATCTTCATGGAGGGGAGCCGGCGTCCCACGGCGCCCGCGATCGCCTCGCAGAACTCGCCGAACGCCACCGGCCTCTCTCCCGCGATGTTGAGCACCCTCGGCCCGGCGCCATCGCCCGGGGCCGCGCCCTCTTCGGGCAGGCACTTCATCATCGCGTCTATCAGATCGTCGATATATACAGGATGGATCAGGTTCGAGCCATCACCGATGATCCTGAAATAACCGCCCGCTATCCCCTTGTACAGCCTGAGCAGGTGCATGTCGCCCGGCCCGTAGACCAGCGCCGGCCGGATGATCGTCAGTCCCACGCGATCGACACCGCACTGCTCCTTCGCGTAACGTTCCGCCTCCAGCTTCGTCTTCTCGTACGCGTCTCCGGGACCGTACGGGCCGTCCTCGCCCCGCGGCGAGCGCCCCGTGGCCCCGTAGACACCCGTCGTGCTGACCAGGATCAGATGCCGGATCCTGAACTTGAGACATTCCTCGAGGATGTGCTTGGTCGACTCGTAATGGACCTTCCAGTACGACTCCTCCTCGATGCCGGGTCTTCTCAGCAGACCCGCCATGTTGACGGCAACGTCGCATTTCACTCCCGCGTTCCTGAACAGCGTCGGGTCCTCGAGGTCCGCGTGATGATACTTGACGGTCGGCCCCTCCGGTATCGCCGGCGCGCTCCGATGGACCACGAGCGTCAGCGCATGTCCCGCCTCGTGGAGCCGCCTGGTGAAGTGGCTCCCGATGAACCCGGTCCCTCCCGTTACCAGAAACCGCATCGTCAGAGCTGCATGACCCGCCGAATCACATCCTCCGGCTTCGGCACGCACCCCTTCACGTAGCCGACTCCGTATTCCTCGGCCAGTCTCCGGGTGCAGTCGCCCACCAGGAGGAGCCGCCCGTGCTTTTCCGGGATCCGCGCCTCACGGCCACGCAGCAGATCGACCCGGTCGAACAGCATCAGATACGCGAGCTTCGGGATGAAGGTGAACCAGTAGCGCGGGTTGCGAATCGCCAGCATGTAGGCATGCTCGACCGCGTGCTCGCACTCCGCGCACGCCCGGTGGTTCTTCCAGCCGTAGAAATTCATGATTTTTTTCGGCTCGTTGCCCGGCAGCTCGAACGTCGAGCGCCGCGCCTCGAACGCCTCGCCCGTCACGGGCAGGGCGGCCGCGTCGCCGCCGGGAAGCTCGATCAGGCCGCGCTCCACCGCATAGGCGAGGTGGGTCACGCGCGTGGGATCGACGCCCATGAACCGGGCGCAGGCGAAATCGGTCTCGTAGATGTCGTCGCCGCACGCCAGGACGCCCGCCTTCTTCGGCTTGCCCTTCGTCGGCCCCTCCCCTTCCATCGCCATGATCCCGTCCACGAGCGTCAGGTGGGGCCGGGCCAGGCGCGCGTATTCGGCCAGCGCCGGGTGCAGACGCACCTCCAGGTGATCGAACTGCTTGTCCTCGGGCAGCAGGAGCCCTTTCTGGTTCTTGACCCCGAGAGTCACCGTGGTATGGAAGTGGGTCTTGAGCTTCGCCATGTTGATGTACAGGTCGGCGTCCAGTGCCACCCGGGGCAGACGCAGCCTGCCGTACATCCACCGCACCTCGCGGCGCTCCACGTCGTTGAGGTTGAGCAGGGGCACGCCCAGCCGGTGTGCCAGGGCACGGTACCCGGAAACGTCGAAGGCGTGCTCCACGTCGACACCCACCGAGGAGGCCTCCCCCACCCGGATGTCCTCGACCCCGCGCCGGCGCAGGACGTTGATGACCGCCTCCGCCACACGCGGATGGGTCACGACGGCCGAGTCGGGCTTCGCTGGACGGACGATGTTGGGCTTGAGGAACGCCGTGCGCCTTCCGCCGAGATCGAACTGCAGCGTATCGAGCGAGCGCTCGAAGGCCGCCTCGATCTCCGGCACGTGATAGCGATCCACGGATTCGAAATGAACGGGCATCAGATCATTCCCCCGGCCCCTGCATGACGACGACCTCCGGCGGGCAGAGAAATCGCACAGGCAGATAGCTCCAGCCCACTCCACGGCTGACGTACAGCTCCATCCCGTCCACCTCGTACGTGCCGTGGAGATACCGCGCGTGCCTGACGTTCGGTTCGACGGGGCCCAGCCACGGCAGGACCACCTGGCCGCCGTGCGTGTGCCCGGCGAGCATCAGGTCGACCCTGAGCGGATCCACCGGCGGCGCCGTCCCGCCCATCCGCCAGGCCGGCGCTCCTCCCGGCCCCAGGCTGTCGGTGAACTGCAGATAGAGCGAGTCCGACGTGCCCCATCCGTTCCCCGACCTGAAATGAACCCATACGTGATACCTCACGTTTCCGGCCGCCTCGAATCCGGCCTCGAAAAACGAGTCCGGGGAGGCCTCCGGGTACGGCACGAGCACCCCGCGATCCGGGGTATCCACCAGAAACTCCCTTCCGTCCTTCCGCTGCCTGACCCACCCGCCGTGCAGGTCCGCGTCACCCACGTCCGCCGCGGTGACGACGATCTCTCCCGGCCGGCTCGCCGGCCCGCCCACGCCGCGTCCACCGCGCCTCTGCGGCCGGCCGACTCCCGGCTCCTCCGGCACGAGCCGGATCTCGTCCACCGCCACCCCGTCCTCGCGCCGCTGCACCCGCAGCCGGCGCCGTCCGTCCGACGGGAAGAGCACATCGCCCGGCGGGGCGACCATGTGGGCGCCGTCGCTCCAGAACCAGCCACGCCCCCACGGCCCCTGAGCGTCGCCGGCGTTGAACAGGATCCCGCGACCCCTGCCGCCGGCCAGCAGATCGGCCGAGTGCGCCAGGAGTATCAGCGGCGCCCCTTCGGGCACGCCGGCCAGCGCCTCCTCCAGCCGATCCCGGCCGAAGTGGGGGTCGTCGACCCCCGCGATATACACCACGCCACCGGGCGCCTCGACCCGCACGCTGGCGTTGACCAGCACCCGCACGCCCGCCGCCTCGAGGGCCCGGCCTATCGCCTCCTGCTCGCCGCGGAAGTAGTCGTTGTTGCCGAACACCGCGTATGCGCCGAGCGGCGGCTTCCAGGTGCCGAGCAGCCGGGTCAGCGCTTCGAGCCCCGCCCGTCCTTCGCCGTAATCGCCGGTCATCAGGACCAGATCGGGTCGCTCCGCCTGTAGCAGCCTCATGAGCCGGCGCTCCCGGAACCCGAGGCCGCGGACATGCAGGTCGCTCAGGTGCATGATCCGCGTCCCCTCGAGGCTGCGGGCCAGACGCCCATCGTGCCCCGCCGGAAGCGGCACCCGGCTGACCGCCAGCCACAACCGGGGCTCGACCACCAGAGCATCGAGAGCCACCAGCACGACCAGGGCCGCCGCGCCCCAACCAATCCATCTCAGGCGGCGCCGTCGCGGGCGCCCCTGCCGGAAGTCAAAGATCGAAACAGCGCCCCCCCGCTACATCGTGAGGAGGTTGACCCCGACCCGCGCGAGCGAGCTGGGGGAAATCAGGATGTTCGTGTACGAGGCGTTCGCCAGCGGACAGGCGCACTCCCCGTTGCGGATCGACTCGCGCATGACGCGCATCCGCTCGCCGTACCAGATCGCGGGGAAATCGTAGCCGTTCTCCCGCAGATTGCCCACCGACTCGCCCCGCACGCAGCACGGCCAGACATCACCGTCGGGAGCCACGTGGCAGGAGGCCCATCCCGCGTAGCAGGGGATGACCTGGCGGCGCTCCTTGAGCGTCCTGCGCGCCAGCCGGTAGTACTCGAGGCGGAATGCCTGTGTGACACGGGAGATCCCACGGTATTTTTTCTTGCCCAGCTCTCCGAGCAGGAACTCGACCGCCTTGCCGTACTCCTCGACCGAGGGTGTGATGCCCGTGCCCACGGTCTGCAGCTCGTTGCGCTCCTCGGCCAGCTCGGTGATGTAGGAGTCCGGCCCCATCGCGGTCAGCCCCTCGTAGATCTGCGGCAGGCGTGCGACGTTGTACTTCGACAGCACGGTGTGGATCCCCACCGTCAGGTTCTTCAGCTTGAGACTCTTCAGCTCCCTGAATGTGCGTGTCGCCAGCTCGAAGTTGTCCTTCGTGCCGCGCATCTCGTCGTGACGGTGCCCCAGCTCGTCGAGAGAGACATTGATGATGATCTCCGACTCGGGGCAGTAGGCGGCCATCCGCTCCACGCGCTCCGGCGTGGTGTCGGGGAAGGTGCCGTTGTGGGGAATGTTGATGATCTTCGGCCGGCACCGGTCGTACACCACCTTCACGATGTCCACGATCTCCTTGCGGATGAAGGGCTCGCCACCGCTCAGGGTGAACCAGTAGGGCACGCGGCCGACCGTGGACAGGAACCTGTCGTACTCTTCCACCGTGAAGTTCTTCACCTTCCGCTCGTACACGTTGCAGGTCATGCATCGCGAGTTGCAGGCGAAAAGCAGGCTGAGGGTGAAGTTCACCGGCAGGGTCCTCGGGCGGCCCGTGGCCCGGTAGGCCCAGTAGCGCGGTATCATCGGCAGGACCGTCCTAATTCCCTTGGACATTTTTCGTCGTCACCGCAATGTCCCACACCGCGTGGCTCTTGCGCGCGATGTAGAAGTCATAGGTTCCAAGGGCGCGTCCGACCGCCTCCAGCGCTGCGGCCCCCAGACACGCCGGGATCTCCGAAGGTGCCTCGAGCATGTCCGCCATCACGTGACGCCCGACCCGGCCCAGGCTCATCGTGGACGGAGCGTATCCGAAGCGTCTTGCCACCTCGATGTGGCCGGCGTGAATCCGCCGGCGCTGCTTGAGGAAGTCCGAGAACGTCTCGGGCCCTTTGTTCAGCACGATCGCATCCGGCACGTACTTCAGCAGAAGGCCCTGCAGCGAGATGGCCGACTCGATGCTGACCTCGTCCACCGCCGACTCGTCGGGTATCGCGTCGACGAGGTTTCTGAACGCCACCAGCTCACCGGCCTTCGGGCTCTCCATCGCCAGACGATGATGCAGTCTCCACAGCGTGTGGACGATCCGGCCGACGTAGCTTCCCTTCCCGTTGACGGGCACTACGTGCGCTCCCGTCATGCCCACGTCGCCCGCCTCGACCATCGGCCGGACCAGACGCTCGATCGTCTCGTCCTGGGGGAGCGTGTCTCCCGACTGGAGGACGCAGATGTCGACGCCCGACGCGCGCGCCTCCCGCAGGAAGAGATTGATGGCCCTTGCCTTCCCTTCCCGCGTCGGCTGGCTGATGAGGCGGATCCGCCGGTCCCGCTCGGCGGCGGCGCGCGTAATCGGCTCCGTCGCATCGGTGCAGCCCGATGCCACGACCATGATGGAATCGATCGTGCACGTCTGCATCCGCTGACGGCCGAGCGCCTCGAGGAGCCTGGCGATGTTCCGCTCCTCGTTGTAGGCCATCACGCCCACGCTGCACTTCAGCCGCCGATCGTCCGCCCTGCCCGCCATCACCGGACCTCTCACCGTTTTCCCTTGCCTATCGAGGCATCAAGCTGGTAATCCCCCACAACGAGAGGGGTCACCGGGACGCATCGACGGCATCGGCTGTTCCGCACCGGGAGCCACACCCGGCTCGCGCCGATCACCCGTTCGCTTGGCAGGGTTGGATCACGAGCACCCGGGAATCCGACGGCACGTTGCCCGGGTATGGCTCCGCCATACGAGGGCAGGTGGCTGTTCAGTCGTGCCTTGTCGGAACACGGGCCAGTGGCTGATCAACTATGTGCCGCGAATAATACGTGAAAGCGCCCGGGCCGTCAACACATTACGGGGCGTGGCCTGCCCCTTCGGGCGGGAGAATCGGGTGACTCTCGACTCCGACTCCCCGCGAGAGGGCAGAACAAAACGAACAAATATGACTATTACTGGGTGGCGGCGACCCGGGGCACCAGGCGGTACAGGAAGATGGCGTGCGAGCTGCCCTCATGAAGCGATTTCACCAGGTCGAGGCCGGGCTGCCTCCGGGCCGGATTGAGCAGCCGGGTGAGCTGCGGCCGGAACGTGGGGATCTCGGCGCGGTCCACCACGAGGTACTTCACCCCCTTGTACCGGGCATACCGGAGCATGTCATCCACCCCGGCGTACGGGAGCACCTCGAACCCGGCTCCTGCGTAGTACGAGACCACCGGCGTAGCAGCCATGACAGTCCCGCCCGGCCGTTCTGCGTTCTTCAGCCACAGACCCAGCTCGCGATGCTCGGCCCAGAGCCTCTCAGACTGGCGCGGGTCCGGGACCAGGTGCATCATCGGTCAGCCCCAGGACGGCATGCCCACAGGACGGTCGCGATCCCTCCTGCCGGGATACGTCCTCGGACCTGAAGCAGAGACGCCCGCGCCCACGATTCCGCCAGACGCCACCCCTCCGCCACCCATGGCAGTGAAGAACGGCATCGCGCTGTACAGAAAGCGTGATTGGACATGGGTGATCAGGAACGAAAAGCTCCCGACGAAGAAGGCCAGCACAAACAGCGCATCCCGGCCATGTCTGCCGGCCCAGGGCCGCGAGAACAAACCGACCCCCGCCAGCATCGAGCAGGATTGGTCGGCAGCACGTAACCGTACTTGATCGTCTCGAGATACACCTCGGCGCTGTTCCGCAACACCATCTGGACGCCAGCTTGGGATCCGACAACGTGACATGCCCCTCGTCGCTCACCAGGAGCCCCTCGCTCAGGCCCACTCCCACCTTGCTGAATTCTTCCTGTGAGCGAATCGCCGTCGATTCCTTGTTGAGGCCGAACTTGACCCGCTCGACGAAGAGCAGGCTCTCGAAGGGCTCCTTCCACTGTTCGCGCTGCCCCTCCTGGCGCAGCGCATGGTGCACCTGAACCAGCACCGCCTTGGGAGCCATCGAGCCATTGGCCCGTCTTGCCCTGAACCCAGAGGAAATACGGGAGCCCGAGCAGCAGGAAGCCGACCACCGGCAGTACGAGGCCGGCGCGAGGGCCTTCCAGACCCGCCATCGGAGGCAGCAGGAACGGCAGGTAGTCACGATGCAGTGCGCAACTCATGACCAGATAGGTCAGACCCTCGGGACGCGCGAGGAAGGACAACCCGAAGCACCCATTCCGGCGAGGAACAGGTCCCGGGTTCGCGTACCGTCTCACCCAGCCTCGCGATCCAGCGCGCGCCAGAGACAGAGCTGCGCCGGTCGTCACCAGCACCGCGAAGGTGACTCGGTTATTGCGGCGCCGAGATGTGAGACAGCAATGGATAGACGGCGATCAGCAGCCCCAGCCGGCGGGCGAGCCGCATCACCGTGCAGCCGCCTGCAACGGCGGCCGCAGGAAAGACCAGCAGTGCACCGAACAGGATCGACACCGCCGCGGCAAGCATCGAGATCGAGCCCGGGCAGCGTCAGCACCGAGGCGAACATCAACGGGATACAGTGGCGGCTGGATGATGTCGGGGAACCGGTTGTCGAGCCCGACGTATCCCTGACCCGACAGCACCCCGCGGGCGATCGTGATGTAACGGATCTCCTGTGGCTGGGCCGCGCCCGAGTACCACGCCATGCAATCCGCACGGCGATCGCCAGAAGAAAGGCGACCATCAGCATCCGGCGCGTGATTTGGCGCTCGTGCGAACCGGCGCCGCGCTTCTTGCGGGGGCCGAGTCCGATGGTATTCTCCGCGCTCACGCGAATGGCCCTCCTTCACAAAGAGCCGAACCGACGCGCTCCTCATGAACACCTCATCCCCCAGGGACATAGCCCGCGACTTCGCGTACATGATGTTCGCCCGGGGTGTCGCCCTGGTGGTCAGTTTCGTACGCAGTCTCATCGTTCCAGGACTTCTCGGGCCCCCACGCGTACGGGATGTGGAAGACCCTGGGCCTGATCCAGACCTATGTCAAGTTCGGCGACATCGGGGCCCAGGCCGCCCTGCGCCGGGAGATACCATACTATACAGGCAAGAACGACGCCGGCCGACTGGCCGCGGTAGGGACGTGGCCTTCAGGACCAACAATCCCGCGGTCCTGATCGCTGCGCGGTGCCACCTTCGTGGCCGCCTTCCTCATCGACGATCCCGCTCTACGGATCGCGATGCTCGTCTTCCTCCCGCTGCTCTACTTCCAGCACATCTACGCCTTCATGGAGCTTTATCTCTTCGGCCAGAAGGAGTTCGCGTACCAGTCCCGCGTCAATGCCTGGATGAACGTCCTGGAGGCGATCCTCGCCGTCACGCTGACGTATGTGTTTGGCCTCCCGGGACTGGTCATCGGAACCGCGGCCAGTTATTCCATCGCCGTTCTCGCACAGCTCCGGCACATCGGATTCGCCGTCGGACTGCGATGGCGGTGGCCGATCTTTCGCGAGCTGGTGGTCGTCGGGTTTCCCTCCCACCTCAACGGGCTGCTCTACAACATCTTCCTGTCGATCGACCGATGGCTCATCCTGACGTTTCTCGGACTCACGAGTCTCGGATACTACGCCCTCGGCATGACGATCAACCAGTACCTGTTCCAGTTCTCCTACGCCTTCGGCAACGTGCTCTCACCCCATCTCGTGGAGCGCTACAGCGAGCGAGAGCGGGTCGAGGACCTGAGGAGCATGGTCGAGGTGCCGCTCACGGTCATCTCGCGGGTCTCTCCCGCAGCCCTGGGGCTGGTCTACTTCGGCGCGGAGGCCGTGATCCGGGAGCGCTGCCTCAATACGAGCCCGGGATCCCGCCGTTGCAGATCCTTCTCATGGGCACGTTCTTCTCCTCCGTGCCCCGTGGCCTCTCCTCGTTCTTCATCACGCTGCGGCGGCAGGCACAGACGGTCTACGTGTACGTCATCTCCATCATCATCAACTTCACCGCCGTCTGGTCCTTCATCCATGCGGGCTACGGGCTCAAGGGCGCCGCGATCGGAACGACGAGCTCGCTCGGGCTTTTCGGGATCGCGCTGACCGTTCTCGCGATGCGGTACTTCATGGGCCTGCGTGGGATCCTCGCTTCCTCGCCCATCTGCTGTGGCCTCTCGCTCATGGGCATCACGCTGGTTGGATCCGCCCGCCTCGGCGAGCGCGAAGCTGGTTGGGCCCGGAGCCGACCCTGTCCATGCTGGCGACCTCGGCGCATTCCTCTTCCTCCTGGCGTACGCACCGGTGCTGCTCGTGCTTGTATCGCAGGCACCGGCATCATCTGGGCACCGGGGCCTAAGGACGGGGCTGCCGCCAGATGCGCGAGGCGGGGCGGACCCTGTACTGATCGTGATCGCCGTACGTCAGCCTCCAGAGGGCCGGATCGGTGACGGAAGGCGGGAACTCCTCCTCGCACGAGATGCGCAGCGGCAGATCGGCGCTCTCGCGCGCGATACCACCGACGCGTCTCGCGCCAGCCACGAAACGCTCCCCGCAGATGTGCAGCCGCACGATATCGGCGCACGCGAGCGCGGTCCGGTGTGCTGCGCCGATGATCTCCGGCTCACGTCCTTCGACGGCGTCGAGATCGATGATCTCGGTGGTCAGCAGCGGCCATCGCTCCGACCGCGCCGCCAGCACGAAGTATCCGGCGGGAACACCGAGACCGATACCAGGTAGAGGATGTGATAGGCGCTCATCGACCCGCCGAACGCGAACTCCAGGTACTGCCGGTCGCGGAGGATGCCGTTCTCATGACCCGCCCCGGAGAACCCGGCCGAAGTCTCGAGGAGGTCCTCTTCGGGGGCGTGCACCCGGCGGGCCGTCACCCGTTCGCTGCCGATCGTCAGGGATACAACGCTCGGGAGGCATACGCCGCGCCGCCCCGGGGCGCCGGTCCAGCCAGGAGACGCGGATCGAGACACGGCCGGGCCCACCGGAAGAGCGAGAGGGCACCAAGATCCGCTTCCACCCGGTCTTCTCCAGCACCGGGATCGACGCCTCGTTGCCACCGATGACCAGTCGCAGACGCGCTCCTTCGCGTGTGGCCTCCATCAGCTTCACTCCGAGACCCCTACCGCGATATTCGGGCAGCAGGTAGATGTTCACCGGCCATCGGACGGTAAGGGGTTCCGGCGCGCCCTGCAGCCGCGCCGGCGCATCCAGGTAGCCGATGACACCCACCAGCCCGCCGGAGTCCACGAGCCCCAGCACGCCGACCGCAAGACCGGGAGCGACCGCGCGCGGTAGAGCAGAACTGCCGGTAGTTCTCCGCCGCGAGCCCGAGACCGAGACGGCGGAAGAGCCCCCTGAACCTCCCCGGCACGATCACCACCGATCGGCTCGATGTTCACGCCTGAGCGTCCGGGCCGACCGCCTCGCGCAGGGTCGACGGAACGACCCGGCCGGTGCCCAGCAGGGCACACACGACAGCCTCGAGGTCGCCGTAGAACCGGTCGAGACCCTCGCGGGTGCGAGTCTTGGGGCTGGTGTCCTGAAACGCCTCCGAGGAGTGGAACATCACGTTGATCACCGGTGCTCCCGCTGAGAGGAGCGAGAGGCCCGCCGCAACCAGATCGGCCCGCGGGGCGGCGAGCGGTCGCACCCAGACCAGCCGCGTTAGTCGGGATCCCGAGAGCGCCTTGCGCGCCGCACGGGCCGCGAGACCGCTTCCGTGCCACACGGAACGCGCGAGCGCCGCGGGGAGCACGCCGGACCCGAGAGCGCCGATGGTAGTCACCGAGACGGGGACCTCCAAAAGCCCGCCGACCCGATACGGGATCGCCGGCCGGCCCGTGAGCCGGCTCCTGAAGTCCGGGCCGCCCCGCGAGATTCCGGGCGAGCCATGGAAGGTATGGCCGGGAACCACGCTGGAATCTATCGTGTAGCCCGCTTCCTCGAGGTGACGGTAGCCGATCTCATCGATGCCCCAGCGCCCCGCACGATAGCTCGCCGGGCGGACGCCGAAGGCATCTCCCAGGGCGGCGTTGAGATGACGCAGCTTTTCACGCCGCGTTTCCTCACCGTACTCATAGATGTAGGCGTGGCCGCGCGCGTCCGCTTCGGTGAGCGGCGGGGTCTCCCACGCGTGCAGATGGCCCCCGATCTCGTCACCCTCCTGCGCGGCATTGCGGAGCCGTCGCACACTTTCCGGATCCCGGGCCACGGAGTACGAGGTGAGCCAGGTGGCCCGGACGCCGAGGCCGTGCATCACGTCGGCGAGGCGGCCCAGTCCCCGTGTGTTCGCGAACGTCAGCTCCCGGCTCTACCCCGCCAGCGGGCATGACCCACTGATTGTCGGGCTCGGTATCAATCGTGACACCAGACGGCCTCAACGCCGCACAAGCGTCAGAAAGGCCTCCTCGTCAAGGATCGTCACCCGAGCTTTCTCGCCTTGTCCAGCTTGGAGCCCGCTCGCGGCCCCGCCACGACGTGGGTCGTCCTGCGCGTGACAGAGGGCGCGGCGGTGGCGCCCATCGACTCGACCTTCTTCTTCGCCTCGACGCGGCTCATCGACTCGAGCTCGCCCGTGAAGACGAACACGGCGCCCGCGAGCGGCCCGGCGTCGGGTTGCGGCTCCGGAGGCGGGTAGGTCACCCCCGCCTCCTCGAGCTGACGAACGACATCCCGGTTCGCCTGCGAGGCGAAGAAGGCACGGATGCTCTGCGCCACGGCGGGCCCCACGTCGGGAACGCTCATCAGATCCTCCTCCGAGGCGGAGGCGATCCCCTCGAGCGACCCGAAGGCGCGCGCGAGCGCGGCGGCCGAGGTCTCCCCGACGTGCCGGATGCCGAGCGCGTACAGCAGCCTCGGCAGCGTGGTGTTCCTGGAGCGCGCGATCGACTCGATCAGATTCGCCGCAGACTTCTCCGCCATGCGTGGCAGGGCGGCCAGCGCCTCACGGCGGGACTCGAGCCGGTACAGATCCGACGGGGCCTTCACCATACCGGTGTCCACGAGCTGGTCCACCAGCTTCTCGCCGAGCCCCTCGATGTCCATCGCGCCACGCGACGCGAAGTGGATCACACGGCCCTTGACCTGGGCCGGGCAGGTGATGTTGGGACAGCGGGGGATCACCTCCCCCTCCGGCGTCGAGACCGTGGTGCCGCAGACGGGGCACCGATCCGGCATGACGAACTCCTTTTCATCGCCGGTCCGCTCGGCCGCGAGCGGACCGACCACGGCCGGGATCACATCCCCCGCGCGCGTGATGCTTACTTTGTCGCCGATCCGTATGTCGCGCTGGCGGATCATCTCCGGGTTGTGCAGGGTGGCGTTGGAGACGGTGACACCGGAGACGGAGACCGGATCGAGGATGGCCACGGGTGTGAGCGCTCCGGTGCGTCCGACCTGCACGGTGATCTCCCTCAGCCGCGTGACCGCCTCGCGCGGAGGAAACTTCCAGGCGACGGCCCAGCGGGGGCTGCGGGACCGCACCCCGAGACTCTCCTGGAGCGCGAGGTCATCCACCTTGGCGACCACGCCGTCGATCTCGAACGGGAGCTCCTCGCGGCCCGACTCCATTCGATCGTAAAACGATTGCACCTCCTCGATGCCGGCGCACAGACGCGACCAGCCCAGCGCCGTCGACAGACCGAGGCTTGCGAGGTATCGGACGACCTCCTCCTGCCGGGTGATCGCGTGCCCCTCCAGACGGCCCACTCCGTAGCAGAGGATCCTCAGAGGCCGGCCGGCCGTCACCGCGGGGTCGAGCTGTCTGAGCGAGCCGGCCGCCGCGTTGCGGGGGTTGGCGAAGACGCGCCCTTCGGTCTCCTGGGCCATCCGGTTCAACTCCGCGAAGTCCTGCTTGTCGATGTAAACCTCGGCACGGACGTCGATCAGCGGGGGCACTTCAACGCCCGCACCCAGGGGGTCGAGCACCGGGGGGAGCCCGCGGATCGTTCGTATGTTGGCGGTCACGTCCTCACCCGTCCACCCGTCCCCTCTCGTGGAGGCCGACTCGAGACGGCCCTCGCGATAGACAAGCTCTATGGCCGCGCCATCGATCTTGGGCTCGCACCAGAGCGCAGGCGTCCCGTCCTCCTCCATGGCCCCGCCGATCCGCTCGTACCATTCCTCCATCTCCCCCCGGTTCGCCGCGTTCTGCAGGCTGAGCATCTGCAACGCGTGCCTCGCGGGCGCGAAGCTCTCCAGGGGCTCGGCGCCGACGCGCCGCGTGGGCGAGTCGGTGGTGATCAGTGCGGGATATGACTCCTCCAGCTCGGCGAGCTCGCGCAGCAGATGATCGTACTCGGCGTCGGAGATTTCCGGATCGTCGAGGACGTAGTAACGGTGATTGTGCCGCCGGAGCTCCCGGCGCAGATGCTCGGCGCGCTTCGCCGTCGTCTTCGGGATCGATGGAGGACTCATGATCAGGATGGGGTGCTGGTGGGCCGTGTAGGATTTGAACCTACGACTTCTACCGTGTGAAGGTAGCACTCTCCCGCTGAGTTAACGGCCCGAACCAGAACAAACGCGATTCTAGCATACGGCCCCCTCAGGAGCCGACCCTCAGGCTCGCGAGCTGCGGCTCCGGGGCCGGCGCCACGGTGAACGTCTCCGTCAGCCCCGGTCCGCCGGACAGCCCCGCCGACGGCTCATACCGGCCGGCCTCGATCCTCACGGCCGCCTGCCGCCTGCCGTCGCAGTAGCGCGCGGTGATCGACGCGGCCGTGACGATCGTGTCCCGCGGGGCGTCGCCCTGTACCAGCGTGACCGGACCCACGTGATCCATCGCCGACAGCCTCCATCGACCGGCCCGGAACCGCTCGAGGAAGTTGTTCTCTCCCTCGTCACGTCCGACGATTGCCTTCACCACCGGCGTGATGCGGAAGTGCCGCCCCACTTTCAGCAGGATGATCTCCTCGCGGGAGATCCTGCGTCCCGGCGTCTCCTCCTCGCGCACGAGATCATGGAAGCGCCGGCCGAAGATCGGATCGGCGAGGAAACAGCAGCCGCCCGACGGCTGCGCGTAGTCGTGGATATCCAGGTCCCGTGCGAGCTGCTCCTGCTCCTTGCGCGAGCGGCCCTTGATCGACAACAGACGCTCGCGGTCGACACGCCCTTCACGCTCGGCGCGCGTCTCGGGCATATGCCTGGCTGACAGCGGCCTCAGCAGCCGCCCTGCCAGACCGGTCTCCTTCTCGATCATGTCGAGGGCGTTGCGGTGCTGGGACATCGGGCGCTGGCCGAGCACCTCGCCGGTGAAGACGATCTCCGCGCCCTCCCGGTCGGCCACCTCCTTCGCCTTGTTGAGCATGAAGATCCGGCAGTCGATGCACGGATTGGCGGCGGAGCCGTAACCGTGCTTCGGGTTCTTCACCATCTCGATGTACTCGTCCGCTACGTCGATCACGCGGACCTCCACCTCGGCCTCGGCGCCCGCCACCAGCGCCTTGCTGCGCAGGCGACGCGGATCCTCGTCCTTGCGTCCGATGGCCCGCCGGTGGTCGGTGGTGCAGAACCCCGTGCTGAAGTGGAGTCCCACCACCTCGACGCCCTGCTCCTTGAGCACACGCGCCGCGAGCGTGCTGTCGAGCCCGCCCGACATCAGGCCCACCGCCTTGGTCCTGCGGGCCTTCGGCTGCTTGTCGGTTCCGGTTGCCATCACCTGCTCCTTGTGTCGTCGTCCCGGCGTGCCGCGAGCGCCGTGTCCGCCGCCGGGGCCCCCAGTCTAACGCCTCCGGACGTAGAGCCGCCAGTGCTCCGTCTCCTCGAGGCTGCCCAGATAGGTATGGCCCGTGGAGAGGCACCATGCAGGCATGTCCAGCAGCACCACGCGGTCGTCGGCGTGCACCTCGAGCACCTCCCCCGGCCGCATCGTGGCGATCTTCTCCGCGGTGAGCATGACCGGCACAGGACAGTACAGCCCGATCGCATCGAGGACAACGTCTGCGTCAATCGGTGATTCCACCCTCAGCGTCTCCAGCCGCCGGAGCCGCTCGCGGCGATCGTCCCGTCGGGTCATGTAGGCGTCCCGGCGGAGAGCGCACGCAGAGATACGACGGCTTCGCCGAACCGCGAGGCCACGATCGTCACGTCCTGCTCCGTGTTCCCGCGGCCGAGCGAGAAAAGCACGCTGCCCTGCGCCAGAGCAGGGTCCACGCCCATCGCGAGCAGCACGTGAGACGGCTTGCCGGTCTCCTGGTAGCACGACGAGCCGCTCGACGCCGCGATCCCGTGCCGGGCGAGCCGCATCAACAGCGCCTCGCCGTCCACGCTTTCCACCGACACGTTCACCATGCCGCGCAGACGCAGCTCGGGATGGCCGTTGAGATGCACACCGGGAACAGCCAGAAGCGCGGTCTCGAGCGCGGCACCGAGATCCCCTGCATGCCCGGATGCCGCCGGGAGCTCGCGGGACAGTATCTCCGCGGCGGCGCCGAACCCCGCCAGAGCCGCCACGTTCTGCCCACCGCCGCGCAGGCCGCGCTCCCCTGTCCCGCCCTCGATGAGCGGCGCGATACGCACCCCCTCCCGGACGAACAACGCACCGGCGCCGCGCGGCCCGCCCATGGGGTGGGCGCTCAGCGAGGCGAGATCCACCCCGAGCGCGCCGAGATCCATCGGGCGGTACGCCGCGGCGAGGCCGGCATCAGTGTGCATCAGCGCACCATGTTCGTGCGCCATCCTTGCGATCGCCTCGATCTCGTCGAGCGTGCCGGTCTCCGCGTTCGCCGTCGCCACCGAGACGAGCAGAGTGCCGGGTGCGAGCCGATCCTCGAGGATATCGAGACGCACCCTTCCATGACGATCGACGGGCAGCAGCTCGGTGTGCGCCTCGGCTCTCCCAAGGGTCCGTGCCGGATAGAGCACCGCGGTGCGCTCGGCCGCACCCACCAGGATCCGAGGCCGTGTCGCACCACGGCCTCGTTTCGCCAGACATGCACCCTTGAGCGCCAGGTTGCAGGCCTCGGTTCCCCCCGAGGTGAAGACGATCTCCCCGGGGCGAGCGCCGAAGGCCGAGGCCACCTTCAGGCGCGCCTCCTGCAAGACACGGCGGATTGCCCGGCCGTCCCTGAGCAGCCCCGAGTCGCCGCGCGGGTCCTCGTCCAGGAGCGGGAGCATCACGTGGCGCACTCGTGGGTCGAGAGGGGTTTCGGTCCCGTGCTTCATGTAGATGAAGGTCGAACCCTCGGTCATGGCGCCATTATAGACGCCCCGGACACGGCGTAAGACCGTG
This sequence comes from uncultured Acidobacteriota bacterium, assembly GCA_963806495.1. Lineage (GTDB taxonomy): Bacteria > Acidobacteriota > Polarisedimenticolia > JACPZX01 > DASXTC01 > CAWDYA01. The sequence goes on along the minus strand of CAWDYA010000007.1, from coordinate 322,235 downwards.
ATAATCATGGCTTTCCCTTGACACCCCCCTGTGTATCCACTACTCTGCCGGTCGGGACATGGAGGGAGGGTCCCCTGCTCAGCGGGGCCGGAGACACCGCTCATGTTGCGAGGAACCGGATTTCCCGCCGTGCCATCGAGACTCACGACGCCCGCCGGGGGCAGGCTCACCGGTCACCGCTCTGCGCTCGCAGCGGCTACCTTGGTCGCTGCGCTTGTCTGCTACGCCTTCCCTGCCGCCGCCGGCCCCAAGGATGATGACGCCCCCGTGGATCCCCGGATTGCGGCGTCCATGGACACCATCACCCGCGCTTTCAGGACCGGCAGCGCCGATCTGCTCACCTCGACGCTGCCCGACGAGGGGAAGGTGTTCCTCTCGCTGTCCACCGTGGGAAACGAGGCCGGCTACTACGGCCGCGGTCAGGTCTATTTCATCTTCCAGAGAATCTTCGGCCATCAGAAGACGATCCACTTCAAGCTCCGGCCTCACGACGGTGACAGGGACAGGCAGTCGGGTCTGGTGTATCTCATCGGCGGGTGGACCTATTCGCGGCAGGACGGACGCGACGGCGAGACGATGATCCACTTCGTCCTCTCGATCAGGAAGGGGAGCTGCTTCCTCGTGCAGATCCGGGAGGCGCAGTAGGTCTTGGACGCGACGCGCCCAGTCCGCAGGCCGCGCCTCGCGGGCGCCCTGTCGCTCGGGGTGGCCGCGGTCCTCGTGCTCTCGGCGGATGCGGCGGGCCGCTGGCTGGAGCTTCCCTGGGGCATCGATCTCCTCGTGGGCCTCGGAGCACTGACCGGGCTTCTCGTGCTCGCCGCGTCGGTTCGCTCCACCGGCCGGAGCCGTCTGACCGTCCCGCTCGCCCTCGTCCTCGCGGGCTCCGTCTGTCTCTCCGCCGGCTCGATCATCCGCACAGCGCGCCTCGCCGTTCTGCCGATGGAGGCGGTGACCCGGGCCACGGCGGACCTGGATCATCGCGCGGACCTGATCCAGAACGAGTTTTCCGACCTGATGCTGCGGCTTCAGCAGCCGCTCGAGGCCGCGCGCAACGATCTCGCCGCCTTCCCGGGAAGCCCCGCCGACGCCTTCGACCTGCTCGATCGGATTCGAAAGCACGACCCGCTTCATCGAGGAGGGCAAGGGGCTGTCGATGTACACCGGCTCGGGGACCGCGCTCGCCTGGGAGGGAACCAGCTACCCGGCCCCGCCGGGGCTGCTCGCCGGCCTCCAGCCGGGGCGGGTGACGTTTCGCGCGGTGAGCGAGCGGCAGCTCTCCAGGCTGTACGCTCTGCTCGCCTCACCGGACGCCGTGCTGGTGAGCGAGGTGACCCTGGATTCCCGGCTCGCGCCCCATCTGCGGGATCTCGTCCTGCCCGTGCTGGCAGGCGACTCCGCCGTCAACCTGAAGCTGCAGGACTTTGGAGAGGAAGCCACCGGATTCGACGACCACCTCGCGCGTCACGGCGACCGGTACACGGGCGGCACCGCGGGAGAGCACAAGCTGCTGTTCGTGGCCCTGCGGGCGCCCGACCGCACGTTTCTCGGGTACGCGCGACTGCGCGGGCTGGGACTCTCCGAGATGGCCCGCGGTGTGCGGCAGGAACATCTGCGCGCCGCGGCCGGCATCATCGTGATCCTCTTCACCGCACTCACCCTGAGCGTCCTCGCCCCCTGGCGCCGCCCATGGGAGTCGGCCGCCTCCCCATTGGCGCCGACGCTCATGAGGCTGCTGTCCGGGATCGTGGTGGTCTGGACGGGTCGCGCAATCCTGTCCTGGTTTCCTCTGTCGCTGCACCTTGCGGGGGTGGACCTGTTCGACTCCTCCCTGTTCGCCACCGCGGGCCTGTTCCACCTGATGCGCTCACCGGGAGATCTGCTGCTGACGACCGCGGCGTTGCTCGTCACCGCAGTGGCCGCCAACAGGACGTGCGGCCGCCTCGTCACGGCGGCGGGCGATGCGCGCCCGTCGATCCTGGCCGCGGCCGGAGCCGCCGGGCTGGCCCTGCTCGTCGCGGGATGCATCTGGCTGAGTCCCGGGCTCGCGGAGGAAATGATCGGCAACTCCAGCATGAACCTGCTGAGCGTGCAGCTGCTGTCACCCGACGCGCCCACCCTGGTGATGCAGGCCGCGATTCTCGCCGCCCTGCTCTCCGTCTTCCTGCTGGCACAGGGGCTGATTCTGCTGGCCGGGTCGGCCGGCGGGCCGCTTGCCCGTCTCGCGCAGCTGTCCCCCAGGCCCGGACAGGGCGTTTCACGCTGGATCGTGGCGTCATTTCTTCCCTGCGCCATTCTCGCGGGTCTCTCCTACGACACGTTGCTGGTCAGACCCAGCCGGCTCGCGATCGAGTCACTCTTCGAGAACGTGCTGATGCCCGAGGTGGCAGGCCAGCATGAGGCGCGGGTCGCCAGCCTCAGGGCGACGATGGAGTCACTCGCCTCGATGCCGGACCTGGCCGACTCGTTCTACGCGGAGGACCGCACCGGCGCTTCCATCGCGCTCGACCTGTGGTTCAACACGCCGCTGGCCGGCTCGGGATACAACGCGTCGCTGATCGTGCGGGACCGCCAGGGGAGGATCCTCAGCAGATTCGCGCGCAATCTGCCCCCGGCGTTCGACAGCCGGGCTGAGGAGACGGCCGGGCTGGCGCCGGACCAGGTCGGGCTCGAGCATGCCTCGTTTCTCGACATCTCCAAGAACATCCTGCACGCACATCACAACGTCATGCTGGAGGGCCATCTCGTCGGGTCGGTCACCGTGCACATCCTCGACGAGTTCGACAACGTCCCCTTCCTGACGCCGGAGTCCCCCTATGTCCGGGCCCTCGCGCCCGACACGCGCCGGATCGTCGGCCTCCCCTCCGCCACCGGCGGCGTCCGCCATACCGTCTACGCGCCCGACTCCACCGCCATCTTCTCCAACCAGCGCGAGGTGCCCCCCCTGCCGCGCGGATACACCGACCTGCTGGTCTCCCCCGGGACCACCATCTGGGCAAACACCTTCGAGGAAGGCTCACCCGCGCGCACCCTGTTCTTCAGCGACGGGCGGCATCTGTTCGCTCTGGGGTTCGCCCTGCCCACCCCGCTCGAGCGCACCGCGCGCTCGATCCGGATGGTGATTCTCGCCCTGATCCTGCTCGGCGCAGGCCTCCTGCCCGTGGCCGCGATGCAGACACGCGGCCGTCTGCGGGGCCTCTGGCCCCGTCTCGTGACGGCGCTGGGCCGGACCCACTACCGCAGGCTGCTGACCACGTTCAGCGCCGTGACCCTGATCCCGCTGCTGGCGCTTTCGATCCTCATGTCCGAGTATGTCGACCGCGAGATCGACCGGGATGTCGAGGACCGCGGACGCCAGGGGATCCAGTCGGCGGGAAGCCTCGTGCGGACGATCCTGGAGACCGACGAGGACACCACGCTCGTGGACGACACTCTCTACTGGCTCAGCCTCCTGGTCGGCGAGGATGTCAACTTCTACGAGCACGGGGAGATCACCGCCACCAGCCGCCGCGAGCTGTTCAGCTCGGGATTGCTCTCCCCCCGTCTCAGCGGCGCCGTATACCGGACGATCGTCGTCGACGGCAAACGGTTCGCGATGGGCCGGCAGACACTCCGCGAGTTCGAGTACCGGACGATCACTGCGCCGGTGACGGCGGGCGACTCGAGGCGGCGTGGCCTGCTGTCCCTTCCCCTCGACGCGCAGGCGGCCCAGGCCGTGCGCCAGGCTCGCGAGGTGGGCGACGCGATGCTCATCACGTTCGTGTCGATGATCTTCCTGATGGGGATCGTGGGGTATGTCCTCGCGCGCAGGGTGTCACGTCCGATCCGCAGCCTGAGTGTGGCCGCGGCGCGAATCGCCGGCGGCGATCTCGACGCCACGGTGGAAGGGCGGCCGGGCGACGAGACGGGCGAGCTGATCGCGTCGTTCAATGCCATGGCATGCGCGATCAAGGAGCAGCGCGAGGACCTCGAGCGGCGCAAGGACTACATCGAGAAGATCCTGCTCAACGCCACCATCGGCGTCATCTCGATGGATCGGGCCGGCACGGTGGTCACCACGAACCCGGCTGCCAGCACCCTGCTCGGGCTGCCGCATCTGGCTCCCGGCTCCCGCCTCGGCACGATGCTGGCAGGCACCGCGGGACTCGAGCCTCTTGCCCGGGTGCTGGAGCGGGAGGAGCCCCCGCCCGCGCGTGACATCGAGCTCACGCCTCCCGGGGAAGCGCCGCAGCGCACCGTGCGCGCACGCGCAGTGCCGTTCCTCGACGGAGCGGGGATCATTCTCCTCCTGGAGGACGTCACCGAGACGATCCGCTCGAACCGGCTCGCCGCCTGGGCGGAGATGGCACGCAGGATCGCCCACGAGATCAAGAACCCGCTGACACCGATCCAGTTGTCGGCCGAGCACATCGGCAGGGTCCACAGGGAGCGGGACCCGGAGTTCCCCGTCGTGCTCGAGCAGTGCCTGGGCACGATCATGAACGAGGTGGCGAAGTTACGACAGATCTCGGGCGAGTTCTCCACCTACGCGCGCATACCGACGCCGCGGCGCGAGCCGACGCCGATGACCGGCCTGATACTGGGTGTGGCCCGGCCCTACGGTCTGGCGATGCCTCCCGGAATCGCGCTCGAGCTCGACGTGCCGGAGGGACTGCCGACCCTGGAGGTCGATCGGTCGCTTCTGGGAAGGGCGCTGGTGAACCTGATCGAGAACGCGCTGCAGGCGATGCCACGGGGCGGGACACTCTCGTTGAGCGTGGCACAGACAGACGAGACCCTGACGGTGGAGATCGCCGACACGGGCGTGGGGATGGATGCCGAGGCGCGGAGCCGGATTCTTCGAGCCCTACTTCTCCACCAAGGACACAGGCACGGGGCTGGGCCTGGCCATCGCCCGCAAGGCGATCGAGGAGCACGGCGGCCGGATTGAGGTCACCAGTGCTCCGGGAAAGGGGACGACCATGCGCGTCCTGCTCCCCTCTCCGCGTGAGGAAAGCCGAACGGGTCGAGGGGAGTCGGCCAGCGCGCGCAGCGACTGAGCGTCAGTCCTGCCAGTCGCTCTCCTCGTCGTCGTCGGCCGGCTCCTCTTCCTCTTCTTCCGTGACCATCTCGAGCTCGAGAGGCCGGGCCGAAACCACTTCCATGTCGATACCGCATTCCGGGCAGCTCACGATCTCGCCCACATCGGGATCGTCGAGCTCAATCTCCGCCTCGCACTCGATGCATGATGCCATCAAGAGCGCCTCCTCTTCAGTGTTCATGTTCCTCGTGGCCCACCAGAATCGGGCCGTGATGCTACCACAGGGTCTGATTCCCCTTCAATCTATCGCGACGGGGAAGCCTCGTTCAACCCGGCTGCCTCCCTCACCGGCTCGGAGCATGTATCGCCGGAGCAGATCGCCACGTACGACCCCTTCGCCTTGCCGAGCCCCAGCGTGCGGATCTCATCGTCGTCCCGACCGGGAACGAGCCGCCTCACCAGGGAGCCCGGGTCGAAGACATGACGTGCAGCCTCATACAGCGCGCCCGTTTTCGGATCGGACGGGTCGCCCACCACGATGTAGCGTGTCGGCGGCCTCAGATGTGATTCTACCGCAAGCGCAAGCCCGGAGTCCTGGAAGTCGAGCTCCTTCATGATGGAGATCAGCTTCTTCAGACAGCCCTCCGCGCGCTGCCGGTACGAGTCGTCGCCCGTGTACAGTGCGAGACAATCGAACATCCGGGCCGCCTCTGAGTTGAGGGACGGATACGCGATGTCCTTCGAGAGCCGTCTCCGGATGGAGAGGTAGCCGGGGGCGTTGGGGTCGCCCACGACGTCGAAGATGCCCCCGTCCGTCCCGTCCCCGAACAGCTTCACTATCCGCTCCGCCAGATCGCGCGCCGCCGACAGGTACTTCGCGTCGCCGGTTTCCTCATACGCGGCGAGGGCCGCGCTCGCGAGCATCACATGGTCGAGCGCCAGCGGCGGGTCCGCCTCGGGGTCGGGTGGAGGAAAGACCCGGTGCCGCAGCATGCCCTTCTCCGGCATGGCTGCGACGAGCCGATCCACCGTCCTCAGCCCCGCCCGTGTCGCATCCTCGCGGGCGAGCACGCGTCCCGCGTCCAGCATCGAGAGGGCGGCAAGGGAGCTCGCGTCGACGTACACCTCGTTTGATCACCGGCGGCATTGCGCGCCTGGCACGAACGGCCGCCAGCGCCTCCAGGATCGCGGCCTCTCCCTCCCGCACCGCGTCGACCGACATCCCCAGCCTGCGTGCGGCCTCGTCCCGGCTCATCACCAGGTAGAGGAGGTTGCGCGGCGGGTCGCCGAGCCGAATCTCCCCCTCCTTCGTGACGTTGAACAGCATCTTCGCCAGCTTCTCCCGCCCCTGGGGGACGGCCCCGGCGAACTCCTCCCCGGTCCAGGAGTAGGGCAGACCCACCGGCTCCGTTCCGCTGCCCGCCGCAGCCTGCCCGACGTAGAATCCCCCGTCCGGATCGGCGAGAGTGGCGAGCATGTAGTCGACCGTCCGGGACGCCGTGATGCGGTATGTGGGATCCCCTGTCGCCTGGAATCCAGTCAGATAGCTCTCGAGGGTCGTCGCATTGTAGGTTGTCAGCTTTTCGAACTCGGGGATCCTCCAGGCGGGATCGCTGGTCATACGGTGAAAGCCCCCTGCCACGCGATCGTGGATCGCGCCGCGCTCCATCCCGTCGAGCGTCGTCGTCAGGACGTCGAGCAGGGCCTTGTCCTTCGTTCTGTGGTAGAGAGTTGCGGCCAGCTCCAGTGCGAATGGCTTGGGAAGGCGGGCCCCGTTGCCGAATCCGCCGTACTCCTGATTCAGCGATGAGATCAGATTCCTGCCCACTTCCTCGATCACCGCCGGGGTGATCTCCGGCGGACGATGCGGTGAGTCGGTTCTGTTGAACCCCATCTTCACAACCTCGAGGGTGCCCTGCGCGGCCTCGGGATGCCGGCCGTACAACGCGGATATCTTGTCCAGCAGGCTCCTCATCCCGGCCTTCTGCATCCGGTCCTCGAGGGGAATAAACGTCCCGCCGAAAAGAATCTGCCCGTCGGGCTGGAGGAACAGCGTCAATGGCCATCCGTTCTCCCCCCGAGCCACGACGAACACCGCGAGCTGGTAGCGGACGTCGATATCGGGGCGGCGATCCCGGTCCACGCTCACCGGGATCCACCGCTCCCCTATCAGCCTGACCACGTCGGGGTCGGCGTAGATCACCTGATCCATGTACAGGGACGCGCGCGACCACGGGGCACGGATGTCGACGAGGATCGGCTTGTCCTCCGACTTCGCCTTCGCGAACGTCTCGTCCGACCAGGGCAACCAGTGGATTCGCGGCGCCGGCTCGGGGGCCGGAGCGGGCTCCCCTTCGGCGGCGAGTGCCGGAAGCAGGGCCGCCAGGCAGACCGCTGCGGCGATGATCGGACGGATGGTGTCGAACCGAGGTGCGTCGATGATGGCGGTGCCTCCCCTGTTGACGTGACGATCGCGATGCACGGCATTCTATAATGAGCGCCGGGCGGCCACCAGACACCCGCCCCGCCCCCCCTCGGGAGTCTCGTTGTCTGACAACCGGAGTGCCTCCATGCCGCCCGCCCTTCAACGCAGCGGCCGCAGGCCTCGCTTCCGGGCGCTCGCCGCGGTCGGCGCGCTGCTCATCGCCGCGTTGATTGTATCGTGGCTGATGGTCGAGCGCCCGCCGGCCCCGCGCCGTGCCGGGAGCGCGCCCGGGGGGGCCGCCGACACGGGACGCGCCGAGCGGGAGGACCGCCTCTCCCAGGCGAGGGCCCTGCTCGAAGCGGGAGACTACCCGGCCGCCTCCTCGGCCCTCGACCGCGCCCTCGAGGCTTCCCCGGAGGACCCGGAGGCGCTGGCCCTCCAGGTCAGGGCGCTGTCCGCACAGCGCCGCTACACGGCTGCAGCCGACGCGGCGGCAAGGGTGCTCGCCGCCGCCCCCGCCTCTCCGCTCGGGCACGTGCTGATGGGAGCGATCGCCCTGCAGCGGGGAGATCCCGTCTCCGCCCGCCGCAGCCTGGAAAGCGCACTCGCTCTGGATGCCGAGGCGGTGCCTGCGCTCTCCCGTCTCGCCGAGCTCGATCTGCTCGAAGGCAGGGTGGATCAGGCACGTCGTGACGCGCGCCACGCCCTCGCGATCGAGCCGCACAACGCCCCGAGCCTGCGGGTGCTGACCAGGCTGAGCCGTTCGGTGGCCGAACTCGTCCCGCTCTATCAACGGCTCGTGGAAATCGACCCGGAAGACACGCTCGCCCTCGGCCGGCTCAACACGCTGCGCGCCGCACGGGCGACGCTGGTCGACAGGGTGGTGCTTCCATCCGGCGGCGTGGCCCTCCCTCTGGAGATGGAACCGGACGGGCGACTGGCCGTACGTCTCGATCTGGGGCCGGGCGCGGAGGGACTGAAGTTCCTCCTCGACACGGGTGCGTCCGGGCTGGTCCTCTCGGAGTCGATCGCCCGCGCACAGGGTCTCTCGCTGAGCGAAACCTCCAGGAGTACGGGACTCGGGGGGATCAGCCGCCACGTGCACCCGATCCTCGTTCCTCGCGTCGTCGCCCCGGATCTGGTCCTCGCCGACGTCATGGCGATCGCCTCCGAACCGCCACCGGGCTTCGCGGGCATCCTGAATCCTCTGCTGCTCTGCCCGGCCGGGAGCGGCATGGCACTTCGGATCCGCACCCATCCGCCACGGCTCACCGTGGGTCCGGCCTTTCCGTCCGGCGGGACAGGCCACGTCACGCTGCCCTACCTCTCCGACGGTCTGCATCCGCTCGTGCCGATCGTGCTCGGTGACCGGCCCTCGATGGCGCTGCTCGACACCGGCTCCGCCGCAGATCTCCTCGATCGCTCGCTGCTCGGCCGCGTTCCCGCCACGATTTCGGGCCCCGTGCCCGCGGGCGGACCGACGCTCGTGGGGTTCGGAGGCGTGATCGAGGATGCCGATCTCGCCGGCAGCGCGGCGCTCAGAATCGCGGGCGTGGATCTTCGCCGGAGCCACGTGCTGGTGCTCGACCTGAACCGGGAGCCGTTCCGCTTCCAGGTCGACATCGACGCCATCATCGGGATCGACACGCTGAGTCGGTTCGAGATCACCATCGATCCCGGTGCCGGATCGATCTCGTTTCTCAGTCTCGACGACGCGACAGGTACGCCGTGAACGAGGGGGAGCGCTCGACCATCGCGGCGAGCCGCTCGGCGATGAGCTCGTGCCCGATACGGTTCGGATGGCATCGATCGGACAGGTACACGCCCAGCCATGGGTAGTCGCCCATGGCCGCCGGGCCGTACAGCGTGGCGTAGCGATGGTATTCGTCCGGATCGATGCGGCCGTCGAGTACGTCGGGAAGCGCCTTCTCGAGCAGCTCTGAGGTATCGAGCAGCGGGGCCCCGGTGCGCTCGGCGGCCTGCCGGCTCGGCTCCGCCATGTCGCCGGGCACGCAGTTGGTCACGAGCAGCGCATCGATGCCCCGTTCCTTCGCCATCCCCACCATCGACATGAGGTTGTCCAGGCCCGCCTCCGGGCCGACGTCGAGAACCATGCCGCCGTCGCCGCGCGTTAGCCTCTGCCCTGTCGCCCGCATCGTGCCGCCCGCTGTAGCGCAGCAGCCAGGAGGCGTATACCTGGTAGGCCCTGCTGTGGTGGAGGGCGGCCCGCAAGGCGCCGCTCCACCCCAGATTGCGCTCGTAGACCGTCTCGAACGATTCGGGCACGAGGCTGTAGTCGTTGGACCCGTACGAGATCGTGACGAGGTCGGGATTGTAGCGGAGCGCCTCACGCTGCATCAGCACTCTCCCCTGCAGCGACGAGTACCCGCACACCCCCAGGTTGGCCACCTCGATTGCCGCCTCGGGGTGACGATGTGCGAGAAGGACCCGCAGCAGGTGAGGATAGATCGCGTCGCGATCGACCCCCCAGCCGAAGGTGGATGAATCGCCGAGCGTCACGATCCGGTAGACGCCGGCCGGCTTCGTGTACGGGATCTCGGGCCCGTTGAAGCCCCTCCCGTTCGTGTGAAACACCCATCGGGTCAGCGGACGGACCGGCTCGGGAGCGGTGACATCGGTGAGCGGCAGATCAAGCCCGGGGCGAAGCCGGTAGAACAGATAACGATCCCAGACGTACGTTCTGTAGTAGTTTGTGAGGTCCTCCGGCGACTTCGAGAGCAGGTCCATCCAGTGGCTCTCCTTCACGAGGACGTTGCGGTCGAGCCACGCGGGCACCTCGGCTCCCGGCCCACCCACAGGCTCGAGTCCGAGCAGCCGCACCGCGGCCTCCGCAGCGCCGAAGAACAGCAAGGGAGCCGACAGGATGAGCAGCCACCCCGTCAGCCGCACGCCCCGCCGCTCGCGTTCGTCCCTCTGGTTCAACCGTCCACTCCTGCAGCCGGCCGTGGCGTCGAGTTCACACGGAATTAATCCCGTGTTTACAGGGAATTGACCGCCTCGCGCCACGATCCGTCCCATCGCCGCCCGCATCGGGCGGGGCAACCGGCGCACCGACTGTATGATACTGTAATGCCCGGGTAGCGCCGCGGGGCGGGGGCCGGTCCCCGCGAGGGACGCACGTCACAATCGCAACCTGGAGAATGCTCGTGAACAAGGTGGAACGTCATTTCGAGAAGGACCTCGAGGCGCTCACCGGCGAGGTGCTGCGTCTCGGCAGCCTCTGCCAGCAGGCTATCGAGGCGGCGCTCGCGGCGCTGACCACACGCGACACGGAGGCGGCGCGCCGGGTCATAGACGGCGACGAGGTGCTGGACCAGCAGGAGCTGCTGATCGACCAACTCTGCACCGACCTGCTCGCGCTGCACCAGCCGATGGCCTCGGATCTGAGGTTCATCACGACGGCGCTCAAGATCACCCCCGAGATCGAGCGGATGGGCGACCTCGCCGTCAACATCAGCGAGCGGGCGATCGAGCTGAACGAGGAGCCGCAGCTCAAACCGTTCATCGACATCCCGCGGATGGCACAGATTTCCGTAGAGATGCTGCGGGGCAGCCTGGACGCCTTTGTGCGCCACGACGCCGAGGCGGCACGCGCCATCATCCGGCGCGACGACGAGGTGGACCGCATGATGGAGCAGCTCTTCCGCGAGCTGCTCTCGTACATGATCGAGGACCCCAGGACGATCTCGCGGGCCATCCGGCTGACTTTCATCGCCAAGTACCTCGAGCGGATAGCGGACGGCGCCACCAATATCTGCGAGATGGTGGTGTACATGGCGGAGGGGCGGGTCATACGCCACGGCGGTATCCATCCCGTATGACGACCAAGACCGCGGCGCCGGCCGAGCGCGCGCGCAAGCGCATCCTGATCGTGGAGGACGAGGGTGACCTCTCGGCCTCACTCAGATACAACCTCGAGAAGGACGGCGGGTACAGCGTCACAACCGCCGACACCGGCGAGAAGGGTCTCGCCGCGGCCCGCCAGAAGAGCTTCGATCTCATCATCCTCGACCTGATGCTGCCCGGCATCGACGGGCTCGAGGTCTGCCGCGCGCTGAGGGGCGACCCCGAGCGATCCATGGTGCCGATCATCATGCTCACCGCGCGCATCGACGAGACCGACAAGCTGGTCGGGCTCGAGATGGGCGCCGACGACTACATGACAAAGCCGTTCAGCATGAAGGAGGTGCTCGCCCGTGTGAAGGCGCACCTCCGCAGGGCGACCCCGTCGCCGGGACCGAAGCCGCAGCGGGAGTTCAGCAGCGGCGAGCTCACGATCGACTTCGACGGCCACCGTGTGCGGGTGGGAAAGGACGAGGTGCCGCTCACCCGGATGGAGTTCTCACTGCTGTCGGCCCTGGCACGCAACCGGGGACGCGTCCTGACGCGGGACCACCTGCTCGAGAGTGTTTGGGGCTACGAGTACTACGGCGGCACGCGCACCGTCGACGTTCACGTCCGCCGACTGCGCAAGAAGCTCGGCTCCGAGGGAGACCGCATTGAGACCGTCTTCGGCGTTGGCTACCGCTTTCGCGAGGGCGGCGAACCCGACGGTGACGATTGAGGATCCGCACCCGTCTCCTGCTGGTCATTTCACTGTTCACCCTGCTCGCCGCGCTCGCCATCGACCTGACCGCGAGTATCCTGATGCAGCGTGCCGTGTTCGATCGAGCGGTCGACCGGCTGAGCCGCGAGTGCTCGCTCCTGGCCGGAGAGCTCGAATCCCACTGGCCGGACGGGCCTGCCGAGGCCGATGCATGGGCGGATCGCACGGGTGAGAGGCTGGACCTGCGCGTCACCCTCATCGACACCGCCGGCGTCGTCCTCGGTGACTCCGACGTTCCCGCATCCGCCGTCCCCTCCCTGGAGAACCACGGGCACCGGCCCGAGATCCTCGAGGCGTCCCGGGAAGGGGCCGGCTCGTTCTCCCGTGTGAGCCATAGCATCGATCGCGAGCTCGAGTACTTCGCACGCCGGGTCGGCTCCCCTGACCGGCCTCTCGGGTATGTACGGCTGTCGGCTCCAACCGAGGAGCTCCGCGCCGCCTCCCGTGGATACCGGCTGACCCTGGCCCTGGTCTCGGTCACGGCGCTCCTGCTGCTTGCCCTCCTGGCGACCTTCTCCGCCCAGCGGATCTATCGCCCGCTCGAATCGATCGCGCGGGCGGCGGACCGGGTCGCATCCGGGGAGACTCTCGTGCCGATCGAGCCGGTCACCAGCGACGAGATCGGCGAGATCGCCGCGTCGGTGGATCGCATGCGCCGGACCCTGATCGAACAGATTGCGAAGACCGAGTCGGAGCGGCGTCTGCTGGCCTCGATCCTTTCCGGGCTGCGGGAGGGGATACTCGTCGTGAACATGGAGCGCAGGCTGCTTCTCCTGAACGACTCGCTGCGCAGGATCTTCGGAATTCCACGTGACCTGCCCGAAGGCACGCCGATGATCCAGATCGCGTGGGACCATACCATCGTCGAGGCGTTCGACGAGGCCCTGGCCGGACGCACGGACATACGCAGACGGATCGCGGTCGGCGGCGGCCGTGCTTTCGAGCTTACCGTCGTTCCCTTCTCGGACGCCACGGGTCGCCAGGTGGGTGCCATCGGCCTGTTCTTCGACATCACGCGGATGGAGGCGCTCGAGAGGATCCGCAGGGATTTCGTTGCCGACCTCTCTCACGAGCTGCGCACGCCGCTCGCCTCGGTCAAGGCCGCGCTGGAGACCCTCATCGGGGGCGCGCGGGAGGACCCGGAGGAGGCGGGACGATTCCTCGGGATCCTCTCCAACAATGCGGCCCGGATGGAGGCGATTCTCAACGACCTGACCGACCTGTCTCTGATCGAGACCGGCGCCGTCAGCCTCTCACTCGTTCGTCTCGACCTCGCGGCGGCGGTGCGCGACGCGACCGCCGCGGTGACGGCGCGCGCCGTCGCGCGTGGGGTCGCGATCGACTGCCGGATCGAGCCGGGGCTCACTCTCCACGCCGACCGGCGCCGACTGGATCAGATCCTGGTGAACCTGCTCGACAATGCCGTCAAGTTCAACCGCCCCCAGGGCCGCGTGACAGTAGCTGCGACCGCAGAGGAGGGGTCGATCGTCCTGACGATCGATGACACGGGAGACGGCATTCCGCCCGACGCGCTCCAGCGGGTCTTCAATCGCTTTTTCCGGGTGGACCGCTCGCGCAGCCAGGAGGTCCCCGGCACCGGCCTGGGTCTTGCGATCGTCATGCATCTGGTCCGCCTCCATGGCGGGGACATCCGGGCCGAGAACAGAAACGAGGGCGGAACGCGCTTCGTCGTCCGTCTTCCGATCGCGTCACCGTCCGGTGACGAAGAATACTCCACCGCCGGACACCGCCCGCGCTGATCTCCCGCACTTTTTACCCGCCGTTAACGTCCGCTCAACACGATGTCAACAGTGGTGCACTCTAATCACCTCCGGATCGTCACATACAAACCTGGGAGGGGAATGAATGCGCATCACAGGTTCGCTGGGAAACTACGTAGCGGCTGCGGCTTTCTTCTGCATCCTGCTCGGGCTGCTCTCGCCGGCTCCCGCGCACGCACAGGGCGCCTTCTACGTCGAGATCCCGAAGGAAGGGCGGATCTATGTGTTCAACAACATGGCAGCCTACGAGGAGTTCAAATCCACCGGCGAGATGGGCAAGTCGATCACCCGCATCGGTGCCGGCCCCAAGGGCGAAACGCTGGTGTTCGACAGCGAGGAAGCTATCCATTTGTACAACTTCAAGCACGACCTGCCCGGCGAAGTGATGACCGTGCAGGAGGAAACGAAGCCCAGAATGAAATTCGGGTGGAAGGATGGCAAGACAACGTTCGAGAGCGACAATGCGAAGCTCGTCATCTCGAATCGGGTCCAGATCCGGTTCACGAACGACCAGCTCGGCGACGAGGACACCAAGGGCTCATTCTCGATCCGCCGCGCCAAGACGAAGTTCGCGGGATGGATCTACACACCCGATCTCGAGTACGAGCTGCAGGCCAACTGGTCCGACGCCACCGGAGAGCTCGAGGACGCGATGGTCAACTATGACGTCACCCACGGCAGGAAGGCCTTCCAGATCAAGGGCGGGCAGTTCAAGGTGCCCTTCGGCCGGCAGGAGCTGACCTCCTCGGGGAGCCAGGAGTTCGTCGACCGCTCGATCGTCTCGGCCGCATTCGCGACCGGCCGCGACATCGGCCTCCAGCTCTGGGGTCAGACGCCGAAAGGGCGCGTGGAATGGCGCACGGGGATGTTCAACGGTAACGGCAGACTCACGAACACCAACGACAACAGCAGATATCAGTACGATGCCCGCGTCACGTGGCAGCCGTTCGGCGACGTCAAGTACAGCGAGTCCGACTTCGAGAGCAAGGACAAGCCGCTTGTCGCGTTCGCGGCGGACTACCAGACGAACAACAGGGACGACAACGACCCGAACACGGACCGGGTCAGTCGGGCGATCTGGGGCACGGACTTCGTGTTCAAGTTCAAGGGGATTGCATTCTTCAGCGAGTATTTCATGGCCCGCAACGAGCCCGAGCTCACGCCGGACTTCGACTCAACGGGCTTTCACGCCCAGCTCGGGTACTTCGTCTTCAAGCGGTACGTCGAGATCGCGGTGCGTTACGCAACGATCGACCCCTCGGACCAGGTCGCGGACGACCATATCGACGAAAAGGCCGTCACGCTCAACTGGTTCATGAACAAGCATAACCTGAAGCTGCAGGCGACCTATCGCCAGATCAAGAACCAGGCGACGGACATCACCGAGGACCAGGGCCTGCTCCAGTTCCAGTTCATTTTCTGAGACCGTTTACCGGAAGTTAACAGGAAGTTAACAGGACATTCAATCCGCTTCCCTATCCTCGAAGCATCAACCTATTCCTCCAAGGAGAGACATCCCCATGAAGCCCAGCCGAATCCTCACGGGAGCGTTCTTCCTCGCCCTGATCGGCGGTGTCGCGCTCGCGCAGGCCGTCAAGGTGGACCCGTCGGTCCCCGAGTACTCCCCGACGCAGGGGATCTCCGGGAGCCTGAAGAGCGTCGGATCGGATACCATGAACAACGAGATGGCGCTATGGGGCGAGGGGTTCCGCAGGTTCTACCCCAACGTGAAGATCGAGATCGAGGGGAAGGGCTCGGCGACAGCGCCCCCCGCCCTCACGGCGGGCACCTCGCAGTTCGGTCCGATGTCGCGTCAAATGAAGGCCGAGGAGGTCGACACGTTCGAGAAGAAGTACGGCTACCGGCCCTCCGAGGTGCGCACGTCGATCGACATGCTCGCCATTTACGTGAACAAGGACAATCCGATCGAGTGCCTCTCGCTGCAGCAGGTCGATGCGATCTTCTCCAAGACGCGGCGCGGGGGCGCCAAGGCGGACATCAGGACCTGGGGCGACCTCGGGCTGAAGGGCGAGTGGACGAGCAAGCCGATCAGCCTGTACGGCCGCAACAGCGCCTCGGGGACCTACGGCTATCTGAAGGAGCACGCGCTGTTCAAGGGAGACTACAAGGATAGCGTCAAGGAGCAGCCCGGATCCTCCTCGGTCGTCCAGGGGGTGGCCTCCGACCGGTACGCGATCGGCTACTCGGGCATCGGATACAAGACGGCGGACGTCCGTGTCGTACCACTGGCCACCACGACCGGCGGCCAGTGCGTCGAAGCAAAGCCGGAAAACGCCTTCAGCGGCAAGTACCCACTGGCCCGTTTCCTCTACCTGTACGTCAACAAGTCTCCCAACGACGCGCTCGATCCGCTGCGTAGGGAGTTCGTAGCCTATGTCCTGAGCCGCGAGGGACAGGAGGCGGTGGTCAAGGATGGGTACCTGCCTCTTCCTTCGACTCTGATCACCGCGGAGCGCCACAAGCTCGGGATGTAGCGACACGGGAGCTCGATGCAGCACGTTGATCCGGGATTCGTGCGCAGGGCGGCGCCGCGCAGGCGCCGCCCTCGCAGCACGAGCCCTCGGGTGATCTGGATCAATCGGGTGATGACCTCCGTCATCACCTTCGGCGGGATCGGTGTCATCCTCGCCGTCATGGGGATCCTCGTCTACCTCGTGGTGGTCGTGTGGCCCCTGTTCGCCGGCGCCTCTCTCACCGCCGGCCCGCGTTATGCCCTGCTGACACCGGCCGAGACCTCCCGGATCGTCTACGCAGGTCTCGACGAGTATCAGGTGCTGGGCGTCTGCATCCTGTCGAACGGCGAGACACTCACCTTCGACGCCGCGAGCGGGAAGATCCTCGAAAGGCGTGCCCTCTTCCCCGATGGCCCTGCACCCGTCGTGAGCAGCGTACCGGCCGAGGGAGGCCACATTGCGTTCGGCTTTCGCGACGGGACCGTGAGGCTCGCGGGTATCGCCTTCGACAGCGAGTTCCTCGGCAAGGATGACGTGCCCGTGGGGCCGGACGGAACGGCCGTCATCCAGCACCTGCCGTCGGGCGAGGCGCGGCGTGTCACCGCACGCATCACGGTGGACAACCCGATCCCGATTGGCGCGGACGGCGAATCCGTGCGGCTTCTCGACTCGAGGGTGGGTGAGAACGAATCGATGCTCGCGGCGCTCACCGGGGGCGGCACCCTGGTCATGGAACGGGTCACCAGCCGGACCAATCTGCTGACCGGCGAGGTGGTTCACGACCTCTCGACCTTCCGGGCCAGCGTGCCGGCCGGCATGGCCGACGGGCCCCCCGCGTTCCTCAGGATCACGGCGCGCGGCGATCAGGCCTACGTCGCCTGGGCCGACGGGACCACACTGAGATTCGACCTGCGTGACACGAACAACCCGGTCGTGGCAGAGCGCGTGGATCTCACTCCCGAAACAGAGGCGACGATCACCGCGATGCGATTCGTGACGGGAGATCAATCGCTGCTGGTCGCCGATTCGAGCGGCTTGACCCGCGCCTGGTTTCCCGCCGAACGCCCCGGAACGGAGGACGGCCGGCAGCTCGTTCCCGCCCACGCGCTTCAGGCCCATCCGGCTCCGGTCGACACCGTCGCGGTCTCCACGCGCGACAAGACACTGGCCACGGGCGCCGACGACGGCGGGATCTTCCTCCATCACCTCACCTCCGACAGGACCCTCGCCATGGTCTCGCTTTCGACCAATACCGCCGTTCGGGCGCTGCAGATCACACCGAAGGGGGACGGCCTGTTCGCACTGGGAGCCGATGGGACGGCGCGACGGTGGAGCGTCCGCAATCCCCACCCCGAGACCAGCTTCGCGAGCCTTTTCGAGAGAGTCTGGTACGAAGGGTATCCGTCTCCGACCTTCACCTGGCAGTCGTCGAGCGGGACCGACGACTTCGAACCCAAGCTCAGCCTGATCCCGCTGATATTCGGGACCCTCAAGGCAACCGTCTACTCGATGCTCTTCGCGGTGCCGATAGCGCTGTTCGCCGCGATATACACATCGGAGTTCCTCGACCCGCGGCTGCGCGCGCCGCTCAAGTCGACCATCGAGATGATGGCCTCGCTGCCGAGCGTGGTGCTGGGCTTCATCGCCGCGCTGGTGCTCGCACCGCTGGTGGAAAGCTGGGTGGTCGCCGTCCTGCTCGTCTTCGGCGTGGCCCCCCTCTCCGCCCTGGCGGCGGGCTACCTGTGGCAGATGCTGCCGCAGCAGGCCGTCGCGCGTCTTGCGGGCCGCGTGCAGTTCCTGCTGCTGATGCTGGTGGTGGGCTCCTCGGTTTTCGTGGCGGCGCGGCTCGCGTCGCCGATCGAGAGCCTCATGTTCCACGGGAACTTCAAGGCCTGGCTCGACGGGAGGGTAGGCACGGGCGCGCCCGGGATCGGGATGCTGGCCTGGCCGCTCATCGTCGTGGCGCTGCTCGTGGCCGACCGGAGGTACGTCGCCGACTGGATCCATCGGCGCCTCCCCTCGATGACCTCCCGCCGCGAGGCAGGGACGGACTTCGTGAAGTACGTATCCCTGCTGGCCCTGTCGGTCGGGATCGCCTGGGCGATCGCGATGTTGGGCAGCGCACTCGGTTTCGATCCGCGAGGGTATCTGCTCGGCACCTATGTCCAGCGTAACGCTCTCGTGGTCGGATTCGTCATGGGGTTCGCGGTGATTCCGATCATCTATACCATCGCCGACGACGCGCTCGCAGCGGTGCCGCACACTCTTCGTTCCGCATCACTCGGTTGCGGCGCCACGCGCTGGCAGACGGCCACCCGCGTGATCCTGCCGGTCGCGGTTTCCGGGATCTTCTCGGCGCTCATGGTCGGGCTCGGCCGCGCCGTCGGCGAGACGATGATCGTGCTGATGGCGGCCGGCAACACGCCGCTGATGGACATGAATCTCTTCAACGGTCTGCGCACCTTGTCGGCCAACATCGCGGTCGAGCTCCCCGAGGCGGTCAAGGACGGCACGCTGTACAGGGTCCTCTTCCTTTCGGCGCTGCTGCTGTTCTTCGTCACCTTCATCGTCAACACGCTGGCCGAGATCGTGAGGCAGCGATTCCGCAAGAAGGCATATCAGCTTTGAGCACGCTCAGCGGCGAGAGATCGGCCCCCGGCCGCACGCGAAAGCGCGCCACTCCGCTGTCCACACGCGGTGAGCCGTACGTGTGGCTGATGGGATCCGGGCTCGCCGCAGCCACCCTGATGATCGTCACCCTGCTGACGCTGGTGATCGTCAACGGAGCATCAACGTTCTGGCCCGCGCCTCTCATCGAGGTGACGCTGCGGGACGGCACCCGGCTGCTCGGCGAGGTGACGCGAACCGAACGGTATCGTCCCTCGCCCGAGGAGATTTCCGCCATGACGCCCGAGGCGCGACGGCAGATCGAGGACGCGGGCGGGTGGAGCCGCCGGAGGATGTTCCGGACCGGCAACTTCGACGTCGCGGGAGACGACTTCCACTGGGTGGCCGACACCAATGTCGTGAGCGAGGGCCGCCCCGACGACGCCTGGCTCGTCGAGCGTCGCGAGTGGGGCCCGGCGATCGGCTTCGTGCGCGCCCTCACGCGGGACGGGCAGGAGGCGGCCACCGGCTCGGCCGGGGTCCGGCAGGTGTTCGATGAGTTCCACGACCCCGTGGCACAGCGCGTCCGCAGAATCCATTCCATCGAGAAAGGCGACATCGGCGATGTGAACGATCTGCTGGAGAAGGCCCGCCTGGCGACCCGCAAGGCCGCCATTACCTACGGCGAGGATTCCCCGCAGCACCGCGAGGCGGCCGAGGCCGAGGCGCGCTCGGAACGGGACCTCTCGGAGCAGTACGCCCGGCTCCAGAAGGAGATCGAAAGGCTCCGCGAGGAGAACTCCCGGTTCGGTCTCCGGATGGTGACTGCGGGCGGTCGTCTCATTCCCGAGTCTCCGTCGAGCCCCGACCGGCCCCTGCGGCTGTCACAGGTCGTGCGCGCCTATCCGGCCAACCAGCTCCATTCTCTCGCGCGCATGGGAGTCTATCTCGACCGGTGGCGGGAATTCCTCGCCGACGAGCCACGCGAGGCCAACACCGAGGGAGGCGTCTTCCCGGCGATCTTCGGCACCTTCATGATGACCGTCATGATGTCGATCGCCGTGGCGCCGTTCGGCGTGATGGCGGCGCTGTATCTGCGCGAGTACGCCCGCCAGGGCACCCTGGTGTCCGCCGTCCGCATCGCGGTCAACAACCTCGCCGGTGTGCCCTCCATCGTATATGGCGTCTTCGGTCTCGGCTTCTTCTGCTACGTGGTCGGCGGCACGATCGACAGTGTCTTCTTCCGGGAACGGCTGCCCTCCCCGACCTTCGGCACCGGCGGGATACTCTGGGCGTCGCTCACCCTGGCGCTGCTCACCGTCCCGGTCGTCATCGTGGCCACCGAGGAGGCGATCGCGGCAGTGCCTCGCAGCATGAGGGAAGGCTCCTTCGCCTGCGGCGCCAGCAAGTGGCAGACGATCCGGCGTATCGTCCTGCCACGTGCCACGCCCGGCATCATGACCGGGCTGATCCTGGCGATGGCGCGCGGCGCGGGAGAGGTCGCCCCCCTCATGATCACCGGCGTGGTGAAGCTGGCCCCGGCGCTTCCATTCGACAGGCATTTCCCGTACCTTCACCTGGAACGCAGCTTCATGCACCTCGGGTTCCACATCTACGACGTCGGCTTCCAGAGCAGAAACTCCGAGGCGGGCAAGCCGATGGTTTTCACCACGACGCTGCTGCTGATCGCCATCGTAGCGCTTCTCAACCTTGCGGCGATCGCGTTGCGAACGCGCCTCAAGAGACGTTTCAAGGCCGCGCATTTCTAGGAATCGGGAGGCAGAGGACCGAATGAGCGTCACCGACGACCTGAGAGCACCTCCCGCGGAGACTGCGGCCGCCCCCGGCGAGACATCGCAGCCCGACACCGGCACTTTCGTGCACCCCGAGATCCTCTCCGAGGAGGCGGTCCTCGAGATCGATCGGTTCAGCCTCTGGTACGGTGCGACCCAGGCTCTCTTCGAGGTGACCATGCCTATTCCTGCCGGGAAGGTCACATCCCTCATCGGGCCCTCGGGTTGCGGCAAGTCGACCCTGGTGCGTTCCGTGAATCGGCTCAACGACCTCGTGGACGGCGTCCGGATCGGGGGGGACATGCGTCTCAACGGAGACTCGATCTACAGGACGGGTGTGGACGTGATCGAGCTCCGCAAGCGGATGGGGATGGTCTTCCAGAAGTCGAATCCGTTCCCGATGTCCATCTACGAGAACGTCATCTATCCCCTGCGAATCGACGGGGTGAAACGGCGCTCGATCCTGGACGAAACGGTGGAACGGAGCCTGCGCTCGGCCGCGCTGTGGGACGAGGTGCGGGACAGACTCCATGCAAGTGCCCTGGAACTCTCGGGAGGACAGCAGCAGCGTCTCTGTATCGCGCGCGCGATCGCGGCCGACCCCGAGGTCCTCCTGATGGACGAGCCCTGCTCCGCGCTCGACCCGATCGCCACGGGCAAGGTCGAGGAGCTGATCTTCTCGCTGCAGGGGGATTACACGGTTCTGATCGTCACCCACAACATGCAGCAGGCCGCGCGTGTCTCGGAGTTCACGGCGTTCATGTACCTCGGGAGGCTCGTGGAGTACGGTCCCACAAAGGTGATGTTCCTGAAGCCGGAGCGGAAACAGACCGAGGATTACATCACCGGACGTTTCGGCTAGCGGCCAGCCTGTCCGGGGCGGCCCCGAAGCGCCTCAGCACCACGCGTCGCTTGCCCCCCGATTTCGCCTCGTACATCGCCTTGTCGGCGCACTGGAGGATCTCCTCCACGCTCTCGGGCGGGGCGTCGTACCAGGCCACGCCGATGCTCGCGCCCACAGCCGTTCCCGGATATCCGTTCTCCAGGGCGTTCAGGCTTTCGCAAATCCGGCGCGCGATCGCCTCGGCCGCCTGCAGGTCCGCCTCCCAGAACAGCACCACGAACTCGTCACCGCCGATCCGTGCAGGCACGTCGGAGGCTCGGATGTTCTCCCGGATGAGAGTGGCCGCACGCGCGAGCACCGTGTCGCCCGCCGCGTGTCCGTACGAGTCGTTTATCCGCTTGAAGTTGTCGAGGTCGATGTAGGCGAGGCAGAGAGGCCGGCCGGTGCGGCGGCTCCTCGATGCCTCGGTCATCAGCACCTCGAGGAACCCGCGCGAGTTCGGAAGCTCCGTCACCCGATCGGTGCGGGCCAGAGTGCGCTCGCGGTCGAGCAGGATGGTCAACCGGTCGCGGTCCTCGCGCACCCGCGTCGTGAGCATCCCGATCACCAGGAAGATCGCGAGCCTTGTCAACCCGTTCCAGGCCGCCAGGCCGAAGGCCAGATCGGGCCGCGAGATCGCTTCCGCGATCGTCCAGGCGAGGGCCCCCATACTGCCGATAGTCACCACGCCGCGCTTGCCTAGCCACCACCCGGCGGCGGCCACGGAAGGGAGATAGAACAGCGCGAAGCCGAGGTCGGGGCCGCTGGCAAGGTCGAGCCACCCGACGAGGAGCACGCTCGCGAGGAGGAGCAGCAGCCGCATCGGGCCGCGAAAGCCGAAATGGGCAGGCATACGTTCCCCTGTCCGCCGGATGTGGCGGAGCAGGGGCAACTTATGTCCCCCCGTGCCGCCCGTCAAACCCCGGCGCTGCGGGCCCGACGGCTCAACAGGCGGCCCGAACCGCGTCCACGAAGGCGCGAATGCGCGCCGGGTCCTTGATGCCCGGTTTCGCCTCCACCCCGCTGGAGACGTCCACTGCCCACGGGCGCACCAGCCGGACCGCCTCTGCAACGTTGTCGGGGTCCAGCCCGCCCGCCAGGATCAGGCGGGGCCGGCCCGCCAGAGCGGCGCGCATGGCGATCTTCGCGGCGATCCGCCAATCGAACGCGACGCCGGTGCCTCCTGCGGTGTGGGACGCTCGCGTGTCGAGCATGAAGGCCCGCCGGCCCAGCCGCGAGACCGCCGCGGCCACGGCCGAGGGCTCGGTGCCGGGCCCCACGCGGAACACCTTGTACCAGTCCACCCCCAGAGCGGCGCAATAGGCGTCGTCTTCCTCGCCGTGCAACTGCGCCCGATCGAGCCGGGCGGTGCGCAGTGCGGTCGTGAGCGCTTCCGCCGGCTCGTTGACGAAGACGCCCACACGCAGGACATAGGGAGGCAGCCCTGAGACGATGCCGGCCACGGTGCCGGCCGGCACCGAGCGCGCGCTCCCCTTCCAGAGGACGAACCCCAGAGCGTCGACTCCGGCCTCGACTGCGGCCTCGGCGTCCGTGACGCGTGTGATCCCGCAGATCTTGACCCGTGTCCGGCTCACGCCGGCTGCATGATCTTCCACAACGCATCCCCGGGGTCGTGCTCCCGCATCAGCGCCTCGCCGATCAGGAACGCATCGAATTCGCCGTCGAGGAGCCGGTCGATATCTTCGCGGGCACCGATGCCACCCCGGGCCACTGCCGTCACATCGGACGGGACCTTCTTTCTCAGTTCCAGGAGGGCGGCCGGATCCGCCCGCATGGTCTCCGGATTCCTGCCGCTCACGCTGACGACCCGCGCTCCCGAGTCCAGCGCCGCGGCCAGCTCGGTTTCGTCGCTTATCTCCACCATGGCCTCGATTCCGTAACGCCGCGCGGCGTGGAGCATGATCCCGAGCGGCGGGCCGGGGAGCATTCCCGCGATAAGGAGCACGGCGTCGGCGCCGCTCGCCCGCGACTCCGCCACCTGGTACGGCGTCACCAGGAAGTCGTTCCGGAGCACCGGGAGGTGGGCCGCCCTGACCTCCACCAGATGGCTCAGATCGCCCCCGAACTGATCCGGCTCGGTCGCGACCGAGATCGCCGCAGCGCCCACCCGGGCGTAGCCGAGCGCGATCTGCCTCGGGACATAGCTCTGCCGGAGCAGACCCGCGCCGGGCGCGGAGCGCTTCATCTCGGCGATCACTCTCGGCGGCGGACCCGCGGTCCTCGAAAGGCGCGCGGCGAAGGGTCGCACCGCAGGGAGCCTGCCGATGAGATCCTCGTACCCGTCGAGCGGCTGGGTGGCCATCGCCGCCTCGGCGCGTATCCTCGACGCGGCGGCCAGTTCGAGAAGCAGACCGGCCGTCATGCGACCCCCCGCTGCGAGAGGACCCGCGCGACGCCGGCGGGTGAAGAAACGGCATCGATGAAGTTGGCCACCAGCTTCTTTCCCTCGGTCGTGAGGATCGACTCGGGGTGGAACTGGACGCCCTCGAGCGCCACGCGAGGGTGCCGGCGGTGACGCAGCCCCATGATGACCTGCTCGCCGTCGTCGTCCGAGACAGCCGTGACCTCCAGCTCGGGGGGCACCGAGTTCGGGTCGACGACGAGGGAGTGGTATCGGGTCGCTTCGAACGGATTGCCCATCCCAGCGAAGACACCGCGTCCGTCATGTCGGACCGGGGAGGTCTTCCCGTGCATCGGTCGTCCCGCGCGGATGATCCGGCCGCCGAACGCCTGGGCAATCGCCTGGTGCCCCAGGCAGACGCCCAGCACCGGGATGCGTCCCGCTGCACGCCGGATCAGCTCGACGGTGATCCCCGCGCGCTCCGGCCGACCCGGGCCGGGAGAGATGACGATGCCCCGGCACCCGCTGCCGAGGACCTCGTCCACCCCGACCGCGTCGCTCAATTCGACCCGCACGCGGGCCCCCAGCTCCATCAGGTACTGGGCCAGGTTCCAGGTGAACGAATCATGGTTGTCCAGCAGCAGGATCATGGAGACCGTCGTGCCGCACCGCCGGGAGGGCCGTTCATTTCTCGGGCACCGTGAAGACCACGAACAGCTCCCCCTGGACGCCGCGAGCGTTCACGTGGAGCTCGAAGGTCTTGCCGAGCAGCTCACCCTCCGGGTGGGGGAAATACAGGTTGTCCAGCAGATACTGGAACGCATGGAGCTCCGGGTTGTCGTCGACCAGTTCCGAGAAGGGGAAGAAATTGCTCGGGACGCGCTGGAAGATCTCCAGCTTGCTCGCGAGGTGCTCGAGATCCATGAGACGCCGGTCGTACACCTGTTTCCCCTGGCGTCTCACCTCGTCGACGCTGGCCAGCCCGTACCGCCGGCCGCTGACCGGATCCACCAGGGTGAAGGACTCGCGTGTGATCTCCAGCGGCACGTCGCTCTTGTTCACCAGCGCGACCGTCAGCGGGACGAACGGGTCCTTGTCGTGGAAGCGTGTTGCGTTGACACCCACGGTCATCAGATAGAGCTTCCCCTCTTCCTTGTAGATGAAAGTGGCGAGTTTGGGGCTCGGCGTGCCCGAGGCGTACGGAACGCCAGGTGCCGGCGGTCGGGGACCGCGCCGGCAGCCCGGCACCAGGACCGCTATCAGCAGGATGAGAGCCAGGCCCGCGCACGTGCTGAGCCGCGGACGACGTCGAAGAGCTATCGATTCGGGCATGGGAGCCTCCGGGTGCCGGTGCCTTGCGATGCCTGCCGGATTTTATGACAAATGCGCCGCCGCTGCTCAGGAGACGATCGCGACGAGCGCGTCGGTCAGCGTGTCGATGTCCGCGGGGGTCGAGAACGGGCCCGGGCTCACGCGCACGCTGCCCTGGGGGAACGTGCCGATCAGGCGGTGCGCCCCCGGCGCGCAATGCAGCCCGGCCCGTACGGCGATCCCGAACGAGGCGTCGAGGATGGCGGCCGCCTGCTCGGGCGGATGGCCCTCGACGGCGAGGCTGACGACACCCGTGCGCACCGACGGCCCGGCCAGGGAAGGCCCGTGGAGCCGGAAACGGGGGTCGCCCTCCAGGCGATCCCAGAGACGTGCCGCCAGGGCGATCTCGTGTGCCGCGATCCGCTCCGGGCCGCGCTCCTTCACGTACGCCAGCCCGGCGCCGAGCCCGACGATCCCGGCCGCGTTCGGCGTGCCGGCCTCGAGGCAGAACGGGAACTCCTCGGGCTGCGTGGGGCTGGCCGAATCGCCCCCTGTCCCTCCCTCTCTCCAGAATGCGGGCGCCGCCCGCTCCCCGACATGAAGCCCCCCGGTACCCATCGGCCCGAGCATGCTCTTGTGCCCCGGGAACGCCAGCAGATCGATCTCATCCCGCTCCACGTCGATCGGTATCAACCCCGCGCTCTGCGCGGCGTCGAGCAGCAGCAGCGCCCCTCCACGCCGTGTGGCGGCACCGATGGCACGGACAGGCTGAACCGACCCGAGGACGTTGTTCGCGTGGCCGATGGCCACCAGTCGCGTCCCGGCGGTCATCGCACGGGACAGGTCGTCCGGATTGAGCACGCCGTCCGGTGAGACAGCAACCCGCGTGACGGTGATGAAGCCTTCGCGCTCGAGTCGAGTCAGCGGCCGTGAGATCGAGTTGTGCTCTATGTCGGTGGTGACCACGTGGTCGCCCTGACGCAGAACTCCCTTGATCGCCATGTTGAGCGCGTCGGTCGTGTTGAAGGCGAAGACGAGGCGCAGCGGGTCGTGCCCTCCGAAGAACTCCGTCAGGGCACGCCGCACGGAGGCGATCGCGCCCTCCGCCGCCACCGCCATCCGGTGGCCTCCCCGGCCTGGGTTCGCGCCGAGCTCGCGGGCGAACCTGTCCATCCCGGTGTAGACGCTCTCCGGCTTGGGGTACGTCGTCGCAGCGTTGTCGAGATAGATCATGGCGGCTCAGACCCCCACGAAACGGGCGTAGACGCCCCGGGCCACTGCCGGGTCTTTCGTGCCGCTCACGATCGCCCGTCCGTCGGGAAACACCGACACGACGAGGTCCTCCACCTCGAACCGCAACAGGAAACGGGAGGTGACCACGCCGAGACCGCCGGCGTCGAGACGGGACAGCCGCGCCGCCAGGTCCTCGAGGTCCAGGCTGGCGTGGGTCTCCGGGGTGACCTGCACCGAGTTGCGCCCGCACAGGGTGACCGATCGGCCGCCCCGCCCCGACAGGTACTCGAACGAGAGACCATCGCAGGTCTCGCAACGTCTTCTTCCACCGCTGCGCGGCACCTCCATGCGGGTCATCGCGCCCGTCCAGACGTCGATGCTGACCAGGTCGCGGGTCATGTCGTCGCGCCTGCCCGCGAGGTACTTGAGCGCCTCGGCCCCCTGCAGGCCCGCGATCACGGAGACGATAGGGCCGATGACCCCCGCCGTGTCGCACGTCGGGACGCTGCCGGGCGGTGGCGCCGACTCGAGCAGACACCGCAGGCAGGCCGTGTCGCCCGGCAGGACATTCATCATGAGACCGTAGCTGCCGAGGCAGGCGGTATAGATCCAGGGGACATCGTGCCGGACCGAAACGTCGTTGATCAGGAAGCGCGTTTCGAAGTTGTCGGTCCCGTCGAGGATTAGCGTCGCCTTCGACAGCAGATCTACCGCGTTGTCCGGATTGAGATCCGCGACCACTCCTTCGACATCGACGTCGCGGTTGACGCGCTGCAGCCTCTCGGCCGCGGCGATCGCCTTGGGCCGCATGTCACGGACATCGTCCTCGTCGAAGAGAAACTGCCGCTGGAGGTTGCTCGTCTCGACGTAGTCGCGATCGATGATGCGCAGCCGGCCGACACCGGCGCGAGCCATCAGGGCGCTGGACACGGAGCCGAGTGCTCCGCAGCCGACGACGGCCACGGACGATTCGCGAATCCGCCGCTGTCCTTCATCGCCGATCGGGGTGAACAATACCTGGCGGGAGTACCGATCCGGTGCGTCCTTGCGCGCCATATCGAGAGTATATCACCCCGCCTCGCGGGGAAACCGCAGCGCCTGCTGCGCGGCCGCCCGCATGATGTCGGCCGGAGCGTCCCGCCCGGTGAACAGGGCGTACTGCTCGGCCGCCTGCCTGACCAGCATCTCCAGACCACCCAGCGTGGCGAGGCCGCGTTCGCGCGCTTCCTTCAGCAGCCGTGTCGACTCCGGTGTGTAGACCACGTCATAGACCAGACGGCCCTTCAGCGCGCGGCGCGGGACAGGGAGCGCCCGGCTGCGTCCTCCCGCCGAGTCCATGCCGACCGGAGTGCAGTTGATCAGAACCTCGTACCTCTCGCTCGACAGCCGGCTCAGCTTCACGTGACGGCCGTCGACGGCACGGGCGAGAGCCCGTCCCCGGCGCTCGGATCGGCTCGCCACGATCACCCGCGCACCCACGCCCGCCACCGCATGGGCCAGCGCCCGCGCGGCCCCGCCGCTGCCCACCACCGCCACGCTCATGCCCTCGAGCGTCATCCCCATCGTGGCCAGTGCATCCTGAAGCGCCGCCAGACCACCGGTCGCGTCGGTGTTGAAGCCGACGAGCCGGCTTCCGTCGAAGACGATCGTGTTCACCGCGCCGATCCTCTCCGCCATCGGCTCGACCATGTCCAGGCAACTCATCACCCGCGTCTTGTAGGGAGCCGTCACCGAGATTCCGCGGAGCCTCAGCTCCCGCGCGAGCGAACGCAGGTCCTTCAGACCGGAAGCATGCGGAATCTCCAGGGGGACGTACCGGTAGTCGAGCGCCTGCTCGCCATAGGCCGCGTTGTGCATCACGGGCGAGAGCGAGTGGGCAAGCGGCGTCCCGATGATGGCGGTGAACCGCGTCTCATCCTCGATCTCTCCGACACGATACACCCCGATGAGATCCGTGAGGCTCAGCTGACCCGGAGCCGTCTCGCGCCCCGAGCCCGGCGAAGCGTAGACCGCCCACGAGCCCCACTCCAGCGCGAGGATCCTGCTGACCACGCCCGCCGGTCCCATGCAGAAGGCGGCGACCCGCGGCTCGGAACGGCCGGCCCGCCGGAGGAAATCCCTCACCTCAAGCACATCGGTCGCGCGTCTCGCCGTGCCGACGATCTTCACCGCTTTCACGCCACCGATGGCGGACATCCTCGCATACAGCCGGTCCAGATCCCGTGGCATCTTTGTCGTGTCGTGGTGCGACAGAATCACGCCGATTCCGTGACGATCCGACAGCGAGCCCACGAGCGACTCCGCGCCGCTTCCCAGTTCCACGTCGACGTAGCTCGCTCCCGCCGTCACCGCGGTCCAGAGCACATCCACGCGGCGCTTCTCCGACCCCCTGAACAACCCCCCGTCCTCGGCCCTGCGGCACGTCGCGATCAGGGGCGTCGGCGACTCATCGAACAGCATCGCCAGGGTCGCATGATCCACACGTTTGAGCGCGTCCAGGCGCACCTCGAGCAGGTCCGCCTTCTGCGGAGCGGAGAGGATCTGCTCGCGCAGTCGGGAGGGGTCGCGATCGAGCAGGGAGACGATGATCAAGGTGTCCTCCGAGGTGGGGGTACAGACCGCCCGCAGCCTACCAGAAAATGCCCCCCATGGGTGTGAAGCGATGTGATCGGGTGCATGGGGCGGATGTGTCCGGTCTGTCCGCCGGCGGACAGGGGCCCGTGGGCTGTTGATCCGGCAAGCCCTGTCCACGAATGACTTGGTGCTGCTGTCGGGGCTCGCTGTCCTTTGGCACGTTCCTTTCTATGCCCACCGGCGTCGTGCGCCTGCGCTCCCGCAGGCGCCCCTTTCGCCGGAGGTACCTCCCCGATGGCCTTCACTCCTCCCTTCTGCCCCCGCCGCGGCTGCCCCTTCAACCAACGACGCCAGCGAGGCTTCGCCCGTCGACACGGCGTGTACCGCTCCGCGTCCTTTCCCAGGCCTCTCGTCCGGTATCGCTGCCGCTCGTGCCGACTCACCTTCTCGCTGATGACCTTCCGCTACGCCTACCGGCAGAAAAAACCCCACGTCGACGCCCGTCTCCTGCATCTTCTCTGCAACGGCGTCAGTCTGCGCGGGGCCGCCCGGCTGCTCGGCGTCAATCGCAAGACCGTCTCGCGCAAGCTCGCCCGGCTCGGACATCACGCCCTTCGCCAGCAGCGCGCGGTGATGGGCCGGCATGGTCTGCGCGGTCATTTCCAGCTCGACGAGCTGGAGACCTTCGAGTCGAACCGCTACCAGCCCGTCACCGTGCCCATCCTGATCGACAAGCACTCCTACTTCATCGCCTCGCTGGCCACCGCCCCGCTGCGCCGGCGCGGCCGCATGACCGCGCGCCAGAAGGCCCGCCGCGCCGCCTTCGAAAAGCTCCACGGCCGACGCCCCTCCCACTCCGACCTCGCCGTGCGCCGCTGTCTGGCCGTCCTGAGCCGTCACGCCGCCGGCGACGTCCCGCTCGACTCGGACCGCAAACCCTCCTACCATCGCATCGCCCGGCGGCTGCTCGGCGACCGGCTCCGCCACACGACCTTCGACGCCACCGCACGGCGCGACCGCGCCAACCCGCTGTTCCCCATCAACCACACCAACGCCATGGCGCGCTATGGCCTCGCCCGCCTGCGCCGACGCACCTGGTGCGTCTCCCGACGACGCGCCTGGCTCGAGCGGGCCCTTCACGCCTGGGCCGGATGGTTCAACTTCTGCCGCGGCGTCACCATCACCGCCACCGCCAGCCCCGCCGAAGCCCTCGGCCTGGCCCAGAGAAAACTCTCCCTCGCTGAATGGCTCCGGTGGCGCCACCACGGGCACAACGCCGGACGCATCCTCCCCAGGCCTCTCGACAGGCTCTCATGACGGCCTCCGTCCATACCCCTTCACACCCATGGGGGGCATTTTCTGGTAGGCTGCCCGGGTTGGTCCTTCGAGGACCCCCACCGCGGGCCGTCCCCACGGTCCCGCAAGGAGAAGCGCATGGCCACCGAGCCCGGGTTCAGGCTCACACGGTGCGCCTCGTCGGGTGGTTGAGCGGCCAAACTGAGTCCGTTGGACTTGGGCGACCTCCTCTCCCGCATCGAGCGCGGCGACAATCCGGAACCTGCTCGTCGGTTTCGACACCTCCGACGATGCGGGCGTCTACCGGGTCGGGGAAAAGCTCGCCCTGGTGCAGACGGTCGATCCGATCACACCCGTGTGTGACGACCCGTACGTGTTCGGCGAGGTGGCGGCAGCCAACGCGCTGTCGGACGTGTACGCGATGGGCGGGCGGCCGCTGACGGCCCTCAACATATGCTGTTTCCCCGGTTCGGGAGTGCCGGAGGGGATCTTCGAGGCCATCCTGGCGGGGGCGCGGGACAAGGCGAAGGAGGCCGGCGCGACGATCGTGGGCGGGCACACGGTGAAGGACACCGAGCTGAAGTACGGCCTGGCCGTGACGGGGACGATCGATCCGTCGCGCATTCTGCGCAACTCGACGGCGCGGCCGGGCGACGCTCTCATCCTGACCAAGCCGATAGGCACCGGTGTGATCATCAATGCGGCGCGCAAGGACAGGGCGCCGGCCGATCTGTTCCAGCTCGCACTCGAGCGGATGTCACGTCTCAACGCAAGTGCCGCCAATGCGGCGCTCGCGGCCGATGCGAGCGCCTGCACCGACATCACCGGGTTCGGTCTGTCGGGGCACGCGCTCGAGGTGGCGCGCGCAAGCGGTGTCGGCATCCGTCTGCGTTTCGACGATGTGCCGCGCTACGACGGCAGCATCGAGCTGATCGAAGCGGGTGTCAGCACCGTGATGACGGACCAGAACCGGAAGATGGCGGCGGGGCGGATGACCTTCCCCGCCGATCTGCCCGAGTCGCATCGCACCCTGCTCTTCGATCCCCAGACCTCGGGCGGACTGCTCATCGCCGTCGCCGCAGCCCGGGCCGGGGACCTCGTAGCCGCCCTGCGTGAGGCGGACGCGCCGGAGGCGGCCGTCATCGGCGATGTGGTGACCGGCCAGCCCGGGATCGAGGTCCTCCGCGGCTGAAGCCGCGGCAGGATGCTAGAATGTGGCCCAGATGAGCGACCCGTCGACCCCCGCCCTGAGCCCTCGCAACCCCACCCGTCCGGTCCGGTTCGGGCGGGTCAGTGTGGGTGCAGGCCATCCGATCGCCGTCCAGTCGATGACGGCCACACGCACACAGGACGTCGAGGCCACGGTCCGGCAGGTTCTCGCCCTGGAGGCGGCGGGCGCCGATCTGGTCCGTGTCGCGGTGGACTCGGCGAAGGACGCCGAGGCGCTGGCGATCATACGCGCGCGCACGAGCGTGGATCTTTCGGTCGACCTGCAGGAGAACTATCGCCTTGCACTCGCCGTGGCCCCGCATGTGGACAAGATCCGCTACAACCCCGGGCACCTGTACCACCACGAGAAGTCTCGCTCGGTGGCCGACAAGGTGGCGTTCATCGCCGAGACCGCCGAGCGGCACGACTGCGCCCTTCGCGTCGGCGTGAACTGCGGTTCGGTGGACCCCGAGAAGGCCGGTCGGTTCGGCGACGACTCCATCGCGCCGATGGTCGAGTCGGCGCTGGAGCACTGCTCGATGCTGGATCGTCTCGGGTTCGAGCGTTTCGTCGTCTCCCTCAAGGACTCCGACCCGGCAAAGGTGATCGAGGCGAACCGGCGCTTTGCCGCGCAGCGTCCCGATGTGCCCTTGCATCTGGGCGTCACCGAGGCTGGGCTCCCACCCGACGGTGTGATCAAGACACGTATCGCGTTCGAGCAGCTCCTCGCGCAGGGGATCGGCGATACGGTGCGGGTCTCCTTGACGGTCCCCAACGATCGCAAGCACGAGGAGATCGTCGCCGGGCGCGGCATCCTGGACGACGTGGCCAACGGGCGGTTCCGTTCGGTGCCGCACTTTGGTGACGGCCGCCTGAACATCATCTCCTGCCCATCCTGTTCCCGTGTCGAGAACGAGGCGTTCGTGGATCTCGCCTCCAAAGTCAAGGAGATGACCTCGTACGCGGCCCGGCATGCCGTGACGATCGCGGTCATGGGATGCCGCGTCAACGGACCGGGCGAGACGGATGACGCGGATCTCGGCCTGTGGTGCGCGCCGCGGCACGTCAACCTCAAGCGGGGCGGTACCCTGGTCGGCACCTTCTCCTACGAGGAGATCCTGGACAGGCTGCGCGAGGAGCTCGACCGGCTCATTCTCGCGCGTGCCTGAGCCGCTCAGGCCAGGGTCACCGGGTCCATGTCGATCACGAGGTCGCGGGATGACGCGAGGCCCTGGCGCGAGAGCCGCGCGGCCGCCTCGTTGAGCGTATCCGACAGCTTCCTTCGAGACCGGGCCTTGGCCAGCACCTGGTAGCGGTACCGTCCTTTCAGCCGCGCGATGGGCGCCACCGATGGCCCGATCACCGTCATCGTCCCGTCGCCCAGCTCGCGCAGGACGCGGCCCACGGTCGTGGCCTTCCGGACGCCGCTCTCCGGGCTGGAGGCCTGCACGAGCAGGTTCGCCATCACGGAGAACGGCGGATACTTCATGATCCGCCGGAACCGTGCCTCCTTCTCGTAGAACGCCTCGTAGTCCTGCCTTGCGGCCGTCTGGATCGCGTAGTGGTCGCAGTGGAACGCCTGGACGATCACGTCTCCCGGCTCGGTGCCCCGGCCCGAGCGCCCCGCCACCTGTGTCAGGAGCTGGAACGTCCGCTCGGCCGCGCGGAACTCCGGCATCGACAGGACATTGTCCGCGCCGATCACCCCGACGATCGTCACACCGGGGAAATCGTGGCCCTTGGCCACCATCTGGGTTCCCACCAGGAGATTGAAAGCGCCCGTCTCGAACGCCGAGAGGATCTCGGCCGGAGCGCGTCGGCCGCGCGCCGTATCCCGGTCGAGCCTGGCCAGGCGCGCTTCGGGGAACAGCCCGGCGAGGGTCTCCTCGAGCCGCTCGGTGCCGGCACCCGTCAGCGTGATCTTCTCCGATCCGCAGGTGGAGCAGACCTTCGGCCGTCCGCGATGGTAGCCACACCAGTGGCAGCGCATCCGGTCCTCGGCGCGGTGCCAGGTCAGGCCCACGCTGCACCGGCGGCATGTCTCGCTCGCTCCGCAGCTCCGGCATAGCGCAAAGGGAGCATAACCGCGCCGGTTCAGGAGGATGATCGCCTGCTCCCCCTTCGCCAGCCGTTCGTTGATGGCCTCGCGCAGCGGGGCGGAGACCAGAATCCTCCCGTCCGGTCCGGGCGAACTCCTGGCGCATGTCGACGACACGCACGCGCGCCATCGGCCGCTCCAGGATCCGGCCCGGAAGCCGCAGCAGATCGTACCGGCCCGTCAGCGCGGCGTGGTACGACTCGACGGATGGCGTGGCCGAGCCCAGAATCACCACGGCCCCGGCGTCCCGCGCCCGCACCAGCGCGAGATCCCGGGCGTTGTATCTCGGGTCCTCCTCCTGCTTGTAGGAGCTGTCCTGCTCCTCGTCCACCACGATCAGCCCGACGTTCTCGAGCGGCGCCAGAACGGCGGAGCGAGCCCCGAGGACGACGCTTGCCTCCCCGCGGCGCGTGCGGCCCCACTCGTCGAACCGCTCCCCCGGAGACAGACTCGAGTGCAGGATCGCCAGCCGATCGCCAAGCCGTGCCTTCAGGTCCCGCGCCAGGAGCGGCGTCAGCGTGATCTCCGGCACGAGATACAGCGCGCTGCGTCCCGAGGCGAGGCACCGCTCGATCGCGCGCAGGTACACCTCGGTCTTGCCGCTGCCCGTCACCCCCATCAGCAGATGGGGCCGGCCGCCGCCCGCGTCGAGGGAGGCGTGGATCCGTTCGAGGGCGGCGGCCTGGTCGCGGGTCGGCTGCCGGGTCACCGGCCGCGAGACGCCGGCAGCCGCCTGCGGCAGCACGGGCGCCCGGCGCACCGCAGCCCGCGACAGGCGGATCAGACCCTTGGCGGCGAGCGCCTTGACCGCTCCGGCGGCGGAAGGGATCCTGTCGCGCAGCTCCTCGAGCGAAACACCCGATTCGGGGCGGGAGGCCAGAAGATCCAGGACGGCACGCTGGCGCGGCGCGCGCCGGGCGAGTTCCTCCCCCGCGGTTCCGCCGCCAGGGGCGAGGCGGACGCACGTGGCCTGCTTCTCGCGTACGCGCGCGCGCTGCAGCACCGGCTCCCGAGACAACAGGCCGGCTTCCTCGAGACGCCTCAGGCGCGCGGGAGAGAGCCCCAGACGCCTTGCGGGGATCCCCGCTTCCGGTATCGACGCGAGCGCCTCACGTTCTTCCCGCTCCAGCCGCAGCGCCGCCGTGCTGCCATCGGCGCCCCGACGGCGGATCATCATCTCGCTGCGTCGGCCGGCTCCAGGCGGCAGGGCCGCGGCCACCATCAGACCGGCCGGGGCTACGTAGTATCGGGCGGCCCACAACGCGAGGTCCAGGAGCTTCGGCGGCAGCAGGGGCGTGTCGTCCGGGAATTCGGCCACGTTGCGGATCCGGTCCTCGGCCAGATCGGGCCGGGGTCTGTCCGCGGCCACGATGAACCCGGTCACGAGGCGACGCCCCACGGGGACCAGCGCCCGCGCTCCCGGCTCCGATGAGCCGGGCAGTCCGGCGGGCACGCCGTATGTCAGAATCGTGCGCAGGGGGAGCGGGACGGCCACGTCGATGTAGCGTGTTATCTTCTCATCCATGACCCGCGACCTCTTCGCACGTGTAGGCGTCGTGCTGCAGCGGCCCAAGAGCCCCGGCAACGTCGGATCCGTCGCTCGCGCCATGAAGAACATGGGGTTCTCCCGGCTGATCGTCGCCGACCCGATCGCTTACGACGATCCGGGCCACTTCGACCTCGAGGCACGCCGGATGGCGTGGAACGCGTCCGATCTGCTCGAGCAGAGGCAGACCGTTGCCGGCATCGACGCGGCGCTCGAGCCGTTCACTTTCGTGGCCGGCACGAGCTCCAATCCTGTGCCGGGGGCACGCGTGCTGTCGCCGCGCGAGACCGCAGCATGCATCGCGGACGCCCTCTCGTCCGACCCCTCGGCCGGAGCCGCGCTGCTTTTCGGGCAGGAGGATATCGGCCTGACCCGCGAGCAACAGGCCCGCTGCAACGTCATCGCCACGATCCCGTCGTCGGCGGAGTACCCTTCCCTGAACCTCTCGCAGGCGGCGCTCCTCTTTCTGTACGAGCTGAGACTCGCGCTCGATTCCGGTCCGGTCACCGGCGACGCGCCGCGCCCCGACGTCCGCGCGCCCTCGCACGGCCAGGTCGAGGCCTTCTACGGACGGCTCGCCCTTGCCCTGGAGCGGATCGACTTCTTCCAGGGCACCGGCAGAGACCACATGATGCGCGAGATGCGGCGCATCTTCAATCGAGCCTCCATGACCGAGCGCGAGCTCGCCATCCTCGAGGGGCTCGTCCATCGCATCCTCCTGTCCACCCGCCGGCACGGTTGATCCGTTCCGGCTCCGCCCCGTATACTGGGTTTCCGCCCCGCCGCGCACCCGCGGCGTCCACGCGGCAGCGCACGACGGAGGCAGACGATACGGATGGCCCCATTCCATTTCCTCGTCTTCGCCATCTTCGTCGCGCTCGTCTTCGACTTCATCAACGGCTTTCACGATGCCGCCAACTCGATCGCCACGGTTGTCTCCACGCGTGTGCTCTCGCCCGGCGTCGCAGTCGTCTGGGCCGCCTTCTTCAACTTCGTCGCCGCCTTCACCTTCGGCACCGCAGTGGCGAAGACGATCGGCAAGGGCCTGATTGACGTGTCCGTTGTCGACAACCACGTCATTATCGCGGCCCTCTTCGGCGCCATCGCGTGGGATCTGATCACCTGGATATACGGAATTCCCTCGAGCTCCTCGCACGCCCTCATCGGAGGCTACGCGGGCGCGGCGATCGCGAAGGCCGGCATCCACGCCATCATTCTCAGCGGATGGACCAAGACGGTCGCGTTCATCTTTCTGTCGCCGGCGATCGGTATGATCCTCGGCTATGGGCTGATGCTCCTCATCAACGTCCTCTGCTTCCGGTCCACGCCGGGCCGTGTCGACCGTCTCTTCCGCAAGCTGCAGCTCGTGTCGGCGGGTCTGTACAGCCTGGGTCACGGCACCAATGACGCCCAGAAGACGATGGGTATCATCACCGGCCTGCTTGTGGCCAACGGCTACCTGACCACTTTCGACGTGCCCTACTGGGTCATCCTCCTGTGCCATGCGGCCATCGCCGCGGGGACCCTCAGCGGCGGCTGGCGGATCGTCAAGACCATGGGGCAGAAGATCACCAAGCTGAGACCCGTGGGCGGATTCGCCGCGGAGACGGGCGGCGCGATCACAATCATCGGCTCCTCGCTGGCGGGAATCCCCGTCTCGACGACCCACACGATCACAGGGGCAATCGTGGGCGTTGGCGCCACTCACCGGCTTTCGGCGGTGCGCTGGGGCGTGGCCGGCAACATCGTGTGGGCCTGGATACTCACGATCCCGGCGTCCGCCGCGATCTCCGCCGTATGCTACTTCCTCCTGCACCGGGTGGGGTTCCTGCCGGCGTGAGCGGGACGGAGATCAGGCGTTCTTCAGCACGATGGCCTCGAGCACGTTGGCCACGTCCTCGCACTTGTCCGTGGCGCGCTCGACCTTCTCGATGATCTCCTTCTGCTTCAGCAGCTCGATCGGATCCTTGACCGTGTCGAACAGGTTGATCAACCCCTCGTGAAAGAGACGGTCCGCCTCGTTCTCCAGGGCATGGATTTCCACACAATGCTCGAGCAGGTGATCGTGCTTGCCCAGATCTGAGACCGCGCGGCGCAGCACACCGGTCTGACGCGCGAGCACATCCACCAGGTCCCGGACCTGGCTCGAGGTCCAGGCGATGCCGAAGGCCACCATCCGGTCGGCGGTCGAGTCGATCAGGTCGACCACATCGTCCAGCTTGACCGCCAGATCATGGATGTCCTCGCGGTCGAACGGGGTGATGAAGGTGGTGTTGAGCCTGCGGACCACCTCATGAGTCAGATCGTCGCACTCATGCTCGACACGCTTGATACGGGCAGCATGCTCTTCGGGACGTTCCCCCGTCCCGACCATTGATCGGAGAATGGATGCCGCCTCGTCAATCCTGCCCGCGAGGTCGGCAAAGATGCCGAAGAACGCCTTGTCGTTGGAGAGGAAGCCGAACACCGCCGACCCCTTTGTATCCACCTGGCTGCGTTGACAATCGATGGCCTCAGCGTGGCGATAGCCGGCCCATCACCTGCTGCATGTCCTCCCAGACCTGCCTCTTCGCCGCCGGGTTCCTGAGGAGGTAGGCGGGATGAAACGTCGGCATCACCAGGATCCCGTGGAACTCGCGGAACGTGCCGCGGATCTTCGTGATCCCCGCCGTGCTCCCGAGGAGCGCCTGCGCCGCGGGCGCGCCCAGCGCCACGATGACCTCGGGGCGGATGAGGTCGATCTGCGAGAAGAGGAAAGGGGTGCAGGAGGCCACCTCGTCCGGCAGCGGGGTCCGATTGTCGGGCGGCCGGCACTTGACCACGTTCGCGATGTACACCTGATCCCGCTCGAACCCCATCGCCTTGATGATCTGGTTGAGAAGCTGCCCGGCCCGGCCCACGAACGGCAGCCCCTGGATGTCCTCGTCGCGACCCGGCCCCTCACCCACGAACATCAGACGGGCGCGCGCCGAGCCGGTGCCGAAAACGATGTTCTTTCGTTTCTCGCACAGCCGGCAACGGCGGCAGTCGCCCAGCTCCGCCGTGCGCAGCGTCTCGAGCCGCTCCTCGGGCCGATCGCCCGCCCCCGGCACGACGGCCGGCTCCGTCACGATGTCGGCCGGGACGCCGGCGGTTGCCACCACCCGCGTCAGGTCCAGCTCACGGACCCCCATCTCCCGATAAAACAGAAGCTGCTGTCTCGCCTGCTCCAGGATCCACCCGCCGGCGCCGCTCACCCGATCCGCTCCGCGATCAGGGCGACCAGCCGCTCGGCGACCTCACGCTTGCTCATCCGGGGCCAGTGCTCCTCCGAGCCGTGGGCGTCGAGAATCACCACTTCGTTGCCTGCCGACCCGAAGGCGCCGTCTTCCGATGCGACACTGTTGGCCACGATCAGATCGAGGTTCTTCTCGCCCAGCTTCGCACGGGCGTTGGCCACGAGATCCTCGGTCTCGGCTGCGAAGCCGACCAGGAACCGCCCCCCCTTCCTGCGCCCGACCTCGGCCAGGATGTCGGGCGTGGGTTCGAGCTGCACCGTGCGTGGCGCCGTCGCCTTTTTTACCTTGTGGCCGATCGGTGCGGCCGGCCGGAAATCGGACACGGCGGCGCACTTCACCACGACCTCGACCCCATCGAGACGCTCCATCACCGCGTGCCTCATCTGCTCCGCCGTGGTCACGCGCACGATGGTGACGCCGGGCGGATCGGCCAGATGGCTCGGGCCGCTCACCAGAACGACGTGCGCGCCGAGCCGCGAGGCGGCAGCGGCGATCTCGAACCCCATCAGACCAGTCGACGGATTGGACAGGAAGCGGACAGGGTCGAGCGGCTCGCGCGTCGGCCCGGCGGTCACGAGCAGCTTCCGGCCCGAGAGGGCGTCTTCCCTCGCCCGGCCTGCACCGCGCGCGCCCGCGAGCTCCAGCGCCCGTCGGACGATCCGCTCCGGATCCGCGAGACGGCCGAATCCCATCCCCCTCTCCCGGCGAGGCGAGCGCCCCGGTTTCGGGGTCGATCACTTCCACCCCACGCGAGCGGAGCTTCGCCAGGTTTTCCACCACGGCGGGATGCTCCCACATGCGGGTGTTCATCGCCGGCGCCACCAGGACCGGCGACGCCGTGGCCAGGCAGAAGGTGGTGAGGAAATCATCCGCGATCCCCGCGGCCATCTTCCCGAGCACGTTGGCCGTCGCCGGCGCGATCGGCAGGAATCGCAGCCGCGCGACAGACCGATGTGCTCGACATCGCCCTCCTCGGCGGTCGCCGGGTCGAAGTGGGAGGTGATGACGCGCCGCCCGGACAGCGTCTGCAGGGTGAGGGGCGTGATGAACTCGCACGCGTTGTGCGTCATCACGACCGTGACGTCTGCGCCCCCACGCCTCAGGCCGCGCACGATCTCGGCCGCCTTGTAGGCCGCGATCCCGCCCGACACCCCAAGCACCACCTTCACCGGAGTCTCCCGCCGGACCGTCCGGCTACTCGGCCGCGCCGCCGTCCGCCGCCGCCTCCGCGCCGCCCGCTTCGAGATCGTCAAGCGTCAGCGGACCTTCGCTGAATTCCACCTGTTCGGCCAGCACTTCCTCCTGCGCGATCGTGGTGAACTTCTTCGATCGCGATGTGACGCGCTGCTTTGCCCCCTTCTGGAGCTGACGGCACCGCTGCGATGCCACCGCGATGAACTTGAACTTGCTGAGCATGTCATCCGGATACTGGATCAATCTCATCACCTCTCCATGTTTGCCGTTCGACTCAGACTCCCGGAAACGTCGCCACGATCCGGCGGCAGGCTTCCTCCTGCCTGGCGCGCAGGGACCGGCGTGCGAGCACGATGCCTTCCAGCGCACGGAGGGCGCGTTCGATCGTGTCGTTGATCACCACGTAGTCGTACTGCACGTACTTGCCCACCTCGCTCGAGGCCGCCCCTATCCGTCGGTCCACCTCCTCGTCGGGCTCGAGCCCCCTTCCCTTCAGCCGCCCCGCGAGCGTCTCGAAGTCGGGTGGCATGATGAAGACGAGAACGGCCCCGGGCCGCAGCCTGCGGATGCTCTCGGCGCCCTGCGTGTCGACGTCGAGCAGGACGTCGCGTCCCGCGGCCAGACTCTCGTCCACCTGCCGGGCGCCGGTGCCGTACTTGCGGCCGTGCACCTCCGCCCACTCGAGCAGCTCACCAGCCGCCACCATCCGGTCGAATCGATCGGAGGATACGAAGTGGTAGTCACGCCCCTCCACCTCCCCCTCGCGCTTCGGTCGCGTGGTCACCGAGACCGAAAAATCAATCCCGTCGACGCCGGCCAGCAGCCGGCGTATGAGCGTCGTCTTTCCGGTCCCGGACGGTGCTGTGATGACGATCAGGTCTCCGCTACTCAATGTTCTGAACCTGCTCGCGTATCTTCTCGACCTCCGCCTTCATCTCGAGAGCGGCCTGACAGATGGCGAGATCGACCGCTTTCGAGTTGATCGTGTTGGACTCGCGGTTGAGCTCCTGCATGATGAAATCGAGCTTCTTGCCGACCGGCTCGCCCCCTCCTCGAGCAGCGTGTCGAGCTGCTCGAGATACCCCGCCAGCCTGACCAGCTCCTCGGTGATGTCGGAGCGCTCGGCCGTGAGGGCCACCTCCTGCGCGAGCCGGGTCGCGTCCAGCCCCAGCCCGCCACCGGAACCCAGCGCCCGATCGAGCCCCTTGATGCGCGCCTTGAGCCGTTTCGCGTAGAGCGGGATCATCTTGGGGGCGCGCTGGGCGATGCGCCGCTGCAGCTTCCGGATCACATCGATACGCCTCCGGATATCGCGCGCGAGAATCTCGCCCTCTCGTTCCCTCATGGCGCCGTGATCCGCGAGCGCCTTGTCGAACGCCCCGAGCAGCGCCGCCCGCTCCTCCTGGCCGAGATGGCTCTCCGAGGTTCTGACCTGCACCGCATCGGGCAGCGAGAGAATCGTCTCGAGGCTGACCCGCCCCTCCACACCAAAGTCGGCCCGGATCTGCTCGGAGGCCTTGAGATACGATGCGACCAGCGCCCGGTTGACCTCGAACAGGTGCCCATCCTCCGACGCGTGGGACACGCTCACCGTCACGTCGAGCCTCCCCCGGCGGACCGCCTTCTGGAGGCTCCTGTGCAGGATCGGCTCCAGCCGGGCCAGATCCGCAGGCAGCTTGATCTTCAGGTCGGCGAACCGGTGGTTCACGCTGCGAACCTCGACCGTGGCCCTGAATGGGCCGGCCGAGGACTCGCCCCGGCCGAACGCCGTCATACTCTTGATCATCCGATCGGCCTCGGAAGGGAAATTCTGGCGGGCGACATTGGATGCGAATTATGCCTTATCCACCCGCAACTTATCAATGCCCTGCGCAGGCCCGCAGGATGGCCGCCGACTGCGGGCCGGCCAGGCGGGGCAGGGCCGCCAGCGCCAGATTCTCCGAGACATGCGAAAGCGTCTTCATCCCCACCAGGGCGGTCGCCAGTCCGGGGGCCGATCGGACCACCTGGAGCCCCATCTGGGCCGGGGAGCGGGCTCCCGGGACCAGCTCGGAGAAGGAGGGGGGAATCGCGCCGATCACCTTCCCCTGCAGCAGCGAGCCGCTCGCCATGACCGTCAGACCCGCCCCGGACGCCGCCTCCAGCAGCGTGGCCCGGCCATGGTCCGAAACCTGGGTGGGCCGCACGCAGGCCTCACCCATGATCAGGTTGAGGGGAGCCTGGATCACCCTGAATCGATGATCCCGGCCCCCGACCTGCTCGGCGGCCCCGAGCAGCTCCTTCAGAGAGGTGTCCCGGATCCTCGGGAGGCAGGCGCAGCCCGTCCCAGGTGGCCACGCCGTACACGCCGATCCGGCCGGCGTCCGCCTCCTGCTCCAGAAGCTCGAAGGCGGCCCGGACACGCATGATGAACTCGGGGCGATCCACCTCCGAGAGCTGGATCTCCGGGTTGTGCAGGTAGTAGATGTCGAGCGTCTCCACTCCGAGGTTGCGACGGCTCCAGGCGATCTGGGACGCGAGATACTTCGGCGTCATCACGTGGCAGTTGGCCACCACGTCGTCGGGGAAGCGATGCCGGGTTCCAGCAGCGCGGATCGGAACCAGTCGGCGGGGCTGCGGGGAACCTCGCCGTCGAACGGGAGGAAGCCTCCCTTCGTGGCGATGACGATCTCGTCACGGCCATACCCTTCATCCCGCAGGATCCCGAGAGCGGCGCCCACGCTGCGCTCGGATCGCTGCAGCCGGTAGTTGATCGCGGTGTCGATGACGTTGCCGCCGGCAC
This sequence comes from uncultured Acidobacteriota bacterium, assembly GCA_963806495.1. Classification (GTDB taxonomy): domain Bacteria; phylum Acidobacteriota; class Polarisedimenticolia; order JACPZX01; family DASXTC01; genus CAWDYA01. Next base: position 279,745 of record CAWDYA010000007.1, on the reverse strand, counting down.
GCACGGTCGCCGCGACGGCGTCCCGGTAGGCCGTATCGTCCTCCTCGCAGGGATCGCCGAGATAGGTGCCGATCCCGATCGACGATACCCACCATCCGCGCGTTTCGAGGAAGTAATCCTCTGAGACCCGGCCCATGAACCGGCCCCGGTATCGCCCGGTGCCCTCTCCCGTGGCGCGGCCGCCAATCGCCGTCCGTCCCCCCGGATGCTCTGCGCTCGTCATAAGGCTCCCTTCTGTCCGTCGATCATGGACGCAGTTCCACGACACCCGCCCATCCGTCGGGGGCGGTGAAGGAGAGCGTCTGGCCTCTCGACAGGTCGAACAGCTGTTTCCATCTCCCCTCGTTGGATACCACGCTGATGCTGCGCGCGGAGAGGGCACGCCGGGGTGCGCCGACCGGCCGATCGTGTTCCTCAGAAGCGGTATTCTCCGCTCGTCGAATCCCATCAGCCGGCAGCAGACGAAATCCACGGCGGCCGGGTTCTCGCCGGCGATCAGGAGTCCTGAAGGCCTCGGGCTCGGTCTCATCGGCCCGTCCCCCTCGCCCGCCACGATCGCGTAGACCAGTGCGGAAATAGCGTCTCTGCGGGACATCCCGGACCACACCCTCTGCATCCGCATAGAACAGGACCGTATGGAGATCATGGACCATCCGCCAGACCGTGTCATTGCCGTACCAGGATCCCTCCCGGTAGGGGTCGGGGAAGCGGACCACGCGGCCGGAAGCCTTCACGCCGCGCTCCACCAGGTGGAGCACCCGTCTCATGAGTGGCGACCGGCGCCCTTCGATACGATCCCGCAGGAAGGAGATGACACGCTTTCTGCCGCTGCTGTGGAGATACTCGTCTCCCCCTCGGACTTGGCGCCGGCCGTATGGTGCGGAAGCCAGTCCTTTGAACCGTTGATCCCCACCAGGTTCTTCATCGCCGCGGTCACACCCGCTTTGCGATGGGTCTTGAGCTTCGGCACGTTGATCACCACGTTCGCCGAGAGAACGGTCGACGGGAAAAGGTACGCGTGACGACCTCCCCCGTGCGCCTGCCGCATCATCGACGGACTGTACTGTGTCACCCGGAACCGGCGGCTCAGGTCCGGCGGCGTGCCGGCGAATGCGCTGCGCGCGCCAAGGTCGACCGAGCGGTATCCCTTCGGGTCGCCGTTGTTGGGCAGACGCGAGACGATCAGGCCCCCGCGCTTCTCCGAACGCTCCTTGCGGAAGTCGACGGCGGTCACGGGCACCCCGGCGTACGGCGAGGCTTCCGTTATTACGCGCTCGAGACCTGTGCCGGCCAGGGTCTCCCCGAAGTCGGCGTACTGCAGCGGCGAGTCGCCTATGGTGATCTCGCCCTCGCCGGCGAGGGCGATGATGACGTAATCGAGCAGAGCGCGCACCACCGAAGCGTGCGTCACCAGCGCCTCGAGGCCGAGACCGTCCCCGTGAAAGTGGCGCACCATGTTCGGCTTGATCAGGACGTGATCGCCCGGACGAACGATGCCGGAAAGCGGGCTCCACCCTTCGGTGCCGAACCGGCCGGCGTCACGTCCCAGCAGCCTCAGCGCCTCGCGCACCCCGGCGTAGACGTGGTTTGTCGGGTCGAGATGCCGAATCGCCCTGGGCAGCTCGGGGTAGCGCTCCGGTGGATCGAACGGCGCCTCCCGGGGGTAGGAAACGGCACCGGTATCGCTGACCGCGACGTAGATTGATTTGGCGGAATCATTCACAGACAGGAACCATCTCCGTGGCGGAATCTATCCTGCCCGGCCACCGGTGTCAACGAACACGGGGCTCATCCAGCACCTCGACGATCACGGCCGCCGCACGGTCGAACGCCCCCTCGCCTCCCAGCTTTCCCTTCACGGCCCTGAGCTCGCGGCGTGTCCGTTCGTACAGCACGCGGTCGGTGAGAAACCGGCCCGTGGCCTCGGCGATCTTCTCCGGGGTGCATTCGGCCTGGATCAGCTCGGGCACCACGCGCTGTCCAGCAACGAGGTTGATCATCGCGAACGTCTCGAGGCTCGTCATCCGGCGCGCGAGCCCGTATGTGAGCGGATGCAGCCGGTACACCACCACCATCGGCACGCCGATCAGGCCGACCTCCATGGTGGCCGTCCCCGAGGAGACGACGGCGGTCTCGCACAGGGCGATCGCCTCGTAGAAGTCACGGTCGGTGAGCACGGCGCCGGGAAGATCGATGAGCGGAGCGAGCCGCTCGCGCGTGAGGGTGGAGGCCACCGGAACGAGGAACTGCAGGTTCTCGAAGCGGGACTTCAGGATACGGGCAGCGCCGAGGATGGACGGGAGGTTCCGCCGCGCCTCCTTCATGCGGCTGCCGGGCAGGAGCCCCACGATGCGTCGGTCGGGGTCGAGCCCGAGCCGCCGTGCCGCCGCCTCCCGGGAAAGCCGCGGCCCGCTCCGGGCCAGGATCTCCACGAGTGGATGGCCCACGAAGGTCACCTCCACCCCGCGCTCCCGGTAGAACGGCACCTCGAACGGGAAGATCACGAGCATGCGGGCGACCGTCTGCGCGATGGTCTTCACGCGACCGGGCTTCCAGGCCCAGACCTGGGGGCTGACGAAGTACACCACGGGAACGCCCGCCTTCTTCGCCTGCCGCGCCAGACGCAGGTTGAAGCCCGGGTAGTCGATCAGAAGCACCAGGTCGACGCGGCCCGACAGCTCGGCGATACAGCGTCTGAAAGCCTCCCGGATGACGGGGAGGCTGGTCAGGACCTCGAAGAACCCGAGCACCGCAATCCGCTCCGCGTCCATCACCGGCTCGAGCCCGGCGTCGCGCATGTGCGCGCCGCCAATCCCGGTGAAGGTGACCTCGGGAGCGAGGCTGCGGACCGACCGCATCAGTCCCGCACCGTACCTGTCCCCTGAGGCCTCGCCCGCAACGATGAGCACGCGACGCGCCCGGTCCACGTCCGGCCCGGTCCGCGTGCGCGCCGTGTCAGATGCCATCCGCTCCCGCCTCCCTCGATGCCCCGCCCTCGCCGGCGGCAAGCCGCTCCGCGCGCTCGGTCAGCGCGACCATGCGCTGCTCGAGGATCCGGCGGGCTTCCTCCATCTGCTCGGGCCCCGCCCCCGCGGGCACCTCGAGCGGCTCCCCGTAGAGAAACAGACCGCGGGAGAACGGGTACGGCACCATGAACCCGTCCCACGACCCGAATACCTTGCGGCGCGAGGCGGAGAAGGCAACGGGCACGATCGGCGCGCCGCCCATGCGCGCCGCCTGGATCACCCCCATCTGCACCCTGTGGCGGGGCCCGCGAGGACCGTCCGGGGTGAACCCGACGTCCGAGCCGGCGCGAAGGGCGCGCACGGCCGCCCGCAACGCCGAGGCGCCTCCGCTGGTGGTCGACCCACGAATCGAATCATGGCCGAAGGCATGCATGGTCCGGGCGATCAACTCCCCGTCGTGATGGGCGCTGATCAGGATGGCGATCCGCGACCCGTGGTAGGAGTAGGGCATGAGAAAGAGATGGCCGTGCCAGAAGGCGTGTATGTAGGGCCGCCCCGCGGCGGTGAGGCGGTCGGCGGTCTCCCTGCCCACGAACCGTACCCGCATGGTCAGGCGGGTGGCGCGGATCAGCAGCGCGGCCAGCGGCGGGACGACCCATTCGCTCCAGCGGAAGCTTCTCGAGGGCAACCTGCCTTCCTCCACGCCAGGCATTATAATGTCTCGGCTCATCTCGACCGGAGGCATCCTTGGCACAACGAATCCTGATCACCGGTGGAGCCGGCTTCATCGGCAGCCATCTCTGCGATCACCTGATCGCGAACGACTTCGAGGTGGTGTGCGTCGACAACCTCCTCACCGGCAGCGCGGACAACATCGCCCATCTGATGGGGCACGAGCGCTTCCGGTTCATCAAGATGGACGTCACCGACTATCTCCACGTCCCGGGGCCGGTCGACCACATCCTGCACTTCGCGAGCCCCGCCAGCCCCCTGGACTATCTGGATCTCCCGATCCAGACGCTCAAGGTCGGCTCTCTCGGCACGCACAAGGCGCTCGGGCTGGCGCGCGAGAAGAAAGCACGATTCCTGCTGGCTTCCACGTCCGAGGTGTACGGCGACCCGTTGATCCACCCCCAGCCCGAATCGTACTGGGGCAACGTGAATCCGATCGGGCCCCGCGGCGTGTACGACGAGGCGAAACGGTTCGCCGAGGCGATCACGATGGCCTACCACCGGTATCACGGGGTCGACACCAAGATCGTCCGGATATTCAACACCTATGGACCGAGGATGCGCATCAAGGACGGCCGGGCCATTCCGACCTTCATGGCGCAGGCGCTGCTCGGCGAGGACCTGACGGTGTTCGGGGACGGTTCCCAGACTCGCTCGTTCTGCTACGTATCCGATCTGGTGGACGGGATCGTCCGCCTCCTGCTGAGCGACACCCACGACCCGGTCAACATCGGCAATCCTGCGGAGATGACGCTCCTGGAGCTCGCGCGGCGGATCGTGGAGGTGGCGGGAAGCTCCAGCGAAGCTCGTGCATCGCCCCCTTCCGGTCGACGACCCGAAGGTCCGCCAGCCCGACATCGGCCGCGCGCGGGCGCTTCTCAAGTGGGAGCCGCGTGTCGGCCTGGACGAGGGACTGCGCGTCACGATGGCCGACTTCAGGGCCCGTCTGGGCCTCTGACCCTGCAGCGGCCCGGCCGGCTCTGTGTCACCGGCAGCCGTTCACCCGGCGTCCCCAGACCCGCCCCGAGTGTCCGTCCCGGCTGCGGAATACGCCCCGGTAATGATCGCCGTCCGCCGCCAGGGTGAGACGGACCGCGAGCCCGTCACGCGTACGGAACGACAGACGTCTGCCGCCGTCATCGAGCGACACGTTCCGCTCCCCCCATGGATCGGCGGGACACAGGGTGATGTCATATCGGCCGGCGGCATCGACCGAGACGCGGATCCTATCCTCGCCCTCGCGACAGAACGTGTCCTTGTCGTGGCTCGGCTTGCGATCCTCGTGGCACAGATCGTACGTCCAGAAGCCGATCCAGGGGCGTGGGGCGGAGGCGGAAGCCGCCAGCAGAACCAGCGCGAGGGCCGCAGCGGTCATTCAGAGCGCCGCGGGTCGGCGCTTGGCGACGTCGGAGTCCTGGGCGGTCTTCGCCGAGTGGGCATCATAGGTCGGATAATAGAGCGTGCGGTTCGCCGAGCGGCGCAGATCCACGTCGTTGAGCACCGCGCCGACCACGTTCGGGTTGGCCGTGCGGATCGACTCGAGCGCCCTGCGCAGTACGTCCCGATCGGTGCGTGACTGTCTCGCCACGAAGATCACCATGTCGGACCGCGCCGCAATCAGCACGGCGTCGGTGAGGCCGGCCGCCGGGGGGGAATCGAGGATCACCCAGTCGTATCCCCCCTTGAGCTCCGCCACGAGCGCCGCGAACTTCTCGGAGACCAGCAACTCGGCCGGCCGGGGCGGAACCGGGCCTGCGGGGATCACCGCGGGCTCACCCGCTGCGCCGCCGCGCGTCGCCGACCTCGTCGCCGCGGGGCCGCCCTCGCCCGTCAGGATCCCGGTGAGCCCCGAGCCGGGCTCGATCCCTGTCATGCGGTGCACCGCGGGATGGCGCAGATCGGCATCCACGAGACAGACGCGCTCACCTGCGCGAGCCATCGCCTGCGCGAGCATCACGGCCGTGAGCGTCTTCCCCTCGCGCGGACCGGCGCTCGTCACCAGCACCACGCGGCGCGCGTGGTTCATGCTGGAGAACTGGACACCTGTGCGTAGCGAGCTGAACGCCTCGATCACCGCCGCTTCCGTGCGGGGGGTCCTGCGCGGGATCACGGCCAGAGCCCCGAGGCCGAACTCCCGTTCGAGCTGCTCGGCGCTGCGTACCGTATTGTCGATGTACTCGAGGAAGAAGATGAGCCCGATCCCCAGCGCGAGCCCCATCAGCGCCGACACCGCCAGATTGACGATCCGCCTCGGCCTGACCGGCACGGCCGGAACCTCCGCCTGGTCGAGGATCGCGAGGTTGTTCCGCAGGAGGCTGGAGTTCAGGTCCACCTCCTTGACCCGCTGGGCCACCAGGTCGTAAATCCGCCGGGCCTCCTCCGACTCGGTGTTGAGAATGTCGTAGGTCGAGGTCTTCTCGCTGACGGCGAGCGCCTCCTCCTTGGTGGTCTGGATCTCACGGGCAAGGTCGGTCTCGCGCTCTTCGGCGAGACCGTACTCGGTGCGAATCGCGCTGATGATCCGGTTCGTCTCGGTGGAGATTCTCTGATCGATCTTGTTGAGGGCCGCCTCGTTCTCCTTCACCTTGTAGTGGCCCGGCTTGAACGTCACGAGGAGCTTGCGCTGCTCCGCCTCGAGCTCGCCTTTCTCCCGGTTCAGGCCGCGCAGCACCTCGTCGTTGGCGACCTGCGGGATGACGAAGTAGTCGCCACCGGCGCGCTCGATGTCCTCGATCTTGCGGAACACCGCCTCCAGCTCGAGCCTCTTGAGCTTGGTATCGGTGTAGTCCTTTTCGAGCGAGGCGAGCCGCTCGTTGTAGGAGGACTTCTGCGTCTCGGGCACGTAGACTTTCTGCTCGCGCGCGTACCGGAACTTCTCCTGCTCTCGCTTGATCAGGTTGTCCCGCAGCGGCTCCATCTGCTTGACGAGCGATCCGATCGCATCCGCGGTGGCCTGGTTGGCCTGCTCGATGTTCCTGGAAACATAGCTCCGGGCCACAGCGTTCACCCAGGAGGCAACCTCCTGCGGATCGGGGCCCTCCATGCTGAGGGTCACGATGAGCGTGTCCGGGGTCGGCTCCACTTCGAGCCGCGCCATGAAGCGGGCGACCGGGTCCTTCGCGTCGCGAAAGAGCGGGTGGTCCTTGAGCCCAAGCGATTCGAACGCCCTCTCGGCCACGTCGCGGCTGCGGATCACCTCGAGTTGCGTCTTGAAGTACCGATCCTCGGCCGACCAGCCGAGCCCCGCGGCGCCGATCTGGGAAACGTCGTCGACCCGCACCACGCGCTGGGCCCGCGGGCTTATCTCGAGCGTCGCCGTGGCCCGGTAGATCCTCGTCTGCAGGAAAGTCGCGAGAACGCCGATGGTCACGACAACCACGAAAACCGTGGCGACGGTCCACCGCCCCGCCCACACGGTGCGCCAGTAGTCCCTCAGATGGGGTTGTCTCTCGGGCTCGCTCTGTGGTCCGTTCATCGCCCCGGAATATACGTCGTTCACGGCTTCGCCGCCCTGGTCGCCTCGCCCGTCTCGACGTTGACGATGTCACCGGAGCGGAGACGCAGGTTCAGGCTTCCCCCCTCGGCCGAGAAGAGGTCGGCGATGTTCACGCGGAACACCTCGCCCGCCGACGCGGGGTCGACCGCCTCGGGGCGCCGGGTCACGAGGATCTCCTTGCCCGCCTGCGAGGTCAGCCCACCGGCCTGGGTGATCGCGTCGATGAGCGTCATGGGACCGGTCATGTAGTATCGCCCCGGCTGCGCCACCTCCCCCACGAGATTCACCCACTGGCTGAGGTACTCCCACACGGAGACGGTCACGTGCGGATCCTGGATGTAGTCGGCGCCGAGCCGGTCGGTGATCTCGGCGGAGACCTCGTCGACGGTCTTCCCCCCGGCGTGGACGTTGCCGATCAGCGGGAAGCTGATCAGGCCGCTGGGGGAGACCTTCAGTGTCTTGTTGAGATCCTCGTGCCCGAAGACGTCGATCTGCAGCATGTCGTTGACGCCGATCCTGTAGGCATCGGCCGCCTCGGATCGTTTCTCGGGCGGGATGATCAGAATGCTGAGGTCCGCACCGTCCTGGGCCACCTGGACGAGGGAATCCCCCACGTTGCCGAAGACGAGCTTCAACTCCGGCGCGCCGTCGGCGACGGCCACGGCGATGTCGACCGGCAGGAGATAGTCCCCCACATCCACCGGTGTCGGCACCTCGCTGGTGAAACCGGGCAGATGTACCACGAGGTCCCTCTTCTCGGGGGGGCCCTGCCGCGACAGCACGTACCGACCGATGGGGGCCGCGGCCCTCAAGTGGATCCGCAGAAGCCTCCCCTCGGGGATCAGGTCCACGGCCCGGATGACGCCGGCCGTGGCGGCGTCGGCGGCCCGGGCCGGGACACCGGTCGCGCCAAGGCAGACGACCGCAAGGGAGAAGGCGCCCAGCAGCCGGGAGACGCCGCGGAGGTCGGTTGGACGGGTCGGTGCCACCGCTCGGTCCCTCATGAAATGATGGTGAAAGTGCCCAAATCGTAGTCCCCAGAGGGGTTTGAGTCAAATCAGCGCCGCCTGGGGCGGCGGCCCAGCCACCTCACGCTCCTCGCGATCTTGCCGGCCGAGAACCGGACGGCGTCGACGGGGCGGTCGATGGCGACCAGCCCCAGCACGAAGTGGTTGAACCGTCTCTCCTCGTCGCGGAACAGGTGGCAGGGATCCGGTGAGAGAAAAGGCCTTGTAACGGCGCGTCTCAGCGGGCCGGGGCGGACGGCGGCCAGCACACGTTGCGGGACCAGCCCGGGAAAGAGCTTCTCGAGGAAGGCCGTGTTGAAGGCCACCATCGTGGTCAGCCCCCAGGCCCGGGCCCTCTCCAGCAGCGTGTCCCAGTCGAATCTCCCACCGCTGTATCACCCGCTTCATGTCATAGAGCCAGATGAGTCGGGCCAGGAAGTAGTGCAGGCCGAGATGCAGGAAGAGGCTCAGCAGCAGGTCCTCGTTGGAGAGCCTGAGGAGCCTCAGCGCCCCGAACTCGTACGGCACCGCGCGCCGGAAAAGCTCGTGCGTGTCGATCCGGTATCGCCCCTCCTGCGTCAGCCCCCAGTGCAGGTCGAAGTGGCTCGGCGGATCTTCGGGGGACATGACGGCGAGATTGAAGTAGTTCTCTAGCCAGAAGGTCTCGCGCGTGCCAGGCGGCAGCCTGTAGCCGGCGCCCACAAGAGCCTGTCGGACCGTCTCCCACTCGCCCGGCGGGAAGATGATGTCGATGTCCACCATGGGGCGGTCCTCGAGACGATCGTACACCAGCGGCGCGAGAGCCCCGCCCTTGTGCACGATAAAGGTGACCCCCGCCCGGTCGAGGATGCCGGCCACCTTCTCGAAGCGGTCGAACAGCAGAACCTGCTCGGCGCGCACGGCGGACAGATCCGCGTCGAGCCGACGGCGCGCGGCGGGAGTGAGATCCCCAGCCGCCCCGTGTGCCCCAGGATCGACAGCGCCGCACCCGACAGGCCCTCACGGGCGAGCCGGTCCGCGAGCGGCTCCCATCGAGGGTCGCAGGGCGGGATATCGGGCGGTTCTCCGCGCAGGAGCTTCACCACCGGGTCGGTCCGGGGGGATCCCCGCATCACGGCCTGAAGGCGGCAAGCAGGCTGGAAACGGCGCCGTCCGGCTGCATGAGTCTCGACGCGATCACCCGCGCACCCGACTCATACGCTGCGGCGGACGGATGGCCGTCGAGCGGCATGAGCGACGGCCTGGCCCCGGCAGCGTCGAGCGCCTGCATGGCAGGCGTCAGATCGAGAAACGGGATGCCGAGGCGTGCGGCCATCGCCCCGAGCCGATCGAGCGGCTCCGCGGGTCCGTCCCCTTCCGCCTGCTCCCAGGAGGGCCAGGCCACGAGCAGCAGCCCGACACCCCGTCGGTCCAGCAGGTCGCGAGTCTGTCCCAGCAGCTCTCCGTAGCGATCCCACAGGGCCTCCTGCGGGACGACCTCCTGGCGGACGGCCTCCTTGCGCCGGCGGACCTCCAGCCACGCGGCGGTGCGCTGCATGCCGTTGAAGATCGCCGTATGCTGCAGGAAGCGGATGACGGGGCCGATCAGGAAACGGGATTTCAGCCGGGCATGGTCCCGCATCACCTCGATCATCGGCCTCGGTCTCGCCAGGTCGGTGATGTCGTTGTTGGTGAAGACGAGCACGACGAGATCCGGCTGGAGCGACAGCGCCTTGGTCTCCAGGAAGGTCTTCTCGTCCAGGATGGAGAAGCCGCTCACGCCGCCATTGATGACCTCCAGCCCCCGTCCCGGCGCCGCAGACTCGAGCTGCGTACCGAGCCGGGCCGGCAACGTCGCGTCGTCGTCGACATAGGGCCCGAAAGTGTAGGAGTCGCCCACACACAGGATCCTGACGGATCCGGGCGATTTGCGCGCAGCGAACTCCCGGCCGCGGAACCCGAGACTGTTGATGTGCACGTGGTAGGGCAGTTCGGGATGCACCCGGTCGACGTAGTCCTGCCCGGGGGTGAACAGCCCCGGGATCCGGTCGAGAGTCTCCAGGGTGGGCGAGCGGAGCGCATCGGTCGACACGAGATGAGAGACCCGCAGGAGCCCCTCTGCCGCCCCGAAGAACAGGACGACCACGATCGCGCCGAAGAGAAGGTTGCGTTTCATGCCTCAGTACCCGGGACGGAACAGGATCGTCTGGAACGTCTTGAGCATGATCACCATGTCGAGCAGGGCCGACATCTCCTGGATATAGTACAGATCGTACTGCAGCTTGGTGTGCGCGTCCTCCACACTGGCCCCGTAACGATAGTTCACCTGCGCCCACCCGGTCAGCCCCGGCTTGGCGGAGAATCGCAGCGAGTAGTACGGGATGTCCCTCTCGAGCTGCTCCACGAAGAACGGGCGTTCGGGTCGCGGACCGATGATGCTCATCTCGCCGCGCAGAACGTTGACGAACTGGGGGATCTCGTCGAGCCTCAGACGTCGCATCGCACGCCCCACCGGGGTGACCCGCTGGTCGTTCTGCTGCGCCCAGACCGGCCGGCCTTCCTCCTCGGCGTCGACGGCCATCGTGCGGAACTTCAGCAGCTCATAGGGTCGCTTGTCGAGACCGACCCGTTCCTGCCTGTAGAGGACGGGACCACGTGAGGAGAGCCTGACGACGACGGCAAGGATCAGGATAAGGGGAGAGAGCAGCGTGAGCGCCGACGCAGCCACGAGCACATCCATCAGGCGCTTCAGGTTGCGCCGATCGCCGCGCGAGATCCCCGCGAAATCCTGGGAGAAGAGCAGCCACTGGTCCTCGATGTACCGGACCGGGATCTTGCCCGTCACCTGCTTGTAGAAGGTCGCCAGCTCGTACACCTTGACCCCCCGCGCCTTGAGCTCGAGCACGTTGCGCACGGTGTTTCCGTTCGCCGCGGTGCGATACCCGGGCGAGAAGACGATGATCCCGATCGAGTCACGCGCCACGATCCCCGCGAGGGAGTCGCTGGCACCGAGCACCGGCACCCCGCCGAAGTCCCTGCCGTGATGCCGCGGGTCGTCGTCGACGATCCCCACGATGTCGAACTCGGGCGCGTAGCCGGCACGGAGATCCTCGATGAGCGAAGCCATCGTGTCGTCCACTCCCACGAGGAGCACACGCTGCGCGGACACCAGGCCGCGGCTGATCAGCAGATAGAATCTCCGCCACAGGTAGATGAGGATTGCGGCCATCGGCGCCTGTAGCGCCATGACGCGCCGGGCGATGCGCCATGTCGGGAGGAAGTAGAACAGCATGGAGATGACCAGGTTGGCCACCAGCACGAGGCCGCAGATGTACAGCAGGGATCGCATCTGCTCGTACCGGCTCTCCACGTCGTAGAGCTGCCCGACGAAGAACACCACCGCGTAGACGGTGAAGTAGATGACGCAGGCCACGGTGAACCTGTCGAGGACGAACAGGATGTTGAACTTGGCAAACCGGGCGATCACGAAGGCCAGCATGAGGGAGAGCAGCAGGAGGCAGAGATCCACGACGAACAGAAGAATCTGCCGTCGGCGGATCGGGACATTGAAGAAACCGGCCATCTCCCCCTCGCGACGCGGACGCCGAATGGTCGTAAATATACTCAAAAGAAGAGGTTATGCCAAGCCGTTCCTTCCCGCGGGCGGCCTGCCGGCCCCCGGGCCGATGATGATATCCTCGCGCCATGCGCAAGGACCGGATCATCGAGCCGGAGCGTGTCGCCGGTCTCATCCGAGAGCATCTCGAGGGAAAGCTCGACGGGATCACCGTCTCGTATGAGGCGTTGCGACTGGCCGGATTGGGCGACCGCATCCTGGCCGGTCACCGGACCCGGGTTGTCACGGCGGCCTACTGGGAGCTGAGACGTCTCGCGGAGACCGGCCGGGGGCGGCCGGACGAGGAGCGGCTCAGGTTCCTGCTCGACTGCCTCGAGGGGCGGCGGAGGTTCCCGCCGCTGGACTGACGGACCCGCTCAGTCGTCCGAGCCGTAGCGTGCGAGGATTTGCGGGTCGACGTCCCGTGTCGGGTCGAAGTCATGGATCGGAAGCGGGCGCGGGCGGGCCGCCCGGCCGTCGAGATCCAGAAGCGCGTGGTAGGAGGCCCAGCGGACATCCTCTTCCTCGTCCGCCCGGGTGAGCGCCGCGACGAGATCGCGCCCGATCTGCTCGTCCTGCGTGCCCTCGTACATGCTGCCGAGACACAGCGCCGCCGCCCTCCTGCAGTCCGGGTCGGGGTCCGAGGCGAGCGTCCACAGCACCCGGTCGGTGTAGTCGGTCAACCGCCAGTGCAGCGCCAGGACCTTCATCGAGGCGGCGCGCAGCAGCGCCGACGTGTGCGACATGAACTCCTCGATGGAGCCGCGCGCGCTCAGCCGCAGCGATCGGCCCAGACGATCGATGGCCCGTGCCGCGTCACGCTCGGCCTGATCGGAGCCGGCCTCCGCCGCGCGGCCGGCCTCGACGAGGTCGTGCTCGGACCACTCGGCCGCGTCGGTCTCTCCAAAGCGGGCCTCGACGACCTCCGCGTCCCCCTCCTGCAACACCGCGGCGATCCGTTCGTGCTTCTCGCGTGATGCGTCCAGGACCGAAGCGAGCAGAGCCCGCTCGTCATCGGAGAGATCCGATTCCAGCAAAGCCTCCTCGGCCTGCCGGATCGCGACGTGCAGTGAGGCCGCGCCGTCGAGAACCTCCAGCAGATGGCTGTAGCGTGGATCGAGCGGCATCGGTCGATCGTCTCCTGTCCTGTCACGGCCCCCCCTGCCGGGGCCACCCGGTGAACGATGGTGTCCCGCCGCCCCACAGGCAAGTCCGTCTCAGGATTTTCTCAGCTCGAGGGCGAGGGCCGCGTGATGGGCCAGAGTGGCGGTGAACTGCACGTCCTCCTCGGCAAACGGCGCGCCGGCTGACTTGTTGATCAGCTCCAGGAAGCCGAGGACCTCGCCATCGCAGCGCACGATCGGCACGCAGAGCACCGAGTCGATGCCGAGCTGCCGGACGATGCCGGCGTCGCCACGGGGATCGTTGGGAGCATCGTGGGATATGCAGGGAGCGCGGTTGGCCCAGCTCCACCCGGCCAGCCCCTGGTCCTTCGAGAAACGGACCTCGGCGGGCTCCCAGATGCCGTCACGGCACAGCTCGCGACAGACCATCCGGTCCCCCTCGCGTACGCCGGCCATCGCCGTCCTCGCCTGCGTCGCCCGCATCGCCGCCTCGACCAGATGTCGCAGAAACGCGTCGAGCTCCATCGTGGAGTTGAGCCGTGCCGCCGCCGTCGAGAGGAGCCTCAGCCGTCCCCGCACCGAGGCATGCTGGATCGCGACCGCCGTGGAGTCGGCGGCCGCCCTGAGAAACTCCACCTCGTCGTCGCGCCAGGCTCCCAGTTCCCTGACGCGCGCTGAAACCAGGATCCCCACGATCCGCTGCTCGGCCACCACGGGAGTGACCACGTGCGCCAGCCCCTGCAGATCATCGACGATCGCCGTGCCGTCGGCCTCACCCGTGCAGGGGCGCACCAGCGATCGCTGTTCCTTGAACAGACGATGATCGAGCTGCCGCCTGGCCGGGTCGGCCCCGGGTGTCAGGCGCCGACCGATCATGGATGGCGTAGGCCCCGACGGCGTGTCACGCCGGAACTCCTGCGAGAAGACCAGCGCCCCACCCGCGGGATCCCATCGCGCAAGGGCGCACAGGCTCAGATCGAGCAGATGTCCCGTGTCCCCGACGAGCGTGTCGAGCACTCGCCCCAGATCCACCTGCGATCGTATCGCGGCGGTGATCCGCTGCAGGGAGCGATAGCCTCGGGCGAGGTTGTCCGGCGCAGGGGCCGGCATCGGCTCGGAAGTCATGACAAGGGTGAAGATAGTCAGTCGCGGCGTTTGTGCCACCTCACCTGGCGCCCCGTCAGGCCGGTGACCACCCCTACCATCGCTGCAAAATTCACCACCGCGAAATACAGCGGCAGGGCGGCCCATCTCGGCATTGGCAGGCCGAAGTAATGCGCTGCTCCGCCGAGCAGCGCCGCAGCGTAGATCGCGGCCTGGACAAGGGCGGCCATCGCGTAGATCCCGCCTGCCGGGATCAACGCCGCGCTCACCGGGGCGAGCGCGATCAGCCAGAACGGGACCGCCCAGCGGTTGAGCTTGTGGGAGAGGAGCTGGAAGGCCAGCAGCCACCGACCGCGGGCGATCGCCTCGCGCACCAGGATCAGCGCGCTGATCGACATCCAGTTGATGATCCGCACCTTGCGGCGATATTCATCCCGGTATCGGGAGGCGGAGGGCTCCTCGGAGACCGCCTCCCGGTCCAGCACCGAGTCGTGGCCGTCGAGGATGACCCGTATCGGCAGCTCGAAATCGTCGCCGCGCGTCTCGGAGATCGGGTGATACAACGGACGGCGGATGGCGAAGAGCGAGCCGTTCGCTCCCGGCAGGGAGCCGAGATCGCTCGAGGCCTGCTTCACCGTCATCTCGAGCCCCCAGTAGGTCTCCTCGCCCGAGGCCGCCGCGGTGTCCCCCGGACGGCGATAGACCAGGCGGCCCGAGACCGAGCCGACGCGCGGGTCGGCGAAGCTCCTCACGAGCCTGGCGAGCGCATCGGGCCTGAGCATGGCGTTGGCGTCCGTGAACACCAGGATCTCTCCGGTGGCGTGCGGCACCGCCCGCCCGAGGTTGGCCGGTTTGCCGCGCCGCCCGGAGGCTGCGATCAGTCGCACGCCGCGCTGAGCGTAACCCTCGACGACGGCGTTGGTCCCATCGTCCGATTCGGAGGTGACGATCACCTCGAGCCGCGACGCCGGATAGTCGAGCGCGAGCGTGTTGTCCAGCTTGGCCGCCATCACCGACTCTTCGTTGTAGGCGGGGATCAGGACCGACACGGTGGGTCGGTGCGACTCGTCGCGGCGGGGCCGACGCCCGAACAGCGCCGCCAGCGCCATCAGCAGCAGCGGATAGCCGACGTAGGCGTAGGCGATGAGCGCGCACAGGCTCCAGAAGATCAGCTTCATCGCCCCCCCTCGCCCCCTCCCGCCGCCGCGTGCATCCCGGCCACGAGCCGCCCCGCCCACCGTCTGACATCGAACTCCTTCTCCACCATCCGGCGCGCCTCGTCGCGCAGCCGGCGAGCCAGCGGCTCGTCGGTGAGCAGCCGCTCCATCCCGTCGGCCAGGTGCTCCTCGTCCCCGGGCGCCACCAGAATCCCCGTGCGGTTGTCGACCACGAGCTCCGGGATCCCCGACAGGCGCGTCGAGACCACCGGCACGCCCAGGGCCATCGCCTCCATCAGCACGATCGGGATGCCGTCCTGCTGTCCGTCATGCCCCTCCACGCAGGCGAGCACGAAGAGATCGGCCCGGGAGATCGCCGCGCGCACCTCGTCCTGTCTCAGCCCTCCGGCGAAGGAGACCTCCTCGCCGAGGCCGAGCCGCGCCACGAGCCGATCCAGGGCGGCCCGCTCGGGCCCCTCCCCCACGATGAGGCAGTGCATCGGGCGGCCGCGCTGCTTGAGCCGCGCCAGAGCGCGGATGAGGACGTGGAACCCCTTGTAATCGACCAGGCGGCCGACCGAGACGACCAGAGGGAGATCGGATCGAGGACGTGGAGCGGGGTCGTCGAACGGAAAGTCGGCGAGCGGCAGCCCGCATCGAACCAGCCGGATCTTCTCGAGCACCTCCGGGCCGAAGCGCTGGATCAGCAGGGCGCGGTTGAACTCCGAGATCGTCGCAAAGAACGCGGCATCGCGGATCTTGCGCTCCAGCATCGGATTGGGCAGGAAGAGATCGTGCGCGTGGCCGGTGACGCTGTATGTGAGCCCCTCCAGGCGGGAGATGATCCAGGCCGCCGTGGCGGGATAGGTGGCCCAGTGGGCGTGGATGTGCTCCACGCGTGCCGCGCGCAGATGCCGGGCGAAGGCGAGCGCCGCGGGAACCAGGGCCAGGCTCTTTGCGAGCATGACCGGATGCCCCGGATGGGCCAGGGCGATACGCCCCGTGACGCGCAGCAGTGCGATCGGGCGCCGGACGAGATAGAAGAGCACGGCCGATGCCACGCGAAGCGCCGGCGGTGGATAGAGGGTGTGCCCGAGCAGCGGCCCGACCTCCGCATGTGCGAACGGCTCGGCCGGCTTCTTGAGCGAGAGAATCGTGACATCGTGGCCCAGCGCCCGCACCTCGAGGATCTCACGCAGGATGAACGTCTCCGAGATCTTGGGGAAGAGGGAGACAACGTACGCGATCCTCACGGGCGGTCTCCCCGCCCGTTCTCGAACACCCCGAACGCCTTCCGCAGCGCGCGCTCCACCGCCTCGCCGGAGACCTGTGCCGCCGGGCGCGAGGCATCCAGGATCGTCAGACCGTTCTCGCGGGCCAGCCTCTCGAACGAAAGGAACCGTGCGGCGAGATCCGCGGCGGGGGCATCCCCGGGCTTGCGGCAGGCGGCCCGGGAGGCATCGAGCCGCAGGAGAATCGGCAGATCGGGCCGCGGCGCGAGCGTCGTCATCAGCCAGGCCGCGAACCGGACCGAGGCGCGGCCACGCCCCACCTTGGTCTCCAGGTCGGCCGCGGTGTCGTAGGCATACCTGTCGCAGATCACCGAGAAACCCAGCAGAAGGCGCGCGCGTACGCCCACGGCCAGGGCAAGGCTCTGCTCGGCCGCCACGAGCAGCGAGAACACGCCGCCGGCAAGACGCCCCGAGAGCCACCGGATCTTGCCCCGGGCGTCCGCGGGGCCCGGGAGCCTCCCCCGCATCGAATCGCGTGCGACCCTCTTGAGAGCGCTCAACCCGGAGCCGAATCCGCCGCGTGTCCATACCACTCTCACCGGGATCTCGCACAGGCTCATCGCCTCGCGCAGCGCCGTGCAGACCTGCGACTTGCCCGCACCATCGAGACCGCTGACGCTGATCAGGACCGCCGGGCGGCATCTCGCCTTGATCCGGTTCGCCGCCAGCTCCCGCACCGTGGCCAGCACGTCGGCGATCCGTTCGTCCGGGGACCGCGACGGCTGGCCTGCCAGCTTGATCAGGAACTGTCGCTTCGAGTGGACCCGGGACAGAGGCAGGGGAAGCGTCGCGGGGGGCGCGCCGGCCAGATGCCGGGACATCCTGAGCGGGTAGGTCCCCACCCACCGGCTGGACGTCACGGCTCTGCGGGCGCCATCGAGGATCGCCGCCGGCATCGACGAGCCGCCGTACAGCGCCTTTTCGGCGGAGGCGACGATCGTGATGATCGAGCCGAGACCTTCGCTCCATCCCTGACTCGCCGCGCGGCCGAGCACGACGTCCCAGTCGAAGCCGGCGCCCGACACGCAGTGCCGCACGATCCGCAGGTCGGCCAGCCGGATCTGGTCGGTCTCGTACAGCGCGTGGGCGAGGGTGGTCAGAAACAGGTCCTCGGGCGCGGCAACACGGCACGGCCCCTGCTGCCCGGCGGGGGACCGGTCCGCCACGTCGTCGCCCGGCAGGATCATCACCCGCCCCCAGGAGACCGCCGAATGGAGGTGCATGCAGATGACCGATCGGCCCTCGCTGAACCTTCGGAACAGTAGTTTGTGCGGCTCCCGGTAGTGGGGAAACCTCAGGTGCCCGGCGCGCGCCAGCGCCGCGGCCGCGTCGCACATCCGGGCGGGGCGTACCAGTGCATCGAAGTTGCTGGAGAGATACGGCAGCCCGCCGGGCGACTTGAAGAGAATCGGCCGGATCCCCTCCGCGCCGAGAATCGTCACCACCTGCTCGTATTCCCGAAGGAGCTCCGCCCGCCGGGCGGACTCCCCGGCGCGCGCCTCGCTCCATGCACACGACCCGGTCACCGCCCGGTTCCACTCCGCCTCGTGCAGCTCGAGCAGTCGGACCTTGTTGGCTCTCAGGATCGACACGACCGCCGCCGGATCGACGTCACCGTCGATCGGCCCGTGCGGCGGGCCGCCGGCCGCCGCCGGAGCGTCGGCCATCGCGGCCGCGGCGAGCAGGTCCCGGGTCACGGCCTTCGTTCCGCGGACGACGCCGTCAGCCCCGCGACCACCCGGCGCGCGGTGGCGCCCCACGTGAGCGGCTCGACGTAGCGGCGCGTCCCGGTCCCTCTCACGGCGCGCCCGCCCGCCGCGAGCCGCGCGACGGCCTCCACCATCTCCTCCTGGGAAGCGGCCCAGGCGACGGCGGACGGCGACGCGCCGGCGAACAGCCCGGGCAGCGCTCCGAACGGCGTGGCGACGAGCGCCAGGTCGGTGGCGGCCGCCTCCAGCACCGAAAGCGGCATCTCGATGGCATCCAGCGGTGAGGTCACCGGGAAAAGATACGCGTCGGCCAGCCGATAGGCGAACTCGATCCGCTCCTGATGATGGGTCACCACCACCACACCCGCGTCGCGGAGTCTTCCGGCCACCGTGCCCTGCTTCAGCGTGCTGGAGCTGGCCACGAGCATGCAGGCCACCCCCGGCAGGGCCGCTATCCGCTCGAGAGCCCCGACATTGCGGGATTCCTTGAGATGGCCGACGTGGAGCACCACGAACGCATCGGGATCGAGGCCGGCTCGGCGTCGCAAGGCCACACGCTCCCCCACCTCGACCGGTCTGAACCGCTCGGCGTCCACCCCCGCCGCGATCCGCTCGACGGGTATGCCGAGGCGGCGCGCCTGGTCTTCGACCGCAGGGCCGGATGCGAGGAGCAGGTCGGGAGCCCCCACCCTCGCCGCCAGACGCGAGGCCAGCCCGATGGGGCGAGGCTGAAGGGCCACCACGGCGACGGGTGCGCCGCCCGCATAGCGGCGCAGGGCCCAGGTCCTCGCGATCGCGCGCGACGTCAGGCTGGTCCACGAGACGTACACCACACCGTCCGGCGAGAATGTCGTCAGCAGCGACGCGAGCCTCGTGGAGAGGAACCAGCGGTTGGTGAGAGCGCCGTGCACCATCATGCCGTCCACCTGCGAGTCCTTCTCCGAAGCCAGCAGCAGGTCGTGCTCTGCGCCCAGCGCGCGGGCCAGCTCGGCCGCGAAGATGCGGATCCCCTCGTCGAACGGCGCGTGCAGCACCTCGCACACGATGGCGATCCGGCGCATCGGGGCGCCCTCGGGTCGCGTCAATCGAGCACCTCGTCGTACACCGCCATCGTGCGCTCCACCATCCGCCGGACCGAGAACTCCGTCTCGATCCGGGAGCGACCGCGCCCCCCCATCGAGGAGCGAAGCGCCGGGTCGGACGCCAGCCGGGAGAGCCTTTCGTGCAGCCCGGCCGCGTCGCCGCGCTCCACCAGACAGCCGGTCGCCCCGTCCACGACCACCTCTTCGGTCCCGCCGACGCGTGTCGCGATGACCGGCAGCCCGGCCGCCATCGCCTCCATCACGGCGTTGGGCAGCCCCTCGGTGTCCGAGGTCGTCATGAAGAGATCGAAGCCTGGCAGAACGGACGCGACATCCGGTCGGCCCCCGGCGAAGATCACCCGCTCGCCCAGACCGGTCCGGCGCGCCTGTGCCTCGAGTTCCGCACGGGCCGGGCCGTCCCCCACCAGGACATATCTCTCGCGGGGCAAGGCGTTCGTGCCGCCACCGCACCGCCGCAGGGCCACGTCGAGAAACAGCGCCAGGTTCTTCTCCGGAGACAAGCGTCCGATCGTCCCGACGAGGAGCTCGTCGTCCGCCACCCCCCAGCTCCTGCGTGCCGCCTTGCGCCGCCGGCCCGAGTCATCGCGATAGCCCTCGAGGGCCACCCCGTTGGGGATCACGCGAATCCTCCCCTCGTCCAGGCGGTACAGGTCTCTCGTGAACTCCATCACGCGTCTCGAGTTGGCGATCACCGCCTCCGCCGCGTGGAAGGCGCGCCGATGGACCATCATGGCCCACGTCCCCCGGGGCGGGATGCAGGTCCGGCTGGAGGCAACGAACCGACGCCGCCCCCACAGTTTGCAGGAGACATAGGTGTAGGCGTTGGCGGCGATCAGAAAGGAGTGCACGAGGTCCGCGCG
Source organism: uncultured Acidobacteriota bacterium (assembly GCA_963806495.1). Taxonomy (GTDB): domain Bacteria; phylum Acidobacteriota; class Polarisedimenticolia; order JACPZX01; family DASXTC01; genus CAWDYA01. Next base: position 259,600 of record CAWDYA010000007.1, on the reverse strand, counting down.
CCGCTCGCGCAGCAGCCGCGCGAGCCTGCGCGCCCGCCCGATGTCATTGTGTCCGGCGCGCGAAAGCACGTCGACCGCGATGCCCGCCTCGCGCAGCATTCCGGCATACGGCTCCGCCACTTCCGAAAGGCAGATCACCGACGGAGTGTAGCGGGAGCGATCCAGCCGCGTCGCAAGCTCGAAGAGCTGCCGCTCGGCGCCGCCAAGCTGGAGCTGTCCCACCACCATCGCGACGGCACGGGCCGGCATCAGGGCTTCCTCAGCACGTAGATGAAGGACGCCTGCAGCACCTGCGTGGCCGGCATGAGGCCCGCCAGCCGATCGTAGAGCACGCCGATCCTGAACAGCAGCGGAGAGAACTTCAGGTAGTCGGGCGGATGCGGACACGGGATCGCCTCAATCATCTCGAGACCCGCCCTGCGTGCCACCCGGCGCATCGCTCCCGGCGTGTTGACGCGGTAGTACACCGGGAAGTTGTCGTGCACGCGCGGGCCGAAGATGAACTCCAGCAGACGGCGTCCGGCTGCATCGGGCATCAGCCTTCCGATCACCGACGCGTAATACCATCGGCTCGGCGTCATGGCGACGACCCAGCCCCCGGGCGCAAGCACCCGCGCCACCTCCTCGAATGCGGCGCCGGGGTCACGCAGATGCTCCAGCACCGAACGCATGGCCACCAGGTCGATCGAGCCGTCCGCGAACGGAAGGGCGGTCAGATCACCCCGGACGCCGCGCGCCCCCTTGGCGAGCATCTCCGGGTTGAGCCCCTCCAGATCCATCCCCACCGCCAGCGCGGCCCGCGGCGCAAGCATGCGCGCCAGGCCGAGCCACGGCCCGCAGCCCGCGTCCAGGAACACCCCGCCCGGCGGCAGCCGCTCCCCGATCGCCGCGCGCAGCCTGTGCTCCCGCCTCCCCTCGGGGGGATAGTAGCGGTCGCCGAGCCGGTTGCAGGTCTTGCGCCGCCTCTCCAGCCGGTTCACGGCGACGTCTCCGGGGCGCCGGGTATCCCGTCGTAGAGCGCCTCGTAAGACGCGATCATGGCCGGCAGCGTGAATCCGAACTCGAAGCGGCGGCGCGCCGCCTCCCCCATTCGCAGCCTCAGGTCGCGATCGGTCAGGAGCTCCACCATCCGGTCGGCCATCGCTCCGTGATCCGCCGCGGGCACGAGGTACCCCGTGACGCCGTCATCCACGACCTCGGGGTTGCCCCCGACCGACGTGACGACGGACGGGAGCCCCGTTCCCATCGCCTCGATCAGAGCGTTGGGCATGCCCTCCTCCAGGGAAGAGAGCACGAACAGATCCGCGCTCTTCATCAGCGGGATCGCGTCGGACCGGTAACCGAGAAGCACCACGGCCCGCTCCAGCCCGGCGTCCCGGATCGCCGTCTCGATCTCCCCTCGCAGGGGTCCCTCTCCCACGAGCTGCAGCCGCGCCTCCGGCACCCGGCGCACCACGGCGTCGAACGCCTCGAGCAGATGCCGGTGGCCTTTCTTGCTTCGCAGCGAAGCGACGCAGAATCACCACAGGACCGCCATCCGGTACGGGATGCGTTGCCGCTCCGGGGTCCGCGACGCCGTTGGGGATCACGACCGTCCGCCCGGCGGGGATCCTCTCCCGCCGCAGCGTGGCATCCCGAACCGCCGCCGAGTTGAACACGACCCGGCAGGCTTTCCGGTGGGCCAGCCCGCTCGCCAGCCTGTGCCATGGGCGTTTCCAGATGTCCACGTTCCTCACGCTCGTGATGCACGGAACGCCGCTCGCCGCCGATACCATCGCCGCGAGGATGTTCCCGGCGAACAGGAAGCCGTGCAGCAGGTCAGCTTCCCGGCGCGCGCGGGCGGCCAGCGACAGGACCGGCCGGAGCGTCGAGACGCGCAGCGCTCCTTTCAACCCCAGATCCACCACCTCGAGATCGATCGCCTCGAGCCGGCGGGCGAGATCCGGATCCAGATGAAGCGTGGCCAGCGACGGCTCGAACCGATCGCGGTCGAGTCCGGCCAGCAGATGCAGCAGATGGGTCTGCGTTCCGCCATGCGCGTTGAAATCGCAGATATAGAGGATGCGCGTTCTCGGCATGCGGCTAGAGGAGGTCATTCCTCCCCCGGCTCCTCAGGGCCTCGACCACCGTCCTGACGGACTGGGAATCCCCCTTGCGGCAGATCAGCACGGCGTCGCCTGCGTCGACGACGATCAGATCCTCGACTCCCACGAGAGCGACGACACGCCGTCCTTCGGTCCCCTCGAAGAAGAAGCATCGCTTTGAGCCCACGCGCACCACACGCTCGTCCTCTTCCTGTTCCTGCGCGTGCCCGGCTGCGTGCGCCGCCTCCTGAAGCTCCGCCACGGCATCCCACGAGCCCACGTCGCTCCAGCCGGGGTCCACCGCGACCACCCGGACGTCCTGCGCCTTCTCCAGAACGGCGTAGTCGATCGAGATCGAGGGCATGGAGGCGAACTCCGCGCCGAGCTCTTCCTGCGTGCCCGGTCCGCTCCGGATCGCCCGGATCCGCCCCAGCCCCTCGTTCAGATCGGGGGCGTACCGGGCGATCGCATCGAGGATGACACGGAGGCGCCAGACGAAGACCCCGCTGTTCCAGAGAAACCGACCCGAGGCAAGATAAGCCAGCGCCGTGGGCTCATCGGGCTTCTCCACGAAACGCGCGGTGCGGCGCACCACGCCTTCCCGGGCGGCCTCGTCACCCATCACCTCGATATACCCGTAGCCCGTATCGGGCCGCGTCGGACGGATTCCCAGCGTCACGAGGCAATCGGCCGAGCGGGCCTCGTTCACCGCGACGGCGAGGGCGTCGGCGAGCGCCTGCGGCCTCGTGTAGACATGGTCCGCCGGGGCCACGACCATGACCGCATCCGGATCCAGCTCGGCCAGCATCAACGCCGACAACCCCACGCACGGGCCCGTGTTGCGGGCGCATGGCTCCGCGATGAGACGGCGTGTGTCGAATCCCGGCAATGCCCGCTCGACCATGCCGCGATGCGACTCCCCCGCGGCAACGTACACCGCGTCCGGGCCCGACATCGCGACGGCGCGCTCGTACGCCTGCCGGAGCAGGGGCCGGTCCCCCACCAGGCTGAGAAACTGTTTCGGCCGTGATGCGCGGCTGACGGGCCAGAACCGCGTGCCCGAGCCTCCTGCCATGATGACGTGATAGACGCCTCGCTTCATGTCGATCTCTCCTTTGGCCGCACCCCGGTGTCAGTCCGGTCCCGCACCGCCCATCCGGCTGTACAGGTCGTCGAGGCGCGCCCTGTACGCGTCGTTGGATGGATAGAGCTCCGTCAGCCGACGCGCCAGCGGAATCGCACGCGCTTCCTCGCCTCTTCCCGCGTACAGGTCCATCAGGAACTCATACGCCTCGGGCCGGGTCGGTCTCAGATCTTTCGCCTGTCCCGCTTCGGACTCCGCCGCCTCGTCCTCGCCCGCGGCCAGGAGCGCCCGGGCGAGCTCGACCCGGGTCTCGTATGATGATGGATCGAGCGCGAGCGCCTTCCTCAGATACCCGACCGCCGAGGCGGCGCTCCGGTCCAGGGACAGCATTCCCATCCGGCGGTACGTCTCGAGCTGCTGGTGATCGTTGAGCGTGCCGCGCGACAGGGCTCGCTTGAAGTACTCCATGGCGTCTACGGGCTGCCGCTTGAAGGCGAAGATGATCGCCGCCTGATACAGGTACTGCGACGGATCGGGCGCCAGCTCGATCGCGCGCCGGTAATGGCGCAACGCCTCGTCGTACTCGCGCTGGCGCTCGTACAGGTAGCCGATGTTCGATTCGATCTTCTCCGGACGGAAGACGACGTTCGTCTTCAACGCCCGCTCCAGCCCGGCCCGGGCCACCGCGAACATGTCAGCCGGCAGTGGCCCCGTGGCGCCGAGGTAGTAATGCCACGACAGGGACGGCATCAACTCGATCGCGCGCCCGTACAGCGGCAGCGCCTCCGCGTGCCGCCCGCGCTCCTCGAGGAAATCGGCCAGATACGCATACCAGAAATAATTGGACGGCTCCATCTCGATCGCGCGTCGGTAGGCGGCCACCACGAGACGCTCCTCGGGGGACTCGGGCGTCCGCTCGCCCGACCGGGCCGGCGGCACCAGCTCCCCCAGCGTGGGAACGCTCTTCTTCAGTTTGAGCATCAGCACACGGCGGAACAGATCCGCCAGCCCCGCCATCGCCCGCGTGGATGTCGGATCGCGATCCAGCGCCTCCGTGTGTGAGACGAAGGCCAGCCGGGCCGCCGCCTCCGGGGTCAGGCGAGGCTGGTAGAGGGCCATCCGTGGATCATCGATAGCCCAGGTGGCCACTTCGCCGAGGTCGAGCAGTGGTCGAGCATTGAGGCGGCCAAGCAGCGGCGCGCGGGCCGCATTGACGAGATACGGATAGGCACGCGCGGGGTCTCCGGCGACGTACAGCGCCCCGCCGCGCACGCCCCGCTGATACGAGATCGCCCGCTCCGCCTCCAGCAGACACCCGGCCGCACAGACCACCGAGACGACCAGCGTCGCGGCGATCTTGAATCTCCGGCTGTCGAGTCGATCGGGCACGTCCGGCTCAGCTCCCCGTAAAGAAGGCGGCGATCCCGGCTGCCACCCGCTCCTGCTCTTCTTCCGTCAGCTCAGGGTACAAGGGCAGCGCGAGCACCTCGCGGCACGCCGCCTCCGTGCGCGGCAGGTCGCCGACTCCGTACCCGAGCGGGGCGAAACACGGCTGCAGGTGGAGCGGCGTGGGGTAGTAGACGGCCGTGCCGATGCCGAGCCCGGCGAGATGCGAGGCCAGCGCGTCTCGACGGCCCGTCCTGACGACGTACTGATGGTACGTATGCGTGTTGCCCGCGGCGACGACCGGAAGCCGCAGATCGCCGCCGACGCCGGACAGCAGGCGATCGTATGTCGCGGCACGCTGCCGGCGCTGCTCGTTGAACCGGGCCAGATGGGAGGCCTTCACCCGCAGGACGGCCGCCTGGATCGCGTCCAGGCGGCTGTTCATCCCCAGATCGCGGTGGTCGTACCTGCCGACGTCGCCGTGCGCGCGCAGCCGTCTCGCCGCCCGGTCGATTCCCTCGTCGTCGGTGACGATCATCCCGCCGTCGCCCGCGCCCCCGAGGTTCTTCGTCGGATAGAACGACAGACACCCCGCGCTCGAGAGCGAGCCTGCCGGACGGCCGTTGCGCAGGGCGCCAATCGCCTGTGCGGCGTCCTCCACGAGCGGCACGTTGCGTCCGGAAGCGCTCCTCGCGGCCTCACGGATCGCCTCGACGTCGGCGCACTGACCGAAGATGTGCACCGGCATGACCACGCGTGTCGAGACCCGCGTGACCAGGGCGACCGCGGCCGGATCGAGATTGAAGGTTCCTGCGTCGATGTCCGCGAAAACGGGCCGCGCGCCGAGACGCGCAATCGACGAGGCGGTGGCGAAGAAGGAGAAAGCCGAGGTCACCACTTCGTCGCCGGGGCCCACCCCCAGTGCCTGCAGGGCGATCAGGAGCGCATCCGTGCCCGACGCGACGCCGATCGCGTGGCGGGTGCCGCACACGGCGGCGATGTCGCGTTCCAGCGACTCGACCTCGGGGCCGAGGACGTAGCGCTGGCTGCGCAGCACAGCCAGGGCGGCGGCCTCAATCTCCGCGCCGATCGAATCGTACTGTCTCGAGAGGTCCAGAAAAGGGATCTTCACGTCAGCGCCTCCGCGCTCCGGGCAGTCTCACCCACCAGGATCCCGGCAAGCACCACGAACAGCAGCGCGATCGCCGCGACCTGGAGGCTGAAGTCGACCATGGAGTGGAAGAGAAGGGAAAGCAGACCAATCGCGATGCCGTGCCGGAGCTGCGGATCGCCCATGGAGAGGGCCGCCGGCTCCCGGGTGTCACGGAACAGATAGCGTCTCAGAAAGACGATCAACCCCCAGATGAACGCCGTCAGCCCGGCCAGCCCCGTCTCGGCTCCGACCTGGAGATAGTCGTTGTGCGCCTCCTTCCAGATATTCGCCGTGCCGGGGGGATAGTAGTGCAACCAGGCCTGGGCGAAGGTCCCCAGGCCGGACCCCAGAAGCGGATAGTCCCTGAAGATGTGCAGGGTATAGCGCCATCCCAGCACTCGCGCCGACAGCGACGGCTCGGCCTCGAACTCGCTCACGCTGGCCAGCCGGCGCCCGGTCTCCGCCACCCGCTCCGCTCCAACCCACGCGGAGAAGGAGATCCCCGCGACGAGGATCACGCCTGCCACGATCCACTCGCTTCTTCCCGTCTGACCGCGCAGCAGCATCACGGCGCCGTACAGCAGCGTCGCGGCGGCCAGCGACATGATCGCGCCACGCGAACCGGACAACACCAGCGCCGCGAGCATCACGATCGCCGTGAAGCCGCTCATGCCGAGGCGCGCGAGCGCCTCCGGTCCACGGCGCATGACCACCAGCAGGCCGCCCGGGCCGGTTGTCCCGCCCTCGGCCGCAGCAGGCGGCGGGGCTCCCCTCAGGCGGGACAGCCTCGCGAGGAGCATGGCGACGGCGAGCGGTATCGCCATCTCGAGATAGGCTGCGAAGTGATTGTGATTCAGGAAGGGACCGTAAGGGGAGGCCCCTTCCGCGACGGGGTAGAACCAGTAGATCCGGCCGTTCCACTGGAGCCGCTGCACCATCCCGAGCACGCTCATCCCCAGCCCGGTGATGATGACGATCCACCAGACCCGTTCGAGCGCCGCCCGATCGCGTATCGCGTTGGCCGCGACGAGAAAAGTCATCAGAAGCGTCAGAAGCATCAGAAAACGCCGCGCCGTTTCGAAGGGGTAGACGGAGAGCGGGCGAGCCGCCGGGTGGATGGGATCCGATCGGATCGGGATCGCGCCGGGACCGGAGAGGAGCTTCTCGACGGCGCCCTCGTCGGTTCCGGCAAGCCACGTCTCGAATCGTCTGAAATCGACGGGCCCCCCCGACGCGTATCCCGGCAGGCTCCGATCGAACGTGGAGGCAGAGGCCGGTGAGATCGCACGCACTATCGCGGGAGGAAGCGGAACGAGCTGCAGCGCGACGAGGACCAGGAAGAGCGCGACGGGTGCCGCCAGCCTCGTGCGGACGAGACGGTAGCCGAAAATCTTCACAGCGGCCCCGTCCACCGGTGCGGAGCGCGTCGGCCTCGACTCGGGACGGGCCCAGATCAGCCGGATCAGCCAGAGCGAGAAGAGCACCAGCACCCCGGCCTGTGTCAGGGAAATGGCCCAGGTGTGGACCGTGCCGAAGGCGAGCGGCGTGAATACGAGAAGGCCGATGAGGACCCCCTCGATCATCATGTCGAGGACGGCCTGAAGGGTGGCGCCCGCCGGTCGCCGCATCGGTCAGGTCTTCGGGCCGAACCAGGCGACCGTCTTGGCCAGTCCCTCCGTGAACCCCACGACGGGCCGGTAGCCCAGGCTGGCCCCGGCTGCCGCGATATCCGCGAGTGAATGCTTGACATCCCCCGGCCGCGGCGCCGCGTGCTCGGGCTGGATGTTCGTCCCCTGGATCCTGTTGATCTGCGCCACGAGATCGAGAAGGCTGAAGCGGTCCCCGCAGGCCACGTTGAAGGAACGGCCGAAGGCCGCCTCACCGGAGTCCCGCGCACGCAGGTTCGCATCCACGGCGTTGCTGATATAGGTAAAGTCACGGGTCTGTTCGCCGTCCCCGAAGATCACCGGCCGGCGGCCCGCGGCAATCGCCGTGATGAATTTCGGGATCACGGCCGCGTACTCGGAGCCGGGGTCCTGGCGAGGCCCGAAGATGTTGAAGTAACGCAGCCCGATGGTCGGCAGACCGTACAGACGATGAAAGGCCCGAGCGTACTGCTCGGCGGCGAGCTTCGAGATCGCGTACGGGGAGAGCGGCTCGGGCGGCATCGTCTCGACCTTGGGCAGGGTCGGGCTCTCGCCGTAGACCGACGAAGAAGATGCGTAGACGAACCGCTTCACCCCGGCATCGCGCGCCGCGAGAAGCAGGAGAAGTGTCCCCGTCACGTTGGCGTGATTGCTCGCCGCGGGGTCCGCCACCGAGCGCGGCACGGACGGGATGGCCGCCTGGTGGAACACGTGCTCCACGCCGTTCATCGCCCGGCGGACGATCTCCACGTCGGTTATGTCGCCCTCGATTACCTCGAGGCGGCCGCGCGCCCCCGACTCGGCGAAATCCAGATTTCCGCGGCGGCCCGTGCTGAAGTTGTCGAGCACGCGCACCTCGTGCCCGTCGAGGAGCAGGCGCTCGGCGATGTGCGATCCGATGAAGCCGCCTCCTCCGGTGACCAGGTTCAACGCCATCGAATCCCCCTCAGGCCGGCTCGACCGTCCGGCGCCCGACGCACCGGTAACGGAAGCCGAGCCGTTGCATATCGTCAGGCTCGTAGATGTTCCTCAGATCGGCCAGGGCCGGCGCCCGCATCAGGGACTTGACCCGCCCCATATCGAGCGCGCGGAACTGGTTCCACTCGGTCGCCAGGACCAGGACATCGCTTCCCTCGACCGCTTCGTACTCGTCGCCGCAGAACTCCACACCCTCGAGCACCGAGCGCGCGTTGTCCATCGCGATCGGGTCGTATGTGCGCACGTGCATCTTCATCCTCTGGAGCCCCTCGATCACCCTCAGCGAGGGCGACTCCCGGATGTCATCGGTGTTGGGCTTGAAGGAAAGCCCGAGAACGGCCGCCGTCTTCCCCTCGGGCTCGGGCACAAGCTCGCGGATCTTCGCGAGCATCACCTCCGGCTGCCTCGCGTTCACCTCGATCACCGCGTCGACGACGCGCATGGGGGTTCCCGCCTCACGCGCCATGGCCACGACCGCGGATGTGTCCTTGGGGAAGCAGGAGCCCCCGAAGCCGGGACCCGGATGGAGGAACTTGCGACCGATCCGGTTGTCGAGGCCCATCCCCTTCGCGACATCGTGCACGTCGGCGCCCAGCCGGTCGCAGAGCTGGGCGATCTCGTTGATGAAGGAGATCTTCGTCGCCAGGAAGGCGTTCGAGGCGTACTTGATCATCTCCGCCGTGACGACGTTCGTGATCACGAACGGGGTCTCGATCAGGTACAACGGCCGGTAGAGATCGCGCAGGATGGCCGCCGCCTGGGAGTCTTCGGTGCCGATCACGATCCGGTTGGGCCGCATGAAATCCTCCACCGCCGCTCCCTCGCGCAGGAACTCGGGGTTGGAGGCGACGCTGAACGGGACCGGCGAGGGGCGGTGCTTTTCGATGATCTGCCGGATCAAGGCGCCCGTGCCCATCGGCACGGTGCTCTTCGTCACCACGACCTTGTACTCGTTGATCCGCTCGCCGATCTCGGCAGCCGCCTGCCTGACGAAGGTCAGATCGGCCCGCCCCCCGTCATCCGCGGGGGTGCCCACGGCGATGAAGATGACGAGCGACCGCTCGACCGCCGCGCCGAGATCCGTGCTGAACGAGAGCCGGTGCTGCCTGACGTTCTTCTCGACGAGCTGCTCGAGACCCGGCTCGTAGATCGGCATGACCCCCTCGAGCAGACCGCCGATCTTCCGCTCGTCGTTGTCGATGCAGGTGACGTTGACGCCCAGCTCGGAAAAGCATGCGCCCGTGACCAGACCGACATATCCCGTTCCGATGACCGCGATGTTCATTCCACCTCAATCCATGAATCGGTACTTGATGATGGTGTAGACGGCGCTCACGCCGTCCTTCCAGCCGATCTTCTTTCCATCCGCGTAGTCCCGGCCATGATACGAGATCGGGACCTCGTACACCCGCCAGCCGGCCCGGGCGATCTTCAACGTGAACTCCGGCTCGAACCCGAAGCGGTCGGACCTGAGCCGCATCCCCTGCACCACCTCACGCCGGAAGACCTTGTAGCAGGTCTCCATGTCGGTGAGGTTGAGATTCGACATCATGTTGGACAGCAGCGTCAGGAACCGGTTGCCCACCATGTGCCAGAAGAGGTGGACGCGATGCGGTCCGCCGAGAAACCGCGACCCGTACACGACGTCGGCGTGACCGTCCCGTATCGGCTTGAGGAGCACCGGGTACTCCTCGGGATTGTATTCGAGGTCCGCGTCCTGGATCAGGATGACGTCGCCCTCGGCCCGCGCGAAGCCGGTGCGCAGCGCCGCTCCCTTGCCACGGTTCAGCTCGTGCCTGAGAATCGTGAGACCGGGCTGCCCCAGACGCGCCAGCTCCTCACCGGTGCCGTCGCTCGAGCAGTCGTCCACAACGATCAGTTCCTTCTCGACCCCGGCGAGGTCTACCGCCATCACCCGCTCGACGATGGTGCGGATGAATGCCCGTTCGTTGTAGACGGGCATGACGATCGAGACTCTCATCTCCCCTTCTCGTCCCGCCGGATCCACGCCACGAACCGGCGTATCCCCTCCTCGATCGGAACCTGGGGGTCGTAGCCGAGCCGGTCGCGGGCGAGCGTGATGTCGGCGCAGGTCATCTTCACGTCCCCCGGCTGATCCGGCAGCGCCTCGACGACCGCCTTGACGCCGACCTCCTTCTCGATGAGCGCGATCAGCGAGGACAGGCTGATCCGCTTCGACTCGCCGAGATTGAAGATCCCGTACCCGGAGACGCGATCAATCGCCTTGAGCACTCCGTCGAGGATGTCATCGATGTAGGTATAGTCCCGCTCGGTGCGCCCGTCGCCGAATCGCGGCAGCGGCTCCCCGTTCATGATCAGGCGCGTGAACTTGTGGATCGCCATCTCGGGCCTCTGGCGCGGACCGTAGACGGTGAAGAAGCGCAGGCAGAACGCATCGAGCCCGAACAGATGATGATAGGTGTAGCACTGCAGCTCTCCGGCGACCTTGGTGGCCGCGTACGGCGAGACCGGGCGATCCACCCGTGCATCCTCGGAGAAGGGCACCGCCGTCGAGTCGCCGTACACCGACGAGGAGGAGCCGAACACGAACCGCCCGACACCGTGCCTGCGGCATGCCTCCAGCAGATTCGCGGTTCCCCGGACGTTCACCTCCTCGTACAGGAGCGGGTCCTCGATGGAGGGCCTCACCCCTGCCCGGGCGGCCAGATGCACCACGACATCGAGCGTCTGCGTCGCGAACAGGGCATCGAGGGCCTCCGGATCACGGATGTCCCCCTCGACGATCGAGCATCGGTCCGTCTTCCGCGAGGCCGCCTCGAGATTGCGTCTCTTGATTGCCGGGTCGTAATAGGAGTCGAAGTTGTCCAGGACCACGACCCGATCACCCCGCTCCAGGAGGCGCTCGACGAGGTGAGATCCTATGAAACCTGCACCACCTGTGACGAGTAGGCGCTTCATCAGAGCTTCATCACCTTGTTGCGCCCCCTGCGCACCCGCCGGGTCGCATTTCGTGTATCCACCACGGCTCTCGAGCCGTCCACAAGCTTCTGGTAGTCGATATCGGTGTGGTCGCTGACGACGACCGCGCAGTCGTACCGTTTGAGCGACGCGGGCGTCAGCGAAACGGAGCGGCGCTCCGGCCCGCCCATCCCGGCCGGCAGGGAGGGAACGAAAGGATCGTGATAGTCGACCCGGGCCCCCTTCTCCGCCAGGAGCTTCATGATATCCAGCGCCGGCGACTCGCGCGTGTCGGAGGTGTCCCGCTTGTAGGCGACGCCCACGATCAGGATCCGCGACGCTGAAACGGCCAGCTTCTGCCGGTTGAGAGCGTCCACCACCTTGGCGAGGACGTAGTGCGGCATGAACCCGTTGATCTCCGAAGCCAGCTCGATGAACCTCGCCTGGTAATCCAGCGTGCGCAGCTTCCAGGAGAGGTAGTGCGGATCGATCGGGATGCAGTGTCCCCCCAGGCCGGGGCCCGGGTAGAACGGCATGAATCCGAAGGGTTTTGTGGAGGCGCCGTCGATGATCTCCCACACCTCGAGGCCCAGCCGGTCGCAGATGAGGGCGATCTCGTTGACCAGCGCGATGTTGACGCTGCGGAAGGTGTTCTCCAGGAGCTTGATCATCTCGGCCGCCCGCGACGAAGAGACCGGCACGACCTTATCCACCGCCTGGCCGTACAGCAGTGCCGCCATCTGGCCGCAGGCGGCGGTGATCCCGCCCACCACCTTGGGGGTGTTCTTCGTGCGCCACACGCGATTGCCCGGGTCGACCCGCTCGGGTGAGAAGGCGAGGAAGAAGTCCCGCCCCGGCTTCAGCCCGGTCTCGGCCAGACGCGGGAGCAGGATCTCCTCGGTGGTGCCGGGGTAGGTCGTGCTCTCCAGCACCACGAGCATCCCCTTGTGCAGGCGCTGCGCGACCTCTTCGAGGGCCGCCACGATGTAGGAGATGTCCGGGTCGCGCGTCTTGCGCAACGGTGTCGGGACACAGATGATGACGCAGTCGATCTTCTTGATGATATCGAAGCTCGTCGTGGCGGAGAGCTTGTCGGACGCGACCAGCTCCGCGACCTCGGCGCCGGTGACGTCGGAGATATAGGATCGCCCGGCCTTGATCTCTCGCACCTTGACAGGATCGAGGTCCAGGCCGTCCACCCTGAAGCCCGCCCGCGCGAATTCGACCGCCAGCGGCAGACCCACGTAGCCCATCCCGATGATGCCGATACGCGCCCGGCGCTCACGGATGAGGGACTTCAACTCCTTTGCGTCCAATCACTTCCCTCCCTGGGGCTCCACCCCGATGACATCGTCCCGCAGCTTCTCCTTGCGGAGCCGCTCGTCTTCCTTCTGTTGCTGTTTCTCGCCTTTCTTGCGGTAATGACGGATCAGACCGCTGATGATCTTGCTGTCCTGCACTCCACGGACGACGTTGACCAGGTCGTCGTGAAGCTGGGGATCGTTGATCAGGGCGCCCAGGGTTCCATCCCCGTCGTTGAGCTTCGACGTGATCTCGGCCAGGTTCCGCGAGATCTCCTTGATGTTGGAGAGCACCTCGTCGGCGTACTGGTCGTCGGAGACGAGCTTGCCGATGGTTCCGTGCCCTTCCTTGAGATCCGCGGTGAAGTCGCGCAGGTCCGCGGCGGCCTGCTGCACGTCTCCGAGCGCGGTGGCCAGAGATCCGTTCGGGTCGAGGGCCCGGTCCATGACGCCTCCCTCGGCGGTCATCCGGTCCAGCAGGCTCTCGATGTTCTTCAACGACGCCCGGATCGACTCGCTCGTCTCCCGCCCGTATTCGTCGTCGCTCACCATCCGGCCCACGAGCCCATGCCCTTCGTGGATCTCCTCCACCGTCTGGCGCATGAGACTCGCGGAACGGCCGACATCATCGAAGAGCTCCTGACCGAAGTTGGGATCGAGCAGCATGCGGCCCACGACCCCTTCCTGCCTCTGGATCGAGTCGAGTATGAAGCGGATGCTCTTGGAGATGCTCTGGATGTCGTCGGAGACGTTGGCGGAGAGCTCGCCGAGTTGCTCGAAGCCGAAGCTCTCCGGGACCGGGATGTAGTCACCGGGGGGGAGCACCGGGTCCGACGGCGTTCCGGGTGTCAGCTCGATGTATTTCTCGCCTCCGAGCAGCGTGAGGATCCTCACGTTGGCGACGGTGTCCTGGCGTATCCGATGCTGGTGCCTCTCGTCCACCGCGAGATTGACCACGATGGTCGTGACGTTCGGGTCCTCGGAGAAGTGCACGTCGGTCACCGTCCCCACCTGCACGCCGGCGAGCCGCACCGGCGAGCCGCTCTGGAGCCCGTTCGCGTCCGGAACCCGGAGCTTGTAGGGCACCTTGCTTACCCAGATCCGCTGCTCCTTTCCGATCGAGAAGACGCCGATGGTGAAGATGAAGGCTGCGAGCAGCACCACCGTTCCGACGGTCAGGTCCCTGGTATAGGTTTTCTTCATGGGATCCTCGCCTTTGTTCCGACCCGGAGGAACTCCTTGAGACGCGTGTCGGTCGTGTTCGTCGCCTCGGAGACCGTTCCGACGAACCGCAGCGTTCCCTCGTACAGGAACGCGAGCCGGTCGCCCACCGTGTAGGCGCTCTGGATATCGTGAGTCACCACGACGGAGGTCACGTTCAGCGCCTGCTGCAGGCTGCGAATCAGCCGGTTGATGGCGTCGGCCGTGATCGGATCGAGCCCCGTGGTCGGCTCATCATACAGGATTCCCTGCGGCGAGATCGCGATGGCGCGAGCCAGCGCCACCCGCTTGCGCATGCCACCTGACAGATCGGACGGAACGAGATTCTCGACGCCCTGCAGCTCCACCAGATCGAGCACCTCCTCGACGCGCTCGACGATACGCTGTTCCGGGAAATCGGTATGCTCCCGCAGCGAAAACGCGATATTCTCGAATACGTTCATCGAGTCGAACAGCGCCCCGCCCTGGAACAGCATCCCCACCTTCTGGCGCACCGGCATCAGGTCATCCTCCGAGAGGGAGCTGATTTCCTCTCCGTCCACCCAGACCTCGCCCGAGTCGGGCCGGTGGAGCCCGATGGTGTGGCGGATCAGGACCGACTTGCCCGAGCCGGATCCTCCGAGGATCACGACCGTCTCGCCACGGGCGATCTCCAGATCGACGCCCCGCAGGACCTTGTTGGACCCGAACGACTTGTACAGCCCCCGGTACGCGATGAACTCGTCCACGGCCCGTTCCTCAGAACAGCATGAACAGCTTGGTGAGAAAGAAGTTCGAGATCAGGATAAGGATCGAGGCCATCACCACCGTGCTCGTGGTCGCACGGCCCACCCCGTCCGCGCCGCCGGTCGCGTTCAACCCGTTGTAGCAGCCGATCACCGCGATGAACCCGGCGAAGAAGAAGGTCTTGCCGATGCCGCTGAAGATGTCGTCGAAGCTCAGGGCGGTGATCACGTGCTGTATGTAATAGCTCGAGGTCTGGTTCAGATCCTTGACGCTGATCATCAGCCCGCCCACGATCCCGACGAAATCAGCCAGCACGGTCAGGACCGGAAGCATGATCAGCGTGGCCAGGACCTTGGGGACCACCAGCTTCTTGATGGGGCTCGCCCCGAGGGCCCGGATGGCGTCGACCTGCTCGGTGACCGTCATCGAGCCGATCTCAGCCGTGATCCCCGCTCCGACGCGGCCCGCCACGAGCAGCGACGTCAGGACCGGGCCGAGCTCGCGCACGATCGAGATGCTGACCGCGTCCCCGATCAGCAGCTTCGCCCCGTAGATCCCCAGCGTGTACGCCGTCTGCAGCGCCAGCACCATCCCCGTGAAGAGCGCCGTGATGTTGGTGATGGAGAGGGACTTGACGCCCAGGTGATAGAGCTGCGCCATCAGGAGATCGAAGCCGAAGGGCCGTTTGACGGCGAACCGGACGGTGTCCGCCACGAGAAGCCCTACCTGGCCGACGTGCCGGACCGCTGTCAGGAGCCTGTCGCCCACCGCCGATACGGACACGAGGAATCCCCGTAAAGCGTTGAAGGTTATTCTCTTCTGCGCCGCCAAGTCAAGACGTACGGGACGGCTCAGGCGTACCCGTCGGGATGGGCTCGATGCCAGTTCCAGGCCGTGGTCAGGATCGCGTCCA
Organism: uncultured Acidobacteriota bacterium; assembly: GCA_963806495.1. GTDB lineage: Bacteria > Acidobacteriota > Polarisedimenticolia > JACPZX01 > DASXTC01 > CAWDYA01. Next base: position 244,168 of record CAWDYA010000007.1, on the reverse strand, counting down.
GGTCGGATGACACCGGCTTCCACCCCAGCTCGGAGCGGATGCGCCCCGACGAGGCAAGGAGCACCGGGGGATCGCCCGCTCGACGCGGCCCGTCGACGGCTGGAATCTCCCGCCCAGTCACCCGGGCGGCCGCCGCGATCACTTCCAGCACCGAGGCGGCCTTCCCGGCCCCGAGATTGGAGATCCTCAGGCGATCCGGACCGCCCTCCCCCTGTATCGCGCCCAGCGCGAGCACATGGGCTGCGGCCAGGTCCGTGACATGGATGTAGTCGCGAAGACAGGTTCCATCGGGTGTCGGGTAGTCACGGCCCAGGATGGTGAGATGGGGGACCCTCCCCAACGCCGCCTTCAGCACAAGAGGAATCAGATGCGTCTCGACAGCGTGGTCCTCGCCGATCGTACCCGAGGGATCCGCCCCCGCGGCGTTGAAGTAGCGCAGCGAGACCGCCCGAACCCCGGCGCAGCGGCAGTACCAGTCGAGCGCGCGCTCAACAGCCAGCTTGGTCTCGCCGTAGACATTGGTCGGTCGGGTGGGGTGGTCCTCGCGGATCGGCTCGATCGACCCCGGGTGCGGGTCACCGTAGACGGCGGCCGTTGAAGAGAAGACGAACCGGCTCACACCGCGCCGCATGAGATGATCCAGCATCGCCAGCGTGCGGACGACGTTGTTGTCGAAGTACCGGCCCGGCTCCTTCATCGACTCGCCGACCTGGCACGACGCGGCCATGTGGATGACGCCGTCCACCGGATCCGAGCCGAGCGCTTCGTCGAGGACGGCGGGGTCGGCGATGTCGCCCACCGCCAAGGGGACGGGCCGGCCGCAGATCAGGGCCTGGCGGTGCCCCTCCCTCAGGTCGTCGAGCACCACCGCGTCGTGGCCTGCCGCGACGAGCGCCCTGAGGACGTGGCTGCCGATATAGCCGGCCCCACCCGTGACCATGATGCGCATTGCTCAGGTCTCCCACTCTCGTCGCCGGCCGGATGCTGTATCATGAAACGCTGCAGGATGCGCCGCCCCCACGGGAACGGCCGTCTGCCGGAGGCAGCATGAGGATCCAACACGAGCACGCGACAGTCAAGACCACCGGCCACGTGAGCGTGGAAAACATCACCCCCGCCGTGCAGGAGCTCGTGCGCGAAGCCCGCATCACCGCCGGCCTGGCCGTCGTGACGGTTCCACATACCACCTGCGGCCTGACGGTGAACGAGGACGAAGGGGGGCTGAGGAAGGACATCACGCGGCTCGCCGCCACGATCCTCGAGCCGCTGGAGCGGGAGGCCGGCTTCGAGCACAACTGCATCGACAACAACGCGAGGGCCCACCTGACGTCGCTTCTGCTCGGTCATTCGGTCAACGTGCCGGTCTCCGACGGTGAGCTGGTGCTAGGCACCTGGCAGAGCATCTTCCTGATCGAAATGGACGGGCCGCGCTCGCGGCGTGTCAGCGTGTCGGTGCTCGGGGAATAGACCCGGGCTCTCTGACGTCCTGTCGGGGGGCTACTCGTCGTCCTCGGTGCCCGGGGGCCTGACATAGCGCGGCAGGGTGCGCTCGGAGTCGGCGAGGATCCATGTCGCCGCGGCCAGTGTGGCGGTCGCCTGCTGCAGCTCCTCGGGCTGGATCTTGTCGAGCGTGTCGGCCATCGTGTGGTGCCAGTCGAAATAGCGGCTGGTCTCCATCCAGACGCCGAGTTGGGGGACGCCCGAGGCTTCCATCGCGGAGATGTCGGCGCCGCCCCCCTCGCCTCGGAACCGGGCGGCGCCGAGCGGCGCGAGCACGGGCGTCATCATCTCCTGCAGCATGGCCAGCCCACCCTCACCCGCCTTGATCGACAGCCCCACGGCTCGCGAGCCTCCCGAGTCGGCCTCGATCGCCGCCACGTGCCGGCCGAGCTGCGCGAGGTGCGCGTCCCTGTAGGCTCGGCCGCCGCGCAGCCCATCCTCCTCGTTGGCATACAGGACGGCGCGCACCGTGCGCCGCGGCGGCGGGCCGCCCGCGATCAGCCGCATCGTCTCGAGCACCATGGCGCAGCCCGCCCCGTCATCGATGGCGCCGGCCCCCACGTCCCAGGAATCCAGATGCGCCCCGATCAGGACGACCTCCTCCGGGTGCTCGCTTCCCCTGATCTCGGCCACCACGTTGGCGCCTTCACGATCCGGCAGGGTGCGTGCGCCCATGGTCAGGCGGACGACCACCTCCTGACCCGCGTCGACCAGCCGGTGAATGAGCTGCGCGTCCTCGATTGTCACCGCCGCGGCGGGGATCTTCGGTGCGTCGTCCGCGTATCTGAGCGCCCCCGTGTGAGGCGTGCGCAGGCTGGCCGTCGCCACCGAGCGCACCAGCACTCCCAGGGCGCCGAGCCGGGCGGCCTCTGAAGCGCCACGGGTGCGGCACCGGACCGCGACCCCGTAGTCGTGCATCTCGTCGCCGGTGCGGACGAACGGATTGTCGTAAAGGACGATCTTCCCTTCCACTCTCCGGGCGTCCAGCGCCGCGAGCTGCTCGAGCGACGAGACGACGACGACCGGCGCCGTGACCCCCTGAGGCGGTGTGCCGACGCTGCGCCCCAGTCCGAGCATCACCAGCGGCCGCGTCACCGGCGCCACCATCTCGGCGTGCTCCTCTCCCCGCACCCACACGGGCACCATGACAGGCTCGGCGTGCACGCTCACGCCGTCGCGGGCGAACGCCGCCTTCGCCCAGGCGACCGCGGCCGCCTCGGCGGGCGAGCCGGCGAGACGAGCGCCGATCATGTCGGTGAGCGGCTCAAGACGCCGGTACGCCGAGTGCGTGGCAAGCGCCTCGGCGATGATCGCGCGGGCGCGAACGGATGCCGGCTCGGGAGGCGTCGCGGCGACGCCGAGCAGCGCGATCGCGGCAGCGAGGAGCTTCGGCAGCGGGGACATGGAAGTCGCATTCTACACCTTTCTTTCAGAGGACGTCGTCCTTCGAGGGGGACACTCCCGGCACCCTGCTGCGATACAACTCTGCGCCGTTTCAGGGGGAGGGACGTGGCACACGCATTGCTGTACAGGATGTCGAGGACCGACGTGAACGAGGAACGAGACCCGGCACGGTTCCTCCAGGAGGTGGATCATGAGGACATCGAGACTTCCGATGCTCGCTATCACAGTGGTGGCGATGTTCGCTGCGGCGTCTGTCGCGGGGGCCGACACGATCCGCGGGCGGTCTGTGCCGCGCTACGTCCCGCTGGATCAGGTCCGTGTTCTCGCCCGGCAGGTCGACGACACCGCCGCACGGCTGAGCAACGCCGTGACGGCCCGGCAGGGACATCCCGTGTTCGGTGCCGTCGCGACGACGCGCGCCTTCCGGGAGCTCGCCTGGCGCGCCGACGCGTTCCATCGCAGCGTGGCGCGGTTCACGCCGGCGCCGCGGCTGGTGGAGGCCGACTACCGCGCGCTGATGGACGCCTATGACGGCGCCCGGAGCAGCGTGCGATTCGCCCGCCTGCACCCGTTACAGCAGCGCGAGCTCACGAGACTCGGCCGCATGATCGACGACCTGACCGACGCCTATCGGCCGATGCGCGCACGGCTCGATCTCGACCGCCGCGACGCGGGACGCGACCGGGATCGCGATCAGGATCGGGATCGGCCCCGCGCGGGGAGGTAACGCTCCCCGAAGACTCCGTCACTCGAGCCCCGCCGCCCTCCCCCCCGGGCGGCGGGGCTTTCTTCATCCATTTGGGCTTCCCCTCCCTTCCTTGATATAGTGATCGGTGCTGTTTCGAACCGCCCCCCGCCGCGGGGAGCCCTCACAGGAGCATCCCATGCCCCGACGCAGGAAGAGAATCGAGCAGCCCCCGAAAAAGAACGACGGCGTCAGCCGGCGTGACTTCCTGAAGGGTGCGGGCCTGACGGCCGCGGGCACCGCGATACTGGAGACCGGGATCGGCTCGCTCGCGATCGCCCGCGAACCGTCCGAAGTGCTCGGCCCCGGCCCGGTCCCGGTGGAGCTGCGGGTCAACGGCCTGAGAAAGATCGTGATGATTGAACCGCGCGCCACCCTCGCCGAAGCGTTGCGCGATTCGCTCGACATGACCGGCACAAAGGTCGTCTGCGACCGCGGCGCCTGCTCGGCCTGCACCGTCTGGCTCGACGATGTGCCGGTGAACGCCTGCATGACGTTCGTGATGGACGCGCGCGGGCGCGCGATCACGACGATCGAGGGGCTCGCCGGCGAAGGGCGGCTCCATCCCGTCCAGGAAGCCTTCATCGACCACGACGCGACCCAGTGCGGGTACTGCACGCCGGGAATGGTGATGTCCTGCGCGGCACTCCTGAACCGCGTCCCGTCACCCACACTCGATGATGTCCGCGAGGCGGTCAGCGGCAACCTCTGCCGCTGCGGCACCTATCCGAAGGTGTTCGACGCCGCGCTCGCAGCCGCCGGCGCTCGCGGGGGACGCGGGGAGGAGGGCCGATGAAGCTCCCACACGGAATCCCGGGTGCCGGTCTGACCGAAATCGAGCGCGACGTGCCCGATGGCGAGGCTCCTCCCTGGCCCGTCAACGCCGATCTGAAGATCGTCGGCCACCCGACCACCCGGCAGGACGGGATCGCCAAGGTGACGGGCCAGGCCCGATATCCCAGCGACATCAGGCTTCCGGGGATGCTGTACGCCAGCCTCGTCTGCTCGCCTCACCCGCACGCACGCATCCGCTCGCTCGACACCGCGGCGGCCTCGAAGCATCCTGGTGTCCACGCCGTGCACATCGTCGAGAAGGTAAAAGGGGTGGCCGAGGTGAAGGACCCGTCGGCGAAGAACGGCACCGACTACCCGATTGTCCGGTTCGCGGGCCAGCCGATCGCCGCCGTGGCCGCCGCGACCCAGGCCGCCGCCGACGAGGCGGCCGCAAAGGTGAAGGTGGAGTACGAAGAGCTGCCCTTCGTGGTCGACCTCGACGAGGCCCGCAAGGAGGCGGCACCGACCGTCTACCCGGCGCCCGCGGTGCAGGAAGGGACCGCGGGGGGAGGCGGCGGCGCCCGCGACGTCCCCCAGCATGGCAACGTCCGGGGTCCCGCCCGGGGGCGGCCGCGCGGCGACGTCGAGGCGGGTTTCGCCGCATCCGCCGAGATCGTGCAGGCCGAGTTCCGCACGCAGGTACAGACGCACTGCACCCTCGAGACCCATGGCGTCGTGGCCGACTGGAAGCCGGACGCTCTCACGGTGTACGCCTCGACACAGGGCACCCTGAGCGTGCGCGACGAGCTGTCGGAGGTTTTCGGACTGCAGAAGAGCAAGGTGCGGGTGCTCACCGAGTACATGGGAGCGGGGTTCGGCTCCAAGTTCGGCGCCGGCAACGCCGGTGTCATCGCGACCCACCTGTCGAAGAAGGCGGGCGCCCCCGTGCGGCTGTTCATGACACGAAAGCAGGAGCAGACAGGCACCGGCAACCGCCCGGACTCGACCCAGACGATCCGGATCGGCGCGACCAAGGATGGCAAGCTGCAGGCGATCCACCTGGTGAGCTACGGGACGGCCGGCGTGGGAACCGGGGCGGGCACGGCGGGACCCGTGCAGAACCTGTACGAGTGCCCCAACGTGCTCACCGAGGAGTACGACGTCTTCACGCATGCGGGTCCGGGCGCCGCCTTCAGGGCCCCCGGGCACCCTCAGGGCTGCTTCGCGCTGGAGGGGGCCATGGAGGAGCTGGCCGACAGGCTCGGCATCGACCCTCTCGTGATGATGGATCGCAATGACCCCCACGCCGCGCGTCGAGAGGAGCGCCGGATCGGTGCGGAGAAATTCCGGTGGAGCGAGCGCCGCCCCCACGGCTCCGGCAAGGGCCGGTATCTGCGTGGCCTGGGAGTCGCGCAGTCGGTCTGGTACAGGCTCAACGACATGGACTCCGGATGCGAGGTGACCATCGCGCGTGACGGATCGGTGATGGCGCGATCCGCGGTGCAGGACATCGGGGGCGGGATCAAGACCGTCATTGCCCAGATCGTCGCCGAGGAGCTGGGGCTGCGCCCGGTCGACGTCACCATCAGCATCGGTGACACGCTCTCGCCTCCCGGTCCGGCCTCGGGTGGAAGCATGACCACGAGCTCGATCACGCCGGCCGTCCGCAACGCGGCCTGGAAGGCGAAGATGCAGCTGCTCGACAAGGTCGCCGCTTCCCTGGGAGTGCCGGCTTCCGACCTGAAGCTCGAGCGCAGCCATCTCACGGTGAGCTCCAGCCCCGGGCACAGCCTCACATTCCGGCAGGCGGCGGCACGGATGGGAACGGAGCAGATCACGGCGCGCGCGGATCGCGCCCCCGACTACGGCGAGCGGGCCCGGATCACCCTCGGCGGCGTGCAGTTCGTCGCTCTGGCGGTCGACACCGAGACCGGCCGGATCGCAATCGAGCGGGTCCTCGCGGTGCACGACTGCGGGCGTCCGATGAACCCTCTCGCGATCGAGAGCCAGGTCAACGGGGGGATTATCCAGGGGATCTCGTACGCCCTTTACGAGGATCGCATTCTGGATCGCAATACCGGCCTGATGGTCAACCCAAATCTCGAGCAGTACAAGATCGCCGGCTCGCGGGAGGTGCCGGAGATCGAGGTGGCGCTCATCGAGCAGTACATCGCGCGAAGCTCCACCGACGCGAGCGGCATCGGGGAGCCGGCCACCATCCCGACGGTGGCGGCAATCTCGTCGGCCTTCCACAACGCCACCGGCGTCTGGCTGCGCCGGATCCCGATGACGCCGGCGCGCGTGCTCGAGGTCCTCTCCCGCAGCGCCCCGGCCTCCCCCGCGAAAGGAGGTGCCCGATGATTGGCCCGCTCGAATGGACCGACGCGAGGAGCCTCGACGACCTTTTCGCACGTCTCGAGCCCGGAGCCGCGATCAAGGCGGGCGGTGTGGACCTGCTCGATCGCCTCAAGGAGGGGCTCGATGCGCCGGGGCGGCTCATCAACATCGCGACCATCCCCGGGCTCGACCTGATAACCGACGACCCGAAGCACGGCCTCGAGCTCGGACCGATGGTCACTCTGGCGGCTGTCGCTTCGAGCCGTGTGATGGTCGGCCGGTACGCCGCGCTGGCGCGGGCGGCGCACCTCGCGGCGACGCCGCAGGTGCGAAACAGCGCCACGGTGGGAGGCAACCTGCTGCAACGGCCCCGGTGCTGGTATTTCCGCAGCCGCGACTTCCACTGTCTGAAGAAGGGCGGCGATCACTGCTTTGCGCAGGACGGCGAGAATCAGTACCACGCGGTCATCGGCAACGGGACCTGCGCCATCGTGCACCCGTCGGCGACCGCCTGCGCGCTGCTGGCGCTCGACGCATCGGTCGAGCTGACGGGGCCGAAGGGGAAGCGCGTGGTTCCCATCGGGGAGTTCTTCGTGACGCCCGACAAGGACGTCCACCGGGAGAACGTGCTGGGCGACGACGAGCTGCTGAGCCGCATCCGGGTTCCATCGCCCGCGCCCGGCTCGAGGTCGGCCTATGTCAGAGATCGGCCAGAAGGAATCCTATGACTGGCCCCTCGCCGAGGCGGCGGTCTCGCTGACGCTATCCGGCGGAACGATCTCGGCGGCGGCCGTAGCCCTGGGACACGCCGCCCCGGTCCCGCTCCGGCTGCGTGCGGCCGAGACAGCGCTCGTCGGCAGGCCGGTGAGCGAGAGCGCGGCCCGGTCCGCCGCGGCCGCCGGTCTTTCGGGAGCGACGCCTCTTCGTGACAACGCCTACAAGGTCCGCCTGCTGGAGACGGCGCTGATGCAAGCCGTTCTCGCGGCCGGCGGCAGGAGCGAGCCATGACGACCGAGCAGGAGGAACGACGGACGCCGGCCGGAACGGTCCCCGTGGTCTGCCGGATGCTGCGCACCAAGAGGGGTTTTGGATCCCCCATGGGGGGCGCGGCCTGGCAGGACGGCGTGTCGACGACCGCGGCCTACTGGTGCCTTCGCACCATGGAGCCGGCCGGACCCGATGACGGGTACGCGCATCCGCGCGTGTGCGGCGAAGGGCGAAGCTGCTTCCTGCCTCCCGACGTGTGAGACAGGTCAGCCCAGATAGTGTCTGAAGGGGTTGCCCCCTTCGGCGCGGGTCAACAGATAGAGGTGCGCGAGGGCGAAGGCGAGATCGCCCCCCCCGAGCAGCGCGAACGGCACGGGCTGTCCATACAGGAACACGGCACCGCACAGGAACAGCGCGCCGGCCGACCGGCCGAGGATCGCCACTACCACATTGCCGAGATACTGGCCCGGGTGGATCACCGGCAGCATATAGAAGAGCGCCAGGATCCCCAGGAAGACGCCGAGAAATCGCAGGTAGATCTCCTGCGCCGGCATCGGCAGCTCGAGAAAGTCCGCCCCGAACGCCGGCACCACCATGATCATCACCGCGAAGGCGAGATCGTAGAAACTTCCGGCAGCCATGGAGACCCTGAGCCATCGTGCCGCCGCTTCGTCGGTCCGCTCCTCGATCATGTCTCCTCCCGGCCCCATCCACCGCCTCCCGGCGTCTCGATCGTCAGGATGTCGCCCGCCTCGAGCCTGGTCTCGAACTTGCCCGGCAGCCGCTCGGTCCCGCCGCCGGCGCGGGTGAGTGTGTCGCGCCCGGGCCGGCCCGGCCCGCCCCCCTCGAGCCCCCAGGGGGCGATCTTCCGCCGGTCCGCGAGCAGAGTCGCCCCTGCCGGCGCAAGCATCCGGTACTCGCGGATGATACCGTCTCCGCCGCGGTGCCGGCCGCTCCCGCCGGAGCCCCGCCGGAGCGTGTAACGGCTCACGAGGAGCGGAAGCGCCCGCTCCATCGCCTCGACGGGTGTGTTGAGCGAGTTGGTCATGTGGGTGTGCACGCCCGAGAGGCCGTCACGCGAAGGCCGGGCGCCCATCCCGCCGGCGATCGTCTCATAGTAGGCGAACGGCGCGCCGGTGGCCGGCATCCTCCCGCCCAGCGTCAGGTTGTTCATCGTGCCGCTGCTCGCCGCGGGGATCCTCGCCGGCAGGGCCGCCGCCAGGGCCCCGAACATCACGTCGACGATCCGCTGCGACGTCTCGACGTTGCCGCCCGCCACCGCGGCGGGCGGGCGCGCATCGACCACGGTGGCCTCGGGCACGACGATCGTGAGCGGCCGGTAGCACCCGTCGTTGGCCGGAGCGCCGGCCGGCAGCAGGCACCGGAAGACGTACAGCACCGCCGAGCGGGTGATCGCCTCCACGGCGTTGACCGGGCCGGCCACCTGCGCGTCCGTGCCGGTGAAGTCGACCCGGGCCCGTCCGCCCTGCACCGTGATGCACACACGGATGGTCACCGGCCTGTCAGACACGCCATCGTCGTCGAGCGCATCCTCGAACCTGTACTCGCCGTCGGGGATGCTCTCTATCAGGTCCGACATGAGCCGGGCCGCATACTCGACCAGATGTCCCGCGTATGCGGACACGACATCGCCGCCGTGCCGTGCAATCAGCGCGGCGAGTCTCCGCTCCCCCACCCGGTTGGCCGCCACCTGCGCCATCAGGTCGCCCTCCCTCTCGGCGGGGGTCCGCACGTTGGCCAGGATCAGCCGCAGGATGTCGGGGTCCGGCTCGCCTCCCTTGATGAACCGCACGGGAGGCAGACGCAGCCCCTCCTGGTAGATCTCCGTGGCCAGCGGCATCGAGCCGGGCGACATGCCTCCCACGTCGCTGTGATGCGCGCGGTTGGCCAGATAGAAGACCGGGCCGGCCGGACCGTACAGCGGCGACACCAGGGTGAGATCGGGCAGATGCGTTCCGCCGCGGAACGGATCGTTGACCAGTCCCATCTCGCCCGGGGCCGGGGGCACGTCGTCGAGCACCGCACGCACCGAGGCCGGCATCGACCCGAGATGCACCGGCATGTGATCCCCCTGCGCCACCAGATTCCCGCGCGCATCGAACACCGCGCACGAGAAATCCCGCCGCTCCTTGATGTTCGGCGAGTAGGCGCTGCGCTGCAGCGCCGCTCCCATCTCCTCGGCGATCGAGGCGAACAGGTTGTGGAACAGCTCGATGCGGATCGGGTCGTAGCCGGGTGCCACGTTCACGGGCGCCTCGCCAGATGCAGGTTGCCGTACTCGTCGTGCGCCGCGCTCCAGTCCGGCGGCACGAAACAGGTGGCGCCCGCTTCCAGGATCAGGGCCGGTCCCTCCACCGTCTCTCCCGCGCCCAGCGTCCCGCGCTCCCGCACGGCCGTCCGCAGCGGGGCGCCGTGCCAGATCGCGTCGCGGTGTGGCGGTCCCGAGGCGGCGCGGGAGCGGCGCGTCCCGACGCGTCGCGGGGCAGGCGGGTCGACCCGGCCCACGCCGCGCAGGCGCAGGGTCACCAGCTCGACCGGCTCGCCTTCCCGTCTGTAGCCGAAGCGGCGCTCGTGCTCGTCGTGGAACCGCTCGTGCCACGAGCCGTAGCTGCCGTCCGCGGGGTCCACCGGCAGATTCAGCTCGTACGACTGGCCGGCGTAGCGGGCGTCGACGGAGCGAATGAAGCCGATCCGATCCGGGGTGACGCCATCGGCGCGCAGATCGTCGCGCGCGGCCGCTTCCAGCGGGGCGAACGCGGCGGCCAGGGCGGCGGGATTCATGCGCGCGGCGGATTCCAGCACCGACGCCGACCGGTCCCGCTCGACATCGGCCACGGTCATGCCGAAGGCGGAGAACACGCCGGGCTCGGCCGGCACGATCGCCCGTCCCATCTCGAGCGACGCGGCGAGCGACGCGGCGTGCAGGCCGCCTGCGCCTCCGAACGCCACCAGCGCGAAGTCGGCCGGCTCGAAGCCCCGGTACAGCGAAATCACGCGGATCGCACGGGCCATGGTCGCCTCGGCGACCGTGACGATCCCCTCCGCCGCAAAGACCGTCTCCATCCCGAGCTCGCGCGCCAGCGCGCCTACGGCACGCCGCGCCGCCTCGAGGTCGAGCGGCATCCGGCCGTCGAGGAACCGCTCCGGCACGATCCTCCCGAGCAGCAGGTTGGCGTCGGTGACCGTGGGCGGCCCGCCGCGCCCGTAGCACGCCGGCCCCGGCTCGGCGCCCGCGCTCGCCGGTCCCACGCGCAGGGCCCCGCCGGGATCCCGCCAGGCGATCGAGCCGCCCCCCGCCCCCACGGTGTGGATGTCGATCATGGGGATCCTCACGGGATGGCCGGCCACCATGCCGTCCGCGGTCAGACGCGCTTCGCCCGGGATCAGCGACACGTCGGTCGAGGTCCCGCCCATATCGAACGAGATCATCGCCGGACAGCCGATCAGACGACCCGCGTACACCGCGCCGCGCACGCCCGCCGCCGGGCCGGAGAGCACCGTTCGCACCGCCTCCTCGCCCGCCGTGCGCGATGAGAGCGCGCCGCCGTTGGATCCCATCACCCGGAGTGCCCCGATGCCACGCTCGCTCAGACCGGCGGAGAGGTTGCCGAGATAGCGGGACACCACCGGCCCCACCGCCGCGTTGACCGCGGCGGTGGAGGCGCGCTCGTACTCACGATACTCGCGCACCAGCCGCGAGGAGACCGAGACCGCCAGACCCACGCCGGTGAGTGCGCGCGCCACGGTCTCCTCGTGACGCGGATCGGCGTACGAGTGCAGCAGGCAGATCGCCACCGACGCGACCCGGGCTGCCGCGAGGTCCTTCGCGAGACGCGTCAGGTCCTCCATGACGAGAGGCTCGAGCTCGGCACCGTCGGCCCCGAGCCTGCCGGCCAGGCCGAACCGGCGCTCGCGCGGCACCAGCGACTCGGGCCGCTCCACGTCGATATCGTACAGATCGGGGCGTGCCTGCCGACCGATCTCGAGCATGTCCTCGAACCCGCGGTTGGTGATGAACGCGGCGCGGGCGGTCTTTCCCTCGAGAAGCGCATTGGTCGCCACGGTGGAGCCGTGGATCACGTCCGGGCCGCCGCCCCGAGGAGCCGCCTTCAGGATGCGGTCCAGCCCCGCGAGGATCGCCCGGGAGGGGTCGTCGGGGGTGGACGGCTCCTTCCAGGTGGTGATGCCGCTGTCGTCGACCACCACGAAGTCGGTGAAGGTGCCGCCGGTGTCGATGCCGATGCGAAGCATCCGATGATTCTAGCCGAACCGCGCGCTCGTGGTATGCTCCGCCGCATGCGGCGCCTCGCCCTCGGCTTCGCCATCGGGCTCTATACACTCCTGTTCGGCACCCTCGCCATGATCGGGTGCCTCCTCGTTCCCAACGGGAACCCACTCATCTGGATGGCGCGCCCCTGGGCGCGGTGCATCCTGCTCACCTGCTCGGTGCGCGTCCGCGTGGCGCCTCGTGCCCGGACCGCGGTCGGGAGTCCCTGCGTCTATGTCACAAACCACCAGAGCCACTTCGACGTCCTGGCGCTGATACGGGCGCTCCCCGGTCAGTACCGGATAGTGGCCAAGAAGGAGCTGTTCTCGATCCCCGTGTTCGGATGGGCGCTCTGGCTGGCCGGGTTCATCCGGATCGATCGGTCCAACCGCGAGAAGGCGATAGGCAGCCTGGACCTCGCCGCGCGGAAGATCCATTCGGGCACCTCGGTGGTGGTGTTCGCCGAAGGGACCCGCAGCCCGGACGGGGCGCTGCAGCCGCTCAAGAAGGGAGCGTTCGTGATGGCGATCAACGCCGGCTGCCCGATCGTGCCGGTGAGCATCAGCGGCAGTCGCGCCGTCCTGTCGAAGAACAGCCTCGACATCCGCCCCGGGACGATCGATGTCGTCATCGGCAGGCCGATCGACACCACCGCCCACTCGATGGAGCGCAAGGATCTGCTGATGCAGGAGGTGCGTCGTGCGATCGAGGCCGGCTTCACGGATCTGAAGAAGCGCGACGCGGAGGTGGCGCAAACAGGATCCGGACGCGCCGCGGCAGGAGTATGATGGGCGCTGGAGCCCTCCATGTCCGAAGAGTTGCTGGATCAGATCGCCGCGCTGGCGTCCCGATCGAGCTCGACCGTATACGTCGTCGGCGGCTATCTGCGCGACCGCCTGCTCGGCCGCGAGCCGCTGGATCTCGATCTGCTGGTTGAAGGAAGCATCGCGCCGTTTCTCGATGCACTCTCCGAGAAGGCCGGGTTCGAGCCCGTGGTGTTCTCGCGGCACGAGCCGATCACGTACCGCGTGGCGATGGATGACTGGCTGATCGACGTCTCGGCCTGCCGGCGGGGCGGGCTCGACGATGCCCTGCGCAGGCGCGACTTCACCATCAACGCCATGGCCTCCCCTCTGGCCGGCCCCCACGGGGCCGGCGGCGGGGAGCTCGGCAAGCCGATCGATCCTCTCGGCGGGCTCGACGACCTGAAGGCACGCCGGATCCGGCACATCACCCCGCGCGGCCTGCAGGAGGATCCGGTACGGTTGCTGCGTGCGATACGTCTCGCGGCAGTCCTCGACGGATTCTCCCTCGACCCGGTGCTCGTGTCCGAGCTGGAACGCAAGGCGCCGCTTCTCGAGTCGGCGCCGGTCGAGCGGGTGATGGCCGAGATGGAGGTGATCCTCGCCTCGCCGCGGGCCGGCATGGCGCTGAGGCTGATGGCGCGTTCGGGGCTGCTCTTCCGCGTTATTCCCGAGCTGGCCTCGCTGCAGGGCCTGGCGCAGAATGCCTGGCACCGCTACGACGCGTTCGAGCATACACTCCGGTGTGTCGAGAACGCGGACAGCCTGCAGGACGGGGAGGCCGCCATCGGAATCGACGAACCGCTCGGCGTCGAGGATGCCGAGATCCTCAAGTGGGCGGCCGTGCTGCATGACACCGGCAAGGCGGCCACCGCCCTGACGGACGCCGAGGGAGTGGTGCATTTCTACGGCCACGAGGCCGTATCGGCCGAGATCGCCACCGCCGCGCTGGCGAGACTTCGGGCCAGCGCCCGCAAATCGGCAAGGGTGCACGCCCTCGTGGCGGCTCACCTCCGCTTGACCCTGCTCTGCGCGTCGGAGTCCGTGTCGGACCGGGCGTTGCGCCGGCTCGTTCACGAAGTGAAGCACGACACACCGCTTCTGTGCCTGCTTGCGCTCGCGGACCGCCTCGCCGGCGGCGGTCCCGATTTCGAGCGACGCTACGGGCAGCTGCAGCAGCTCGCCGCACGCGTGCTCGGGGTGCTGCGTGGCGAGGGGGAGGCGGTGATCTCCCCGGCTCCCCTGCTCTCGGGCCATGAGGTGATGGAGATCCTCGCCCTCCCGCCGGGGCCGCGCGTGGGCGCCGTGCTCCGGTGGTTGACGAAGATGCAGGTCGAGGAGAAGCTGTCCCGGCACGACGATGCGGTGCGGCTGCTGCAGTCGCTGCCGCCGTCCAAGGTGCTGACGCTCGAGGACGAGGTCTAGCCTGCCGGCAGGAGCACTCCCACGGCTCGAAGTCGACGACCCGCCCTTCCCGATCCAGCTCGATGTGGCAGCAACGCAGAAGCCGCTCGCCGAGCATCCGCCGGGCACGCTGCACGCGGGATTTGGCCCCCGACACCGTCAGCCCGAGCCTCGCGGCGACCTCGCGCTGAGGCTTCCCCTCGAAGTCCGACATCAGGATCGCCTCACGATACCCGGGCACGAGCGTCTCGGCGATCGGCCTGAGCCAGGAGAGCACCTCCTCGTGCACCGAGTGCGATCCCTCGAACGGGTCTCCCCCCACGCCCTCCATCGGCCCCGAAACGGCTTCCTCCCCCGGAGCCTGCTGCTGTTCCACCGACTGCCTCCGGGAACGCACGCGGTAATACTCCGCCACCGCCCGGCGGAGCACACCGTGGATCCATGCCTCGGAAGGCGCGCGTCCCTCAGGCCCGTCGGATTGCGATGGAGACGGAGCATCACATCCTGCGTCACGTCCTCGACGTCCTGTGCGGGCACGCGACGTGAGACCAGGGCGCCCAGGCCCCGGAGGAACCGCTCCCCAGGCGGCGGCTCGCCGAACAGCCGCGTGTAGAATGGTATCGCTTTCGCCAGACCCGCTACCTGGATGTTGACGTGCAGTCTCTTCATGTCATCCCTCCTTCGCTTCTCCTCGGGACGGCCTCTCCGGCCGCCCCCTCCCGATAGTCGGCGAACGCAGGAAGAGGACGCACCCGACAGATCGATTTTTGAGAGCTTCGGACTCCCCGGGGACGCCGCTTCCTGGCCCCCGTTTCCGTCCGATTCCGTATATTTCCGGTGAGGGGACCTGTACGGGAAGGAGGGACCGGGATGCGCCCGATCCGCAGTGTCGGAACGCTCGTCATCGCAACGATTCTGCTGTCCGCCTCCACGACGGTCCACGCGACCCCGCCGCGCTCGCCCATCTCGTTGAGCCTGAAGGTGGATGGCCTCGAGCAGGGGGAGTCGAGCGGGGAGGTGTTCCTGGAGGCGGTAAGCGTGCAGGACGCCCCGGGCACCACCGTCGCCCTGATCCTGCCACCCGGGATGCAGGCCGACCGGACCGAGTGGACGGTGGACCTGGTCGCGGGTGCCCCGATAGAGCTGACGACCGAATGGTCGCTGACGGCCGGACCGGGAAACTACACGGTAAGTGCCAGGGCCACGCGATCCCTCGGCCCCGGCTCCTCGTGGGGCGACATGAAGTCAATCCCGTATCACGTGGGGAGCGCCGGCACCCCGGCGGCGGCGTGGAAGGTGGACCACGTGCCTGTGGCCAAGACCGCCAAGGCGGGCTCGGCGCTCGTAGTCTCCGACACACCGGTACCCTTCGCTTTCGAGGACCTCACGGCGGCTTCGTGGGCGCAGGAGAGTCTGCCCGCGGTCGAAGCCCAGCCACCCATCCCGATCGACGGCACCGAGCCGGCCGCGGCTTCCCCCCCGGGCTCGCCCTCCGCGGCCGGCACGGTCACGCTGACCGGCATCTGGCAGTACCCGGACCGCAGCGGCGTGCCCCGTGCCGTCGATCAGCAGTACCTCGAGATCCGCCATGGGGACGGCACGCCGCTGTCGCCGCGTGTCTTCTGCTTCACGCAGTCGGACGGCAGCTTCTCCTGCTCCTTTCCGTATCCGGGCACCACGATGCGGGTCTGGCTGCGCTCGGCCACCAATCTGAATCCGGGGCCGACACGGCTCGGGGTCTTCTCGGGGATCGATATCCCGGGCGGCTGCGGCAGCGACTCGATCGATTGCACCTACGCAAACAGCAGCGCCACCATCTCCTGTCCCGACGGCGCCACCTGCAGTCTGGGCACGATGGTGGCGGCGGGCGGCGAGCCCTGGATCGGCGCTCATCAGATGACCCAGGACCTGATCCGGTCCTGGAAGAAGATCCTGTTCGACAACAAGCATCCCGCCGGCACGCAAGGCGGTCCGGCGAAAATCAGCTATCCCACCCCGTCGGGCGTCGGACCGCTGACCCACGCGCTGAACAACGGCTCGGAGACGACGGGCGACCCGTGGATCGATATCCCCGCGCCGTTTCAGACCGCCGCCGACGTCGTGGCACACGAGTACGGGCACGCGGTCATGGACAATCTCTGGCATGTCTTCTCGCCCAACTGGGCGACGCTGGACTGCCCGTCGCCCCACTATATCGGCTCGCCGAGCGGAGACGGTTGCGCGCTGTCCGAGGGGTTCGCCGACTACTGGAGCTGGTACAGCAACGAGTTCTACGACGGTGACAGCAATCCGAACAACAACGGCCCGATCTACGACGACCCGGGGTTCTCCACCAACTTCGAGACACGCGACAACGGGACGTACTGGTCCGGGGACCGGGTCGAGGGGAACGTGGCCGGCGCTTTCGGCGACATGATGGACGCGACGAACGACGGCCCCGCCGTGTGTGACGGCGCGGGCGATCGGATGTCGGACGGGATCCAGCACATCTGGCACGTGCTCGCCTCGAGCAGCTATCCCGACTTCTACTACTGGTTCTTCGCCTACTGGTCCACCTACCTGCATCCGCGGGATCCCGCGCTCGAAGTGCTCTCCCTCAACGCCATCGACTACGGCTTCCCCGAGGCCCAGAGCTGCACGTCCGCTCAGGAGCTCTTCTACTTCGACACGACGGACGAGACCGACACGACTCTCGCGACCTGCGCGAACCCGACGAACCCGGTTCCGACCTGCGGTAACGGCAGCAACGACAGGGCCGTCTTCTACCATTGGATCGCGACCGGCGCGGGGACGGTCTCGGTGGACACCTTCGGCAGCGACTACGACACGATCCTCTCGGTCTGGACCGGCACGTGCGGAGCGCTGGTCAGCAGGGGGTGCAACGACGATACCGGGGGTACGCAATCGCAGATCGTCTTCTCCGTTGCATCGGGCGATGATCTCACATTCCTGGTGTCCGCCTTCAGCAACAACGGCGGAAACCTGAAGTTCCACTTCCTGTACACGCCGCACAACGCCAACAACGACACCTGCAGCGCGCCCACCCTCATCACCGTGACCCCATACAGCGACACCGAGGACGCGACCGCCACCACCACGTCGGCGAGCGATCCGGTCCAGAGCTGCGGCACGTCGACGCCGGAGCACAGCGTCTTCTACCGCTGGACGGCCCCGGCGGACGGGATCGTGCGAGCCGACACCTTCGGCAGCAGCTACGACACCGCGCTCTCGGCACATACAGGAACGTGCGGCTCGCTCGCCCAGGTGGCCTGCTCGGATGACGTGGCGGGGTATGGTCTGCAGTCTCAGGTCGAGTTCGCCGTCACGACCGGAACGGCGCTCACCTTCATGGTCACGGACCAGTTGGGTGCGGCGAAGCCGATCCTCCTCTATCACCTGGATTTCTCGACGCCGGCTCCGCCTCACGATCTCTGCACGACCGCGAAGGTGGTGACCTCGGCCCCCTACTCCGACGTGACCAACACGTATGGCGCGACCACCTCGCCGGGCGAGCCGGCACCCGGCTGCGGCAACCCGAACGCCGGCAAGAGCGTCTGGTACGAGTACACGCCCCCGGCGGACGGCACGGTCACGGTCGACACGCTCGGGTCGGTGTACGACACGATCCTGACCGCATGGACGGGAGGGTGCACGACGCTCACCGCGGTGCCGAACGGGTGCAACGACGACTACCAGCCTCCGAACAGCACGTCACTCCTTCAGATCCCCGTAACGGGAGGTGTCACCTACCGATTCCAGGTGAGCGCCTACAACAACGACGGTGGGGTGACGGATTTCCATCTCGACTACGCGCCCAATCCCCCGCTGAACGACGGGTGCGGCGCGGCGACGATTGTGAGCAGCTACCCGTACGTGGACGTCGAGTACACGGCCGCGGCCACCACCGACCCGGGCGAGCCGGCCTCGACCTGCGGCAACGGCAGCGCGCAGCGGTCGGTCTGGTACCGCTTCACCGCGCCCGTATCGGGCCAGCTCCAGGTGGAGACGTACGGCAGCGCCTACGACACCATCCTTTCCGTGTGGACCGGAGGGTGCGGCGCGCTGATGGAGGAAGGGTGCAACGACGATGCGCCCGGCTCGACACAGTCGTCCCTCACGCTGCCCGTGGCGAAGGGTGTCACGTACCGGATCCGGGTCTCCTCCTACACCGGGGTGGGCGGGGTGATGGGATTCACCCTGGGTTTCCTCCCCGACTCGGGGCACGTGCCCGACGGCTACAACTATCCTGGGCAGGACCTGACGGTCGCGCTGACACCGGGCGGCGAGCTGTCGCTGGACTGGGGGCCGTCGTGTCTCGGAACCGACACCGACTACGTCGTCTACGAGGGGACGCTGGGTAGCTGGTACTCGCACGTGCCGGCGTTGTGCAGCACCGGCGGGGCGCTGTCGGCCGTCTGGCGGGCCGCGCCGTACGACACCTACTATCTCATCGCTCCCCGCAACGCCGTGCGCGAGGGCTCGCACGGCGTGACCGGCACGGGCCTCGAGCGGCCGACCGGGCCGGCCACCTGCCTTGCCCAGGCGATAGGCGACTGCGCGCCGGCCTGCGCGCACGACATCTGCATGGCGGGAGGACCGCTCGACCCGGCCTGCAGCGACTGTGTGGCCGGGATCTGCGCCCAGGATGACGAGTGCTGCTCGACGGGCTGGAGCGCGAGCTGCGCCGACAACGCGCAACGATCGTGCTCGCAGGAGTGCAACTGAATTATCAGGGCCTGGCGCCCTGCGTCATCGGAGCGCGCGCGTCGATCACGGTGTGCATCAGCACCGCGTCAGACCCATCGTACTCGACATACACCACGTGAGACCTCCCCACCGCATCGACCGCCACGTCGAAGAGTGGGTTCATCGGCACCCGGTCGGTGAGCAGGCCGGCATCCAGGCACGAGGCGCCGTCAGTCCGGACGAGGAAGAGCGCATGGTGCTTCCCGCCAAGCGCTGGACGCCGGCCGCCACCCCGTTCGCCGGCTGCCTCTGCGAGATAGACGATGCTCACGATGCCATCCGGTCCGATCGCGGCGGCCAACGGCGGTGACTCGCCGAACACCGTGCCCACGGCCCGGGCCAGAGTCGTCACTGTCCGGCGATTCCGTCTGTCACGCCCCAGCACGCGGACCTCATTACCGCCGGCGTAGACGACGATCAATCGGTCTTCGCCGTCCCTGAACGCCAGGACATCGTGGATGGTCTCCTCGCGATCGCCATGGGCCCACGTGAGGAGCGCGACGGGATGAGTCCATCGCTTTTTCAGGCGCCTGGTCAGGTAGAGATCGTTGTAACCCGAGGTGCGGGTCGGCTCGCTCTTGCCCTGGTGCTTGAAGAAGACGACCTCCAGGTCTTCATTCAGCCAGTGCCGGACGGATGTCATCAGCGTGGCGTCGTACATTCCGGGCGGCGTGACCTGCTCCGGAGGGCTCGGTGGATCGTCGAATCGCCTCATGAAGATCTTCGCGAAGGAAGGACGCGGATCGATCAGGCTCGGCACGAAGTGCCTCTCCCGTCCGTCGATCGAGAATGCCTGTGCGTCTCCGTCCGCGACGCCAACGACCTCCGCCGAGAGCAAGAGGTCGTCATGATCGGTCAGCCGGTGCGGTTTCGACCAGACGCCTCCTGAGAGCCGTCGTCCGACCAGGCTTGGCCAGGTCCAGTAGACAATCCAGTCATCCGGCCCGACGGAGGTCACGTAGGCGTGATACGCGTCCCGGCTTTCGTCCCCGGAGGCCGGAGTCTCCTCCGCCCAGCCGTTGGGACCCAGGATCCGGCTGTGGACGCCACTCAATGCGCCCCAGCCCCCGTCGTTCGCGGTGTGCAGGGTGCTCCATACGTACTCCGGCGCCCAGACCAGATGGAGCGTGCCGTCGGCCGCGGCCGCGATGCTCGGCTCGAACGGGGAGTAACCGACGCCGGACCCTTCCGCCCGGCGTTTCGCCCGGCCCAGTTCTTCGGTCGTCAGACGGGAGATCGGGCGCGTCTGATCCGGGCACAATGGGACAGGCGTGAGCGCCGCAGCATCCGTTGCCGGGCTCGAGACCGGTGCTGCGGGCGCCGCGCTCGTGCCGAGGAAAGCCGCCAGCAGGACCCGGGACAACCCTGCAGAAGCACGCGGGAGCATGATTTCCTTCTACATCAGGCCGCAGCGTGCGTCAATGCCCCATACCCGCGGTTCATTGATCGACCTCAGCGACGCGACACGGCGGCGGCCCGCTCCGCCTCGAGCAATGCCTTCTTGCGGGCGCGGCCCCACCGGTAGCCCGTGAGGCTTCCGTCCGAGCCCACAGCGCGGTGGCACGGGATCACGATCGACACGGGATTGGTGGCGCAGGCCCGCCCGACGGCGCGCGCGCCCTTCGGCACGCCGACCGCCTGCGCGATCTCGCCATAGCTGAGCGTGGCTCCCGACGGGATGGCCCTCAGCGCTTCGTACACGCGCGCCTGGAACGCCGTGACCCGGATGTCGAGCGGCAGATCCAGATGGGGATGGCGGCCTGCGAGATGCTCGCGGATACGCTCGGCCCAGCGTGACAACCGGTCACCCGGCTTCGATCTCAGCCTCTCCACGCGTGCCTCGGACAGGTCGTCGCGAAGCGCGCGCACGAGCGGCGCATCAGAAGCGCCGAAGCTGACGGCGCAGATCCCCTTGTCGGTGGCGGCCACGAGCATTCGGCCGAGCGGGCAGGAGACGATCGTGTAGCCGACGGTCGCGCCACGTCCACCCCTGCGCCAGGCGCCCGGGGTCATTCCCAAGTGCGACGCGGCTCTTTCGTACAGGCGGCTGCTCGAGCCGTAGCCTGCTTCGTGCATGGCTCGTGTCACGTTGTCTCCTTTCCTGAGTCGCCGCTTGAGCCGGTCGAGACGGCACGCCTGCGCGTACTCCCGCGGCGTGACGCCGACCAGCGCGCGGAACGACCGCTGGAGGTGAAACGGACTCGTCCCGGCCAGACGCGCGAGTGTCCGGAGCGTGGGCCGGTCCCAGGGGTTCGACTCGATGTGCCGGAGATTCGCAGCGCGCGGGCGATCGACGGGTCGGTGGCGGAAGCCTCCCTGGGGCGACATCGGAGGCAGGCGCGGAACCCTTCCCTCTCGGCGGCGCCCGGTGTCGGGAGGAAGCGCACGTTCCGGCGCAGCGGGCGCCGCGCGGGACACGTGGGCCGGCAGTAGATGCCGGTGCTGACCACGGCCACGACGAACGTGCCGTCGGCACGCGGGTCGCGGGCGAGGAAGGCTCGCCACATGGCCGCCGCGCGTGATGAACTGTTCGATGCCACGGTCTTCATGGTCAAAGGCTACATCGGTCGTCGCCTGGTCCGCTATCCGATCCTTGCGGCCGATGTCGATGGCCCGGACGCTGGGCATTAGCTCCACTTTCGCCATGCCGGGACATGGCTTCGTCTGCTCGAACCTCGTCCGCTCCCCTCTCTTGTCCGGTGCCGTCACCAGATGGTGCTCGTTCGGGTGTCGGCGCGCGGGGCGGCGCTGGCGGAGCCCGGCGGCGATGCTCCTGGCACCGGAACGGAAAGCGGATTCGACACGGGATGGCCCCTCGACGCCGCCCCGCGGGGGCTGGTAGAATCGGGCTCCCTCGCCCTCGCGGGATGACCAAGAAGGAGACTCCCATGCCCTACGACACGATCAGGAAGCCGCGCCCGGAGAAGATGGGGTTCACTCCCAACCTCACCGACTACGACGCCATGCGCCGCTCCTTCTCCTGGGACTCGATCCGCGCGGAACTCGAGGGCCTGCCGGGAGGGGGTCTGAACATCGCCCACGAGTGCATCGACCGTCACGCCGCCACCGATCGCTGGAGCAAGACCGCCCTGATCTGGGAGGGACGAAACGGCGACACCGAGACCTACACCTTCAACGACCTCAAGGCGCTGTCCGACCGGTTCGCGCAGGTGCTGCGCGGGCTGGGGGTGAAGAAGGGTGATCGGGTCTTCGTCTTCCTGGATCGCATCCCGGAGCTTTACGTCAGCGTCTTCGGCACGCTCAAGGCGGGCGCGGTCATCGGCCCCCTCTTCTCGGCCTTCGGCCCCGAGGCGATCCGCGACCGGCTCGCCGACTCGGGGGCGATGGTGCTCGTGACGAGCCCCACGCTGGTGGAGCGGGTCGAGGCGGTGCGATCGGAGCTGCCCGAGCTGAAGCACATCATCATGGTGGACCGGGACGGCACCGGCCGCACCCGCCAGGCCGAGTACATCTCCTTTGAGGACGCCATGAAGGCCGCGCGCGGCCCGTTCGTCGCCGAGGCGACAGGCCCCGAGGACTTCGCCGTGATGCACTACACATCCGGCACGACGGGCAAGCCGAAGGGGGCGGCACACGTCCACCAGGCGATCCTGGGACACTACATGACGGCGCGCTACGTGCTCGACCTGCACGACGACGACATCTACTGGTGCACGGCCGACCCGGGATGGGTGACCGGAACCTCCTATGGCATGTTCGGACCCTGGGCCAACGGCGTCACCTCGGTGATCTACGAAGGCGGCTTCAACCCCGGTAACTGGTACGCCACCATCCAGAAGTACAAGGTCAGCATGTGGTACACGGCCCCCACGGCCTTGCGCATGCTGATGAAATCGGGCGAAGAGCTCCCGGCGAAGTACGACCTGTCGAGCCTGCGGTACATCTGCAGCGTCGGCGAGCCGCTCAACCCGGAGGCGATCGTGTGGGGGATGGGGGTCTTCAAGCAGGCGATCCACGACAACTGGTGGCAGACGGAGACCGGCTGCATCCAGATCGCCAACTACGCCGCGCTCGACGTCAAGCCGGGCTCGATGGGACGCCCGATCCCTGGCACCGAGGCGGCCATCGTCGACGACGAGGGTTCGCCGATGCCGGTGGGCGAGGAGGGCAACCTGGTGCTCAAGCCGGGCTGGCCTTCGATGTTCCGCACGTACTGGAACAAGAAGCCGATGTACGACTCGCGGTTCCACCACGGCTGGTACTTCTCGGGCGACCGGGGGCGGATGGACGAGGACGGCTACTTCTGGTTCGTGGGGCGCGCCGACGACGTGATCAACACCGCCGGCCACCTGGTCGGGCCGTTCGAGGTGGAGAGCGCCCTGGTGGAGCACCCGGCCGTGGCGGAGGCGGGTGTCATCGGCAAGCCGGACGAGGAGCGGATGGAGATCGTCAAGGCTTTCATCTCGCTCAAGGACGGCTACACTCCGTCCGAGGAGCTCAAGAAGGAGATCAAGGAGTTCGTCCGGATGCGGCTGGCCGCCCACGCCTACCCACGTGAGATCGACTTTCTGCCTTCGCTTCCCAAGACCCGCTCGGGCAAGATCATGCGGCGCCTGCTCAAGGCACGCGAGCTGGGCCTGCCGGAAGGCGACACCTCCACGCTGGAGGACTGAGGCGTCCCGATGCCCGACCATATGAAGCTGTTCATCCCAGGCCCCACGGAGGTGCGCCCCGAGGTTCTCGCCGCGATGGCCACGCCTCCGATCAGCCACCGGGGCGCTGCGATGTCCGAGCTGCAGCACGAGGTAAGCCGTCAGGCCGCCGCCATCATGCTCACCGGGCACCCCGTGCTGCTGTCGACATCGAGCGCCACGGGACTGATGGAGGCCGGGATCAGAAACGGCGTGGAGCGACGCGTGCTGTCGCTGGTGTGCGGGGCCTTCTCTCAACGCTGGCACACGATTGCGCTGGATTGCGGCATGGAGGCGGACCGGCTCGAGGTGCCGTGGGGTCAGGCGAACCGTCCCGACGCACTCGACAAGGCCCTGGCGACGGGCAAGTACGACGCGGTGACGGTGGCCCACAACGAGACATCCACGGCCGTGGCGAACCCGCTGGATCGGATCGCGGACGTGATGAGGCGATACCCCGACATCCTCTTCATGGTCGACACGGTGTCGTCGCTGGGCGGCATGCCCGTGAGGGTGGACGCGATGGGGATCGATCTGTGCCTGGCCAGCGTGCAGAAGGCGCTGGCGCTCCCGCCCGGTTTCTCGCTTTGCTCGGTTTCACCCAGAATGATGGATCGCAGCCGGCGTGCCCGCGGCAAAGGATTCTACTTCGACTTCGTGCGGATGCTCGAGAAGGCGGGCAAGGACCAGCCGCTCACGACGCCGTCCATCTCGCACATGTTCGCGATGCGGGTGCAGTTCGCCCGGATCCTGGGCGAGGGGATGGAGAACCGCTGGGCGCGCCACCGCAGCATGGCCGAAACGGTGCGAGGCTGGGCGAAGGATCGCCTCGGTCTGTTCGCCGCGGAGGAATGCGCCTCCGACACGGTCACCTGCGTCGCCAACACCACCGGGCTCGACGTCGCGGCGCTCATCGAGGCGCTCAGAAACGAGGGCATGCTGATCGGCAACGGCTACGGCACGCTCAAGGGCAAGGCGTTCCGGATCGCACACATGGGCGAGCTGGGCCTCGACGACATTCATCCCCTGCTCGAGGCGATCGACCGATTCCTCTCGCGCGGGGTCGCCCGATGAGCCCCGACACGGTGCGCCGGGTCCTGATCAGCGACGAGGTCTCGCAGAGGGCGCTCGACCGGTTCGCGGCGGAGAAGGATCTCTCGGTGGACTACCGGCCCGGTCTGCCGCCCGGGGAGCTGCTCGCAATCATCAGCGGCTACACCGCCCTGGTGGTGCGCAGCCAGACAAAGGTCACGGCGCAGGTGATTGATGCCGCCGAGCGGCTCAGCGTGATTGGCCGCGCGGGCACCGGGGTGGACAACGTCGACCTGGAGGCCGCCACGCGGCGGGGCATTGTGGTGATGAACGTCCCGGGGGGCAACACCGTCTCGGCTGCCGAGCATACGCTCGGCATGCTGCTGGCGATGGCGCGCGGGATTCCCGCGGCCGACCGCTCGATGCGATCCGGAGCGTGGGAGCGCGGGCGGTTCGTCGGCTCGGAGCTTCAGGGCAAGACGCTGGGCGTCGTGGGCCTCGGCAAGGTGGGACGCGAGGTGGCGCACCGGGCGCTCTCCTTCGACATGACGGTGATCGCATATCGACCCGTTCGTTTCGGCCGACGAGGTGAAACGCTCGCGGATCGACGTCGTGCCGCTGGAGGAGATCTTCCATCGCTCCGACTTCATCACCATCCACACGCCGCTCACGCCCCAGACACGGCACCTCGTGGGCGACGCCCAGATCGCCTCCTGCCGGCCCGGCGTGCGGATCGTCAACTGCGCGCGCGGCGGCATCGTCGACGAGACGGCCCTGGCGAAGCACCTCCGCTCGGGGCACGCTGGCCGCGGCGGCTCTCGACGTGTACGAGCAGGAGCCGCCGGCGAAGGACCTCCCGTTCCGGGCTTTCGACAACGTGGTTCTCACGCCGCACCTCGCCGCCTCGACCGCCGAGGCCCAGGAGAAGGTGGCGGTGAGCATCGCGGGCCAGGTGTGCGAGTACCTGCGGGACGGGGTGGCCCGCAACGCGGTCAATGTCACGCCGATGGACCCGAAGCTGCGCGAGCGGCTCGCTCCGTACCTCACGCTGGCGGAGAAGCTCGGGCGGTTCCAGGCGCAGAGCCTCGAAGGACGGCTTTCGCAGGTGTCCGTCGAGTACAGCGGGGAGATCCCCACCGAGGCGCTTCCCGCCCTCACGGTGGCGGTGCTCAAGGGATACTTCGAGCGGTTCCTGTCCGGCCCGGTGAACGCCGTCAACGCAGGCTGGATCGCGAAGGAACGCGGCATCCGTCTCAACGAGGTGCGAACCAGCGAGCCTCAGGACTACATGAACCTGATCACGACCATCTTCGAGAGCGACCGCGGCCGGCAGGAGGTGGCGGGCACCGTGTTCGGGCGCAACCTGCCGCGCATCGTCCGGCTCGACGGATTCCGCTTCGACGCCATGCCCGAGGGAGAGCTGCTCCTGGTGTCCAACGACGACCGGCCGGGGATCGTAGGCATGGTCGGCAGCCTGCTCGGGGCAGGGCCAGGTCAACATCGCCTACATGTCACTGGGCCGGGACCGGGTCGGCGGGCAGGCGATCGCCGTCATCAACATCGACTCCAGCCTGACGGACACGGTGGTCGACGAGCTGCGAGCCCGGCCGGGGATCCTCTGGGTCAAGACCGTCGCGTTGTAGGCGGTTCAGTCGGCGGGCCGCGGCCTCGCACGCACCCACTCCACGTAGGCTCTCAACCTGGCGATCTCCGCCGGATCGATCAGCCCGCGGAACCCGGGCATCTTCGATCACCTGAGCGTCGAGAAAATGCGCGGCCGCGGGATTGTCACGAAAGCGGCGGATCTCGCCCGTCTCCACCCACTCGCGGAACTCGTCGGGCCCCTTCACCAGGTCGGGGTAGTCGTCCGAGTCCCATGGCGGGATGTACCCCTTGAGCGACCCGGGGTTGAGGATCAGGCCGCGCCCTCCGGACCGTGGCATCCGAAGCAGCCGTGCGCGACGGCGAGCTGTCGTCCTTCGGCCGCGTCGCTGCCCGCCTCGGGGGCGAGCGCCCCGGAGACCGACTGGACGTATGCGACCAGATCGTCGAGATCGGCGCCTTCCACCCGGTCGCGGTAGGCGGGCATCGAGAGGAGCTGTCTGGACCACCGGTCCCAGGCGTCGGGGTCGTTGCGCAAGCGGGCGGGCGCGCCGTCGAGGATCCACTCCCGGATCTCGTCGGGGGATTCGTTGTACATCATGTACGTGCCGCCCGCCCAGGCAGGAACCTCGTCGATGCGGGCGCCGGGGTTGGGGATGCCGGAAACGCCATCGGGACCGTGACAGCCGAAGCAGCCGAGACTCACGGCGACCGCACGGCCCCGGAGCACGGGCGAGGCAAGCCGCGCGCGCTCCGGGTTGCGGAACCAGACGATGATCAGCGTTATGCCCAGCGCGACGCTCGTCAGACCCAGCAACGCCGCGATGAGAACCGGCAGTCGTGACCTCAGGACTTGGCTTCTTCCACCTTGGTAATCGAGAACAGCTTCGTGCCGCCCCTCTCGAACCATTCCCCTTCCAGGGTGACCTTCTTCGCGGCATAGGGAAGCAGCAGGTCGTTGACGTTCTTCATGTCCTTGCCGGCGGAGAGCCAGACCACCTTGCCGTCGTCGGTCAGCAGGGCCAGCGGCACGCCTGATTTGGCGCACCCCTCGGCGCACTTCGCGTGATCGGCACCATGCGCGCCCATCTTGATATAGCAGGCCGAGTCGATCACCTCGCCGCTGATCGTGGCCTTCTCACCGGCTATGGCAAAACCAGCCGCGGCGAAGGTGAGCACGAGCAGTACCGCCATCATCGGGCTTCGTTTCATTCGAGACCTCCTGTTACGGGCGCCGTGGGCGCCGATTGACGTCGATGGTGCCTCGTACGGGAACAAACACCCGCAAGGTGGGGGTATTCCCCGGCGTGCCGGTGCCTCAAAGCGACTGCAGAATGAGACTCAGGGTCGTATCGTAACGCAGACCGACCATCACGAAGGAGCCCAGGATCAGCAGAGCGCTCGCCCAGGCGAGCAGATCCCAGAATCGTGATGCCGCGGGACCGGCCGGCTCACCATCAGGGATGACCATAGCCAGCAGCGCCCCCGTTATCAAGCCTCCCAGGTGCGCGGCGTTGTCGAAACGGAAGACCAGCCCCATCACCAGACCGTACACGGCCCACTGCACCATCTGCCCGCGGATACCGGCACCCATGGCACCGCCCCGACGCCAGCCCCAGATCATGGCGATGCCGATGAGGCCGAAAAGCGCGCCTGACGCTCCGATGCCGGGCGCCCAGGTGCCAAGCCGCCAGATCCAGCTTCCCGCGCTGCCGCCGATCCCGGCGAGGATGTACATGAAGAGAAACTTGCGCGACCCGTACATCTCCTCGACGAGCGGACCCACGGCGAGCAGCGCCCACATGTTGAACCCGATGTGCATCAACCCGCCGTGCAGAAACACGCTGGTCAGCAGCCGCCAGACCTCGCCCGAGCTCACGAGGAACGGCACATTCGCGCCCAGTGTGATGAGGGCGACGTTCCATGCGGCGCCCTGGTAATCGGTCGGCATCACATCGTTGGCCAGATGCGTCCAGACGAGCTGGCTGACCAGATACAGCACGACGTTCATGGTCAGGAGCATCGTCGTGACCGATACCCAGCCCGGGATCATGTTCTCCAGCGCGCGCGACATCCCCGTGGGCACTTTCCGGCCCGGTGTCTCGCCGCACTCGGGACACACCCGGGCGTCGGCCGGGATCAGGGCCCGGCATTCGTTGCACATCCTCGTCCGGCTTCCGGCGCTGCGCCTGAGATTCTCCAGGTCGGCGGAGGCTTCCTCGAGGCGCCGGGAGGATCTCATCCGGAACCACTGCCATCGCGTCGACAGTCTGCGCGCCCAGGCCCGAAGGTCGTTGATCAGGGCACGAGTGTCGTGGACGATCCATCGGAACATGCGCAGCATTATAATCCGGGTCGATGCGACCCATGATCCTCGCCCTGCTCGCCCTGGCCACGAGCCTCAGCTCCACGGAGCCCAACCTGCTGGATCTCCGCTCACCGGCCGCCACCGAGGCTATTCTGAGGATCGCGGTGGATGGTGGCAGCGCCGACGACCCCCAGGGGCGCGAGGGGGTCGCCTGGCTCACCGCCCAGGTGCTGGCCGCCGGGATGCGCGACTCCCTGGGGCAGCCGCACGAGGGCACCCGCATCGAGGTGCGGGTGGGCCGGGACATGACGGTGTTCACCGGCCGCACCTCGCCGTCGGGCGGCGCGGCGATGCACGCGGCCATGGCGCGGGCGATCCTGTCACCGGAGTTTCGTGCCGCGACGATCGAGTCGCAGCGCGCGGCGCAGGTGGCCGCCCTCGACTCGCTGCGCGCCGACCCTGCGCGTCTCGCAGCCGCCGCCCTCGACGAAGCCGTCGATCGGGGCCTGCCGTACGCCCATCCCGTGGAAGGGAGAGCCGGCGGGATCCGCGCCATCGTGGCGGACGATCTGGAGGCCTTTCACAGCGCCCGATACCTCAAGGGAGGTGTCCTGATCGAGGCCGCCGGCGCGGTGGATGATTCGCTCATGGCCCGGATCCGCAAGGATTATGCCGCACTGCCGGATGGCGCGCCCGATCGGAACGTGCGCCGCGCGGCCTGGCTCTCCCGCCCGCGTTTTTTCGTCGTCGTGAAACCGGCCGCGGAGAAGGCCTGGATCGCGATCGGGCACCCGCTGCCGTTGTCCCGCGCCCATCCCGACTACGCACCTCTCCGGGTGGCGGCGGCCGACCTCGGACCCGGCACGCTCGTGCCCGATCTCGTGGCGCTGCGCGGGCTTTCACCGGGCGTGGCCGTCACCCTGGATCCGGAGGCCGGCGGCCCCACCGCGCGCGAGAGGTTGACTCTCTCGATCGCCTTCGAGACCGCGCCGGTCAACGCCCGGTTCGCGATCGACGTGGCGCTGGGCGACATCGAGCGGCTGGCGGCCCGCGGGATACCGGGAGAACGGCTCACGGGCGCCGAGGATCGCGTGGAGGCGCCATCCCCGCTCGATGCCGCTCCGGCGGATCTCCTCCTGGGCAATCCGGGCGGGTCGAGGCGGCTTCCCGCTGCCGTTCGGGCGGTAACCGCCGGGGACGCTCTGTCCTGCGTGGGACGCTGGCTTCACTCCGACCGGGTCGCCGTGGTGGCGGTCGTGCCCGACGCCGAGGCGTTCATCGCCGCCATGATCGAGCCGGTGGCGCCCGTGACCTATCCTTCTGGCATGGAAAGCGCCGCGCTGGACGAGGCGGATCGGGCGGTGCGTGCGGTGCGGCGGGGGCTCAGGCGGGCGGATTTCGAGGTGTTCGAGGCGTCGGATCTGTTCGACTGACGGGGCTCATTGGGGGCCGCGTTCCCGGAGCTTCCAGGGTTGGGGGGGGAGGAAGAACCCGTCACAAGGTGGGGTACGGGCTCAGTCCGGGGTCGCGGCCCCCAATCTCAGATGATCGTACGGACGTCGCTGCACGGGGTTTCAGGCCACGATGCGATGGCCGTCCGGCAGGACGTGGCGGCCGGACCGGCGCAGCAGCTTCCGGTCGAGCCCCGTGATTCGCAGCATCTCGAGCGGCTTGCCGACCACGCCGGTGAGCCGGAACTCGGCGCCGGCTTCGTGCGCCAGCCGGCGGCTCGCGACGAGCGCGCCCAGGCCGGCAGCATCGAGGTATTTCACGCCGCTCACGTCCACGTCGATCCGGCGCGCGCCTGCACGAAGAGCATCGGCAACCTCCCGCCTGAGCGAACCGGCACCGTTGCCCGATGCGATCGCCCCTTTCGGGAGGAACCGGATGATGGTTCCGTCACTCTGACTGATGATTTTCATCCCGCTGGCCCTCCAGTCCGTTCAGCTCGGCCGGCCTATGTTGCTGAATAACGGCACAGAGGGAGGAATAGTTCCAGGAAGTGATTGGAGGGGGCGGGCGATTCGGGGGTCTACCGGAACAGACGCAGGATGGTGATGAGCACCTCCTGATCCCCTTTGAATTCATCGATATCCGAAGCGGCTGCGATACCCCAGTCCAGGCTGACGATCAGGTTGGGCCCCACAATCGTCTGACCGGATAGGCCGAACCCTGTAAAACTCTTGTAATCGCCGTCCGTCGTTCCGACGAGATCCGCGTCCTTGACACGGGCCTGATCCACGGTCGCCTCGAACCGGATGATGTCGCCGAGATTGAACGCATACTGGAGCTGGGCCTTCGCCCCCTGGGTGAAGCGGTAGCCGGCCCCGCCGAATCCCCGAAGGCGGTTGGAGAAGTACCCGAACTGGTATTTGCTGAACCGGTCGAGGTCGGCTCCCCCGTAGGCGGTGACCGAGGCGTGGATCTTCTGGTTCAGCGGAAGGAAGAAGTCCTTCGTGACCGTCCCTTCGTATCGCACGTAGTCCTTCGCGGCCGGGGTGAAGCCTCCCGCGGCCACCGTGACGTTCGGATCGAGCGGCCCCCAGAACTCCCACTTCGCGCGGCGGGTGACGCCGACCGATGCACTCACGCTCCACCCGCTGCGGTTGAACTCCCCCTCCATCCCCACCGTGGTGGCCAGTGTGTCGTTCGGGATGACGAACCCGTGGCCCGTGTCCTTGTCTCGTGAGAACCCGAACGACTCGAGGCTGCCCGTGAACTTGGCCTTCCAGTAGTCGGCGAACGGAATCCCCAGTCCCAGGGTGAGGCTCTGACCGATCGTATCGACGTTCTGCGAGTCCAGCTCCCGGCCGTTCAGCACGGGCCGATCGGTGGTGGAGAACCCCTGGCCGAACAGATCGGCGCTGCCCTCCAGCCCGGACCCGAACATGTCGGGATGGCTGGCATTGGCGAACAGCAGCACGCCCCCATAGAAGACATTGGTCTGGACACCGCTGCCGCCGAGATCCCGGTTGAAGTAGTTGACCCCCGCCAGCGGCACCGGAAAGTCGAGCGAGCGGTTGTAGAAGACGCCGCCGAGGAGGAACAGGTTGTCCCGGTTGAGGGTCTCTTTGACCACGCGGCCTCCGTCGGGGGTGCGCTCGAGGTAACGCTGGCCCTCCGGAGTGTCTCGCAGGATCTGATGCGGGGAGGCGTAGGCCTGGGCGTGGAGGCTGTCGAAGGACGCGTCGTTGATCACGTGGTCGGTAAAGGTCACCTCGCGGATCACGATCAGGTTCCGGCCCGAAGCGCTGAAGACCTGCTGTCCGTCGATCCGGCTCAGCAGCCAGTAGGTGATCCCCTCCGGCCCCTGAATCGGCCGGTAGGAGTCCTTCTCCTCGTTGGAGAGGATCGGGGGATCGAGTCCCGTCTGCAGGGAGGAGATCTGCACCCGCGCGAAAGTCTTCTTGTCGATCCAGACGCGTCCCTTGTACAGGTTGCGATCCTCGCTGAGCGGGTCGAAGTCGATCATCCAGCAGTCGTGCCCGTCGATCGTCTCCTCCCCTGCCAGGCGGTAGCCATACCGCTTGTCGAGCGAGATGTCGAGCGGGAGCGTCAGCACCTTCTCGGGCTGCGGCAGCGGGAACTCGGGCAGCCGATCGGAACGCCATTTGACGCCGTTGACCGCGAACCCGACCTGCTCGAACTCGGCGCCCACTCCGCGCCGGAAATAGAAGTTGTTGTCCACGGTCACGTCCACCGTGGAGCCCGAGCCAATCCGGAAGTGGTAGTCGATCCGGGCCCGCGCGCGCAGGTTCGTGAGGAGCGCGTCCTGGGCGGCCTGCACCGCCTGGTGCTTCGCCAGGATCTCGTCCACCGACGGAAGTCTCTCGCCTGTGATCTCCAGCTTCTCCTCCTCGCCGAACAGGGGCGAGGTGAAGCGTCGGTACTCGAGAACCAGCGGGTAGTCCGCGATCGGCAGAGCGACACGCGTCAGCCCGGTGCTTTCCTCGGCCTGGTATCCGGCCACCGGAGCCGACTCGCCCGCCGCAAGATCGAAGAGCACCGGGTCGGCCAGATCCAGCGTATCGATCGCCATCACGACCTGCGCTCCCCGGGTCGCATCCGGGCCGGCGTCGTAGGCGATGATCACTTTCTTGTCTTCCGGGTCGAACAGCCGAACGATGGTCGCCGGGACCGGCTGGCCCATCGGCGTCATGATCCGGATGCCGCGCCCGGACTCCACGAGCGGCGAGTACGAGGGGTGGAAATGCGCGCGGATCCGGTCCATCAGTCCGAGCAGCGCCGGCATGCCGTCGGAGCCTGGCTCGAGCACGAAGATCGAGACCGCCACCTCCTGTGACAGCCCCTCCAGATAGCCGGCCAGGAGTGCGCCTGCGCGCGGACCTTCGGTGCGGAGCCGCCGGTCGATCCACCAGATGCCCGCCGAGGGGGCGTTGAGCAGGAGCTTCGCCTTGATCGCGGCCAGATCCGCCGAGACCGCCTCCCCCGACGGGTGGGTGATCGCGATGCTGTCCAGATAGACCGCCACGCCCTCCTTGAGAAGATCCTCGAGCCTGCCGGCGGCATCTGGGCGCGCGGCGTCCAGCGGGCCGAAACCGATCATCGCGGCCCGATCCGACGCCTTGATGGCGACCGAGGAGGTCTTGAGCCAGAACGCCCCGTCGCGAGCGCTCATCGACTGCACACGCCCGCCGATGATGTAATGGTCCACCTTCGCTGCGTAGCGTCCCGCCAGGGCCCTCAGGAAGGCGAGCCAGGCATCGCTCTCCACCGAGACGTCCGCACCCTCACCGGCGTACAGCGGGTTGTCCTCCACCGGAGCGAGCACCACGGAGAACCCCCCGTCGGCGTGAGCGGGTATCAGCTCGTCGAGCACCGACCAGTCGTAGACGCCCGCGGTCTTCTCCACGAGGCTCCATTCGACCCGCAGGCGAACGAATACGGGCATGGGGTGGTCCTCGGGAGCCATCATGCGCGCCTCGGGCCTCGGGTGCGGAGAAGGCAGATTGCCGAGATCGAGCTCGTAGCCGATCGCGTTGTACGGGACGACGCCCTCTCCCCCCATGGCCGGAAGCGGCGCGGCGTCCGCGAGCCCACAGACACTCAGGCAGACAGCGAGAGCCTCGGCGAACAGAAGAGCGGGTCGTGGGCGGGTACGGATCGGTTTCGACACGCGCGCCAAGATACAAAGGCCTCGCACGGAAGTCCAGTTGACAGTCCTGGGGCGCTGGGCCATGATCACCGGGCGCAGCGCGCCGGACGCAGCGGCCCAGGTCGGGCTCAGCACCCTGCCTCTCCAAAACACGATCGTCCCCCGAAATGCTGGTGACGCCATGAACGACGTGACTCTGCTCATCCTCCCCGCGGTGCAGGAGCTGCTGGACAAGGGAGACCTCGAGGGGATCCGAACGGCTCTCGAGGAAATCCACCCCGTCGACGTCGCGGACGTGGTCGCCAACATCGAGAACCCTCAGGCGGCAAGGCTTTTCCAGGCGTTACCGGAGAAGAAGCGGGTCCTGACCTTCGAGCACCTCGAGGAGAACGACCAGCTCCGGCTGCTCGAAGCGCTCGGGCGCGACAAGATGATCCGGATCATCGAGGAGATGTCGTCCGACGACCGGGCCGACTTCATCCAGTCGCTGCCCGAAAGGACCGCCGACAACCTGCTGCCGCTGATGGCGCAGGCAGAGCGCAACGACGTCCGCAAGCTGGTGGCCTACGAGGAGGACACCGCGGGCGCGGTCATGACGACCGAGTACGCCTCGGTGCCCGCCGACATCACCGTCGGCGAGGCGATACAGCGGCTCAGACGGATCGCCCCCGACAAGGAGACGATCTACTACGTCTACATCACCGACACGGGCCGTCACCTGCTCGGCTACACGACTTTGCGCGAGCTGGTTCTCGCGCGGCCCGAGCAGAACATCATGGAGGTCACCCGCCAGCCGCTCATCAGCATGAGCGTCGACTCCGACCAGGAGGACGTCGCGCGGACGATCCAGCGGTACGACTTCCTGGCGCTGCCCATCGTCGACGCTGAGAACAGGCTCGTCGGGATCGTCACCTATGACGACGTGATCGACGTCATCGAGGAAGAAGCCACCGAGGACGTCCAGCGGATGGGAGCCGTCGAGCCCCTGGACATGCCTTACCTCCGGGCCGGTTTCTGGCAGCTCGCCTGGCGGCGCGGTGCATGGCTGATGTTGCTGTTTCTCGGCGAGCTGTTCACGGGCACGGCGCTGAGGCACTATCAGGCCACGCTGGAGAACGTGCTCAGCCTCGTGTTCTTCCTGCCGGTCATCATCTCGGCCGGCGGCAACTCCGGATCGCAGTCGGCCACGCTGATCATCCGCAGCCTCGCGGTCGGAGACGTCCGCCTCCGGGACTGGGCGCGCATCCTTTGGCGCGAGACCGGGATGGGGCTCTCGCTGGGGCTCTTTCTCGGCTCCATCGGCTACGTGCGCGCCCTGATGTGGGGGAGCGGACACATCATGGCGGCCGTCGTGGCGCTGTCCCTGGTGGCGATCGTGCTGGCCGGCTCGCTGGTCGGGTCGCTCCTGCCGCTGCTGTTCAAGGTGTGCCGGCTCGACCCGGGTGTGGCCTCCTCGCCGTTCGTGTCCTCCCTCATTGACGTGGTCGGCATCGTGGTCTATTTCAGTATCGCGAGAATCCTGATCCCGATGGCCGCACACTGAAGGAGCCTAAGATGCCCGAGCCACGCCATCCCATCATCACCCTGACGACCGATTTCGGAACCGCGGATCACTACGTCAGCTCCGTCAAGGCGGCGATTCTCACGGTGTCGAGCCGGCCGGCCGTCGTCGATATCACGCACGAGATTCCGCCTCACGACGTAATGGAGGCGGGCTGGATCCTGCGCAACGCGTTCGGGGCGTTCCCCCGCCGGACGGTGCACGTGGCGGTGTGCGATCCGGGAGTGGGAACGTCGCGGCGCGCGATTCTCGCCGTGACGGAGAACCACTACTTCATCGGCCCGGACAACGGGATCTTCTCGTTCGTCTTCGACGTGGAGCCGCCGGCGCAGGTGATCGAGATCACCGCAACGCACTATCTCGCACCGACGGTAGGCGCCACGTTCCACGCCCGGGACGTCTTCGCGCCCGCCGCCGCCCACCTCGCAGGCGGCATCGCGGCCGAAAACTTCGGCGCGCCGATCGAGGACTACGTGAGGCTGGATCTGCCCAAGGCGAAGGTGACCCGGGAAGGCGGGGTCAAGGCCACGGTCGCCCACGTGGACCGCTTCGGGAATGTCATCCTCAATCTCACCCGTCAGGCGCTCGAGGCGGTCCGGGAGCGCGTCGAGGCGACCGGGTTCACCGCCACTGCGGGCCCGACGAAGGTGGCCCACCTGTTCACCACCTACGGGGACGCTCCCCCGGGGACCCCGTTTCTCCTGTACAACTCGTCGGACCTGCTCGAGATCGCCGCCAACCAGGCGCGCGCCTGCGATCTGGTCGGGCTGCGCGCGGGTGACGTCGTCGACATCACATTCAGCACCGGCGGATCCGTCTGATGCCGCTGGCGCGCAGGCCGCTCGATCGGGACAGAGGAAGGCGGGGCGGTGGCGGGGGCCGCCGGTGGCTCGTGCGTCTGCTCCTCCTCGCGGCCGGGGTGTACGCAGCATTGTTCGCCTGGACGGGGCACCTCGTCGGAAACGCTGAGACCGCCTTCGATGCCGGCCGGTACGACGAGGCCCACGCGCTGCTGGAGCGGGCCGCCGGGTGGAGGGTGCGCGCCGGTCGGGTGAACGACGGGCTCGGCGTGGTCGACCTCGCCCGGGGCCGCCCCGAGGAGGCCGAGGCTCATCTGGCCGCCGCCCGCCGCGGCTTCTTCCATCCCGCGGCGTTCGGCGAGGAGCGTGTCCTGCGGGACCTCCTTCGCGAGGGACGCTACGAGCCGGCACGAACCTACGGTGAGCACCGCCTCGCGGTCGCACCGGGTCCGATGGTCGCCTGGTACCTCGGCGTGGCCGAGAACGGCCTCAACGACCTCGACGCCGCCGAGCGACACCTCCAGACGGCGCTCGCCGACCCGGCCTGGAACGCAAAGGCCGACGAGCAGCTTCGTGGCGTGGCCGGCAAGCGCCGCACCGGCAGGGCGGACACTCTCGTCGACAGGAACGGCACGGCAATCGAGGCGATCGACGTCCATACGGGCAGGCCGGTGGAGCTGGCTCCCGACCTGATGGCCTGGCTGGCCGGCCCCGCGGGTCCGCATCTCGAGCCGCAGGACAGGAACAACCGGGTGGAGCTGACGCTCGACCTCGGCATCCAGAGAGCCGCCGAGGCCGCTCTCGGCTCGCAGCGTGGGGCGCTGGTGGTGCTCGACGTCGCCACCGGTGGGCTCCTCGCCGCGGCGAGCCAGCCACGCGTCGATCCGCAGACAGGAAGACCGGTCGCGCTGACCGGCACGTTCGAGCCCGGCTCGATCCTCAAGCTGCTCACACTGGCCGCCGCCCTGCGATCCGGCGCCGATGTATCGACGCTCTTCCCGATGGACTGTCCCGGTTGGATCACGATCGACGGGCAGATCTTCCGCGACTGGCGCACACACGGCGAGGTCGGCTCGATCGAGGAGGCGGTCTCGGTGTCCTGCAATATCGCCTTCGCGCGGATCGGCGCGCTCGCCGGGCGCGACGCGCTGAGCGCGGAGCTGAGACATCACGGCTTCGACCCCGCACTGCCGCCGGGTGGAGCGGGAGCGTCCGACTTCGACTATTCGACCGGGCGCCTGCTGCCCGAGGACACCGCGCACCCGAACTACGCGCTGGCGCGCAGGGCCGAGGGACTCGACTCGGTGACGATCACACCGATTCACGCCGCCATGCTGGCCGCCTCCATGGCTCGCGGCGACGCGCCGCTTCCGCCCTATCTTGTTCGCAAGAAGATCAACGTTCTGGGGGAGGCCTACTACACGCGCTCCCCCGTCGTGCCCGAGGAGCTTCTCACGCCGCCGCAGACGGCAACGATCCGCCGGGGCATGGTGGAGGCGGTGAAGGGGGCCGAAGGCACCGCACGCCGCGCGGCCCTGGAGGGACTCGAAACCGCCATGAAGACCGGCACCTCCGGGGAAAACCCTCCCGGATACGACGCCCTCGTCATCGGCTTCGCGCCGGCCTCCAGTCCCTCGATCGCCTGGGCGGTGGTGGCGGAGCATGCCGGCAAGGCGGAGTGGGAGGGAGCTCGCATCACCCGGGAGTTCCTGCTGCGCGTGAAGGGTCTCCTGAAATAACCCCGCCGGCGTAGTATCCTGTTCCCTCGATATGGTCACGACTGCCGGCTCCTTCTCGGAAAACGACATCGTCATCGCAGGTGCGGTGCGCACGCCGATCGGCAGGTTCGGCGGCGCGTTCGCCTCGCTCACGGCGGCCGATCTCGGCGTCTCGGCGGCCACCGCCGCCCTCAGCCGCACCGGCGTCCCTGCGTCCTCTGTCGATGAGGTGATCCTGGGCTGCGCCCGCCAGGCGGGCACCGGCCCGAACATCGCGCGGCAGATCGCCTGGCGTAGCGGTATTCCCGCGGCCACGCCGGCCTACACCGTGAACAAGGCGTGCGGCTCGGGTCTCAAGACGATCCTCCTCGCCTCCGCGGCGATCCGGCTGGGCGATGCGTCGATCGTGCTGGCGGGCGGCACCGAGTCGATGAGCCGCGTCCCGTACATGCTCGATACCGCTCGCTGGGGAATGAAGATGGGCGATGCCCCCCTGCTGGACGGGATGTACCGCGACGGATTCATGTGCCCTCTGTGCGGCCAGCTCATGGGGGCGACGGCCGAGAACCTGGCGGACCGGTACGGCATCACCCGCGAGGAGCAGGACCGCTACGCGGCCCTCACGCAGAATCGTGCCGAGGCGGCGCGCCGCGCCGGCCGTTTCGCCGCCGAGATCGCCCCCGTGGAGGTCAAGGGACGACGCGGCGCGGTCCAGGTGGTCGATACCGACGAGCATCCACGCGATGGCGTGACCCCGGAGTCGCTCGCCCGGCTCCCCGCGGTGTTCCGCGAGAACGGAACCGTACACGCCGGCAACGCCTCCGGGATCACCGACGGCGCGGCGGCCGCACTGGTCACGAGCCTGGGCGAGGCGAGACGGAGAAAGATGGGGCCGCTGTACCGGCTCAACGCGTACGCCACCGCCGGGGTGGAGCCCGATGTGATGGGTCTCGGGCCGGTGCCCGCGGTGCGCAGGCTGCTGGAAAGGTCCGGCATCGAGCTGTCGCAGGTCGATCTGGTGGAGCTCAACGAAGCGTTCGCCGCGCAGGTGCTCGCGTGTGTGCGGGAGCTGAGTCTCGACACGGAGCGTCTCAACGTGAATGGCGGGGCGATCGCCCTGGGCCACCCGATCGGGGCGAGCGGCGCGCGCGTGCTGGTGACGCTTTTGCACGAGATGACCCGGCGCGGCTCCCGGCTCGGCATCGCGACACTCTGCATCTCGGGAGGCATGGGCATCGCGGCCCTGATGGAGCGCGTTCCCGACTGAGCGCAGGCCGGCCCGGCGAGGCGGCGCTCGGTGAGTCTGTCAGACCGCCGGCTGGGGTAACCGATGCCATCCTATACCGGTCTCGACTACTACGACGCCGACGAGCTCCTCTCCGAGGAGGAGCGGATGATCCGCGACACGGTCCGCGACTTCGTCAGCGAGGAAGTGATCCCGATCATCAAGAAGCACAATCACGATGGGACGTTCCCGTCCCATCTGATCCCGAAGATGGAGAGCTCGGCCTGCTCGGGGCCAACATCCACGGCTACGGCTGTGCCGGGCTCTCGAGCACCGCCTACGGGCTCATCATGCAGGAGCTCGAGCGTGGCGACTCCGGGCTTCGCTCGTTCGTTTCCGTGCAGGGCGCGTTGTGCATGTACCCGATCCTGACCTTCGGGTCCGACGCCCAGAAGGAGAAGTACCTGCCGGGAATGGCTCGCGGGGAGATCATCGGCTGCTTCGGCCTCACCGAGCCGGATCACGGGTCCGACCCCGGCGGCATGGAGACACGAGCCCGGCGTGACGGCGACAGCTTCGTGCTCAACGGCAGCAAGGCATGGATCACAAACGGAACGGTCGCCGACGTGGCCGTCGTGTGGGCGAAGGACGAGTCGAACACGGTGCGAGGCTACCTGGTGGAGCGCGGAACGCCCGGCTTCACGTCGCGCGACATCACCGGCAAGTTCGCGCTCAAGGCCTCCGTTACCTCGGACCTGGCCTTCGAGGACTGCCGCATCCCGGCGGATAACCTGCTGCCGGAGAGCGCGGGGCTCAAGTGCGCTCTCATGTGTCTGAGCCAGGCCCGCTACGGGATCGCATGGGGTGTCATCGGCGCCGCACAGGCGGTCTTCGACGAGGTCCTTTCCTACTCGAAGTCACGCACCCAGTTCGACCGCCCGATCGCGTCGTTCCAGCTCGTGCAGCAGAAGCTCACCTGGATGGCCACCGAGATCACCAAGGCGCAGCTTCTGGCCGTGCGGCTCGGGCGGCTCAAGGACGCCGGGCGCGTCAAGCCGCAGCAGATCTCCATGGCCAAGATGAACAACGTGAGCATGGCGCTCGAGTGCGCGCGGCTCGGCAGGGATATCCTCGGGGCCAACGGGACGCACGACGAGTACAACGTCGGACGTCACATGTGCAATCTCGAGGCGGTCAAGACATACGAAGGGACCCACGACATCCACGTGCTGATCGTGGGAGAGTCGCTCACCGGTCTGCAGGCGTTTTCCTGAGGCTCAGCAGGTTCAGCCCTACCGACGCATCCGGCTCGCGCGCCAGCCGATCGGGATAGACGGTCAGCATGACCTCCGCAGTGACCGAGACCACGGCCCGCATGATGTGCCCCGCTGAAGTGGTGCAGTCGGCCCGCGAGAGCACTCCGTGCACGTGAGGGATCGGCTCGTCGCCCACCCACGCGATGTTGCCCGTCATCGAGGCGATCTCGAGGTCCTCCTCGAAACGGGTCTCGATGTAGCGCCGCCCCGACGGATCGTACAGGGCGAGGGTGGCGTCACACACCGCCCCGAGCCCGGTCAGCGTGGCGCCCGGAATCCCCTCCTCGCGAGCGATTGCCTTCAGCTGCCCGATAATCTCCTCACCCGGGTAGATACGGGCAAGGATATTGTGGCCCATCCTTCGGCGTTCCATGCCCGGGATTATTGGAAACGACGCGGTATCTGTCAATCGGGCCGCAGCACACGCATTCATTGCCCCCGGTCGCGCGGGTCCTTATATTCACCGGGTCCCGCGTGGTGTGCCCGGTGGTGGATCTGAACGGGAGAGCGTCTTGGGTCTTTCGGGATCACTCTATACCTTCCCTCTTGCCGAGCTGCTGCAGTGGATGGGCTCGTCACGGAAGACCGGGACGCTCATCCTGCGCGGCCGCAAGCACACCAAGAGACTCTATCTGAAGGAAGGACGGATCATCTCCTCCGCTTCGGACGATCCGACCGAGCAGCTCGGACAGTTCCTCCTGAGCCGTGGCCGCATCACCGAGGAGGATCTGCGAAAGGGGCTCGAGACCCAGGCCAGGACCAAGGTGCTTCTCGGCAAGATCCTCCTGATGGTGGGCGCCATCCAGGAGGACGAGCTCAAGCGGCTGCTCGTCGCCAAGGCCGAGGAGACGATCTTCAGCCTGTTCCTGTGGGACGATGCCACGTTCGAGTTCCTCGATGGAGACCTCCCCTCGGATCTGTTCGTCCCGATCAGCCTCGATGTCCAGGACGTCCTGCTCCAGGGACTCACGATGGTCGACGAGCTTCGCCAGATGCGGGCGGATCTCGGCGCGACCAGCAGCGTCCTGGCGCGCAACGGCCACGCGCTCCCCACCGGAGAGGGGCCGGACCACCGACTGCGCAGCACCGTGCTGGAGCTCGTCGACGGCCGGCGCACGATCGAGGCGATCGGGCTGGCTCTGCACGCCTCGGACTTCACCGTGTGCAAGCTGCTCCACGGCCTGTTCGAGGAAGGATTCGTCTCAGTGAAGAAAAGGACGAGCCCCGAGCCCTCCGAGGCCGGCCCGGGCGACCGCGCCCTCGTCTCCCCCGACGTGCTGCTCGCACGAGGCCGGGAGCGGCTCGCCTCGGGTAGGAGCGAGGAGGCGATCGAGCTCCTGCAGCTGGCTCTCGCAGCCTCTTCGCGCGATCTGGAGATCAAGAACCTGTACGACGCCGCCTGCAAGGAATTCCGCGAAAAGGCCTACAGCACCTTCCTCCCGCCGGACAAGATCCCTTCCCTGATCCGGGACCTGAGCACGCTGACCGAGGAGAGTCTGACCCCCGAGGAGGTATTCCTCCTCAGCCGGATCAACGGGTCGTGGGACCTCAAGTCGATCATCGACATCAGCCCCCTCGCCGAGGTCGACGCGCTGAGGATCATGAAGCGCCTCAAGGACCGCCGGATCATCGAGCTGAAGTGAATCGGGTGGCGCGACCCGCCGGATCGGTGTACAGTTCAGGTTGTCCGGCCCGAACCCGGGCGGAGCCTGTGCACCATGCCCAGATGGTCGTTTCTTCAGCGCCGATTTCCCCTCATCCTGACCATGCTCCTGTGCGCGCTCGCTGCTGTGTCCCTCGCCGCGGCCGCCGAGGCGGCCACGATGACGGTCGACGACGTCGTGGCCCTCCTGAAGGCGGGGGTGGGCGAGCCGTTGATACTCGCGCAGGCCGAGGCCTCGGGCAGCCGCATGACGCTGAGCGTGGACGAGATTCTGCGCCTCAAGTCCGCCGGGGCCACCGACACCTTGATCGCCTCGCTCATGCAGGGACCGGAGGCCACACCGGAGGAGGCCTCCCCGGGGTTCAGGATCTACACCGAGATCACGGGCACGGGAGAGAAGGTCATTCACATCACCAACCTGGACGCCTCCGGACGGCGGATCGGGGGCGAGGTGCCTGATCCCGCCCCACGCAACGTCATCTCGAGCGCCTCTTCGCCCGGAACCAGTTATGACAACGACCCGGGCGGGCCGTCGCCCGCGTCTTCCCCGACCAACGTCTATGTCGAGGTGTACCCCCCTGAACCCGAGGCGCCCGAGGCGCCGCCCATGGCTCTCGGAGGCTACGGCGGGCTCTATCCGGGCTACCTCCCGGGCTACATTCCCGGCTACTCGGTGGTCGGCCGTCACCGCGGCCCGGGCCGATCACGCCTCGTCGGCCCCTCATGGTCCGCCTACAGCCCCCCGGGCTCCTGGTCGCACTTCGAGCGATACCACCACCGGATGACAGCGCCCTACCGTGCGGGCTCGGCCGCCGCGCGCAACCGGGCCACCTTCCGCCGGCACTGAGCGCCGCGCCGGCTCAGTGCACTTCACCGACCTCGTCGTAGGTTTCCGATTCGAGCTGGATTGTCGTATGCTCGATGGAGAACCGGTCCCGCAGCGTCTCCTTGATCCGGTTGAGCGCCTCGTCGGACGCCGCCAGGCACCCCGGCGCCACCTTCACGTGCCCCGACAGTGCCGTCATCCCGGAGGTGATGCTCCAGATGTGCAGGTCGTGCACCTCACGCACTCCGGGCACCGCCTGGATCGCCTCGCAGACCCTCGAGGGCTCGATGCCGTGCGGCGTCGATTCGAGGAGGATGTCGGTCGTCTCACGCACCAGGCGGAACGCGCTCATCATGATGACCACTCCGATGGCGAAGGACATCAGCGCATCGACACGGTACCACCCGGTGAGAGAGATGATGCCGCCGGCGGCCAGCACGCCGGCCGAGGAGAGCGCGTCGCCGATCAGATGAAGCCGCGCCGCCCGGATGTTCAGCGAGCCGCTGCGCGCGGAGAGGATCGCCATGCCGGCCAGGTTCGCCACCAGCCCCACGGAGGCAACGACGAGCACGAGACCTCCGTTCACAGGCTCCGGATGTGCGACCCGCTGCCAGGCCTCATAGAAGAGGACCACGCAGATCACCAGCAGGATCATCCCGTTGTTGAGCGCGGCCAGGATCTCGACCCTGTAGTAGCCGTAGGTCCTGCGGGCCGTGGCAGGCCGCGATGCCACGCTGACGGCGAACAGGGCCATGCCGAGGGCGAGCAGGTCGGTGAGCATGTGCCCCGCGTCGGAGAGGAGCGCGAGGCTGTTGGCCCAGATCCCCCCCGCGACCTCCACCAGCATCACCGTGGCGGTCAGTCCCAGCGTCACGGCCAGGCCGCGGCGGGCCGAGAGCCCGTGCCAGGAATGGGGACGTCCCGTGTCGTGGGCGGGGCTCATCCCGGCGGACGCCTAGCCGGCCGAGGCCGTCGCCACGGCATGGGAGTCCGAGTGGGAGAGCGAGACGAGGACACGGGTCACCCCCCTGCGGCGCGCCATCTCGAGGGCGCGTCCGCTCAGGACCACGGATGGCGCGCCGTCAGCGCTGCGCGCGATCTCGATGTCGCGCCACAGGAACGTCATGCCGCGCTTGACGGCGAGCGCCTTGACCACCGCCTCCTTGGCGGCGAACCGGGCGGCATAGTGCCTCGCGGGATCGCGGCGGGCGTCGCAGTAGCCGACCTCGGCGGGAAGGAACACATGCTCGACGAAACGGCGGCCGCGTCGCTGCAGGACGCCCCGCACCCGTTCGATCTCGATGATGTCGATTCCCACTCCGCTCATGTCGGCGGGATGATATCACACGCGCACGGGCGCCTCGCTCCTTGACCGTCCGGGGCCCTTCTGGTACGTTCGAAATGGGCCTATCGATGCGCGACCACGCCGAGCTCGCCAACATCAACGGGACAATCGAACCTCTCGCCACAGCCCGCGTACCCGTCACCGACCACGGTTTTCTCTACGGGGACAGCGTGTACGAGACGTTGCGGACCTACGCCCGCCGGCCGTTTCTCGTTCCGGCGCATCTCGGACGGCTCGAGCGATCCGCCGAATCCATCCGGCTGCGGCTCCCCTGGGACCGGGCTCACGTCACGTCCGAGATCGACAGGACGATCGGCGCCTCGGGCGGCGAGGGGGAACTGGTCATCCGGTTGATCGCCACCCGTGGATCGGGCCCGATGGGATACGACCTCGAGACCTGCGTCAGCCCGAGCCTGGTGATCCTCCTCTTCCGGCTTCATCCAGTGCCCGCGGGCCAGCGTGAGGGCGGCGTCGCGGCGGTCATCTCGTCCGTCCGACGCAATCCGATCGAATCACTCGACCCGGGAATCAAGTCCTCCAACCTCCTCAACAACATCCTCGCGGCGCAGGACGCCCGCGACGCCGGCGTGCATGAGGCGATCCTGTTCAACACCTCCGGCCATCTCGCCGAGGGGACCATGACCA
The DNA here is from genome assembly GCA_963806495.1 of uncultured Acidobacteriota bacterium. Taxonomy (GTDB): domain Bacteria; phylum Acidobacteriota; class Polarisedimenticolia; order JACPZX01; family DASXTC01; genus CAWDYA01. Next base: position 199,371 of record CAWDYA010000007.1, on the reverse strand, counting down.
ACGTCTTCTTCGTCATCGGGGGACATCTCATGACCCCATCGCCCGCATGCGGGATCCTCCGGGGCGTCACACGCGATCTGCTGATCGAGCTCGCACGCGAGACCGGCATTCCGTGCGAAGAGGGTCGTTTCGACCGCCGGAAGCTCGAGGCGGCCGAGGAGATCTTCATCACCAGCACGACCCGCGAGATCCTGCCCGTCACCCGCCTCGACAGCAGACCGGTGGGGGGGGGCGTGCGCGGTCCCGTCACCGGGGCGCTTCAGCGCGCGTTCGGGCGGCAGGTCGAAGCGTTTCTCGCGACAACCCCCACGGGCGCGGGAGGAGGCTGATGGACACCAAAGGGATCCGTCTCCTCGAGTCGATCGGCGCGGACGGGCTTCGCGCGGCGATCGCCCACTCGTTCGACCGCGCCGGTCTCGTCGACCTCGCCAACGCCTGCCAGCTCAAGTTTCCCGGCAAGAGGGCGCAGACCGTGGCGAGCGAAACGATCCTGGACGAGATCGTCAAACGGTTCCTCGAGGACGACCGCGTCCGCGCTGCGGTGATGAAGGTGCTCATCCGCGCCAACGAGGTTCTGCTCGACAGACTCCGACAGCTCACTCCGGCCGAGACCACCCAGGCGATCGCCGACATCGACGACGAGGAAGCGGGTCGCGCGCTGTTCGCGATAGGCGATCTGGGCCGGGAGAGCGGACACGCCGACATCAGGACCCTGCGCAGGAGACTCGGCCTGGGCGAGGCGGCCGCCCCGGCAACGGGAACCCGGGTGGAGCGCCTCAACGAGGAGATCGAGCTGCTGCGCCAGCGCGCTGCGCGTCTGGACGATCTGTGCGAGCAGAAAGAGTCGCTGGTCGCCCAGCTTCGCGCCAGTGAGGGCGAGCTGCAGCAGGCGCTGATGTCCGCCCGCAAGGAGACACATCATCTGAAGAAGGAGGTCGCGCGTCTCGAGGGCGAGAGACAGCAACTGCGCCAGGAGAACACGTCGCACACCCCGGGGAGCGGCGGGCGCGGCCCCTCGCCCGAGCAGAAGGCGCGTCTGGAGGATCTCACGTACCGCGTCAATCAGATCATCCGTGAGAACAGGAAGATCGCGCACGACGTGGCCGCGCTGCTGGAGGTCCGCTCGTCGTCGCCGGACGAGGGACGCCCGTATTTCGACGCCGTCGCCGCGTCCCTCGATTCGCTTCGGCGCGAGGTGAGCGCGCTGCGATCCGAGCGGGAGGAGGACTCCACGCGGCTCATGAAAGTGGTGCAGGACCTCGCCGCCGAGATCAACATGACACGGTCGGATCTCACGCAATGGCGGCGGACCATGGCGGAGCCGGCGCACCGAAAGCGGGGCGAGCCGGACCGGGTGGGGCTGTTCGTCGACGTCCAGAACATGTACTACGCGGCGCGGCAGCTCAACGCCCGGCTCGATTTCGGCGCGCTCATGACGGCCGCGACACGCGATCGCCGGCTGATCCGGGCCTACGCCTATGTCGTGCAGAACCGCGACATCGATCAGTCCAACTTCCTGGCCATGCTCCAGCAGCGCAACTACGAGGTGCGGCGCAAGGATCTCAAGATCCGGCACGATGGTTCCTCGAAGGGCGACTGGGACATGGAGATGGCTCTCGACATGCTCCGTCTGGCTCCGAGCCTGGACGTGGTGGTCCTGGTGTCCGGGGACGGAGACTTCGTCTCCCTCGTGGCCCAGATCAAGACGCTCGGCCCGAAGGTCGAGGTGTATTCCTTCACCGGCTCGACCGCGAAAGAGCTGATTGAGGCGGCCGATCGCCACGTGCCGATCGACGAAGGCTTCCTGATCCGCATGCCGTCACCCGCCTGACATGTCGAAATCGACGAATCTCGGGGGCTCCGTCCCCTCGAACCTCAGGTAGCGGTGGGTGCCGCGCCAGGTCGGCAGGACGTATACCGTCCCCCCTTCGACCGGCAGGACCCTCTCCTCGTGGAAGTGACCCAGGACGATGGTATCGCAGGTGGTGCCGAACAGCCCCTCCGCCCACTCGCGGCACTGTCTCAGCGGGAAACGGCTCTTGTGCCGGATGTTGGTCCCCGACAGCTTCCGCTCGAGACTCTCCCCCAGGCCGATCCCCCACCGGCCCGGAAGGAGACGGAACAGGCCGTAGACGGCGAAGCTCTTGCTGAACCGCTTCCACATCCGGTACTGGCGGTCCTCCCGGTTCACCTCGTCGCCGTGCGCCGCGAGGATGCGCCGCCCGCCGTACGACTCCACGAGGTGCGTCGCCGTGACCTGGGCGAAGGGCGCCCCGAGATGATTGCGCGCGACGGAGAAATCGCGGTTTCCCTCCACGAACTTGAGCGTCACGCCCGAGGCCGCAAGACGGTCCAGTGCCTGCAGGACGCGGCGCTGGTGCGGCATCCGGAACTTCGGCTCGGCGAACCAGACGTTGAACAGGTCTCCCAGGATGTACAGCGTCCCCGCGCCGGCGCCCACGGTCTCGAGAAACGAGATGAAGCCGGGCAGCTCCGGGTCATCCGCCGTCAGGTGGGAATCGGCGACGTACAGGAGAGGACGCTCCCCGCTCACGGCACGCCTTCCGCCAGTCGCGCAAGCGTGTCCCGGCTCCAGGACGCGTATCGGGCCTGCTCGATCGCCTCGCGCGCCCCGCGCATGAGGGTCTGATAGAACGTCACGTTGTGGATCGTGTTCAACCGGTGACCCAGGATCTCCTTCGACATGAACAGGTGACGCAGGTAGGCGCGGCTGAAACGCCTGCAGGCCGCGCAGGGGCAGTCCTCGTCGAGAGGACGCGGGTCGCGGGCGTGGGCTTCGTTTCTGATGTGCAGCGTTCCCCTCGACGTGAACAGCGTGCCGTTGCGGGCGTTGCGGGTGGGCATGACGCAGTCGAACATGTCGAAACCCGAGCCGACGAGCGCGATGAGATCCTCCGGCCTGCCCAGCCCCATCATGTAGCGTGGCGCGTCCTCGGGCAGGAGGGGACCGGTCATCTCCCCGACCCTGTGAATCTCCTCGGGCGGCTCCCCCACGCTCACCCCGCCCACCGCGTAGCCGTCGAAGCCGATCTGAGTGATCGCTCCGGCGTGCTCGCCCCGCAGATCCTCGTGCGTACCCCCCTGCACGATCCCGAACAGGGCCCTGCCCGTCTCCCCCGCCCTCGCCGAGGCGAACGCCTCGCGGCAGCGGATCGCCCAGGCCGTCGTGCGCCGCATCGCCTCGGCGATCGTCTCCCGCGGGGCGGCCCCGGGGGGACACTCGTCCAGCACCATGCTGATGTCGGAGCCGAGCGCGTTCTGGATCTCCACCGCGCGCTCCGGGGTGAGACGGTGCTCCGAGCCGTCGAGGTGCGACCGGAACAGAACCCCGTCGTCATCGACCTTCCGCAGGGCCGCCAGGCTGAACACCTGGAAACCGCCGCTGTCGGTCAGGATCGGCCCCGTCCACCCCATGAATCTGTGGAGACCTCCCAGCGAGGCGATCGTCTCGTGTCCCGGCCTGAGGTAGAGATGGTAGGTGTTGCCGAGGATGATGCTCGACCCGGTGGCGACGATTTCGTCGGGGCAGAGCGACTTCACCGCGCCATGAGTTCCCACGGGCATGAACGCGGGCGTGTCGACCGGGCCGTGCGGCGTGACCAGCCGACCCCGCCGCGCCCGCGTGGCGGGGTCGGCGGAGAGGAGCTCGAACCTCACCCTTCGACCTGCCAGACGGTGTCGAGGAGAGTGCCGTCCACCCACTTCACCACCGCGACGGGCCGATCCAGGAGCCGCGGCTTGCGCGGCGCCCCCCCGCATATCGCCTCGACCTCGTCCTTGATGTCCCGGATCGGCCGGATCGGCAGATCGGAGCCGGCGAGAGCGTCGATGAGGTCGCTCCGCCTCGGGTTGATCGCGATCCCCCGCTCGGTGGCCACCACGTCGATCAGCTCGCCCGGGCCGGTCAACGTCGTCACCTCGTCGACGATCACCGGGATCCGGTCACGGAACGACGGAACCGCCAGGATGGTGCACTTGCTGAACAGACAGTTCTGCCACCCGCCGATCCCGTGCAGGAGCCGGCCGTCGGAGTGAGTCACGACGTTGGCGTTGAAGTTCACGTCGACCTCGGTGGCGCCCAGCACCACGGCGTCCACCATCGAGGCGAAGTTGCCTTTGCCATGATGGTTGTACGAGGTAAACGGGGACGTGGCGACATGCCGCGGGTCGGAGGCGATGCTCCTCACGCCGTCGAGATCGAATGTCTGCCCGTCGAGGATGTAATCGGTCAGCCCCTCGTCGAGCATGTCGACGAGGTACTTCGTCGAGCCACCCCTGACGAACCGGGCGTGCACGCCCGCCTGCTTCATCATCCCCTTCAGATACGAGACGAACGCCAGCGCGATCCCCCCCGCGCCCGCCTGAAAGGAGAACCCGTCGCGCATGATCCCCGTGTCACGCAGGAGCCGGGCGACGAACTCGGCGATACGCAGCCGGTCGGGGCTCTTCGTGATCTGCGTGGTGCCCGAGACGATCTGCGACGGGTCGCCGATGCTGTCCAGCTCGACGACACAGTCGACGTTGTTGCCCTGGATCTGCCAGGGCACGCACGGGAACGGCACCAGATTGTCCGTGGCGACGATCACCCGTTCGGCGTATACGGAGTCGGCGAGCGCGAAGCCCAGCGATCCACAGGCCGACGGGCCGTGGCTGCCGTCGGCGTTGCCGAACGCGTCGGCTGTGGGGGCCGCGATCACGGCAACGTCGATCTTCACCTCTCCGTCCTGGATCGCCTGCCATCGCCCGCCGTGGGACCGAAGGACCCCCAGACCGCGCATCTTCCCGCGCGAGCAGTAGTCGCCGAGAGGCCCGTTGAGGCTCCCCTCGATGTGATGCACCACCCCCTGCTCCATCAGGTCCACAACCGGGGCCTGACAGGGAAACGACGCGCTCGGGAACCACATCAGATCCTTGACGCCGAGTCGGGCCGCCGCCTGCAGCGCCAGGAGCGCCAGCCTGTCGCCGTTGCGGAAATGGTGGTGGCTCGATATCACCATCCCGTCGCGCAGGCCGCACCGCTCCAGCGCCCCTTCGAGGGTCTTCACCCGCTTGTCACCGTCGGCAGGATAGTCGGACGCGGATCGGATGAGGGGGGCCTGCTTTCGTCCGTCGGGACGGTGCCCGCCCACCCCCTTGTAGGGGGCCTGCGCCGTGCCGTTGACGGCGGCCGGCACGCGGCGCCCGGCGGCGTTCTGCTCGAGCCGGTCCCGGCGGCTCATACCAGCCCCATGCGACGCGCCCGCTCCACCAGCCGTCGCGCCCGCTCGACCACCGGCGGGTCGATCATCTTCGATCCCAGGTTGACCACCGCGAGCCCCTTCCGCTGCGCCTCCTCGAACGCCTCGACGATCCGTAACGCCTTGTCGATCTCGGCCCGCTCGGGCGAGAATCCTTCGTGGATGACCGGGATCTGCCGCGGATGCACGCAACCCATCCCCTCGTATCCCTGCGCCTTGGAGCGACGGGCCCAGGCACGCAGCCCCTCCAGATCACCGATGTCGCCGTAGACCGAATCGATCGCCTGCACGCCGCTCGCCTTCGCCGCGTTGACGAGACGCGCGCGGGCCCAGGCCGACTCGTCCCCCGAAGGCGTCTTGACGACCCCGAGATCGGCCGTGTAGTCCTCCAGGCCGATGGTGAGCGCGGCGACGCTCGGGCTGCTGCCCGCGATCTCGAACGCCCTCTCCACCCCGAGAGCCGATTCGAGGATCGGCATGAGCCATATCGGCCGCCCCTTGCCGAGGAACCCCAGACTCCGACCGATCCCGGCCTCCACCTGCCGCACCTGCTCGGGGTCGTCCACCTTCGGGATCAGAATCATATCAGGACGCTCCGGCACGACCGCTTCGAGGTCGCGAAGCCCGAGCGGGAGCTGGTTGATCCGAACCATACGCTCGCAGCTTCCGAAATCGACGCACCGAAGCGCGTTGCGCACCAGCAGGCGGGCAGCGTCCTTGGCGTCGGGGTGGACGGAGTCCTCCAGATCGAGGATCACGGCGTCGGGGCCGTGCAGGCCGGCGTTCACCATGAACTTCGGCTCGTTGCCCGGAACATACAGTCGCGACCGGCGCAGCCGATCCTTCGCCGAGGGGGCCGGGGGCTCCCCCGCCCGAACCGTGGGCCGGGCGTCGCCCGTGTCTGTGGCGCCGGCCGCTCTCACCGCCGCCTCGACCCGTGCCTGGATGACGAACGGCAGCGCGCCGCGATCGTCGATGATGACACGGACGGCTTCGACGCCGAGGGCCTCGAGCGTCCGCGTCACCTGCTCGCGTATCGCATCTCCGTAGTAGGGCTCGACACGCGACTGGAGCTCGATCGTGATGTCGCCGGCACCGGATGGTTCCACGACGACGTGGAGATCGGACCGGACATCGTCTCCCGTGCGCCCCGCTTCGCCCCGCCCCGGCAGGGGCGCGCGCGCCGTCTTGGCCATGGCTACGGAAGCTTCTCCAGAATGGCGTCGGTCATCCGGGTCGTCGTGGCCGCGCCCCTGGCGATCGCGTCCGGCCCTCCCGGAAGACGCAGCATGTCATAGGTCCGCACCGCACCCTCGCGGACCACCGTTGCGATCGCCGCACGGATCCGGTTCGCCCTGTCCGTCTCGCCCACGTGATCGAGCATCATCGCGGCGGAGAGGATCATGGCGATCGGGTTGACGATCGGCGGGTCCAGCTCGGCGTACTTCGGCGCCGAGCCGTGCGTCGGCTCGAACACGGCCACCTCCTCGCCGATATTGCCCGAGCAGGCGAAACCCAGCCCACCGACGAGGCCGGCGAAGGCATCGGAGACGATATCGCCGAACAGGTTGCCCGCCACGATCACCCCGTAGTCCTCCGGGTTCTTCGTGAGCCACATCATCTGCGCGTCGATGTTGGTGGACCAGAGATGGATCTTCGGGAACGACTCCTTCACCTCGCGCGCGACGTCCTCCATCATCCCCGATGTCTCACGCAGCACGTTCGGCTTCTCGCAGACCGTCACCGACTCGTAGCCGTGCTTCGCAGCATGCTCGAACGCAGCCGTGACGATCCTGCGGCACGCCTGCCGGGTGAAGATGCGGGTGGAGACCGCCAGATCCTCGGGAGGCACGCCCGCGAACGCCTTGAACTTGGGATGGGTGGCGAGCGCGGCGCGCACCGGCTCGGGCGGGTTCGTCCACTCCACGCCGGCGTACATCCCTTCGGTGTTCTGCCGGAAGATCACCGCGTCGACCGTCGGCTCCTCGAACCCGTCGCCGCGGTGGCGGATGAAGTTGAGCGGGTTGCCCGGAAACGAGCGGCAGGGACGGACGCAGGTGTCCAGGTTGAACCGCTGCCGCATGGAGACGATGGGGCTGAAGTAGCTCAGCCCCTTGTCCCGCAGCTCGGGCTTGAGCTCGGCGGCCGCCTTCTTCTTCGGCTTGGAGGTGATGGCGCCGAACAGCCCCAGCTTGTGTCGCGCCAGCAGATCGACCGTACGGTCGGGCAGCGCGTTGCCTTCGTTGATCCAGAAGTCCCAGCCGATATCGCCGTGAACGTACTCCGCCTCGAAGCCAACCGCCTCGAGGACTCGCACCGCCTCGGGAAGCACCACCTTGCCGATGCCGTCGCCCGGCATCGCCACCACTGTCCTGCGAGCCATCATGTCTCTCCGCACCTGGATGATTGTCAGTTGTTTCCGAGACCGAGCCGCGCGCGCACCTGGTTCTCCACCCCGCCCGAGACGACGAGCGATTGCGGCACCGTGCCGAGCGGCGGGAAATTGAACACGCGCCCCCCGACTTCGATCGTGCCCGATGAGAAGTCGACCAGGAAATCCTCTCCGGCGATAATCGTCCTCGCACCGTCCTGGATGGGGCCGGCGAGGCTCTGCCTCAGATACGCCACGAGATCGGGGCACTCCACGCAGGCGAACCCGTTGTTGAACGCGTTGCGAAGGTAGGTCTGCGAGAAGCTGGCCGCGACGAGCAGCGCGATCCCTTTGGCCTGCAGCGCTGTCACCGCCTGCTCGCGGCTCGACCCGGTGCCGAAATTGGCGCCGCCGACGAGGATGTCCCCCGCCTTCGCCGTATCCGCAAATCCGGGATCGTAGTTCGCCATCACAACCTGGGCCATCATCGACGGGGTCATGTCCTCCCGGTAGGTGTAGTCCTTCCCGTAGATCCCGTCGGTATTCAGGTTGTCCTGCGGCAGGAACAGGAGCCGGCCGCGGATCGTCCCGGGGAACCCGTCGAGGATCGCGACCTTCTCGGACGATGCCGTTCCGGTCCGCCTGGTCTCGATACCGGTGCGCAGCGCGCGCGCAGCCGCCGGCTGCGGTCCGGTGATGAAGCCGGCCGCGGCGGAGGCCGCCACCACGGCGGGGCTCGCCAGGTAGCACTTCGCTTCGCGCGAGCCCATGCGCCCCTTGAAGTTGCGGTTGGTGGCGGAGATGCCCACCTCTCCCGGCTCGAGCAGTCCGGTTCCGAGACCGATGCAGGGACCGCATCCCGAAGGCAGCGGCTGTGCTCCGGCGGCCACCAGCGTCTTCCAGGTGCCGTCCTCCTCGGCCTGCTGCTGCACCTCCCGGCTGGCGGACGCGACGTAGAACGACACGCCCGGTGCCACCTTGCGCCCCTGGAGGGCGCGCGCCGCCTCGCGGAGATCGTTCAGCCGCGAGTTCACGCACGAGATCAGGTACGCCTTCTGGATGGCCACGCGCTTCTTCTCCAGCTCGGCCAGAGAGGTCATCACCTGCACCGTGTCGGGACCCGAGACGTGCGGCGACACCGAGGCGAGATCGAGGGTGATGCGGGCCGCGTATTCCGCGTCCTCGTCGGGAGCCACCGGCCGGTTCTGCCAGACGGAGAGCTCCTCGGGGGTGACACGCGACGCGCCCGCCTCGCCGAGGATCTCGAGCCTCCTGCGGATGTATGCGATCGTCACCGCGTCGATCGGGAACCAGCCGGCCAGCGCCCCCCATTCGGTGGTCATGTTGGCGATGGTCATCCGCTCCTCCATCGACAACCCGGCCACGCCGGGCCCGCCGAACTCCACCGCCGCGTTGAGCACTTCGCCATTCGAGTACCGGCCGCACAGGGTGATGATGACGTCCTTGCCTGTCGCGCCCGGCGCGAGCTTTCCCTCCAGCACCACCTGGACGGTGCGAGGGATCTGCCACCAGAATTCGCCCGTGGCCCAGATGGCGGCCGCGTCGGTGCGCACCACGGGGGTTCCCAGAGCGCCCATCGCCCCGTACATGTTCGAGTGCGAGTCGGAAGCCACGACGAGCGAGCCGGGCGTCGCGTAGAGCTGCTCGCACATCACCTGGTGCCCGATCCCCGACCCCGCCGGGTAGAAGGCGATCCCGTGCTTGCTCGCAAACGACTCGATCGATCGGTACTTCGCGAGGTTCGCCTCCGAGGTGTTCTGGATATCGTGATCCAGGACGAAGACCGGCTGCCCCGGATCGGCGACCGCCGCAACGCCGATCGCGTTGAACTTCTTCATGACGGCGGAGGTGTTGTCGTGCGTCATGACGTGCCGGGGCCGCATCGAAAGGAAGTCCCCCGCCCGAAGCCCGCGCCCCTCGGGCCCCGCCGTCATGGCGCTCTGCGCGATCTTCTCGATGACCGTCCGGCCCATGACGCTACCTCGCCGCCTTCGCGAGAGTCATCAGCTCGGTGATCGAGCCCAGGCTCTCCAGCCTCCAGACTGCGTCGATCAGCCTGCGTTGCCGGTCCCTGGGCATGACCGGGCCGGCCAGCGCGGCGAACTTCTCCTCGATCTCGCCGTCCGTGAGCGGGTTGCGCGCGTCCCCTTTCGGGTAGTCGACCTGCTTCGTGTGCTGCCTGCCGTCGACCGTGGTGATCGTCACGATGACGCGCTGCAGCGCCGGGAAGACCTTCTCGATCTCCGGGTCGGCGACCACCTCGATCTTGCCGAGCTGCTCGCGGATGACCGGATCCATGATTCTCTCGTCCGTGAACTGCGCCGGGGTCACCTGCCGGTCGACGATAGCGGCGGCGATCACGTAGGGCAGGCTGTGGTCGGCCGTCTCCTTCGTGCGGGGATCGTACTTGGACGGATCGGAGAGGATGTCGGCGGCGCGAGCGAGCGAGCGAACGTGCACCTTCTTCACCTGGCCGGGCTTCAGGTCGTTGTCCCGCACCAGGTCCAGGACCGCCGAGATCGGGGTGTGGGTCAGTGCCTCGGTGGGATACGCCTTCATCCCGCACGAGGTGATCCGCCACGACGACCCGAGCCCCTCGGTCAGGACATCGAGCTTCCACTCCGGGCCCAGGCAGTGGACCAGCCCTTCCTTGCCGTCGATGATGTGCTCCGGGCCGGTGTACCCCTTCTCGGCCAGCAGTGCGGCCAGGACCCCGCTCTGCGTGGCCATCGGATCCACCGTGTTCTTCATCATGGTGAGCTTGCCGGCCACGGCAGCGCCGAACGTCGCGTGACGACTGGCGGAGATGCCGATGGCGTGCTGGATCTTCTGCGCGTCGAGACCCAGCATCCGGCCGGCGACGACAGGCGAGGCGAACGCGGTGAGGGTCGCGTGGTGCCAGCCCCGCTCGCGGATACCCGGCCAGGCGGCCTCGCAAAGCCGCATCTCGAACTCGTGGCCGAGCACGATGCCGACGATCAGGTCGCGCCCTCCGAGACGAGCCCGTTCCCCGCACGCCATTGCCGCCGGGATGATGTCGGAGGGATGCGACGGATCCTGCTTCCAGTAGATGTCGTTGTAGTCCATCACGCGCACCATCAGCGCGTTGAGGAGCGATGCCGAGACGGCGTCGAGCGATGCGCCGGTCCCGATGACGGTGGCCGGCCCGCGTCCCGCTGTCTCCTCGAGGACCTGGAGGGCTATCCGGACATCATGCTGCTGATAGCCGCCCAGGGCGCAGCCGAACGAGTCCAGCAGGTAGCGCCGCGCCTCGTGGACGGCTTCCGGAGCTATCGACTCGTAGGTCAGGCCGGCGGCCCACTCGGCCATCCGGGCCGTGACGGTACCCTTGCTGGCGGACATGGTGGAGCTCCTTTGAGCGCGTTATTTCTTCTCGAGGTTCCTGAACGGGAGGTAGCTCATGAAGTCGGCGTGGTGGACGATGATCGCCTCGGTGCTGCGTTTGACCAGATCGCCCTCGCCCGCGTGCGTCGCGATGACGTGGCACACCTCGTCGGGGACGCCGCACTGCATCGCGACGGCCACTCCGGTGAACGGATGACGCAGGTTCTTCCCGCGCTTCCCCTGACGCGCCTTGCCGTCGACCTTCTCGTACTCGAGCAGCTTGCCCACGTCGGCCAGGATCGCGCCGGCGATCACCGTGTCCATATCGATCGGCAGCGCGCGGCCCAGGTGCTCGCGCATCGCCTCCGCGGAGCGGCGGGCGATGTGCACCACGCAGCGCTTGTGCTCCATGAAGGTCGCGGGGCAGTCCGGAACCAGCAGAGTGAAGGGAATTTCCTCCAGATCCTCCGGTTTCAGCGGGCTCATCCCGAACGCACGGACCCAGGTCTCGAGAGTCGCCTCGCGCAGCTTCACGTCCTTGATCCAGTCGAGCTCGGGCCACAGCCGTTTGACGGCATCGCGCATTGGTGCCTTCCTCCTGTGTTTTACGGAGACAGGTTACCGATCCGCCCGACCGGAGTCCAGCCCGCCGGGAGCGCGCAGGCGCGCCAGCCGGTTGATGGCGGCGATGCCGGCCGCGGGCCCGAGGGCCAGCACCGGGAAGGCCCATCGCCAGCCCCCCGCCGTGGCGATCCCGGGGACGAGCTGGATCGTCACCACCGTGAGCAGGAAGCCGAGGGAGGTCTGCAGGGTGAGCGCGGTGCCCACCGCGTGCGAAGGTGCCACCTCCGTCACGATCGCGCTGAACTGGGCCGAGTCGGCGACCACGAAGAATCCCCATGTCCAGGCGACCGCCGCAAGGATCCAGGGGCTGGCGCCATAGCACAAACCGATGACGAGACAGCATATTCCGCTCGCCGCCATCGCGAGGTTCACCAGACGCTCCCGTCCCATCCGGTCGGCCTGCCAGCCGCCCCAGACGCAGCCGGCGCCGCCGGTGGCGATGCTGCCGAACGCCAGCGTCGGAGCCAGCCACCCCGGGGGGGCCGCGCGGCCGGCGGTGGAGGCGAGGCTCGCCGCCAGGAACGCGGGGATCCAGGTCCACATCGCGTAGAGCTCCCACATGTGCCCCAGGTAGCCGCCGATCGCCAGCCGGGTCTGACGGTGGCGCAGCACCATCCCCGTCAGGCTCCACGAGAAGGCGCGGCGCTCGAAGGCGTACGGCCCATCCCGGTAGCCGAGGGTCACGAGCGCCGACGCCAGCAGCCCGAAGCCGGAGGCCACCAGGATCACTTCCCGGAAATCACCCGCGTCGAAGACCTTCACCAGGTAGGGCGTGGCCTTGCCCGCGGTCAGGGCGCCCACGACGGTCCCGATGGCCAGCCCGCGTGCCGAACGGAACCATGTGGCGATCATCTTCATGGCGGGCGGGTAGACGCCGGCGAGAAACGCGCCGGTGAGGAAGCGCAGAGCCAGCGCCGAGCCAAACCCGGGCGCGATGACGAGCGCGGCGTTGGCGGCGGCGCCCAGAGCGGCCGAAAGCGCAACGTATCGCTTCGCCGGCAAGACGTCGGCCAGGTTGAGCAGCGCGGCCACCCCGGTGCCGGCCACGAATCCGAGCTGCACCGTGGTCGTGAGCCAGCCGGCCTGCACCGCGTCGAGCCCCCAGAGCCGCTGGAGATCCGGCGACACCGCGCTGGCGGTGAACCAGAGCGACATGCCCAGGAGCTCCGCCGCGGAAACCAGCACGAGCATCGGCCACCGCATCGGATGGTCATCCACCGCCGCCACCCCGGTCATGTGATCAGCATCGCATCACCATAGGAATAGAACCGGTAACGCATCCGGATCGCCTCGCTGTAGGCGGCAAGCACCCGCTCCCGGCCGGCGAAGGCCGAGACCAGCATCAGCAGCGTCGACCGCGGCAGGTGGAAGTTGGTGAGCAACGCCTCCACCACACGGAAACGATACCCCGGCCGGATGAACAGGTCGCACCAGCCCTCGCCCGGAGTCACATTCCCCTCCTCGCCGGCCACCGTCTCGAGGGCGCGGGTGACCGTGGTCCCCACCGCAACGATCCGCCCTCCGTCCGCCCTCGTCCGGGCGATCGACCGGGCGAGGCCCTCGCTCACCGCATACCGCTCCGCGTGCATCCGGTGCTCCTCGATCCTCTCGACGCGGACAGGCTGGAACGTCCCCAGTCCGACATGGAGCGTCAGTGACGCGACCTCGACACCCCGATCGCGGATCCGCTGCACCACCTCCGGCGTGAAGTGCAGCCCCGCGGTGGGAGCCGCCAGCGCGCCCGGGCTGTCGGCGAAAATCGTCTGGTAGCGGCTCCGGTCGAGCTCGCGACGTGGATCGTCCGGCTCGCGGCGGATATAGGGCGGCGTGGGCATCAGGCCCGAGCGATCGAGGGCATCGTCCACCGAGCCCGCCCCGCGAAGCGTCGACAGCTCGAGCCGGGCCGAGCCGTCCTCCCCGCGCGCCAGCACGCGGCCGGCGAGATCCGGCCCGAAATCGATCGGCTCGCCCGTACGGGCCGATCCCTTGAGCAGCGCCGCCCAGATGTTCTCGTCCTCGCGCCGCACCAGCAGCGCCTCGACGCGGCCGCCCGTCCCCGGCGCGGCACGACGGCCTGTCAGGCGCGCCGCCAGCACGCGTGTGTCGTTCACCACCAGCAGGTCCCCTGGCGAGAGACAGTCCGGGAAATCGGCGAACGTCGCGTGCTCGACACGGCCCGTGACACGTTCGAGCCGCATCAGGCGTGAGGCGTCGCGGCGCGCGAGCGGCTCCTGCGCGATCCGCTCCGGCGGCAGATCGTAGTCGAAGTCCCCGAGGGTCAGCGATCCGGTCACGCGCTCCGCGCCTCGTATGGCACCGGATCGACCGCCCCCGCCTCGGCGAACGCGCGCAGCCTGAGCGCGCACGAGTCGCAGGTGCCGCAGGCGAGGTCCTCGGATCGATAGCACGACCAGGTCAGGTGCAGCGGCGCATTCAGAGCAAGGCCCCGGGTCACGATGGCGCTCTTGCGCATCCCGATGACCGGTGTCTCGATACGGATCGGGCGACCCGGCCTCGTCCCCGCTGCGAGGGCGCGCTCGAACGCATCGAAGAAGACGCGCCGGCAGTCGGGGTAGCCCGACGAGTCCTCCTCCACGGCCCCGATGAAGATCGCCGACGCTCCGATCGCCTCCGCCCACGCGGCCGCGATCGAGAGGAACTGCCCGTTTCGGAAGGGAACGTAGGTGACCGGCACGTCCTTCCGGGCCAGGTCGGCCTCGGGGATCGGGATCGAGCGATCCGTCAGGCTGGATCCGCCCACCGCCGGCATGTGATCCAGCCGCGCCTCCAGGCGATCACGCACGTCGTAGTGATCGGCCAGGGCGCGGAAGCAGGCGCGTTCCCTGCGCTCTGTGCGCTGTCCGTACCCGACGTGGAGGAAGGCGGCCTCGTGGGTGCCGCAGGCGATGGCCGCCGTGACGCAGGAGTCCATCCCGCCGCTCACCAGCACGACGGCCCGCTCACGCATCCGTCTCGCCGTCGCCGAGCGCCTCCCGGATCCTGTCGTAACGGGCCTGGAACTCCCGCTCGTGGTTCTCGTCCAGGATGAACCGATCGCGCGAGATGAGGAAGTAGTGACGCAGCTCGTTGAGCCTCGCGCGCAGGTCCCGCCGGGTCTCCTCGTCCAGCACCGAGGCGCCCGGATGCGCGCGTCCGAAGGCTTCCGCCACCTGCGCGCCGACATCGACGCTCGCCGTCTTGAGTCGATGGAACAGCAGCGTCATCTCGTCGGCCGGGAAGCGATCCTCCAGATCGTAGATGAACCCGGTCATCTCCCGCACCGCCCGGTAGAGCTCCTGCTCGTCGAAGTCCGGTCGGACCTGCATCACGTTTCCCTCTCCCCGGCGCGCCGGCGTCAGACTCCGCGGCGGTCCGGCCCCCATATGTACTTGTGGATCTGGAGCTGCAGCCGGACGGCCACGCGGTCGCTCTTGATCCATTCCGCCAGGTCGCGCGGATCGAGCGTGCCGTGCACCGGCGACATCAGGACAACCACTCCGGCCGGCAACCGCCGCGTGACGAGAAGGTCGCGCGACCAGACATAGTCATCGCGTCCCGCGATCACGAACTTCACCTCGTCGCCCGGCCTCAGCCTTTCCAGGTTGTCCCAGTCCATCGCCCCCGACTCGCCGCTGCCCGGCGTCTTGACGTCCAGGATGATGCGGACCCTCGGGTCCACCCGCGACACGTCCACGGCCCCCGATGTTTCCACCTGAGTATCGTACCCCGCGTCGGCCAGACGGGCCATCAGCGGATACACTTCATCCTGCACCAGCGGCTCGCCACCGGTGACCGTCACGAAACCGCAGCCGTGGCGCTCCACCTCCTTCATCACGGCATCCGGGCTCATCGTGCGGCCCTCGTGGAAGGCGTGCGCGCTGTCGCAATAGACGCACCGCAACGGGCACCCCGTCAGCCGCACGAAGACGCAAGGAAGGCCGGCGCGGGTCGTCTCTCCCTGGATGCTGTGGAAGATCTCGTTGACGATCACCGGCGCGCCCTCCTCCCGCGCTTCATCAGGCTGCGCAGGAGGGCCAGGTTCACCTTGTCCTCGGCGAGGTCCGGGCCCTTGGGCGTCTCCAGCAGCATCGGCACTCCGTCGAATCGTGGATCGTTCATCAGCCACCGGAAGGCGTCCACCCCGAGGAACCCCTTGCCGATGTGCTCGTGACGATCGACCCGGCAGCCGATGTCCTTCTTGCAGTCGTTGAGATGGAAGGCCTGAACGCGGTTCAGGCCGATCACGTCGTCCAGCTCGGACATGACCGCAGCATAGCTTCTGCGTGTGCGCAGATCGTAGCCTGCCGCGAAGACGTGGCAGGTGTCCACGCAGATGCCCAGTCTCCCGGGGGAGCTCACGCCCGCGATGATCGCAGCGAGCTGCTCGAACCGGTGGCCGATACTGCTCCCCTGCCCCGCCGTGGTCTCGAGCAGCACGCGCAGCCGCGCGCCGGGACGCTCGCCGAACAGACGCGTCAGCGCGCGCGCGATCCGCCGGATGCCCGCCGTCTCACCCGACCCGACGTGCGAGCCGGGATGAGTCACCAGGTAAGGGATCCCGAGACGCTCGCACCGGTCCATCTCCTCGCCGAACGACACGATGGAGCGCTCGTACAGCGTGTCGTCGGGCGAGGCGAGGTTGATCAGATAGCAGCCGTGCGATACCACCGGCGAGATCCCCTTCGCGATCATCGCGGCTCGAAACCTCGCCACCTCCGCGTCGTCGATCGGCTTGGCCCGCCACTGGTTGCTGCTCTTGTTGAACATCTGGATCGCGTCGCATCCGGCCTCCGCGCCACGCTCGATGGCACGGTCGACACCGCCCGCAATCGACATGTGCGCGCCGAGGATCTTCATGACAGAGCGCACACCGACCGCAGCCCGCATTCTGCACATTTGACCGGATCGCGCCGCCGCGGACAGGCGTCCAGGATGCCGAGACGGCTCAGGGCAAAGTCGTATCTCACGGGGTCGTCCGGATCGAGCGCCCGCAGCCTCCTTGTCACCTCGATGGCCATCTTCCAGCCGACGGTGCGGCGTGCGGTCAGGCCGATGTACGCCGCGATCCTCGAGACGTGCGTGTCGAGCGGGATCACGAGCTTCGACGGGGTGATCCCGCGCCAGATCCCCAGGTCCACACCGTCGTCGGGCCTCACCACCCACCTCAGGAACATCGCCAGCCTCTTGCACGTCGACCCGTCCGCCGGCGAGGGGAGGAAGAATCTCACTCCCGCCGCGGCCGGCAGCGAGCCCCCCCGATAATACGCCGAACAATCGAGCGCAAGCGCCCGTTCGACGAACGAGGAGAGCGCCGGGCCGATGTCGTCGTCTCCCGCCGCGTACCCCTCGAGGAAAAACCGTTCGATCGTGCCTCCCCTCTCGAGCATCTGCCTCACGAAGTACAGCAGCAGCCCCGCGTCCCGGCCGTCGTTGAACCGGTGCACGAACCCGGACAGGGCCCGGCGACCCGCCGCCGGCTCGAATCGGCGGACGGCGGCCGCCGGTTCGGGACCCAGGATCTCCAGCAGCCTTTCCACACTCTTCTTGATCTGCGGCACCCGTCCGTACGACAGGGCGGCGGTCATGAAGGCGACCACCTCGCGGTCCTCCGGGCGCGCGTACCGCCGGGGGAAGCAGACCGGGTCGGTTTCGACGAACCGGCCGTCATAGCTCGCGCACAGCGCGTCGAGACTCTCCTTGAGTTTCATCTCAATGCGCCGCCAGCGCCACCGCCAGGACGCTGCCGAAGAAGCCGAGCGCCTCCGCCCACCGCCGGCTCCAGGCACGGTCGGGCGGCCGCATCATGTCGACCACCGTGCCGATGACGACCGGCTCGGTGCGTCTCGGATCGGGGCCGATATCGCCGGCGGCCCTCGCCGACGCCACCGGAGGCGCCCGCTCCATGTCCGGCAGCAGCAGGAAATCGACGCCGATCCTCCCGTGACCCGGTATGGTGAAGACGGAGACCGACTCATAGACGTCCAGCCGCCGGGCGATCTTCAGCGTGTATTCGCCGACGGGCAGACGCAGCTTGAACCTCCCGTCCCGCGCGGTCCTGACCTTCTCCACGGTGCCGTAGACAGGGCTGGAAAAGGACAGATCGGCTCCCGGCACTCCGGTGATCCCGTCCTTCAGGAAGACGCGCCCCGAGAGCACACCCGTCGGCGGCGGCACGGCCACGACCTCGGTCGCGACACCGGGCGCGTCATCGGGCGCCGCCGCGGGCGACCCGCCCGCGAGCAGCGCCACCGCCATCAGCACGAGGAGCGGCATGCGCGGTTTCCTCATGGAATGCACGTACCCGTGGAGCTCCGCTCGCGCCCGAGACTGTCGAAGCCCAGGGTCCCCTCGACGCCCGCCTCCACCGCGGCGGCGAGATAGAAGACGGTCCCGCCCGGCACGGGCGCAAAGCCGTCATCGGCGGCGCCATCGCTCACCATGCAGGCCGCCGGCTCCTGAGTATAGACACCCGTCGCCCGCAGTGTCAGAAGCGATCCACGATACAGATCGACGGTGAGCGCGCCGGGTGCCAGGCCGGAGCCGGGCGCGGACCAGGCGACCGCTCCCCCCGGGAGCATCTCGAGCTGCAGCTCCGGTATCGGTGGCGCGCCCAGAGCGACGGCGACCATCGCGGTCCGGAACATCATACGGATCCTGTGCGTCGACGTAGGTGCAGGTCACGTCGGCGCCGGAGACGACGGTCAGGGTGCCGTCGGACGCTCCGGATGATGCCGCGGTGGGGATCGAGCCTGCGAACACGCCGCTGTCGACATCCACCGCGGTCAGCGTCACCGCCTCGGTCTCCCCGCCCGACCCGGTGCTGACGCACGATGCGGGCACGGTCTCGGCCGTGGCCGGGTCGGTGTTCTCATCGGTGTCGTCGTCGAGTCTGAGGAATACCGGGTCGCCCGCAACGAGCGGGGCGGTCCTGGCGGCGCCGTTGAGCGTGTCCGTGAACTCCAGCACTCCGCTGCGGTCGTCGTCGGCCGGATCGAGCGGGTCGCGTTCGCCGGTATCGACCTGCCCGTTGAGGTCGGCGTCCTCCGCGCCGTCGGTGGCGCCACCGCCGTCGGTGTCGGGGTTCGACGGGTCGGTCTTCGTCGCACCGCCGTCGGCGTCGGGGCGGAACATGCCCGCCGCGATGTCGGTGTCGGGTTGTGCCGCCGTCAGCCCCGCCTCGGTACCGTCCAGCAGCAGATCGCCGTCGGTGTCGGCGTCGTTCGGATCGCTCTCGCCCATGTCGACCTTCCCGTTGTCATTGAGGTCCTCCTGACTCTCCGAGAGCCCGTCCTCGTCGCTGTCGCCGTCGAGCGGGTCGGTGAGGGTGGCCTCGTCCATGTCGAACTCGGGGGTCGGAAGGGCGGCCGTTCCGTCCTGGACACCCATGCCGGGGCTCCCGTCCTGCGTCCCGTCGCGCCCGAGCACGCCCGGCGACGCCACACCCCGCTCCAGCCCGTCGTACAGCCCGTCCCCGTCCGTGTCCGTGAACCCGGGGTTGGTCTCGCCCGCGTCCACCACGCCATCGAGATCGATGTCCTCGCCCTCGTACGCGGTCGCCATCCCGTCGACCGCGCCGCCCGGTGCCGGAGCCGTGTTCGTGTTGTAACCGTCGATGAATCCATCGGGAAGCCCGTCGTCGTCCGTATCGGCGTCCCACGGGGTCGTCGTTGTCACCCCGGCATCGCCGTCCGGCGCGAACGATGGTGCCGTGGTGTCGGTCCCGTCCCCACCGGGCCCGCCGTCGGGGACCCCGTCGCGTCCGGCGACACCGCCGCCCGCCGGGAGCCCGGCCTCCAGGCCATCGTAGAGCGCGTCACCGTCGGTGTCGGAATCGATCGGGCTGCTCTCCGCGTCGATCGCGCCGAACACACCGTCGCCGTCGAGATCCTCCCCCTCGAGCACCTGCCGGACCCCGTCGATGGGCTGCCCGTTGGCGCCATCGATCCATCCATCCGGCAATCCGTCGTCGTCGCTGTCCTGATCGAGCGGGTCCGGCTCGCCGGCATCCACCATCCCGTCGTGGTCGGCGTCCTCGACGCCATCCTCGAGCCCGTCCCGGTCGGTGTCGGGGTCGTTGGGATTGGTCTCCCCGCCGGGGAGCACGGCACCGTCGCGGTTCGCGTCCTCGATCCCGTCCTCCAGGCCGTCGCCGTCGGTGTCCGGGTCGGCCGGGTCGGTCTTCGTCGCCCCCGCGTCCGCGTCGGCCACGAAGTGCCCCGCCGGGATATCCGTGTCCGCCAGCGGCGTCACCACCCCGGCCTCGGTGCCGTCGAACAGGCCGTCGGCATCGGTGTCTGGCAGCGAGGGGTCTGTCTCCCCGGCCACCACGCTACCGTCACCGTCGAGATCCTCGCTTCCGTCCGCGAGCCCGTCGTCGTCGGAGTCATCGTCGAGCGGATCGGTGACGGTCTGCGGGTCGGCGTCGGGCCTGAAATGCAGTGCGACCGCCGGATCGGTCGACGTGAGCGGACGCGACGGATCGTCGCACGGGATTTCCACCACACCCCCGCCGCCCGGGCAGGTCAACCCCAGCTCGGTGCCGTCCTGGATCCCGTCGGCATCACTGTCCGGGTCGAACGGATCGGTCGGGATCCCGCCGTTGAGCGATCCGTCGATCTCCTCCTGGTCCGTCAGTCCGTCGTTGTCGTTGTCGAGATCGACCAGATCGCCCGCGCCGTCGCCGTCGCGATCCGCGAGCGAGATGATGTACGCCTCGCCGGGGTAGCCCGGCTCCCGTGTCAGGTCGCCGATGGCGGAGAGCATCAGCTCTTCGGCCCCGTCGCCGTCCAGGTCGCCGGACGACAGGCTCCAGCCCGCGTGGTCGTCCTTGCCGGCGCCTATGACGATGGCGTCGATGCGATCCGGCAGGTGATCCACCGGCGTGCCGGGCACGTACCCCGGGTCGACGGCCCGCACGGTGCCTGCGTGCAGATCGATGCCGCGCGGCGGGCCGGACGGCCCGGGGAAGAAACCGGCCGAGCCGAGCTGCAGATAGACCGCGCCGACGTTCGCCAGCGACGGGTCCTCGTCGTATCGGCGGGCGCCCGCGGCGAGGTCGCCCATGCCGTTCCCGTCCACGTCGGCGACCTCGACCGAAAAGCCGAGCTGGTCGGCGGTGGTCGCCCCGAGCAGCGCCAGGTCGGCGCCGTCGGGGGCCGGGTCGGCCGGATCGGTGTCGACCGACAGGTCCACCGGCGTCTGTGGCTGCCCCGTGGCCGGATCGAGAAGACGTCTTCGAAGCGGATTGGCGGGATCCACGTCCGACGCTCTGCCCCTCAGCACGTACACCTCGCCGGCGCTCGGCCGCGCGGCGCCGATCGAGTCGGCGAAGACAGCGCCGGCGACGATATCGTCCTTCCCGTCACCGTTCAGATCGCCGCACGCGACGGAGAAGCCCAGATCGTCACCATCCGCGCGGCCGTGGATGGTCATGGCTGCGCCCGACGCGCTCACCGGCCCCGCGTGGTATCCCGAGACGAGGTTCCCGCCGAGAAAGACCGACACCTCTCCCCTGTTGAGCCCCGTGTTGGCGGGGCCGTCGCCGAAGATGGCGCCGACCAGGAGGTCGTCCTCGTCGTCGCCGTCGATGTCGCATGTGGCGACAGCCTCGCCGAAAGCATCGGACGCGTCCGACCCGAAGAAGGTCGCGGCCGAGAAGGATGTGAGATCGAACGAGCCACCGGACGGCGAGAGGCTCGAGCCGAACACGACGTGCACGGACCCCGCATCTCCGAGCGCACCGCCGACGACGGCGTCGGCGTCGCGGGCCGTCACCACGAGGAAGGTGTCGCCCGCGCCCGAGAGCCGCCCTGCGCCGACCGCGAATCCGAGCTTGTCCCCCGCGGCCGCGGCGGCCCCGCGCATCAGCTCCGTCACCACGACTCCCGGGGGAGGCGCCGTGACGTCCACGGACCCCGCCAACGCCAGCCCCGGTCCGCCGAGCACCACGAATGCCCGTCCCGCGTCGGCCAGACCCCCGGGATCGCTGAACGGGGCGCCGATGATCAGGTCGTCGTCGCCGTCGCGATCCAGGTCGGCCGCGGCCACCGAGAACCCGAACTGCTCGATGCGCGACGTCCCGCCCACGGGAGCCGCCAGCACGAGATCCGCCGCGTTGGGGTCCGTGTACCACGCCGCCCCTGCCGGCGTTCCGGCCCCGAGATACACGTACACCCGGTTGCCGGCCCGCTGGCCCACGATCGCGTCGACATGCCCGTCGCCATCCACGTCCCCGAACGCCAGAGCGGAGCCGAACTCGGTGGACGGCGCGGCCGGGTCGGCCTGCGTCAGCAGCACATCCTCGCCCACGACGGCTCCCGAGCCGTGCGCGCCCTGGAGGAACACCACCGGCCGGCTCAGCGCCGCGGCGACCGGAGGACCCGCGAGCGCCGCCGCGATCAGGATCGGTATCGCACGCCGCATCATCATCTCCGCCGTCCGACCCCGAACGTCGTCGAGACCACGACGCTCGTGCCGGAACCCGCAACGTCGATCGCCCCGTCGAGCGTGAACCCGTAGAAGCGCGCGCCGGCGCCCACGGTGGCGTGCACCTCCGTGTCGTCGCGCGCGTAGGCATCGCTGCTTTCGAGGGCGCTCCCGAACCCGCGGAGGACGGCCGGACCGCCCGAAGCGTCCGCCAGATGAACGCGCCCGTCGTGGGCAGTGTAGACGCCGCCGCGCACCGCGAGCGTCCATGTCAGGAATTTCTCCTCGTACTCGGCGCCGAGCCTCGCCTCCGTGGCATCATCGGCGTCGAACCGCACTCGATGCACGAATCGGGGATCTGTCATGATGGTCCTGCGAGACACGAAACCATCGAGCTGGTCGCTGTACCGGACTCTCTCCAGATCGCAGGCGATCGTCAGACTCTGGAGCCGCGCCGAGGCGCGATGGATGAACGGGTTCCATGCCACACCGAGCGATGCCCGGTCGGGCACCTTGATGACGTCGCTGAAGGATCGCCGGCTGCCGGTCAGGAGGTCACGGCTCGTGCCCGGCACAGAGAACCGGTTCCCGCGGGTGAAGGCCGTCGCCAGGGAGACACCCGGCGCGGCGCGCCACCAGGCGCCGAACGTATAGGCGACGGACGTGTCCGACCCGCCGGAGCGGACCTTCGTGAGGGGCATCGGCGCGGTGCCGCCGAACCGGGGATCGAACATCCCGGGCACGGTGAACTGCAGCGGGTCGGCGAGGCTGCCCGTGGTGCTCGAAGACAGGTCGAGTTGCCCGACGACGACCGCTCCGCCGACCGAGAAGTGCGGCGTGATCCTCCAGCCCGCGCCGAGGTCGTACCGGGTAATCGCGATATCCAGGTCGCTGCGGGACGTCATCAGGATCTCGTCTCCGCCGGATGGCGTCACGGGGGCCGCCAGCGGCGTGGTGAGCGCGCGAGCCGAGGCCGAGATCGAGAGATCCATGACCCGCTCCCGGGCGACACCGAGCACCAGCGGCCTGCGGAAGGCGAATGGATGGGCGTAGGCGAGCAGCGCCGCGCGGATCGGCTCGTCGACGGACGTGTCGCCCGTGATGTCCGTGCCGGCGTAAGGGTTGATGGAAGGATCGGGCCGGACCAGACCGGTCGCGGTGGAGTCGTCGTCGAACATCCTTGCGGCGATCCCGACCAGCGCGCTCCTGTGGGTGATCGCGGCCAGCCGCGCCGGGTTGAGGACCACACCGGCCGGATCGTCGATCAGCGCCAGTCCGGCCCCTCCCATCCCCGCCGTGCGGCCGCCGGGGTGCGTGCCCGCGAAAACGAGCCCCCGGTAGGCTTCCTCGTCGGTGAGCGCCGCCGCCCTCGATGCCGCCATGAGCGTCAGCAGGGCCACGACGGCGAGACGGCCGCCCGGTGTAGCGCGCGAAATGGAATCCTCCTGTCAGGACGCGCGATTATGGCACAGGCCTGAAACGCCTGTCCACCTTGACACATACGAGGCGGGGGCCTAGAATCCTCCGTCCGTCTCGCGCCTATGTCCTTTGTGGGGAGGTACTTTCCGATGATCAGCTTTTCGAGCCCATCCCGTCCCGGCCGGCTTCTATCCCTGCTCCGTCATGTCATGCTGGGCCTCGGCGCCGCCCTGTTGATCGCCTCCCCTGTCGTCATGGCCGCCGAACCGGCACCCAAGCACAAGCCGTTCAAGCCGGAGGCCTACCCTGCGGCGAGCAGGTTCCTGCAGAAGATCCAGGTGGCCAGCCGGGAAGTGCTCCTGGGCGATCCCGGGCTGACCGAGGAGGTCGTCGACAAGATCATGGCCCATCGCGCGGCGGGCAAGAAGTTCGAGAACCTGGCCGAGTTCAGGCGGTATACCGGTATCTCGGGCGCCGACCTCGAGCTGGCGATAAAGCCTTACCGGGACGCGGAACGGGCCCGCAGGATGGAGGACGCGCGCCAGCCCGTCCCCGATCCGCCGTCGCCAGGCAAGGCGACGGAACAGGTCCCGCTGGAGGTGGCCCGCCCCGTCACGCCGACGCAGAAGGGGCCGATCGTGGATGTCCGCCCCGGCTTCTACGCCAAGCTTCCCGGCTACGAGGACATCGAGAAGCTCGATCCTCTCCTGAGGAAGGAGTTCCTCGAGCGGGTGAACCGGGAGATGTGTACCTGCGGCTGTCACAACGAGACGCTGGCGTTCTGCCTCGTCAACGACCCGGGCTGCCCGGTGGTCAAGGCGCAGGTCAGGAAGATCTACGAGGACGTCACGACCAAGCCTCCCCGCTGAGTGGCTCACGGCGCATTCCGCTGTTGTCCCCTCCGGATCGCCGTGTTATAATCCGCGTTCAAAATCAAAGACTTACGCGTCTTTCCCTACACCTGCGGCTGACCGTACGTAAGGAGGGTTGATGAAGACCTACCAGGCCTCGGAGATCCGTAATGTGGGTGTCATCGGGCACGGCCAGACGGGGAAGACGAGCCTCGTGTCGGCGTTTCTCTTCGACGCCGGGGCCGTCAACCGTCTCGGCAAGGTGGACGACGGCACCACGGTGACGGACTTCGACGAGGAATCGATTGCTCGCAAGAAATCGGTTTCAGCCGCGCTGTGCTTTCTCGAATGGGAGAAGGCCAAGGTCAACATCATCGACACGCCCGGATACCGGGCGTTCCTCCACGAGTCGCGAGGCAGCGTGCGTGTCGTCGACTCGGCCGTGGTGGTGGTCTCCGCCGTCTCGGGAGTGGAGGTGAGCACCCGGAAAGTCTGGTCGTACTGCGACGAGTTCGGCATCCCGCGCCTGCTGGTGCTCAACAAGATGGATCGTGAGCGGGCCTCGTTCAGCCGCGGCGTGGAATCGATCCAGGCGGCGTTCGGCCGCAACGCCGTACCCGTGCAGATCCCGATTGGCGAGGAGAAGGACTTCACCGGCGTTGTGGATCTCATCAGGATGAGGGCATTCACCTGGCCGCAGGACGGCTCGGGCAAGCCGACCGAGGGGGCGATCCCGGATGATCTCGCCGAACGGGCGGCGGCCGCCCGCGAGGCGCTCGTGGACGATATCGCCGAGAACGACGACGCGCTGATGGAGAAGTATCTCGAGGCCGGCAGCCTCACCGAGGAGGAGCTGGTCTCCGGGCTGACCAGCGCCGTGCGCGCCGGCAAGCTGATGCCGGTGATGTGCTGCTCGGCGATGCTCAATGTCGGCGTCCAGCCGATCCTCGACGCGATGGTGCGCCATCTCCCCTCCCCCGTGGATCGCGGCGAAGTCACCGGCGTCGGCCCGGACGGCCAGCCCGCGTCCCGCAAGCCGGATGACGCCGAGCCGATGTCCGCGCTCGTGTTCAAGACGGTGGTCGACCCGTTCGCGGGCAAGATCAGCTACTTCCGCGTCTACTCCGGCGTCGTGAAGGCCGACTCCAGCGTCTACAACGTCACCAAGGGCGAGAACGAGCGCGTCGGGCCGGTCGACTCGGTCCAGGGCAAGACGATCACCACGATCGGCGAGCTCCACGCGGGAGACATCGGCGCCTTCCAGAAACTGAAGATCACCCACACCGGCGACACGCTCGCCTCGGACAAGGCCCACGCGATCGAGTACCCCAGGGTCGTCTTCGCCGAGCCGGCGATCTCCTGGGCGATCGAGCCCAAGAGCCGCGGCGACGAGGAGAAGCTCTCCTCGGCGCTGCACAAACTGCTCGAAGCCGACCCGATGCTGAGAATCGGCCGCGATGCCCAGACCAAGGAGATGCTCATCTCCGGCTCCGGCCAGCAGCACGTCGAGGTCGCGGTGGCACGTCTCAAGAGGCAGGGCGTGGAATGCACCCTGCACCTGCCGAAGATCCCCTACCGTGAGACGATCACCAGGTCGGTGAAGTACGTCGAGTACACGCACAAGAAACAGACCGGCGGCGCCGGCCAGTTCGCGCGTGTCTTCATCGACATCGAGCCGCTCAAGGAAGGCGGGTACGAGTTCGTCGACAAGATCGTCGGCGGCGTCATCGATCAGCAGTACCGGCCGAGCGTCGACAAGGGGATCCAGGCCAAGATGAGCGAAGGGGTTCTCGCCGGCTTCCCCGTGACGGGCGTGCGTGTCTCGCTTGTGGACGGCAAGACACATCCGGTCGACAGCAAGGACATCGCCTTCCAGGTCGCCGGACGCGAGGCGTTCAAGAAGGCCGTCGCCGAGGCCGGCCCCACCCTGCTCGAGCCGATCATGAACGTCGAGGTGATCATCCCCGAGGAGTGCTCGGGCGACATTCTCGGGGACATGAACAGCCGGCGCGGGAGGATGTCGGGAATGGACTCCGACTCGGGCAACAGCATCATCCACGCCCAGGTGCCGATGGCCGAGATGCTCAGCTACAACGGGACGCTCAACTCCATCACCGGCGGCCGCGGCGAATACCACATGGAGTTCTCCCACTACGACGAGGTCCCCGCGCATCTGAGAGAGAAGGTCGTGCAGGAGGCAAGGGCCGCCGCGGGCAAGGGCGACGAGTCCGAGGAATGACGGCGGCCCCCGTCAGCATCAGCGACCTCGAGCACCACGTCGGCGACACCGTCAGCCTTCGCGGCTGGGTGTATCACAAGCGCGACATCGGCAGGATCCGGTTCCTCGTGATGCGCGACGGCAGCGGATACGTGCAGGGCGTCGTCGTCAAGAAGGAAGTCCCGCCCGAAGTGTTCGCGATCGCCGACACCCTCACGCAGGAGTCGTCGTTCGAGATGGAAGGGACGGTGCGGAAGGAACCGCGCGCACCGGGCGGCTTCGAGGTGAACGTCACCACGCTGAGACCGCGCCACGTGGCGGCGGAGTACCCGATCTCCCCCAAGGAGCACGGGATCGACTTCCTCATGGATCACCGGCACCTCTGGCTGAGATCCTCCCGGCCCCATGCCATCCTGAGGGTTCGCAGCGAGGTGTGCCAGGCGATCCGGGACTTCTTCCACGAGCGCGGATTCGTGCTCATCGACTCGCCGATCTTCACTCCGGCCGCCTGTGAGGGGACGAGCACGCTCTTCGAGACCGACTACTTCGGCGAGCGCGCCTATCTGACCCAGTCGGGGCAGCTCTACCTCGAGCCGGCCTGCATGGCCTTCGGCAAGGTCTACTGTTTCGGCCCCACCTTCAGGGCGGAGAAATCCAAGACGCGGCGTCACCTCACCGAGTTCTGGATGGTGGAGCCCGAGGTGGCCTTCATGGAGCTCGCCGGGCTGCTGGAGCTTGCCGAGGAATTCATCACGTACATCGTGGGTCGCGTGCTGGATCGCAACAAGGAGGAGCTCAAGGCGCTCGAGCGGGACGTATCGAAGCTCGAGGCGATCGGCCGGCCCTTCCCCCGCATGCCATACGACGAGGCCGCTGCCGTGCTGAAGCGGGAAGGTGTCGACTTCGAATACGGGAACGATTTCGGCGCCACCGACGAGACGATCCTGTCGAACCTCAATGCCAGCCCGCTGATGGTGACGCATTACCCGGCGGCCGCAAAGGCCTTCTACATGCAGCCGGATGCCGCACAGCCCGACAAGGCGCTCTGCGTCGACGTCCTCGCGCCGGAGGGGTACGGAGAAATAATTGGTGGCAGCCAGCGAATTCACGACTATGATCTGATGGTAAAGCGGATCAGGGAGCACGGTCTGCCGGAAGAGGCCTTCAAGTGGTACCTGGACATCCGGAAATACGGAACGGTCCCGCATTCGGGCTTCGGAATGGGGATCGAGAGAACCGTGACCTGGCTGTGCGGTATCCACCATCTCCGTGAGACCATCCCTTATCCCCGCACGTTGAGCCGCATCTACCCTTGAGTTTCACCGGCCCGAGGCCTTCTCCCTCGAGCGCACGGGACAGGAGGACCAGGGATGAGCATCCGCCAGGCCACGTACGATGAGGTCGTCGAGGAATGCGGGCGTCTCGCCCGCCAGTGGCGCAGGCTGAGACCCGATCAGACCCAAATCGCCGCCTTCGACGCCGATGGCACCCTGTGGGATGAGGACGTCGCGGATCTGCTCTGGGAGCGTCTCATCGAGCAGCAGGCGCTGACCCGGCAGGCTGCCGCTCCCCTGGCCCGGACGGTGAGGGCCTCGGGCGAGGAGCCGGCCCACGATCCGTACGAAGATTACGCGCGGCTCAGGGAGCTGGCGCGGCAGGGACGGTGCTCCGAAGAGACGATGGTGCGCGTCATGCTGGAGGGCCTGGCCGGGCTCGGCGAGGACGAGATCTACCTCCACTCGCAGAAGGCGCTCGCGCGCGCTCGCGGGATCGCGGGGGTCGGGAGCGGGCCTGCGGCCCTGATGATCTCCCGTCTGAGGGACCTCGGATACCGGATCGTGGTGGTATCGGGGTCGCCCCGATGGGCCGTGGAAGTCGCGCTCAAGCCTCTCGGAATCGACTCTTCCGACATCGTGGCCGGGCAGGTGGCCGTCGTCAACGGCGCCCTGACCGACGGCGTCATCGAGCCGCTGCCTCACGGCAGAGGGAAGATCCAGGCGATCCTGAGGCGTTTCGGGGCCGTGCCCCACGTTTCGGTGGGAAACGGCCTGGCCGATCTGGAGATGCTCGAGGCGGCCAGCCATCTCAAGCTCCTGGTCAACCCCACCGACGCCCTCCTGAAGGCGTGCGAGGACGGGGCCGCCTACGTGACGCCGCTGGGCGAACACGATCTGGCGACCGCCGCCACCGGCCGGGGCCCCACCCTGAAGTCCCGCGCCGTCACCACGGCGGGCGCCACGGCCGCCCGGAAGCCGAGGCCCCGGGCCCGCCGGTAGCGAAGCCGAGGCCCGCGAGCCGACAACAGGGGCGCGAAAAGACTAGAATGGCTCCCCATGATCACCGTTGGACTCGTTTCGCTCGGCTGCGCGAAGAACCTCGTCGACTCAGAGGTCATGCTGGGCCTCCTCAGACGGCGCGGCTTTCACATCACCCTCGACACGGATCGCGCCGACGTGGTGGTCGTGAACACGTGCGGCTTCCTGCAGGCGGCCAAGGATGAGGGGTATGAGACCATCAAGGATCTGGTCCGACAGAAGGAGGCAGGCCGTCTGCGGCGTCTCATCGTGGCCGGGTGCATGGTGCAGCGGTTCGCAGGGGAGATGAAGGCGGACTTCCCCGAGGTGGACCGGCTCCTCGGGCTCAACGACGTCGAGAGGATCGCCGAGGCGTGCGATCTCTCCGACGAGGCGTTCGTGCCCGACCTTGGCCCCGCCGTCTATCTCCCCGGGGAGTCGGCCGGCCGGATTCTGGCCACGACCGGAGCCTCGGCCTATCTGAAGATCGCGGAAGGATGCGACAACCCATGCGCATTCTGCATCATCCCCGGGATCCGGGGCGTCTTCCGCTCGCGCACGATCGCCTCCCTGACCGCCGAAGCGCGCGATCTGGCCGGCTCGGGCGTGCGCGAGATCAACCTGATAGCACAGGACTCGACCTCGTACGGCTCCGACATCGGCGAGCCGGGCGGGCTTCCGGCGCTGCTGAAGACGCTCGGCGCAGTGGACGGGATCCGCTGGATCCGGCTCCTGTACGCCTATCCGAGCAAGGTGACGGTGCGGCTCATGGACGCGATCGCCGAGACCGACCGGGTATGCAAATACGTCGATATCCCGCTGCAGCACGCCAGCCGGCGGGTCCTCGCCCGGATGCGGCGAGGGGGCAGCCGCGACGCCTTCATGCGGATGATCGAGACGTTCCGGCGCCGCGTCCCCGGCATCTCCCTGCGGACCACCTTCATTGTCGGGTTCCCCGGGGAGACCGAGCAGGACCTCGAGGAGCTCCTCGGGTTCGTCGGCGACGCCGGGTTCGACCACCTCGGCGTCTTCCTCTACTCGCACGAACCGGGCACCGCCGCGCACGATCTCCACGACGACGTCCCGTTCGAGGAAAAGCAGCGGCGCCGCGCGCGGGTCATGGAGCTGCAGCAGGAGATCTCGCTTCGCCGTTATGCCGCCCGCGTCGGACAGCGTCTCGAGGTGCTGGTGGATGGTGGCCCCGAGGAGCCCGGCGGGCCGTGGCACGCGCGGGCGGCCTTCCAGGCGCCCGACATCGACGGCGCGGTGCGGGTGAGAACGCGGCGCGATCTGGCCGTCGGCGAGTTCGTCGACGTGCGGGTCACGGGCGCCGATCCGTACGATCTGATCGCCACCCCCGTGCGAACCGCACATCCGGTGACCCATGAAGCCCGCGGGTGACGCCTCCTCCCGCTCGCCGCTCGCCTGGGCGGTGGCGACTTTTTTCGGCGTCGGCCATTTTCCCGTGGCGTCGGGCACCGTGGCCACGGCAGCCGCACTGCCGTTGTATCTGGCGCTCTGGTATGCGGGGGGGACGATTGCCGTGGCCGGGGCCGCGGTAGCGCTCAGCCTTGCCGGGGTCGCGGCCGCCACGACGATGGAGGGCCGGCTCGGTTATCATGATCCCTCCGAGGTGGTCATCGACGAGGTGGCTGGGTTCCTCGTCACCATGCTCTGGGTCGAGCCGACGGTTGTCACCTGCGCCGCCGGATTCCTGCTGTTCCGCGCTCTCGACGTGCTGAAGCCCTGGCCCGCGAGCCGCGCCGAGAAGCTGCCCGGAGGCTGGGGGATCATGTCGGACGATCTGATCTGCGGAGTGATCGCCAACGCCATCATCCGTCTGGGGATGTACCTGTGGGCCTGAAGATATTCCGGGATCCCGACGCGCTCGGCGCGGTGCCGAACCCGGTCATCGCCATAGGCAACTTCGACGGTGTGCACATCGGGCATCAGAAGATCATCGACATGGTGACCACCCGCGCCCGGGAGATCGGGGGCACGTCGATCCTGATGACCTTCGACCCGCACCCGCTGAGCATCCTGAGGCCCGCCGGGCGGCCGCCGCTGATCATGCCGATGTCGGAGAAGATCCGGGTCCTGTCCACCCTCGGGCTGGAGATCCTGCTGATCATCCGCTTCACGCGGGAGTTCGCGGCCGTCAAGGCCGAGGAGTTCGTCGAGGGGCTCCTCGCCCGCAAGCTGGCCGCGCGCGAGGTGTATGTCGGCTCGAACTTCCACTTCGGAAGGGGCGGGGTGGGCGACTTCGACCTGCTGCGGTCGGAAGGGGCGCGGCTGGGAATCACGGTCGAGCGCGTCCCGGTCGTGCTGTACGACAGCCAGCCGGTGTCTTCCACGCGCATCCGGGAGAACATCGAGCGCGGCTCCGTGGAGCGGGCCGCGGCGATGCTGGGCCGCGAGTACGCGATCAAGGGGCTCGTGGTGCACGGACGCGGCCGGGGAGCCGGCCTCGGGTTCTCCACGGCGAATCTCTCGACCGACAGCGAGCTGATACCGGTCGAGGGCGTGTACGTCACGCGCGCCGAGTTCGCCGGCGAGATGCACCCGTCGGTCACCAACATCGGCGTGCGCCCCACCTTCGGGGAACGCGAGCGGGTGGTCGAAGCGCATCTGCTGGACTATCAGGGGCCCGAGATCTACGGTCAGACGATGAGGCTCGCCTTCTGCGCGCACCTGCGAGACGAGCATCGGTTCGACTCGCCCGACGCCCTCGCGACGCAGATCGCGAAGGACATCGCGGCGGCTCGCGCCTGGTTCAGGGCCCACCCTCTCTAGCGGTCCAGCTCCTCCAGCAGGCTCACGAGGTCGTCGGCGTGCTCCTCCTCCATCGCCAGGATCCCCTCGAGCATCCGCCGCGTCGTGGGATCATCGTGGCCCGTGTAGCCGATCATCTCGCGGTAGCTGTCGATCGCGATCCGCTCCGCCACGAGATCCTCCTTGATCATGCCGACCAGCGTGTCCCCCTCGACGTACTCGGCGTGGCTCCGCGTCGCGAGCCCCTCGGGTGAGAAGTTCGGCTCGCCCCCGAGCTGCACGATCCTCTGCGCGATCTGGTCGGCGTGGCCCTGCTCCTCGGTGGCATGCTGCTGGAATTCCTGCGCGACGCTCTGGGCGTTGATGCCCGTCGCCATGAAGAAGTGACGCTTGTACCGCAGCACGCAGATGATCTCGGTGGCCAGCGCCTCGTTCAGGAGCTTGACGACGGTCTCCCGGTCCGCCTTGTACCCTTCCGTGATGGCGCCTTTCTCGATGTGCCGGCGTGCGCGCTCGCGCAGCGTCTTGATATCGGTCAGGAATGCCTTGTCGGCCATGTTCACCTCCTGCTTGATGACTGGATGATGGGGAACAACAGCAGCATAGCCTGAGGCGCCGCCTCCTCACAACTATGCTAGGATGAACCCCTTTCCCCAATCCGAGGAGGAATCGCTCGCGTGGCCAGCTTCATCACGTTCGAAGGCATCGAAGGATCCGGAAAGTCCACTCAGATCCGCCTGCTTTTCGAGTATCTCAAGGGTCGTGACGTGGAAGTCATGATCACGCGCGAGCCGGGCGGGACCGTCATCGGCGAGCGGGTGCGCGGGATCCTGCTCGATCCCACGGCCAGGGGATTGATCCCGCGCGCCGAGCTGCTTCTCTACGCGGCGGCCAGGATCCAGCACATCGAGGAGGTGATCCAGCCCGCCATCGACTCCGGCAAGGTGGTGCTTTGCGACCGGTTCATCGACGCGACCGTCGCGTACCAGGGACACGGTCGGGGCATCCCGTTGTCGGAGGTGAAGGTGGTCAACTCGCTCGTCGCCGTGGATCTGAGGCCCGACCTGACGATCCTCCTGGATCTGCCGGTCGAGACAGGGCTGCGGCGCGCCCGGGAGCGCAACGCGGCCGATGCGGCATCCGCAACATCGCGATTCGAGGAGGAGGATCTGGTCTTCCATCGCCGCGTGCGTGAGGGGTACCTGAGCGTCGCGGCGGCCGAGCGGGGCCGGGTGAAGATCGTCCCGGGCGACCAGCCGATCGAGAAGGTGGCCCGGCAGGTGCAGACGATCGTGGCACGTTTCCTCAAGCTCGACTGAACCGGAGACACGGATGCCCATGACGCGGCTCAGCGATATCGTCGGACACGACCATGGCGTCGGCATCCTGAGACGATCGCTCGCGGAGGGACGGCTCCACCACTCCCTGCTCTTTTCCGGCCCCGAGGCGGTGGGCAAGCGAACGGTCGCCGTCGCACTCGCCGCGGCGCTCAACTGCCCCCATGCGACCGACGACGCCTGCGGCGCCTGCCCCTCCTGCCACAAGGTGGACAAGGGGATCCACCCGGACGTGATGACCCTCACGCTGGAGAAGACGGTGATCCCGATCGACGCGGTGCGCCGGCTCAGACAGGAGGCGTCGTACCGGCCGTACGAGGGAGCCCGGAGGGTCTTCATCGTCGACCCGGCCGACCGGATGAGCACGGACGCGCAGAACGCCCTGCTCAAGACGCTCGAGGAGCCGTCGCCCGGCTCCGCCATCATCCTCGTCACCGCACGGCCCATGCACCTGCTGCCCACGACCCGATCCCGCTGCCAGAGCATCGCCTTCGGGACGCTGCCGGCCCGCGCGCTTGCCGCGGATCTCGTGCGGCTTCGCGGCCTCGACGAGGATGCCGCCTTCCGGGCGGCCCGGATCGCCGAGGGACGCTACGGCGCGGCCCTCACCCTGGATCTCGCAGAGCACGACGCGCTGCGCGCCGAGATGCTCGAGCTGCTCGGGCGGCTCGCCGAACAGCATCCCCGGGACCACGTTATCGCGGACGCCGAGTCGTTCGGGACCGATCCGGAGTCGATTGGACGCCGGCTGGCGATGCTCTCGGGGCTGGCGCGCGACATTCTCCTGCTGTGCTCGGGGACCGGCCCGGATGCGCTGCTGCACACCGACATCGCGGACGATCTCGCCGACCTGGCCGGCCGGCTCGCCGGCGGCCCGGAGCCCGCCGGCGCCCTGATCGACCGGATGCGGCTCGCGGCGCGCGACCTGGAACGCAACGTCAACCGCCGCCTCCTGGTCGAGACGATGTTGTTCGATCTCGCCGCCGCACGCAGCGGCGGGGCGGCGCTGCCGGCACGGTAGGGGTCGCGGCCATGGGACGATCCTCCTTCGGGCCGTTCTCCCTCGCCGCGTCCTCGTTGCGCCGGCACCGGGGACGCTACATCGCCGGCTTCCTGCTCCTGGCCGCGACCAACCTGCTCGCGCTCAGCGTCCCACGGCTGCTCAAGCACGCCGTCGACGCGCTGCAGGCCTCCGACCGCAGGCGCCTGCTCTCCTTCGCGCTGATCATCGTCGCCGTCGCGGGGGCGCAGGCGGTGGTGCGCACCCTGTCCCGGTTCGCCATCCTCGGCGCCAGCCGGCACGTCGCGTACGAGCTGAGGGGCCGGCTCTTCTCCCACCTGCAGCGTCTCCCGATGTCGTTCTACGCCCAGCGACCGATCGGCGATATCACCTCGCGGGCGATCAACGACATGCTCCTCGTGCGCTCCTTCTTCGGTCCGGGGATGATGAACCTCGTCAACACGACGCTGGTGTACGTGACCGCCGTGGCCATGATGCTCGCCATGGACGCGCGGCTCACGCTTTTCGCCCTCGCCCCCTTCCCCTTCTTCATGCTGGCCGTCAACCGTCTGAGCCGGCGGATCTACGGCCGGACGATGGCGATGCAGGAGCAGCTCGGCGCCATCACGGCGATGGCGCAGGAGAACATCTCGGCGATCAACCTGATCAAGACGTACGCCCGCGAGGATCAGGAGGCCGCGTCCTGGGGCAGGATGTCGGCCGACTATCTGCACAAGGCGCTCGCCCTGGCGAAGACCCGCGGCGCCATGGTCCCCCTGATGGGGGCGATGGCCTCGGTCGGAACGCTGGTGGTCGTGGGGCTCGGAGGCCGCGCCGTCATCGCCGGGAGGATCAGCCTGGGCGACTTCGTCGCCTTCAACGCCTACCTCGCCTTCCTCGTCTGGCCGACCTTCGCCTTCGGATGGATCCTCAACACTTTCCAGAGGGGCGCCGCAGCGATGCGCCGGATTGGGGAGATCCTCGACGAGCCGGCAGAGAATCGCGACGAGCCCGGCCCCCCGTTCGATCGGCCGCTCTCGGGGGCGGTCTCCATCCGGCATCTCAGCTTCGGTCACGACGGGGCGCGCGCCGACACCACGCATCTGAAGGACATCAACGTGGAGATCCCGGCGGGCGGCACGCTCGGAATCATCGGCACCGTCGGCTCGGGAAAGACGAGCCTCGTCAACATGCTCCCGCGCATCCTGACGCCTCCCGAGGGGACGATCTTTCTGGACGGCAGGGACATCACCGGGCTCCCGCTCTCGCGTCTTCGCCATGACATCGCCATGGTGCCGCAGGAGCCGTTCCTGTTCTCGAGATCGATCCGCGCGAACATCGCGCTGTCGCCGCGTGAGGTCGCCCCGGAGGACATCGACGCGGCTGTGGCGCTGTCGAGGCTCGATCGCGACCTGCCGTACTTTCCGCGCGGGCTCGACACGGTGGTGGGCGAGCGCGGCTTCACGCTCTCGGGCGGGCAGCGGCAGAGAGCCACCATCGCACGCGCCCTGGTGACCGACGCGCCGATCCTGGTGCTCGACGACGCACTGTCGAGTCTCGACGCCCAGGTCGAGCAGGAGGTGGTGACCGGCCTGATGAGACAGAAGGGCAGCAGGACAATCATCGTGATCTCCAACCGAGTTGCCAGCCTCTCATGGGCCGACGAGATCCTTGTGCTCGACGGCGGCAGGATCGTCGAGCGCGGCACCCATGCCGAGCTGCTCGAGGCCGGCGGGCTGTACGCCGCGATCGCACGCCGCCAGAGCCTCGCGCACCGTCTCGAGGAGAGCTGAGGATGCGACACGCGCCTCTGACGGCCGCACGCCCGCAGGACGAGGAGATCCTGGGCAAGGTGTACGACGCCCGGATCATGGGGCGGATCTGGCGCTACGTCAGCCCCCACCATGCCCTGATCGGGATGTCGCTGCTGTTTCTCCTTCTCGTTTCCGCGGCCCAGCTCATCCAGCCCTATCTGATCAAGCAGGCCATCGACGGTCCGATTGCGCATCAGGACGCCTCAGGCCTGGTCCGGATCGTGATCCTGTTCGCGGTCACGCTGGCGTTCGAGTTCTCGTTCCGCTACGCGCAGATCTACTACCTGGAGAAGACGGGCCAGAGCGTGGTGCTGGATCTGAGACGTGAAGTGTACGAGCACCTGCAGCGGCTCTCATCGACCTTCTTCGACCGCAACCCGGTCGGTCGGCTGGTCACGAGGGTCACCACCGACGTCGAGAGCCTCGCCGAGATCTTCTCGTCGGGAGTGGTGACCCTTCTGGGCGACGGCCTCAAGCTGGTCGGTATCGTGGCGATCCTGTTCTGGATGGACGTGCGTCTCGCCCTTCTGACCATCACCATCCTGCCCCTGCTCGGGCTGATCACGTTCTTCTTCCGCCTGCGGATCCGGGACGCGTTCCGAGCGGTGAGAGCCCGTATCGCGCGTATCAACGCCTACCTCCAGGAGGCGCTGAGTGGGATGACCGTAGTGCAGCTCTTCCAGCGCGAGCCCGCCAACGACGAGGAGTTCGAGAGGGTCAACCGCGAGCATCGCGACGCGGACCTCGCCTCGGTCACCTTCGACTCGCTGCTGTCCGCCATCATCGAGCTCGTGGGCACCCTCATGGTGGCGATGATCATCTGGTACGGCGGCGGTCGCGTCCTCATCGGCGCGATCACATTCGGGACGCTCGTGGCGTTTCTCGAATACGCACAGAAGTTCTTCGGCCCGATCAAGGAGCTCGGCTCCTACTACTCCGTGATGCAGTCGGCCATGGCCTCATCGGAGAGGATCTTCGGCCTGCTCGACACCGAGCCCGAGATCCTCTCGCCGGCCAGCCCCGTCCCGCTTCCCCCGCCCGCCGCCGGCGTGGGCGAGGTCGTCTTCGACGATGTCCGGTTCGGGTACCCTTCGGAGCGCGAGGTGCTCTCGGGGCTGTCCTTCCGCATCGGACCCGGCGAGAAGGTGGCGATTGTCGGCTCGACGGGAGCCGGCAAGACCACCATCGTCCGGCTCCTGATCCGTCTTTACGACGTCCAGTCCGGCGCGATCCGGCTCGACGGCGTCGACGTGCGCGATGTGCGTCTCGAGGAGCTCAGACGCCGCGTCGGCGTGGTGCTCCAGGACCACTTCCTGTTCGCCGGCAGCGTGGCGGACAACATCGGATTGCAGGACCCTGACATCAGCCGTGAGAGGATCGTGGCGGCGGCGCGGGCGGTGCGGGCGCATGACTTCATCTCGAAGCTACCCGGCGGCTACGACGCCGACATCCGCGAGCGGGGCGGCAACCTCTCCGTGGGACAGAAGCAGCTCCTGTCGTTCGCCCGCGCGCTGGCGTTCGACCCGCCTATCCTGGTGCTCGACGAGGCGACCGCCTCGGTCGACTCGCGCACGGAGATGCAGATCCAGGAGGCGATGAGGACCCTGATGACCGGCCGGACCTCGCTCGTGATCGCCCACCGCCTCTCCACCATCCGGGAATCCGATCGCATCCTCGTGCTGCACAAGGGGACCGTGCGCGAGCAGGGAACCCATGCCGAATTGATCGAAGAGGACGGAATCTACGCCACGCTGCACCGGCTCCAGTTCCAGCTTCCCGCGTCGCCCGCCGCGGCGCCCTGAGCCGGGTCGCCCCCGCCCTGCCACCCCCCAGATTACGGGCCCGCTGACAGGCCGGGCCACAATATCTTGGGCTTTTTCCCGGTTTCCGTCTTGACAGCCCCGACCGGTCGAGGTACGGTCCTCTTGCCCGGGAGGAGCCGACCTCATGTCGTCAGTCCAC
This sequence comes from uncultured Acidobacteriota bacterium, assembly GCA_963806495.1. Lineage (GTDB taxonomy): Bacteria > Acidobacteriota > Polarisedimenticolia > JACPZX01 > DASXTC01 > CAWDYA01. The sequence continues at coordinate 161,660 of CAWDYA010000007.1, read as the reverse complement.
GCCGAACCGGCCGCCACCCTGACCTCGAGCGCCGTCAGAGTCCTCGAGAGACGGTACCTCGTGCGCGACGACGCCGGCCGGATTGCCGAGACTCCCGACGGCCTGTTCCGGCGTGTCGCCCTCTGCGTGGCCGAGGCGGACCGGACGCTGCCCTTTCAGGGACGTCGCGATCCCGAGCGCAGCGCGGCCTCGTTTCACGCGATGATGAGGTCGCTCGAGTTCCTGCCCAACTCCCCCACCCTGATGAACGCCGGCCGTGAAGTGCAGCAGCTCTGCGCCTGCTTCGTTCTGCCTGTGGAGGACTCGATGGAGGGGATCTTCGAGAGCCTCAAGCAGGCCGCGATCATCCACAAGACCGGTGGCGGCACGGGGTTCAGCTTCTCTCGGCTGCGGCCGCGCAACAGCCGCGTGCGCAGCACGCGCGGTGTGGCGAGCGGCCCCGTCTCCTTCATGCGCGTGTACGACGCCGCCACCGAGGCGATCAAGCAGGGGGGCACGCGGCGCGGGGCGAACATGGGGGTGCTGCGGGTCGACCATCCAGATATCCTCGAGTTCATCGACTGCAAGCGTGACGGCACCGGGATCGTCAACTTCAACATCTCCGTGGCGGTCACGGACGGGTTCATGGATGCGCTGGCCGCCGACACCGACTACCCTCTTTCGCCTCCCGCGCCGGCCGGCGGGCCGGCACGTCTGCGGGCCCGCGACGTCTTCGAACGGATGGTGGACGGCGCCTGGGCCTGCGGCGATCCCGGAGTGATTTTCATCGACAGGATCAACGCCGCCAACCCGACCTCGCATGTCGCTCCGATCGAGGCGACCAACCCCTGCGGCGAGCAGCCGCTGGCCGCCAACGAAGCGTGCACGCTCGGCTCGATCAACCTCGGCCGGATGATCGACGCGCGCGGCAGGGACTTCGACCTCGAGCGTCTTCGGCGCACCGTGCACGAGGCCGTCCACTTCCTGGACAACGTGATCGAGGTGAATCACTATCCGCTTCCCGTCATCGAGGGAGTAACGCGGTCCAACCGCAGGATCGGCCTGGGCGTGATGGGATGGGCCGACGCGCTGATCGCGATGGAGATCCCGTACGACTCCGACGAGGCCCTGTCGCGCGCGCGTCGGGTCATGCGTTTCATCGACGAGGAGTCGAAGGTGGCCAGCGCCGCGCTTGCCGCCGAGCGGGGCGCGTATCCCGCCTTCGCGGGCAGCCGGCACCAGCTCGCGGGCGGCGCCCCGCTGCGCAACGCCACCACGACGACCGTAGCCCCCACCGGCACGATCAGCATCATCGCAGGCGCCTCGAGCGGCATCGAGCCGTTGTTTGCCGTGGCCTACGCACGGCGCAATATCCTCGACCTCGCCGGCGAGGAGGAGATGTACGAGGTGCACCCGGCGTTCGTCGCGCGCGCCGACGCGCTCGGGATCATGAGCGACCGCCTGCTCGCCGAGGTGGCGGCGGCCGGCAGCCCGCGACGGCTGCGCGACGGGCGCATCCCCGCGCCGGTCGCCCGGGTCTTCGCCACAGCCTGGGACGTGAGTCCTGAATGGCACGTGCGGATGCAGGCCGCATTTCAGGAGCACTGCGACAACGCCGTCTCGAAGACGGTGAACCTCCCCGCGACCGCCACCCGCGACGACGTACGGACCGCCTTCATGACGGCGTGGCAGCTCGGTTGCAAAGGAGTCACGATCTACCGCGACCGGAGCCGAAGGCGCCAGGTCCTGTACGCCGGCCCCCCGGGACGCAGGGCCTCCCATCCCCTGGCGCACTTGAGTGTCGCCGGGGAGCGCGTCGGTCTGGAGACCCTCGGCCGGGCGATGCACCGCGCCATGATCGCCTCGCGTGCCGCGAGGGCCGCGCCCCGCGCAGCCTGTCCCGATTGCAGCGGCACCCTGAGGCAGGACGATGGGTGCCTGTCGTGCCGTTACTGCGGATACTCGCGATGCAACTGAGCTCAAACCGGGCCATTCCCCTGCAGCACCCTCCCCGACTCCGGCGGCGCCGTCGCGTCGTCATCCGCAACTCCGCCCACGCGTCACCTTCCCGCCAACCTCACCGTTCGATGATCCACGGTTTTTCGCCGGCCCGGTCCCAGGCGGCTGGAGATGCCTCGGGTGTCTCCAGCCGCCTCGTACTTGCCCGCGCGTGACGCGTCCCGTCGCCTGCCCGCACTGCCGTGCCTCGCTCGAGGGGCGACCCGCCGGTTCCGCCGGCTGCCCTGCGTGCGGCGCCCGGTTCCGCTCTCCCCTGATGGCCGTCCTGCTCTCGATGGCGCTTCCCGGCGCGGGGCACTGGTACCTGCGGCGCCGCGGGCTGGCCACCGTGGAGTTCGGCATCGGGATCGCGCTCTTCGCGACGGCGCTCTGGCAGCTCGTGGAGACCTTCCTGCTCGTGGCACGGGGACAGGCCCCGCTGCTCGATCTGCTGCGGATCTGCGTACCGTGGGCTCTCGTGCTCGGCGGCTACAGCATCGCCGACGGCCTGTTCACCTGGATGGTCTCACGGCGCGCGATCGTGCCGGCCGTCACGCAGGATCGCCCATGACGACCCTGACGTCCCTGCCGGGGATTCTGGTGGGTCATGCAACGAGCCTGCGCTCCGCTACCGGGTGCACCGTCATCGTCTGCCCCGACGGGGCCGTGGCCGGGTGCGACGTGGGAGGAGGCGCCGCCGGAACCCGCGAGCTCGACGCCTGCCGGCCCGGGCACCTGGTCGGGAAAATCCACGCGCTGCTGCTGACGGGGGGAAGCGCCTTCGGGCTGGACGCCGCGTCGGGCGTGATGCGCGAGCTGGAGCGTCGGGGAATCGGGTTCGATACGGGCGCGGCGCGCGTGCCGATTGTTCCCGCCGCCGTCGTCTACGATCTCGGCATCGGGGATCCCGACGCCCGACCCGACGCGGCCATGGGGGCGCGTGCCTGCAGAGCCGCATCGCGCCGCCCGGTTCCATCAGGCTCGATCGGGGCGGGCACGGGAGCCACCGTCGGCAAGCTGTTCGGAATCGGACGCGCGACCAAGGCGGGTCTCGGCAACGCCGGGCTGCGTCTGACGCATGCGGCCGGCGGGGCCACGATAGCCGCGCTCGCCGTCGTCAACGCCTTCGGCGACGTGATCGACCCGGAGACCTCCATGATCGTCGCCGGCGCACGGGCTCCCCGCCCGAGGAGCGGCTTTGCCGACACCGGGGCGTGCATGATGAAAGGCCGCGGCCGTCGCGGGTTCGGATCCCCCAACACGACCCTCGTCGTGGTCGCGACCGATGCGCGGCTCCACCGGGTCGCCGCGTCCCGCCTGGCGCGCCAGTGCCAGGACGGCATCGCGCGCTGCATCCGCCCCGCGCACACCCGATTCGACGGCGATCTGGTCTTCACCCTGTCCGTGGGAACGCGGCGTGCCGATCCGGACGCTCTCGCCGTCGCGGCCTGCCGCGTGATCGGCGACGCCGTCCTGGACGCCGTCCGGTCGGCGCGGCCTCTCGCGGGCGTTCCCACCGCTCAGACCCTGTAGTAGCCGGGGCCGACGCGCATCTTGTGCAGCGATCCCGGCCCGAATGCGAACGCCACGGCCGTGCTGCCGACCGCGTGGCACAGAGCCAGCACGGCCAGATTGGGATGCCTGCGGTAGAGCACGGCGAAGACGTAGCCCGCCAGGAAGGTCACCGGCACGAGGATCGGGTTGGGCAGGTGCAGCAGCGCGAAGATCCCCGCCACGGCGATCTCACGCGCGGTGTTGCCCCGGATCAGCACGTTCAGCCGCCTGTGGATGAACCCCTGCAGGAGGTATTGCTGAAGGAAACCCCATGCCAGCAGCCTCAGGAAGCGCTCGGCGTCGAATACCTCGGGGTTCCATTCCCCCCGCACGAGGCCATAGCCGACGAAGACCGCCACGAGCGGCAGGGTCGGCACGGCGGCATCCGCGAGCGCCGCGGGGAGGTTGTCCACCCGCAAGCCGATCGCCTCGGGAGTCTCCCGGTGGATGATGTGCGTCGCGAACGTGATGCCCAGCCCCACGACGTAGACGACCAGGCTGGCCGAGGGGAAGGCATGGGCCCAGATCCAGATGAACGACAGCACCAGCGCCAGGAACAGGCCCAGCTCGAGGGCCGCCGCGCGGCGCGGCGTCAAGGATACGCCTCGGCCACCTGCTTCCAGATCCGCGCGAGCGCGATGAGCCGGCGCCACTCGCGGTGCCTGTGTATCGCCATCCTCTTCATGCCGATCGGGGAGCTCACCCGGGTCGCCGGACCGCGACCGCGCTCCCGACTCGTCGCCTTCGCGGGCTTCCATCGCGGGGAGGCGGCCTTCGCCATCCCCACGAGACTCGCCTCGGCGTCGGGCGCCACCGACAGGGCGATCCCCGGAAGCAGCGCCGCCTGGAACTGCATCAGGTAGTCGAGCGAGGTGAGGCTTCCGGTCGCCACGATACGACGGGGCGCCGGCCCGCGCCCCGTCGCGCGTTCGATGATTACCGCCACCATGTGGGCGGTGGCCTCCACGGCCGAACGCGTCAGATCGGGCAGCGTGCCGTAGGGGCCGAGGTTCACCGTGATGCTCGGCAGATTGGTGTCGCCCGGCGAGCTGTACGCCGACCCGAGCCCCCAGAACGCCGGCAGCAGCAGCGTGCGCCCCGCCGCCTCCCGGCACATCCTGTCGATGCGTTTCATCTCGCCCGGGGCGCCCAGATCCTTGCGCAACCAGTCCAGCGCAGCGCCGGCGGAGTTGATCGTCCCTTCCAGCAGGTATCTCCGCTCTTCTGCGCTGGTCCAGGCCAGGCTCGTCAGCAGGCCGTCGCATCGCTGCGGCGTGCTCCCGGTGGAAATCAGCACGAAGGCGCCGGTGCCGTAGTTCACCAGTGCCGACCCCTCCGCCCGCTGGCCCTTCAGACCGATCGCGCCGATCAGTGCCGCCTGCTGGTCGCCCATCGACGCGGTCACGGGCACCGACGATCCGTCGAGCCGGATCGTGCCGAAGTCTCCCAGACTGGGCGGATCTCCGGCAGGATGTCGCGCGGGACCCCGAAGAGGTCCAGCAGCCATGGGTCCCAGTCGAGCGCCTCGATGTTGAACAGCAGCGTGCGAGCGGCGTGCGTGGGATCCGTGGCGTGCACCTCGCCGTGGCTCAGATGCCACAGCAGCCAGGTGGCCACGTTGCCGAACAGCAGGTCGCCCCGCTCGGCGCGCCTCCGCAGCCCGCGGCTCGACGCGAGCACGCGCGCGATCTTCGAGGCGCTGTAATGGGGCGAGAGGGGCAGGCCTGTGCGCCGGAGCACGGCGGGCGCGTCGTCGCCCCGCTTCAGGCAGGCGTCCGCGGCCATCGTGCTCTGCCAGGTGGGAGCCGGTGCGACCGGCCGGCCGGTGCTGCGATCCCAGATCACGAACGTGGAACGCTGCGAGGCGATGCCGGCCACGGCGAGCGCCGGGTGGCGCGCCGCTTCGAGCGCCCGGCGGACGGCAAGACGCTGGCTGGAGAGGATCTGGGCCGGGTCCTGCTCCGCGACGCCGCCGGCCCCGAACCGGGTGCGCAGTGGCGCGCGGCCCGTGCCGAGCAGCCTGCCCGACGCGCTGTAGACCGCCGCCTTGGATGCCGTGGTGCCCTGGTCGATCGCCAGGATCGCTCCCTCGCGTTTCGCGCTCATGTCACAGCTCCAGCTCCAGGCCGTCGGTTGCCACCTCGAACCCGCGCTGCTCGATCAGCCGGCGCTCCCCGGAGTCGGCCGCGAGCGCCGGGTTGCTGTGGTTGAGGTGGATGAATATCACGCGCTTGCCTTCGCGCACGAGCGGCTCGAGACGGTCCATCGTCGCCGTCATGTACGGATGCGGCACCTCGGCGATGGAGCGCGTGCCGAGGCTCTCCGGGCCGTAGAAAGTTCCGTCGAGCAGGGCCACGTCGACGGTCCTCACGAGAGCCGCGATGTCCCTGTCCCAGCGCCCCCAGTCGTCGATGTCGGGGATGTAGAGCAGTCTTCGCGAGGGGCCGCTCACGATGTACCCCACGGCGTCGGACTCCTCCTCGCGATGCGCCACCTTCAGCGGCTCCGCGACCAGGTCCGGCGCGAGGGTCACCGCCACCCCCGGCTCCAGGGACCTCAGCTGGATGTGCTGACCGGCGACGAGCCGCCGCCACGGTCCGTTGGCCGAGAGGAAATCGCCCATTCTGCGCGTCGCCCATACCGGCACGGACTTCGCCGCCATCGACTCCCGACCCAGATACATCAGGCCCGTGTAATGGCCAATGTGCGCGTGCGTGAGCAGGATCCCGTCGATGGGGCTGCCGGCGGGGCGGGACAGCCGCGCGGCTTCGCCGAGCGCCGAGTCCACCTGCGATCGGAAATCGGGCGTCGCATCGATCATGAAGACCCGGCGCGCGGCGCCGGGCGCGTCATGGACGAGGGCCAGCGACGCAACACGCTGCGCGAGCGACGGATCCCTGCGGGCCCGCTCGCAGCATTGCTTCGTGCACCCGAGGTGAGGAAGCCCTCCATCCTGGACGATCCCCACCACCACGGCCCGGACCTTCGTTGAGGCCGGCGCCGGCCCGTTCCCGGGGACCGCCCACGAGACGGCCAGCAGGGCGATGCCGGCCAGGACCGGCGCGGCTCCCCTCATCGTCGCTCTGCCGCGCGTTTCTCGTACCGCCCTTCGTAGAGAACCACCTGGCCGGCTTGACCGGCGAGCACCCCCGCGCCGTCGATGGTGTAGAGGTCACCACCCGCCCGGTGCACCACCTGCTCCCTCAGGCTCCTCTGCGTGCCGAGGGACGGATCGCTTGTGTGCCAGAAGATCGCCGGGCCCTGGCGTCTGCCCGCGAGAACCGTTTCGTTTCCTTCCGGATCGGTCATCCGCCAGGTCAGCTCCGCGTCCGTCTCATGAATCTCACCGGACGATTCCTCCACGCGCCCGTCCGGGTACCGCTCGAGCCGGCGCACGGAGCGCACCCCCGGCTCGGTCGTCTCGATTTCCAGGCGTATGCGTGTCGAGGCGAGCCGCTCCCCCGCCATGCTGTAGGTGTCGAAGGGGCCCTCCCAGACACCCTCCATGACGTCGGCCGGCACGGCGACCGGCAGGCTGTGCGCGATCAGAGCGAGGGCCCCGAGGGCCAGCACCGCGATAATGAAGACACGGATCATTTCAGAACTCCTCGACCTGCCTGAGATAGCCGTCCCGGTTGCGCTCGATCTCCGCGATCGAATCCCCGCCGAACTTCTCCAGGAACGCCTCGGCCAGCACGGCCGCGGTCATCGCCTCGCCGATCACGCCGGCCGCCGCCACCACGCAGGTATCGGTCCGCTCCACCGCCGCCTCGGACAGCGACTTGTCGACCAGGTCCACCGACCGGAGCGGCTTCGGCAGCGTGGACAGCGGCTTGAGCCAGGCCGTGGCGCGGATCTCCTCCCCGTTGGAGATGCCCCCCTCGATCCCGCCGGCACGGTTGGTCTTTCTGAAGAAGCGCCGCTCGACCTCGTCGTAGAAAACCTCGTCGTGTACCTCGGACCCGTTCGCGGACGCGGCGGCGACACCGTCGCCGATCTCGACCGCCTTGACCGCGTGGATCGACAGCAAGGCACGCCCGAGCCTCCCCTCGAGCCGCGTGTCCCACAACCGGCACGACCCGAGGCCGGGGGGAACGCCCCTCGCCACGACCTGGAAGACACCACCGACGGAGTCCCTGGCGGCGCGGGCCCGATCGATCTCCTTCATCATCCGGGCCTCGATCACCGGATCCACGCACCGCAGGGGCGATCCGACGTGCAGCGAGGCGATCGCCTCCCAGGTCACCTGGTGGTCGCGTGGCATCGCGACGCGGCCGACGCCGACCGTGTGGCTTGCGATCTCGATGCCGAACCGGGCGAGGAGCTGCCTCGCGAGCGCTCCCGCCGCCACGCGGGCCGCGGTCTCGCGCGCGCTGGCCCGCTCGAGCACGTCGCGTGCGTCGTGCGTGAAGTGCTTGAGGGCGCCGGCCAGGTCCGCGTGCCCGGGGCGGGGATGTCGAACACGGCGAAGCGATCCATCATCCGCCGGAGCGCCCGAAGCGAGCGGCTCGACACGCATCGCATCCGTCCAGTTCGCCCAGTCCCTGTTGTCGATCACCATCGCCACCGGACCGCCCATGGTGCGGCCGAAGCGCACCCCCCCCTGGATCCGCACCTGGTCCTGTTCGATCGACATCCGGCCGCCGCGCCCGTAGCCCCCCTGGCGCCGTTGCAGATCCTCGTTGATGGCGTTGACGGAGACATCGAGGCCGGCCGGCAGACCGTCGACGATGATCGTGAGCGCGGGGCCATGGGACTCGCCGGCGGTGAGGAAGCGGAACAAGGGCGGCACCTTAGCTTAAGTCATTGATACGGCGTGGTATGAGACGGCTTCCACCCGAGACGCTATCATCGCGCCGAGAAAAGTGTCAAGATTTCCGACATGAAAATCCTGACCGCCGAACAGATGGGGCGGATCGACCGGCGCACCGAGCAACGGCACGGGATCGCGTCGGGGACCCTGATGGACAACGCCGGCCGCGCCGTCGCGGAGACCCTGCTCCATCTGTATCCCTCGCTCACCGCCCTGAAGCCGCTCATCCTCTGCGGCAAAGGAAACAACGGCGGCGACGGGATCACGGCCGCACGGCACCTCGCCGCCCGGGGCGTCCCGGCCCGCGTCATCCTGCTCGCGCGGGCGGACGATCTGGGCGGTCCCGCGGCCGAGCACAGGGATCGAGCACGGACCGCCGGAATCGAGATCGAGGAGGCTCCGGACGAGGAGGCCTGGAACCGGATCGGCAGGGAGATCGCGACTCACGATCTGATCGTCGACGCGGTGTTCGGAACGGGCCTCAAGGGCGCCGCCCGCGGCCTCGGTGCGCGGGCCATCCACGACATCAACGCCAGCCGTCGCGAGGTGGTGGCGCTCGACATCCCCTCGGGGCTGTCCGGCGACTCGGCGCAGATCCCCGGCGCCGCGGTGCAGGCGGACCACACGATCGCCCTGGCCTGCCCCAAGATCCCGCACGTTTTCGATCCGGCCGCGCTCCTCGTGGGCCGGCTGCACGTCGTCGACATCGGCATCCCCCCCGAGGCGGTGGCCGCGGAAGACGTCAGGCTCAACCTCGTCACCGAATCCGAGGTCGCGCCGCTCGTGCCCCTGCGCGAGGCCGACACCCACAAGGGGGACTACGGTCGCGTGCTGGCGCTGTCCGGCTCGAAGGGCAAGTCGGGTGCGACCGCGATGCTCTGCCTGTCGGCCCTTCGTTCCGGCGCCGGCCTGGTCACCGCGGCGACCGCGGCCTCGGCACAGCCGATCCTCGCCTCGCAGGTCATGGAGATGATGACCGAGGCGCTGCCGGAGACGTCGTCCGGGACGGTGTCGCGTGCGGCGGCGCCGCTGCTGCGCACGCTCGTCGAGGCATGCGACGTGCTCGCGGTCGGGCCGGGGCTGACGACGGTGGAGGATACCTCGGCCCTCGTACGGGAGATCATCGCGTCTACCGGGCACCCGGTGGTGCTCGATGCCGACGGGCTCAACGCCTTCGCCGGCCGGGCCGACGAGCTGAACGGCGCCTCGCGCGTCCTGATCCTGACGCCACACCCCGGTGAGATGGCCCGTCTGCTTCGCCGGCAGGACGGCTCGAAGATGACCGCGGCCGACGTCCAGGATGATCGGGTCGGCGTGGCGCGGAGCTTCGCCGCCGAGCGTTCGTGCTACCTGGTCCTCAAGGGGCATCGCACCGTGATCGCCGAGCCGGGCGGCGAGGTCTGGATCAACCCCACCGGCAACCCCGGCATGGCGAGCGGGGGCAGCGGCGACGTCCTGACGGGCGTCCTGGCCGGGCTGCTCGCGCAGGGCCTGTCTCCCCTGGAGAGCTGTCTTCTCGGGGTGTACCTGCACGGGCTGGCCGGGGATCTCGCCGCGTCGGCGCGCGGCGAGACATCGCTCATCGCGCGCGACATCATCGCCCACCTCTCCGAGGCCTTCCTGCATCTCGAGCGAGCCGCGGAGTAGGCGGCGCCATGCCCGATGAAGCCACCCGCATCGTGGTGACCCGGTCGACGCGCGGAACCGAGGAGGAAGGCGCGCGACTGGCCGGAGTCCTCGCGGCCGGCGACCTCGTGATTCTGACCGGCCCGCTCGGCGCCGGCAAGACCGTGTTCGTCCGCGGCATGGCGCGCGGGCTGGGTCTCGATCCGGACGAGGTCCACTCCCCCTCCTTCACAATGGTGAGCGAGTACGGCCCATCGTCGTCGGGACGCCGCCTCGTGCACGTCGATCTGTACCGGATAGGCGACCCGCGCGAGACCGAGGAACTCGGGCTGGCCGAGCAGCTCGAGGACGACCGCGTGATGGCGGTGGAGTGGGGCGACAAGCTTCCCGCGCGGCTGCGCGAGGGCGCGTTCATCGTCACGATTGAGGACGCCGGCGACGACCGGCGGCGTTTGACGATCGCCTCCCCAGGGTAGTCCCCCGATATGGCACAGGCGCGCACGAAGCTCGGCTTCTCGGAAACGTGGTCGATGTCCGTCGGCGGGATGGTGGGCGGCGGGATCTTCTCCACGCTCGGCGTCGTGGTCGGTATCTCCGGTGCGTGGGCGTGGCTCTCCTTCACGGCGGCCGGCCTGGTCGCGCTGGCCGCCGGATACAGCTACGTGAAGCTGGCGCTCAAGTACGGCGAAGGGGGCGGCGCGTTCACCTTCCTGCGTGAGATCAACGCCGACGGGTTCGCGGGCAGCCTCTCGTGGGTTCTCGTCATGGGCTATGTCCTGACCAATGCCGTGTACGCCTTTACATTCGGCCAGTATCTCGGCGAGGTGGCGGGGCTGGGCCCCTGGTTGCCCCGGACGGCGGCTGTGGCCGTCATGGCCCTGTTCATCGGCTTGAATCTGAAGGGCGTCGGCGAGGCGGGCGGCGTCGAGGTCTTCCTCGTCTGGTTCAAGCTGGCGGTGCTGGTCGGGCTGGCAGGGTGGGGGTTGTCGAAGTGGGATGTTCCGATGCTCTCGCACGGCATGCACCAGGGAGGCCCCGGCGCGGCGCTTTTCGGTGCGGCCTCCATTTTCATGGCCTACGAGGGTTTCCAGCTTCTCACATACGACTACGAGGACATAGAGAACCCGCGCAGGACGTTGCCGCGCGCCGTGCTCTCCTCGATCGTCGTCGTGATCGCCCTGTACGTGGTAGTGGCCCTCGGCACGGTCATGCTGATCGGAGCGGACCAGGTGGTCGAGCACCAGGAGGTGGCCCTCGCCATCGCCGGACGCCAGGCGTTCGGCATGCCGGGTCTCGTCCTGGTATCGATCGGGGCGGCATTTTCCACCGGATCCGCCATCAACTCGACGCTGTTCGCCACGGCACGGCTGGTGCACAAGGTGGCGTCGGACGGTGAGCTGCCGGCCTCGCTCGCGCACCGGAACAGCGTCGGGATACCCGACCGCGCCGTCGTGGGCCTCGGCGCCGTGGCCGCGGTGCTGGGCGGCATCGGAACCCTCGATCTGCTGGTCGAAGCCGCCAGCCTGGCGTTCCTGTTCACCTTCGCGGCGGTCTGCGGTCTCGCCTTCTTCGAGCGCGCGGGCCACAGGATCTTCACCGGCTTCGGCACGCTGGCGGGGGCTGCCGCATGCATCGCGCTCATCGACCGCCTGATCAACACCGACCCGCTGGCGCTCGCCTTCATCGGCGTACTCGTGGCGGTGGCGGTGTTCGGGCGGAGATTCCTGCTGCGGCACGTCGGATAGCACCGCCGACGACGGGTGAGGAGATTCGCATGACAGAGTTCATCGCGCGGCACATCGAGATCACCGGACGGTTCGCGGTCGCCGACCGCATCGAGAGGGTGTTCGAGATGTTCTCCACTCCGGGGAAGCGGGCCCCGGTCCCCGGCTGGAGCCGGAACGCTGCGTCGCCTCCGGCGAAAGCACGACCGAGGTTGCCACTGCCTGCGGCTTCTTCGGGTTGTCCCCCGAGAGCGACGAGGAGATCGCCGCCATGAGCGGGACCGACTGTGCCGGCAGGATGAAAACCCGGGAAGGCTGGATCGCCGGGCTTCTCGGGGCAACATGACCCGCGCGAACGACGGTCTGCCGGACAACGGGATCGCGCCGGCCTCCTGCCCCGGGTGCGGTCTCGACACGGCCCCGTCCGGCCGCGAATACCTGCGCAAGTTCCATGCATCGGCCGAATGCTGGGCGGGTTTCGAGGAGGTTCACGCGGCGGAGTCCGGAAACGTGGTGCTTCTCGGCCAGGTGCACCAGATCACGGTGGACGCCCATGCTGTCCAGCACGCCGGCGGCTCCCATCCCGACATGTCGGTGTGAATTCACCTCGCGGGGCGCTGCCTGATGTTCGGGAAGAGCGTCGCACCCGTGAGAGTCCCGCCGCTCCTCAAACGGGTCACGAGGCGCCGGAGCTGGCCGCACCTGGAGCCTCCCGAGGCGGGCGCATCGATGACCATCCGGGACGTCGCTCAGGCCGGCGCGGTGGAGGCGCACATCGATCGCGTACGACGGTGGGCCGGAGGGGTCCGGGAGATCTGGCGGCCGCACCACGATGTCGCGCGCGAGCTGACGCGGGGGCTCGAGGCGCGGGGGGGTCGCCGCGGACGACGGTCCTGGAAACCCGCTGTCGGATCCCGCGTAGACTGACAGAACCCCGCGCGGACGATCCGCGTTCGCCCACGCGGCCCCTCGAGAGGAGAGACGGGATGGATGGAAAGGTCGCAGGGCTGGTGTTCCTGGGCCTCTGCCTGCTGCTCGCGGTGCTGATGCTGACGAAGACCCTCTCCACGATCACGGGCAGCTGGATTTTCGCCGCCGGACTGGTGGTGCTGGGCCTGGCGTCACGCGGGTTCACGAGGCGCCACGGTTGAGGGGCCGGGCTCCCTTCGTCCTGCCGACCCTCGTCTTTGCCGCCTGTGCCGCCCACCCCGGAAGCGACGATGTGAAGACGCCGACCGCGTCGTCGGTGGCGGTGGCCGAGCAGCGTGAGGCCGCCTCGGCGACGCTGTGGCCCGGGTTCGATCCGATGTCGATCCCGCTGGCGGTCTTCGACGGGCAGCGGACCTGGCTTTTCCGCCATCCCTCCCCGCCCGAGGGGTTCGTGCCGCAGGAGGGCGCCCGGCCTGCGTGCAGCGCATATCCGGGCCGGTTCCCGGCCATGACGGCCAACACCAGCGCCGACATCGGCGACGTCACCACAGCCACTCTCATGCTGAGCGATTCGGGCGAGACCCGGAGCACGGACGACCTGGCCGCCATCGCCATCCACGAGGCGTTCCACGTCTATCAACGCGGAAGGCATCCGGGCTGGCAGGCGAACGAGGCGGCCCTGTTCATGTACCCGGTCGATGACGCGCATCTGCTGTCCCTGCGCCGCCTCGAAACCGAGGCATTGCGCCGGGCGCTCGACGCTTCCGACGGCGAGGGCGCGGCCTGTTTCGCGCGCGAAGCGCTGAAGCGGCGAGACGAACGGTTCGCCGCGATGGACCCGGACTTCGCGGCCTACGAGCGCGGCACCGAGCTGAACGAGGGGCTCGCCGCCTACGTTCAGGCGAGAGCGGTGGGACGCACGACGATCGACATCCCCCAGAAGGGGTTCGATCCGGCCGATGTCCGCCGTCGTGCCTATGCGACGGGGCCGGCCCTCGCACTCCTGCTCGACCGGTTCAGCCCCGGGTGGCCGTCCTCGTTCGAGGAGAACGATACGCAGGACCTCGACACGGCCCTCGAGGCGGCCCTCCCGCCCGACACCACCGGCGCTCCGCCATGCGGGTTCACCGACGCCGAGGTGGCCCGGACGCAGCAGACCGCGTCCGCGGATGTGGCCCGTCTGGCCGAGATCCGGGCCGGGCGCAAGGCGGCGTTCGAGACAAGACCGGGCTGGCGCGTGGTGGTGAAAGCCGGCGACGGACAACCGCTGTGGCCGAAGGGGTTCGACCCGCTCAACGTGGAGCGTGTCGAGGGAGGCATCCTGCACGCGCGGTTCCTGAGGCTCGGCAACGAGGCGGGGCAGCTGGAGGCGATCGACGGCCCTGGCGCGGACATAGAGGCCCTGACGGTGGGTTACGGCCCGCATCCGTTGTTCAACGGCATCCGGGAGGTGGTGATCACAGGGCTGCCGGAGCCCCGGGTCGAACCGGACGGCTCACGTGTGACGATCAGCGCCCCCGGGCTCACAGGCGGGTTCGACGACGCGACCTTCACACGAAGCGGCGAAGAAGTGGTGATCCGGCTCGGAGCCCACGGCGCACTACACCCCTGACGGGCGCCCGTGGCGGCTCAGTCGAGCTGGTAGTTGGGGGCTTCCTTGGTGATCACCACGTCGTGGACGTGAGACTCCCTCAGGCTCGCCTGGGTGATCCGGAGGAACCGGGCCTTTTCGCGGAAGGCCGGGATGTCCTTGCAGCCGCAGTACCCCATGCCGGCCCTCAGACCGCCGACGAGCTGAGGCACCAGCGCCGAGATGCTCCCTTTGTAGGGAACGCGGCCCTCGATCCCCTCCGGGACCAGCTTCTCGTCCTCCACATTGGCCTGGGCGTAACGGTCGCGGCTGCCCGAGCGCATCGCTCCGAGCGACCCCATCCCCCGGTACGCCTTGAAGGTCCTCCCCTGGTAGAGGATCGTCTCGCCCGGCGCCTCCTCGGTGCCCGCGAACAGGCTGCCGATCATGACCGACGAGGCGCCAGCCGCGATCGCCTTGGCGATGTCGCCCGAGAACTTGATGCCGCCGTCGGCGATGATCGGGATTCCCTTCCTGTCGGCCGCGCGCGCGCAGGCGGCGATGGCGGTGATCTGCGGCACGCCGGCTCCGGAGACGACGCGCGTGGTGCAGATGGAGCCGGGCCCCATCCCGACCTTCACGGCGTCCACTCCCCTGTCTATCAGGTCGCGCGCGCCTTCCTCGGTGGCGACGTTGCCCGCGATGAGCTGCACGTCTCCGAACCGCTTGCGCACCGCCTCGACCATTTCCAGGACGCCCGACGAGTGGCCGTGTGCCGTATCGACGCACAGCACGTCCACGTGCGCCTCGATGAGCGCCGCAGCGCGATCGAGCCCCTCGGGACCCACGCCGATGGCCGCTCCGACCCGCAGCCGCCCGAACTCGTCCTTGCAGGCGTGCGGGTACCGGATCTGCTTCTGGATGTCCTTGACGGTGATCAGCCCCTTGAGCCTCATCCGGTCGTCGACCACGGGGAGCTTCTCGATCCGGTGCCGGTGGAGTATCGTCTTCGCTTCCTCGAGCGTGGTCCCCTGCGGCGCCGTGACCAGGTTCTGGGTGGTCATCATGTCGGAAACGCGCAGATCGGTCCGCATCTCGAACCGCAGGTCGCGATTGGTGAGGATGCCGACGAGCGTTCCGTCCTCGCGCGTGATTGGCACGCCGGAGATCCGGTACTTCTTCATCAGCTCGAGCGCGTCAGCGACCTTCTGGTCGGGCCGCATCGTGATCGGGTTGACGATCATTCCGCTCTCGGAGCGCTTGACCTTGTCGATCTCCTCGGCCTGGGCCTCGACGGAGAGATTCTTGTGCACCACACCGAGACCGCCTTCCTGAGCCATGGCGATGGCCAGACGCGACTCGGTGACGGTGTCCATGGCCGCCGAGAGGACCGGGATGTTGAGGCCCACGCCGGTCGTCAGCCGGGTGGTGACGTCGGCCCGCGCGGGCAGGACGTCGGACCGCGCCGGAAGGAGAAGGACATCGTCGAACGTGAGGCCCTCGGGGGTCGAGGCTTCCAGCATCAATCCCTCCCTGACGAATCCAGATTGTCCCTGCGATTGGTGACCTTGAGCTCGATCGCGGCGAGGGTGCCCTCGATCTCCCTGAGGGTCAGGTTGCCGATCGTCTCGTACTTGAGACCGTTC
Organism: uncultured Acidobacteriota bacterium; assembly: GCA_963806495.1. Taxonomy (GTDB): domain Bacteria; phylum Acidobacteriota; class Polarisedimenticolia; order JACPZX01; family DASXTC01; genus CAWDYA01. The sequence goes on along the minus strand of CAWDYA010000007.1, from coordinate 145,820 downwards.
ACGTCGTGCACCAGCAGATTGACGTCTTCGAGCAGGGCCAGGTCGTAGGCGCAGACACGCTCGACGTCGGCCCCGGACGGATCGGCGCTCTGGAAGAAGGCCAGCCCCCCGGTCTCGGCGCCTCGCAGCGCCTCCACGGTGCGCAGAAGCCGCGCGTCGATCCGGTCGACATCATCGACCATGTCTTCCTCTCCCTCCTCGTCGGCCGCCTGTCTCAGCTCGTCGAGCTTGTCGCGCAGCGTCTCGAGCTCGCCGGCCACGTGCGACCGGAGCATCTCGTCGGTCTCGCGGCGCCCCTCGGGAGTCTCGTACCCCGGCGCGTCGGGAATCGTGCCTGAGAGCTTCTCACCGAACACCTTCCGGACTTCAGGCATGGCGCGGAACGTCCCTCCTGCGCGGCGGCGTGTTCCTCAGGCCGCGGCGTGACATTTCTTGTACTTCTTGCCCGAGCCGCACGGGCATGGGTCGTTGCGGCCGACCTTCTCCTCGGGTCGCTTCACCACCGGCGACGGCGCCTCCTTGGGGGGCGCGCTGAACATGAACTGCCGCTCGCGCGCCTTCTGCCTGCGTTCCTCCTCCTGACGCCGATCCTGCTGGACCGCCGGCTCGAGGTGATACATGTAGCGGATGATCTCGTCCTCGATCCGGTCCTTCATGGCGGCAAAGATCTCGAACGACTCTTTCTTGTACTCGTTGAGCGGATCGCGCTGTCCGTATCCTCTGAGGCCGATCCCTTCCTTGAGATGATCCATCGTCAGCAGATGGTCCTTCCACTGCGTGTCGACGATGTTGAGCATGATGATCTGCTCGTGACGGCGCATCATCTCGGGGCCGATCAGGGCCTCCTTCTCCTCGTACTTGCGCTTCAGCCTGCCGAGAAGATCCTCGCGCAGCGTCTGGAAGTCGATCGTGCGGAAGTCGGGGTCGCCCGGCTCGAGCTTGATGTTGTAGTAGTGGATCATCTGCGTGCGGAGCTCGTCGGTCTGCCACTGGTTCGGGTCGGTCTCCTCGGAGGCGTAGGTCGAGAGCAGCCAGTCGAGGATGTCCTCCGCTTTCTTCACCACGTAGTCGCGGTTTCCTTCGCCCTCGAGGATCTCCCGGCGCCAGCGATACACCTCGATCCGCTGCTTGTTCATCACGTCGTCGTATTCGAGCAGATGCTTCCTGGCGCTGAAGTGCTGCGCCTCGACCTGCTTCTGGGCCCGCTCGATCGATCGGGTGACGATGCCCGCCTCGATCGGGACGTCCTCCTCCATCCCCAGCTTGCCCAGCCAGTTCTTGGCCCGGTCGCCGCCGAAGATCCTCATGAGATCGTCGTCGGTCGAGAGATAGAACCGAGACGAGCCCGGATCCCCCTGGCGACCGGCGCGTCCGCGGAGCTGATTGTCGATACGTCGGCTCTCGTGACGCTCCGTGCCGAGGATGTGCAGCCCCCCGAGATCGACCACAGCCTGTTTCTCAGCCTCGCACTTGCGGCGCGCCTCCTCGAAGAGGCCCTGCCACGCGGCAGGGTCCTTCGCCTTCTCTTCGTCGTTGGCGGCGATCGCCGCCAGCTCGCGCCGGGCCGCTATCTCGGGGTTGCCGCCGAGCAGGATGTCGGTCCCACGGCCCGCCATGTTGGTGGCAATCGTGACGGCGCCTTTCCGGCCCGCCTGCGCCACGATCTCGGCCTCCCTCTCGTGGTACTTGGCATTGAGGACCACGTGGGGCACGCCGCTCTTCTTGAGCATCGCCGAGAGACGCTCCGAGTTCTCGATGGAGATGGTGCCGACGAGCACGGGCTGGCCGCGCTCGCGCAGCTCGGTGATCTCCGCGACCACCGCGCGCCATTTCTCGTCCGCGGTGCGATAGATCAGGTCCGGGTACTCGTGCCGGATCAGCGGACGGTTGGTGGGGATCACCACCACCTCGAGGTTGTAGATCTTGTCGAACTCGGCTGCCTCGGTGTCGGCGGTCCCCGTCATGCCGGCCAGCTTGTCGTACATCCGGAAGTAGTTCTGGAAGGTGATCGTGGCCAGCGTCTGGTTCTCACGCTCGATCTTCACGCCCTCCTTCGCCTCGACCGCCTGGTGCAGACCATCGCTCCAGCGCCGACCGGGCATCAGGCGGCCCGTGAACTCGTCCACGATCAGAACCTGCCCTTCCTTGACCATGTAGTCCACGTCGCGCTTGAACAGCGTGTGCGCCCTCAGTGCCTGGTTGAGATGGTGAAGCGTCTCCATGTTGGACGGCTCGTACAGGTTGCCGACCGCGAGGGCCTTCTCGGCCTTCTCGATCCCCTCCTCCGTGAGGGTGACGGTGCGGGCCTTCTCGTCGATGACGTAGTCGTCCTCGGCCTTCAGACGCGGGATCACCTTGTCGATCTTGTAGTACTTGTCGGTGGAGTCCTCGGCGGGCCCGCTGATGATGAGCGGCGTCCGGGCCTCGTCGATCAGAATGCTGTCCACCTCGTCCACGATCGCGTAACGGTGGCCGCGCTGGACGTACGAGGCCAGACCGTACTTCATGTTGTCGCGCAGGTAGTCGAAACCGAATTCGTTGTTGGTGCCGTATGTGACGTCGGAGCCGTAGGCCTCCTGGCGCTGGGCGTCCGTCAGCTCGTGGAGAATCACGCCGACCGAGAGCCCGAGAGCCTTGTACACCTGGCCCATCCATTCGGCGTCGCGCCGGGCGAGGTAGTCGTTCACCGTGATGACGTGAACACCCTTCCCCTCGAGAGCGTTGAGATACACCGGCAGCGTCGCGACCAGCGTCTTCCCCTCACCGGTCTTCATCTCGGCGATCTTGCCCTGGTGCAGGACCATTCCGCCGATGAGCTGCACGTCGTAATGGCGCATGCCCAGGACGCGACGCGAGACCTCCCGGGTGACGGCAAACGCCTCCACGAGGAGGTCGTCGAGGGTCGCCCCGTCCGCGAGCCTCCCGCGGAACTCTTCGGTCTTGGCACGCAGCCCGGCCAGGTCCAGTTTCTCCATGGCGGGCTCGAGTTCGTTGATGGCGGAGACGAGCGGCTGCAGCTTGCGGATGTCCCGCTCGTGCTTGGTGCCGATGATCTTGGTGAGGATGGTGTTGAACATGCGTCGCCGGCCCGCTCCACCGGCCGGCGTGATGCACCTGCCCCTCCTCGGTCACCTCGGGAGAAAAGGACTGGCGGAGAAGCGCGTCTTGCTGGAGGGTCGCCCGTGTGCAGCCCCGGCCGTTTCAGTGACGAACTATAGCAAAAAGTCGAGCCAAGTCAAGGGCTTCGGGGCGGGCGGGCTCTACAGCACCATCCGATCGTCGAGGATGTACTGGACGGGATCGACCTTGGTGTTGTTGAGGAGGATCTCGTAGTGCAGATGGGCACCGAGACTGCGACCGGTGTTGCCGACATAGCCTATCAGGTCGCCGCGGCTGACCTCCTGTCCCGGCCGGACGGCGAAGCCGTCGAGGTGGGCGTAGCGTGACGTCAGTCCGTTGCCGTGGGAGAGGTAGATGACGTTGCCGTATCCCTTCTCACGGCCGGCCTTGGTCACGACACCATCGGCGGGAGCGTGGACGGGGGTCCCGCGCGACGCGACGATGTCGAGGCCGTTGTGGAACGCCCTCTGCCCCGTGAATGGGTCCTTGCGCCAGGCGAAGCCGTACGAGACCATCCCTTTGACCGGCGCGATCGAGGGGGTCGAGGAGAGGAGGAGGCTCTGATCCTGGTAGACCTTCTCGAGCATGTCGAAGGAGGTCCTGAGCACACCGGACCGCTCCCTCAGGTTGTCCAGGTCGTCGCTCACGTCCGTCGCCTCGCCGGCGTCCTGCGCGGGGGCGGAGTCCTGCTTGAGCCCTCCGACCCCCTGCGACGACGGCAGGTCATCGACACCGGCCATGATCGCGAACTTCGAGGCCTTGTTCTCGAAGTAGGCGACCTGCTCGCGCAGCGAGGAGATCTCCTTGCTGGTCTCGCGAAGGGTGCGGTTCTCCTTGCGCAGGGCGGACAGAGCGATGAGACGCTTCTGTGCGCTGTAGTAGACGACCGGCATGAGCCCCGCGCTCACCAGGCCGAACACGCCGAGCGCGATCGCGGCGATCAGGATACCGCGGCGGACACGCAGCCGGAACAGCTTCGCCCGCGAGCCGGGGACGATCATGATGGTGTAGGTGCGATCGGCCATCAGCGCTCCTGACTTCCAGTTTTTCGGGGCCCGTCATGCTACCACACCACCCTGACCCGAGCCAGGCTACGGCGGCCCCGGCGGCGAAGATAGTGTCGGTTCGGGAGCCGGGCAACCCGTCCCGCGCCCCTTCTGGAATCGACCCCCTGCCGCGGCATCTGCCGCATGGGTCGCAGAACCTTGATAGCGCGCGGACTTTCTGACAGAATCCCGCGCATGATCGAGACGAGCGGTACGACCCATGGGGCCCGGCGGTTCGGTGACCTTCTGTTTGTCGGGTTCGACGGCACCGGGATGACCGTCGACCTGGACGCGTTTCTACGGGAAATCCGGCCCGGCGGGATCATCCTGTTCAAGCGCAACATCGTTTCGGCCGAGCAGGCGTTCTCTCTGATCTCTTCTCTGCGATCGCTTTACGAGCCGCGTCCGATCATCGCGGTGGACGAGGAGGGGGGGCAGGTCAGCCGGCTGCGGCCGGTGGCGCCCACGCTCCCGCCCGCCGCGCGGCTGGCGGCGATGAACGACCCCGCGACGCTGAGGGATCTCGCCGCCTCTCTCGGCCGCATGCTCGCCGCGCTCGGCTTCGACCTGGATTTCACACCGGTGGTGGACCTGTGCCGTGAGGACTCCCCCAACGGCATCGGCGATCGCTCCTTCGGGGAGAACCCCCGGCTCGCCGTGACGATGGCACGCGCCTGTCTCGAAGGGCTCGCCGAGGCGGGTGTCGCCGGGTGCCTCAAGCACTTCCCCGGGCTCGGACCCACGCTGTTCGACTCGCACCACCACCTTCCCACGGTGCAGAAGGAGCGCGACGCGTTCCTCGCAGAGGACCTGCTCCCCTACCGGGAGCTCCATGCGTCCGCTCCGGTGGTGATGGTGGGTCACGGCCATTACCCATTCATGGCGGGCGCAAACCCGATCGCGGCCACGCTCACACCGGCGGTGGCGACGGACCTGCTGCGCCGCGAGATCGGGTACCAGGGGCTGGCCCTCGCCGACGACCTCGAGATGAAGGCCGTCTCCGCGCGGATCCCGTACCACGAGCTCGCGCCCAGGGTGGTCGCCGCAGGCTGCGACATGGCGCTCGTGTGCCGCGACCGCACCGCGGTGAGGGAGAGCTTCGAGGCGTTGAAGACCTGGACGGCCGACGGCCGCCTGCCGCTCGCCCGCGTCGACGAGGCCTTGCGCCGGGTCGGCGCGCTGCGCGACGCTGTCCTGGATCGGGGCGAGCGCCCGAATCCGTCGATGGCCGCCTTCGAGTCCGCCGCCGCCGACCTGTCGAGACGGCTGGGCCGGCTCGCCTGAGCCGGCCCGTCCCGGCCCGCTACGATTCCGGCAGCCGCCTCGAGCTTCCGTCCGGTCAGCTTCTGGTAGATCTCGAGGTACCGCCGCCGTGTCCCCTGCACGATCTCCTCGGGCAGCTGCGGCACGGGAGGCTGCTTGTTCCAGCCGATCGACTCGAGATAGTCCCGCACGTACTGCTTGTCGAACGAAGCGGGCGAGGAGCCGGGCCGGTACTCCTCCATGTCCCAGAAACGCGACGAGTCCGGGGTCAGCGCCTCGTCGGCGAGCACGATCCTGTCGTCGACGAGACCGAACTCGAACTTGGTGTCGGCAATGATGATCCCCGTCTTGCGGGCCACCTCGTCGGCCTTGCGGAAAATCGCCACGGAAAGCGACTTGAGACGCTCCGCGTGCTCGTCGCCGATCAGACCCGCCATCTGTCCGAAGGTGATGTTCTCATCGTGCCCGGTCTCGGCCTTGGTGGCCGGCGTGAAGATCAGCTCGGGCAGCCGGTCGGCGAGACGAAGCCCGGCGGGCAGGCGGTTGCCGGAGACCGCGCCGGTCTCCGTGTACTCCTTGTAGCCGGAACCGGCGAGGTACCCGCGCACCACACACTCCACCGGGAACATGTTCGCCCGCTTGACGATCATCGAGCGGCCCTGCAGCATGCCGGACCAGGGCGCGAGCTCCGGCGGGTACTGCGTGACGTCCGCGGTGACGAGATGGCTGGTCACGATCCCGCTCAGGATGTCGAACCAGAAGAGCGAGAGCCCCGTCAGGACACGCCCTTTGTCGGGAATCCCGTTGGGGAGGACGAAATCGAACGCCGAGATTCGATCGGTGGAGACCATCAGCAGACGGTCTCCCAGGTCGTACATGTCGCGGACCTTGCCGCGGCTGTGCAGCTTGACTCCTTCCATGTTCGTTTGATGAACAACGTTCACGCCGTTCCTCCCATGAGGCATCTCGGATGCCGAGTCGTGTCGATTGGGCGCCCGCGGACTCAGGATCCGCTGAGCAGGTTGTCGAGAATCCCGCCGCGCCCGCCACCACCGCCGCCCCTGCCTGTGGGGAGCCGGGGAAGCAGCCAGGCGAGGAATGCCTGGGTCGAGCGGGTCTGCAGGTAGAGCGTGCCGCTGCCCTGGAAGTGGCAGACGAGTCCCTCTCCCGAGAGCAGGGTGGACTTCCAGCCGCCGACCTTTCGCACGTCGAAGGAAAGGCCTTCGGTGAAGGCGACGATGTGCCCCGTGTCGCAGATGTAGGGCGTCTGCGGCGTCACCTCGACCCGATGGATGGCGCCGTAGCTGCTCAGCAGCAGAGGACCCGAGCCGGAGGCCTTGAGGAGGAAGAGCCCCTCGCTGCCGAAGAAGGTCCGGGCACCGCCCCACTTGAGGTCCAGATCGACGGTGGGATCGCTCGCGAGGAACGAGCCGGACTGGATGTACATCGTCTCACGGTTCATGGTGACCGTCGAGAGGTCGCCCGGGAGGGACGGAGCGAGGGTGAGCTCGCCCGGAGCTCCCTCGGCGGTGAAGGTGTTCGCGAAGAGCGACTCTCCACCGAGGACCTTGCGCGCCACCGCGCCCAGCATCCCGCCCTTCATCCCGGTCTCCACCGCCACGTTCGGGGACATGCTGACCATCGCGCCCGACTCCGCCTGGATCGACTCGCCTGACCCGAGCGAGATGATCGCCAGGGAGTACGAGGGCTGATACTTGATCGAAATCTCCATTCGTGATTCTCCCGCGAGTACCGGTTGAGTGTGCGGCCCGATTATAGTGCGAGCCGGCCGGGGCGCGTTCAAGCAGGGTTAACCCGCAGGGACTAATCTGAGAAGGAAAGTGCCAGCCGGCCCCCTCCAACCGGGGGAGGCACCGGGTAGCCCAGGGGGTCGACATGTGCGGTATCGCGGGAATCGTCTTTCGCGACGGGGAGCGTCCCGTCGAGGCGACCGATCTTGCCGCCATGGCGGAGCCGATGCGGCACCGGGGTCCGGATGACGAGGGGAGCCTGATCGCCGGCGCGGTCGGAATGGTGGCCCGACGGCTCTCGGTCATCGATCTGCAGGGCGGGCGCCAGCCCGTCTGGAACGAAGACCGCACGATCGCCGTCGTCCAGAACGGCGAGATCTACAACTTCACCAGGCTGCGTGCCGAGCTGTCTCGCGAAGGGCACGATTTCAGGACGTCCTCCGACACGGAGGTTCTCGTGCACCTGTACGAGAAGACCGGGCCCGACACGGCCCTTCCCTCCCGTCTGGAGGGGATGTTCGCCTTTGCGATCTTCGACGTATCGCGGCACATCATCGTGCTGGCACGCGATCGGGCCGGGGAGAAGCCGTTGTATGTCTATCGCGACCCGGTCATGATCGCCTTTGCCTCCACGCTGACGGCGCTGTTCGCACCCAGGCTGCCGATGGATCGCTCCCTCGATCCGGCCGCCATCCGGGGCTACCTGCAGGTCCAGCACATCAGCGGTCCGGGAACGATCTTCACCCGCGCGCGTCAGGTCGCCCCGGCTTCGCTTTTGATCCTCGAGAGAACGGAGCAGGGATGGCAGGAGCGTGTCGCCCGGCGTTACTGGGTGTTGCCCGGCAGGGCGGAAACGGGCACGGCCCCCGGCGGCTCCTTCACCGCCGCCGTCGACGACACCGAGAGGCTCCTCGTCACCGCCGTCCGCGACCGGCTGCAGAGCGACGTTCCGCTCGGGTCGTTCCTCTCGGGAGGAGTCGACAGCAGCCTCGTGGCCGCGATCATGGCGCGCGAGCAGCCCGGCCGGGTGCGGACCTATTCGATCGGCTTCGACGACCCGGCGATGGATGAGTCTGCCGCGGCCGAAGCCATCGCACGCCGCCTCGGAACGCGGCACCGGACGCTCATCATGCCCACCCCGACCGCCGGCGAGATCCTCGAAATCCTGAGCGAATGCGACCAGCCCCTCGCGGATCCGGCGCTGGTGCCGAGCTGGTATCTCTCCCGGATGGTGCGCGAGGAGGTCACCGTCGCCCTGTCGGGCGAGGGGGCGGACGAGGTGTTCGGCGGGTACCGCTGGTACCGCAGGCACCGGTGGGGGCTGACGGCACACGAGGATTCCCCCGAGGCGCGGTTCACGCTCCGGCGGGACCAGGAGCCGGCCCGGACGCGATGGGCGATCCTCTCCGACGCAATGAAGGAGGCGGCCACCGCGGACGAGACGGATCGCACTCACGCGGCCTATGCCGCCGCCTGGGCCGACTGTGCCGGGTCTGCCCCGATCGCCCGGCTGCAATGGGTCGACTTCGCGACCTGGATGCCCGACGACCTGCTCGTGAAGGTCGACCGAATGAGCATGGCGCACTCGATCGAGGTGAGATGCCCCTACCTGGACCATCGGGTCGTCGAACGGGTCCTGGGCGGCCCGGATCGGTGGAAGATTCGATGGGGGCACCGGAAGGCGCTCCTGCGCGCCGTGGCGCGGCGCTATCTTCCCCACGCGGCGGCCCTGCGGAAGAAGCACGGGTTCCAGGTGCCCGTCGACGCGCTGATGCGCACGACACTGAGGGATCTTCTGGCGGGGTTGACCTCACCGGCCCATCTCGTGGAGCATGGCGTGTTCGATCCGCCGGGCGTGCAGCGGCTGCTGCGCGAATGGAAGGATGACCCGTCCCTCGCGCGAGTCGTGTGGAAGATCCTGTGTCTCGAGGGTTGGCTGGATTCATCGCCCCTCCACACACTCGGCGGCTCGTCGCCGGCCTCCCGTTCGGCGGAGATCGGGCGGCACGCGCTATCCTGCGAAGGCTGACGGGAGGAGGGAGGGGTCATGTGCGGTATTGCGGGCATCATGGGACGCCCCGGGCTCGACGCTGAGCGTAGCGCCGCCGTGCGGGCGATGACCGCGAGCCTGCGGCACCGGGGGCCGGATGGAGAGGGGCACGCGAGCCTCGACGGGTGCGACATGGGGTTCCGCCGCCTCGCCATCGTGGACCTGGAGGCACCGTCACCGCCCTACTCCAATGAGAGCGGCACCGTCTGGAGCGTGTGCAACGGCGAGATCTACAACGCCGGGGCGCTGCGCGAGGCTCTGGAATCGCGGGGGCATCGTTTTCGCACGGGCGTCGACACCGAGGTGATCCCGCATCTTTACGAAGACCTGGGCGATGCTCTCGCCGATTGGCTCGACGGCATGTTCGCCTTCGCGGTGTACGATGTGCCGCGACGGCGGCTCCTCCTCGGACGGGACCGCGCCGGTGAGAAGCCGCTGTTCTACCGGCAAACGGGCCGCGAGGTCGTCTTCGCGTCCGAGCTTCGGGCGATCCTCGCCGAGGGGCACGCGCCGATGGAGCTCGATCCGGTAGCACTGCGACGGTACCTCCTGCACGACTACTTCCCCGCCCCGCTGACTCCGTTCCGTTCGATACGCAAGCTCCCCGCGGGACACGTCATGACCGTGGAGGCGGGTCGCACCGGGATCAGGCGGTACTGGTGCCTTGCGGATCACATCGGTGAGGAGCGGCGACCTCGCGTGGGATCGGTCGCGGCCATCGCGGCCGGCGTCGACGAGCGGATGGCCGCCGCCGTGCGGAGCCGCCGGCGCAGCGACGTGCCGGTGGGTATCTTCCTTTCCGGGGGACTCGACTCCTCGGTGATCCTGGCGCATCTGTCGGAGCAGAGCGGCCCGGGCGTGCCGGTTTTCACGATCGGTCACGCGGAGCGTTCCTTCGACGAATCCGCGGCCGCCCGTCGCACCGCGCGGTTCTTCGGCGCGGATTACGACGAGCTGGTGCTGTCGCCGGCGGATCTCGAGGAAGGGCTTGCCCTGGTCGGGGCCCGCATGGACGAGCCGCTCGGCGACGCGTCGACGATACCGATGCTCCTGCTGGCGCGGCACGCGCGCCGCAAGGTCAAGGTGATCCTCTCGGGCGAGGGCAGCGACGAGTTGTTCGCCGGGTATCCCACCTATGCGGGCAGCCGACTCGCCGACTGGTACGCGGCGCTGCCCCAGGCACTCCGCGCGATGATCGTACGGCGCACGGGCTCGCTCGCCCCCGTCAGGATGAGCAACGTCGGGCTGGACTACCTGCTCGCACGGTTCATCTCCGCAGCGGAGCTCGAAGGGATCGAGCGGCATCACTCCTGGTTCGGTAGCCTGCCTCCCGGAAGGCATCGCGACGTGCTCTCGTCGAGGGTGTGGGAGGCGATCGAGGGAGACGATCCTTTCGCCTCCGCCCGCGCGGTCGTGGCCGGCAGACGCTTCCCCGATGCGCTCTCGAAGCTGCTCCACACCGACTTCACGATGTTCCTCCAGGACGACCTGCTGACCAAGGTCGATCGGACCACCATGCTGGTGTCACTGGAGGCGAGGGCACCCTATCTGGATCCACGCCTGACGGAATACGTCGCGGGGCTGCCCTCCAACCTGAAGCTCCGGCGAGGTGTCACCAAGGCGATTCTGCGGCGCGCGAGCCGCCACCGGCTCCCGGCGGAGATACTGCGGCGCCGCAAGAGGGGCTTCAACATCCCGTTTTCCCTCTGGCTGATGCAGGGTCTGGGCGAGCGGCTTCGCGCCCGCTTCGATCCGGAGCGGGTTCGTGCTCGCGGCCTCCTGTCGCCCGCCGGAGTGAACCGGCTGCTCGACGAGCATCTGGGCCGGCAGGCCGACCATCGCAAGCCGATCTACACGCTGCTCGCTCTCGACCTCTGGTGCGACCGGACGTTCGGGGAGGGCGCGCATGTTCCGCTCGCCGCCACGGGATTGTCCTCGTCGCCCCTGCTCGAGGAGGCCCGATGCGACTGAGGCGACATCGTGTCGTCCTCCTCCTCGGCTCGCTCCTGCTCCTGTGGAACCTGTGGGGCTGGGATTCTGTGGGCTCCCGACGAGCCGTACTTCGGCGAGGGAGCCCGGGAGATGATCGCGGACGGCCAGTGGCTCGTCCCCCACGTCAACGGCGTCATCACCACCGACAAACCGCCGCTGTTCTTCTGGCTGATCGCGCTCCTGTCGCTCCCGTTCGGGGCCGTCACCTCCCTCACGGCGCGTCTGCCGTCGGCGCTCGCCGCCGTGGGGAGCCTCGCCCTGACCATGCGGCTGGGGAGGCGGATCGGCGGTGAGCGGACGGGCGCGGTCGGGGGGCTGGTCCTGGCGACGACGTTCCTGTTCTGGTCGAAGGGCAGGACCGCGCAGATCGACTCCCTGCTGTGCTTTCTGATCCTCGTGTCGCTCTCGGCCTTCGAGGCATTCAGGGCGGGCGACGCGCGGGGAACGCGCGCCGGCGTTCTCTTCTGGGCAGCCGCAGCGCTCGCGGTGGTGGCCAAGGGGCCTGTCGGCTTCGCCCTGCCATTGGGGATCGCTCTGGTCACGCTGGCCTTCGATCGGGACATGGGGGCGTGGCGCCGGTTCGCTCCGGTCTCCGGCCCGCTTCTCTTCCTCGGGCTCGTGGGCGCCTGGGCCACGGCTGCCACGGTCGGCGGAGGGGGCGAGTACTCGGTCTGGGGGGCGATCCAGAAGCACGTGCTGGAGCGGGCCGTCGAAGGCATGCACCATGCACAGCCTCCCTGGTACTACCTCGGCGTCCTTCCCGTCCAGCTCCTGCCCTGGTCCGCGCTGGTTCCGGGCGCCATCCTGCTCGCCTGGAGGCGAAGGAACGACGCTGCGGCTCGATTCCTCCTCGTCTGGGCGGTCTTCGTGGTGGTGTTCTTCTCGGTCTCCACGGAGAAACGTGATCTCTACGTCCTGCCGGCGGCCCCGGCATTCGCCCTGCTCGTGACCCGGCTCCTCGACAGGCCTCAGCCGGACGGCGAGCCGGACGTTCGAACGCGCGCGGGCGCCATCCTGTCCCGGCGCTGGGTTACGCTGCCGATTTGGCTTACCGGAAGTCTCGTGATCCTGGTGGGCGCGGCGCTCCCCTTCGCCGCCGCGAGATCCGGCGTTATCCCGCGCTCCGTCACGCTCCCGGTGGCGGCGGTGCTCCTGGCGACCGGTGCCGCGACGCTCACGCCGCTCGCGCGCGGCCGCGCCTTCCGATCGGCGCTCGTTCTCGGCGGCGGGGTCGCCCTGACGTACCTTGTCGCGGTGACTTCTCTCTACCCGGCGTTCGAACCGCTGAAATCCGCACGACCGTTCGCGGTGCGCATCAAGCAACTGACGGCCGCGTCGAGAGATCGCGGCGACCCGGTGCTCGCGTTCCGGATCGGCAACCTGACCGATGCCATTTCCTTCTATACCGGCGGGTTGTACACGAAGGAGGCGACTCTCGAGGAGTTCCGTGCCCGTATGGAAGGAGACGTCCCGGCGTACGCGATCGCCGATGCCGCCGAGATCCATGCGCTGCCGGAAGATTTGAGGGACCGGGTCGAGGTCGTCGACCATGCCCGTTTCAGCAGGATCCGAGTCGTGCTCGTACGCAACCGTGCCGGCGTCCGGAAGGAGAGGATGTAGCGACCCTCAGTGCGAGGGCGCCGGCTTGAGCGACGCCACCATGGACGTGACCGCCTGCTCGGCGCTGAGCTTGCCATCGAGGTACGCGGACCAGGGGCCCTCGTAGGTCGGCAGATAGGTCCGGATCTCCGTGGCCAGAGACGGCGAGACGGTCGTGGCCGGCTCGTAGTCCGGGCTCACGAAGCGCCGGATCATCTCGCCGGCGTTCCAGGCCACCAGTCCGTGCATGAAGGCCTCGAGCTCCGCAGGGTCCGCGCCGGCTCCCTTCTCACGCAGCCTGGCGAGGACGCTATGCGCGCCCGCCGGCTGGTTCGCATCGATGACATGGGTCAGCTCGTGGATGATGCCCTCGATGATCATCATGTTCGGGCGCCTCGCCACCGGCACCACGAGGTAGTACCCGGCGCGGGTCTTCCCCGACACGCCGACCTCGAGGGCGCTGATGACCGGGTACACGGTGATCGGCGCATCGAGCGGCCTGAACCCCATCGCCGAGTAGAGCGGCGGCATCACCCGTCCCTCGATCGACTGTCCGAACTGCTTGCGCAGCACGCGTACGAGGACGTTCTGCAGCGATCGGTTGCGCTCCGTCGCTTCGCCGGTCTCGAAACGCGGCCAGGCCGTGCCGAGCGCCTCGAGGATCTTCCTGGCAGCCTCGCGTTCCGGGCCGGGAAGGTCGGCGGGCACGGTCGCCGCCCTGGCGGCAATCGCGTCCATGTCGGGCCCCTCGACGATGGCGTCGTTGATATACCGCCAGGCACGGCGGTCCTTGATGAGCTCCCGGGCCTGACGATACGCCCGGCTCTCCGTCCTGTACTCGGGACGCGTCGGGTCCGCCGCGCTCGACTCCACCATCAGCATGTTGTGGAGCTCGAGCGGGAGGCTGATGGCAGTCTTTATCGGCGGCGGGCCCGCCGAGGCCGACACCCCGGCGGCACGCAGGGACGGCACGACCATCAGGGCCGCTATCGCGATGGGCAGCAATCTCTTCATGTTCCCCCCCGGGCCCCGGTGATGGCAGTTTCCGATCACGGCCCCTGCAAAGCCTATATCATCACCCCCGCCGGGGCCAGAGCGCCAGCATGATCCGGATCGCCTCGAACCCGTCGGTCCAGCGGATCTTCTTCCCTTCGACCATGGATCGAGGCGCGTAGCTGATCGGAACCTCACGGATCGTGATGCCCCGGCGCACGACGCGTGCGGTCACCTCGGGACAGAACTCGAACCGCTCGCAGGTGAGGGGCAGCCCGGCCAGGACATCCCTCGCGAACGCCTTGTAGCACGTGGTGAGGTCCGTGAGCCTCGTCCCGTACAGCAGGTTGAAGATCTCCGTGAGGAGACGCCCGCCGTAGTAGTACCTGAGGTAGGAGTGGGGGTTGCGCCCCATGATCCGGGACCCGTAGACCACCCTCGCCTCCCCTCGCTCCAGAGGGGCCACCAGGGCGTCGAAGTCACGCGGGTCGTACTCCAGGTCGGCATCCTGCACGATCACGGCGTCGCCCGTGACGGCCCCGAGGGCGGTGCGGATGGCCGCCCCCTTGCCCCGGTTGGTCGCGTGCCTCAGCACGGTCATATCGGGCCCGGCGCATCGATCGAGCCGGGCGGACGTGTCGTCGGTCGAGCCGTCGTCGACGACGACGATCTCCACGGGACGGCCGGGCGCGGCTGCAGCGCGCACTCTCCGGAGGACTTCCTCGATGGTGGCTGCTTCGTTGAAAACCGGGATGATGACGGACAGCCTCAACCGCCCTGCCCTTCCGCCGGCTCTTTGCGGGGGCTCCGGCGACGCGTCGGAGACTCGGCGCCCGCCGGTGCGGATCGCTCGGCCATCAGCCCGACGAACTCCTCGAACAGGTAGCCCGCGTCGTGTGGCCCCGGCGAAGCCTCGGGATGGTACTGCACCGAGAACACGGGGTGGTCCCGGTGCCGCATCCCCTCCAGCGTCCCGTCGTTCAGATTGACGTGCGTGATCTCGACGGCGGAGGGCAGCGAGTCGGCGTGAACCGCATAGCCGTGATTCTGCGAGGTGATCTCGACCCGACCGGATCCCAGGTTCATGACCGGATGATTGCCGCCCCGGTGTCCGAACTTGAGCTTGAAGGTTCTGCCGCCGTATGCCATTGCCAGGATCTGGTGACCGAGGCAGATGCCGAAGATCGGGATCGGTCCGAGCAGGGCACGGACGTTGTCCACGATCGGCGCGAGGATTTCCGGGTCGCCGGGCCCGTTGGACAGGAAGATGCCCGACGGCTCCATCGCCAGGACATCCGCCGCAGCGGTGGCCGCCGGGACGACGGTCACACGACAGCCCGCCTCCGCGAGAGACCGCAGGATATGCTCCTTGATACCGAAGTCATACGCCACGACACGGTATCGCGATCGGCGTCGGCGGGCCTGCTCCCCGGTCCAGAGCGCGCCCGGCGCGGTCCTGCGCTGGTAGGTGACGGAACAGGTGACCTTCTCCACCAGCATCTGGTCCACCAGACGCGGCAGCCCCGCGCCTTGCCGGCGAGGCTCTCGATGTCGGGATCCACGGTGGAGATGATGCCGCGCAGGACACCGCGCGACCGCAGGTGCCGGGTCAGCGACCGGGTGTCGACCTCGGAGATCCCCACGACGCCGTTCTCCTTGAGGTACTGGGGCAGGTCCTTCCGGGATCGCCAGTTGCTGTGGATCTCGCTGATCTCGCGGACGACGAACCCCTCGACCTGGGGACGCCGCGACTCCTGGTCGAAGTCGTTCACCCCGTAGTTGCCGATCTCCGGAGAGGTCATGGTCACGATCTGGCCGCGATAGGAGGGATCCGAGAGGATCTCCTGGTAGCCGGTCATCGAGGTGTTGAAGACCACCTCACCGCCCCGCTCTCCCAGGGCGCCGAACGATCGGCCCCGGAAGGCGCGTCCGTCCTCGAGCACGAGAATCGCCTGCATCGTCCCGCCTCAGAGCCTGCGTCCGACCAGGGCCGCGATCGCCTTCAGGTCGTTCATCAGCGCGCGGAACTGGTCCGGGAAAAGGGCCTGTGGACCGTCCGAGAGAGCTCTCTCGGGATGGTCGTGTACCTCGATCATGACGCCGTCGGCCCCCACGGCCGCCGCCGCGCGGGCCAGCGGCGCCACCTTGTCCCGCTTGCCGGTGCCGTGGCTCGGATCCACGATGATCGGCAGATGGCTCAGACGGTGCACCGCGGGAACCGCCGACAGATCCAGCGTGTTGCGCGTGTGGCTCGAGAAGCTGCGCACCCCGCGCTCGCAGAGAAAGATCCGATCGTTGCCTTCCGCCGCGATGTACTCGGCCGACATGAGCAGCTCGTCGATGGTCGCCGACATTCCGCGCTTGAGCATCACCGGCCGGCGCGTCCTTCCCACCCGCTTGAGCAGCGAGTAGTTCTGCATGTTCCTGGCGCCGATCTGAATCACATCGGCATGCTCGGCGACCAGGTCCACCGTCTCGGTGTCGAGAGCTTCGGTGACGATCGGCAGGCCTGTCTCCTCCCGGGCACGGGCGAGAATCTCCAGACCCTTCGGGCCCAGCCCCTGGAACGAATACGGGGAGGTTCTGGGCTTGAACGCGCCGCCACGAAGGAAATGCGCCCCCGCCTCCTTGACGTGGTGCGCGACGGCGAGCGTCTGCTCGACCGACTCGACCGCGCAGGGACCGGCGATGACGACGAAGCTCGAGCCGCCGATGGTCCGGCCGGCGATCTCGATGACCGTGTCCTCGGACCTGGCCTCACGCGAGACCAGCGTGAACGGCTGCGTGACCACGATGGCCTGCAGGACACCCGGCAGGATCTCGAACTGGGTGGGATCGAGCGGACCCTTGTTGCCGGTGACGCCGATGGCCGTGCGCAACGAGCCGGGGATCGGATGCGCGCTGCATCCCATCGCCTCGATCCTCTGCACGACGGCGGCTATCTCGGAGTCGGAGACGGACTGTTTCATGACGATCAGCATCTGGGGGACCCCCGGCGCCACACGGTCCTGTGGAAGGCGAACCATGTTAATCGACACGGGGGGCGCGATCAACATGACGGCCTTGCATGCCCCCGCCCTGCTCTATAGATTCGCTCGGTCCCGGCCCGCCGGGCCGGGCGGCGCAAAAGGAGGAAGCGGATGTCGAGGAGTCTTCCCGTCACCCTGGCCGTCGCCTGCATCCTGGCCGCCGGCTGCGGCACGCTCGCCCGCGCCGGTGAAGCCCATGTCTATCTCGCTCCCTACGCATTCGACTCGAGCCTGACCGGCACCGCGCTGGTCTCGGGAGGCAAGAGCGGCACCGAGTTCGACCTGGAGGACACCCTGGGCCTCGACCCGGACGACACCGTCCGCGGCCTCGACGGCTTCGTCAAGCTGGCGGGAAGCCGTATCGCCTTCGGATACAACAGCGGCAGCTACGACGGCGGGACCCGGCTGAGCGACGACCTGGTGTTCGACGGCACCACGTTCCCCTCGGGCGCGAAGGTCGACCCCGAGATCGACATGAAACGGTACAAGCTGATGTACGGCTTCGATTTCAGCTTCGCGGTGGTCAACGTCGGGTTCCTGGTGGGCGGCCAGTACGTCGACATCGACTCCCGGCTGAAATCCGCGGGACTCTCGAAGAGCGAGTCGCTCAGGGCTCCCATCCCGGCCGTCGGCGCCACCCTCGGGATCCATCCCGTTTCACAGCTCGCCATTCACGCCGAGATCACCGGCTTTCACGCCAAGGTGTCCGGTGTCGACGCGACGATGGTCGACGCCTTCGCGGGGGTGGACTATCTGTTCGTGCCGTTCTTCGGCATCTCGGCCGGGTATCGGTACTTCGCGCTGGACGCGACCGACGAGGACCAGGAGAACATGGTCGATATCAAGCAGCGCGGCCCGTTCGTCGCGCTGGTGCTGCACCTCTGATGATCAAGGCGCTGCAATGCCCCTCGTGCGGCGGAGGTCTCGATCCGGACGAACGCGCCTGTCCGCGCTGCGGATCGACCGTCGCCACGCGCCGATGCGCCGCGTGTTTCGATCTCAACCTCGCGGGCGATCGTAACTGCCGGAGCTGCGGGCGGCGCCTCCCGGAGGAGGATATCGCCTCGCGGCCGGAGCGTCTCACCTGCGCCGGCTGCGGCGCCTCCATGACCCCGCGACGGCTCGACGCCGTGTCCTTCGACGAATGCGATCACTGCGGGGGCCTGTGGCTCTCCCCCGCCGCCGTCGAGACGGTCAACGACGGCGCCGCGGCACGTGCGCGGATGCGCGCATTCGACACGCTGCCCGGAACCCCGGCCTCCGCGGCCTCGGGTGCCGTGGCGGTCTCGTACCGGCGCTGCCCTATCTGCAGCAAGATGATGAACCGGACGAACTACGTCCGTGGCTCGGGGATCGTGCTCGATGTCTGTCGCAATCACGGGAGCTACTTCGACCGCGGTGAGCTGACCCGGTTGTTCGACTTCATCGAGAGCGGCGGGCTCGAGAAAGCCCACCGGAGGGAGGCAGAGGAGCTGCACGAGGAGCTCAGAGACGCCCGGCGCAAGGCGATCGCCGCCGGCGTGGGAGAGCTTCCGGCAGAGGGCGACCTGCTCGCGCCGCCCACGGGCATCGACCTCCTGCGCTGGATCGCGAACCTGTTCCAGTCGGGTCGCTGACTCAGGCCGCCTCGGGCGGCGGAGGCGGCGGACCGCCCAGGTCCGCGAACTCCGGGTAGGTGCTGACCGCGGCCCACCCGTCCGCGCCCGGTTTCCAGGCAAGGGTTCCGGGCGCCAGGCGGCCGCTGGCAACCATCTCGCGCACCGCGTCGGAGCCGTACGGCCCGTAGTTGCGGCCCCCGACGCTGATCGTCCACATCGTCGCTGCCGCGGGCGCGGGCGGTGGCGGCGGCCCCTGCGGCGCCTGCCCCTCCGTCATCACACGTCCCATCATCTGCCCCATGGCGGCGCCTGCGCCGATACCAACCCCGGCCCCGGCCGCTCCCCCCTCGGCGCCGGCCGCGAGGGTCATCGCCTCGGCCGCCTGCAGCCGGGTGAAATCCGTGAGGCTGCCGCCGAGCACACCGAGACGGCTGCGCTGATCGATGGCGGCCTGGACCTGCTCCGGCAGAGAGATGTTCTCCACGAAGAACCGGGAGAGCTCGAGCCCGAACGCGCGGAACTCGGGGGCGATCGACTCGCGGGCCAGATCGGACAGCTCGTTGTACATCGAGGCGAGGTCCAGGGCGGGAATGCCCGACTCGGCAACGGCATCGGAGAATCGCGTCAGAATGATCGACCGGAGCTGTCCCGTGATCTCGTCCGTGCTCGTCAGGCCCCGGGTGCCCACCAGCTCCGCGAAGAGTCGCTTCGCGTCGACGATCCGGGTCGCGTAGGTGCCGAAGGCACGGAGCCGCACCATGCCGAACTCCTTGTCCCGCATCATGACAGGCTGTGAGGTGCCCCACTGCAGATCGGCGAACAGCCGGGTGTTGAAGAAGTACACCTCGGCCTTGAAGGGTGACTTGAAGCCGTACTTCCATCCCCGCAGCCTGGTGAGGATCGGAATGTTCCGGGTCGTGAGGGTGTGCAACCCGGGCGAAAACAGGTCCGCGGCGCGCCCCTCGTTCACCAGCAGCGCCTGCTGGTTCTCGCGGACGGTCAGCATCGCCCCCATCTTGATCTCCTGGTCCCGGACGGGGAAACGGTGCACGAGCGTGTCGCCCGAATCGTCCAGCCACTCGATGATATCGATGAACTGCGTTTCAGCCGCCTTTCTGAACCGTTCGAACAGACCCATCTCGCCTCCCCGTTTCGCGTGTGTTCTCAGGCCGTTACCGGGAGGAAATCTATGACCGGGGCGGGCCGCGTCAAGGGGAGCCCGGGGTCCGGTGGGAGGCGTTGCGGAACAGGAGGAACTGCAGGAGGTTGTCCTGGAAAGTGATGTTCTCCGTCAGGTTGCGATGCTTGTCGCACAGGAACAGCGTGTAGTCGAGCCGCAGACCGCCGGCTCCCGCCGGCCCCCCGCCGCTCCCCTGCACCGCGAGCAGGCTGGAGCGGGTGACCGATCCGTCTCCCGGCTCCTCCATCTGCTGCCGGATCTCCGGTGTCACGATCCTGTCGGGCAGGTCGTCGACCCGCATCACCGTCCGGAGGGAACCGTCCTTGTCCTCCAGGATCATGGCCCGGGCCGGGGTCGGGAAACAGTCGCTCCCGAAGGCAAAATACCGGAGACGGGCCTCGGGAGCGCTCGTCCTGTCGAGCGCCTGCACCAGAGCCGAAGCACGGTGGAGCGCTGCGGCCAGGAAGGCGCGCATGTCGAGCAGCCTGGCTTCGTAGCGCCGCTGCCCTTCCTCGCGTCCGAACTCCCGCACGCTCTCCAGACGAATCCTCTCGAGGCGCTTCGGACTGAAGGCCGACCACCCGTATTTCTCCCAGACCCGGGGGTCGTACAGGTCGATCGCGAGAGGTCGGCCGGACGAGTCGATGAACGGATCGACACGCATCCTGGGGAGCGTCTGGTAGGCGGCCGGCATCGTGAAGATCGCCTCGGGAGGGAGCCTGCGCGCGATGCGGACGCCTTCGTTCTGGGCCTCGAGCGAGTCCAGCGTCCCCTCGTTGGGGACACCGATCAGCACGACGGTGTCCACTTTCTCCGCTCCCTCACCGGTCGGCTCGATGGCGCCGCCGCCGAGCACATCCCGCTCGCCGTACTTGAGGTAGTAGCGGGTCACCAGTCCGCCCAGGCTGTGGGCGATGATGTCGACCCTCGCGCCGGGGTCGGGCTGCACGGCGCGGACGCGATCGATCGCCTCTCCGAGCAGGCGCGCGTTCTCGGCGACGTCGCGGCGCCAGTCGTAGTAGAACCCGAAACAGTCCTCTCCCGGCTGCGGGTCCTCGATATCGCCGTACCGGTAGCCGGCCACGGTGGTGAGCGTGGAGATGATCTTCCTGTAGAACGCCCGCCCCGCGACCTCGTCGTACAGGGCGTACGCCACGAGGCGGTCGCGATTGGCCGTGACGTCCGTCGAGCGGATCGGCAGGTCCAGCAGATCGGTCCGTTCTCCCGTCGGGTTGAGGATCAGCTTGAACCGGCTGGTAAACAGGTTGGAGAACTTCCCCCAGACCACCTCGCCGGTCTTCGAGTCCTTCAGACGCGAGCCGAATACGCCGGGCACGATGATCACGGGCCGGTGCGGAATCCGCGCGGCCTCGGGATACACCGCGTGCAGGTCCGGCCGCAGCTCGGCGCACGCCACCAGCAGGAGAAGCACGGCGGATGCCGCGAGACGGAGCTTCATGGCGCGCCGGCCGCAGGACGGAAACTCATCGAAGGAAGGTACAGCAGACGCTCTGCCATCACCACGCCGGTGACGAAGGCGATGTCGCCGGCAGGGGACGCTCCCGCTCATCGCGGCACGCCTTCATCGCTCCGGGCGGGCCCGGGACGGGGCGCGCCGACGTTTCCCGCCACGGCGCGCCGCAACACCTCGGCCGCCTCGCCCGGCCGGCCGGCGGCGGTCAGCGCCCGACCGAGGGCCTCGAGCGGGACGGATGCGCCCGGGTCGAGGCGGACCGCCTCCCGATAGGCGACGATCGCCTCGTCGAGACGCCCCCGACCCTCGAGGACCCTGCCGAGGTCGTACCACGGCCCCGGCCGGTCGGGAGCGATCGCGAGGGCACGGCGATATGCCGCCTCGGCCCGGGCGAGACGCCCTTCCTCCAGATAGATGCTGCCCAGGTTCACCAGGGCGAGAGCGCTATGCGGGGAGGTTCTCACGGTGGCCTCGAAGAGGGTCCGCTGGTCGAACCAGTCGGCGGCCCTCAGCCAGGACCGCGCGCCGAGTGGAGCGGCGATCGCCAGCGCGACGCCGCATGTCACGGCGGCGACCCGCTGCGGCGCCGCCCGCCCCCCCAGGGCGGCGAGCATCACCCCGGCGGCCAGACAGAAGCCGACGGAGGGCAGGTAGAGCAGTCGCTCCGCCATGATGACGCCGATGCCGAAGAGCAGGTTACTCGTGGGCAGGATCGCGACGAAGAACACCACGATGCCGAGGGCCACGCCCGGAAGACGTCGCCGGGCCGACGCCGCGGCGGCGGCGCAGAGGCCGACGGCGGCCAATCCGAGCAGGAAGCCCGGCTCGAACGGGCTGGCGACGGGCGGGATCTGGTTGTAGGAATAGTCCGCCGAGAGCGTCACCGGCCAGAAGAGGAGAAGGATCTCGCGGCCCAGCACCTCCACCGCCGTCAGGATGCGGGGAAGGACCGGCTCGTCGACCCAGGGGCCCCGTGTCGATCCGAGCAGAGGACCGAGAACCGCCAGCCGGAGGAGCATGAAGGCCGCCACCGCGCCGATCGACGGCAGATAGCGTCTCGCCGCCTCGCGCGCACCGGCGGGAGGCCGCCTCAGGACGATGTCCTCGGCGAGCAGCA
Source organism: uncultured Acidobacteriota bacterium (assembly GCA_963806495.1). Lineage (GTDB taxonomy): Bacteria > Acidobacteriota > Polarisedimenticolia > JACPZX01 > DASXTC01 > CAWDYA01. Next base: position 123,608 of record CAWDYA010000007.1, on the reverse strand, counting down.
GGGCGGGAAGCACCACGGCGTTCTCCTTCGAGAGCAGGCCGCAGATGAAGAGGGCCATCGCGACCAGGGGCCTTTCCCTGAAGTACCAGGCCGCCAGCACGAACAGCGCCGCGAGCAGCTCCGCCCGGCCCACCACGCTGGCGACGGCCTCCGAGTGGACCGGATGGACCGCAAACAGGATGGCCGCGGCGGCAGCGGCCGGATCGCCGACGAGGCGGCGCGCGAGAAGGCACAGCAGCACCGTCACGAGGCCGTGAAGCACCACGTTGACGAGGTGATAGCTCCAGGGGGACAAACCGGCGAGGTCGTGGTTGAACCGGTAGGTCGCGATGGTGAGGGGGCGATACAGGGTGCCGGCGGGCTCCTGACCGGCCCAGTAATGGGCGGTGAACACCTCGGCGAGGCTTCCATCGCCCCGGACGAGGGGGTTCTCCACCACGATCCAGGGGTCGTCGAATGTGAATCCGTTATCCACCGAGCCGAGGTAGACCGCCACCGCGAGCGCGCCCGCCACGAGGGGCATGAGACGCAGCCAGCCCGCCTCGGATCGCGTTGACACTGATTCGACCCCTCTGCTATATTTCTGGGCCACTTGACATTATGGGTGGCCGCGGGTCCATTTCCACCCGTCCCCGATATGCGTAGGCGCGTAGCTCAGGGGGAGAGCACTACCTTGACACGGTAGGGGTCAGCGGTTCAAATCCGCTCGCGCCTACCAATTTCTATTTCAAGCAATCGGTGCATCATGTCGGCGACAGTCTCGGGCGATGCCATCGTCTTGACACTCCCTGACGGGAAGAAGCTCACCTTCCCGAAGGGGGTTTCCCTGGACGAGGTGGTCCGGTCGATAGGGCCGCGCCTCGCGAAGGACGCGGTCGCCGTGATGGTGGACGACGAGGTCAAGGATCTCGGGCGCACTATCGAAAAAGGCGGCAGCCTGCGAGTTCTCACCGCGCGCGACCCCGAGGCGCTCGAGGTGCTCCGGCACTCGGCTGCCCATCTGACGGCCCACGCCGTCAAGGATCTGTTCCCCGAGGTGCAGATCGGCATCGGCCCCGTGGTCGACGAAGGGTACTACTACGATTTCCTGCGTCCCGAGCCGTTCACCCCCGAGGATCTCGCGCGGATCGAGGACAGGATGCGGCAGATCGCGTCGGAGAACCATCCGATCCAGCGCGTCGAGATGCCAAAAGACGAGGCGATCGGCGTCTTCGAGAATCAGCACGACGCGCTGAAGGTCGAGCTCGTGCGTGAGAAAGGCGGCCCCGTCGTCTCGTGCTACCGCCAGGGAGAGTTCATCGACTTCTGCCTCGGCCCCCACGTGCCCACCACGGGGCGCATCAAGGCGTTCAAGCTGCTCTCCGTCGCGGGCGCATACTGGAAGGGAGACGAGCGGAACGCCCAGCTCCAGCGGATTTACGGAACAGCCTTCTTCAGCAAGGAGGACCTCGAGAAGCATCTCGCGCTCATCGAGGAGGCGAAGAAGCGGGATCACAGGAAGCTGGGGCGGGAGCTGGACCTGTTCTCTTTTCACCCCGAATCGCCGGCCGCCCCCTTCTTCCACCCGAAGGGGACCGTCATCTACAACGCGCTCATCGACTACGTGCGCGGGCTCTACCGGAAACACGGCTATGACGAAGTCGTCACGCCGCAGATCTTCGATCTGTCGCTGTTCGAGCAATCCGGTCACCTCGCCAATTACGGCGAGAACATGTATTTCGCCGAAGCGGGAGACAAGCGGTTCGCCATCAAGCCGATGAACTGCCCGTCACACACGGTGATCTACCGCAACGAGCGCCGTTCCTACCGCGATCTGCCGATGCGGCTGGCCGACTTCGGCAGACTGCACCGGTTCGAGCGCTCGGGCGTGCTGGCGGGCCTCACCCGCGTCCGGTCGTTCTCGCAGGACGACGCGCACGTCTTCTGCACACCGGACCAGCTCGAGGACGAGCTGGCGGGCGTCATCCGCATGATCCGCGAGTGCTACTCGGTGTTCGGCTTCGAGACACGGGTGTATCTCTCCACGCGACCCGAGAAGTCGCAGGGCTCGGTCGAGATGTGGGATCGCGCCGAGACGCTTCTGAAGGCCGCGCTCGCGAGGGACGCCACGCCGCACAGGATCGCGGCCGGCGAGGGGGCGTTCTACGCGCCGAAGATCGACTTCATCGTGCTGGACGCGCTCCAGAGGGAGCACCAGCTCGGCACCGTCCAGATGGACTTCACCCTTCCCGAGCGTTTCGATCTCAAGTACGTGACGCCCGAGGGGGGCGAGGGCCGCCCGGTCATGATCCATCGCGCGATGCTCGGGTCCCTGGAGCGTTTCATCGGGATCCTGACCGAGCATTACGCGGGGGCTTTCCCCGTCTGGCTCGCGCCGGTGCAGACGGCGATCCTGCCGATCACCGATCGCGTCGTGGAGTACGCCCGGGGCGTCCGTGACTCGCTCAGGGAGAAGGGGTTCCGTGTAACAATCGATGAGCGCAACGAGAAGATCGGCCACAAGATACGCGACGCCCAGCTCCAGAAGGTCCCGTTCATGCTCGTCATCGGGGACCGCGAGGCCGGGGCAGGTCAGGTGGCCGTGCGCACCCGTTCCGAAGGAGACCGCGGCGCCGTACCGCTCGCGGAGTTCGAGAGTACACTGCTGGATTCGGTGAACACCCGGTCCCTCATGCCATGAGGGGCGGGACGCGGGCCGGCGGCGCGGTGCCCCGGCACCGTTTCGGCAACGGCACTCCGGAGGTCACTTAAATAGATACCAAGGTTCGAGTCAACGAGAGAATCCGCGCGCGGGAGATCCGGGTTATCGACGAGGAGGGCGGCCAGCTCGGTATCATGACGCCCCAGGCGGCGCTGGCGCTGGCACAGGAGAAAGGGCTCGACCTGGTCGAGGTCGCTCCACAGTCGGCACCTCCTGTCTGCCGGATCCTGGACTACGGCAAATACCTGTACCAGCAGAGCAAGAAGCTCCACGATGCCAAGAAGAAGCAGAAGCAGATCCAGATCAAGGAAGTGAAGTTCAGGCCCAAGACCGAGGAACACGACTACCAGTTCAAGATGAAGCACATCCAGCGGTTCCTCGAGGAGGGTGACAAGGTGAAGGCCACGATCATGTTTCGCGGCCGCGAGATGGCCCATCCAAGCTATGGGAGGCACATCCTCGACAGGCTCAAGCGGGACCTCGGGGAGCTGGCCGTCGTCGAGAACGACGCCCGGATGGAAGGGCGGTTCATGTACATGATTCTGAGCTCGAAGAAGGTTTGAGCGGAGCGAAACGATGCCTAAGCTGAAGACTCACCGTGGCGCAGCCAAGCGGTTCAAGAAGACCGCCGGCGGCGGGATCAAGAGGGCAAAGGCCTTCAAGAGCCACATTCTCACCAAGAAAGCGTCCAAGAGAAAGCGGCAGCTCGACCAGCCGGCCAGGGTCAGCGACGCCGACCTGAAACGCATCAGCCGGATGATCCCCTACCAGTAGGGCCGGCGGGACAGGAGAGGAAAGTGCCCAGGGTCAAGAGAGGTACCAAGCGCAAGGATCGTCGCAAGAAGATACTCAAGCTCGCCAGCGGTTATTACGGCGCCAAGGGCCGGCTTCACACGATCGCCAAGGAGGCGATCGAGAAGTCGCTGGTCTATGCGTTCCGCGATCGCCGGGCGCGCAAGCGTGACTTCCGGAGGCTCTGGATCACGCGGATCAACGCCGCCGCGCGTCTCAACGGTCTGTCCTACAGCCAGTTCATCGACGGGCTGAAGAGGGCGGGCATCGATCTGGACCGCAAGATGCTGGCCGATCTCGCGGTGACCGACCCGGCGGGCTTCACCGAGGTGGCCGGCAAGGTCCGCGCCGCCCTCGGCACCTCCGAAACCGCGGCCTGACCCAAGGCGTTCGCGCCGAAGGCCTCGAGGGCTTCCGAGGGAGTCCGGGGGCGGAGCCCATGCCTGGAAACAACCACCGCGAGCAGCTCGAATCGATCCGCGCCGAGTTCCACCGCCGACTGGCGGAGGCCGGTGCCGATCCGGCCCTTCTCCAGGAAGTCCGACACGACTTCCTCGGCCGGAGCCGCGGCCGGCTCACCGGACTGCTGAAGGGGCTCAAGGATCTTCCCCCGAGGAACGAGGCGCCGCGGGCGCCGCCGCCAACAGGCTCAAGAAGCAGGTCGAGGAGGCGCTCGAGGCGGCCCGATCGGGCGCGGCGGCCTCCACGCCCGAGGCCACCAGGGGACCCGACCTGACGCTGCCCGGCGTACCAGCCCGGCCGGGCCTCGATCATCCGCTCACGATCGTGAGGCGCGAGATCGAGGAAATCTTCCTCAGCATGGGCTACTCCGTGGAGGACGGCCCCGAGGCGGAGACCGACCACAACAACTTCACCGCCCTGAACATCCCCCCGGACCACCCTGCGCGCGACCTGCAGGACACGATCTATCTCGAAGGGGGCGGGCTCCTCAGGACGCACACGTCGCCCGTGCAGATCCGCACGATGATGAAGAGCCGTCCCCCGCTGAAGATCATCTGCCCGGGGAGGGTTTTCCGTCGCGACACGATCGACGCCACGCACTACCCGATCTTCCATCAGATCGAAGGTCTGGCGGTCGATCGGGGCGTCAGCCTCGCGGACCTCAAGGGAACGCTGCTGGAGCTGGGACGGCGGCTCTTCGGGGAACGCGTCCGCGTCCGGCTCAGCCCGTCGTACTTCCCGTTCGTCGAGCCGGGCGCACAATTCGACGTCTCCTGTTTCGTATGCGACGGCACCGGTTGCCGAACCTGCAAGCGCTCGGGCTGGATCGAGATGGGCGGCGCCGGCATGGTTCATCCGGCGGTGTTCGCGGGGGTCGGCTACGACAGCGACGAGGTCACCGGATTCGCCTTCGGGCTCGGCATGGAGAGGATCGCGATGGTCCGTTTCGACATCGACGACATCCGTCTGTTCTACGAGAACGACCTGCGGTTTCTCGAGCAGTTCAGGGGGATCTCGTGAAGTTCAGCCTCTCCTGGATCAGGGAGTTCGTCGACGCCGAGGGCGCGCCCGCGGAGCTGGCGCGCCGCCTGACCGCGACCGGTCTGGCGGTCGAGACGCTGGACGAGACCCCCGACGGCGACACCATTCTCGACATCGAGGTGTTCTCCAACCGTCCCGACTGCATGAACGTGTACGGGATCGCGCGCGAGGTGGCGGCAGCCACGGGACGGAGCCTGTGCCCCTACCCCGGCGATCTGCCCGAGCCGGACGACGGCCCCGCGGCGGCGGCGCTCGCCTCGGTCGAGGTCGAGGACGTCGAGGGGTGCGGCCGCTATGACGCCCGGCTGGTTCGGGGCGTGCGCGTAGGCCCCAGCCCCGAGTGGATCACCCGGCGTCTCGCCACGGTGGGCGTGCGCCCGGTCAACAATATCGTGGACGCGACCAACTACGTGCTCTGGGAGTTCGGCCATCCCCTTCATGCCTTCGACGCCGACACGCTGTCGGGCTCGCGCATCCTGGTGCGCCGCGGGCGCGCGGGCGAATCGCTCACTACGCTGGACGGCATCCCGCGGCCGCTCGACGGTGAAACGCTGGTGATTGCGGACGCGGAACGTCCCGTCGCCCTGGCCGGCGTGATGGGGGGCGAGGCCACGATGGTGACGGAAGGAACCGTGAACCTGCTCATCGAGAGCGCACACTTCAATCCGGTCTCCATCCGGCGCACCTCGAAACGCCTCGCTCTGTCCACGGACGCCTCCTACCGGTTCGAGCGCGGCGCCGACATCGAGGCCACCGTCCGCGCGCTCAACCGGGTGACCGGGCTGATTCTCGAGCTGGCCGGCGGCACGCTGTGCCGCGGTCTGCTGGAGGCACGGCCCCGCCCGCCCTTCGTCCGGCGTCTCCGCGTGAGGGCGTCGCGGACGGGCGCCCTGCTCGGCATCCCCGTCAGTGCGGAGACGGTCGCCCGCACCCTCACCGCGCTTCAGTTCCGCGTGGAGCCGCGCGGCGACGGGATGGAGGTCGAAGTCCCCTCTCACCGGCAGGACATCGATCACGAGGTCGACCTCATCGAAGAGGTCGGGCGCAGCCTGAACTACGACTCCATCCCAGAGAGGCTCCCGCACATTCCGGGATCCGGGACCGTCCATCGCCCGGGGCACCACCGTGAGATCGCGGTGCGCCGGGGGCTGTCCGGGTGCGGATACAACGAGGCGATGACCTCGTCCTTCGTCACCGCCTCGCTGGACTGGGGTCTCAGACAGAGGCTCAGCACCGAGGAGCCCGCGATCGAGCCGATCATCGTCGAGAATCCGATCACCGCCGACCAGGAGATGCTGCGGACCACCGTCCTGCCGGGTCTGCTCGCGTCGGTGGCACGCAACATCAACCGGGGCATCAAGGACGTCCGCCTGTACGAAATCGGCCACGTGTTCCGCCGGGGCGAGGCGCCGCCTCCTTCTCATGAAGATCGCAAGCGGGCCGCGCCGGGGCCGGTGGAGGAGTCGGTCTCCCTCGGGATGGCCATCTCGGGCGGCGTCCGGCCCCACAACTGGATCGAGCCGTCCCGCGCGGTGGCATTCCACGATCTGAAGGGAGACATCCAGGCGGTGCTGGCCGGGATCGGCCTGGACCTCCGGCTCGATCCGCTGGGAGCCTCCCAGGCGCTGGACCCGGAGATTTCGGCGCTGCTCTCCTCGGGCGGGCGACCGATCGGCAGGATCGGAGCGCTGTCGCCGGCCTGGCGTGAAAAGCTCGACATCCGGCAGGAGGTGTTCGTCGCGGAGCTGTCCCTCTCCTCGCTCCAGGCGCTGCCGGAGAGCCCGGGGAGATACAGGCCGCTGCCCCGTTTCCCGTCGGTTTCGCGCGATCTGTCCCTCATCGTCGACGCCGGCCGGCATTACGGGGAGCTTGAAGCCACGATCCGCGAGGCAGGAGGAGACCTCGTGTCCCGGGTGACGGCGCTCGATCGGTACGAGGGTGACGCCGTGCCCGCCGGCAGGATCGGGCTGACCATCGGGATTACCTTCCAGCATCCGGAGCGCACGCTGGAATCCGATGAAGTAAACGCTACGATGTCGCGGATTCTGGATAAACTGACCGCAACGCACGGGGTCCGGCTGCGCGCCTAGAGCGCCCGGACGCGGAGCCCCGACGACTCAGGCGAGAGGACGATTCACGATGGAGAAGATGGAGCTGCTGGAGGAGAAGATCAGGAGGGCCACGGACCTGATCCGGTCGCTGCGCGAGGAGCGCAACGTCCTCGAGGATCAGTTGAAGAGCGCGCGCGACGAGGTGAAACGGCTCTCGCTGCGCAAGGAGGACCCGGAGCTGGGTCACAAGCTGGAGCGGCTCACGCGGGAGCGTCAGACGATGGCCGATCGGATCGAACACATGATCAACATCATCGAGGAAGTCGAGGCCTCGTGAAAGCCGGGGGGGTGCGAGCATGTCCAGTTCATCAGGCAAGGAGCAGAGGCTGACCCAGGTCGACATCTTCGGGCAGTCGTATACCCTGCGCAGCGACGACGATTCGGCCTATATCCAGGAGCTGGCCGCGTTCGTCGACGGGCGCATGAGGCAGATCGCGGACTCTTCCTCCACGGTCGACTCGCTGAAGGTGGCCATCCTGGCCGCTCTCAACGTCGCCGACGAGCTCCATCAGCTCCGGCGCGAGGCGGAGAAGCAGAGGATGGACCTCGCCGTGCGCACGGCGGAGTGGGAGCGGATGCTCGATGGTGCCATCGGCCGCGGGTGATCGAGGGGCTTCCTCCTTGACACCCGCTTTCGGGCCGTCCTAGAATCGCCCACGGATCGTACCCCTGCCGGGTGCGTGATCGGGTGGAACCGCTTGAGCCAACACTCATGCAAAGGGAGTTCCTTCGATCCCGCCGTGAGCAAGCCCCGGGCGAGCGCTCCGGTCGCATGGCCGGGGCAGGTCGCCTTCGGGGAAGCCTGAAACGGGAGCGGAACACCCACCTGGGAAACCAGGTTCAAGGGCACCAGCCACACGGCCAGGCGGGGGCACGACCTCCCCATCGGACCGATCCTTCCCCATATCTCAGCGCCGCGACCCCGGCCCATCGGATACAATGCGCCCATGAGCGAATTCCTCGGACTGTTCATCGCCTTCATCGCGGGAGCTGCCGCCGGCGCCGGCCTCTTCGCCTTCATCAGCTCCATGCTCAACAAGCGCGGCATCGCCTCCGCCCACGAAACGGCTCATGCGATCGTCGAGCAGGCCCGCCGGGACGCCGAGGCGAGGCTCGAGGCCGCCGACCTCGAGGCAACGGTGCGCCTCGAGGCCGCCGAGGCCCGGCTCGAGGAGGAGACGCAGGCTCGGGTCCGCGAGACCGAGGAGCAGCGCCGTGAGATCGATCGGCGCGACAAGGATCTGCGCCGCCGCATGGCTTTCGCCGATGAGAAGATGAAGGAGGTGGAGGCGCGCGCGACGGCCGTGGCGAGCCTCGAGGCCGAAGCCGCGTCGGCCCGCGCCGAGGCGCGCGACCTGCTGGCGCACCAGCGGGCCAAGCTCGAGCAGATCGCGGGGCTCTCGGCCGGCGAAGCCCGCGAGCAGCTCCGCGGGGAGATCGAGCTGGACGCGCGCCGGGACGCGTCTGCCATGATTCTCAGGATCCAGGAAGAGGCGCGTGAGAGAGCCTCCGAGGAGGCACGATGGATCACCACCCAGGCGATGCAGCGGCTTCCTCTATCCCAGTACGCGGAGACCACCGTCACCGTGGTGAGTCTCCCGAGCGACGAGATGAAGGGCCGCATCATCGGGCGCGAGGGACGGAATATCCGCGCCATCGAGATGGCATGCGGCATCGATCTGATCATCGACGACACCCCTGGCGTCATCATCCTCTCCTCGTTCGACCCGGCCCGGCGCATGGTGGCAAAGATGGCGATCGAACGTCTGATCGAGGACGGCAGGATTCATCCGGCCCGCATCGAGGAGGTCATCGCCAAGGTCCGGGAGGAGTTCGACAAGACCACCGCCGAACAGGGAGAAGCCGCAGCCTTCGAGCTGGGGCTTCACGATCTCAATCCCAGGCTGCTCAAGCTCACGGGCCGCCTGCGATATCTCACCCATCACGGGCAGAGCATCCTGGACCACTCACGAGAGGTGGCGCTCATCGCGTCGCGGATGGCGGAGATGCTGGCCGGCCGCGTCGAGGTGGTCAAACGCGCCGGACTCTTCCACAAGATCGGGTTCGCCGGCGACACCGACCAGGATTGTTCGCCGACTCTCCTGTCCGCGGACATCGCGCAGCGGCTCGGCGAGCCGGAGCCCGTGGTCCACTGCATCCAGGCACTGTACGGTGCGGTCGCGCCCCGGACGATCGAGGCCGTGCTGCTCCAGGTGGCCGAGCAGGCGGTCGTCTCGCGCCCCGGGGCCCAGAAGGAGATGCTCGAGGACTTTCTCCAGGAGCTGTCGCACCTGGAGAGGATCGCGACCTCGTTCCCGGGCGTGAAGGAGGCACACGCCGTCCGGGCCGGCAAGGAAATCCGCGTCATCGTCGCGGCCGATCACGTCAGCGACAAGGAAGCCATCTGGCTGTCGAGAGACATCGCGGCACGGATCGAGAAGGAGGTCGATTACCCGGGACAGGTCCGGGTGAGCGTGATCCGGGAGACACGCTCGGTCGGCTTCGCAATGTAGGCGCCATGAAGATACTCTTCATCGGCGACGTCGTGGGAAAGGCGGGTCGACGCGCTCTCGCCTCTCACCTGCCCCGGCTGATCGATCGACATCGGATCGACTTCACGATCGTCAACATCGAGAACGCGGCCGACGGCATGGGCGTGACACCGGAGATCTCCGAGGACATGCTCGCGATGGGTGTCGATTGCCTCACCTCGGGCAATCACATCTGGGACCGGCGCGAGATCCGGGACTACATCGCCGGCCAGCCGCGTCTGCTGCGCCCCCTCAACTATCCGGGGGACCTGCCCGGGTCCGGGGTCCACGTCGGCGAGACCCCGGCGGGCGTCCGGGTCGGCGTCATCAACGTGATGGGCCGGGTCTTCATGCCCCCGGTGAACGATCCGTTCCGCCCCGCGCGAGACGCCGTCACCGAGATGAAGCGCCAGACGCCGGTCATCGTCGTGGACATGCACGGGGAGACGACCTCGGAGAAGGTGGCGATGGGCTGGTTCCTCGACGGCCAGGCCAGCGCCGTGGTGGGAACCCACACCCACATCCAGACCGCGGACGAGACGATCCTGCCGGGGGGGACGGCCTACATCACGGACGTCGGCATGACGGGGCCCTACGACTCGGTTATCGGCATGAGCAAGGAGATCATCATGGCCCGGTTCCTCACGCTCGATTCCGGGCGGATGACTTCGGCCCGCGGCGATCCGCGCGTGTGTGGCGTCGTTCTGGACGTGGACGAGGTCAGCGGCCGCGCGCGATCGATCGAGCGCCTGATGCTGCCGGCGGCGGGGAGGGGCGATGCCTGATCGCACGCTTCCGCTTTTCCCCGAGGAGGAGCCTGAGTCCTCGCCCCCCCTTCCCGAGGACGCCCCCGGGACACGCGGCCGCCCGCTGACCATTACCGAGATCAACGCGACCGTGCGCGAGATGCTCGAGGAAGTGTTCTCCGACGTCTGGCTGCAGGGAGAGATATCCAACTTCAAGGCACACGGATCGGGCCACTTCTATTTCTCGCTCAAGGACGCCCGCGCGCAGATCAGCGCGGTGATGTTCCGGGGCAACAACGCCCACCTGAGATTCCGCCCCGAGGACGGGCTGAGCGTTCTGGCCCGCGGCGTGGTCTCGTTGTACGAGGTGCGCGGAAGCTACCAGATCAACGTGAGCTGGATGGAGCCGCTCGGCGCCGGCTCGCTGCAGCTCGCCTTCGAGCAGCTCAAGGCGCGCCTCAAGGAGGAAGGGCTCTTCGACCCGGATCGGAAGCGCCCCATCCCGGGGTTCCCGCGCCGGATCGGGGTCGTCACGTCGCCCACGGGGGCCGCCCTGCGCGACATTCTGAACGTCCTGAAGCGCCGGGCCGCCGGTCTCGATGTCCTCATCGCACCCTGTCGCGTCCAGGGGGAGGGATCCGCGAAGGAGATCGCCGCGGCGATCGGTGCGCTCAACGCGATATCCGACCCCGGCCGCCCGATCGACGCCATCATCGTGGCGCGCGGCGGCGGAAGCCTGGAGGACCTCTGGGCGTTCAACGAGGAGGTCGTGGCCCGGGCCATCGCATCCTCCCGGCTCCCGGTCATCTCGGCCGTCGGTCACGAGACGGACTTCACCATCGCCGATTTCACCGCCGACCTCAGGGCGCCGACGCCGTCCGCGGCCGCCGAGCTGGTGGCGCTGAGCCGCGAGGAGCTGATCTCGAGGGTCGATTCCTCCCGCACGCGTCTCGGGCACGCCGCCCGGCGTCTCGTGCTGGAGCGCCGTAACCGGGTGCACGCGCTCGCCCGCAGCCGGGCGTTCGCGCGTGTCGAGTCGGCGCTGGCCTCCGCGCAGCAACGCAGCGACGAAGCCATGATGAAGCTCGGCAACCTGCTGCTCGGCACCCTGGGCCGGGCCCGGCGGCGCCTCGGGGTCGCCACCGAGCGTCTCTCGCCGCGCAGCCTCAAGGCGGAGGTCGCCTCGCGCCGGGGCACGTTGCGTGTGGCCTCTGAGCTGCTCCACCGGGCACTGGCGACACGACTGCGCTCCCTGCGCGAGGAGCTCTCTTCGCGGCAGGCGCTCCTGCAGAGTCTCTCGCCGCTGTCGGTGCTGGAGCGCGGCTACGCCATCTGCCAATCCCCCGCCACAGGCGCCGTGATCACGGCCGCCCGCGATGTCTCGCCCGGCGACGAGGTCCGCGTGCGGCTGGCCCGCGGGCGTCTCGCGGCGAACGTCGCGTGGACCGCGGAGGAGGATGCCGAAGGAGATCCCCGGACCTGATCCGAAGGAGACGACATGGGCAAGGATACGAAAGAGATGAAGTTCGAGACGGCGCTCGACAAGCTCGAGGAGATCGTCCGCAAGCTGGAGCAGGGGGATCTTCCCCTGGATGACTCGCTCAAGCTGTTCGAGGAGGGGGTCGGGCTGGCGCGGTTCTGCGGCACCAGGCTCGACGCCGCCGAGCGCAAGATTGAGATCCTGATGAAGGCCGAGGACGAGGGCGCCCGAACCGCGCCGTTTGCGCCCGACGGCGAAGACGAGGGCGAGCGGCGGTGACGGCGGGCGGCGGCCTCGTGAGCCGTGTCCGCGCCGAGGTGGAGGAGCGCCTCTCGGCCCTGCTGTCGGAGCCGGCGGCGCCCGATCGGATCGTCTCCGCGGTCCGTTACGCCGTGCTCGGCGCCGGCAAGCGGTTCCGGCCGATCCTGGTCGTCGGCGCGGGCGAGGCGACCGGCCCCGCGGTCTTCTCCGGCGGGGCGATCGACAGGGCCCTGCTCGACGCCGCCTGCGCCATCGAGATGGTGCACACCTTCTCGCTGATCCACGACGACCTCCCCGCGCTCGACGACGACGATCTGCGGCGGGGCCGGCCCACCGTCCACCGGCGGTTCGACGAGGCCACGGCGATCCTGGCCGGCGACGCTCTGCTGAATCTCGCGTACGAGGTGCTCGCCCGCTGCGACGCGGAGCCCGCCGCACGGCTGCGCTCCGTCTCGGTGATGGGCAGGGCGATAGGGCTCGGCGGGATGATCTCAGGGCAGGTCATGGACCTCGAGGGGGAGGGAGCGGCGATCGGCGCGGACACGCTGCGGCGAACGCATCAGCTCAAGACCGGCGCGCTGATCACGGCCTCGTGCGAGATCGGCGGGATCCTCGCGGGCTCCCCTGAGAGCGCCCTCGAGCGGCTGCGCGCCTACGGCTCCGCACTGGGCCTCGCCTTCCAGATTGTCGATGACATCCTCGACGTGGAGGGGAGCGTGGAGGAACTGGGGAAGTCTCCGGGAAAGGACGCCGCGGCGGACAAGGCGACGTTCCCCGCGCTGTGGGGTCTGGAGGAATCGAGACGCCGCGCGGCCTCGAGCGTCGAGGAGGCATGCGACGCCCTGGCGGCTCTGGGGCCGAGGGCCGGGGAGCTGATCGCTCTCGCCCGGAGCGTCCTGACGAGAAAGGGATGAAGTCCGCCCGGAGGCTCGACCTGCTTCTCACCGAGCGAGGTCTGGCGCCGAGCCGCCAGACGGCTCAGGCGATGATCATGGGCGGCCAGGTGACCGTGGACGGCCGCCGGCTGGACAAACCGGGCACCCGTGTTCCGGTCGACGCCGACGTGGCGGTCAGCGGACCCGGCCGCGTTTATGCCAGCCGCGGCGGGCAGAAGCTGGCCGGCGCGCTCGACGCCTTCGGAATCGACGTGACCGGCCTGACCGCCGTCGACATCGGCGCCTCCACCGGGGGCTTCACCGACTGCCTGCTGAAACGCGGGGCCGTCCGGGTCTACGCAGTGGACGTCGGCCGCGGCCAGCTCGACTGGAAGATCCGCAACGACCCGCGTGTCGTGGTGATCGAGGGGCTCAACGCCCGCTACATGACGCCATCGGACCTTCCCGACGCGGCGGACGGCGTCGACATCGCCGTCATCGACGTCTCGTTCATCTCGCTTCGTCTGATACTGCCTGTCGCGACTCCCCTGCTGCGGGCCGCGCGGCCCGGCGCCGCATCGGGTAAAGTGGAGGGGATTGTGGCGCTGGTCAAGCCGCAGTTCGAGATCGGCAAGGGAAAGGTGGGGCGCGGCGGGATTGTCCGCAGCGCCGACGATCGCCGCGAGGTTCTGGTGGCCACGGCAATGTTCGCGCGGTCGATCGGTCTCGCCGTCGCCGGCATGGCGCGCTCCCCCATCACCGGCGCCGGGGGGAACGTGGAGTATTTCGTTCACCTGACCGCAACCGCCGGCGGAGCGACGCCGCAGGAGATCGAGGACGATGCCTTCAGGCTCACGCACGAAGCGCAGGATTAGGACCATCGGGATCGTCATCAAGCCACAGCCCCCGCGCGCCACGGCGATCCTGAGGCAGATCAGCCGCTGGCTCAGACGGCGCGGCATCGAGGTTTGTTTCGATCCCCAGACCGCCGCCCTGATGCCGCGCCGGACCGAGGCGCTCGACCGTGCCACGCTCGCCTCACGGTGCGACGCCATCGTGGTGATCGGGGGGGACGGCACCCTGCTCGCCGTGGCCCGCGAGATGGGAGCCAGCCGAACCCCCATCCTGGGCGTCAACATGGGCAGTCTCGGCTTCCTCACCGAGGTGCCTCTCGACGAGATGCGCGCGTCGCTGGATGCGGTGCTCGAGGGGCGGCACCGGATCGCACGCCGCAACAGGCTGCAGGTCGAGATCATGCGCGGGAAACGCATCATCGCCCGACATCACGCGCTCAACGACGTCGTCATCGCCAAGAGCGCGCTCGCCCGCATACTGGACATCAACGTCGAGATGGACGGCCGGTTCACCACCATCTTCAGGGCCGACGGGCTGATCGTCGCCACGCCCACCGGCTCGACCGCCTACTCCCTGTCGGCGGGAGGCCCGATCGTCGACCCTTCCGTGGACGCCGTTCTGCTCTGCCCGATCTGCCCCCACACGCTCACCAACCGGCCGATCGTGGCACCGGGCGTCAGCCGGGTGGGCGTCGGGGTGGTCAGAAACCACGGGGAGGTGTACATCACCGTCGACGGGCAGGTGGGCTCGCCGTTCGCGCCCGGGGATCACCTCCGGATCCGCAAGTCACCTCATCCGGTGAGGCTGATCCACTTCGCCGACAGGGACTACTTCGACGTGCTGCGCAGGAAGCTCAAGTGGAGCGGGCGCGTCCAGCTCACGGGACGCCATTCGTCTCAGGGCAGCACGTCGGGACCGTAGCGCGCCACCATCGCCTTCTCGATCTCGGTGGTCCCCTTCCCCTCGTCGACGAGCTGCTGGAGATACTGTTTCATGTCGCGGCTGCCCGGTGTCTTGTTGCAGGTGCACACGGACAGCAGATCGTTGCACCCGCAGACACAGCGGAACCGCTCGGCGAGCAGGCGGGCCTTCGGGCTGAGGGCGATGTCGTCGAGGACGGCGGTGACCACACCTCCCGAGGAGGAAGCCGCGGGAGCCTGCCCTGCGGCCGGGGGGGCGGGCACTGCGGGCGAGCCGGCGGCCGGCCCGGGCAGCGCCACACCGGGGGTCTCCGGTCCTGCGGGTGGGGGTGGCGGCGTTTCCCGGCCGGAGAAATAGGCGATGCCCACCAGCGCGACGAGAGCGCCGATCGCGATGAAACCGACCACGCGCCCCCTCGCTGCTTCTGTCGACATTCGTGCCTCCGGTTGCGCCGAAGTATAGGGGCCGATCCCGGCGTTGTCAAAGAGCCGACGCGTGAGATAGAATCTGCGGCCCATGAAGAAATCCCGCGTGGCGCCGGCCGAGGAGGAGCCCCAGGGTGCCCGGTCCTTCCTGCGGCTCCCGGCTCTCCTGTTCGCGCTCGCCGCGCTCGCCGTCCTCATCGCGTCGCTGACCGTCTTCAAGATGTCGAACAACGACATCTGGATCCATCTCAAGACGGGCGAGAACATCCTGCACACGTGGCAGGTCCCCGACAAGGACCCCTACTCCTTCACCGCCTCCGATCACGACTACGTCGCGCACGAATGGCTCAGCGGGGTGGTCTTCTACCTCGTCTACGCCGCCGCCGGCGTGAACGGCCTCATCTTCTTCAAGGCGGCGGTGATCCTGGCCACGTGCATCGCACTTCTGGGGGCCTGCTCGTTTCTTGGGATCCGGCCGTGGGCCATGTTCCCCTGCTTCACCGTGATGCTGTTCGTGGGGTCCGCCCGGTTCCTGGAGCGGCCGCACATCTTCTCGTATCTCTTCATCGCCTTGTACCTGCTCTGCTACTTCGGGTACCGCCAGCGGGGACGGCACCGCGGCTGGCTCTACGCCATCCCGCTCCTGCACATCCCCTGGACCAACCTGCACGGGGGCCACTACCAGGGGATCTTCCTCCTGGTCATGCTCGCGGCCGCCGAGGTCGTGATGTACTTCCGGGCCCATACGCTCGCGCTGTCCGTGGGCGATGCGCTGCCGCTGCGCGATGTGAAGCTGGTCTGCGCACTGCCTTTCGCCTGCCTCGCGACCGCGATGATCAACCCGTACGGATACAGGCTGCTGACCTTCCCCTTCGAGCTCACCGGACAGGAGGTGTTCATGAGGGGGATCTACGAGTGGCAGCCGGCCTTCTTCCCGAGCTACAACCTCTCGTCGATGTTCCTCTACTACATCCCCTGGATCATCGTCCTTTTCGGCTCGTTCCTCTTCATCAGGGGACACAAGGAGCTTCAGAGCCCCCTGCGCGACATGGCGTGGGCGGTCAACGTGCTCCTCGTGTTCCTCTGGGTGGTCTTCTCGATCGAGCTGGCCCAGGTCTACAAGACCTCGTTCAGCGAGATACCCACGAGCCTCGAACGCCAGGCGACCCTCTGGTACGTGGTGGTGGCGCTGTTCGTCATAGGGAACTTCCACCGGCTCGAATTCCAGCACGCGGGGATCGTCGCTCTCTTCTTCGCGATGTCGATGAAGCACAACCGCGCCGTCACCGACGCCGTGATCGGCACGCTGCCGACGCTCGGGCACAATATCGATGCCGTGGTGACACGGATTGCCCGCACCGCACGATACGGCGTCGGGTGGCTGGAGCACGCGCTCACGGCCGCCATGGGCGTGCTGATGCTCAGTCTCGCCCTGTTCACCTTCCAGAACTCGTACTACTTCGGGTACGACCCGCCGTCCAAACGGGACATGGGGCTCGGCATCGCCGACAACATGCCCGTCGGCGCCGTGGACTACATCGAGCGGAACCACATCACCGGCCGGGCGTTCCCCTCCTATAACGCGGCGGCGATGCTCATCAACCGGATGTGGCCCGAGGTGAAGGTGGCGATGGACTCGCGCAACGACGTCTACGGCGAGACGCTGTACCTCGAATACGTGCATGCCCTGCGGGACAGGACGGCGCTCGACGAGTACATCAGGAAATGGAACATCGACTTCTTTCTGATCACCTACGGCTCCGATCGCTCCCCCGGGTTCTTCGACTACCTCGACTCGTCGCCGGACTGGGCCCTGGTCTACTTCGACGATCGCTCCGTCGTCTATCTGAGGAACATCCCGAGATTCGCCCCGATCATCGCGCGCGATCGGTACACGCTGATCAACCCCGCCCGCGCGGGCACCGTGCAGATCACGGCCGCCAACGGGGAGCGCTGGCTCGCCGAGGCGAGGCGGGCCGAGGCCGAGGCGCCCGGGGCCTGGACTCCGATGCACTACGAGGCCAAGGCGCTGCTGGCCCTCAACCGGCTCGACGAGGCCCGGGAGGTGACACAGAGGATCCTGGACATGATGCCCGAGGCTTTCTTCGCATGGTCCGACCTCGGATACGTCTATCTGCTCGAAGGACGACAGGATCTCGCGGAGAACGCCTTCGGGCGGTGTCTCGCCATCAGACCCGATTTCCCGCCCTGCCGCGACTATTTCGAGCGGCTGCGGCAATCCCCGTGACTCTCTTCGTCGCGGACAGGGGCGTCGGGTAGGAGCGGCCCCCCGAGCGGCCCCGTCGCAGTCCGGATCTCGCGGACCACGTAGATCGGCTTTTGCTGTGACTCGTAGTAGGTTCTCACCGAGATCTCCGCCAGCAGACCCAACAGGATGCTCTGCCCACCGAGGATCACGAACAGCGCCGACAACAGCAGCAGCGGCGACTGGATGAAGCTGACGCCGGTCGTGTACTTGAGATAGCTCAGCACGCATATTGTCAGCACACCCAGACCGATGAATATCAGGCCGAGCGCACCGAAAGCGTGGAGTGGTTTCGTGCCGTGCACACCCAGGAATCGGACCGTGAGGAGATCCAGCAGGACGCGGTAGGTCCGGCGCAGCCCGTACTTGGAGCTGCCCTGCAGTCCGCTCCCGGTGGTTTACCGGAATCTCCGCGATACGCGCGCCCACCCAATGGGCCTGTGCGGGGAGGAACCGATGCATCTCACCGTACAGCGTCAGCTGCTCGACCACTTCACGCCGGTAGGCCTTGAGGGTGCACCCGTAATCGTGCAGCGCCACGCCGGTGGCCGCGCCGATAACCAGATTGGCGATCCGCGACGGGAGGCGGCGCGTGAGCCAGGCGTCGCGGCGCTGCCTGCGCCATCCGCTCACCACATCGTATCCCTTGTCCAGTTCCCGGAGCAGCAGGGCGATGTCGGCCGGATCGTTCTGGAGGTCCCCGTCGAGCGTCACGATGACATCGCCGCGCGCCTGCTTGAATCCGGCCGCGATCGCGGCGGTCTGGCCGAAATTGCGACGGAGGAGAACCACGGTCACCTTCGCCGGCCGCGAAAGGCGTGCCGCCTCGAGACGCTCCGCGGTGCCGTCTACGCTGCCGTCGTCGACGTAGACAATTTCCCAGGGCAGACCCTGCGCGTCCATCGCTGCGACGATCTGGGCGTGGAGCGCGTCGACGTTCTCCCGCTCATTGTAGAAGGGCACCACGATTGAAACCGCCATGCTACCCTCCTTCACCGCACGCTCCCCCGGGTTCCCTCGCCGGGCAGGCCCCCTGCCAGGCCGAACCCCCTCCAGCTGTTCCCGTTGTGCCACGCGATGGCGACCTCTCCGGCGCCGACCCGCCGGTACCACGCCTCCACCTCTTCACGACGCACATAATGCGCCACGGGCGCCGCCAGGTGATCATGCACGATGTGGTGGATTTCACGAAACGGAAACCGGCTGATGTAAGCAAGATACGGATAATAGAACAGCCATCGCCGCAACCAGGCCATCGAGGGACGGGTGGCAGGGCGGTACAGCCCGCGGAGAGCTGTCCAGAGCGGCACGCTCAATACCCAGGACAGGATGTACAACACCCGCGGCGGCAGCTTCGAGGTACGGCCCTGCGCAGCGGTGACACGACCTCGGAGATCCAGATGTTGTTTTCGGCGCCGTAGACCCATACCGAAATCGTTCCACCGGGCCTCACCGCGCCGGCGAGCGACCGGAACCCCTCGAACGGGTCCGGCATGTGATGCAGAACGCCCACGGAAAAGGCGACATCGCACGTGCCGGGCCTAAGCGGCAGCGCGCGCAGGTCGGCCTGCACGATGTGCACGTTGGACTCGCCGCCCGTGTTGGCGAAGGCGACGTCCACGGCGTCGGACAGATCCACGCCGATCACCGCGCGCGCGCCGTACCGCGCCACCAGCCGCGTGTGACGTCCCTTGCCGCAGCCGCCCTCCACCACGACGCGGGCACGGAAGGTCTCGGGCGTTGCCGGGGCCACCAGTCGAGGAACTGCTGTTCGTGATGGCCTTCGATTTCGGGAAAGGCGCCCCACTCCCAACCGAAGGCGCCCGCCGTCCTCACGGTCTCCTCCCCGCCTGGCCCCGCTTCCGTGAACCGCGGCACTCCGCGACGCACCCGGGTAGGTCCGGTCGCAGCCGACACAGACGAGCGTACCTTCCATCACCTCGCCCGCCTCCGGGGTCGCATCGCGTAGGGCGAGCACGCCGCGGCAGCCCGGGCAGACGATCAACTCGAGCAGCGATGGCTTCACGCCCGCAGTCCCTCCCCCCAGTGGTCCATCCAGAGCTGCAGCATCAGCAAGGTCCGCAGAGCTCCTTGCGGTTGTCACGGCGTCCCGAGAGATGGTCCGACACCAGGGCCGCGACGGGCACCGGATCCAGCAGCGCCTGCCTCCTGAGCCGGCTCCCGTCCAGCAGCCCCATCATCAGATCGCGGAGCGGCCCCTTCAGCCACTCCGCCACCGGAATGCCGAATCCCTTCTTCGGCCGGGAGACGATGCCCGGTCAGCCAGGCGGCCATGGCCCGCTTGAAAATGTACTTGGTCGTGCCGGCGCGCAGCTTCCATGACGTGGGCAGCCTGCCTGATCAGTTCCACGAACCGGTAGTCCAGCAGCGGCGCCCTCACCTCCAGGGAGCAGGCCATGCTGGCGCGGTCCACCTTCACGAGGATGCCGTCCTGAAGGTACATTTTCAGGTCGACGTAGAGCAACCGACCAAGGACGTCAGGTGCCGGGGCACGACGCATGTGCTCGCGCGCTTCCTGCATGAGGTCGAAATCCTGCAGCTCACGCCTCACCTCGGGCGCCATGAGGCGCAGCGCCTCGGGGCTGGAGAATGAGCCGAGCCAGATCTGGTTGCGGATCTCCGGGGGTTTACCGATACCGCGCACGAACCTCTTGGCCTTGAAGTCGAAGCTGATGTTGGAGGTGGAGACGGGCAGGCCGCGGATCATCGGGCGCGATGAGACCGGCACGCAGAGCGGCGGGGATCCTCTCGTACGCCGCCGCGAGGCGGTGCGCCTGATGGGTCGGGGTATCCCGCCATCAGCTCGTCGCCCCCCGCCCAGTGCCACGGTGTCACCTGCTCGCGCGTGAAGCGCGAGAGCAGATAGGTCGGGAAGGATCGAAGCATCACCGAGTGGCTCGTCCAGCATGGGGGCAAGCGCCGGTAGGAGGTCCAGCAGATCGGACGGCTTCAGCGTGCGTTCGACATGCGTCGTGCCGAAAGTGACGCGCCACCGCACGGAAGTGCGCCGACTCGTCGAAACTGGGATCCTCGAATGCCACCGAGAAGGTGCGCACCCGGCCTGGCGCCGCCCGTGCCATGCAGGCCACGATTGAGCTGGAGTCGAGCCCGCCCGAAAGGAACACGCCCAGGGGGACGTCGGAGATCATCCTCCGGCGCACCGCGTCGTAAAGCGTCTCGCGGACCTCCTCTTCCACGGCGCCCTTCTCCTGGAAGCGAGGAGGCCGGCTCGGGGCCCGGGATGTCCCAGTAGGGCCGCTCGTGCAGATTTCCGTCCTGGAATACGGCCAGGTGCCCCGGCCGGAGCTTGGCGATCCCCTCATAGATAGTGCGCGGACAAGGGACGTAGTCGTGAACGAGGTATCGCGCCACGGAGGAGGCGTCAACCCCGGGCCGCACCGCAGGGTGTCGCAGGAGCGCCTTGATCTCCGATTCGAAGACCAGCGCTTCCCGCGTCAGCGCATAATGCAACGGCTTCTTGCCAAGCCGGTCCCGCGCCAGCAGGAGCCGCCTTCGGCGCCCGTCCCACAGCGCCAGCGATGCCATCGCATTGATCCGGGACAGAAAACCGTCACCCTCCTCTTCATACAGGTGAACCAGCACCTCGGTATCGGACCTGGTACGGAACCGGTGACCGCGGACTGTCAGTTCATCCCGAAGCTCGAGATAGTTGTAGAGCTCTCCGTTGAAGACGATCCAGACCGTGCCGTCCTCGTTGCTGATCGGCTGCTGTCCCGTCTGCAGGTCGATGATCGATAGTCGTTTCATACCCAGCGCCAGCGGGCCGTCCAGGGTGTAAGCTGGCGACGTCGTCGGGACCGCGATGCACGATGACAATCAGTCGGACTCTCCGCCTCCGCATCCGCCGGTTGCTCGGGATCCCTGTTGATGAATCCGGCGATGCCGCACATGCCGCTATGGTGCCGTCACGGGGTGCACCGGTCCCTGGTGAGCCGCGGGGAGACCCACGGCAGGAGAACCGTCAGCACGACCGCCGCGATGAAAGAGAAAGCCTGCGACGCGCCTTACCGGTGTCGCGAGGAAGCGGAGGGTCACTTCATGCGTGCCCGACGGGACGGCGAAGGTCGTGACCCCTGTGCCCGGAGCCGGCTGGAGGGGCAGGGGCGAACCGTCAAGTCTGGCCGTCCAGCCGGGGAACCAGAACGAGCCCAAGGTCACGGTTCCGCCCTCCGGGCTGACTCATCCTCAACCGGCGCGAGGAGGAAAGCCACGAGTCGACCACGATGTCCCCGGAACCGGAGCTGAAGGATGCCCGCGGGAGATCCGGGGGGACTGCTTGAACGTACGGTATGCCCTGAACTGAACAGGGGTGAACGCCGGCTCGATCCAGTTGCGCACGAACGGATCCTGAAAGGTCCGCTCGTCTATCCGATACGGCTTGAGCGTCGTATTCTGCCAGCACAGCGCCAGGTCACCAGGACGATGAGACCGAGCGCCAGCGCCCCCGCGCCCATCAGGCTGCGCCTCCCGCCCGGGTGATCCACGCTCCCCACCCGGCCTGCAGCGCAAATCCGAAGAGCAGCGCCGAGGACAGGACCATGAAGGTCTGGAAGCGCCAGGGGAACTGGATGCTCGGCAGCTCGGGCACCAACCACCAGACAGGCGTCGAGATCTCGAGCTGCAGGAAATAGGCGAGGAAACAGCCCCCCGCCATCCCGAGGATATCGCGCCGCCGGCCCGCGGAAGATCGTGCGTTCCAGAAGAGGGCCAGCCCCGCGGCGAATAGCCCCAGCGCCAGTTGTGAGTGGGCCGACCGTAGCACCGGCGGCTTGACGGGATCTCTCTGAAACCGAGCCCGGGCAGCAGATCGTCCTTGAAGATGAAGTTGATCCGGAAGTCCCCGTTGGGCATCTCGCGTGTCCAGGCGATGTTGGACGCTCCCTTCTCCAGCGCTGCAGGCAGAAGCGCGGGAGCGGCCAGACCCAGGCCGAGGGCCAGTCCGAGTGCCGGCCTCAGCAGGGCGCGCCAGCCGGCCCGTGTCTCCCACAGGAGCCACAGACCAAGGATCAGGGAGAACATCAGCGCGCTGACGAGGTGTGTGTAGATCAGGCCCGCGTAGGACACGGCCAGTCCGACGATGGCCCCCCCTCCTCTTCCGCGCACCGTGCGGCGTGCGAAAAGCAGAATCAGGGGAAAGAACAGGAAGGCCGTGCTCTCCGACAGCGCGAAGCGCTGGTAGCGGTCCAGCCCGTGGTACGGCAGCAGCAGATAGAGGCCGGCCGAGAGTGCGGCGGGCAGCCCGGGTCGCAGCCAGTCGGCAGCCAGCAGATAAAACGCTGCTCGCCAGGCCAGGGAGAGCACCACGAAGTAGAGCTTCAAACCGGCGATTGGCGAGCCGGTGAGCCAGACCGCCGCACTCGCCCCATAATATGGGAGGGGTGTGAGGAGGATGAACGACGGGGCGCCGAGCCCCAGGTTCGTCTGGTCGGTCCAGCGTGGATACAGGTCACCTTCGCCGAACGCTCTCATGAAGGCCATCAGGTAGTGGGCGGTCGAAAAGACGTCACTCCCCTGGGGCAGCGGGCCATGCAGGAGGAGCGGCAGGCAGGCCGCCACGGCAGACGCGACGATGACGGTCGACACCACCCATCTTCCTGCGCCCCGGCCCGGCTCCCTTGTCTTCCAAGGGGAGGCGGACGTCTCGAATCACGCACTGTCGGAGCCTCACCAGTCTGCGGGCGACGGCGCTTCTCATCCGCGTGGCTTTTCGGCCATCCCGACGACGAGCAACCCCGCGTCCCCCATCCCGGGCAGCCGGAGCGCGAGCTCGTCGAATCTTGCCATGAAGCGCGTGAAAGAACAAAATTTGCGGGGATGAACCTGAAAAAGAGCGCGCCGGAGGTTGACCACCAGCACGTCGCTGTTTCGTCCGGACGCAGAACCCCCGGAAAAAGCATCCCTGCCAGGCGCGGACATCGAAACCGATCCGCTCCAGCAGGAGAAGCGGCCTCGGACCGGCGCAAGGGATGCTCCGTGACGTGATCCAGCGTGGGAGACACCCAATTGACATCGCAGCCGCAGGATGCGCCGGACCGCGAGATCGTTCAGCGGCTCCCGCCAGCAGAACCTCCCCCCCGCTTTAACCACCCGGAACACCTCGGAAAAGAGGGCAGCCCGATCGTTGACGTGATCGATTCCGCAGGCATAAACGCACACCTGGTCGAACGCCGTGTCGGAAAGCGGCAGACGCGTTGCATCCCCCTGAAGGAAACTGATCGATCCCGGGGCGGTCCGCTCCGGGCGGCCCTGAGCATGGAGAGCGACACGTCGACTCCATTCCGGTCGTCGTGCGATCCTTCGGCATGTGGAAGGCCTCCCCACGGCCACAGCGATCTCGGCCACGGTGCCGAGCCCGTCCTGAACAGCAGGGTCGGAGAAGGACCGGGTCGAGGTTCCTGTTGTTCTCCTGCGTGTGTGGGTAGGGGCGGCCTCAAGGTATGCGGTCGCGATGATCGTAGTACCTGCTGGGCTTTCACCTGGCGAACAGTCCCCGCGGCGAAAGGGGTATACCGGTCTCGTCGATGGCGTAGCGGCTCTGTGCCCGAGATAGAGACAAGCTCGCTCCGACCCGCCTCCGGCCCTCACCCGTCACGGGGCATCGCGGCAGCCCGAGCATGGGTCCGTCCAGCCGTGCCAGGGGCCCATCGTCCCAGCCCGTTCGGCCTCCCTCTCCCCGTTCATGCGCCGCATGGTAGCAAATTCGGGGAGCCGCCGCTGAGAGGCCCCCGCTCGTCGCATCTCCCCTCTCATTTTTCCGCTTGCCTAGGTCATCCGATCGACGGATAATGAACGCCGGATCATCTCTATCACTTGGCTGACACGGCTTTGCCCCGCACGCCCTGGCCCAAATCAGCTGTTCCCCTGCCGGCCCACGAGACTGACAACAAAGGAGAATCGTGTCATGCAGCGAGGAGCTCGAGCCACCCTTCTGGCGTCACCGTTCTATGCTATGATTCGCTGACCGGCCGCGCGACGCGGCCGGCCGCTTGATCGCGACGGTCGTCCCGCGTGGCGGCAGATGCTCCTGCCAGCGGATCCGGCATCGGAATACGACCTGACGTTTCAGCCGACGACGTGATCCCGGGAAAACCCGATGGTGGCAGGCCGCGAACCCAGCCAGGTCTGCGAGGCTATTTCCGCCTGGACGGCATTTCCCTCGTTCCACGGACCGAGACCGGATCCGAAATGGGAAATCCATCTGAAGCCGATCGTCCATGGCCGGTCCGAGGGTCCGATCGAGGCGGACGCATCGCATGCCAGTCCCGCCAGGCGGGAGCTGAGCGTCGCGACGCGCGGCCGGCGTCACGATCACCTTGAAGGGCTCGCTGCTCGACGGTACCCGTCGACACGATCACTTCCTCCAGTTGATACGACGCTCGCGACGAATCGCCTGGAGGACGGCCGGACAATCGGATTCTCCCGGGACGGGGCGCGGCGGCGCGGATACAGCTCGTGGGCGCCGGCGACGCGACGATGCCGGTCCACATGGTGCTCCAGGCGAAGGCCCTGCGCGTGGTGCTCGGAGGCGGTGTCGATCCCTCGATGGCACCGGCAGTCATACGGTCGCCCTCCTCGTCAGCGGCACCCCGGCCGGCCTCGCCGCCGCCCCCCCTCTTCCTGCGACTCCTTCCTGGACCGTGGAGAGCAATCAATCGGGCGCTCTGATGGGGACGTACGTCGCTCCAGCAGGCGACGTCAACGGCGATGGCTACGACGACATCATGGTCGCCGCAATATTATTTGACAAATGGCCAAACGGACGAGGGCCGCGCGTACCTGTTCCTCGGCTCCCCCACCGGCCCCGGCACGACCCCGGACTGGACTGCCGAAGGGAACCAGGCCGGCGCCCGCTTCGGCTGGTCGATCTTCAGCGCTGGCGATGTCAATGGTGACGGCTACGACGACATCGCCGTCTCGGCCGATCTCTACGATCACACCTACACGAACGAGGGCGCGGCCTTCGTCTACCTCGGATTAGCCTCCGGCCCCTCTCCTACACCTGCTTGGTCGGCATACGGTGAGCAGTCCGGCGTGCGATACGGCCACTCCGTGGCCACGGTGGGCGACGTCAACGGCGACGGGTTCGACGATTTCTCCGTCAGCTCCATCTGGTACAGCAACGGCGAGTCTTCCGAGGGCCGGGCTTTCATCTATGCCGGGTCGGCATCGGGTCTCCCGGCGACCGCCACCTGGACATTCGAACCGAACCAGGCTGGCGCGCAAGTGAATCTCGTTCGTGGTGCGGGCGACGTCAACGGCGACGGTTCGACGATGTCATCGTCGGCGCCGACAATTACGACAACGGCCAGACCAACGAGGAAGAGCCTACCTGCTGCTCGGCTCCGCCGCCGGGCTCAATACCACGCCCGTCTGGACAGCCGAGGGTGACCAGTCGTTCGCCCAGTTCGGCTTCTGCGTCGGTACTGCAGGTGACGTCGATGGCGACGGTTATGACGATATCATGGTCTTCTCCGACGTCTACAACGACGGACAGTCGAGCGAAGGGGCGGCGTTCCTCTGGTACGGGGGGCCCGGAAGCCTCATCCTGTCGGGAACGCCGGGGACGCCGGCCAACGCGGAGTGGACCGCGGAAGGGAACCAGTCGGGCAGCTCCTCCGCTGGGGCGGCACCGCCGGAGATGTCAACGGCGACGGATACGGCGACATCGTGGTCGGATTCAGGGATTCACCTCGATGTTCCCAGGAGAGGGCGTGCCGAGGTGTTCCTGGGAAGCCCCGGTGGCTTGGAGACGACGCCGGCATGGGTCGCCGACGAAGGTCAGAGCGGGGCCGGCTCGGAGCTCTCGTCAGCAGCGCGGGGGATGTCAACGACGACGGCTTCAGCGACATTCTCATCGAGCGACTACTACGACAACGGACAGACCGACGAAGGCCGTGCGTATCTCTTCCTCGCCAGGCACGGTGTGCGTCCCCACCGACGAGGTTTGTGACGGGATCGACAACAATTGCGACGACATCATGGATGAAGGATTTGATGTCGGGGCATCCTGCTCGGTCGGAACCGGAGCCTGCGAGGCGGAAGAAGTGAAGGTCTGCGATCCTTCCGGTGCGTTCACCGT
The DNA here is from genome assembly GCA_963806495.1 of uncultured Acidobacteriota bacterium. Classification (GTDB taxonomy): domain Bacteria; phylum Acidobacteriota; class Polarisedimenticolia; order JACPZX01; family DASXTC01; genus CAWDYA01. The sequence continues at coordinate 97,020 of CAWDYA010000007.1, read as the reverse complement.
CTGCGACGCGGTCCCAGGCAACCCGTCACCGGAGACTTGTGTCCAGGTCGACAACGACTGCAACGGGGTGGTGGATGACGGAGCCGTTCTGGTGAACACAGCGAGTTCCATCAGCCCCACCACTCTCAATGTCAACTCGCAGGGCTCGGCCTTCACGATCAACGTGGATTTGACGAACGTCTGCGACCCGGCCAACGTCACGCCGATCGACGGGCACCTTCTCGATCGGGCCTGGATCTCACGCGCCGCGGGCTTCACTCTGCCCGACCCGTTCTCGATCCCGTGTCCTATGTCCGACGGCGACACGCTGTTCAAGCGGGGGATCGTGGATGACATCCTGGCCCGCGTCGTAACCCAAGGTCGTGAGCCTCAGTTCGACCGCGCCGCCGACGGAAGCTGCCACTCACTCGATGGCGACAGGCAGGATCTCCTCGGGCTTCTCTCGTCGGTTCCCGACGGCTCCAGCACGCAGATCTGCGTGACGAGCACCGTGTCCGGATCTCGTTCGAGACCTGCACGATGGCGATCATCAAGAACCGCGGCAACCGCTAGAGGAAGCGTGCGATCGGCATCGTTCCTTCTCCTGACCCTGGCGATCCTCGGGACGCAGGCTCAGGCAGTGCAGGCAGGCCTGCTCCGGGAAAGGGAACCGGACGACCTGGTCGTCGATGCGCAACCGATGGCTCCACCGCTGAGCATCGGCGGGGTCATCGGAGTCCCCGGCGATGCGGATCTTTTCGCCATTGCCCTGGATGCGGGGCAGACCGTCACGATCGACCTGCTTGCGCGGGGGTTTCGGGCAGGATCCTCGCCCGGCTCGGACCTCAGCGCCGTGCTGCGCCTCTATGCCCCCGACGGCACCACCCTGCTCGGAGAAAGCGCGTCCGCGGGGGAGTTCGACGATCCTGCTCTGGACATCACCGTCTCTGACAGCGGCCGGTACATCATCGAGGTACGGGAGCAGTCACCGTCCGGCGGTGGCCCGACCTACCGGTACGTCCTGTCCGTCGAGGCCGAGTCGAACGGATCGTTCGCACAGGCGACTGCGATACACCCGCCCGAGCTCGTCTCGATCGATGCCCTCGTGTATCCGGCCGGAGACGTGGATTTCTACTCCTTCTCCGGGGTCGCCGGCAACACTCTCGTCGCCGACATCGATTCAGCCGTTTTCAATCCCGTGCAGCCTCCAGCCAAGATGGTCCTCGCTCTGTACGAATCCGAACATGACGCTCATGGTCGAGGCCGCTTTACGGCCGCCGACCCCGAGGACCCTCATATCGAGGCTGCACTCCCGGTCGACGGCACCTACTACCTCAAGGCCAGGGAGCTGCGCGGGTACATCGGGACCTTCAATACCTACTACCAGCTCTCGGTACGGACCGGCCCTTCGGCGTCCGACGACACCTTTGCCACGGGCACACCGATTGTCGTTCCGCGGGCGGTGAGCGGTGTCGTCAGCCCCGGCTCCGATGTCGATCACTACGCGTTCGTTCTTCCCGGGGCCGCAACACTCGAGGCGGATTTGGATGCCCGTCAGGATCTGCTCTCGCTCCTGGAAGGAGACCTGGGTCTGTAGACGCAACCGGGCTGCTTGGGAGCGATGACTCGCTGCCCGATCCGCTGCTGATCACCGGCGTGGGCCCGGCGCATATTCGGTGAGCGTGGCGGGCCGTTGACGGGAGGCGGCTGCCTGGCGGAGGACTCCTACTATCTGCTCTACCTGGACCACGATCCCGACGCGGACGCCCTGCGACTGCCGGCCGACAACTGCCCCCTGGTATTCAACCCCGGTCAGGCCGATGACGATCGCGACGGCATCGGCGACGCCTGCGACGAACTGTCCGGGGTCTTCAACCCCTCGCAGGCGGACACCGACATGGACGGGCTCGGCGACGCCTGCCCTTGCGCAGCGCCTGGCGAAGTTCCCAATGATGTCGCCTTCCTCGATCCTCAGGACATGGCACCTGGAGCCCGGAGCCTGATTCTTGCTCCTATGACCTTCTCCGAGGCGACCTCGCCTCGACCGGCTGGGACTACGATGCACGACTGTGTCGGGACCACCAGCGCGCTCCAGGCAGTCGACAGCTCGATCCCGTTCGAGGGGGAGGGTTTCTACTACCTCCTCGCCGGCCGGAGCTGCTGCGGGGCCATTGGCGGTCTCGGCGCGGACTCGAACGGGGCCCCCCGCCCTCCCGGTCTCTCCTGCCCCTGAAACGGCGCCCCTGGCTGGACGCGGGGCGGCGGGCATGATCTAATGCGGTCGGCAGGGCCGCGCGTCGCGGCGCCGCCTGGAGGATGCGGACGGATGCCGGGAACAGGAGATGACACCGGACGGATCGCGGGGGAAGTGATCCGCGGGATGGTGTGGCTCTGTCTCGGGTCGCTTGGCATCACGGCCACGCTGCTGCTTCGCACGGCGGCCCGCGATCCCCTCCGGGCGTACGGCCCTCTGATACCGCTCTTCGCCGGAGCCTACCTGCTGATCACGGGGATCGAGAAGCTCGTGTCCGGGTTCCTCGCGATGAGACGTCTGAGGGGCGCGTCCAAGCCCCGGCTGCTCGGCTCGCGGGCCATGGCAGGGCTGTTGCTGATAGCGGTCGCTGCGGCGGCGCCGTCAGCCGCCTGGCTGCATCGCCGGCCCTACTGGGACGCGGTGACGAAGCTCAACGCGGGCGAGGAGGCCACCGGGAAGCTCAAAGCGATCGCCGAGAGGCACGCCGCCGCGATGCAGGCGGGCGCGGAAGGCGCGTCGGCCCTGGAGGCCTGGGGTCAGGCCGCATCGGCCGCGGCGCCGCTCCGCCCTGCATTCTCCACATCGCTGGACGCCGCCCGCTACCTGTCAGCCAATGCCACCGGCACCGTCAAGACGAGGGCCGACATCGATTCCCGTTACTACGCGCTCTGCCTCGAGTGGATGGACCTGTACGACCGGGTCTCGCGATCCATGGAGCAGGAGTCGATGGCCGAGCCGCCGGAAGCCTGGGTCGAGGCGCAGAACGACATCATCAATCGGATCCAGGCGCTTCCCGCGCCTCCATGAACGGGCGGCGGTCCCTGCCGGTTGCGGCCGCGGCCCTCACCGCGGTGGCATGCTATCTCAACGCGCTGGGCAACGGCTTCGTGTTCGACGACATCGAGGCCGTGACGCGGAACCCGCTCGTCATCTCCGATCACCTGCAGCTCGGCGCGATCTTCTCCTCGCACTACTGGGCGCACCTGACGCCCACGGGCAACCTCTACCGGCCCCTCGTGATCCTGAGCTATGCCCTCAACCACTCGGTGGCCGGCCTCGATCCCTGGTCGTTTCACCTGGTCAACATCCTGCTGCACGCCCTCACCACCGCGCTGGTCGTCCTGCTGGCGCTGCGGCTGGGGCTGGGCCCGGGAGCCTCCCTCACGGCGGGCCTGCTGTTCGCCGTCCATCCGGTGCACAGCGAGGCGGTCGTCGAGGTGGTGGGCCGGGCCGATCTGATGGCGGCGGCCGCGGTGCTGGGCGCCTGGGTGATACACCTTGCCCCCCGCCGTCCCGGGCCCCTCCGGCTCCTCGCCATCGTCCTGCTGTTCGTCATCGGGCTGCTCTCCAAGGAGAACGCCGTCGTCCTGCCCGCGCTGATGCTCGCCGGCGATCTTTACCGGGTGCGGCGCGGAGCGATCCGGTGGCGTGACGCGATGCCCGCCATCGCCCTGTGCGCCGGCGCCGCCGTCTTCTGGCTGGTGCTGCGGGCCGCGCTCCTGCCCGCCGTGGCGCCCGGCTCGGTCTCGGAGAGTCTCTTCGCGGGTGCGCCTTTCATGGTCCGTTTCTCCACGGCGCTTTCGGTGCTGCTGCGATACCTTGGACTGCTGTTCTTCCCGATGACCCTGTCCGCCGACTACTCGTTCGAGCAGATCCCGGCCCTGACGGGGCTGGGAGCGCCGACGGCCGCCGCAGGATTGCTGGTCTGCGCCGCGATCGGCCTCGCCGGTCTCGCGCGGCTGGCGGCGGGTCGGACCTCCCGCCTCGACGGCCTCTGCGCGGTGGCCTTCCTGGTGGCGATGGCGCCGGTCTCGAACGTCATCGTGCCGATCGGCACGATGATGGGCGAGCGCCTGCTGTATCTCCCCTCCGTCGCGTTCTGTCTCCTCCTGCCCGTCCTGTGGACACGGACCGCCGGCCGCTGGACATCGGGCCCGGCAGCGGGACGTCTGGCCGTCGTCCTCACCACGCTGGTCGTGGTCTCCGGCGCGGTGCGCACCGTGGCGCGAAACGCCGACTGGCGGGATTCAGCTCACACTGTTCGGCGTGACCGTGTCGACCTCGCCACGCAGCGCCAAAGCGCATTACAACTACGGCGTCGCGCTCGAGGAGGCGGGCCGCCCGGCGGAGGCCCTCGAGCAGTACCTCGCGGCCCTGGCGATCCGCAACGACGATGCGAAGTCACAGTACAACGCCGGCCTGCTCATGGCACGGATGGGGCGCCCCGAAGAGGCGCTGGAGCACATCCGGCTCGCCGCGCGTCTCGACCCCGACCTGCCCGGTGTCCACGACAGCCTCGGCGTGGTCTGCTCGGACCTGGGACGCACCGTCGAGGCCGAGGCGGCGTTCCGGGAGACGCTCCGGCGCGACCCCTCGCCGGCCGACCGTCACACGGCCCTGTACAACCTGGGCACGCTGATGCTCTCCACAGGGCGCGCCGACCGATTGATCGAGCCGCTCGAACAGGCGCGCTCGATAGACCCTGCCGATCCCGACACGAGGTATCAGCTCGGGCTGGCCTATCTCGAGACGGACCATCCGGCGCAGGCGGTCGCCGAGCTGGAGGAAGCCCTCGTCCTCGCTCCCGCCATGCAGGACGCGCTCGTGCCGCTCGCCCGTGCGTACCACCGGCAGGGTGACGAGGCGAAGGCCGCGGCGATCGCCCGCAGGGCCGCCGCTGCCGGCCGGGAGCTGCCCGACGATCTGCGCGCGTTGCTCGCACCCGCCTCCCACGGAGGGTCTTGAAAGGAAGGGGGCCCGCAGGGGGGTGCGGGCCCGTTTCGAAGAGGGGGTCTTCGGAGGTTGCTGATCGCGATCACCCCGTTTGACCCTGAGACCGCGGCAAAGGGTTACGCCTTGTCGTCCTGAACAACGTACGGCGGCGGCGCCGTGGAGGTGACGGACGGCCTCCCCAGGACGCAATCCACCCAGGACGCGAGATTGGGCCACTTCTGCTGCAGCGGAACATCCAGGAACCGGGCCGTCCGCGTCAGCGGCGGGACCAGTCCGATGTCCGCAAGGCTGAACTGGGTGAGGAAGTACTCCTGGCCTTCGGCCTCACGATCCAGGTAGTCGAGGTACTTCGCCGCCTCGCTCATCCCCTGCTCCTGCGCGGCCGTGTCGATGGATGGAAGCCGCCAGATCTTGCCCGCCTCGTACCGGTACTGCGCGAGGAACACCTTTCGCAGCGCGGGTGCCAGATAGGCGTCGGCGATCTCCTCGATCATCCGCGCGCGCGCCTTGTCCGCAGGATCATTGGGCATCAGCGGAGGCGTCGGGTAGCGGTCCTCGAGGTACTCGTTGATGATGGTCGACTCGTACACGCTGGTGCCGTCCTCGAGCACGAGAACGGGCACCTTGCCGATCGGCGTCAGTTTCCGAAACTCGGGATTGTTCTCGCGGTTCTCGGGCACGATCGCCTCGTGCTCGATCCCCTTCTCGGTCAGCGCGATGCGCGCCTTCCAGCACCAGGGCGATCCATGAAAATGGTACAGCTTGAGCATGCTCCCTCCCCTGTGGCGTGCCCTCGTTCCGGCACGGGCGGCAAAACGTGAGAATCCGTGATGCCTCACAGCTTACCGCACCCGGGCCTGTGGGTGGCGGGCGAGACGTGCTAAGATTCCGCTCCTGCGGAACGAACAGGAGGGCGAGGATGATCGACCCCGAGGAAATCAGGAGTCGCGTTGAGCGCGCCTTCCCGGATGCCGAGATCTCGCTGCGGGATATGGCCGGGGATCGCGACCACTACGAGATGGTGGTGGTGTCAGCCGCCTTCGAGGGCAAGAGCACGCTCGAACGGCACCGAATGGTCTATGCTCCGCTCAAGGATCTGCTCGGCGGGGCGCTGCACGCCCTCGCGCTCAGGACACTGACGCCCGGCGAAAGCACGGGCTGACCTGCGACAGGAGGTTCATACGTGGCACGCGACGTGATGGAAGAGATCAAGAACGAGATCGGAGCCAACAGGATCGTCATCTACATGAAGGGCACCAAGGAGATGCCCCGATGCGGGTTCTCCGCCGCCGCGGTGGAGGTTCTCGGGTCGTACGGCGTCCCCTTCAAGGACATCAACGTCCTCGACGACCAGGAGAAGTGGGCCGGGATCAAGCAGTACTCCGACTGGCCCACCATCCCGCAGATCTACATCGGAGGCCAGTTCGTCGGTGGATGCGACATCCTGCGCGAGATGCATGCGAAGGGAGAGCTCGCTCCGCTCGTCAAAAAGGCGATCGAGGGCTGATTGGCTTCGCCCGCGCCAGGTTCACCAGCGGAGAGACGGCCCGGCCGTCGCCCGGCGGCGCCATGGCCGTCATGGCGCGGCCGTCGAACGACTCGATCTGCTCGAAACCCGCCGAGGCGGCAAGACGCGCCATACGATCCGGATCGGCGGCGAAGAGGAACGGCTCGCCCAGCCGCGCGAGGCGGCGGGCGAGCCTCCCCACCCCGGCCGGCCGCGCTATGGGGTCGAGCGCGGCGCCCGCCAGATATGTGTAGATCACCTCGCCGCCCCCCTCCATGATCCCGCGCGCCTCGCGGAACGCGGTCTCCACCATCGTTCCGGTCAGGTAGGGGAGCAACCCGAGCATCGTGACGAACGTCGGCGATTCCCGCCTGTGGCCCGTTGCGGCGAGCCCGGCGGCCAGCCCGCCGCGGCGAAGCTCGACGGGCAGAAACGTCAGACGGGAGGGCGCCGCGAGCCCCGCGGCGGCGAGACGGCGCCGTTTCATCGCCTGCGTCGCCGGATGGTCGACCTCCCAGATCGCCAGGTCCGTCGGCAGGCCCGGGTCCCAGGCCGTGGTGTCCAGGCCGGCTCCCAGGATGACCATCTGGCGCAGCCCCGCCGCCAGCAGGGCCTCGAGACGGCTTCTCGCATAGCGCGCCCGCACGAGCACCGAGAGGGTCATGCCCGGATACCTCCGCTCGTTCCACGCGATCAGACGGCGCAGAAGCCGGGGATGGCGCAGCACGCGTCTCCGGTACCCGGTGAGCAGCAGCGATGCGAGGGGATCCTCGAAGACGCGGCGGCCTCGAGGAACGAGCACCATCTCGGCCGCACGGAACGCCGCCACCCCCTCCGCGGTACGGCTGTAGCGCCCGGCGTCCTTCATCGGCCCCGGCTCAGGTCCACCGGAACCAGCGCAGCGCGAGCAGGAACGAGACGGCGCCCCAGACGACGAGGCCGGAGAGTCTTCCGGCCTGCGACACGAGTGACGCCCCCTCCAGCATCACCGCCCGAAGCGCGTCGTTGAGCATCGTCAGCGGAAGCGCCCTGATGAACGGCTGCGCGGCCGACGGGAACCGATCGGCGGAGAAGAAGATCCCCGAGAGGAGCCACATCGGCAGCATCACCAGGTTCATCAGACCGGAGACCGTCTCGATCTTCCGTGCCCTGCAGGCGACGAGAAGTCCGAGCCCCGCGAACGAGATCGCCCCGAGCAGCGAGACCGCCATGACCGCCGCGAGCGAGCCGGCGATGGTGACGTCGAAGAGCAGGTACCCAGCCAGCAGGAGCAGGGCCACCTCGGGCAGCATGAAGATCAGCCGGCTGAACAGCAGGGCGACCAGGAAGTCGGCCTTGCTCATCGGAGTGGCCACCAGGCGCTTGAGGAGCTTCCGCACGCGCATGTCGACGGTCACGAACCCGATCCCCCACAGACCGCCGCCCATCAGATTCATGCCCAGCAGCCCGGGTATCAGGAAGTCGATGTAGCGCGAGCCGGGCTGTGTCACCCGCCGATCGGCGGTCTGCACCGGGTCGGACCGGCCGGCCGCGCGCTGCAGCGCGTCATCGACGCGGCTCCTCGTGAGGACGCTCTCCGGACGCGTCGGATCGAACCGGTACTCGTAGCCCGTGCCGGGCACGACCGTGAGATCGGACCGCCCCATCCGCAGACGTGCGGCGCAGTCCGCCTCGTCGTGAAGCTCGACCCGGAAGTCGGGCACCCCGCGAAGAGTCTCGTAGGTCCGGATCGCGCCGGTGTCCGTCTCCGCGCGCTGCAGGACGTCGACCTGCACCACTGCCGGCGGCTTGTCGCGGAACGCAATCCCGAGCCCGATGGCCAGGAGGACGGGGAACCCGTACACCCAGAAGATCGCCTCGGGCTCCCGGAAGAATTCCCTCAGACGGGAGATCAGGAGCGTGCTAAGCGGATGGTACCTGGTCATCGCGCAGATGCCTTCCGGTGAGATGGACGAACACGTCCTCGAGGCTGACATGACGGGTGGTGAGCCGCGCCAGCTCGAGCGTCTCGTCCTGCAGCCTGCCCAGCAGAGCCGGGATCGCGATGTGCGGCTCGGTCACCGTCAGCGCGATCCCCGTCGCCTCGATGCGCACGGCGGTGACGGCGGGGAGCGTCAGAAGCGAAGACTCGGCGAGCCCGCCCGCGGCAAAGCCGTTGCCGCCCGCGTCGACCGCGAACTCCACGACATGATCGCCACCCAGACGGGCGATCAGCTCGGCCGGAGACCCCTGCGCGATCACCCTCCCGTGGTCCACCACCGCGACCCGGTCGCACAGTCTCTCCGCCTCGTCCATGTAATGTGTGGTCAGGAGCGTCGTCCTCCCCCGCGCCCGGAAATCCCTGATGATCTCCCAGAGCTGCCGGCGCGACTGCGGATCGAGCCCCGTGGTCGGCTCGTCCAGGAAAAGCAGGTCGGGATCGCCCACCAGGGCGCAGGCCACCGCGAGACGCTGCCGCTGCCCTCCCGAGAGCTTCCCCACCCACGACCGCCCCTTCTCGGAGAGCGAGACGAGATCCATGGCGGCGTCCGGCTCGATACCGCGCTCGTAGAAGCTGCGGAAGAGGGTCAGGGTCTCGCGCACCGAGAGCTTCCCGGCGAAGCGCGTCTCCTGCAGCGAGATACCGATCCTCTGGCGCAGGGCGCGGGCCTGTCCGGCCCAGCGCATCCCCAGCACCTCCACGTCACCGGAGGTGGGAGCCAGCAGGCCTTCGAGGATCTCGATGGTCGTGGTCTTGCCCGCGCCGTTCGGGCCGAGCAGCCCGAAGCACTCGCCGGCCCGCACCTCGAGATCCAGTCCGTTCACGGCCTCGACGGCACCCGTCCGGGATGGATACCGCTTGGTCAGACCCGTGCATCGTATGGCGGAGGGATACTCTGGCATGAAAGGGATGATAGCCGATTGAGCGGTTCCTATTCGGGATCGAAGACCATCGCCGGCGCCGGCGGCTCCATCGCGGGCCGCGGTCTTCTGACGTCATGCGCCAGACCGAGCCGCTCGAGCACCACGATCGCCCACCATCCCGTGTCGATCTCGTGGGCGCGCAGACCCAGACGCGCGCACCAGGGATGTGCGTGATGGTTGCCGTGCCAGTTCTCGCCCTGGAACAGGTGCCAGACTGCGAGCCACGGCACGTTGCGGCTCGAGTCCTTCCCAGGCTCCGGGCTGCCCCCCATGTGGCAGATGCTGTTGACGAAGCACTGCGCGTGAAGGGCGAAGACGAGGCGGATGGCGCCCAGCCAGAAGAAACCTTCCAGCCCGAAGGCCAGGCCGCCCAGATAGGACAGCGCCATGATCGGGAGCTGGAGCCTGGACCACATCTGAAAGGCCGGCTTCTCCAGATCGGGACAGTATTTCGAGGTGGGGGCCTGCTCTACCTGCCAGATCCAGCGCAGATGAGCCCACCAGAACCCCCCGATCTTGGGGCTCGAGACGTCCTCGATGGTATCGCTGTTCGCGTGATGCAGCCGGTGGTTGGCGGTCCAGCCGACAGGATGACCCGAGCCGTTGAGGACGGCGAAGAAGGTCAGGATGGTGCGGACCGAAGGATGCAGCTTCACCGAACGATGTGCGAGAGCCCGGTGGTACACGATGGTGGTGCCCATACCGCCCAGCCATGTCAGGACCAGAGCGCCCACGGCGATCGGCCAGGAAGGTACCGGGGCCAGGATCAGCCCGACGAGCGCCGTGACATGGATCAGGACGATCCAGAAGAGGGTCTTCCACTCGCCCGGGGCGGGTCGCCACCAGGAGCGCGCCGACGGGTGCACGCTGAAGAACTGTTCCTTGAGTGAGGGTACTCTCGTACTCAAAATGACTCCCGGGCGCAGGTTCCGCCGGATGACACGTGCACGACGATGAGTTCCGGTTCAAAGACGATTACGGTCCGGGAGGCCCCGCTCCGGTTGGCTCGGGGTGGGCACGTGGTGAACGTCACCCTGGGAATGCCCGGCAGAAGCGCCGCATAACATGACAGAAAACGGGCGGGGCGTCAACCTGAACCGGGCACCGGCCGGGAAGCCGGCCAGCGGCGGCGCCTTCCGCCAATCGCCTGCGTGAGGGGAGCCGTGAGACCCCGGAAACCGTGCGGACGGCCGGCCCGGCGATCGCTGCCGGGGACCGGGCCCACGGCGCTCAGACCCGGAGATCGGCCGACGAGATCAGACGCACGCCGATCGAGCGCAGCTCCTCGAGCGTCTCGCGGCCCGTCGCCTCACCCACGGGGCGGCAGGCGTCCTCGATGACGGTCACTCTCGTCTCCGGCATGAGCCGGCGGGCATCGCGGGCGCTGGATCGCACGCAATAGTCGAGCGCGAGCCCCGCCAGGTACAGGTCGGTCACCCCCAGCCCCTGGAGACAGCCCTGCACTCCCGTGGGATTGCGCGACGCGTTGTCGTTGAACACCGAGTAGCTGTCGATACCGGGGTCCATCCCCTTGCGGAAGACGGCCTGGATCGGATGCTGGTCCAGACTCTCGTGGAAGTCGGCGCCCGGGGTCCCCTGCACGCAGTGGTCGGGCCAGAGGATCTGCTCCACCCCGCCCAGCTCTCCCCTGTCGAACGGCTTCGCGTCCGGATGGTTGCTGGCGAAGCTGCCGTGGTCACGCGGGTGCCAGTCCTGGCTCGCGATCCGGATCGGAAAGCGGCACAGGATCCTGTTGATGACCGGGATCACCGCTGCGCCGTCGGGGACCGGCAGCTCGTCCTTCCTGTCGATGAACCCTCTCTGGAGATCGACCACGATGATCGCCGCCTTGCCGTGATTCGTCATCGGGATCCTCCTTCGCCCCCGCCGCCGCCCGGGTCCGGGTCGAGCGCCGGCGTCACCCGCTCGATCATACGCTCGCGTGCCTCATGCAGGCCGCGTGTCAGGGCGACACGATAGACATGCGGATTGAGGAGCCGCCGGCACCCCTCGGGCAGTCGTGCCAGCCGCTGTCTCGCGTAATCGGCGATTTCCGGCAGCCCCACGGGCGGCCCGGAGCGGCGGCCGCCCTCCATGACGACGCGGCGCAGATCCTCCAGCCGCGCGCTGCGCGGAACCCGCGTGCGCCGCGCCGGGTTGGCCGGATCCACCACCGGGTCTCCCGGACGCGGGGCGTCGTCCGCCCCGGACAGCACATCGAGCTCGAATCGCCCGGAACCGCCGTTTCCGGAGGAGCTCGTGACCCGCCAGACGTGCTTGCGCCCCGGGATCGTCGACTTCACCGGATCGGCGCTCACCTTGATGCGAGCCGCGCCGTCGAACTCGACGAGCTTGTAGACACCACCGAGCGCTCCGCCCCCCTCACCCGCCCCGGTGACGAGACGCGTGCCCACACCGTACGAATCGATACACCCCCCCTCCTTGCGGACCGACTCGATCACCTCCTCGTCCATCTCGTTCGAGGCGATGATCCTCACATCGTGGAAACCCGCCTCATCGAGCATGCCGCGCGCCCGCCGGCTCAGATAGGCCAGGTCGCCCGAGTCGAGCCGGACCCCCCGCAACTCCATCCCTTTCGCGCGCATCTCGCGCGCCACGACGATCGCGTTCGGGATTCCGCTTCTCAGGGTGTCGTAAGTGTCCACGAGGAGGACACAGTGCCGGGGGAACGCCTCGGCGTAAGCCCGGAAGGCCGCCAGCTCGTCCTCGAAGGCCATGACCCAGCTGTGCGCCTGGGTCCCCGCCACACCGATCCCGAACCTGAGGCCCGCCTCGAGGTTGCTCGTTCGGGACGCGCCGCCCACGAACGCGGCCCTGGCGGCCGACAGCGCACCATCGGGGCCCGGCGCCCGTCTCGCTCCGAACTCGACCACGCTCGCATCGCCCGCCTCGCCGGCAATCCGCGCCGCCTTCGTCGCGATCAGCGTCTGGTAGTTGATCAGGTTGAGCAGGGCCGTCTCGACCAGCTGCGCCTCTCCGATCGTCGCCTCCACGGAGAGCAGCGGCTCGTTGGCGAACATCACCTCTCCCTCGCGGGCGGCGACAACACGGCCCCGGAACCGGAAGGCGCGCAGGTATTCGATGAAGTCCCGGTCGAACAGTTTCAGCCCCTCGAGATAGCGCAGGTCCTCCTCACCGAAGGAGAGGGCCTCGAGATGGTCCAGGGCGGGCTCGAGGCCCGCGAAGACGGCGTATCCGCCTTGAAAGGGATTGCGGCGGAAGTAGAGGTCGAACACGGCGGGTCTGCCGTGCATGCCGCGGCGCACGTATCCCGCGACCATGGTCAGCTCGTACAGATCGATGAGCAGCTCGTGGGGCATCGGCTCCTCGCAGGTGCTCGAACCTGCCCCATTCTAATGGAACAGCCGCCGCCCTCGCCGCGACGCGCCGGGGGCTCAGCGCCCTTCCGACGCCTCGAACCCGAGAGGCGGCCGGGCCTTCGTCTCCGGCCGAATCTCGTTCATCGTCCAGGCGTCGTAGAGATAGCCCCCTTTCATCACCTTCTCCATCGACGTGCTGTTGCGGAGATCCTCCAGCGGGTTCCTCTCCAGGACCACCAGGTCGGCCAGCTTGCCGGGGCGGATCGAGCCCACATCGGCGTCCAGGCCGAGATACCGGGCGCCGTTGAGGGTGGCGCACCGCAGCGCCTGCATCGGCGTCATCCCGCCCTGCGCGAGCATCCAGAGCTCCCAGTGGGCGCCCAGCCCCTGGAGCTGGCCGTGCGCGCCGAGCTGCACCGACCCGCCGGCGTCCAGTACGGCCTTCGCGCTGCGCGCGATCTCGATGTGCCCCCAGTCGTCCTCCGGAGCCATCACGTCGCGCCTGCGGGCGCGCGAGTCCACGACACCACGCGGCACGAACCGGAGCAGCCGCTCGTCCTTCCAGACATCGGTGTGCTGGTACCAGTAGTTCTCCCCCCACAGGCCACCGTAGGCGACGATGAGGGTGGGCGTGTAGCCGGACCCGCTTCCCGCGAGAAGGCGGATCACGTCCTGGTGCAGCGGTGCGACCGGCAGCGCATGCTCGATCCCGGTGTGCCCGTCGAGCACCATCGACAGATCGGCCGCCAGCGTCGAGCCGCCCTCGGGCACGACGAGCATCCCTTCCTCGCGCGCGGCCTCGATGATCCACTGCCGCTGCTCGCGCCGCGGCTGATTGTACGACTTGACACTGATCGCGCCCTGGGCCTTCAGCCTTCTCACGTGAGCGCGCGCATCCTCGAGGCTCTCGATGACCGCCTTGTCCTCGTTCTCCGCGCCGTACAGGACGAAGCCGGTGGAGAAGATGCGCGGTCCCACAATCCGGCCCGCCTCCACCATCTCCGCCTGCGCAAACACCGCCTGCGTCGACGCAGAGGGATCGTGCGTGGTCGTCACTCCGTAGGCGAGATTGGCGTAGTAGCGCCAGTCCGCGGCCGGATTGATGTCGAGGGCCGCGTAGTGCATGTGCGAGTGCACGTCGACGAGGCCGGGGATGATGGTGCGGCCCGTGACGTCGATCGTCTCCGCCCCCTCCGGGATAGCGACCCGACCGCGCGGCCCGACGGCAGCGATGCGCTCTCCGTCGACCAGGATCACACCGTCTTCGATCACTTCGTCGCCGTTCATGGTCACGATCCGCGCGCCGGTCAGCGCCACCACCCCGACGGGCACGGCGCGCTCGACCTCGAGCCTCACCTCGTGCGTGTGTGTCGCGGCAACGACAGGGTTGGATGCCTCGTCCTTCGACCCGGACTTCCCGTCCTTCGCCTCCTTCGTCTCCATGGCCGCCGCGACGGGTGTCGTGTAGACGCTCGCTCCGAGGCTCCAGATCACGTCGCGGCCGTCGAAGGTGAAACCGGGCCAGTCGCCGCCGATATGCGACAGCCTGCGGGCCGGAAGACCTGTATCGGCCGGCTCGAGGGAGACCGGCCCGGGACCGGTCGGCGGAAGCGGTGCCAGGTAGACCTGCTGGAGATCCTTCCAGGCCACGTACCGGCCGTCGGGCGAGGCCATGATCTCCCGCGCGTGCTTTCCCTTCGCCAGCACCCGCTTGTCGGTGCCGTCGAGGGCCACGCTCACCAGACCGAGTGCTGCGTCGTCCCCCGAGCCGACCGTCTCGGTATAGAGGATCCGACGGCCGTCGGCGCTGAAGACGGGACGGGGCATGCGGTTGTTGGCTCCCGGGTTACCGGTGCGGGTGACGAATCGGGCCTCGCCGTCCTCGGTGGAGACGATCAGGATCGTCAGGTACAGCTCGCCTCCGAGCGTCTCGTCGCCGCGGCGTGCCCGGCCCGAGCCGCCCACGAGCACGAGCGAGCGCCCGTCGGGCGAGAAGGCGAGGTTCGCATACTGATCCGGCACGGCCGAGAGCCGGTGCGGAGCCCCGCCCTGTGACGGCACCACCCAGATCGCCCCGCCGGATGTCTCGCCCCAGGTGACGAAGGCGATCCGGGTTCCGTCGTGGGACCAGGCGGGCGCGTACTCGAGTGCCTCTTGCCGGGTCACGCGCCGCGGCGCCCCCGAGGGCAGATCCATCACCCAGATGCTGCCCACGGCCTGGAACAGGAGCCGCTTACCGTCGGGCGACAGACTCGGCCAGCGGATCATGCGGCTGGGAAACGACTTTCCACCGAGGTGCCGTGGCGGGTGCAGCGCTTCCTCCACCCGCTGCTCGACATCGGCGGTGAACGGGATATCCCTGGTCGCGCCCGTCTTCACGTCGATCCGTCCGATGTGCCCTCCCCAGCTCGCAACGATGCCGCTCGAGTCGGGCGTCCAGGCGAAGGCCGGATAGAGTCCGTGTATGGCCCAGGTCTCCTGCTGGTCCTTGTCGAGGCCGTCGAAGACGGGACGCTCTTCTCCGGTGGCCAGATCGCGCACGAAGAGAACGGACTTCGTCCGGACACGCCGGACGAAGGCCAGCAGGCGACCGTCCGGAGACGGCGTCGGGCGCACCGCGCCGCCGAAGGTGGCCGTGACGGGAACCGCCTCGCCTCGCTCGAGGTCGAGCTTCGAGATCTCGGAAGATCCCGTCGTTGACATCCTTGTTGTAGTCGAAGGGACCGGACTTCGAGAAGTAGAGCCAGCGGCCGTCGGGAGACACCGAGGGCTCGTTCACGTCGGACGTGTCCGTCTCCTTCTTCGTGAGCTCCACCCCCTTGCCCCCTTCGACGGCGTACAGCCAGATCTCCCCGGCGCCGAGCGAGCGCGTCTTGGTGAAATGCTTGCGCGCCACGACGAAGCGGCCGTCGGGCATCCAGTCCGGGCTGGCGAGCGTGCGGAAGTCCTCGGTGGTGACCGCGTGCGGGTGGCCGCCGTCGGCATCCATGATCCAGATGTTGTCCGCGCCCCCCCGATCCGACGTGTAGACGATCCGGGCGCCGTCCGGGCTGAATCGCGGCTGCATCTCCCAGGCAGGGCCGCCCGCGAGGCGGGTCGCCCTGCCTCCCGAGGCGGGCATGGAGTAGATGTCCCCGAGCAGGTCGAACACGATCGTGGTGCCGTCGGGGCTGAGATCCAGATTGATCCAGGTTCCCTCGTCGGTGGTGAAGGTGAGCGTCTTTCCGGGGCCGTGCGGTGCGCTGACGTCCCAGGCATCGTCGGCTTTCTTGTCCGCCGCAAGGAGGATTGGGAGCGACAGAAGACACAGCGTTGCCAGTAGCGCTCGCGGACGATGCAGGATGGTCATGGCGTCCCTTTCGTGCGTGCCTGTGGGATGAGTGCGGGCGTCACCGCGCGTCCGCCGATGCGCGCATGATACGGGATGCCCCGGAGCGGTGTCGACCCTGGCGGGTGGATCAGGGGCACGCCGCCGTGGAGAGAGCGCGCGGGGAGCCCGCCGAAGTCACTCCCGGAGTGGTCTCCTCGCCGGTGGCGTCGAGCGCCGTAACCAGGTACGAATACCCCTCCCCCGCGGCGGGAACGGCCGGATCGCCGCCCGGCCACGCCGGCGTGGTCGACTCGTGGACGCAGACGAAGGTGCCGGCGCCGGTCGTGTCGCCGCGATAGACCCGGTATGACGCGATCGGGTACCTGGACGTCGCCTGCAGATCCTCCCAGGCCCATGAGGCGCCGCCCGGGGCGAACGGCTCCGCGCCCGGTCCCGACACTTCGAGATGGGACAGGATCGGCACGATGGCGTACATCGCGCCCTCGCCCGGTGTCGCCCCGCGGTCCAGGATGAGGATCTCGCCGCGCGCATCCCGGCCGAACGATGTGATCAGGCCGATATTGCCGCCTCCCGCCGGCGCGAGTTCGGCCGTCCTGTCCCGCATGTCGATCGGCGTCAGACCCGACAGGACGAACGAGCGGATGAAGGCGGCGCAGAAATCGGCGTAGAAGTAGGTGCCGGTCAACCCCGGCATCCGGCATCCCCCGTACACATAGCCGCCCGTCACCGAGCAGGCGCCGCCCGAGTGATCGTAGTCGAGCACCGGCGGGACGTAGTCCGGGACCACGCAGTTGGCGCTCCCGCACGACGGATTCGGGCATGCCAGCCCTTCATACTTGTCCCACCCGAAGTTGGCCCCGCCGGGATCCGTTCCGGGCAGCACGTCGATCTCCTCGCGTGCTCCCTGCCCCACGTCCCCGATGTACAGGTCGGACGGATCGGTGAAGCCGGGACCGGCGAAGGAGAACCGCCACGGGTTGCGCAGCCCGAGGGCCCAGATCTCGTCGTTGACCAGAGCGAGGGGATCGGCGGAGCCGGTGAAGGGGTTGCCGGCCGGAATGCTGTACGGGAGCGAGTCCACGTCGATCCGTAGAATCTTGCCAAGATTGGAGTGTCCGTCCTGGGCGTTGTTCGATGGATCGCAGCTGCTGCCGCCGTCCCCGGTGCCGATGTAGAGGTATCCGTCCGCCGGGCCGAACGCGATCATGCCGCCGTTGTGGTTCGTGTAGTTCGGATGCAGGAACGTGATCACCGTCTGCACCGACGACGGATCGGCGAGATTCGGGTCCGCGGCCGACCTCGAGTACCTTTCCACGACGTTGGCGGTGCCGGCGCTCGTGGTGTGGTACACGAAGAACCAGCCGTTGGATGCGTAGCCGGGATGGAACGCCAGTCCGAGCAGCCCCTGCTCGTTGCCGCCCCCGTCGGCCGGCGAGCGGGTCACGGCGCCAAGGTCGAGGAAGGGGGCCGGCAGGAGGGCGCCTCCCTTCAGGATCCGGATCAGACCGTCCTGCTCCACGATGAAGAGCCTGTCGGCGTCGCCCGGAGGCGCCGTCGCGAACACGGGCCGCGTCAATCCGTTGGCGACGAGCACGGTGGTGAGCGGCGTCTCCGGGGCGGTCGAGATGCCGTCGCAGACCTGGCCTGGCGCGGTGGTGACCGCCGCCGCGAGACAGACCGGCACGATCAGCGCGTCGAGCAACCTTCCGAGGTGCCGTGCCATTCCGTGTCCTCCTCAGGGACCCCGCACCAGGGCTACCACCACCCAGTAGGTGCCGAACGGATAGGACCGGCTCCGCGCAAACGAGACGGCCATTCCATAGCTGCGCGCCTGAGGGAGCCGGCGCGCCACCTGTGCCGGCAGCCGGGCCGGGTCCATCGTTGTGTACGAGTAGATCCACGAGGGCCCGTCGAGTGCGATTCCGTCGAGATTGACGGAGTCGCTTCCGATCAGGCGCTCCAGAGCTCCCGCCATCCGCTCCGAGAGCCTCTCCACCTCTTCGAACCCCGTGCCGCAGCAGCCCGATGGATCGCTGCGGATCGCGTCGCGGATCGCGCGCGCCGCCTGCTCGTCTGTGAGACGGACGATGCGCGCCGCGAAATCCTCCACGACGTAGACCGAGCCTTCGTCATCGCGGGCGAGGCCGATCCCCATCGAGTCGAGCTCACCGTTGAGGATGTTGGCGCGGTGACCGGGTGACGCCATGAGCCCGCGATGGGCACTTCGAACGTCACGGTCCAGCGCCACGTTCTCCGCCGCCATCCTCACCCTCAGGTCCGTCCCGGCGAGCCGGTCGGGAAACGTGCCGCCGTCGCGGCTCGAATGGTGGGTCGCCCGTCCCATCGACCGCATGTCGGCGGCGTGGTCCCTCGCGAGACGCGCCAGCGTCGGCTCCCATGCCAGGGGCTGGAGCCCGCGGGCGGTCCTCTCACCGTTGACCAGATCGAGCAGAAAGCTCTCGTTGCGCCCCGGTGTCGCGGCGCCTCCCGCTGCGGGAAGCGTCCCGGCCAGGAAGGCGACGAACACGAGGGCACCATGCGCGAGGATCACGCCCGGGACTATAGGCCGATGCAGCCGCGGCCGGCAACCCCGGGCCGGCTTTCCTCGCCGTGTCGTGGCTGATAGAATGCGCCCCCATGTCCGGTCTGCCGCTGTCGACGATCGTGATCGTGCTCGGCTCCTGGCTGCTGCTCGCCGCTCTCGCGGTGATCGCCTTCCGCTTCAACCGCGGCCGGAGCGACGATTGACCGGGGATCCGGCGATCCTCGCGGGTCTTATCCTCTATCTCCTCGTGATGCTGGGCGTGGGGATCGCCGCCTACCGCTACATGCATACCCTGGACGACTTCGTGCTCGGCGGACGGCGTCTCGGCCCCTGGGTCTCGGCGATCTCCGAGCGCGCCTCGGGCGAATCGGCCTGGTTCCTGCTCGGGCTCCCCGGCGCCGCCTACGGACTCGGCTTCACCCAGTACTGGTCCGTGATCGGGATCGCGGCCGGCATCCTCGCCTCGTGGACCTTCATCGCCATGCCGCTGCGCCGCGCGACCGCGCGGATGGGCGCGCTCACCATCCCCGACTACTTCGAGCTGCGGTTTCAAGGACCGCACCCGCATCCTGCGGCTGATCTCCATGATCGTGATCCTCGTGTTCTACACCGCCTATGTCGCGGCGCAGATGCACGGAGCGGGCAAGATACTCAACGCCACCTTCGGCCTGGAGCCGTTCTGGGGGATCGTGATTGGCGCCACCGTGGTGGTCTTCTACACGCTGATGGGCGGCTTCCTCGCGGTCGCCTGGACGGACGTGGTCCAGGGCCTGCTCATGACCGCGGTCGCGGTGATCCTGCCTCTCGTCGGCCTGTTCGAGCTGGGCGGGCCGAGCGCGCTGATCGGGAAGCTGGCGGCCCGAGGGCCCGGGTTCCTCACCATGAGCGGCGGGCAGGTGGGCTACGCGTTCGTGTTCGGCGTCGTCGTGGGAGGGCTCTCGTGGGGGTTCGGCTACCTCGGCCAGCCGCACCTGCTCACCCGCTACATGGCGATCCGTCGCACGTCCGAGCTGCGGGCCGGCGGCTCGATCGCCATGGGCTGGGTGCTGCTGTCCTACTGGGGAGCGCCGATGATCGGGATCGTGGGGCTGGCCTGGTTCGGGCCCGGTCTGGCCGACCCCGAGCAGGTGATGCCGCTGCTCGCCAAGGCGCTCGTTCCCGGCTGGCTGGCCGGACTGATGATCGCCGGCGCCACGGCGGCCATGATGTCCACCGCCGACAGCCAGCTCCTGGTCGTGACCTCCACCGTGGTGGAGGACATCTACGTGAGGCTCTTCCGGCCGGATGCGCCCCCGAAGCGGCTCGTCCTCTACTCGCGCGTCACCACGGTGCTGGTCTCCTGCGTGGCGTTCTGGCTGGCGGTGCTGGCGCTGCACGGATTGACGCTCATCGACACGATGGTCGCCTACGCATGGAGCGGGCTGGGCGCCTCCTTCGGTCCCGCGCTGCTGTTCTCGCTCTGGTGGCGCCGCACGACATGGGCGGGCGCCCTGGCGGGCATGCTGGGCGGAATGACCGCCGCCATCGTGTGGAACAACGTACCCGCGCTCAACGATCGTCTCGACATCAAGGCGGCCGCCGTGCTGATCAGCGCCGCCCTGGTGATAGCGGTCAGCCTGACCGGGTGGGGACCGCAGGGGTCCGGGGGAGAGACCGGAGCGATGGCCCCCGGGTCACGCTGACGGCCGTCGCTGGTCCCGATCCGTCTCGGGAAGGCGTCGCCGCATCGCATCCGCGTCGCCCGTGACCAGACGCGCGCCCCTCTCGTACGTCAGATAGGCCCAGGCCCACTGGAACATCACGACCACCCGGTTCCTGAAACCTATCAGGAAGAAGATATGAATGAGGAGCCAGGCGACCCAGGCCGGGAACCCCCACAGCCTGACCCGCCCGAAGTCGGCCACGCCCGCCGCGCGCCCCACGGTGGCCAGGATACCGCGATTGACGTACCGGAAAGGGAGACGCGGCCGGTCTCCGAGGCTGCGGATGATGTTGCGTGCGGCGTGCCGTCCCTCCTGAATGGCCGCCGGGGCGAGCGCGGGCACCAGCCCGTCCCCGTCAGGCACCGCGGCCAGATCCCCCACCACGAACACCTCCGGGTGTCCCGGGAGCGAGAGGTCCGGCCCGACCTTCACCCGGCCCGATTCGAGTGGTCTCGACACCGAGACCGGCTCCGAGCGGCGAGCCGCCGACCCCCGCGGCCCACAGCACGGTCCCGGCCATGATCCGCTCCTCGCCGATGAGCACCCCGTCCCCATCGACCGATGTGACGTGCCGGCCGGTTCGCACCTCCACGCCGAGGTGCTCGAGCGCGCTGTTCGCGCGACGGGAAAGACTCGCGGGAAACTGCGGCAGGATCGCTCGCCGCCCTCCACGAGAACGACCCGCGTGGTGGTCGGGTCGATTCGCCTGAAGTCACGCGCCAGCGCGAGTCGTGCCATCTCCCCGATCGCCCCCGCCAGCTCCACACCGGTCGGTCCGCCACCGACGATGACGAAGGTGAGCAGATTGCGGCGGCGTCCGTCGTCGGTCTCGCGCTCGGCCGCCTCGTAGGCCAGCAGGACTCTCCTGCGGACCTCGAGGGCATCGTCGATGCTGGAGAGACCCGGGGCGAGCCTGGACCAGTCGTCATGCCCGAAGTAGGAGACTCGCGAGCCGGCCGCGAGAATCAGGTAGTCGTAGTCCAGCGCCTCCTTTTCGAGTCTCACCCGTCGGACGTCGAGGTCGATCTGCCGCGCCTCACCCAGTATGACTTCCGCGTTGCTCTGACGCCTCAGGATCCTGCGTATGGGGCGAGCGATGTCGCCCGGGCTCAGACCCGCCGTGGCGACCTGGTACAGCAGCGGCAGGAAGAGATGGTGGTTGCGTCGATCCACCAGGGTGACGCGCACCGGTGCCCGCTTCAGGGCACGCGCGGCATACAGGCCGCCGAACCCGCCGCCGAGTATCACGATGCGTGGGGGTGTGTCGGGAATCATTCACCTCTCTCCGGCCCCCGGGCCGGGCATGGTAGGATCACCGTGTGTGTCTGCACAGCGCGTTCGTGGCCGTCCGGCTGACCGAAGCCGAGCTCCCGTGACGCGGGCGGCCATGGTGGTGCTCCTGCTGACCGCCGCCTGGTTCGTCGTCCGCACGCGCCGTCTCCGGCCATTGTGGATTCGATCTCTACTTCACCCGTGTCACGATCCTGGCGGCCCTGCGGCGACCGAT
This sequence comes from uncultured Acidobacteriota bacterium, assembly GCA_963806495.1. Classification (GTDB taxonomy): domain Bacteria; phylum Acidobacteriota; class Polarisedimenticolia; order JACPZX01; family DASXTC01; genus CAWDYA01. The sequence goes on along the minus strand of CAWDYA010000007.1, from coordinate 75,216 downwards.
GCTCCTCTCCCAGGCTCACCTGCTCGAGCGATGGGGCATCCGTTGGCACTGCAGCCGCCTCGACGACTACTCCCCCGCCTTCGCCGCGCGTGAAGCGCGCCGGGTAAGCCGCCAGCTCGCCGTGCTGCGCCGCCATGACCTGCCCTCCCTGCGGCCGGACCGGCGGCTCTCCGCCCGGACGCTCGAATGGTTCATGCTGGACCATCGCGAAGGCGCGCGGTTCCTGTTCCACGATTGCCCGGTCAATCCACTCACCGGCGTGCAGGTCGAGCTGCCCGACTTCATGATCAACGTGCACCGGATCGACGACGTAGAAGATGCACGATGCTACCTCGATCGAATCGCCTCGTTCGGCCGCGTTCTCGATCAGGTGATCGAGGGGATGGAACGGCGCCGACAGGAGAGCCTCCTGCCGCCCCGGTTCGTCCTGGACCGGGCGGCCGAGGGGGCGCTGCGGCTCGCGGGATCCGGACCCGGCGAACACCCGCTGCGCACGCATCTCGAAACGCGGGCTCGCGGGCTGCCGGACATCGACGCCGATCGTCTGCGCCGGCTTCTCGTGCGACTGGACGGGCTTCTCGCCGACATCGTCCGCCCGGCGGGTCTGCGGCTCGCTGCGGCATGCCGGCGCCTCGCGGACGGGGCGGGCGACAACGACGGCGTCTGGCGCCTGCCCGACGGTGAAGCGTACTACACATGGCTCCTGAGACACCACACCACGCTCGACCTGGCGCCCGCCGCGGTGCACGAGGCGGGGCGAGGCGAGGTGGCCCGTCTGGAAGAGGAGATGCGCGTTCTGCTGGAGGATCTGGGCGAGACCGGCCCGCGTCCGGCCGAGATCATGTCACGGTGGAACCGGATGCCGCGGTTCCTCTGTGACGACGGCGCGGGACGCGAGCGGATCCTCGAGGATTTCCGGACCATCATCGCTGAGACCGAACGCCTCACCCGGGATCTCTTCCCGCGCCGCCCGAAGGCGGCCCTCGTCGTCGAGCGCCTCCCTGCGTCCCGGGAGCGGGACGCGCCCGTCGCCTCGTACCAGCCGGGACCGCTGGACCACTCGAAGCCGGCGATCCTGTACGTCAACCTCGGCGACATGAGCCGGCTCCCCCGGTTCTCCATCCGCACCCTGGCCTGTCACGAAGCGATTCCCGGGCACCACACGCAGATTGGTCTCGCACAGGAGCTGACCGGGCTGCCGCTGTTCCGGCGGGTGCTGCCGTTCACGGCCTGTTCGGAGGGCTGGGCGCCGTATGCCGAGCAGCTCGCCGCAGAATCCGGCCTCATGGAGGACCCGTACGATTGCCTCGGCTACCTGAGCGGCCAGATCTGGCGCTCCGCCCGGCTCGTCGTGGACACCGGGATCCACGCGCTGCGCTGGAGCCGGCAGACCGCCGTCGAGTACATGGAGGGGGTGACCGGCATGCCGCGCACCGAGCTGATCGCCGAAGTGGACAGGTACGTCATGATGCCTGGGCAGGCGTGCGCCTACAAGATCGATCGGATGGCGATCCTGGCGATGCGGAGCCGGGCGAAGGAACGGCTCGGCGAAGGCTTCGACATTGGTGCGTTCCACGAGACGGTCCTGGGGAGCGGGGCGCTCCCCCTGGGGCTGCTCGACCGTGTGGTCGACGAGTGGATATCGCCTCGCGCCTCAATCGCCCCCGCTGACGACGGGCGCCGCGAGCTCCTCGACCGGCCGCAACTCGCCCCCACGCACGACGAACTGCACCTTCCGGAAGCCGCCCGCGTCTTCGGTCGGATCCGCGGCGAGGACGAGGAGGTCCGCCGCCTTGCCCGCCTCAACGGTGCCGAGCCTGTCCTCCTTTCCCATCGCGATCGCTCCGCCCCGCGTCGAGGCGACCAGCACCTGCATCGGCGTGAGCCCCGCCGCCTGCATCGCCTCCATCTCGGCATACACCGAAGGACCGTGCAGCGTCAGGGGATTGCCGGCATCCGTGCCCATGGCGATGGTGATGCCGGCATCGGACACACGCTTCAGGTTGGCGGCCATCACCCTGTGCCGCTCGGCGGTCTGCGCAGCCCTCCGATCGAGAGCCTCGGCCGTCACGCCCGGCGCGCCCGCGCCGGCGGTCGCGGCCACGTGGGCTCGTGTCCTGGCGTCGACGCAGTTGTGCGGGTCGTCGACGACCGGCTCCCGGCCCGCGAGCGCCGCGGCGAACATCCGCTGGTAGCCGTCGATCACGGTGAGCGTGGGGCAATAGATCGCATGGTTCTTCCGTGCCAGAGCGATGAACTCGTCGTCCACCGGCTGATCCCACACGCTGTGGACGAGAACCCGGGCGCCCGCGCGCAGCGCCTCCTTCGCCTCGCGCAGCTCGGTGGCATGTACGATCATCGGGATGCCGAGACGGCGCGCCTCGTCGCCCGCCGCCTCGACGGCGGCCGCCACGGCCGCGAACTTGTCCTCGGCCGGGGGGATGAACCAGACCTTCACCGCATCGGTCTTCCCGGCCGCGAGATACCGGACTCCTCTGCGCGCCGTTTCCTCGCCGTCCAGATAGATGAATTGCCGCTCCGCCGGCAGATTGAGCCAGTGATCCAGCGTGGAGAGCAGTGGCCCGGCCGCGCTCACGTGCGGAGCCCGGGTGTCCCGCTCGGCGCGATCCCGCAGCGACCAGGTCCACGGGTACCCGCCCACGTCGAACACCGCGGTCACTCCGGAGCACAGATAGGAGCGGAAGAACCGCTCCGGGCTCGCCTCCAGATCCGCCTCGACCTGGTCATAGGGATAGCGGTCGCGCAGGTCGAGGGCGTCCGGTCTCCCATCGGCCCAGCCGGTCTGGGAGAAATGGACGTGAGCGTCCACGAGACCGGGCGTGATCCAGAAGCCGCTCAGGTTGAGGACGTCCACCCCGTCCGGCACGGCACAGGTGGCGCGGCTGCCCGCGCACTCGATCAGCCCGTCGCGCATGAGCACCACGGCATCCGCCTCGGGTGGTGCACCCGTGCCGTCGACGAGGTGTGCGCCGACGAGGGCGCGCGGGGGAGGCGGCGTGCCCGGCGGCGCCGGGAAGGCCGAGGTGACCGCGATGCGCCAGCCATCGTCCGTCCTGACGAACAACCTCTCCGAAAGACCCTCGCTCTCGTCCTCGCCGTACATCACACGGTAACGGTAGGTCCCGTACACCACGCCGGGACGCACAGGCACGAGCCGCAGATCGTATCCCTCGAAACGGTCGGGCCAGGAGTCGTCCGTCGACTGCTCTGCATGCCCGCGGTATCCGAGCCGGAGGCCGTCGGGACCCGCGCGCGCCAGCGTGTCGGCCTGCAGATAGCATGCAAGGTATGCCGTACGATCCCGGTGGCGGATGGCATCGAGGTTCGCCGTGAAGAGCCGGCGTGCCTCGGCAAGATCCTGCTGCGCGCCGGCGGCGGGCGGAGCAGCCTGCACCGAGGCCGCGGATGCCAGAGCCTGCAGCGCGATGAGGCCGATGGCGACTCGGAATCTCATGTCTCCTCCCCGAACGAGAGACTCACACTATACAATGAAGCGGGCTCCGGCCGGCGCCCCCCGCCCGGCCGCAGGATCCGCCCCACGGAGGCACGCCATGAAATGCCCGAGAGACGGCAACGACCTGACGTCGCACGACGTCGACGGGATTACCACACGGATGTGCGATTGCTGCGGCGGGATGTTCCTCGGCCGGGGCGAGTTGAACCGGATCGCCGGGGAGAAGGAAGGCGATTCGGAGTACTCCACCGTCAGCCTGGACTCGTTCGAGCACGCCGACGGCTTCGGCCCGGCCGTCTGCCCACAGGACGGGACGACGATGAAGAAGGTGGAGTTCAACATCTACACCAACATCATCCTCGACTACTGCCCCACTTGCTCGGGGTTCTGGCTCGACACCCATGAGATCGACCGGATCCGCGACGAAGTGCGCGCCATGGACGAGGCGGCGGAAGACATGCCCGACCCGCCCATGATTTGGCTTGCCCGGTTCATCTGGAGCCTGCCGAGGCTCTAGAACCCGCCCATGAGCCTGAGCAGATCCACCACGCGGTTCGAGTAGCCCCACTCGTTGTCGTACCAGGCCATGGTCTTGACGAAGTGCCCGTCCACCACGCGCGTGAACGGAGCGTCGAAGATCGACGAGTGGGGATCGCCGACGATGTCGCTCGAGACGATCGGCGCCTCCGAGTAAAGGAGTATCGGCTCCATCCGCCTGGAATGGGACGCCTCACGCACCGCCGCGTTCACCTCTTTCGTGGTCACGCTGCGCTCGACCACGGCGACCAGATCAACGATCGAGCCGTCGGGGATCGGGACGCGCATCGCCATCCCGTCCAGCTTCCCGGCCAGCTCGGGGAGAACCCGCCCCACCGCGCGAGCGGCGCCGGTGGTGGTCGGGATGATGTTCTCCGCGGCGGCACGGCTGCGGCGCCAGTCACTATGGGGCACGTCCGCGAGCCTCTGGTCGTTGGTATACGCATGCACCGTGGTCATCACCCCGCTCTGGATGCCGAAAGCGTCGTTGAGGATCTTCGCCAGCGGAGCCAGGCAGTTGGTGGTGCAGCTCGCGTTCGACACGATCCTGTGAGCGGGCTGGAGCTGGTCCTCGTTGACCCCGAGCACCACGGTGAAATCGATCTCGTCCTTGGCGGGCACCGTCAGGATCACCTTCTTCGCGCCGGCCGCGAGATGCTGCTCGATCTGTGCGCGCTTGCGGAACCGGCCGGTGGCCTCGATGACGAAATCGGCTCCCAGCTCCTTCCAGGGCGCTTCGGCGGGGTTCGCCACCTCGGTCATCTTCACCTTCTGGCTGCTGGTCGTGAGGGTGTCCCCCTTCGTCTCGACCTTGTCCGGGAACCGGCCCATGACGGTGTCGTGCCGGAGCAGGTAGGCCAGAGCCTGGTTGTCCGAGATATCGTTGATCGCCACGACATCCATGCCTTCGGCACCGTTGAGGATGCGGAACACGCTGCGGCCGATGCGGCCGAATCCGTTGATTGCGATCCTCATGCGGCCACCTCCTTCCTGCCGCCGAAGCGCGAGAGCGCCTCGAGCGTCTCGACGATGCGTGCGGAGTATCCCCAGCCGTTGTCGTACCAGCTCACCGTCTTGACGAGCCCGCCCTTCATCGCGATCGTCGCTAGTGAGTCGTGAACGGCGCTGTGCGGGTCGCCGATCACGTCGCTGCTCACGAGCGGCTCATCGGCGTACGCGAGCCACCTGGCGTACCTCCCGGCGGCCGCCTTGCTCACGACGGCGTTCACCTCGTCAGCCGAGAGCTCCTTCTCGAGCTGCACCGCAAGATCGAGGTTCGAGCCGTTGGGCACCGGGACGTTGATCGCCATCCCATCGATCTTCCCCTTGAGGTGCGGCAGGAGCTCCCCGACCACCGTGGGAGACCAGGACCAGTTCGGGATCAGGTTCTCCGCGGCGCTCCGGCTCCGCCGCAGATTCCTGGCGACCGCATCGGAGAGCTTCTGATCGCTCGTATAGGCGTGAACCGATGTCATCATGGCCCGCTTCACACCGGCCGCCTCGTCGAGGATCTTCAGCATCAGGCCCAGCACGTGCGTCGTCGCGCTCGCGCAGGAGATGATCCTGTCCTCGGGGACGAGGGTCTCGTGGTTCACGCCGTGGACGATCGTCCTGTCGATCGCATCGAGCGCGGGCGTGGAGAGGATCACGCGGCAGGCGCCGGAATCGATGTGCCCCTGCAGGTCGGCGCGGCGTCTGTACGCGTGCGTCGCCTCCACCACGACATCGATGTCATAGGCGTCCCAGGGCATGTCCTCGGGCCGCGTCCCCTTGAGCAGACGGGCCCTCTGGCGGCCCGCCCGGAGATACCGTCCCTCGAGCTTCACCTCTCCCGGGAACCGGCCGTAGATTGTGTCGAATTCCAGCAGATAGGCGATCGACTCGGGGTCTCCCAGATCGCTGATGGCCACGATCTGGATGTCCTCACGCTCCCAAACCAGGCGGAAGATGTTCTTTCCTATGCGGCCGAAGCCCATCAGGGCGACGCGGATAGCCATCGTCAGGGGTCTCCTTTCCGATTCCGATCGACGAGATCCGGCCCGAAACGCACGAGCGCCCGCACGTCCTGCCGGCTACAGGATCACAGTATTCGATCGCGAGGGCTGCCGCCATCCTGCTCAGTGAATGCTGCGGACGAACTCCACGATGTCGATCAGCTCCTGCAGGGTCATGACCTCCTGGTAGTGCGCCATGCGGGAGGTGCCGTCCGGGGCCCGGTAGCTCATCTGGTAGTTGCCGTGCGCGAGGAACTCGTCCGTGTTGAGGATCGACTCCGCGATGTACTCACGCGGAAGCCGCGCATGGTCACGCGTGAGCTTCGGGCCGGCCTCGCCCGGGTTGTCCGACAGCTTGCCGAAATGCCGGCCGCTGACTTCGTGGCAGGACCAGCATTTCATCCTATCGAACGCCTTCTCCCCGGCGACCGCATCTCCCGCCGGCAACGTGAAGCGCCATCCTTCGGGCATGGACGCCCCGGCACCGATCACCACCCCGATCCCGACGAGCCAGGCAAGAACCAGCCCCGCGCACAGGGAAACCCGGAGTCCTCGCATCTTGACCTCCTCTGGGATCAAAGCCGTCCGACCCGTGGCGGGCGCGGGCTTCCGGGTTGATGGCCCGGCCGTGCCCGCCGGGAGCACGGGGCTGCGGGCGGCTGGAGGATGAGCCTGTCGCCGGACGGATCTCACCCTCCCGGACGCGCTCCTGCCCCCGAGTGAAGCAAGTGATGTGCCGCGCGGAAACCTCGAAGGAGCCCCTCGTTTCGGAGCGCCGGGCGGAGGATTGCGCCCTGCGGCGCCCGGGATGGGTGAAATCCCTCTCGGCCGAGCCTTGTCGTGGTCGATGAGGCGATCTGATGGTATCGTTAGGTGTCTTGCGCGCCCGGCCCCCGACGTTCATTTTTGTTCATTTTTTACCACAGCTCCCGCGAGAGGGTTCTCCAGATGACATCGCCAGCCCGCCCGACCCGCCTCCTTCAGGCTTTCCTGCTCGCTTCGCTCATGGGCTCGCTCGTCTTCGCGGCGAAGCCGCCCGATTACGACGCCGTCGCCTCGGGAAAGCGGCGGATGCCCGATTCGGGCAACCTTTCGATCGGCGGCTCGGAATCTGGTGAAGCCCGGCAGCGAGACACGCTTCGACGACGTGTTCGGCGTGCCGACCTTCGTCTGGGCACGAAGGCCCGGCAAGGGAATGCCCGCGGCGGTCCTGTCCGGCGTCCCCTCCGCTCAGGCCGCGCGCCGTCATCTCGCGGACTTCGCCCCGCTCTACGGGCTCGAGGCATCCGACGTGCAATCCGCCGTCGCCGGCCCGGTCCACGACACGGGACGGGGCGCGATCATCGCCACGTTCACGCAGCGGATCGACGGTCTCGATGTGTTCCGAGACGAGATTCCGGCTGGCGATGGACCGCGGCCATGACGTGATCGCCCTGTCCGGGTTCCTGACCGGAGCCGCGGGCCCCGCGGCCGCCGGACGTCCCTTCCGGTTCGACGTCTCCGCCTCGGACGCGATAGCACTCGCCGCAGCCGACCTGCTGGACGTCAACGTCGCCGGCTCCGCTTTCGTCCGCAAGGGCGCCTCGCCCGGCGGGTACGTCAGCTACGAGATTGACCCGGCCGTCGCCTCCGGCGCCGGGATCGCCATCGAGCCGATCCGCGCGAAGCGGCTGCTGTTCCACCTGCCGGATCGCTACGAGCCGGCCTGGTACCTCGAGCTGATCGGCGGGCCTTCCGGTTCGACCGGCGCGATGACGTATGCATACGTCATCTCCGCGGCCGACGGCCGTCTGCTGTACTGCCACGACATGACCGCTTCGGACACCTTCACCTACCGTGTCTGGGCCGATCCGGCCGGCGACCACCTCCCCACGGACGGGCCGCAGGGCAACGACCCGACGCCCCACCCGACGGGGATGCCCGACGGGTACCAGGCGCCGCTCCTCCCGCCGGTGCTGCTCACGCTGCAGAACGGGCCGATCAGCACCAACGACCCCTGGCTGGCGCCGACGGCGACCGTCACCACCGGTAACAACGTGGATGCCTACGCCGATCTGTCGTCGCCCGACGGTTTCGGCGCGGGCGATCTGCGCGCCTCGACCACCGCGACCCGGACCTTCGACCGGACCTACGACACGGCTCTTGCTCCCCAGGTCAGCCAGACGCAGGAGATGGCCGCCGTCACCCAGCTGTTCTATGCCAACAATTTCTTTCACGACTGGTACTACGACTCGGGATTCGACGAGGTGTCACGCAACGCGCAGACCAACAACTACGGCCGAGGAGGGATCGGCAACGACAGCATCCGGGCCGAAGCCCAGGACTATTCGGGGCGGAACAACGCCGACATGAGCACGCCGGCGGACGGCGGGAGGCCGCGCATGCAGATGTACGTGTTCGACGGAAACGGTCTGAACCAGGTCACCGTCAACACACCGCCCTCGATCGCGGGCACGTACACGACCGGCCTGGCCGCCTTCGGGCCGGCCGTTTTCGACCTCACGGCCGATCTGGTCCTTGTAGATGACGGCGTGGGCGTCGTGACAGACGGCTGCGAAACCCCGTTCGTCAATGCCGGCGCGCTCGCCGGAAAGATCGCCCTGATCGACCGCGGCTCCTGCACCTTCGTCTCCAAGGTGAAGAACGCCCAGAACGCGGGCGCCGCGGGCGTCATCATCGCCAACAACACCACCGGCGTCATCACCATGGGCGGGACCGACGCCACGATCACGATCCCCAGCCTGATGATCAGCATCGATGACGGCAACATCATCAAGCCCGAGCTGGCCGGAGGCGTGAACGCCAACCTCCTCCGGGAGTCGGCGATCGACCGGGACGGCACGATCGACAACCAGATCGTCGCCCACGAGTGGGGCCACTACATCAGCAACCGCCTCATCGGCAACGGAAGCGGGCTGAACACGAACATGGCCGGCGGGCTCGGTGAGGGATGGTCCGACTTCCATGCCCTCCTGATGACCGTCCGGCCCGAGGACGCGCTCGTGACCGGAAACGAGAGCTATCAGGGGACGTACGGTCTGGCGGGATACGTCAGCAGCGGCGGGGCCAACCAGGGCTACTACTACGGCATCCGCCGCGTCCCGTACTCCACCGACCTGACCAGGGATCCTCTGACCTTCAAGCACATTTCCGACGGGGTCCCGCTGCCCACCACAGCGCCCATCGCCTTCGGCGCCGACGGCTCGTCTAACAGCGAGGTGCACAACACCGGAGAGGTCTGGGCCACGATGCTGTGGGAGTGCTACGCCGCGCTGCTGCGGGACACGGTCGGCCCGTCGCCGCGGCTTACCTTCCAGCAGGCGCAGGACCGCATGAAGGACTACCTCGTGGCGGCGTACAAGCTGACCCCGGTGAGCCCCACCCTCCTCGAAGCGCGCGACGCGCTGCTCGCGGCGGCGGGTGCGAACGACCCCGTCGACCGCGCGCTGTTGAACCAGGCGTTCGCGAAACGCGGCGCCGGCATCGGCGCGATCGCGCCGAACCGCTTCTCGACGGACAACGTCGGGGTCGTGGAGAGCTATCTGGCCGGTGACGACCTGGTCCTTTCCGACGCCACGCTCGTCGACGATGTGTCCACGCTGTGCCAGCCCGACGGCATCCTCGATGACGGCGAGACGGGGCATCTCACCTTCACGCTGCTCAATACCAGCAGCTCTTCCCTGACGTCCACGACCGCCACCGTGACATCGTCCGATCCCGGCGTTTCGTTCCCCGCGGGCAACACGATCAGCCTTCCCCCGGCGGCCGCGTCGGGCACGACGACCGGATCGGTCGAGGTCTCCCTGAATGGACTCTCGGGTATCCAGCTCCGCGAGTTCTCGATCACGTACGACGACCCGGGCCTGCTCGTGCCGGGCCCGCGCGTCGCCACGACCGGGTTCCGCGTCAACGCGGACGAACAGACGGCACAATCGGCCACCGACGATGTCGAGGCGACCTCGACTGCCTGGACGCCCGGCAACAACCCCAGCCTCGATGTCTCCATGCCCTGGCAGCGGGTCGAGCTGTCGCCGCTGTCCCATGACTGGTACGGAGCCGACACCGGCGCCTCCTCCGACCAGTACCTCGTATCCCCGCCGCTGAGCGTCGCCCCCACCGGGAGCTTCTCGTTCACCTTCAACCACCGGTACGTGTTCGAGTCATCGGCCGGGAGCGACTACGACGGCGGCGTGATCGAGATCAGCGTCGATAACGGCCCCTGGAGCGACATCGGGGGATCCGCCTCGCCCGGCTACACCGGCTCGCTCGAGGTGGGAGGGCTGAATCCGATCGAGGGCCGCAACGCCTTCACGGGTCAGAGCCCGGGATACCCCGGTTTCACGGCCGTCACGGTGAACCTGGGAACGGCCTACCAGGGCCAGAGCGTTCGCGTGCGGTTCAGGATCGGAACGGATATCAGCGTGGGGGCGACCGGCTGGGAGATCGACGACCTCGCGTTCGCCAACATCATCAACCTGCCATTCGCGACCCTGTCCGGGCACGATGGAACCTGCGATGCGGACACCGACGGCGTCTACGACACGATCGACTGCGCGCCCGCCGACGGCACGCTCTGGGCGCCTTCGTCCGAAGCGCTGGATCTCACCCTCGACGCAGGCGCGCCGACCACGCTCTCCTGGAGCGCACCCGCCTCGCCGGGTGCTTCGACAGGGGAAGTGTACGACGTGCTGCGCGGCGACGGCTCCCCGGACTTCACCACGGCGGCGTGCGCGCTCTCGGGCGGCCCGGGCCTGTCACTGCAGGATTCGGACGACCCGGCGGTGATTTTCTACTACCTGGTCCGGGCACGAAACGCCTGCGGCGGCAGCCTCGGCGCCGCCTCCTCGGGAACGCCGAGGACGGGGGCGACCTGTCCCTAGTCCGCATGTCCGGTCCGGCCGACCGTCAGGCGCGAATCTGCACCGGCGCCAGGGAGCTTCGGATCGCCGTCTTCAACGGGCCGAGATCCGAGGACTTTATGACGTAGGCATCGGCCGGCCAGGAACGGAAATCGTCCTTGTGAGAGCCGTACGCCGTGTTGAGAATCACGTGAAGGTCGCTCCGGCGGCTGAGCATGCGCCCCATCGCCTCGATCCCGTCCATTCGCGGCATCCTCACGTCCAGGACCACGACATCGGGGGGACGCTCATCGAGCAGCCGCAACGCGTCCCACGCGTCCAGGACGGCGTCGACCTGATATCCCTCCCCTTCCAGTGCCTGCTTGTAGAGAAGGCACAGGTTCGGTTCATCGTCCACGACGAGGATCCTCGGTTTTCCGTTCATGTCCGCCTCCCGATGCATCCTCCCGTGATCCTGCCCCCAGGGCCCGGCCGCGCGAATTCGTCGGCCTGCGTCCACTGTATACCCCGCCCCGATCGCTCACCACCAGCGCCGAAGCGCTATCATGCACCGAGGAGGAGCCGATGCACCCATGGCACGATCTCCCCGCGCGCGTGCAGTCCGGGGCGGATATCTTTCACGTCGTCATCGAGATCCCGAAGGGATCCAAGATCAAGTACGAGCTGGACAAGAGCTCGGGGCTGCTGCGGGTCGACCGGATCCTCTACAGCTCGGTGGTCTACCCGGCCAACTACGGCTTCGTCCCGCGCTCGTTCTGCGATGACGGCGACCCGCTCGACGCACTCGTCCTGAACAGCGAGCCGGTGGCGCCGCTGGCGGTGATCCGGGCGCGCGCGATAGGAATGATGCGCATGGAAGACGAAGGAAAGGAGGATGACAAGCTGATCGCCATCCACGTGGACGACCCCGGCTTCGCCGACTACCACGACCTCACGGAGCTGCCGCGCCATCTCACCCGCGAGATCAGGCAGTTCTTCACGGAGTACAAGACGCTCGAGAAGAAGAGCGTCGTGGTAGAGGATTTCCTGGGACCGGCGGAGGCCGCCCGCGTGCTCGAGGAGGCAATCCGCCTCTACTCGCGACTCGAGCCGGAGCTGCGCGGCGCCTGACCCGCCGTTGTGTCGATGAACGCGGCGATCCCGGCCGCAAGCGCCTCGAAGTCGCCGGAGAAGTGGTGGCCCCCAGGCAGCGCAAGCGTCCGTATCCGCGGCACCGGCGCCGCAGGGCATCCCGTTCCTCCAGCCTGCTGTGGCTCGACGCAAAGCACATCCAGGCGTGTCGCCAGCCGGGTGAGCGCCGGGGCCACCGATCTGTCGGTGGGCGATTCCCCGGAACGGAGCCAGTCGAGCGGGCTGACCTCGAAGGTGGCGTAGGGGCCCGGTGCCAGCAGCACGAGACCGGTGATCCGCGCCAGCATCGTTTCGGGCGCGCCGACGAGCGCGGTCGGGATCACCTCGGCGCCGAAGGAATATCCCCCGGCGTACAACGCTGCATCGGGGGGCAGGGCCGCCACGACGCGCGAGAGATCGTCCAGGAATCTCGCGGGAGGCTTCGGCTCCCAGAAGTAGCGCAGCGCGTTCCATCCGACCACCGCGATTCCATGTCGCATCAGCGCGCGCGCCACCGATTCGTCCAGTTCCGCCCATCCGCCGTCACCCGAGATGAAGATCAGGACGCTCCCGGCGCCCGCCGGCCAGCGCACGACGAGGGGAAGACCCGTCGAATCGAGCCCTCGCTGAAGCCCCTCGGGCAGGATGGCCGTCCCGGAGGAGGACGGTTCCCCAGGCGGGGCTGTCTCCGGCCGGGATTGCGCGAGCAGCTCATCGACGGCATGGTCGTACTGGTCGCCCCAGTTGCGCGGCACCGAAAAGCCATGCCCCACCTTCGGCAAGAGGATCACCCGGGCGGCCGGCATAGGCCCCGCGAAAGCGACCGCCTTGACGGCAGAACACACCTGGTCGTCCCTCCCCTGGAGCAGGCTCCACCGAGGTGCGCCGTCCGCGCGCGCCGGCAAATCCGGCCGCGGCGGGAGGAGGCTGACCCGCTTGCGCGCATCGTAGGAAGGCCGCCATCCGCCACGCGGACAGAGAGGGCGTGCCACCTCCAGATCGGGGCAGAACCCGAGGCTGATTCCTCCGGCGAACGCTCCGGCAGGGGCCTGGGCCAGCGCGCCGAAAACTGCGGTGGCGCCCGAAGAATAGCCTGCCAGAATCGGGCGAATGTATCCGGGGAAGTGGTAGGTCTTCTGGACGGCCTGCGCTATCTCCTCGAGGTCGCCCGCCGGATACCAGCATTGCCCCGGGCGCCTCTCGGCCGCCTTTCTCAGCGCGGGGAACGACAGTCCCACGACCACACTCCGATCCGCGGCGCGTCGGGCCATATCCACCACGCCGCGGTTCCAGCCACCGTCTCCCGAGAGGAACAGCACGACACCGTGCACCGCATCCATCGACTCAGGACGGTAGACGGTGGCCTTGCCGATGGTCGGCAGCCGGACCTGTTCGACCACGATGCGGGTCGGGGACGCGGGCGCCGCGACGACGAGGGCAGCGGTCGGCGCGAGCAGGACAGCGAATGCGCGCAGAGGCCTCACCCCGTCTCTCCCTTCGTGGAGAAGAGCGATCGCCAGCCCCCGGCGATCAGTGCCGCGGTGCTCGTGACGGCGAGCGGCCAGTCCCAGGGCCTCGGATAGGCCATGTACCTCGGTTCCCAGATCGGGTCGAACTTCTCCTTGTACCGGCGCAGCCCCTGATAGTTGTACCATTGCTCGCCGTGCCGGAAGAAGAAGTGGGCCAGGCGCTCGAACGGCCGCGCCCATCGCTCGTCACCCACCGCCGCGAGCGGCGCCATCCCGAGGTTGAAACGACGGTACCCGCGCTCCTTCGCGATCAGCATCAGCCTGATGAACAGGTAGTCCATCACGTCGTGCATCCCCTCCCCCTCCCCGGTATAGCGCATCAGGTCCACCGACATCTCCTCGCCCGGCCGCCCCTCGAGGATGTTGGCGAACGCCGCGATCCGGCCCGCATCGTCCCGCACGATCGCGGCAGGGAAACGCAGGAGGTAGCTCTCGTCGAACCGGCCGATCGAGAAGCGCTTCTCGGCGACGTGTTTCTCGGCGAGCCAGGCGTCCGACACGCGGCGCAGCTCGGCCAGCAGTCCCCCAAGCACCTCGCCCTCGACGACCTCGAACGATCCGCCGCTCTTCTCCACGGCGTTGACGGCATGGCGCCACTTGCGCGCCTTGTTGCCCTTCAGGTCGAAGCGGGCGAGGTCCACGATCGCCTCCTCGCCCAGCTTGAAGAACGTGAAGCCGAAATCGTGCGCTACCGGAAGCATCGACGGCGTGATCTGATACAGGATCACCTCCCGGTCGACCTCGGCTGCGCGCTCCAGGAACGCCGCCAGAAGACCGCGCTGCGCCTCCGGAGCCGCGACCGGATCGGAAAACGCGACCAGGAACCGGCCCGCTGTCCGGTAGGCGATGTAGCCGGCTCCCTCGGCCTCTCCGTCCGGGCGGAAGATCGCCTTGTCGCCGCTCGCCACGAGCATCGCGTTCGTGCTGCTCATGCAGGAGCGCGCCTGCTGGAGCGCCCGGTCTATCTCGGCGGGTGCAGGGAGCCTATCGGGGGCGCGCGAGCGCAGGATGAAGTGCAGCACGAGCACGGAGGCCAGCGCCGCGAGCAGCATCAGCGCCCTGAGGAAGCGCGGGCCGTGGGCCAGGTACCCGAACCGGCTGAATGCCGTGGTCACGTCCGGCAGGCTCGGCTCGGATCCGAAGCCGACCGCCGCGAAAAGCAGGACCGCAAAGGCCGCCACCGAGAGCACGAACTCGGCGGGCGGCCGGAGCCTCCCCTCGCGGTTGAACGGACGGTGGGCCATGAGCAGCACCGCCACTGCCGAGAGCGAGAGCAGGGCTTCCTCGAAATCGAACCCCTTGAGGAACGTCGTGACCGTGCCTGCCATGAAGAAGGCCAGCGCGAGCCGGTGGCTGGATCGGTACCCTCGCGCGAGTCCACGCGAGAATCACCAGCATGAGGAACCCCAAGACCACCGAGAGCCCGTGCGACACCTCCACCAGCGCCAGCGGGATCGTGCGCCGCAGGAATGCAGCCCGATCGGCGAGCGACGGCGTGGCCGCGCTGACGAGGAGGATCACGCCGCAAAGGAAGGCGTACGACGCAATGGCGGTGCGGATGAACGCCCCGGTCCGGCGACCGAGAGGCACGAGACGGCCCGCGAGCACGAGTGTCGCGAAGGCCCACGGCAGGACGTAATACACGAGCCGGTACAGCACCAGCGCCGCGAGGACCCTGTCGTGACCGCCGGCCGCTCCTCCCAGCGTCACCAGCCAGTACGTGTCCGCCGAGCCGAGTCCTCCGGGGATGAAGCTGATCAGGCCCACGAGCTGCCCGAGGAAGAAGGCGCGCATCGTCACCGCCGGGCCGATCGAGCCGTGCAGGCCGGAGACCGCCAGATGGAAGACGCTCCAGGCCACCAGCCAGTCGATGACGCCGACCGCCGCAAGCGCGAGGGGGTTTCCCTCCCACGCTCTCACGGAGGGTGGTGCGAACTTCGCGCGCGACAGCAGACGCAGGGCCACAGCCGCGAGCAGCAGAAGCGGCGGCATCAGCGCGAGCCTGGGCAGTAGCCCGTCGCCGTGCAGCGGGACCGCCGCGGCCGCGCACCAGGCAAGCAGCGCCACCGTGAAGGCCGCGAGGATCGACGTGAGCGCTGCACGCGAACGCGTGCCGGAGACGCCCAGGGGGCGGTACAGCCAGAGACGCAGGGCCGGCCCCGCCAGCGGACCCACCGTCAGGAAGTTGCTCCAGGCGAAGCTGACCACTCCGGTGGCCCAGCGGGCGCGGGGCGACGGAGGCGACGACAGCCTGCCCAGCGCCACGACGTCGTACAGACCGAACACCGCCAGGTTGGCGGCCGTCACGCCGAGCAGAAGCAGCCAGAGCGACCCGTCCGTCCGGCGCAGGATTCCCTCGACGGTGGCGACATCGGTCTTCTTCAGCTCGACCCAGCCGGCCCAGGTGAGCGCCGCGAGCACCAGCCATGGCCAGAGCGGCCTGAGGCGGGCGAGGACCAGCAGACCCAGACGCGCGGAGTCGGGCGCGGGAGAGGACGCTTCGAGCAGCCCGGACGGCTCGACCGGGTCCTTTCCGCTCATCGGCCCGCGGCCGGCGCCGGAATCCCGCAGCCACGCCGTCGCCTCGATCAGTGCCGCGCGCAGCCTTTCCTCGGCGCCGGAGAAATGGTGGTCCGCGTCCGGTATCACCACGAGCTTCTTCGGCCCGGGCGCGCCCGCCGCCAGCTCCTTCGTAGCGGCGGAGCCGTCCTTCGCGCCATGGATGAAGAACACCGGGATTCCTGCCGTCTCACGCAGCGCCTCGGCCACACGGAAGACGTGCTCCGTCGGCTGCATCCCGAGGATCTCGCTGAGCCGGAACTCGAGGCTTCCAATCTCGTCCGGCGCGATCATCAGCAGACCGACGACCCGTTCGGACCAGCCGCCGCCTCCCGCGAGCCATGGGGCCAGATCGGCTCCGAACGAGAAACCGGCCAGGATCACGGGCCAGCCCGGGGGGCGGCCCGCACGCGCGACCACCGCGTCCGCCATGGTACGGAAGTCGGAGGCGAGCGCCTTGCGATCCTCCTGAGCCTGCCAGAAGTACTTCATGGCATCCACGCCACCCACCCAGTACCCCGCCTGTGCGAGGTCCTGGGCGACCAGCCCGTCGAACGATCGCCAGCCTCCCTCGCCCGACACGAACAGGATGACCGGGGCGTCGGCCGCTGGATCGGGCTTCGCCGGATCGTCGCTGTTGACGGTGCGCGCCGCGAAAACCAGCACATCGTGCGGCCCGCGGCTCGTGTCGACATGGATCGAGGCTGGCCCCGGGGTGGCCGCGTGCGGCGCGGGGCCGGGCCACAGAGACAGCAACACGGCCGGGAGCAGCGCGGCTTTCACTGCGGCTCCCGCCGCCCGACGAGCTGCTCAACGAGCGCCGCCTGTCTCTCGAGCAGCTCGAGCGCCCGCGCCAGGTCCTGCGCGCGGATCGCCTCGAGCTTCTCATGAAGCTGCATGATCTCGATTTCCGCCTTGAGATTCACCTCGTAGTCGTGCGCGGCCTCGATGCGGTCCTTCATCGCCTGTCGATTCTGGCTCATGAGGATCAACGGCGCCTGAACGGCCGCGAGGCAGGACAGGACCAGGTTGAGCAGGATGAACGGGTAAGGATCGAACGCACGCCCGGCGAGCAGCCAGGCGTTGACACCCATCCAGACGGCCAGCACCGAGAAGAAGATGATGATGAACGTCCAGCTCCCGCCGAATGCGGCTGTCCGGTCCGCCAGTCTCTGCCCGGCGCTCAGCCCCTCCTCTATCTCCCTCTGGATGGGGCGGCTGATATGCAGATGTTCGACGACGGCCCGCAGGACCCGACGCTCCCGCTCCGTCGTCTTGTCCAGCGACTTGCCCAGAATCTTCGATGCCAGCTTGCCAATCTTCTCGTTCATCGTCTGCTCCCGCGAGAGGCTGAGAGGATGGTACCTGTTCCAGGCGCCATCATACATTGCGCTCCCATGCGCTCGTCAGGCCGCATCCGCCGTCGCCCCCTGCAGCGCCGCCCCTCATATGCCTTACCATGCAAGGCTTCCAAGCCTATTGCGAGGGGGAGACCCAGGCCTCTACAATCAGCGCCTCGAACCTTCCCTGGGAGAAGCATGCTGACCGTGGGTTGCGCCGGCTGCAGGCACACGGGTCGATGCGGCACCTGCCTCGGCGCCGGCAAGCGGATCCGGATCCGCGGAGTCCTGCTGAAGAAGCAGGAAGTGGTGCGGTGTCGGGTGTGCCTCGGCAGCGGCGATTGCCGCCTGTGCGGCGGGGTCTGTACCTGGGGGCCGGTGGAAGCCGCGGAGCCGCAGCCCCGCGAGGATGTCATCATCCCCTACCGTCGGCCGCGCTGATGCCGCCGCGCCGATCCGTTCCGACAGGCTGATGTCGACCACCGGCACCGGAGGGAGGACGCGGCTTGGCCAGGATCGCTGGAATCGGCGAGGCGTTTCCGAAGCACTACTACCCGCAGGCGCAGATGGCGGAGGCGCTCCTCCGGCTCTGGCGCGGCACCGGCATCGACCGGCGTAAGGTCGAGCGGCTGCACGAGCACACCTCCGTCAAGGGACGATACCTGGCCCTGCCGATCGAGGAGTACGGGCGCGCCGCCGCCTGGGGCGAGATCAACGATGTCTGGATTCGCGAGGCGGAGGCTCTCGGCGGAGCGGCGGTGACCAATGCGCTCGCGAGTGCGGGACTGTCGCCCTCGGATGTCGACATGCTGGTGTTCGTCTCGGTCACCGGCCTCGCCACACCCTCGATCGACGCCCGCCTGGTGAATCGCCTCGGAATGCCGATCACGACCCGGCGTATGCCGTTGTTCGGCCTCGGCTGTGTCGCCGGCGCGGCGGGTCTGGCGCGTTGCGCGGACCTCGCACGGGGCGAGCCCGAGGCGACGATCGTGCTGCTGTCCGTGGAGCTCTGCTCGCTCACCCTGCAGCTCGACGATCTCTCCACGGCCAACATCATCGCCACGGGCCTGTTCGGCGATGGGGCGGCGGCGGTCGTCGTCACCGGAAAGGACCGCCCGGCGGACGGCCCCTCGATCCTCGCCAGCCGCTCGGTGCTGTACAGGGGGACCGAGCACGTGATGGGATGGGACATTTCCGAGCGCGGGTTCCGGCTGGTGCTGACACCCGAGATCCCGACTCTGGTGCGCGAGCACCTTCGCGCGGACGTGGATCGGTTCCTGGGAGATCACGGCCTGGCGCGGGAGGACGTCACCGCCTGGATGGTGCACACGGGAGGGCCGAAGATCCTGACGGCCATGCACGAGGCGTTGCGCCTTCCCGAAGGCGCGCTCGACATCACCTGGGAGAGGCTTCGCGCCGTGGGCAACGTCTCATCCGCATCCGTCCTTCAGGTCCTCAAGGAAACGATCGAGCAGAGGCGACCACCCGAAGGTTCCTTCGGCGTGATGCTGGCAATGGGGCCCGGCTTCTGCGCGGAGCTGCTCCTGGTGCGCTGGTAGGAAGTTCGTCGATGCGCGAAATCCCATCGAGCACGGAGGTGCTGGTGATCGGCGGCGGGCCGGCGGGACTGGCCTCGGCGATCGCATTGCGCCTCGCCGGCCGTGACGTGACCCTGATCGAGCGCCGCGCTCCCCCTGTCGACAAGGCATGCGGCGAGGGGATCATGCCGGATGGCGCGTCACTGCTGAGCAGGCTCGGCATCCGTTTCCCCGACGCGCTGAGCGCTCGCTTCACCGGAGTCAGGTTCGTCGAGGGGCCGATCGACGCGGTGGGTCTGTTCGCCGGAAGGACGGGGCTCGGCGTTCGGCGCACGGTGCTGAACCGCGCCCTGGCCGAACGGGCCGCGGCGCTGGGTGTCCGCCTCCTGTGGGGCGTGGCCTCCCGCAAACTGCACGCGGATCGGGTCGAGGTGGAGGGCGGGACCATCCGGGCGGCCTGGATCGTGGCGGCCGACGGTCAGCGCTCGCACGCGAGACGGCACCTCGGGCTGGAAATGCCCGCCCTGAGACGACGCACCGGTCTTCGCCGCCACTACAGGATGCCGCCCTGGAACGACCTGGTGGAGGTCTACTGGTCGAACCGCTGCGAGGCGTACGTCACGCCCGTCGCGCCGGACAGCGTCTGCGTCGCCATCCTCACCGATGACACGTCGCTTCGTTTCGACGAGGCGCTGCGGCGATTCCCCCCGCTCGCATCCCGGCTGGGCGGGGCGCATCACGAGCAGGCCGACCTCGGAGCACCGACCGCTCACGCGCGCGCACGCCGGGCTTCCTGTGGCCGGTACGCCCTCGCGGGCGACGCGGCAGGCTCGGTCGACGCCATCACAGGAGAGGGGATCACGCTCGGGCTGCATCAGGCGTTCCTTCTGTGCGAGGCGATCCGCCGGGGCAATCTGGAGCTCTACGATGGCGCGTGCCGCAGGCTGATGCGGAGGCCGCGGCGGATGAGCTCCATCATGCTGGCGATCGACCGGCGTGGATGGCTGCGTCGCGCGACACTCAGGACCCTCGCCGCCCGGCCGGCGCTGTTCGGCTCGATCGTCACGGCGCACGCGAGGACATGACGGCGCGCGGGCGGATCCTATGCTGCGCCCTTTCCGCCCTGTCCATGTCCACGCCGGCAGGGAGGGAGGTCGTGGTCCGGCTCGACCCCGGGGGCAGCCGGATCGAGTTCACTCTGGGCGCGACGATGCACACCGTCGAGGGGACGTTTGCGCCTCCCTCGGGCAGCGTGCGGTTCGATCCGGCGTCGGGCAGCGCCTCGGGACGAATCGTCGTCGACGCGCGGAGCGCCGGCACCGGGAACCGCTCCCGTGATCGCAGAATGCACGAGGAGATTCTGGAGAGCGACCGGTACCCGGAGATCGTTCTGACCCTGACACATGTGGAAGGGACACCCGCACCCCGGGGGGAAAGTGATCTCACGCTGCGCGGCACGATGGACATCCACGGCGGGACCCACGATATCAGGATTCCGGCACACGTCCGGGTCGACGGGCCGGATGTCTCCGGCACGGCACGTTTCGACGTGCCCTATGTCGACTGGGGGATGAAGGACCCGAGCGTTTTCGTGCTGCGCGTCGAGAAGCACGTCCACGTGACCGTGACCTTCAGCGGCTCGTTCGAGCAGGGGGAAGCACCCGGGGACCGAGACGCGGAGCCGAGACGAACGGCGACGCCTCCAGGATGAACCGCCAGGGACGATCCGCCGCCACACGGATGCCGATCCGCGGGGTCCGGATCCACCGGCCGGCGGGGTCGCCCCGATCCTCGATCCACAGCGGCTCGCGCGTCAGGCTAAGCCCGTACTCACTGCGGCCGATCCTCATCGCCTGCGTCAGCCGCCCCGGGCCCGAAGCCAGATCCTCGAGCCTCTTCCGGCCGCGCCGGCGCATCATCGCCCTGATGCCGTCGACGGGTTCGAGCGCCCGGAGCAGCACCGCCGACGCCTCCCCGTCGCGGCCGGTGACGACGTTCATGCAGAAGTGGTTGCCGTAGGTGAAATAGACATAGGCGTGCCCGGGGGGCCCGAACATCGCGCTGTTGCGTGGTGTCCTGCCACGGTAGGCATGCGAGGCCGGGTCGTCACAGCCCAGGTACGCCTCGACCTCGACGATCCGGCCGGCCGTCAGCACGCCGCGCCGCCGATGACACAGCACCTTGCCGAGAAGGTCGGGCGCCACCACGAGCGCCTCGCGTGCGTAGAACGATTCGGGGAGGATCACCGGCGCCTCATGCCGGGAGCCTACCACGATCGCGGCGGGTCAGTCCCCGATACCGAGCAGATCGCGGGTGCGCGCCTCGCACCCCGGACGCAGGGCGCACCGGACCTCGGCCGACGAGGGCGACTCGAGACCGACCGACACATACCGGTTGGCGCAGTCGGGCCACAGGGTCACCACCTCGAGGCCCCGTTCGCGCAGCCTTCTCGCGGCGAGCATGTTGGCCCCGGAGCTGCGTCCGACGCAGTGCCCGTGCTCGGTTCTGATCCGAGCGGCTTCATCATGCGCATCCTGCGTTGCAACCGCGATCACCTCGTCCACGAGGCTCATGTCGATCAGACCCGGGATGAAACCGTCCCCGATGCCCCCGATCCCATGGTCACCCGCGATCCCGCCGCTCATCACGGCCGACTCGGCCGGCTCCACGGCCACGAGGAGGAGATTCCCGAACCGCTCTCTCAGGGCGCAGCCGACCCCCATGAGCGTGCCGCCGGTGCCGACACCGGCCACGAAGGCGTCGACATGCGGCCTGCCCTGCTCCTCGAGCTGCCGGAGGATCTCCGCTCCGGTCGTCAGCCGGTGGCATTTCGGGTTGTCGGGATTGGCGAACTGGTCCGGCACGTAGTATCCCGGGCGCGTGCGATACCCGTCTCGGACCGCTATGGCCCCCTCGAACCCGTCCTCCTTGGGCGTGAGAACCACCTCGGCGCCGAGGTTTTCGATCATCTGCCGGCGCTCGACCGTCATGTGCTCGGGCATGCAGATCACGACGTCGTGCCCGAGACGGCGTCCGACCATTGCCAGGGCGATGCCGGTGTTGCCGGAGGTGGCTTCGACGATCGTGTCGCCCCGGGCGAGCTGTCCGGAACGCGCCGCCTCGGCGAGCATGAAGGCGGCGATTCGATCCTTGACGCTGCCGCCGGGGTTGGAGCACTCCAGCTTGACGCTTATCCCGTCGAGATGGAGCAGCGGTGTCTCGCCTATCGATTCCTGATGTGTCATTTGTCGTTCCCCCCGATCCCGATGAAGGTAGGCACGCTGCGTGCCAGCGGATCGTCGGCCGCATCGGCGACGCCCTAATCGCATCCCGGCAACGACTTGCGGGGTGAGGCGGGGCGCAGCGGGCGCGCAACGGGTCGCGAGCTTCCCTGCGTCATCTCGCGCACCCGTGCGGCGTCCCCCCCTCCCCACCGGGTGACGGGATAGAACGCCGCCCCTCCGAGCACCCGGCACAGCCTCCCCTTGATCGATGAGTTATCTCACCTGAATCGGGGATGGCGTTCCCGGCCTCGATTCACATTCCACCGACGGCCTCATTGACGACAATTGATGCCTGATTGGGAGTGACGTGGTAGATTGGATCAGAGACCCGCACAATGCCCGACATCAGCCTCCCTCATTCTGGAGGAAGGAGGTCCATCGTGAGCCTCTATTCCGATCGCACCGGCCTCATCGACACGGAGAACGCGTTCAAGGTCGGTCCCTACATCCGGCAGGTGGAGGAGGCAGGCCACCGGGTGATCAAGTGCAACCTCGGCGAGCCCGACTTCCCCCTGCCCGCGTCACATCGCGACGGAGATCAAGCGCCAGATCGACGCCGACCTGACGCACTACTGCGACCCGCAGGGCATCCTGCCCCTGCGCGAAGCGATCGCCCGCAGCTGAACGACGACGCGCGGGCTCGACGTCACTCCCGATCGCGTGGTCGTCTTCCCGGGCGCCAAGCCCCCCATCGGGCTGTGCCAGCAGACCTACTGCAACCCCGGCGACGAGGTGATCTACCCGAGCCCGGGCTTTCCGATCTACGAGTCGTTCACCGGCTACGTGGGCGCGACGTCCGGTCCCGCTGCATCTCGAGGAGGCAGGAGGGTTCACCCTGTCACCGGGACGGACCTCGAGCCGCTGATCACGACCGCGACCCGGCTGATCATCATCAACTTCCCGTCCAATCCCACCGGCGGCGTCGCGACCCGCGGCCCAGCTCGAGTCGATCGCCGAGGTGATCCGCGGAAGGCCGCCGCGCGACGTCCGGATCTACTCCGACGAGGTCTACGAGGACATCCTCTTCGACGGCAGCCGACACGACTCGATCGCATCGGTTCCCGGGCATGGCCGAGCGGACGATCATCGTCGCGGGCGTCTCCAAGAGCTTCTCGTGGACCGGCGGCCGGATCGGCTGGGCCGCGTTTCCCACGGCGGAGGAGGCCGCGGTCTTCAAGAATCTCAACATCAACTACTTCTCCTGCGTGCCGGCATACAACCAGATGGGCGCCCGGGTCGCGCTGGAGTCTCCCGAGAGCGCGGACGAGATCGCCGAGGATGGTGGACGTCGTTCCAGGAGCGCCGCGATATCGTGGTGAAGGGCCTCAACGCGATCGAGGGGATCACGTGCCAGATGCCGAAGGGCGCGTTCTATGTCTTCCCGAACATCGGCGGCGTCTGCGAGAGGATCGGAGCCTTCGAGGCGTTCGAGCGTCTGCCCGAAGCCGAGCGCGCGAAGACGAGCCCCTCCACCCTCTTCCAGATGTTCCTGCTCTACCGGCACCACGTGGCCACGATGGACCGGCGGTCCTTCGGGCGGATCGGCATCGGACGGCAAGCACTTCCTTCGCATTTCGATCGCGACCGGGACTCGACGATCTGAAGTAGGCCTCGACGCGGATCGCCGACGCCGCAGCGACCGATCGCGCGGGTTCGCAGCGTTCGTCGGGGAAGGCGAGCATCTCTACTGATCACCGACGCGAGCACCGGAGGAGTTCTCGTCATGGCGTCTCGCAGCTCGGGCCGCGCCGCGGCCGGTACATCGATGTCAGCGGATCGCCGCGGAGCGACGCGGCGACGCCCCTCGCGCCGCCGAAGCTGGAGGCCCTCGAGGCGTTCGACGGCGATCTACCGTTCGCTGTGCGCCCTGATCTACAACTACGTTCCCATGTCCGGCCACCCGGGCGGCTCGATCTCCTCGGGCCGGTTCGTCGTCGGCCGCTGCTCTTCGACGCGATGGACTACGACCTGTCCGATCCCGGACCGCGTCCGACGCCGACATCATCTCCTACGCCGCCGGGCACAAGGCGCTCGGACTGTACGCGATGTGGGCGCTGCGCAACGAGGTCGCGCGCATCGGCGACGCCCGACCTGCTGCCCGCGCGACGCGCGCCAGCAGCTGCGGCTCGAGGACCTGCTCGGCTTCCGCCGCAACCCGACCACCGACGACACCGCTCTTCCGCAGCACTTCGGGCCAAGCCGCTCGACGGACATCCCGACGCCGGCGACGCCGTTCGTGCGGCTCTCGACCGGCGCGTCGGGCGTCGGCGTCGCCTCCTCGCTCGGCCTCGCCTGCGGCGCCGCCGACTATTACGGCGATGACGCGCCCCGCGCGTGCACATCATCGAAGGCGAGGGCGGCATGACGCCGGGCCGCGTTGCCGAGGCGCTCGCGGCCGCCGGCACGGCGTCGCTGGGCAACGCCGTCCTGCACGTCGACTGGAACCAGGCGTCGATCGACTCCAACCGCGTCTGCCGCGACGGCAGGCAGCCGGGCGACTACGTGCAGTGGGACCCGCATGGAGCTGGCCTATCTGCACGACTGGAACGTGATCTACGTCCCGACGGGCAGCGACTTCCGGCAGATCCTCATCGCACAACGGATGCTGCCGGGCGCTCGCCAACGGCCAGCCGACCGCCATCGTCTACCGGACGGTCAAAGGCTGGAAGTACGGCATCGAGGGTCGCGCGTCGCACGGCGCGGGACACCGCTCTGCTCGGAAGGCTTCTACGCCGCGGTGGCCCCGCTCGCCGCCGACACCCGCCGCACCCTGCCCGCGTGCGAGAAGGGACAGCAGACTGCGCCGCGGGCAAGGACGCGGTGGTGATCGAGGAGTGCTACTGGGAGGCGCTCGGTGTGGTGCGCCGCGCTCTCGAGGCCCGCGCGCCACTGGTCGAGGCGCTGTCACGCAGGCTGCGCGCCTCGCGCGACCGGCTGGACCGTCGTCGCCGGCTGGCGCGCCCCGGCGCGCCCGTCATCGAACGCGTGTTCGAGGTCGCCGAATCGGCCGGCGGTGATCCGCCCGCCGAGCTCGCATTGAAGCCCGGCTCGACAGCCACCCTGCGCGATCAGCTCGGGCGCGTGCTGGGCCATTACAACAGGGCCAGCTCGGGGAGCGATCTTTTCGGCAGCCGCCGACCTGCTCGGCTCGACCAGCATCGTGAAGGCGGCCGACGGCTTCCCTCCCGGCTACTACAACCGGATCGCCAATCCCGGCTCGCGTATCCTGTCGATCGGCGGCATCTGCGAGGACGCGATCGCCGGCGTTCTCTCGGGCCTGGCCTCCTACGGCCGTCATACCGGAGCGGGCTCGTCGTACGGCGCCTTCAACGCCGCGCTCGGGCACATCGCGGCGCGGCTGCACGCCATCGGCAACCAGGCGCGCCAGTCGACGGAGGGGGGTCGCCAGCGTCCCTTCTTCCTCGTCTGCGCACACGCGGGGCTGAAGACGGGCGAGGACGGCCCCACCCATGCGGACCCGCAGGCGCTGCAGCTCCTGCAGGAGAACTTCCCCCCGGGAACGATGATCACACTCACGCCCTGGGACCCGCAGGAGATCTGGCCCCTGGTGTCCGCCGCGCTGGCGCGGCGCCCCGCTGTCATCGCGCCGTTCGTCACGCGCCCCGCGGAGAAGATCCTCGACCGCAGGTCGCTCGGGCTGGCCGACCCATCGGCCGCGGCATCGGGTGTCTACCGGCTGCGTGCGGCCGAGGGCGCCGGCGACGGAACGGTCGTGCTCCAGGAGAGCGGCGTCGCGTACGCCTTCGTCGAGGAAACACTGCCCCTGCTGGAACACAAGGGTATCGACCTCGACGTCTATTACGTCGCCAGCGCAGAGCTTTTCGACATGCTCCCCGAGGAGGAGCGCGAGAGCATCTTCCCTTCCGGGCGCGCGGCGAGGATGCGATCGGCATCACCGGGTTCACGATGCCGACGCTGTACCGCTGGGTACGGTCCGACCTCGGCCGTCGGCTGTCACTGCATCCGTTCGGGAGGGGGCATTTCCTCGGAAGCGGCCAGGCCCATGCGGTGCTGGCCGAAGCGGGTCTGGACGGGAGGAGCCAGTTCGAGCGCATCCTGCGCTATCTGAAGGAGCGCGGAACGGCGACCAGCTCCTCCGTTCCGGACCGCTTCGGGCCGGGAGAAGGTCAGTTCGCCACGGTGACGGTGCCGGAAGCGCGCTCGACCCATTCCAGCAGCTTCGGGTTCTTCGCCTGCAGCACGGTGACCTGATAGGTCCCGGGATTATCCAGCGTTCGGACATCGATGAACTCGCCCTTCTGATCGATGTTGGCGAGTGTGCAGTAGCTGCCGGAGATGCAGATCTTCACGGGATGCACGCGGTTGTGGAACCCCTCGCCGCGGATCTGGAACGACTGACCCGCCTGCATGGTGTCCGTCGGCACGCCGTTCTGCCAGCAACTGATGCTCCATGGGCCGCCGGCCGTGGCCTGCGCCGCCGTCAGGACCAGCGCAGCGGCGAAAGCCAGAACGAGAAGCGGTTTCTTCATGGTCTGCCTCCTTGCTCACCGAGAGCGTCGGATGATCTCGGGCAGGGTGTGTCACGTGCTGGTGGTGGCAGGCTACAACCTAGGCCCCGACTCTCTGCCGGTCAAGAACGGAACATCGGACCGGGCGCCACATTGCCAACGTCGCCGTTTTCGGGATGACGCTACGCCGTCCCTTCGCCTGCGGCGGCAGGACGGGCGTGGGACAGCTCCACCCGGTTGCGCCCCTTCTTCTTGGCTCGATTCAGGGCATGCCGGGCCGACTCGAGCAGACGATCGGCCGTGAGCGGCGTCTCCGGCGTATGCTCGGCGGCGCCGACACTGATGGTGATACGGATCGGTTGAAGGTCTCCCTCACGCTCCAGGATGACCGGCTCGGCCGCGACGTTGGACCGGACCCGCTCTGCCACACGATCCGCGCCGCGCAGGCCGCAGGCCGGGAGCACGAAGAGGAACTCCTCACCGCCGACCCTGCCGATCATATCGGAAGCGCGCTGACCGGCCCGCATCCGGCGCACGACCTCCTTGAGGACGCTGTCGCCCGCGTCGCGGCCGTGCCGATCGTTGATCGCGGCGAAGTGATCCAGATCGGCCACGAGGACCGACACCTGGGTGCCTTCCCTGCCGGCATGGGCCAGCTCCCGCTCCAGCACCTTCACGATTCCCTCGCGGTTCCATAGCCAGGTCATCCCGTCCAGCAGCGCCTGTTTCTGGGCCATCTGCAGCTCCGAGAGGAGCTCCATCTGCGCGCGGGACATCCGCACCATATTGAGCTCGTTCTCGGCAAAGGTGGCCAGATCGCCCAGCGCGATCCGATCCTGGTCGGAGAGGCTTCGCGGCTTGGTGTCCATCAGGCAGAGAGTTCCGAGGCGGCCTCCCTCGGCCGCCGCGATCGGCTGCCCGGCGTAGAAACGGATCCGCGGCTCCCCGGTCACGAGCGGGTTGCCGCCGAACCGCTCGTCCTCGAGGGTGTCCTCGACGATCAGCGGCTCGGGAGAGAGGATGGCGTGGGCGCAGAACGAGGCCGAGCGCGCGATCTCGCGCTGCTCGAGACCCTGGATGGACTTGAACCACTGACGCGCTTCATCGATGAGGCTGACGCCCACGATCGGGACCTCGAACAGACGTTGTGCGAGGCGGGTGATCCGGTCGAATCGCTCCTCGGCCGGAGTGTCGAGGATGTTCAGGGCGTGGAGACTCTCGAGACGCTGCTTCTCGTTACGGGGGATGGGTGGAGGGATCATGATCGTCGCTCCTCGAGGGTGACGGGAAAACCCGGGCACACGGGTCAGAACATGAGGGCGTGCCCGGCAGCGTGCAACCGCCTCCTCCTCGGCGGTGTCGGGTGGGTCGGGTTATTTCCTGTTTTCGGGAAAGCTGCGGAAAGCCCCTCACGCCCAGTGGCGGATGAGCGTGTACTCGGGGGTGGCGGTCGGCGAGTTGCGCGTCGAGCGGATGAGCCTGCGGCGCGACAGAGCCCGGATCGCCGACTGCACCGCGCTGCGGGACAGGCCGGTCGCCTCGGCGATCGCCTGGTGGCTCAGATGAACGCTCTCGCGGGAGACGCCCGCGGTCCTGCGGTACAGCAGCAGGTAAACGATGAATGCCGACGGCATCCGGTCGTGACCCACCAGGTCGCGCATGAGCGTGTCCAGCACGTAGCGGTCCACCGTGATCCGTTCCATGACCGCTATGGTATCGGATGCTATAGCAGGCCGTCCACACGATCCGCGCGTCGGGCCGGCGCTGGTCTGGACACGATGGTGGCGCCGGGGTAAAAGAGACATTCGTGACTGGGAGGGTTGATGATGATCAAGAGCATCAAGTTCGCCAGCGTGCCGGTGACCGACCAGCGGCGCGCTCTCGAGTTCTACACCGACAAGCTGGGATTCGAGGTGTACACCGACCAGCCGTTCTCCGGCGACCAACGCTGGATAGAGCTGGCGATCCCGGGATCCCCGACGCGTCTGGTGCTGTTCACCCCGGACGCGCACAGGAGCTGGATCGGCGGGTTCTCGAACATCACGTTCGCCTGCGACGACGTCCAGCGGACGTTCGAGGAGCTCAGCGCCCGCGGGGTGGAGTTCGTCGAACCGCCGAAGAAGCAGCCCTGGGGGGACTACGCCCTGTTCAAGGATCCGGACGGCACCACCTTCTGCCTCTCCTCGCTCTGACCGCATCGCGATGATCATCCGGCGGCGATCCCACGGGGATCGCCGTCTCCCCTCCGCGTGATATCCTGACCGTCGGGTCGGAGCCGGCTCCGCTCGTCCCGCACGCATCCAACCGATCACGAGGGCCCTGCCATGAAGAAAGCGATCCTGCCTCTGCTCGCCCTGTCCTTCTGCGCCGTCCACGCCGATGAGGGAATGTGGCGGCCGCGTCAGATCCCCGAGCTGCGCGAACGGCTCACCTCGATGGGCATGAGGATCGATCCGGCCCGCCTCGGTGACCTGCTCGACTACCCGATGGACGCCGTCGTCAGCCTGGGCGGCTGCACCGCCTCGTTCGTCTCACCCGACGGTCTCGTCATCACCAATCACCACTGTGCCTACGGGTCGATCCAGTACAACTCGACCGAGGAACGCAACCTTATCGAGGCCGGGTTCCTCGCGACGAGCCGCGCGGAGGAGCTTCCCGGCGCGCCCGGTTCCCGCGTCTACGTCACGGTTGCCGCCACCGACGTCACTTCACGGGTTCTCGACGGGCTGCCCGTCTCGCTGGGGGGTCGCGAGCGGTACCAGGCGATCGACGATCGCGAGAAGGCTCTGGTCGCCGAATGCGAGACGGACGAGGGCCACCGGTGCCGCGTGGCGAGCTACAACGGCGGGCTGGAGTACGAGCTGATCAAGCAGCTGGAGATCCGCGATGTCCGCCTGGTCCATGCGCCGGGCCGCTCCATCGGCGACTATGGCGGGGACGTCGACAACTGGATGTGGCCGCGGCACACGGGCGACTATTCGTTCCTGCGCGCCTGGGTCGGGCCGGACGGCAAGCCGGCAGACTACGCGCCCGGCAACGTCCCGTACCACCCGAAGCACTGGCTGAAGGTCGCGGCCGGCGGCGTGGCCGACGGGAGCCTGGTGTTCGCCGCGGGCTATCCGGGACGCACCAGCCGCTACCGGCTGGCGTCCGAGGTCGAGAACACCTTCGGCTGGTCCTACCCGACCCGAACACGCCTCTATCGCCAGTGGCTGGACATCATCGATCACGAGACCGCCGACCGGCCGGATGCGGCCATCAAGTATGCATCGATCGTCTCGCGCCTCAACAACAGCATGAAGAACAACGAGGGAATGCTCAACGGATACGCTCGCAGCGACATGCTCGAGCGGAAGCGGCGCACCGAGGGAGACCTGCAGCGGTGGATCGAGGCGGACGCCGGCCGGCGCGCACGATACGGCTCCGCCATCCAGGACCTGCGCGACCTCGTTGCGAAGGACCAGGCGATGCGCGAGCAGGACATGTACTACCAGAGTCTCATCGGTCGCACGAGCATTCTCAGCGCGGCGCGCACCCTCTACCGGCTGAGCGTGGAACGGACGAAACCGGACATACAGCGCGAGGCCGGCTATCAGGGGCGTGACCTGCCGCGTATCCGCGAGCGGCTCACCCGGATGGACCGGTCCTTCACACCCGAGGTCGACCGCGCCGTCCTGCGGCGGTTCATCCTGGACTACGCCGTCATACCGGCGGATCAGCACGTCGGGGCTTTCGACACATGGTTCGGCATCGACGGGAACCGCGTCGACGAGGCGAAGCTGGACGCGCGACTGGAGGAGATGTACTCCGGAACGCGATTGACCGACCTGAAGACCCGGCTCTCCCTCATGGACGCCGATCGCAGCGCACTGGACACGAGCGACGACCCGTTCGTCCGGCTGGCGGCGCATCTGTTCGAGAGCGATATGCGGATCGAGGAGCGCGAGAAGACGCTCGAAGGCGAGTTCCAGGCGGCGCGCCCGCGCTTGATGGAGGCGATGATTGCCTGGCGGGCCGGCCGCGGCGAGCCGCTCTACCCTGACGCCAACGGCACGCTCAGAATCACGTACGGAACCGTGAAAGGATACACCCCGCGCGACGCGGTGGACTACGAGCCGTTCACCACCGCGGACGGGATCGTCGAGAAGAACACCGGGGAGGACCCCTTCGATCCACCCGCGTCCGAGGTCGCGGCGATCCGGGCGAAACGGTTCGGCCCGTACGCGGCCGCCGGGCTCGGGACTCTGCCGGTCGACTTCCTCACCACGCTCGATTCCACCGGGGGCAACAGCGGCTCGCCCACTCTCGACGCGAACGGCGAGCTGGCAGGGCTGCTGTTCGACGGCAACTGGGAGAGCATCATCGCCGACTGGGACTTCATTCCGAGCATCACCCGGTCCATTCACGTCGACATACGGTACGTGCTCTGGGTCATGGACGAGATCGCCGGCGCCCATGATCTCATCCGTGAGATGGGAGTCACCCCCGCCTCGACCGCCACCACCGCTGCGGACGGGGGGCTCTGATGAGAAGGAGAAGACGCACCATGAATGCCAGGAACATCGACCACCGCATCGTCGCCCTCCTTGCACTGGTCGTGGCGATCGCGGCGGCACCGGACGCGCCGGCGGCAGCCGCATCTTCGTCGAGCGCGACGTTCGACGCGAAGCACTACAAGGCGATGGAATACCGCAACATCGGTCCGTACCGCGGCGGGCGCGTCACGGCCGTGACCGGCGTGCCAGGCTCCCGGGAGGTGTTCTACATGGGCTCGACCGGCGGCGGGGTCTGGAAGACGACCGACGCGGGACTCACCTGGCACAATGTCTCCGATGAATCGTTCAAGACCGCCTCGGTGGGCGCGCTCGCCGTGGCGCCTTCGGACGCCAACGTCGTCTATGCCGGCATGGGCTCGGCCTGCATCCGCGGCAACGTGTCGCCGGGTGACGGTGTCTATCGGTCCACCGACGCCGGCGTGACATGGAAGCACCTCGGGCTGGAGGACGCCGGACAGATCGGCAGCATCCGGGTGCATCCGCAGAACCCCGATCTGGTGTACGTGGCGGTGCTCGGGCACGCGTTCGGCCCGAGCGCACAGCGGGGCGTCTTCCGATCGACGGACGGCGGCGCCACCTGGAAGAAGGTCCTGTTCGTGAGCAAGGAAGCGGGCGCGGTGGATCTCGCCATGACACCGGCCAACCCGAGGATCCTCTACGCCGCGTTCTGGCGCGCGGAGCGCAAGCCGTGGACCCTCGTGAGCGGCGGCGAAGGAAGCGGGCTGTACAAATCGACGGATGGTGGAGACAGCTGGGAGGAGCTGACCGACGGGCTGCCGGAGGGAACCAAAGGGAGGATCGGTGTCACGGTGTCGGGCGCGAGCCCGGACCGGGTCTGGGCCCTGGTGGAGGCGGAGAAGGGCGGCCTGTTCCGCTCCGACGACGGCGGCAAGCACTTCACGCTCGTCAACACCGATCGTAACCTCAGGCAGCGCGCCTGGTACTACACCCATGTGTTCGCAGACACGAAGGACGTCAATACCGTCTATGTCCTCAACACGAGCGTCTGGAGATCCGACGACGGGGGCAAGACTTTCCAGCTCATCCGGGCGCCGCACGGCGACCATCACGCGCTCTGGATCAGCCCCGACGACCCGCAGCTCATGATCAACGGCAACGACGGGGGCGCCGACGTCACCGACAACGGCGGCAGGACCTGGACGACGCAGGCCAATCAGCCGACGGCGGAGATCTACCGGGTGACCGTGGACGACCGGTTCCCCTACTACGTCTACGGCTGCCAGCAGGACAACAGCTGCGTGGCCATCCCGAGCCGGACCGCTTCGGGGGGGATCGGCCGCGAGGACTGGTACGTCATCGGTGGTTGCGAGAGCGGCCACGTGGCCGTCGACCCCCGCAACCCGCAGGTGACCTACAGCGGATGCTACGGCGGCTCCATCGGCCGCTACGATCACGCAACCGACCAGCAGCGCGAGGTGATGGCCTATCCGCAGCTCGCGGTCGGCCAGGCGGCGCGCGATCTCAAGTACCGTTTCCAGTGGAACGCCCCTATCCTGCTTTCGCCACACGATCCGAGCGTCCTGTACCACGCCGCGCAGTATCTGCTCCGGACCGACGACGAGGGGCAGACCTGGCAGGTCATCAGCCCCGATCTCACCCGCAACGACCCGGACAAGCAGGGGTATGCGGGCGAGCCGATCACGCGCGACAACACGGGCGTCGAGGTGTACGACACGATCTTCGCCCTCGCCGAGTCGCCTCTCCAGAAGGGACTGCTGTGGGTCGGTTCCGACGACGGCCTCGTCCATCTGTCTCGCGACGGCGGCCGCACCTGGGACGACGTCACACCGAAGGGGATGCCCGCCTGGGGTCAGGTCAACATGATCGAGCCATCAGCACACGATGCGGGGCGCGCTTTCCTCGCCGTCACCCGCTACAGACAGGATGATTTCAAGCCGTACCTGTACCGGACCGACGACTACGGGGCGACCTGGAAGCTGCTGACGGACGGCGGCAACGGCATCCCGGACGGTCACTTCACGCGTGTCGTCCGCGAGGATCCTGTCCGCAAGGGCCTCCTGTACGCCGGCACCGAGTTCGGGATCTATGTATCCCTCGACGACGGCCGGCACTGGGATCCGTTCCAGCTCGAGCTGCCGGTGACACCCATCACCGATCTCGCGGTCAAGAACGGCGACCTCGTGGTCGCCACCCAGGGACGCGGCTTCTGGATCCTCGACGATCTGACGCCCCTGCGCGAGGCCGACACGCCGGCACCCTCCGAGCCGATCCATCTCTTCACGCCTCGTGACACGGTGCGCTTCGGCGGCGGGGGCGGGTTCGGCGGGGATGCGGCCGCGGGCAAGAACCCGCCGGGCGGTGTGATGATCTACTACACGTTGCCGAAGGCGCCGGGCAAGGACGACGAGGTGAAGCTGGAGATCCTCGACGACGCGGGCCGCGTGCTCCGGACGCTCTCGAGCACAAAGGAGGAACCTCACGCGCCCAACCCGTTCGCCAGGTTCATGCCTCCCGGTGCCATCAAGCCACGCACCCTTCCCGCCGAGGAAGGGCTGAACCGGTATGTCTGGGATTTCCGGCTGCCCGACGCCGAGATGGCCGAGGATACGGTGCTGTGGGGCACGGGCGAGGGGCCGGAGGTTCCCCGGGGCGGTATCAGGCCCGCATCTCCTGCGCCGGCACGACCCAGACCCGGGCCTTCGAGATCATGGCCGATCCGCGGCTCGACGTCACGACCGAGGATCTGCAGGCTCAGTACGAGCTGGCAAAGAAAGTATGGACCGCCCTTTCGGAGAGCCACCGGGCCATGAAGCGCGCGCGCGACATGCGCTCGCAGATCGATGACCTGACCCGCCGTCTGACCGACGCCGGCAAGGGCGAGGGGCTCGGGGAGGCTGCGCGCGCGGCCCGCGAGAAGCTGACAGCCGTCGAAGAGGCGATCCACCAGACGAAGAACGAGGCGGCGCAGGACGCGCTCAACTTCCCGCCGCAGATCGACAACCAGCTCGTGGGGTTGATGGAGGTCGTCGAGAGCGCCGATGCGCGACCCACGGCCGGCAGCATCGAGCGCTACGGCGAGCTGCGCGTGCAGCTCGACGCCATCCTCGGCGATCTGCAGAAGGCGATCGACACCGAGGTGGCCGCGTTCGATGATCTCGCCCGGTCGCGCATGCCGGAGCCCGTGATCGTCCCGCCCGCGAAGTGATCGGGAGGCGCCGGGCCCTCGTGGCCCGGCGCCCCGCCACGTCGCACATCGCCCCTCCCGCCAACATCACGACGCCCTGGTGCGTCTTGACCGATGTGGAGCGAAGACCGGGGTTGACACGCCAGACCCAGGACCGGCTCGAGGCCCTCTTCGACGCCCACCACCGCCGTCTCTACCGGCTCGCGCTGAGGATGTCGGGCGATCGGGACGAGGCCGGGGACCTCGTACAGCAGGCGTTCCTGCAGGCCGCCCGGCGGCCCGAGGCGCTCCCCGAGGATGGACCGGGCGGCGAAGCCTGGCTGACACGCGTGCTGGTGAATCTGTGCCGCGACAGGCACCGCCGTCGCGCCGTGAGACGCCGTCTGGCGCCGGAACCCGCGTCGGAAGGTACCCCGGCGATGCAGGAGGCGGCGCTCATGGCACGTCAAATCGTGCGTGCGGCGCTGGCCCGGCTCGCGCCGCGTCGGCGGGCGGTCGTGGTGCTGCACGAGCTCGAGGAGCTGGACGTGGAACAGGTGGCCGGTCTTCTCGGTATCGCCCGCGCCACGGTTCGCTGGCATCTCGCCGCGGGACGGCGAGAGCTGAAGCGGATTCTGCTGGAGGACGAGAAGCGATGACACGCGAACGAAGGGATGAGGGAGATCGTCGTCTCAGGGTGGTCCTGCGCGCCGGGGATCCGGCGGCGGACGATCCGTCGCCGCCTCCCGATATCGCCGCCGGGTGGAGACGCGCGATACGGCATGCGACGCCGGATCCGGTCCTCGCCGGCCCGCCTCCACGATGGCGGTTCATCACCATGGCGCTGGCGGGACTCGCCATCGTGATGGCGATCTCGTTCTGGAGTCTCGTGCACCTTCCGGCGCCCGCGAGTCCGGTCGCCGCGCGGCCCGGCGCCGGCGGTGGGCTCAGGACCATCCGTATGACCGGCCCCGGAGGCACCCGCATCATCTGGAGCGTGAATCCGGATCTGCCCATCGCTCCGAGTCGGACTCAAACCTCACATGTGGGAGACAGATCATGAAGATGAAACGGTTCGGAGAACGGACTCTCCTCGTCGCCCTCTGCGGCATCGCTCTGGCGACAGGCATGACATTCGCCGCGACGGGAAGCGATGCACAGGTCAAGCGTGTCTACCACGTCGAGCACATCGACGCCATGGACGCGATCATGCTGGCCCACCAGCTCTGCCTCTCGCAGGCACCGGAGCAGTCCTGCAGCTACTCGCAGCAGGGGCGAAGCTGGTTCACGTACACGACGACCCCCGCGATGCAGGACCGGATCGCCGCGCTGCTCAAGGAGCGGGACGTCGCCACGCCGACGCTCAGCTTCCGCGTGGTGCTGCTGCTGGCCGACGGAACCGCGCGGCCGGCACCCTCTCTTCCTGCCGGCGAGCGCGCGGCGCTCGAGGATCTGCAGAAGCTATTCCCTTACAAGGGATACCGGATCCTCGACACCGGGGCGATCCGGTCGAGCTCCGAGGCGCAGCTCAACATGGGGGGTGACCAGGGATACGTGGCTCAGATGAAGATCGCAAGAAACGAGGGCGGCAAGGGACCCCGGCTCGAGATCGGGCGCTTCCGGTTGATGCGCCTTCCGTCCGCAGGCGCCGGCAACGGCGAGGACAAGGAGCACCGGGCGACCGACCTGATCGAGACCTCCTTCAGCATGGACATCGGCGAGACCGTCGTCGTCGGCACGTCGCGCCTCGATGGAGACGACCAGGCGCTGATCGTCCTGCTCACCGCCGAACGCTGAGCTCTGCGATTTTCGCACTCCCGCGCGGCAGGAAGAGATAACCTGCCGCGCGGAGGTGCTTTCATGAGCAGCGGACAGCCGGCGCTGCGGCGCGCCGTCTCCCGATGGCAGATCGTGGGGCTGGCGCTCAACGACGTGATCGGCAGCGGCGTCTATCTGCTGCCCGCGGCGGCAGCGGCTTTGCTGGGTCCGGCCAGTCTGTGGGCGGTGCTGGCCGCAGGCCTTGCCGTCTCGCTGCTCGTGCTCTGCTTCGCCGAGGCCGCGGGACATTTCGACCAGCCGGGCAGCGCGTATCTTTACGCCAGAACCGCGTTCGGTGAGTTCGCGGGCCTCGAGGTCGGCTGGATGACCTGGCTCGCACGGGTGGCGTCCGTGGCATCGCTCTCGGTCGGGTTCGCGCAGGCGATCGGATACCTGTGGCCGCAAGCCGGGTCCGGAACGGGACGCGCCGCCGCCATCACGCTGCCGCTTCTGGCGCTCACCGCGATCAACATCACCGGTATCCGCTCGGGTGTCGGGGCCGCCATGTTCCTGGTCGGGAGCAAGCTGCTGCCCCTGCTGCTGTTCGTGGGGGCGGGTCTCTCTCACGCGAGCTGGTCGCGGGTCACCTCACAGCCTCCCGGAGAAGGGCGCTTCGGCGAGGCCGCGCTCCTGCTCCTGTTCGCCTATGCGGGCTTCGAGAACACCGCCGCGCCCGCAGGCGAATACAGGAACCCGAAACGGGACATACCGTTCGCGCTGGTCGCCAACATCACGATCGTGACGCTGCTGTACGCAGCAGTCCAGTGGGTCACGCTCGGGACGCTGCCCGACGCCGCGCGGTCCGCCACGCCCCTGGCCGATGCCGCGGGGTCGTTTCTCGGCCCCTGGGCCGGGCTGGTCATGACCGTCGGCGCGGCGCTGTCGATCCTGGGAACCAACAGCAACACGGTGCTGGCCGGACCTCGATACCTGCTGGCCCTCGCCCGCGACGGCTTCGGCCCCCGCGCCATCGGCCGGATCCACCCGCGCTATCGCACGCCGGCCGTCGCCATCGCCCTGCAGACCGCCATCGCGCTCCCGCTGGCTCTCACCGGCAGCTTCATCGCGCTGGCCGCGCTGTCGGTGGTTGCCCGGCTGACGACCTATATCGGCACCGCGCTGGCGGTTCCGGTGCTGCGTCGGCGTCTCGGGCCACCGGCGGGAGGGCTCGTCCTGCCGGGAGGGCCAGCGATCCCCGCCGCCGCCGTGCTGCTCTCGCTGGTCCTCCTCTCGGGGGCGACGCGCGGCAGCCTCCTCGCGGCGGGAGTCGCGCTGGCGGCCGGCGCCCTGATCCAGGCTACGAAGCGGAGATGAGAGACGATCCGCCGGGCCTTTTCCCGTAGAATGGATCGGGGTGGCGGGGAGCCGCCTCAACAGGCAACCCGAAACCGGAGGAGGGCTCGATGGGTGTGATCGTCAAGTGGAGCATCGTCCTGGCCGTACTGGTGACCGTCGTGTCCCTGGCCATCATGGGCACCGGCATGCACCGGAACCCGGTCGTCGGCGGCCTCGCCTCGATAGGCCTCGCGATCGTCCTCAACGTCGTGGTGGTCGTCCTGGCCCTGAGGCAGACCGCCCCGGGCAGCGCCTACGTCAGGCAACTGCTCAATGGCGCGCTCATCGGAGTGATCGCGGGATGCCTCATCTTCGCCTCGTCATGGATGATGCTGTCGTTCGTGTTCCCGAACGCGATCGCGGAGATGAAGACCGGCTACGTCGAGACCATGCAGGCCGCCGGTGCGACCGACGAACAGGTCGAGCAGCTGAGGACCCGCATGGAGAGCGCGACGCCTGTGAACCAGGCGGTGCCGGGACTCGTCGGGACTTTCTTCACAAGCCTGATCGTCGCCGCGGTCGCTGGGGCCTTCCTGAGGAAAAAGTAGGCAGGAGGGTCGCTTTCTTCGGGATCGTCGGGCCTTCTCCGTTTGCTCCGGCTCAGGGCGGCACATAGATTCCTCTCCCGTAACCGGATCCCGCACAACCATACGAGGGCTGCAGACGATGAGAAGGACCAGACATCTGATGGTTGCGCTGCTGGCCGTACTGCTCGTCTCGATGCTCGCGTCACCGGTCGACGCGGCCATCCGATCCCACGGACCCATACAGCGCGAGGCGCCCGGGACGGCCTCCGGGCCGGTGGTGACGGGAGGCGAAGGGTCTTCGAATCCCATCGTCGAGGTGCTGTACAACGCGGCGGATCTCTGGGTCGCGCCCTACAGCCTGGTGCGCTGCTTCAGGATGATCTGGTAGCCATTTTGCGGAGGCCCGGGGAGGGCGGTGCGGGGCCGCCTTTCCCGGTCACCTCATCCGGGGCTGCTCGGCGTGTGATGAAACGCATACTCGCCGAGCAGCCTCTCTTCGTTTTCGTCCACGCCCACGAGCCTCACACGGATCACCGTGGCCTCCAGGCGGCGCAGTGCCGCGATCGGCTCGATGAAGACCACGTCCGCGCCTGCGCCCCCTGCCGGGATGTCCGCGAGCCTGGCCCCCTCGCGCCCGGCCTCATCGCAGATCACCAGGTCCACGCGTTGGGCAAGGGTGTCGGGAGCCGCGAGCCGGGCGATCATGATGTCGTCCTGGTCGGTCACCGTGCAGTCGACCCGCCCGCCTGCCGGCACGCGGTACTGCCTCAGCCGAAGGCCCAGCCCGGCCAGCCGCTCGACGACGCTCTCGCCGACGATCACCCTCAGGCCCCCCCTCTCCACGACTCTGCGGGTCGCACGCCCCAGCGCGACCAGCTCCGCCAGCGTGCCGCTGCATCCGGAGCATCCGAGAAGGTGCTCCTCGACGGCATCGCCCTCGTCGTCCGGCAGCGGATCGAGCCAGTAGTCCAGAAGGTCCGGGATCGGGACGGGATCGGGACAGCGCGCGGTGCTCACGACGAGCCTCCCGGGGCCATGCAGTCGCGAAGCCGGCCGAGAGCACGATGCCGGATGACCCTAACGTTCGCCGCGGTGAGGCCCAGCTCCTCTCCAACGTCGGGGGCGCTCCTCTCCTCGTAGAAGCTCAGCACGATCACGCTGCGGTCACGCTCCGCGAGTCGCTCGAGGCATCCGGCCAGCCGACCCGTGTCCGGCGCCGTCCCAGTGACCGCGGCATCGGGATACAGATCCGGTCCGAACCGGTCGAGCAGCTCCCTACGTCGCCGCTCGCCTCGCCGCCCGCCCCGGACGATGAGCCGGCAGGTCCCCAGGACGAACGAGACCAGCCTGTCGGGCTCCCGCAGCTTCCCGTGTCGAAGCGCCTCGAGCGTGATCAGAAGCACCTCCTGCGCCAGGTCTTCCGCCTGCTGCTCGTCACGAGTGTGACGAAGCCCGTACAGACGCACCCGAGGCGCGAGCCGGCGGTACAACTCTCCCTCCGCCGCCCCCGCCTCGCCGGGCGGCGCCGAGGCAACGGCCCGGGCCAGGTCGACATCTGTTGCCTGCTCGAAGCTGCGGGCATCGTGGTTTCCCATCATTGGCGAGAATATCACGCCGTGTTCTACCCGGTATGTGTAACACCCCGCTCCCTCGTTACACACCCCGGTCGGACATTTCATGGAGGACCCACCATGCAGAACGCTTCAACCACGACCATCGACGAGATCGCCGACGGGATCTACCGGATCAGCACACCCAGTCCGGCCGTGCCGGGCGGCTTCTCGTTCAACCAGTACCTGATCGTCGACGACGAGCCGCTCCTGTTCCACACGGGGATGCGCAGGATCTTCCCCGATGTGAGCGAGGCGATCGGCAGGGTCATGCCGATCGACCGGCTTCGCTATCTCGGCCTGTCACACTTCGAGGCGGACGAGTGCGGGGCGCTGAATCTGTTCCTCGCGGCCGCTCCGCGCGCCGTGCCGATCTGCTCCGGGGTCGCCGCCATGACCTCGGTCGAGGATTTTGCGGAGCGCGCCCCCCGGCCTCTCGCGGACGGGGAGACGCTTGCGATCGGGACCCGGCGCGTGCGGTGGCTCGACACGCCCCATCTGCCGCATGCCTGGGAGTGCGGCTTCCTGTTCGAGGAGAAGACCCGCACGCTGCTGTGCGGCGACCTGTTCACGCAGGGCGGGGCAGACAATCCTCCGCTCACCGAGTCGGACATCCTCGGCCCCAGCGAGGCCTTCCGCGCGCCGATGGACTACTTCTCGCACTCGACCGAACGCGAGCGCGCTGATCGAGAAGCTGGCCGCGACCGAACCGGCTACGCTGGCCTGCATGCACGGCAGCGCCTGGAAGGGGAACGGTTCGGCGCTGCTGAGGGAGCTGGGCCGCGTTCTCGGAAAGGGGTCCTCACGACCCGGCGCGTGATAAAGTGATCCCTGCGGTGGGGAGCTCGGGCCCCGCCACCGGGAGGACACCGGCCCTGATTCTGGGAGCAGCGGTACTCATGGCGATGGCGGCGACAGGCGGTGGTCCGGCGCCCACTTCGGCACTGGATCCCGCCGTGGCCGCCAGGTTCGCTCGCCTGGCGCTGGACTGCGTCCACCGCGAGTACCCGAACAAGATCTCCCATGTGATGTCGAGCGACGCGGACGCCCGCCCGCCGCGCGCGCTGACCCCGGCGTTTTACGGATGCTTCGACTGGCACTCGTGCGTCCACGGACACTGGCTGCTGGCCCGTCTCGCCAGGGTGCTTCCGAAGGCGGAGTTCACCCCGGCCGCGATGGAGGCGCTGGGCATCAGCTTCACGCCGGACAACATCGCCGCGGAGGTCCGCTACATGAACGGCCCGGGACGCGTCTCCTTCGAGCGGCCCTACGGTCTGGCCTGGCTGCTGCAGCTCGCCGCCGAGCTGCGCGAGTGGGACCAGCCGGCGGCGCGCCGGTGGTCTCAGACGCTCGCGCCGCTGGAGAAGACAGCCAGAGACCGGATCGCCGAGTGGCTTCCGAAGCTCTCGCACCCGATCCGGATCGGCGAGCACGATCAGACGGCGTTCGCCTTCGGCCTGATCCTCGACTGGGCCCGCACGGCCCCGGACGAGCAGATGGAATCGCTGCTCGTCTCGCGCTCGCGCGACTTCTATCTCGCGGATCGCGACTGCCCGCTGTCGTACGAGCCCTCCGGGCACGACTTCCTTTCTCCGTGCCTCGCGGAGGCCGACCTGATGCGCCGCATTCTCGATCGCAACGCCTATGCGAAGTGGCTGTCCGGGTTTCTGCCCGTCATACCGCGTGACGGCTCATCCGCGTGGCTGGAGCCGGAGGTCGTGAGCGACCCGTCGGATCCGAAGCTGGCCCATCTGGACGGCCTGAACCTCAGCCGCGCCTGGATGCTGGAGGGGATCGCCTCGGGGCTTCCCGATACCGATGCCCGAGTCGGCTCGATCCGTGCCGTCGCCCGACGGCATGCGGAGAGCGGGCTGGCCTCCGTCACGGGAGAGCACTATGAGGGAGGGCACTGGCTCGGCTCCTTCGCCACCTACCTCGTTACCCGGCGTGGCCTGTCACAGCCCGCACCCGGGAGCGGAGACTGAGGGTCGGTCCCGGTCAGCGCCAGTCCCCCGCCGCCACGAATCCGCCCCAGAAATACGGGTGCACCGTCGCTCCCCGGTTCCGCTGAGCGCGCAGGAGTGCGAGCCCGGCCGCCTCGACCGCGCGGTCGGTCGAGAGCCCGCGCGCCCGCGCCTCGTACAGCCGCCGCATCCACGCGCGGGCCGCGCCGTCGTCGACCGCCCACAGACTCATGATCAGGGTATGCGCTCCCGCGATCCGGAACGCCCGCCGGACACCGAGGACCCCCTCGCCATCCATCACGACGCCGAGCCCGGTGTCGCACCCCGAGAGCACCACCCAGTCGACGCTCGACAAATCGAGCGCGGCGATCTCCCTGGCCGTCATGACGCCGTCATCGAGGCTCGTCGCCGCTTCCTGACGCCGGTTCGCCCCGGCCATCGCGAGCCCCGATAGCTGGAAGGGGTCTCGTCCCGGCAGCTCCCGTTCCAGGAAATAACCGTGGGTCGCCAGGTGCAGGAGCCGCCTGCCGGGCGCGAGGCGCCGAAACGCCGCTTCGGTCGCGTCGCGCCCCGTCATCACGGCGACTTCCGAGCCGGGTGCCACCAGGGAGGCCACCTCGGCGGCCTCCCTGCCCGTGCCGGGGAGGCGCTCGAACCCCGGCACGCCCGGAGCGGCCGGCCCTCCGAACGCGACACCGCCCATCACCAGAGCGCCCTCCCCTTCCGGGTGAGGGACCACGACATCCAGCAGATCGCGCTCGGCAGAGAGATAGTGGATGCGCGGAGCGGTCTCGAGCAGGTAGCGCCCGTCGCCTGAGGGGAGGGCCGCCAGGCTGACGAGGCCGAGCGTCCCGTCGGGAACGACGAAGACGCGCTCGTGCCCCGCGACCTCGGCGGCCACCGGATCCCATACGGCGGACCGGACCCGATTGCCGGCCGCGCGGTACTCCCGT
This sequence comes from uncultured Acidobacteriota bacterium, assembly GCA_963806495.1. GTDB lineage: Bacteria > Acidobacteriota > Polarisedimenticolia > JACPZX01 > DASXTC01 > CAWDYA01. The sequence continues at coordinate 32,593 of CAWDYA010000007.1, read as the reverse complement.
TCAGCCGTGCCCGTCGCCCGCAGGCGCGGGTCGGCTCCGGCTTCCGCGCGCCATGCCTGCACCGCCGCGTCGATCCGGCGTGAAGGCCCCAGAGGCTGAATCATCGGACCCGCCTGCTCCCGGTCGAGCACGAAGGCGGCGTAGGATTTCTCCGGGAGGCGCCCGGCCCGCGGCGCGTCATCGTAGCGGACATAGGCAACCAGCGCGGTGTCGGGCGGAAGGGCACGGCGCACCTGCTCCACACCGGCCGGGTCTTCCTGCCGGGAGAAACGGCTCACCACGTCGAGCACCAGGCCCCGCGATCGGATCACTTCATCGAATACGGAGACCACTTCCGGAGGCGACGGGGTCCTCTCGCCGAGCAGCGCGGCGATCGCCGCATCGAGGCCGCCGACGCGCCGCGCAGCGTAGCGCAGGGCGTCTGGGTCCGGCAGGCCGCGGGCGGACCGCCGGAAGACCTCTCTCGCCTGACGCTCCGCCCGGATTGCATGAGACAGCGCGGCGGCGACATCTCCGCGGGCGACCTCGACGCGGGCCAGGGCGACGAGCGCGGGGACCAGCTCGCTGTCCGGCGACGCCTGGTTAGGCCCGAGCAGTGTGACCGCCTGCAGGAGCTGCCGGTGCGCCGCCGCGAGATCTCCCTCGGCCTGCGCGACCCGCCCCAGATCGGCCAGGCTGTTCGCCACGAGTGGATCCGCGTGACCGAACGCCCCGGTGCGGATCGCCAGAGCGCGCTCGAAGAGCTGCCTCGCCGCACGGGTGTCCCCCGCGTCCAGGCGGAGCCTCCCGAGACTGGTGAGCGCGCGCGCCACATCGGGATGGTCGGGGCCGAGCGACCTCGTCCAGATCCGGCGAGCTTCCTCGTACATATCCCTGGCCCGGCCCCGCTGACCCATCGCAACCGCCAGTCCGCCAAGCATGTGGAGCCGCTGGGCCACGAGCGGGTGATCGGGCCCCAGCGCCTCCTCGAGCATCCCGAGCGAACGGTCGATCAGCCGGCGCGCCTCCGCCGTATCGCCAAGGCTCCAGCTCAGCACGCCGAGGTAGTGGAGTGCCGAGGCGATGTCCTGACGACGGTCCCCGGGCGCCGCACGCCAGGTAGCGATGGCTTCACGGTACAGCGGGGCCGAGCGAGCATAGTCCCCGTCGATCCTCAGCAGCGAGGCGAGCTGGTACAGGCTGGTGGCCAGACCGGGATCGCCCGGCCCCGCGAGACGCCGCCTCAGAGCGAGCGCGCGCTCGGCCGGCTGCCGCGCCTCTTCGAACCGGCCGAACCTCCAGAGAATATCGACCAGATCCGCGAGGCCCGAGGCGATCTGGGGATCGCCGGCCGGCAGCATTGCCTCACGGATGGAGATGCAGCGTTGGGCGAGCTCGCGCGCCTCCGCCAGATCCTCAGGGCGGGCCGAGGCCCCCAGCACGATCGCGAGCCGGTCCATCGCGTCGGCCGCCTCGAGCGAATCCTGTCCGGCCGCGCTCTTTGCGGCGGCGAGCACCCCTCGGGCCCAACGCTGCTGCTCGAGCCGTTCCGGATCAGGCGTCGATACGGCGTTGCCTTCGAGGCGGGGCGGCGGGGTCGGACTCAGCCGGGAACGGACCGGGGCGATCGCCAGACCCAGAAACAGCGCCGCGGCGACGCCGACCGGCAACGCGAGGCCCCTCGCCCTACCGTGTCGCATCGCGCTCAATTCCCGGACGCGTCCCATGGGAGGTCGACCACGTGGAAGACATAGACGTAGCCGTCCTCATCGCCGGCTACTCCAGGAAGGAGCACGAGCTGATAGCGCCCTGGACGCAGACCGGCAAGGGTCGTCTCGATCCGGCCGTCATGCGTCGCCTGCCCTGCGAGGGGAGGCCCGTGGGGAGCGCCGTCTGCAGTCCGGACATGCATGGCATAGGCTCCGGCGGGCGCGTCGAACGGGAGCAGGACACGGACCCTCCAGGGCCCGGTGCCCGCCAGCACGGGTGTGGCTGCCGCGCCACGGCGCGGCGCCTCGAACACGACCGCATCCGGATTCGGTGCCCGGGGGTACCAGTCGCCGGGCCCGAGGAGAGCGACAGCGGACAGGGCGGCCATGAGGATCAGTGTCGCGGCGGAGGCCAGCACCCATTGCGGGCGCAACCCACGCGACCGGGCAGCCGGGCCGGACTCGCCTGAGGTTTTCCGCGCGGCCCACGGCGGCGGCTCCGGGACCGGAAGCGGTTCGGGGCTCTCGCGAGGGTACCGGCTCTTCAGGATTGATGAGAGCGCTTCGACTTCGTCACGGCAGCGCCGGCACCAGCGCAGGTGGCGATCGATAAAGCGGCGCTCCTCCGGCTCCAGCCTCGTGAGCGCATACGAGTGGAGAAGGTGCGTGTGCGGGTGGTTATCGTCTCTCATCTTCGGGGTGCCCGGGCCGGGAGGTGGACCGGGACAGGGAGACTACTTCGCTGCCTTCGCCTTCCTGGAACGGGAGCGGGGCTTGGCCGGCGCCGCCACGTCGCTCGGCTCGAGGTGCATCATGCTGGTGACGAACTTGCGCCGCCCATGCTCGTCGAACTCGATGACGGTATGCCGTTCGTCGATCATGCTGATGGTACCGCAGCCGTACACGCTATGACTCACCCGCTGGTTCACGGCGAATTCACCTGAGTTCTTCGCCACCCTGTCTCCTCTCTCTTATCTCGTTAATATCGCGGGGATTATAGCAGAAACCGGCTTCGAGTGCCCCATGCAGAGGCGATCCCGCCGGATCGCTGCGCTACGGGGTATGATGACCACATGGGCGACCAGGAGGAATCGATGTTCCGTGTAGGATTCTGCCAGTTCAACCCCCGTTTCGGACGCACGGAGAGCAACCTCGACCGGGTCCTGGCGCTGCTCGCCGGGGTCGAAGCGGATCTGATCGTCCTGCCGGAGCTCCCCTTCACCGGCTACTGGTTCCGTGACCGTGACGAAGCGATGAGTCTGGCGGAGCGGCTGCGAGGATCCCGGATCGTCGAGGCGCTCGTCGAGCTCGCGCGTCGCCGGCAACTCCACCTCGTCACCGGGTTCCTCGAGCGCGACCAGGATCGATGCTTCGACACATCCCTCATGCTCGGGTCACGTGGCATTCTCCAGGTGTACCGGAAGATCCACCTGTTCATGGAGGAGAAGTCCTGGTTCGATCCGGGCGACCGGCCGCTCGGCGTGCGAACCGTCTCGGGGGTGCGCGTCGGCATGATGATCTGCTTCGACTGGCTCTTCCCGGAGGTGGCCCGCACCCTCGCCCTGAAGGGGGCGGATCTGCTCTGTCACCCGTCGAACCTGGTCCTGCCAGGACTCTGCCAGCGCTCCATGCCGACGCGGTGTCTCGAGAACGGCGTGTTCGCCGTCACGGCAAACCGGTTCGGCGCCGACCGCCGCCCTCACGGCACGCTGCGCTTCACCGGCCGGAGCCAGGTCACAGGCCCGAGAGGCGAGATCCTGTGCCGGGCTCCCGCCGCCGCGGAGGCGGTGCGGGTGATCGCGATCGATCCGTCCCGCGCCCGGGACAAGTGGATCACACGCCGGAACCACATCCTGAAGGACAGACGGCCCGGCTGCTACGCGAAGCGCTGACTCACTCGAACAGGCCCGCCACGATCAGGTACTGGGAGTGGACCTCACCGATCGTCGGCTCGACCGGATCCCAGATCTCCCCCGCCGCCGCCTGACGGAGCCGTTCGGTGCGCTCGCACAGCGCCGCGACCTCGGTCGCAAGACGCTCCCCGGATGCCTCGTACCTCTTCGGAACCGGCGCCGCGCGAAGATCACCGCATCGTCCGGAGAGATCCTCGGCCGCCGCACGCACCCCCGGCAGGTCCCTGCCCGGCGCGAGGTAATGGTAGATCCGGTACAGGACGACATGGTAGGCGTCCAGCTCGGGCAGGGCGGGATGGATCAGCCTCACCATGCTCTCGAACCGTGCGTGCAGCGCCTCGACGGCATCCGCCAGCGCCTCGTCATCGTCGGACACGACCGCGGCGCGATACCGTTCGAGCGTCGTCCTCAGGGCCGCGAGCTGCCCGTCCCATGCCGCCTGCTTGTCGCGCAGGATGCCGGGCAGTGACGCCCCTTCGACGGATGCCACCCCTTGCTCCACTCGCGCCAGCAGGTCCTTCATCTGCGTGTAGTCCTTCGCAGGCCATGCGCCGTGCCAGAGCTGCGCGATGACCTCGTGGAACGCGGTCAGCTCGGGCACCTCCGCGCGCGTCTCTGCGGTGCCGGCCGTCTCCGCGGCAGCACCCACGATGCCGGGCCACGGCATCCCGAACGGCAGCAGGAACAGGATCGTCGGCAGTACCACGAACGGTCTCAGACTCATGTCGCCCTCCCCGGATGGTAATGATCATTACAGCGCAGGCGTCATGCAGCGTCAATCAGGCTCCGCACCACGCGAAAGCACGACCTTGCCGAGATTCAGCCTCGCGTGCAGACGCTCGTGCGCCGCCGTCGCCCCGGCGGCGTCGAGCGGGAAGACCTGATCGATGACCGGCCTCAGCCGGCCCGCCGCGGCGTCGTCGAGCAGTCCCCGCAGCTTCTCCACCAGCATCGGCTCGCGGGCTCCGAGATGCAGCAGGTGCACTCCGGCCACGGTGAGGTTGGGCTCGACGAGCGACAGCGGGTGGAACCGCGGCGTCCGTGCCCAGGCGAGCGCCGCCGGGAGCCATCGGCGGCGGCGCCCCGGCATCGCCGCGCTGAGCCCATAGAAGACCAGACGCCCGAGCGGGGCCAGAAGGCTGCGACAGGAATCCGTCGCGGGCCCACCGACCGGATCCAGCGCGATGTCGACGCCTCGCGCGCCGGCGACGGCCCGGACGTCCTCCTCCCACCGTCCCCGGGAGTCGAAGCAACCCTGAGCGCCCAGGACATCCACGACAAGGCGCCGCTTCCGCTCGCTGCCCGCGGTGCCGAGAACCCGCAGTCCTCTCCGTACCGCCATCTGGACGGCGGCGGTGCCCACCCCGCCGCCCGCACCCAGGATCAACGCCGTTTCGCCCGGCGCCGCCCTGCCGACCACCAGCAGGCAGATCGACGCCGTCAGGAAGTTCACCGGGATCGCGGCCGCCTCCTCGGCCGGCAGCGCCGAGGGGCAGGCGGCGATCGCGCCGGCCGGCACGATCAGGTCGCGCGCGTAGCCGCCATGACGCAGGAGGGCGACGACACGGTCCCCCTCGTGGATTTCCCCGCAGCCGCCGCCCGAACGCACGACGACACCTGACACCTCGAAACCGGGGCTGTAGGGCCTTGGAGGCGCGGTCCCGTAGAGCCCCGCGCGCATCAGCAGGTCTGCGAAGTTGACGCCCGCCGCGTCGACACGGACGTGCACCTCTCCCGGACGGGGGTCAGGGAGGACTCGCTCGCGCTCGACGAGCGCCCCCGGCGGGCCGTGAGACTCGATCAGAATCGCGCGGGTCTTCGTCATCCGCCTCCCGCGTGGGCGGCCGGCCCTACAACCGGCTGACGAGCATCTCCCGCTCGAAGATCAGCTCCTTGGGGAGATGGTCGCTCAGCTCGAGAAACAGCTCCTCGTGCTGCAGCGTCTGGAGCTTCCAGGTGGGACGATCGAGCTTCATCACGTCGTCCCACTTCGCCTTGCTGAACTCCAGCCCCGTCCAGTCGATGTCCTCGTAGCGGGGGAGCCAGCCGATTGCCGTCTCCTTCGCCTTGGCGCCGAAGTTGGCCCGCTCGACGATCCACTTGAGGATCCGCATGTTCTCGCGGAACCCCGGCCAGATGAAGTTCCCCTTCTCGTCCTTGCGGAACCAGTTCACGTGGAAGATCCTGGGCGTCTCGGAGATCCGCTTGCCCATCTTGATCCAGTGGCGGAAGTAGTCGCCCATGTTGTACCCGCAGAACGGGAGCATGGCCATCGGGTCGCGGCGCAGCTTGCCTACCTCGCCGGCCGCTGCGGCCGTCGTCTCGGAGCCGATGGTGGCGCCGAGGTAGACGCCGTGATTCCAGTTGAACGCCTGGTAGACGAGCGGGATCGTCTGCTCGCGCCGGCCGCCGAAGACGATCGCCTTGATCGGAACACCCGCCGGATCCTCCCACGCCGGGTCGATCGTGGGGCACTGCGACGCGGGCGCCGTGAACCGCGCGTTCGGATGCGCCGCCTTGCGGCCGCAGCCGGGGGTCCAGTCCTTGCCGGTCCAGTCGATCAGATGCGCCGGCGGCTCCTCGGTCATGCCCTCCCACCAGACGTCGCCGTCGTCCGTGAGCGCCACATTGGTGAAGATCGAGTTGGCTCGGCACGACTCCATCGCGTTCGGATTCGTCGCGTACGAGGTCCCCGGCGCGACGCCGAAGTAGCCGGCCTCGGGATTGATCGCGTGAAGCACTCCCTTCGCGTCCGGCTTGATCCAGGCGATGTCGTCGCCGACGGTCCAGACCTTCCATCCTTTCATCGCGTCGGGAGGCACCAGCATGGCGAAATTGGTCTTGCCGCAGGCGCTCGGGAACGCGGCCGCGACGTAGGTCTTGCTGCCTTCCGGCGATTCGACGCCCATGATCAGCATGTGCTCGGCGAGCCAGCCCTCGTCGCGTGCCATGGTGGAGGCGATGCGCAGGGCGAAGCACTTCTTGCCGAGCAGCGCGTTGCCACCGTAGCCGCTGCCGTACGACCAGATCGAGCGCTCTTCGGGGAAATGCACGATGTACTTGTTGTCCGGGTTGCTCGGCCAGGGCACGTCCCTGCGTCCAGCTTCGAGCGGCATACCCACCGAGTGCATGCACGGGACGAACTCGCCGTCGCCCAGGACCTCGAGCACCTTCGAGCCCATCCGGGTCATGATGCGCATGTTGACGACCACGTAGGGCGAATCGGTCAGCTCGACGCCGATCTGGGAGATGGGTGATCCGAGCGGCCCCATGCTGAAGGGGATCACGTACATCGTCCTCCCCTTCATGCAGCCGGAAAAGAGACCACGCAGGGTCTTCTTCATCTCCGAGGGCTCCACCCAGTTGTTGGTGGGGCCGGCGTCATCCCGGTTGCGGCAGCAGATGAAGGTCCGGTCCTCCACCCGCGCCACGTCGGCGGGATCGGATCGCGACAGATAGCTGTTGGGCCGCTTCTTCTCGTTGAGCTTGATGAAGGTGCCCGTCTCGACCATCTGCCGGCACAGGGTGTCGTACTCCTCCTGCGAGCCGTCACACCAGTGCACCCGATCCGGCTTGCACAGATTCGCCATCTCGTCGACCCACGCCAGGAGGGTCCTGTTCTCGGTGAGCTTCTCCGTCGCTGTGCTCATCTCTCTCCTCTTTCTCGCTGCGTCTTCGCACCCGCCGGCGCGGAGATCCCGCGAACCAGGGTTCGGGCCGTCGGCAACTCTCGAATGCTCTATATTAGCCGTTTTCGGGGCGCCGGGGAAACCCCGCCGGCCCGTCGACGTGGACGCTGAACGGTGTTTCGCATACGATGCCGGACCATGCGAACCACCAAGGCCGGCCGCCCGCCGGCGCGCCGTGCGGCCGTCCTGTTCCTGACAGTGGCGATCGCCGGGATCGTCTACGCCGCCACGCTGCGCAGTGGCCAGGACTGGGGCGGCGACTTCGCGATGTACATCATGCACGCGCGCAACATCGCGGAGGGGATCCCGTACGGACAAACCGGTTACATCATCAATCCCTCGGTGCCGTCGCTGGGACCCCGGACCTACCCTCCGGTCTATCCGATGCTTCTCTCCCCCATCTACCGTTTCTTCGGAATGGACTTCAGGGCGATGAAGCTCGAGCTGGTGGTGATGTTCGCTCTCTTTCTCGGCGTGCTGTGCGTGGCGTTCGGCAGGAATCGGGCGCCGGGCTTCTCGGTTGCGCTGGTGCTCTTCGTCGCCGCCAACCCGCTGTTCTGGGAGTTCAAGGACCACATTCGGAGCGACATCCCGTTCCTGCTGTTCTCCTACGCCGCGCTCGCGGCGATCGATCGTGGAGTCGATCGCGGCGGAGCTGCCGGCGGGCGTGCCGGCGAGGGCCTCGTCGCCGGCGCGCTCGTCTACCTCGCCTATGGCACGCGGCTCGTCGGAATCGTCATCCTCCCCTGTCTCGTGCTGCTCGATCTCCTGCGCCATCGACGCCTCACCGTTTTCTCGCTGGCGGCGCTGCTCGCTTTCGTCCCGCTTGCGGCGGCGCAGACCGGCCTGATGGCCCCGGACCGGGCCTACACCTCTCAGATAAGCATCGCGCCTTCGACGGCAGCGACGAACCTGGTGATGCACGTGCGGTCGCTCTCACTCGTATTCGACAACGGGTACGTCCAGGCGCCGCGACTGGCGTTGTTCGCGCTGCTCGCCTGTCTCGCCGTCACGGGGTACGTGGCACGGCTGCGCACCCGGATCACCGTCTGGGAGATATTCGCACCCGCCTACCTGGCGACGCTGCTGCTCTGGACGGCGCGAGCCGATCGCTTTGTCTTCCCGCTGATCCCGCTGCTGGCAGTGTACGCCCTGGAGGGGTTGAGCCTGGTGCTGCAGGGCCGTCCGCGGACGGTCCGGATCGCGGCGATCTCGTCAGCGGCCATCGTGGTGCTGGCCGGCTACGCGTCACGGTATACGACCCTGGATCTGATACGTTTCGAGGACGGTGTCCACACGGCCGAAGCGAGGACACTCTTCGATTTCATCACTTCGTCCACAGACCCGGCCGATGTGATCGTCTTCAGGAAGCCCCGCGTCATGACGCTGTTCACCGATAGGCGCGCCGCGGTGTTTCACGAACCGGAGAGCGACGCCGCGATGTGGGCGTTCCTCGACGGGATCGACGCCGCCTTTCTGGTCGTGTCCGAAGAGGATCCACCATACTGGGCCGGGTTCGTCGAGAGACAGCGAGACCGGTTGGAGCGTGTCTTCGGGACTCCGCGGTTTGCCGTGTACGCGACGGAGCATGCCCGCAGGAGGGCGACGGGCGGCGGCCTCTAGAGCCCCGGGTGGAGTATCGCCTCGACCGCCTCGCACAGCAGATGGCCCACCATGATGTGGACCTCCTGGATCCGAGCGGTGCTCTCGCCGGCGACCACGAGCGGATGATCGCACAACGCGCGCGCGCGGCCGCCGTCACGCCCCAGGAGCCCGACGGTCAGCAGCCCGCGACGCTTCGAGGCGTCGAGCGCCTCGATGATGCTGGGGGACTCGCCGGATGTGGACAGGGCCACCGCGACGTCTTCCGGGCGGGCGAGCGCCTCGATCTGGCGCGCGAAGACCCGGTCGTAGCTTGCGTCGTTGGCGACGCTGGTCAGCACCGAGCTGTCCGTGGTGAGGGCGATGGAGGCGATGCCCGGGCGGTCGGCCGTCATCCGGTTGACGAACTCGGCCGCGAGGTGCTGGGCATCCGCCGCGCTGCCGCCGTTTCCGAAAAAGAGCGTCTTGCCGCCCCGCTTCAGCGCACCGGCGATCGCCGACGCCGCCGCGTCCACCGCGGTCTCGTTGTGATCCCAGAAGGCGCGCACCGTCTCCATGTGATCCTCAACGGCGCGCTTGTAACGGCTCTCGCTGGCCAAGGCGGGCCCTCCGGGTCCGGCGCCGGACGCGCGGGACGGGTCATGTTAGGGGGCGTCCGGAAAACTTGTCAAGAACTCCGGGTCACCTCTTCAGGAGTGCCGGCCAGTTCAGGACGAGACTGACCGGCCGCGACCGCTCCGGCTCGGGACGCAAGGCGAGCAGGAATCGGGTGCCGTCGGGCGCGATCGCCCCGGCCGCGGCGATCTTCGTGGACATGAGTGGTTTGGCCGCCCCCGCCTCGAAGGTCGCGCCGTCGGTGCGTACCGGGACGGACGTCACCTGATCCGCGATATAGATGATCTCGGAGCCGTTCCGGGCCCATGAGGCATCGAACGCGCCGCCGTTGGAGATCTGCCACTTGCCCCCGGGGCCCGGGAACGGCGCCACATAGAGTTCCTGCCGGCCCGACTCATCCGACAGGTAGAGTATCCAGCGACCGTTGGGTGAGAGCTTCCCTCCCCGCTGGTTGAAGTCGCCCTGGATCACGGGACGTCTCTCTCCGTCGCCCGAGGCGGGCATGACCCAGATGTCCCAGCGGTTCGGGCTGTTCGGGTCGTTGGCATCATAGAAGATCAGCTTTCCGTCTCTGGACCAGTCGGTGGGCTGCTCGTCCATCTCGGCGCCGTCGAGCAGCTGCTCCTCGCCTCCCCCGGATGGCTTGACGTACATGTGATCGAATCGTCCCGATACCCCATAGGCGATCCGGGTTCCGTCCGGCGACCAGACGGGGGAGAACTCATTCGTGTCGCCGAACGTAAACCGCGTTCTCACGTCGCGCTCCAGATCCTGAATCCAGATATCGGAGGTTCCGGCGTCGGAGTCGTTGATGGTGCAGGCGGCTTTCTTCATGTCCGGCGAGAGGGCCAGCCCGGTGTAATCGCCCCGCTCGCCCACTTCGGACATCGTGTGCCCCTGCCTGTCCACCCAGGCCAACTGCGCCCCGGCGTCGCCGGTCGCGCCCGTCTGGTAGGCCAGCAGGCCGTCCTCCGATGCCGCGAACACGGCCCGGAAGTATCCGGTATCGTAGTTGACCTGGTCGGCTATCGGAACCGGCTCCCCGGCCAGTTCGAGCCTCTCGGGATCGAACGGCTGCGCGAGGAGCACTCTGTCCCGGACATAGAGAAGCTGGCCCGAGGCATACACCACGTTGGACCGGGCGCGCAGGACCAGTTTCTTCAGATCGGAGCCGAGCTCGCCGGCGTAGACGGCGTTCGCCTCGTTCTTGAGCCCCGCGTTGTGAGTGCCCGCCATATAGAGGAAGTGACGCCCGTCGGGCAGGAAGGTCGCCCACCGGTGAGTGGTCTCATTGTCCTGCTCGTCGACCCGGGTCACGGGGACGGCTTCGCCTCCCGCCGCCGGGACCTGGTGGATCCCGGTCGTGGTGGTCGGCGAGAAGATGATGACGCCGTCCTGGTTCCAGGACCCGCTGCGGCCATCGTTCGCGCCGGCGACGGTGACGGCCGGAGAGCCGACCAGGTCGATCCGCTTCAGCTTGCCGTCCGCGAAGAACGCGAGGTACCTGCTGTCGGGCGACCAGAACGGCCATTGCGCCCCGCGGGTGCCGGCCAGCGGATGCGCCTCCTCCGAGTCGAGCGAGCGGAGCCACAGTGAGGTGCTGCCGTCGGTGGCCTTCACCGACAGGGTCATCCAGCGGCCGTCGGGCGAAAGCGAGAGCGCACCGCTCGAGCCGGCGCTGAAGTCCAGGCTCGTCCCCTCCGGGACGACGATCGAAGAGCGGATCAACGGGACACGGGGCGCCGACCGACCGAGCCAGGCGGCCCCCAGCGCGATCGCGGCGATCGCGAACACGACCGTCGCGGCCCAGGCCCATCGCTCTCGCCCCGCCCGCCGCTTCACGATGGGGGCGGGCGCGCCGGTCTGCGAGCCGGCTTCCTTCAGCCAGCGAAGCTGCAGCTTCACATCGTGCGCCGTCTGCCAGCGGTCCTCGGGGCTCTTCGCGAGACACCCGCGCACGAGCGGGTCGAGCCCGCCGGGCGTCATCGGCGTCAGGCTCGCGATCGGCGCCGGCTCGGTCCCGATGATGGCGGCGATCAGCGTGGCCTGGCTCTTCCCCTCGAACGCCCGCCGGCCCGTGGCCATCTCGTAGATCACGGCGCCGAGCGCGAAGATATCGCTGCGGGCGTCCGCTTCCTGTCCTTCGAGCTGCTCGGGCGACATGTACTGGAACGTGCCTACGATCGTCCCCTCGGCGGTGAGGGGGCTGGCCTGTGTGAGCGCAACGCTGGAGATCGGCGGGGCGGCCTCCGCCGCGCTCTTGGAGAGGCCGAAGTCGAGCAGCTTGGCGCCGGTGCGGGTCAGCATGATGTTTCCCGGCTTGAGATCGCGATGCACGACCCCCTGACGGTGTGCGGCCTCGAGCGCATCGGCGATCTCGATCGCGCGCTGGATGACCTCCGACGGGGGCAGCGGCCCCTTCTCGAGCCGCGCGGCGAGGGTCTCCCCTTCGAGAAGCTCCATGACGAGGTAGTCGACGTCCCCTTCGCGGCCGACGTCGTGCAGCGTGCAGATGTGCGGGTGGTTGAGGCTGGAAACGGCGCGCGCCTCGCGCTCGAACCGCTGCTTCAGCTCGGGCCTGGTGGACAGATGCCCGGGGAGGACCTTGACCGCCACCTCACGGTCGAGCCGGGTGTCCCGCGCCCGGTAGACCTCACCCATCCCGCCCGCTCCGAGTGGGCCGACGATCTCGTAGGGCCCGAGGCGCTTCCCCGATTCCAGAGGCATCCCTCTCAGGCCCCGCCGGCGGGCGTATTGAAGTGAGCCAGCATGTAGTTGATCCCGACCATCATGACGCTCTCCCAGGCGGCCTCGACCTCGGGGGTGCAGTCCGGGTCGAATTCCCGGACGGTGGCCAGGATGCTGTCGAGCCAGAGAATCGTACAGCCGCGCCCCGATGTTCAGCTGCGCCTTGCTGTGAGTCGCGGCCATGTCCTTCAGGTAGCGCTCCGACCCCTTCTCGCCGTCCTGCGCGGCGAGTGCCAGCAGGTGGAGAGAGGCCCGCAGCGCGCGCTTCTGGCGCGAGAAGTCGGTATGCGCGAACTTCTCCTTCACCTCCGGGGAGGATGCAAGAAAGTTCTGATAGAACCGGTCCAGGAAGCCGGGCGTCGCGTTGCAGCGCCGCAGGCTCTCGTCGTAGATCCTGAGCGTCTTCTCATCCATGGATGCCCTCGTCTCCTCGAGGTGGTGGCAGCCCCCGCCGGGGCGGCGCGTGCCAGCCGGCCCGCACCGGGTACCCGCATGTCACCGCCCATCCTACCATCGCCGGGCGGTGAGGTGCGGCGTTCACACCGCCGTGGCTGTATAATCGGCTCCCCGGTGACGCACTCAAAGCGCCCCGGACACTGGTTGGGGCGCGACACATGTCCATGGAACCCGGCAGGAAGCTCGCGCACTATACCCTGCGCGAGAAGATCGGCGAAGGCGGGATGGGGGCCGTGTTCCGTGCTACCGACTCGCGACTGTCCCGCGATGTGGCCATCAAGGTGCTGCCCGACGAGGTGGCGAAAGACCCCGAGAGGCTGGCCCGGTTCCAGCGCGAGGCACAGCTTCTCGCATCGCTCAATCACCCGAACATCGCGGCCATCCACGGCCTGGAGGAGGCGGACGGGAGCCCGTTCCTGGTCCTCGAGCTCATCGAAGGAGAGGATCTGGCCCAACGGCTCGCGCGGGGGCCGATCCCTGTTCCCGAGGCGCTCGGCCTCGCGAGGCAGATCGCCGAGGCGCTCGAAGAGGCGCACGAGTCGGGTATCGTCCACCGCGATCTCAAGCCGGCCAACATCAAGCTCACGCCCACCGGCAAGGTGAAGGTGCTCGATTTCGGCCTTGCCAAGGCGTTCGAGACCTCGCCGGGCGGTGCGGCCGATCCGTCCCTCTCCCCCACCCTCACGGCCGCCGCCACACGCGCGGGGGCGATCCTCGGCACGGCCGCCTACATGAGCCCCGAGCAGGCCCGTGGCGCCGTCGTCGACAAGCGCAGCGACATCTGGGCTTTCGGCTGCGTCCTGCTGGAGATGATCACCGGACGCGGCACATTCTCCGAGGCCACCGTCACCGATACGCTGGCTTCGGTCCTGAGGAGCGATCCGGACTGGAGCGCCCTTCCGGCCGGCGCGCCTTCGGACCTCACCCGGCTCCTGCGCCGCTGCCTGCGCAAGGACGCGCGGCTGCGGCTGCGTGACATCGGCGACGCGCGCATCGCGATCGAGGAGATGCTCGCCGGCGACGGCGAAAAGGACACGCCGGAGACCACGGCCACTGGCGCCCCGCCGCGCGGGCGGTGGCTGCTCCCCACGGTCGTCGCGGCCGGTCTCGCGGCGGCGGTCACGGCCGCGGTCATGCTCATGGCCCGACCCGCGCCGCCCGAAGCGCGGGTCGAGAAGTACGAGGTCGTCTCGGGCGGTCTGCAGTCGGACGACTCGGTCGCCCCCGCGCTCTCACCTGATGGCCGACGTGTCGTGTTCGTCCGCGACAACGAGCTGTGGATCCGCGAGATGGACCAGGTCGACCCGCGGCCGGTTCCGGGTACGGAGGCCGCGCAACGGCCCTTCTGGGCTCCCGACTCGGAGTGGATCGGGTTCGTCCGCGACGGGAGCATCTGGAAGATATCGATCCGGGGCGGCCAGGCGGCCGCGATCGCCAGCGGGATCGGCGAGTTCGGCGGGGGAGGAGGACTGTCGTGGGGCACCCCCGGCCGGATCGTCTTCGCGCTCGGCAGCGCGGGACTGAACGAGGTCCCCGCCAACGGGGGCGACCCGAGGACGATCATCGACCCGATCCCGGAACAGGAGGGGGACCTGCACGAGCCCCACGTCCTGCCCGGCGGCGCAGGGATACTGTTCGTCGCCCACCGGCTCACCGGCACCGCCGACTCGATGTACGTGCTGGCGGACGGCAAGCGCCGGCTGCTTCTCCGGGACCGACGGCCAGCGGATCGGCCGGCCGGTCTACTCCCCCACCGGACACATCCTCTACCACCGCCAGGCGGCCAATGCGGGCCTGTGGGCCGTGCCGTTCTCGTTGTCGAAGCTCGAGACGACCGGCGAGCCGTTCCTCGTGGCGCCCGACGGCGGCCTCCCCACGGTCGCCGCGGACGGCACGCTTCTCTATGTCCGGGGAGGCGCCGGTGGAACGCAACGCCTCGCCTGGGTGGCCCGCGACGGGACGATCCAGCAGGAGGTCGGCCAGCCCCAGAGCCGTATCGGGCATCCCGTGCTCTCCCCGGACGGGCGATACGCCGCCGTGATGGGATTCGAAAACGACAACGGGGACATCTGGATCCACGATCTCGAACGGGGCACGCACAGTCGTCTGACGTTCTCACCCGCCGCGGACTGGGATCCCTCCTGGTCGCCCGACGGCAAGCGGGTGATCTACTGGGACGGGGTCACGCGCGCCATCACGTCGAAGGCGGCCGACGGCACCGGGGAAGCCACGCGGCTCGTGAAGGAGGAAACGCTCGACTCGGGGGTCCCCTCGATCACGCCCGACGGCAGGACCCTGGTCCTCTGGGTCAAGAACCAGACGACGAGGGAGGACATCGAAACCCTGTCGCTGGAGGGCGACGGGAAGCTCGTCCCCCTGATCCAGACACCCGCCAACGAGATGGATCCCCAGCTGTCACCGGACGGCAGGTACCTCGCGTACGTATCGGACGAGTCGGCCCACCAGGAGATCTATCTGACCCGGTTTCCCTCGGCGGAAGGAAAGTGGCAGGTCTCCGTCGCCGGCGGGGACAAGCCACGGTGGGACCCGCGTGGAGGGGCACTCTACTATCGCGCCGGCGGCGCGCTGATGGAGGTGGCGGTGGACACGGGGCCGGCGCCGCGCATCGGCTCCCCCCGGAAGCTGTTCACCATCACCACGGCCGGTTCCGAATCATACGCGTCCGAACAATTCGCCGTCTCCCCCGACGGCCAGCGGTTCCTCATGGTGAAGGAGGACAACCCCGAGGCAAACCGTGCGGAGCTCGTCCTGGTTCACAACTGGCTCGCCGAGCTGCACGGTTCGAGCTGAAACCACCACTCCTCATTTCGCCTTCGCCTTCAGGAGCAGGTCGACGCGCCGGTTTAGCTGCCGGCCCGCGGACGTCGCGTTATCGGCGACCGGCGAGCCCTCGCCGTACCCCACCGAGGTGATCCGGGCCGGATCGATCCCCCGGCCGATGAGGTAGTTCGCCACCGCCGCGGCCCGGCGCTCGCTGAGGGCCTGATTGTGCTCCTCCGTACCGGTCGAGTCGGTGTGTCCCTGTACGACGATCGCCGTCTTCGGGTACTCGAGCAGAACCTGCGCCGTGTCGTCGAGCGCTCCGCGCGCGCCGGGCCCGAGCACCGCCGAGTCCACGTCGAACAGGACATCCGAGTCGAAGTGAACGAGCAGCATGTCCTCGCTCGCCCTCTCGACCCGGGTGCCCGGAATGTGCGCGAGCTTCTCCTCCTGCTTGTCCATATAGGCGCCGACCCCGGCGCCGATGCCGGCGCCGATGGCGGCTCCGGTCAGGATCCTGTCGGCCTTCCCTTCACCGAGGACGGCGCCGATCACGGCCCCCGCCGCGGCGCCGATGCCGGCGCCTTTGGCGGTCTTGTCGCGCTTCGTGGCGCGCGGCTCCTGCGCGCCGGGACGCTTGCCGGCACAGCCGGGAGCCGCGACAAGGGCGAGAGCGATCAGCGCCGCGAGAGCCCGGCGTCGGGAGGCCGCCATCCCCACTCTAGAGTCCCCCCGCCTGTCCGGCGGGCTTGCCGGTGCCGCGGGCACCGGAATCGGGTGGCGTCTCGAGCCGGGCCAGCTCGATCCGCCTGTTCCGCTCACGACCTTCCGGCGTCTTGTTGTCGGCGATGGGAGACCTCTCCCCGAGACCGCGTGTCTTCATGCGGGCCGGGTCGATCCCCTTGGCGACCAGGAACGCCTTCACCACCTCCGCGCGCCTGCGCGAGAGATCCCTGTTGTGTGCGGCGGCGCCCTTCGCGTCGGTGTAGGCCCGGATCTCGACGTTCACGTCGGGGTAGTCCTCGAGAAACCGTGCGACCTGCTCGAGCTGCGACGCGGAGTCCTCGGTGATGTCGACCTGGTTCTTGCCGAAGACGACTCCCTCGAGGACCACGCTGTCCTTGTCGGGACCGAAGAGGAAATCCACCCTGGGCGTCGCGTCGCAGCCCGAGGCGTCCACCGGTGTCTCGTACACCGTCTGCGCGCACTGATCGACGCCGTCCGGCACGCCGTCGTGATCGGAGTCAATCGCGCATCCGAAGCCGTCCACCACTGCGGAAGGCACGGTGCGGGCGCATCGATCGAGCCCGTCGAGCACGCCGTCGCCGTCAGCGTCGGCGGGACAGCCGGCTGTGTCCACCGTCGCGCCCGGCGGCGTGACGCCGCAGGTGTCCAGAGCATCGACCACGCCGTCGGCGTCGCTGTCTATCGGACAGCCGGTGGCATCCACCTGCCATCCGGCAGGGGTCCGGGCACAGCGATCGATTCCGTCCGGAACGCCGTCCGCGTCGCTGTCCACGGCGCAGCCTGTCTTGTCCACCTTCGCGCCGATCATCGTGCTTGGGCACTGGTCCTTGCGATCCTTGATACCGTCATTGTCGGTGTCCGTCCCGGCCAGGGTGGCACCCGCGGCGAGCAGCAATACGCCGACCAGCACCATGCTTCTCCTAACGAACATGGATTCTCCTCCAGTGATGTCGAGGCGGGGCGTTCAAAAGCAGCGCCGCAGGCGGGGCCCCGTGAGGGGGTGCGGCGCGATGTGACTGCGAACATCCACATGGTACACCTGCCGCGGGTTTTTTCAAGCCGGAGCGGGAGGAGGCGGGCCGGACGCCCGCCCCCACCCGCGCCCGGACTAGGGGCAGCGCCGCCGGAACGGGTCCGGGGCGAAGCGTATCCCCTCGAAACCTTCCGCCCGCTCCCGGCGCGCCAGGGGGTCCTCGCAACTGCGCGAGGGGTCGTCGAGGACGCCGAGCCGGACGAGCGCTTGCCGGTATTCGTACCTGATGTCGAGCACTGCGGCCGGCACAGCCTCGGCATCGAACGCGACGCGGGTCACCCGGTGGCCTACCTCCTCGCCGATACCGGTGGCGGCCAGATCGTCGTGCATCCGCGAAGGGGCGCCCTGGGCCTCGTCGCCCGAGGTCTCCCCCGGCTGCAGGCGTCGCTGCCGCGCCTCCGGCGCGGGAGCCCCCGGCTCGCCCTCCTCCCGGGCGATCGGCGCCGGCTGCCGGCGGCGCTCACGGAAAACCGCGGCGGTGATGATACCGAGGTTGCGCGTGCTCCCGAGCCAGGCGCCGTACGATTTCTCCTCGGTCGTGAAGAAGAACCGCCGGGCGGTGGCCGGACCGGTCTGCCAGCCGTCGATGGTGATCGTCTGCCAGGGGTCCAGGATCCACTTGGACGCCGCCCGGGCTGTGGTGGAGCGCGCGTCGATCGAGTTGAGACCGTCCACGCTCAGCGCGACGGCAACCCGGTGCGAAGTGTGGTTTCCCAACCGGATCGAGTATTCACGCCCCGCCAGGGCTTCGATGTAGGTCGTGCCGCGGGAGGCGTACTTTCTGACCGGCGTCCCGTCGACGAGGACCTCGAGCGTGAATTCATCATGATGATCTCCGGCCGATGCCGGCACGGCCGCGGCAAGCAGCACGGCGAGACACATCGCGAGCCGTACCGGCCCGTTCACCCTGACTCTGACGGTTCGTTTCATGGCATCTCCTCTCCCTGCCCGTTGGCGGGCCTCCCACCAGAGACACCATCCTCCGCCACCGGTTCCCGGCCCCTTGCAAATCGTCCCCCGGATATTTGATTGCCCCGGGCGGGCCGGTGTATTCTGCGTGTTCTGCCCGCCACGGCCAGAGGAGAATGAGGATGCGGCGACCCCTGACGGCCGGGAGCATCGCTCCGGCTGTCGTGATCTTCGGGCTCCTGTCGGCCCCCGCGGCTCGGGCCTCGGATGCCGATGCCGCCGTCGACCCCAACGCGGAGCGGATCGAGATCACCGCCACACGCATCCCCGAGGAGGTCGACAAGGTCCCGTACGCCATGACGATCGTCTCCGGCGCCGATCTGCGCGCCCGGGGCGCCCGGGATCTGCGAGGCGCCCTGACGCTGGCTGCCGGTATCGACATCGCTCCCGGCGGGGACGGGGGGCCCGCCGGCTCCGTCCCCGAGATCTGGGGGCTTCGTGAGTTCGACGCTTTCCTGCTCGTGGTGGACGGCGTCCCCTGGGGAGGCGTGTTCGCACCTGCGCTCCCCACGCTCGACCTGACCGATGTCGACCGGATCGAGGTGGTGCGCGGCCCGGCGCCGGTCATGTACGGCGCCACCTCCTTCTCCGGTGTCATCCATGTCATCCACACACCACCCGGCTCCACCGGCCCCGCGGCCTCCGCCGGCGCCCGCAGCTACGGCGGCGCGGCATTGTATGGCCAGGCCCCCCTGCCGAAGTGGGGGGGGCTCTCGTCCTCGGTGAGCGCCGACATCGACCGTCAGGGATACCGCGACGACAGGACCCAGGCTGATCGCGGCCACCTGGCGTGGCGCGGCGCCCTCTCCGCGGGGAAGGGCACTCTGGGGCTCCGGGCGGACGGCACCTGGCTGCGCCAGGATCCCGCCAGCCCGCACCCGCGGGTCGGCGAGGATTGACGACCCTCGTGCCGCTGGATGCGAACCACAACCCTTCCGGCGCACACATCAACGAGCAGCGCGTTCAGCTTGCGGGCAGCTACGAACGGCCCTGGGGACGAGGGGAATGGTCGAGCACCGTCTCGGTCATCGGATCCCAGGGCAGCACCCTGCGGGGTTTTCTGACGGATGTCTCACCGACCTCACCGAACGCCAACGGCATCGACTCGACATCGGATGCGACCGAGGTGTACGTCGACACCCACATGACATTCACGGTGAACGACCGCTGGATGGCGGTGTGGGGCCTGGATCACATGCACGGCCGCGGCGTCGTGCGCGGCGGCGACTTCGACTACACGGTGGACCTCGACGGCGACAAGGCGCCCGGTGTCTCCGGGATTCCCCGCGAATCGGACATCCGGCAGGAGGATCGGCGCGACTATTCGGGCCTGTACGCGCAGGTGGAGTACAACCCGACCGGACGCTGGAGGCTGCAGGCAGGGGCCCGCCTGAACCGGACCGCCGAGGACCGCGACGTCCGGGCGGCCGACCTGACGGCCTCGACCGTCGGCGAGTCCTCCGACTCGCGGCTCCTGACACGGGGCAGCGGCTCGGCGGGGGTCACCTGGACCGCCTGGCAGAGCGGCCCCGAGTCCTTGCGCGCGTTCGGCAGCTACAGCGTCACCTACAAGCCCGCCGTGGTCGATTTCGATTTCGACGCCGAGGCGGACATCCTCGAGCCCGAAACCGCCGATACCGTGCAGATCGGAGCACGCACGCGGCTGGCCGGGGGTCGGTACGAGCTGGAGGTCTCCGCGTTCCAGATGAACTTCCAGAACCTCGTGGTGTCTCAGGCTCCGATGGGGCTTCCCGAGCTGACCAACGCGGGAGCCGAGCGCTTTCGCGGCATCGAGCTCGACTCGGACTGGTGGATCCGCCCCACGTTGCGTCTGAGAACGACCTACAGCCTCCACGACGCCCGGTTCCGTGACTTCGAGACCGAGTTCGACGGCATGGCGGCGCAGATCCGCGGCAACCGGCTGGAGATGTCGGCACGCAACCTCGCCTCCGCCGGCATGGTGTACGCGCCGAGGCATGGATGGGGAGCCTCGACACAGGTGCAGTACGTGGGCAGCCGGTACCTCAACAAGCGCAACACCGCGCTGGCGCCCTGGTACGCCACATGGTCGGCGGGCGTCGCCTACCGGGGAGAAGGCTGGGAGCTGCGTCTCGACGGCACGAACCTCAACAACCAACGCCCCCCCACCGCCGAAAGCGAGCTCGGCGACGCGCAGTACTACCTTCTGCCGGCACGTGCGTTCGAGCTGAGGTACACACGCAGCTTCTGACGTCGGGCGCGCCTCCGCCCGCGTACCCGCCGGATTGCTGCGTCCATAGCCCCTCCACCGTCGTTTACAGGGTGACGGGGGACTCGATCATTCCGAGGAGGCTGCTTCCCATGCGACGACGCTCACTGCTCTTCGTACCCTTCGTTCTCCTCCTGCTTCTCCCTCAGACCGTCCTGGCCCAGGACGACGCGGTCATCGGACACTGGGAGGGCGCCTACGTGCGAGAGGGATCCATCCAGACGGTCAGGGTCGACATCAGGCGGACGCAGGACGGGCTGCAGGGAACGTACGACATCCCCGACCTGGACATCTCCGGCGAGCCGGTCAGGGCGATCGGTCGAGATGGCGCGGAATCTCACGCTGCATCTGACCTACGGCGTGTTCACAATGCATGTTTCCCCCGACATCGGCGAAATGACGGGAGCCAACCGGAAATGGAACCCCCCGTTGCTGCTGCATCTCAAACGCGGTGAGGAGCGGCCCGGCAGGTCACCCGTTCGCGAGGAGCTGACGTTCCGAAACGGCGGCATCACACTGGCCGGGTCGCTGGTGAAGCCGGAGTTGGGACCACCCTGGCCGGCCGTCGTGGTCATCCACGGGTCGGGCAACCAGGGCCGCAAGGACGGATTTTACGCCCGGTGGGGGAACTACTTCGCCCGGCAGGGGGTTGCGGCGCTCATCTACGACAAGCGTGGTGTCGGAGATTCTACCGGCGACTACGAACACGCGACATTCGACGACCTGGCGGGGGACGCCGTCGCAGCGGTGGGCGCGCTTTCACGACGGCCGGACATCGAACTCGACCGGCTCGGCCTGTTCGGCATGAGCCAGGGTGGATGGCTGGCCCCCCTGGCAGCGTCGCGAACGGGCGAGGTTCGCTTCCTCATCCTCGATGTCGGCCCGGCGGTGACGGTGAGAAAGCAGGAGCTGGATCGGGTCGCCTATTCGATGCGGGCCGACGGATGCGCCGAGAGCGACATCGATCAGGCGCTCGACTACACGCGGAGCGTCTTCGCCGCCGCATATGCGGGTGAAGGCATCGGGGCTCTGCTCGCGCAGGCGGCTGATGTCGCGGCCGGCCCCTGGGCCGACTACGTGAGTGTCGTGACGTCGGAGGCCGACCTGGAGGGATGGCGCCTGATCCGGTACGACCCGGCGGCCGTACTGAGCAGCACGAAGATTCCCCTGCTCGCGCTGTTCGGTGAAGAGGACACGCTCGTGCCACCGGCGGAGAACATCGGTCTCATGAGACGGTACCTGGAACGGGCGGGCAACAGCGACTTTACCCTCAGCGTCATCCCGGGGGTGGGACACGATATGGAGACCTTTGGCACGCTGCGAGGCGGTGAATGGAGCTGGCCCGAGCACTACTGGGTATGGCCGAGAAAATCACCGGCGCTCGGCCGGACCATCACGGTCTGGATGCGCGCGCACCACATCATCCCGTGACGGACTGCCGGGCGGCCGCCCGGGTTCGGCCCTCCCGGCCGCTGCCGCACCAGCATGATGAGGTTGCCGGCATACAGGATGAGGAGATTGGCGCTGGCCGCGTCGATCCCCTTGCTCTGGTGCGCCTCGACCAGGTCGATGAAGGCGGCGAGAGTGTCGCGCGCCGGGACAGGCGTCCTGCGAATCGATGACGCCATCGTCGTCGTCATCCGGATCGCGGACGTCGCCGATCCCCTCGTGGTCGAGGTCCTCCTGGCCGGGGTTGAGATCGGCCGGACAGTTGTCCATGTCGTCCGACACATAGTCGCCCTCCCCGTCGACGAACCATCCGACGTCGCACATCAGCGCCAGCGTCAGATCCACGCCGGAGAGATTGTGCTTCAGGTTGCCGTGTCACCGCGGGTTGTAGGCGTGCTGGCCGGGCTCGGGGATCCATCGCTCGATCCGCTCCTGGACCGGCGTGCGCTTCCCGGCGGCCTCGGGCACGGGCCGATCCAGGCTGTCGGTCACATCGACATCCACCAGGATGAGGAAGACGGTCGCACGCTCGATGAGCCCCGACCGGATGCGATGGGACGTCCGAGGCGGCGACCGCGCACGGGACACGGAAATGCCCGGTGCGCATCAATCCCCTGCCGGTCCTATCCTCCCTGGAAGCCCCGCGGCGCGACATGCCCAATCACCGCTCCCGCTGCGCCATATCGCACCGTCTGTGAGGATTGACGCAGACTGCCGGCCTCGACGCGCTCCGGTCCGCCCGATTCATGGCGCAGAACGGGGATGACGGCCCGCTCCTGCACGGCACTGGATTTGCAGCATCAGAACCCGACAGCGGCGGCAGGCGCCTCTGCCCGGCTGAACCCCGCGCGTCGAAAACTCGTTCGCTGTCGGCGGCCTCGTGTGGGCCGCCACCGACTGCGCAACGCGCCCGGCGGAGGTGCTCCCCACTCCCAGGTGCACCCATGCGCACACGTCAGGCAGGGCCCGAGACTCGGTCCGGCATCACCGGAAGGGTCATCGGATTCGCGGGACTGGCGCTCGGGCTGACCGCCATCGTGGCGATTGCCGCGACGACCGTCCCCACCGACGTTCAGATCCCCGGCACGCAGCCGGCGCCGCTCGATGCGGTGCCGACGATCAACTCGGTCGGCAACTGCGGTTGCCACGACTTCTCCGGCGACATCTTGCCCGACTCGGTTCCCGTGTTCGGCTGGTCGGGCGGAATGATGGCAAACGCGGGGCGCGATCCCATCTTCTGGGCCACGGTCGCCGTGGCGGAGCAGGACTTCCTGCCGGGCAGCGGCGGGGTGGGCGATCTGTGCCTGCATTGCCACAGCGTGAAGGGCTGGCTGGAAGGGCGTTCCACCCCCACCAACGGCTCGGGTCTCGACCCGACCACCGACGGCGAGGGGATCATGTGCGAGTTCTGCCACCTCCTCACCAACCCCGATCAGCCCAACACGATCCCCAACCCGCCCGAGGGCTCCTACGTCGAGGAGCAGCACGCGCCGTTTCTCGCCTACGATCCGAACACGGGCGAGGGGTATTACGGCGGCGCCGAGTACGTCCTCAACAGCGGCGGCACGCGTCTCGGTCCCTACTCCGATCACGGTGCCAAGCATGACGCCATCCCGTCCGCGTTCCATCGCGACGCCAGGCTTTGCGGCACCTGCCATGACGTCAGCAATCCGGCGGTTGGCGATCTCGCGCAGAACCACGGTGCGCTTGCGGCTTTCACCGGTGCCTACAGCGGCGTGGTGAACGGACCGGTCGCGGACAAGGCGGCGATGAACAATCAGCCTTACTCGTACGGCATCGTGGAGCGGACCTTCAGCGAGTGGACGGGCAGCGCCTACGACACGCTGCGCGTCAACGACTTCGGAACGCTGCCGGCAGACCTGCAGGTGGCCGGCGGCTCGCTCCGTATCGCCTACGACCGGTCGCTCTGGGGGACCTGCAGCGGCTCCGGCGATCTCTGCAACGAGGACGTCAATTGCACGAGCGGCGAGACGTGCAACACGCTCACGGCGGACTACCAGCAGCCGCTCGTTACCCCGCCCGCGGCAGGCGATCCCCGCTACTACACGTGCCAGACCTGCCACATGGCGGCGGCCGGTGACGCAGGCGCACAGCAGGGCCGCGGCCAGCAGGGCGATCCGTACCGCGGCGACATTCGGCCCGACCTGCCGCGGCACGATCAGACCGGCATGTCCTACTGGGCGCAGGACACGGTCTTCTGGCAGGACGACCACGGGACACTGAGGTTCGGCTCCGGCCTCACCACCGCGCAGCGCACCGCCATGGAGGCCGCCAAGAGCCGCTCGATGGCGCATCTGCGCTCGGCCGCCACCGTCAGCGCGACGCAGAACGGATCCCAGCTCCAGGTCAAGGTCACCAACCTGACCGGGCACAAGCTCATCAGCGGATATCCTGAAGGGCGGCGGATGTGGCTGAACCTGAAGTGGTACGACGGATCCCACAGCCTTGTCCGGGAGGACGGAGCGTACGGGCAGATCGGCAACATGGTCACCGATCTGCAGTCGGTCTCCTGGAACGTGCAGTCGATCCTGGATCCGTCATCGACCCGCGTGTATCAGGCCAAGCCGGGCATGACGCAGGAGTGGGCTGCGGCTCTCATCTCGCTCGGTTACAGCCCGTCGATGACGCTGGAATGGGATCGCGTAACGAACCTGCCGGTGTACACGCTGGGCGATCTGGCGGCGGAGCCCGCGGGGACAATCCACCCGACCTTCCACTTCGTGCTCAACAACGCCGTCTACCACGACGACAGGATCCCGCCGTTCGGTTTCGACTACGACGAGGCACTCACGAGGAACACGCTGCCGGTTCCCGCCACGCAGTTCGGCGACCCGGGGCCCGGCGGCACGTTCGATTATTTCGATCTCGTCGACTACACCATTCCGGCACTCGCCACGGAGGTGGAGGTGGAGCTGTACTACCAGGCCACCTCGTGGGAGTACATCCAGTTCCTATGGAAGCAGAACAACGGCGCGGACCCGTTCCTGGGCCAGGAGGGTGTGAACATGCTCGACGCCTGGCTCAACACCGACATGGCGCCGCCGTTCGAGATCGCCTCGGCCACGGTGCCCGTCACGGCGGTCGGGTTCAACGCTCCGGGCCAGGCCTCCGGGCCGGCGCAGAACGGCATGGAGGTCACCGGCTATGACGGGGCCACGGGAGAAATCAGCCTGACCTACGCGCCCTCGTGCGACGCCACGGGACACGTCATCCACTACGGAAACCTGACGAACGTCGGCACGTATGGATGGTCGCACGCGCAGTGCGGTCTGGACGTCTCGGGATCCGCGATCTTCACGCCGGATCCAGCGGCCGGCTCCAGCATCTTCTGGGTGATCGTGGGCGACAATCCGAGCTTCGAGGGAAGCTACGGGCAGACATCGCTCGGGGTCGAGCGGCCGCCTTCGACGGCGACCATCGCCTGTCCGCGCACACAGAGCCTGGCAACCGTCTGCGAGTGATTCCACCTGCTCCCGCCGCCCCGTGAGGCGGCGGGAGCACATCGGAAACGACCCGTGGCCCTGAAGGAGACTTCCAGGCTCTCGCACTACCGTCTGGTCCGGGAGATCGGCGAAGGCGGCATGGGGACCGTCTGGAGCGCGGTCGACGAGAAGCTCGGGCGGCAGGTGGCGCTCAAATTCATCTCCGAGCGGCTGGCCGGAGATCCGCAGCAGCTGCTCCGGCTCCAGGACGAGGCGCGCGCGATCGCCGCGCTCAACCACCCGAACATCGTGACGATCTACGAAATCGACGAGTCCGAGGGAACGTGCTTCCTCGCGATGGAGATGATCGAGGGCAGCCCGCTCTCCGAGATCATCCCCGGCGGCGGGTTCCCCCTCGAGACGCTGCTGGAGTTCGCCATTGCCCTGGTCGACGCGGTGAGCGCCGCCCATGACCGGGGGCTGGCGCACGGCGATCTCAAGCCACGCAACATCATGGTGACGGATCAGGACCGGCTGAAAGTGCTCGACTTCGGGCTCGCGCGCTCGCTCCCCTCCCCGTGCGCCGCCGGCGACCTGAGCTCCCTGTCCACCCTCCCGCTCGAGCATCCGCGACAGCTCTCCGGAACCCTGCCCTACATGTCGCCGGAGCGGTTGCGCGGCATGCCCGCGGACCGTTCCTCCGACATCTTCGCGCTCGGCGTGATCCTGCATGAGATGGCGATCGGTGCGAGACCGCACCCGGGAGACACGCCGTCCGATCTGATCGCCTCGATCCTCAAGGACACACCGCCGCTGGTGAGCGACCTGCGTCCCACCGTGCCGCGCAGCTTTGCGCTGATCGTGCGGCGATGCCTTCTGAAGGACCCGGTCCGGCGGATGCGCTCGGCCCATGATCTGCGCGACGAGCTCGAGGAAGTGCGCCGCGAGACGGGAGCCGGCGGGCCTGCGACCGCTGCCTCCGTCGCGGTGCTTCCCTTCCTCGACATGAGCGCCGAGAAGGACCAGGAGTACTTCTGCGAGGGGATTGCGGAGGAGATCATCAATGCCCTCACCCGCGTCGCCGGCCTGAGGGTCGCGTCGCGCACATCGTCTTTCCGGTTCAGGCAGGCGGCGATATCCAGCGATGAGATCGGCCGGGAGCTGCACGTGGCCACGTTGCTGGAAGGCAGCGTGAGGAAGGCCGGCCGTCGGCTCCGGATCGCCGTACGGCTCACCGGAGCGGAGGGTGGATTCCAGATCTGGTCCGAGAGCTACGACAGGGATCTCGAGGACGTCTTCGCCATCCAGGAGGAGATCGCCCGCAGCATCGTGGCGGCGCTCCAGCTCACCCTGAGCCCCAAGGAATACTCCTCGCTCGGAGCCCCGCAGACCACCGACGTCCAGGCCTACGACGCCTATCTGCGTGGGAGGAAGTTCTACTATCAGTACCGGCGCCGGGGCTGCGAGTTCGGGCTGCAGATGTTCAGCCGGGCGATCGAGATCGACCCCGACTACGCCAGCGCCTACGCCGGGATCGCCGACTGCTGCACCTTTCTCTATCTGCACGTCGCGCGCGAACCCGCCTACCGCGATCGCGCGCTCGAAGCGAGCCGCCGCGCCCTCGAGCTCGCGCCCGGCTCGGCTCTGGTGCATGCCTCACGTGGCGCTGCGCTCTCGATGGGGGGCGAGCATGACGGGGCACGCGCCGAGTTCGAGACCGCCATCCGGCTCGACCCGAGCCTGTTCGAGGCCCACTACTTCTACGCCCGCGAGTCCTTCGTGCAGGGGGATCTCGAGAAGGCGGCCCGTCTGTACGAGGAAGCGTCGCGAGTGCGGCCCGAGGACTACCAGGCCCCGCTTCTGGTCTGCCAGGTCTACGACGTTCAGGGCATGAGGGACCAGGCGCGTCGATCGAGGTTGCGCGGTGTCAGGCTGGCGGAGCGGCACCTGCGGCTTCATCCCGACGACACGCGCGCCCTGTACTTCGCCGCGAACGCGATGGTCGCGCTCGGCGATATCGATCGCGGCCTGGAGTGGACCCGCCGGGCGGTGGAGATGGAGCCGGACGACTCGATGCTGCTGTACAACGTCGGCTGCATCCAGTCGCTCGCCGGCCGTATCGAGGACGCGATCGACAGTCTCGAGAGAGCGGCCCGGCAGGGACTGCGGGTCGAGGCCTGGTACCGGATGGACAGCAACCTTGATCCGTTGCGCGGCCATCCCCGGTTCGAGGCGCTCCTGGCGTCGCTGGCGAGCGACCCGTCCTGAGGGCTCGAGGCGCGGCGGGCCGTGCGTGGTAGAATGCGGCCCCATGATCGGGCGCACCCTCTCACACTACCGGATTCTCGACAAGATCGGGCAGGGCGGCATGGGGGAAGTGTACCGTGCCGTGGACCTCACGCTGTCGCGCGAGGTGGCGCTGAAGCTTCTCCCCGATGCCTTCGTCTCCGACCCGGACCGGCTCGCGCGGTTCCATCGCGAGGCGCGGGTGCTCGCCTCTCTCAGCCACCCGAACATCGCCGTGATCCATGCACTCGAGGAGGCCGACGGGATCCATCTTCTTGCGCTCGAGCTGGTGCCGGGCCCGACACTCGCCGACCGCGTGGCCGGTGGCGCCCTGCCGGTGCACGAATCGCTGCGGATCGCCGGCCAGATTGCCGACGCGCTCGAGACGGCTCATGACAAGGGGATCATCCATCGCGATCTCAAGCCCGCCAACGTCAAGGTGACACCCGAGGGAAAGGTGAAGGTGCTGGACTTCGGTCTGGCGAAGGCGCTGACCGGGAGCGATCGTCCCGCGGACGTCTCGCTCTCCCCCACCGTGACGTCGGCGGGAACCGGTGGCGGCGTCATCCTCGGCACGGCATCCTACATGAGCCCCGAGCAGGCGCGCGGGCGCGATCTCAATCGACGCACGGACATCTTCTCCTTCGGTTGCGTGCTGTACGAGTCGCTCACGGGGCGACGTGCCTTCCCCGGCGAGACGGCCTCCGACATCATGGCGGCGGTGCTGACCGCCGAGCCGGACTTCGACGCACTGCCCCGCGACACGCCGCCGGGCATCCGCAGGCTGCTGCGCCGGTGCCTGGCCAAGGACACGTCGCGGCGTCTGCGCGACATCGGCGACGCGCGTCTCGAGATAGACGAGGCGCTGACGGGAGCCGGCGGCGACCATCCCGTCGCAGCGGGGGCGGCAGCCCCGCGTGCGTCGCGTGC
Source organism: uncultured Acidobacteriota bacterium (assembly GCA_963806495.1). Lineage (GTDB taxonomy): Bacteria > Acidobacteriota > Polarisedimenticolia > JACPZX01 > DASXTC01 > CAWDYA01. The sequence continues at coordinate 3,996 of CAWDYA010000007.1, read as the reverse complement.
CTGGATCACCGGCGTCGGGCTCCTGGCGGCCGCTCTCGCCGGCGCCGCCGCCGTGTGGCTGATGGCCGGACAGCCCGTGGCCCCGCCGGCCCCCCCGACGCTCGCGCGCGTGGACCGCCTGACGCACGACCCGGGCCTTTCCGAGTGGCCCACCTGGTCTCCCGACGGGAGCCTCCTCGCCTTCGCCTCGAACCGGGACGGCAACTTCGAGGTGTACGTTCGCCAGGTGGCCGGCGGTCAGGAGGTGAATGTCACCAACAATCCGGGCCAGGACTTCCAGCCCGCCTTCTCCCCCGACGGCAAGTCGATCGCCTTCGTCTCCACCCGCTCCTCGGCCACGGGGATGATCAAGATTGGTTCCACGTTCGGGTTCGAGTTCCGCACGTTCGGCGGCAATCTCTGGGTCGCTCCGGCGCTGGGCGGACGGCCCCGGCGGCTGGCGGAGAACGCCAACATCCCGGTCTGGCATCCGGACGGCACCCGTGTCGCCTTCGTCAGCGGCCCGGAGGATCACCGCTCGATCATGGAGGCGGGCCTCGAGGGGGGCGTCGTGAAGCCGCTGCTCGCCACGGGTGACTCGCGTTGGGAGATCGTCCGCCTCCAGTACACACCCGACGGCAGATCGCTCACGTTCGAGAGCACGGACAGCGTCGTCTGGCTGATGCCCGCGGGCGGCGGCGAGCCCCGCCCGCTGCTCACCGGGTCGAGCCACTGCTGGAGCCCGGAGGGCGACCGGATCTTCTACCTCACCCGCGACCCGCTCGGCGGTACCCGTCTGAGCATGGCGCCCTTCGACAAGGCGGCCGGCCGGACGGGCGCGCCGATTACCGTCGGACTGATGACCGGCATCCTGAACCATCTCGCCGTTTCCGGCGACGGGAAACGTCTCGCGGTGTCCGAGCTGGAAGGCGCTCTGAACCTCACCCGGCTGAACCTGACGCCTGCGGGGGACGCCCCCGCCGGTGGTGAGGAGACGCTCAGCGGCGGCCAGGTGATCGACCGGTATCCATCCGTATCGCCGGACGGGAACCTGATCGCCTACGCGAGCGATCGGCTCGGGCCGGAGGAGATCTGGATCCACGACCTGCGATCCGGACAGGTCGAGAGACTCAAGCTGCCGGGCGAGGATCTCGGGGTGAACCTCCCCTACTGGTTCCCCGACGGGAAAAGCCTGGTCGTGACACGCTTCTATGCCGACGGGGGGCGCTCCCTCTGGCAGGTCGCGCTCGACGGGAGCAGCGCGCGGGAGCTGCAGGCTCCGTTGCCGGCGTTGCAGGGCGGCCCTGTCTCGGCCGATGGCAGGAAGGTCCTGTTCAACTACCGGACCGACAAGGCGCAGACGACCTTCGAGCTCGACCTGGCCACGGGGGAGAAGCGCCCGCTGATCATCTTCGACGGCGACGTCTACGACGCGGAGCGCTCGCCGGACGGCCGATGGATCGTCTTTCTATCCAACGCGAGCGGCGCCATCCAGATCTGGCGCGTGCCGGCGGCAGGCGGCACCCCCGAGCGCATCACCACCGGAGAGGACAGGATCCGTCACTTCTCGTTCTCGCCCGACGGCCGGTTCATCTACTTCCAGCCGAACCATCAGAACATCTACCGCATGCCGATCGCAGGCGGTCCCGCCCGTGAGGTGACCCGCTTCGATCCCTCGGGTCTGTTCATCGAGGAGCCCGATCTCTCGCCGGACGGGCGCTTCCTCGTCTACTGCCGCAGCAACGGCGGCTCCAGCCTCTGGCTGCTCTCGCTTGCCGCCCCCGCCGGCGGGGTCTGAGGCCCGCGCGCCAGAGCGGCCACAGGAACCGGCAAGGTCGGGAACTCACGGGCCGACAGGAGGCTCCACGCCGGGGAGGTTCTCGGCCACGACCAAACGGCCGTCCTGCCTCCACCGCGCACGGCCCACATTGCCGGCACCCGGGATCTCCGCCTGGCCCGGCCCTGCCCCGGGAACAGCGATTTCGAACAGATCGATCCGCCCGCTCTTGATCTCGACGACGCCGATCCAGTTCTCGGATGGGCGGCCGGTCACGAACAGGGCGTACCGGCCGTCGGGTGAGACCTCCGGGAGGAACCGGGCGCCCGGTACCAGCATCGCCGCACCGGAACCATCCGGATGGATCTTCCAGATCCCCAGCCTGGCCATGTTGCCGCTCGCGTAGACGATCCACCGGCCGTCCGCATGTCTTTGCGTGTAGCATGGCCTTCATGGGCAAGCGGGCATCCCTCGAGGGCATCATCGAGGCCGGGTGGATCGACCTCGAGTACCTCCACCCTGGCGGTCTGGACCTGACACTCGAGCTGGCTCGGATGTGCCGCATCGGGCCCGGGTCGCGGACCCTCGACGTCGCCGCCGGAACCGGCACGAGCGCCTCCGCTCTGGCGACCCGCCTGGACGCTGATGTCGTGGCCCTGGACATCTCGGCCGCGATGATCGAGCGTGTCGACGCGAAGCGCGGAAGGCGTGGCGCCGACAGGATCCGTCCGGTGCGCGCCGACGCCGCCGCGCTGCCGTTCGCCCCGCGGTCATTCGACGCCGTCGTTTCGGAATGCAGCCTCTGCCTGCTCGACAAGGAAGGCGTGCTGGCGGAGATGGTGCGCGTAGCCAGGCCGGGGGGATGGGTGGGGATGCACAATCTGTGCTGGGAGCCGCGGGTGTCGGGCCGGGTCCGCCGCCGGCTAGCCCGGATCGAGGGCGAGGAGCCCGAGACGGTGGACGGCTGGCGACGGCTGTTCACCGCCGCCGGTCTCGAGGCGATCGAGGAGGCCGGGCACCCATCGCTCGTGCGGGACTGGATCGACAGGATCGAGCAGGACCTGGGCCCCGGCACGCGGCTGCGTCTCGCCGCCCGCGCCGTCGGCCGCTGGGGACCGCGCGGTCTCGCCGATCTCCTTCGGGCCAGCCGTCTTCTGCGCAGCCGCAGCGTCGGGTACGTCGTCATGGCCGGCCGGAAGCCGTCCTGATCCTCTTGAGCTCAGTTCGCTAATCTCTCGAACGCGAGCATCGAGGCGTCACCCCTGGCGACTTCAGCGAAGAACTTCCGGCCGAGTCTCCTCTCATCACTTGCGTCCTCCACCGATGTATCGTCGCGGGATATGAGACCCCCTCTTCTCGATTCTACGGGGACAATCCGGGGTCGGTCAACAAATCATTCGCCGAAGGATCCAGCCGGCGTGCCTCCTCTCACGCGGGGGAAGGTTTTTCACCGAGCCCCCGGCTCCCGCCCGCGCGGGCGGGAAAGGAGGACACTGCGATGCACTTCAGGCGCCCCATGGTCTCTCGTCCACGCCACCGGCCGGGAAAATCCCTGCATACCGCCGTCGCCGTCGTTGTCGTCATCGGCTCCCTGTCGGCCGCGCGCGCCGAGGAGCTGCCCTACTACCTGAAGGATCAGGAGGCCCCGGGATGTCCACCTCCCTGTTCGGCACGTATGTCCGGAAGGGCGAGTGGCTCGTCTATCCGTTATCTGGTGGCATAGACTGCTCAGTTTGTGCGCTCAGGCTCTGTGCCCAACTGCTAGTTGTGACCGGACCAAGGTCTGGCTCCATTCTGTGTGACCATCGGCGCTCTGCAAGAATCTCACGACCGAAAAAATCATCTCCTGTCGGCGCTGCGGTTAATCGTTCTGCTGTTTGTACTGTCATGGTTGTATCCTAATTGGTTCCAAAAACTTGTATATGGTGACTGGTCGGCGCGGTGGGTGGAAAGCACCGTACCACCTGCTGCTGCGGTGCAGGCAACCTGAAAGCCCAAGTCTCTCGTAGCACTATCGACGGGCACGCTTCCCTGGAGCCATTTAACTTTTTCTCTGCGTGTAACCGGCTCTCCGTAGCGCGTAGCAGCCGCTGCTAGCGCAGCGGTGACGTGGGGCGCTACTCGTTCGCCTGTGTCGACCGGTGCTTCATCTGAAAATCCTGGTTGTGTCGTCATGATTGTCATCTCCTTGTTTGTAAATATAAAAAAAGGCTTCGGTTGAAGCCTTTTGGTTTTGGGGC